>CAWGTQ010000037.1:0-234091 GCA_963825395.1 uncultured Acidobacteriota bacterium | reverse complement strand
CCATCCTTCCCCGCGGAGCGAAGCTTTGGAGTGCGTGCAGCTCGCTGCCGCTTTCCTTCCGCAAGCTTGCTTGCGGCAGTCTCCACCCCCACCTCGATCTGTATTCGCATTCCTTCCCTGCAGGCAGGAGTCCCAGCCAGCGAGCTGGCTGGGGCAAAAGCGGCAGCAAGCTGCACGCACTCCAAAGCTTCGCTCCGTATGCCGTAAGGGACGCCTATTCCAGAACTTCGCTCCGTACACCGCAAGCGGCGCGCGCTACGTTCAAATTAGGACAACACCCTTTCCAGACCCGTGGTGAGAAATTCGGGCCAAGTATGCTAACCTTTTGACGGTGGACCTCCTAACATGCAAAGAGACCTGAGCGCATTGGCAGGGCAAACCTACGATCTTGCGATCATCGGCGGCGGGATCAATGGGGCGGCGACGGCGCGGGAAGCGGCGCTGCGCGGCCTGAAGGTGGCGCTTGTCGACGCGCGCGACTTTTGCCGCCGGCACCTCCAGCCGCTCGTCGAAGCTAATCCACGGCGGGCTGCGCTATCTCGAGCAGTTCGATTTCAAGCTCGTGCACGAATCCCGCACGGAGCGGCGCACTTTGCTCGCCCTGGCGCCTCACCTGGCGATTCCCTTGCCTTTCGTCCTGCCCATCTATCGCGGCGACCCTTACTATCCGCTCAAAATTCGTGTGGGACTCTCGATTTACGACCTGCTGGGCAATCTGGGCCGCGCGCGACCGCCATCGGATGTTGAACCGCGAGGAAGCGCTGCGGCTCATTCCCGCGCTGCGATCCGAAGACTTGCGCGCGGCGGCGGTTTACTACGACTCGGAAACCGATGACGCGCGCCTGACGTTGGAAATGGTTCTGGCTGCCGCCGAGCGCGGCGCCACGGTGGCGAACTACGCGGAGATTCGCGCGTTTCAGACCTTCCGCGGCAGGGCACCTCTGCCGGAATCGCTTCCGCAGAAGTCGAGGACCGCCTCACCGGCCGCCGCTACGAGCTCGCGGCGCGCTTTTGGGTGAATGCCACCGGGCCGTGGGTGGATCATGTGCGCGCGCTCTTGCCGGGGTTCGATGGCGCAAAGACCGTCCGGCTCACCAAAGGCACGCACGTGATCCTGCCGGCAGTGGCGCCGGACCACGCGCTGTTTGCCGCCATTCGTCCCGGTGACCGGATTTTTCTGATGCTGCCCTGGCACGGCCACGCGCTGCTGGGAACCACCGACACGGACTTTGACGGCGACCCCGCCAGCGTGCAGCCCGACCGGCCGATATTGATTACCTGCTTGCCGCCGTGAACCGCGTGCTGCGCCAGCCGCTCGACCGCCCGCGACGTGCTGGGCAGCTTCGCAGGGCTGCGCGCCCTGGCGATTGAGCCCGGCCGGAGCCCTTCCGCCAACACCCGCGAATATCGCTTTCACGAAGAAGCCGGGATCAAGAACTTCATCACCATTTGCGGGGGAAAGCTGACCACCGCCCGCGCCCTGGGCGAAAAGCTGGTGGACCGTATCGGTCCGCAACTGGGCGCCGCCACCGCCTCTGCCCAGGTGAGCCGGACGACTCCGCTGCCGGGTGGGAACACGGGGCCATTTGAGGATTTCGTCAGAAAGGCAACGGACGAGGCCGGGAAGGATTTCGGCGTGGCGGCGCCCATCGCCGAACGGATCGTTCGGACGTACGGCAGCCGCTGGCAGCAGGTGCTGGGGCCGATTCGCGAAAGCCCCGAACTCGCCGAGCCGCTCGCAGGGAATCCACCCTGTGCTCGCAGCCGAGGTTCAGTTCGCCATCCGTCACGAAATGGCGGCGAACGTGGAAGACTTCATGGTACGGCGCTCCGGTTTGAACTGGCTCGCGGCGTGCTCGCTGCGCGAGGCGGCTCCCGCCGTCGCGGAGATCTTTGCCCGTGAACGGGGCTGGAGCCCCGAGCGCCGGCAAGCCTCGCTCGCGAGCTTCGCGGCGTGTTGCCGTGCCCCGGCTGGAACCTTTGAAAGGCCAGTGTGAAGTCTGAAGGATGAAGGATAAAGGCTGAGGGCTCGAGCATGAAGGCCTTATCCTTCAGACTTCATACTTCACACTTTATCCTTCGCCGTCTATTGAAATGCCTGCTTTCACGCCCATCCTGAAGCGTGTTCTCGATCGTCACCCGGCGCCGCTCGTTTGGCCTCCACTCAAGATCGGCCATCGAGGCGCGGCAGGCGAAGCGCCGGAGAACACCCTGGCTTCGTTTGAACGAGCCTGGCGCCAAGGCATTGAC
Source organism: uncultured Acidobacteriota bacterium (assembly GCA_963825395.1). Taxonomy (GTDB): domain Bacteria; phylum Acidobacteriota; class Terriglobia; order UBA7540; family UBA7540; genus Bog-366. The sequence continues at coordinate 231,841 of CAWGTQ010000037.1, read as the reverse complement.
GGAATTGAATTCGACGTTCAACTCTCCTCCGACGGCGTTCCGATGGTCATTCACGACGCCCGCCTGCACCGCACCACTTCCGGGAGCGGCTGGGTGTGGGAACATCGGGCAAGCGTGTTGCGCCGCCTGGATGCAGGGTCTTGGTTCAACCGCCGTCATCGTCTCCGCGCCCGCGAACGTTACGCGGGAGCGCGCATTCCCTTGATGGCGGAAATTCTCCAATGGGTCAAAGTCCGGCAGTGCCTGGCCTTTGTCGAAATCAAAGACTACCGGCCGGGCGCGGCGGCACGGATCCTTCGGGAAATCGAGCGCTCCGACCTTTGGCATTTGGTGCGGGTCGTCTCCTTCGACCTGCCGACGCTTCAGCAGGCAAGAGAAGTGAGCGAGCAAGCGCGTCTCGGGCTGGATTTCTCCGGCCGTCTGCGGCCCGTTCACCGTGCTCTGGCGCTGGGCGCGGAGGCGCTGCTGCCCTACTGGGCGATCGCTTCGCGGGGGCTCATCCGCCGCGCCCACCGCGCCGGGTTGCAAGTCATCCCCTGGACGGTCAATTACCCGCTGCACATGCGGGGCAAGGTTCTGGACGGCGTGGACGGCCTTATCACCAACTACCCGGCCCGGCTCACAGCAGTCTTGGATCGCCTCGAGCAGGCGCGGGCCGAATTGCAACGCTGAGATTCGGCGCCCTTTCTGGAACTCTTTTTGCAGCCCGTGACGCCTAGGCTTGTCCAAATTACGCCCCCGTTGCCGAGGAGCGACGTGCGGCTGCGCCGCTTGCTGTGCGGAAAGGCTGCGCCTTTCCGTTGCGGGAGTCCACTAATGAACCTCCTCCGCGCCGCCTGGAAGGCTATGCCTTCCAGGCGGCGCGGAGGAGGACTGGAGTTTCTACATTTAGGTCTGGCACAGTAAGATTTCTATTGACAGACCGACCTTATTTCCGCTATCTTCCTCCTGAGCTGCCGCTCTGGAGGTGATCTTGCCCGACGATCTCAAGGATTCCATTCTTTCGATATTTGAGGCCTCTCTTGAAGCCCAACTGCGGGCCGTTCGCCGTCTCCGCGGCGGGGCAGAAGTGCCCGCCACGCCGCGCCCCCGCGCAAGTCTGTCCCAAGTGGACATGGCTTTCGACATACTCAAGAAGGCCCGCGCCCCCTTGCACGTCTCCGAGCTCCTCCAGCGCATCCACTCCACCTTCCACGTCCCCGTCGACCGCGAGAGCCTGGTTTCTTCCTTGAGCAAGAAGGTCGCCCGCGGCGATCGCTTTCTGCGCACCGGCAAGAACACTTTCGCCTTGCGCCCGGAGGTCCGATGACGCTCTTCGCCGCCTGGTCCGAGATCGTGGCCGACTGGCACGCCAGTTTCCCGCAGCGCCGCACCCTGCGTCGCGCCACCCGCCAAGCCCTGGGCTCTTTGCTCTGCGTGGGCCGACGCTGTCTGTCGCGCATCCTCTGGACCCAGGGCCGCCAGCAACGCAGTTGGTCGAGCGAGTACTTTCTCCACTCGCGTTGTCGCTGGGAACCACAGACCTTGTTTGCGGGCGTGTGGCGGCGCGCCCTGCCCTATTGTCCCGGCCGCCTGGTGGGCGTGGCCGTCGACGACACTCGCCTGCGCAAGACCGGCCGCGCCATTCCCCAGGCGCGCTATCATCGCGATCCCCTCTCGCCCCCCTTTCACGTCAACCTCATGCGCGGCTTGCGCTTTCTGCAAGCGTCTCTGCTGCTGCCCCTGCATCGCCAGGGCAACGTTAGTTGTCGCGCTCTGCCGGTGCGCTTTGCCGAGGCGGCGCCCCTGAAGAAGCCTTCCCGCAAGGCCAGTGCGGAAGCTTGGCAGGAATATAAAAAGATGAGCAAGCGGCATAACCTCTCGCAGCGTTTTGTCGAGAGCGTGGCCCCCTTGCGCCAGGCGCTGGACCAAGCCGGAGGAGCCCGCAAGGTGCTGGTGCTGGCTCTCGACGGCAGCTTCTGCAACCGCACCTGTTTCCGCGCTCTCCGCGACCGTACCGAGCTGATCGCCCGCGCCCGCAAGGATGCTCGCCTTTGTTTTCGCGCTGCCCCGCCTTCGCGGCGCTTTTACGCCCCCTCCCCCTTCACCCCCGAACAGGTCCGGCAGGACGAATCCCGCCCCTGGCAGCAAACCAAGTTATTCTATGGAGGCAAGCGCCGCCGCATCCGGTATAAAGAGGTGAGGCAAGTCTACTGGCGGACCGGCGCCGGCCAGATCCCCCTGCGCCTCTTCGTCGTGGCTCCCACCCCCTATCGCAAACGCAAAAGCAGCAAGCTCTACTACCGCCAACCGGTCTACCTGCTCTCCACCGACCTGCGCCACTCCGCCCCCCCGTTGCTGCAAATCTACTTCGATCGCTGGCAGATCGAAGTCAACCACCGCGACGAGAAGGAGACCTTGGGGGTGGGACAAGCTCAGTTGTGGAACCTCGACGCGGTGCCCAAACAGCCCGCCCTGGTGGTGGCCGCCTATAGCGCACTGCTCCTGGCCGCTCTCCAAGCCTTCGGCACCGAACGCGGCGCCACTTATCAGCCTCTGCCCCGCTGGCGTCGCAAGGCCCACCACCCTTCCTGCCTCGACCTGGTCACCCTCCTGCGCCAAGAAATGGTCGACCACCCCGAATGCCCTCAATCCCTCGGCTTCCAACTCACTGACCGCGCCCTCACCCGCGCCGCCGACGCGTGAAAATGTAGAAACTCCAGGGGCACGCCGTGGCGTGCCCGTACGACGCGTGCGATTGCGGCGATTCCGCTACCTCGGCGGCAAGGCTCGACTCGACACGTCGAGTCACCGCCTGTTTTAATTGCCCCACCATGGTGGCCAAAGAACCGGGAACCGGTTGGCCAAATGCCGCGGGGCGCGGGGGTTGTACGGGCATGCCACGGCATGCCCCTTGGGCACGCCATGGCGTGCCCCTACGGCTTTTCGTAGAGCACCTTGCCGCGGTCCAGGGCCTCTCGGATCAGGGGGTCGCCCTCCTCGTACCGGCGGGCGGTATCATCCGGGCGGCGCGCCACAATATCCACGCAGAAATCCGGGTCAACGCGGTTCAGGATTTCCAGGGACTTGCGAAAGCCTTTGCCGTCAAAAGGCAGCACCACCAGAAGGTCCACGTCGGAATCCGGCCGCGGCTTCCCGTAGGCGTAAGAACCAAAGAGGATGATCCGCTCCGGCTGGAACTCACTGGCAATTCTTTCGCCCAAGTCGGTAATTTTCTTCTCGTCAACCATCTGCTTCTTCCCATTGTTTCCAGATGCGCCTCGTTCCCGAACCACCTTGGGCGATTTTAGCAGGAACAACTTTGTAAGGCCGAACGCTGTTCGGCCCGACGACAATCGGCACACACCCAAAGGCCGACTACCGCTCGACTGCCGCTCGCCCCCCCTCGCTGTGCCCCCCGCACTCCCCCGCATCGTTCATCGACGGTTTTTCCGGTACGATGAGCCTATTTTGGCGAACGGTGTGGTGACACAGGCGCTCTTGCCTGTGCCGTTTTCATGCCCGGCCAATGCCTGTGCCGTTTTCACACAGCCAGGAGTGGCTGTGTCACGATCATTCCTCCCCCCTCGCAGTGCCCCCGACACTCCCCCGCATCGTTCATCGACGGTTTTTCCGGTACGATGAGCCTATTTTGGCGAACGGTGTGGTGACACAGGCACTCTTGCCTGTGTCGTTTTCATGCACGGCCAATGCCTGTGCCATTTTCACACAGCCAGGAGTGGCTGTGTCACGATCCTTCCTCCCCCCTCGCTGTGCCCCCGACACTCCCCCGTATCGTTATCGGCAGGTGGGAGGACGAGGATGAAGAATTCTCTGAGCAGAAATGAAGTGCGGAAGCGGATGGTCATGGATTCTGATTACGGCGCCGCTTCAGGGCTTGAGGTCGTAATTGTTCCGTCGGTCCCAGGGCGTTGCTTTGGGCTGAGGTAGGGCGCCCCGTTGGGGCTCAGAATTATCGTGCGGTCAGAGAAGGAACCCCTCATCCGGCCCGCGACGGCTGGTGAGAGCGCCTGCCGCGGTCTGCCTTCTCCCGCCGCGGCGGATCTACGACCCCTGGGAGAAGGTCGAGGAAAACATTATGGCGGGGTAAACCCGCCGGTAAGATTGCGGATTTCATATTTCGGATTCCAGATGCGTCATAGCCCTTTTTCGGCGAGTTCGAAGGCGCGCAAGACAGCGCGGGCCTTGTTCTGGCACTCTTCGTATTCGCGCGCGGGGACGGAGTCGGCCACGATACCGGCACCGGCCTGAAGGTAGGCGATTTTATCTTTGATCAATACTGTGCGGATGACAATGCAGGAGTTGAGATTGCCGGAAAAGTCGAGATAGAGCACCGCGCCGCCATAGAGGCCGCGGCGGGTGGGTTCAAGCTCGTCGATGATTTCCATGGCGCGGACTTTGGGCGCACCGGTAAGCGTGCCGGCGGGGAAGCAGGCGGCAAGGGCAGCATAACTATCGGCGTCGGGGCGCAGTTGGCCGGTGATCTGCGACACCAGGTGCATGACGTGGGAATAGCGCTCGACGAACATAATGTCCGTTGGCCGCACCGAGGAGAACACCGACACGCGGCCAACGTCATTTCTGCCAAGATCCACCAGCATGATGTGCTCGGCGCACTCCTTCGAGTCCGAGCGCAGTTCTTCTTCCAGGCGCTTGTCCTCCTCCTCCGACTTACCACGCGGACGCGTGCCGGCGATCGGCCGGTACTCCACATTGCGGCCCGCCACCTTGACCAGCATTTCCGGCGAGGAACCGAGCACGGTGGATTCGCCCATGCGCAGATAATACATGTAGGGCGAGGGGTTCACAGCCCGCAGTGCGCGGTAAACATCGAAGGCAGGTACGCGCACGGAAACTTCCATCCGCTGCGAAAGCACTACCTGGAAGATGTCTCCGGCGCGGATGTATTCCTTGGAGCGCTCGACCATCGCCTCGTAGCGCGGACGCGGCATGTTGGAACGCACGCGCAGCGCGCCCTTTGGCCGGCGGGTTCGCGGCAGGCGGAGCGGCCGGCACAAGCGGCTTTCCAGATGGTCAAGGTGACGGCACGCCGCATCGTATTTGGCCCGCAAGCTTCCCTTTCCTTCTTCCGTCAGCACATTGGCGATCAGAAAAAGGCGGTGCTGCACGTGGTCAAAGGCCAGCACGTTGGCAAAATACATAAAGACCGCGTCGTCTAAATCGACGTCAGGGGGGACGCGCGCGGGCAGGCGCTCCAACATGCGCACGGCTTCATAAGAGAGATATCCCACCGCGCCGGCAGTGAAGGGCGGAAGGGCGGGAATCACCACGGAATGGTAACGCGCGCCCAGGCGGCGTAGAAATTCGAAGACGTTGCCCGTCTCCTCTTGGCGTTGCGCGCCGCGCCTGACCGTGATGCTGTTGCCGCGGCAGGAAACGATCTGAAAAGGGTCAACGCCGAAGAACGTGTAGCGGGCTACGCGCTCGCCGCCTTCCACGCTCTCGAGCAAAAAACTATAGGGATGCGAATTGGATTCGCGCCCATGCTGCGGCGAAAGATTGAGGAACGCGGAAACGGGACTCAGCAGGTCCGCAACAATGGTGCGATAAACGGGCACCACATTGCCGTGGCCCGCGAGCCTTTTAAACTCCGCGAAATTGGGAAGGGAATTCGTCATGGGACTAAGAACAAGTCAAAAGGCATAAGTTAAGAAGAATGCCGAGCGCGCGACGGACAAATTGACCGTCCCGGGTAAACCGAAGTATGTCCTTAGCATGTGCCCCTAATACCGGGCATTCGCCTTTTATCCACTTTACGGTGGCGCTCGCTCTTCAAATTCTGCTTCACTAATAACTTTTGAATTTTGCACTTTGCCTTTAGCCTTGCTTTTACGTTTTAAAGGTGCACGTCCAGAAAAACTACCCTGCCCCCGTGTGGTCCAGCGCCGAGCGGACGGCTTGTTCCATCAGCGCACGGGGTGCGGATAGGCCGGTCCAGATTTCGAATTGTCGCGCGCCCTGCGCCACCAGCATTTCCAAGCCGGAAATCGTCGTGAGCCCACGCCCGCGCGCTTCGTTCAGGAAGCGCGTGCCAAGGGGGAAATAAACCATGTCAAAGACCACTCGCACGCGCAGCCGCGCCAAGTCGATGGGAGCGCCGTCGATATGCGGGTACATTCCCATGGGCGTAGCGTTGATGACGGCGTCAACTTCCAGGCTTTCGGCGCTGTCCCAGGGCACCACCTGAGCCGCCACTCCGCGCGCCAAGGCTCGCGCCGTCGAGTCGCGCCGCGCAGCGATGATCACCTCCGCGCCTTCCGCCCGCACGGCATAGGCGGCCGCTCGCGCCGCGCCCCCCGCGCCGAGAATCAGAATGCGGCTGCCTGCCAGGCGCAAACGCTTGGTGAGAACTTCCACCACGGCGGCGGCGTCAGTGTTCCATCCCAACCAGCGGCCACGCTGCAAGGCCACGGTATTGCATGCGCCGATACGATTCGCCAGCGGGTCCACCCAATCGAGCGCGCGTAGGATGGCGCGCTTGTAAGGCATGGTCACCGCAAACCCTTGCAGTTCGACCCCGCGCGCGAAGGCGAGGAAATCCGCCAGCCGGCTGGCTTGGCAAGGCAGGAAAACCGCGTTTACATGCTTGGCCAAAAAGGCCGCGTTCTGCATGGCCGGCGAAAGGGAAATGGAAGCATGCGAACCGACCACTCCGTAAAGCTGCGTGCGGCTGTCAAGACGTTCCACCCGGTAGACCGAGCGCATAACTTCTGCAGAAATTTGTCCCGCCGCAGCGGGGGAATGGTTCAGCGGCGCAGCATAAGTGAACGCCGATCCCCACCGCAGCGAGAGCAGCCGTGAGGGGATCCCCGATGCGCCCATGGCCAGCGCCACCAATTTCGGGTTGCGCCGCCGATGGGCTTTCAGCAGGCGGCGAATTTGCAGGTTGTCGCGCAGGCCCCGCGCTTGCGTGGCGATTTTCACTACCTGCACCGGCAATCGCATCATGCGGCGATAAGCCGGAGCCAGTGGAGGAGTCTTTTGAAAGTCGTGGTAGGAAACAATGATCTTGGCCGGCCGGAGTTCCTCGAGCAGCGCCACGCCGCTCTTCTGCACGGTTTCGATTTCGACGTCAACCCATTGGCAACCCGCCCGCGCGGCGGCGGAGAGAATTGCCGCCTGATCGGCTAGCGTCCCGCGCATCATGCCCCCCGCCGCTGCCATTCGGCACGTGGCAATGGTCTGGGGAAAATGCAGGCGCATGAGCATCTGGTGAAGCTGCGATTCAAATTGCGAAAAGTCCTGGAGGTAATCGAGGCGCAGCTCATAGCCGATAGGCACGCCGGACACGCGGATGGCAAGAGCCTCCATGGCGCTTAAGGTGGGTGCTGCCAAACTAACGTAAATGTGCGGCGAGCTCGGCTTGGCCAAAATCAAGTCCTCAGCTTGGGGAATTGTCGCGCCTCAAACGCTTGAATATAAAGGTTTTGGTGGAGAAAAGGCAAGGGATTTGCCTCGGGGGATAATTCTTGGCCGAACCCAAAGCGCGCCCCTGCCCTGGGAAATTCCTGTAACCCCTTGCCATTAAAGCACTAAGAGCTTAGAGAGTCTTTAATGGGTAATTAGGGTTTTATAGTGCTTTGTCCTGCTAAAAGCGCTGTGCCGTGCGTTGCACCTTACAGTGGGTACAGCCATCCTTGCGTTCGCGGTAGTCAAATTATGATCGAGCGGTCAGGTCCCGGCGCTATTGCACGGTTCGTTCACTGCACCCGGCTGGGCGGTTCGTTGCCCGGCGGCGGTGGGGGTGGAACCATCAGGCCGAGACCTTGCAAAAGCAGGACGGTGCGTTGTGCGGCGCCCCGCCAGACGAGCTGGCAACCTTCTCCCTGGCAGTTTTGAACGTAAACGTCCCCGCCCGAATACTCCAAGCTGCAATTCTTGAACTTGCAGTTAACATAGACGCCATCGTCCAAAACCACGTGCTGATTTTCGAAGACCTGGTTCTCATAGCGGTTCATAGGTTCAACGGGGCCGCATGCCGGTGCGAATAATCCAACGTCTCCCGGCACCGCAAACACGGGCGGGGGAGCCAACGCCGAGCCCACCCGACGGGAGCACCTTGATGAGGCTACCATCCGCGTCACGTGGATGCAAGCGGAGGACAATGTGCGCCACTCGCCCGTCTTGGCGCGAAATCCTGCGATGCGCGAGGCGACTAGACAAACAGCACGTGCGGGTGAGGTGGAAAGCAAAGGTAAGGCTAATCCCACGCTAGGCCCTTTTTCACCTGCTGAGGAATCCCCGCTACACCCCGGTGCCTACGGCCTTCGAAAGTATGGCGGTTCCGGTGGTTGCGGCAGGACGCGGGCGCAGGAGCGAACCCACGTTCGCCTTCAACCGCACCAGGGCCGCCGAGTGGAGCTGCGATACGCGCGATTCGTCCACGTTCAAGCGGTCAGCAATCTGCTTCATGGTCAGTTCCTGCTGATAGTAGAGGGTAATGATTTGGCGCTCCCGCTCCCGCAGATGGGAAAGCGCGCGGCCAAGGATTTCGTGCTGCTCGCGGCGGTAGCACAGATCGAAAGGATCAGCGGAGTTGTCGGCCAAAAGCGCCGGCTCAACCCGTCGGCTGACGACTTCGCGGTCGGGCTCGCCGTGAGAGTGCGCGCGCCGAAGTCGAATCCCACGCTCTGGATTTCATTCAATGTATGGTGCCACTGCGCCAGGTCCATCCCCAGCGCCGCGGCGATTTCCTCGTCCTCAACCGGGCGGCCGAGCTTAACCTCCAGTTCGCGATAGAGCTTCTGGATTTTCTTGTTCTTGCGACGCAAATCGCGGGAAGCGGGGTCGGCATTGCGCAGGCCGTCCAGAATACCTCCGCGAACCCGGTGGCGGGCGTAGCTTTCCAACTTTACCCGCTTGTTGGTGTCAAACTTGGCGACGGCATCAACCAACCCCAACACGCCGTTGCCCAGCAGGTCATCCACTTCCACACGGGCGGGCAAGTGTTCCCGAATCTTGAAGGCCACGCGCTTCACCAAGGGAAGCAATTCGACCAACAGCTTCTGCATTTCTTGGGCCTGCTTCGCGTCCCTCCGCGCGGCGGGAGTGATTCTAGGAGGCATTAAGGGCCGACGCGAAATCATCTGGCGGCGAAGGGCGGGTGCCGCTGCTGCGCTGCTCAGTTGCTCGTAGGTGGGAATCGATTGAGTTGCCATGAGAACCTCGCTCACTATCGAATGGCCTTTAGGGCCAGCGCTAACTGACCTTGGGGTTGCTTCCGGCCGGTCGCAGGCAACACCTCACCCGCGGCGTGGAGCCTGCCGCTCCACGCTCCGTTCGCCGCCTTCGCTCCTCCGGGTCCTTGCGCTGTCCTTAGAAATTGCAAAGAATGGGCCAATCGTGAGGGGCGGGTGTGCAAAAAATAGCTTCAAGACTAGCCTCTCCGAAAAAAACGAGGGGAGTGGAACAAAGCCTGTAAAGAGAGTATCCGGGAAACGCACGCCCGGTTCTATCAGGGTTGGGTTGCTGCCGAGTAAACTTTACGTAATCAAATACTTATAAATACCTTTCGGTGTGTGGTGGGAGAGGTGTCGAAGAATTTAAGTCGGGCGGGGCGGGCTACACGGATGGTGCGGCTGTCTCTCAAAGAGCAAGAATGGGGCGCGAAATTTTCTTCGAACTGCCTTGACCTGGCAATTTGGGTTCGTCACCTCGTTCCAAAATGGGAGGGTGCCGACGGGTTAGACGCCGCAGCCAGAATGCAGTGCGGATCCCGAAATCGTTGCATACTTCCTCAAGTTCAAAACCAACGCAGCCGATAGATGAGAATGAGGGAAGCAGAATGAGCCGCGAGAGGGTCAGCGAGCGCTGTGCGCTCATGCGCCTCCTGGCTTGCTCACTCTCCAAGCGTCGATAGTCAGAATGCTGTGGTTGAGCCCGGGTCCGGAGTGGAATCTGAGACTGCACCGGAGCGATCTAAAGCCAGTGGCAGATGGGTGATTGGCGATGAGGAGGATTAGAAGAATTGCAGCTATTTTACCCGGAAAACTCGGGCTTCCGTGCCGTTTCCCGAAATGGCACGAAAGTTCCGGGATGGAACCCGCTCCGGCCCACGCGCATACGGTCTGGCCCTTGTTCGAGATGAGACCGGATCAATCCGGCCGGCGGGTTTGGAGCGTGAGGTCGGGAACGGAAACTGGTAGGCCGTGTGCCGTTGAGCATCTGTGGGTCTAACCGAGGTTGCTCACCACGGGTTTGGGAGGGCAGGGCTTTAGGGTGTGTGCCAAAGCGTCCCTTGACGCTAGAAATGCATTACATTCCCATCGGGACCGGGTGCAAGGCTTGGCGTAAGCTCACAAGCTGTGGTGGCAGCCGCAGCGACAGATCGAAGTTTTCATACAGGCTCTTTAGCGCTGCCGTTGCAAGGCCCTCATTGCTATTGCCGTGTTCCGAGCCCCACGCCGCGTGCGGCTGCAAGCGGCGGCGCGGGGCTGGGGAGGAAGAGAGGGAAGGAGCCGCGATTTCGGGGGGCTGAAGCCCCGCCATTCCGGCGCCCTCCAAAGGGTTCTAGCGTGGGGAGAAATCCGCGCGGAAGGCTGCCGTCAGGGTGCTTATTCTGTACGTTCCCGTCTTGGCGGTAAGAAGGGTTTAAGGCAAGTGGCGAAGCGAAGCAACAAGCCCAGGAAACCGGGCGCCGAAACAGCGCGAGAGAGTGTGCGGGGAGTTCCCGGCTCCGGTCGGGCTGAGCAGATTCCAACTGACCTGCATATGTCCAACCGGCCCTCGCTTTCGGACATGGCCCCCGGCGACCTTGTGTTTCTTGACGACTTCGCCCACCTGAGGGAATCTTTCGCTCCCAATTTTGTCGCCGTGCTGGCTTGCCCCTTATGCGGGTCGCCGGGCCTGATCACTTCCGCCCAATTCTCCGGCGGCGCTCCGATCGTTTGCACCTCAAAGGTCTGTTCGGGCCTGTTCCGGATCGTTGACGAAGCCCAGATCGTTTCTCTGCCTCCAAGCTGAGTCACCAGGCTGCTTGACCGCAATACTATGCGCTAGGTTTTAGGAGTTGGTGCGTGGGCCGCTACGAAAAATTTCCCGCATCCAGCCTTCTGCGTACTGCCGTGATGAATAAGCAGCGATGATTCCCCTTGCAGTACGTGGCTGGGTGGCAGGTAGACAAATTCCGAAATCGATATGTCAGCCGCAAAAATTGGGGAAGGAGGGGCGATCCCCTTTAGGTTGAACCAACACAGGGCAAGAAAACTGCCGGCGGAAGGCACAGACTCCCGCTCAGTCCGATTCGTTGTAAAGCAGTTTGGTTCCTACCTTCCTGCGGAAGGAATTACCAAGGTAACGTCGCGATCCAGGCGCATACCCACCAGCGAGCCTGCACCGAGGGAAGCCTGTTTACCCTTGGGGAGAAAGACCGCCGTCAGGATTCCTGCAGCTCCCAAGGTGATTGCGGTCCCAATCCCGCCTACGGCTCCCACGGCTGCGGGAGCCATGATGAGCAGAGCCTGCTCTTTGCGATTGGGGCCTTTGCCTTTCAGTTCCCCTTCTGGCCCAACGTTAGGGTCACTGCCACTTTCGCTGGAGAACACTTCGGTCAATGAACCCAAGATCGCCACTTTTTGGCCATTGGGAAGTTCCACGGTGTCGAAAACAATGGTGAGTAAACCGCCCTTACCCTTGCGTCCTGCGGGGTGGGACTCGCCCACGTGGCCATCGATGCGCACGCCCTTCGAAAGGACATCGCGGTCCTCGACGGCCACCGGGTCAATTAATGTACACATGATTCGGTCGCCCGCTTTGGACGTGTTGGAATTAAGGGTTGTGTGCAACTGAAGCTTGAATTCCGTACCTTCCGGGACCGTGATCTCGTCGACGTTGGGATTATTTTCCTCCGCGAAGAGGGGCGCCATCATGCTGCCGATGAGCGAGCAGGCTACCAGTAATGCGAAGATCTTTGCCTTCATTCCTATTTCCCCCAAGCGTTGACCGGCCGCCCTATCAGAACGGACGGCCGATACCCAACGGATCATTTCACCATCAAAAGGCCGGCGCAGTCAAAGACAAAATCTGCCTTTGGCCAAAAGACCTCTGCTGGGTTCGATGCCGATTTCGTACCAGGGTTGGATGGGGCAGATGATTTACTCCCGGATTTCAGCGTGGTGACGGACGTCAACGCCTTCGACCAGGAAGAGAACATCCTCGGCGATATTGGTGGCGTGGTCGGCCAGCCGTTCCAAGTTGCGAGCCACGAACATGAGGTTGATTCCCTGGCGAATCGTCTTGGGGTCGCGCTCCATGTAACTGATCAGTTCCTCGTAAATCGCATCGCGTAACTCGTCGACAGGGTCGTCAGAAACCAGCACGGTGCGGGCAAGCTCCGCGTCGCGTTTCACAAAGGCATCCAGGCTTTTGCGAATCATCGACTGCACGCGGCTGGCCATGGCCGGAATGTCGATAAGGGGCTTCATCAGGGGCTCATTAATCAGGGAAAGAGCCCGCTCGACGATGTTGACCGCCAGATCCCCCATTCGTTCGAGGTCGTTATTGATCTTAATGGCGGAAGTCAAAAGGCGCAGGTCGGTCGCCATCGGCTGCTGGAGCGCCAGGAGGCGGGTGGCAAGATCATCAATCTCGATCTCCATGCGATTGATCTCCGCCTCATTTTGGAGAACCTTCTGTGCCTGCTGGGGATCCTTATCCGAGAGGGAGAGAACGCTGCGGTAAACGGAGTCCTCCACCAACGCGCTCATCTCAAGCAAGCGGCTTCGCAAGTAGTCCAGTTCCTCAATGAAGTGGCGCAACGGTGGATCCCTCCCTTTGATTATCGGGTCATTTGGTCATCGGGTCTTTGAAAGGCTGTCCGTAGTCCATTGTCCGTGGCTACGGCCTTTGCTCTCCGCGCATGACTTGCAACGGACCACGGACAACTGACGGCGGACAGTGTTTTCAATGACCCGATGGCCAGACAACCCGATCTCCCCATTCTACGTCTCTACCCGAATCTACCCGTAATGTAATCTTCGGTCTCTTTCCGCGCGGGCGTCTTGAAGATCATCGCCGTTTTATTGAACTCAATCAAGCGACCCATCAGGAAGAAACCCGTGTAGTCGGCCGCGCGCGCCGCCTGCTGCATATTATGCGTCACAATGACCATCGTGCAGATATCTTTCAGGTTGAAGAGCAACTCTTCGATTTTCGCCGTGGCAATCGGATCCAGGGCCGAGCACGGCTCGTCGAGCAGCAGAACTTCCGGTTCCACCGCCAAGGCGCGAGCGATGCACAGCCGCTGTTGCTGGCCTCCCGAAAGCGCATAGGCGGACTTATGGAGCTGGTCTTTGACCTCCTCCCAAAGCGCGGCCCGGCGCAGGCTTTTCTCCACCGCTTCGGCCATAGTGCCTTGACCACCCATCCCATTGATCCGCAACCCGTAGGCAATATTGTCGAAGATGGACTTGGGGAACGGGTTGGGTTTTTGGAACACCATCCCCACTCTTCGCCGCAGGCTCACCACGTCCAGCGAAAAGATGTCTTCGCCATCCAGCAGCACTTCGCCCTCGGGGCGCGCCTGCGGCACCGTCTCGTACATACGGTTGAGAATACGCAGAAAGGTTGTCTTGCCACAGCCGGAAGGGCCAATAAGCGCGGTAATGCGCCCGGTGGGGACCTGCAAGCCAATGGAGTGGAGCGCCTGCTTTCCCCCATAATAGAAATCCAACCCGGTCGCGCGCATCTTGATGTCGGCCGGCCAAGCAGTTGCAGTTCCTGCCGCACGCTCGGTGGGGCGGAATTCTTCCGACGTCTTCATGACCATAGTCGATACACTCGATGCAGAAGTCACGGCTCACACCCTGCGAAAAGATATTCCCCGGGAAACCACGAAACGGGCCCCGATATTAGCGATCAGGACCAACCCCAAAAGAACCAGCCCCGCTGCCCAGGCTTGCCGATGCCAATCGTCGTAGGGACCAACCGCGTAGGTATAAATCATCACCGGCAACGAGGCGATGGGTTGATTCCAGCCCGAGCTCCAGAAGCGATTGCTCGACGCGGTGAAAATCAGGGGAGCGGTTTCGCCGGCCACCCGCGCCAGCGTCAGCATGATGCCGGTCACGATTCCGCGCATGGCCGCCGGCACCACTACCGTCGCCACGGTCTTCCACTTGCTCGCCCCCAAGGCCAAGGCACCTTCCCGCAGCACGAGCGGAACCGCCCGCAGAGACTCCTCCGTGGTGCGAACGGCAATGGGGATCGTCATCACCCCTAACGCCAAGCCGCCCGCAAAGGTCGAGAAGTGTTTCATGGGAATCACGATGATCGTGTAGGCGAAGATGCCCATGACAATTGACGGCACGCCGTTCAGCAAGTCCGTGGTGTAGCGCACAACGAAAGAAAAAGTCCTGCCGCCGAATTCCGCCAGGTACACTCCTCCCAGCAAGCCGACAGGAAGGCCTAGCAGGGAAGCCAGCAGCAGAAGCTTGCCGCTGCCCACAATGGCATTGCCCATCCCCCCGCCCGTTTCACCCACCGGCGCGGGCAGGTTGGTGAAGAATGCCCAGTTCAGCGACTTGCCGCCATACCACACCAGATAGCCCAGAATGAAAAAGAGGACGGTAACCGTGAACAACGCGCACACGCCGGTGAGGCCAAGCATGACCACGTTCACGAATTTACGCCAAAGGGTGCGAAAGCTCATCCCTGTGTCGCTCCCTTTTGCGTGGTGGCAATAATTACCAAGCGCGCCAGACCGTTGATCAGGATCGTCAACAAGAACAGGACCAGACCCATCTCGATCAAGGCTTGCACGAACATGTCGCCGGTGGCTTCCGCGAACTGGTCGGCGATGACGGCGGCAATCGAATAGCCGGGGGCAAACAGCGAGGCGCTAATCTTGGGATCACCGCCGATCACCATGGTCACCGCCATGGTTTCCCCCAGAGCACGCGCCAAGGCAAGGAAGACCGAGGCCATAATTCCCACCCGTGCGAAAGGCACCACCACCTGCCAAGTAGATTCCCACTTGGTGGCCCCGAGTGCCAGCGCCGCTTCGCGCTGCTCCACCGGCACCGCCAGCAAGACTTCCCGCGAAACAGAGATGATGAAGGGGACAATCATGATTGCCAGGACGACTCCCGCCGCCAGCATGCTGGTGCCGTAAATCGGACCCTTGAAGAGAGGAAGGAATCCCAAAGTGGTCTTGAGAAAAGGCATCACCACTTTGCGCAATACCGGAACCAGAACGAATATCCCCAGCAGACCGTAAATGACGCTGGGAACCGCCGCCAAAAGCTCGATGACAAAGGTCAGGGAGTTGGAGATTCCCGTGGGGGCGAGTTCGGAAAGGAAGATGGCGGCGCCCACCCCCAGCGGCACCGCCACCAATAGCGCCAGGACCGAGGAAACCACCGTGCCATAAATGAACGGTAAAGCACCAAAGTCCTCGCTGACCGGATCCCAGGTTCTGCCCGTGAAGAATTCGAACCCAAACTTGTGCCGGGGCAGAGCGGAATTGATATAGAGCTGGTAGATCACCATCACCGTCACGACAATAATGCTGGCCGCCGCCAGCAAGGTAATGAGGTGAGCGATCTCATCCCCGTGCCGCAGCTTCTGAAGAAACAGCCGCGCGCGCCGGGAACGGCGCGCGCGGTCAGTCGCTACTGGAATAATGGCCACGCTAGTTAACCTGTGAGATCGCTTTGGTTTCCTTGGCCACGACCTCTTTGGGAAGCTTCGCGTAGCTGAGAGCCTCCACCATTCCCTGGCCGTCGCCTAGCATCCAGCGAAGGAAATCGACGATCGCTTTCTTCTTGGTGGGGTCGTCAATCTTACTTGGCACTAACAGCCACGTGAAACTGGATACGGGGTAAGCTGCCTTCCCCGGCGCGTTGGTGATGGAAACCCGAAAATCATCGGGCATCCATTTTGCCGCCCCTGCCGCGGCGGCGGTGACACTAGCCAAATCTGCCTTCACAAAAACCCCAGAGGAATTTCGCACCTTGCCATAGGGCATGCTGTTCTGGATGGCGTATATCAGTTCAACATACCCGATAGCTCCAGGGGTCTGCTTCACGAGACCTGAAACGCCCTCGTTGCCTTTGCCGCCCAAGCCTACCGGCCAATTCACGGAGGTGTTCTTCCCCACCTTTGTTTTCCACTCCTCGCTGATCTTGGAGAGATAATCAACCCAAATGTAGGTTGTGCCACTGCCGTCGGAGCGGTGCACAACGACAATGTCGGTATCGGGCAGATTAACGCCCTTGTTGGAACTAGCGATCGCCGGGTCATTCCATTTGGTGATCTTCCCCAGATAAATCCCGGCCAGCGCTTCCGGAGTGAAGTTGAGTTCCTGGCTTATGCCCGGAATGTTGTACGTCGGAACGTCCGCGC
Source organism: uncultured Acidobacteriota bacterium (assembly GCA_963825395.1). Lineage (GTDB taxonomy): Bacteria > Acidobacteriota > Terriglobia > UBA7540 > UBA7540 > Bog-366. The sequence goes on along the minus strand of CAWGTQ010000037.1, from coordinate 215,479 downwards.
CCAAGACCGTCGGAAAGTGCAGGATCTTGGTCTTGGCCTGATGAAGCTGGTCGTCTGTCATGGGGCCATCCGAAGCCCCGAAATCTACCGTCCCGGCAAGTATCTGCCGGATCCCCCCGCCCGAACCGATTGATTGATAGTTAAATTGCATATCGGGGTGGAGCTTGTGGTACTCGTCAAACCACTTGGAATAAATGGGATAAGGAAAAGTCGCACCCGCCCCGTTGATCAATAATGCGGGAGTTGGTGTCGGCGCGGGAGTTGCTGAGGGCGATTCAACAAACGCACATACCCCCAGGGCAACCAACACTGCGCCTAAAGCGATGCTGGTGATTGAAGTTTTGAGTTTCATTTTGATCCCTCCACCGTGATTTTGGGGATTGTGTGTTACGGCGGAATTAAGACACGGTTATTCCTGGATTTAAGTCCTTAGCAGCCGTCAATTTTGCGGCATTAATGTTACAAGAACATTAAGCCTCCATTGCGCAGGGATAAAGGGGACTGGACAATTAGACCGGGGTCTTGGCCTCTTGTGCTTCCGTCGGCATCGCACCCACATGTTAACCAACAAGTGGACGTAAATCAAAATTGGAGCCACATCAGAGCTTGAACTGCACAAACTCCGCGCTCCCTAATGGTAATACCAACCGGGAATTATCTCCCACGGGCGGCAAGGTCTGACTGCGCCGCTCGCCCATTCATTCGATGCCCCGAGGACCCGATCTCCCGATGACCCGATAAATTGGCCGAGGTTCAGGCGAACTCGTGGAAGGTGATCTTGCGTCTGGGAGGGGGATTGGCTATGCGCAAGGCTTCGATGCGGCGCACGGTTTGGGGGGCGAGCAGGACATCGCCACAAACGTTGCAAACCTCGGCGGGAACGTGGTCGATCACCAATACCTTACCCCGGTTTTTGACAGTGGGCACGACCGTCCGCTGTTCATAGATCCCGGGGCATCCCGCTAGCGTGCATTTCATGGCTGGCTACTCCTCTCCCCCGACATCACCCACTTCGGCGGCTGGGGCCGGTAGGCCATGAGCAAAATTAGCAGCGGCAGGCCGGTTGTGCAAACGATGTGAATGGGCGGGGGCATCGCAGTTTGCCGTAGAGGCGGCTTTACGCCGCTCTTCGGCGAGGTAAACTCGCCGCTATATCAAACTGAGACACAACCGAAAAGGCCTTTGCATTTCCATCCCTGGTGTGGTTCCATGCTTCCATCGGTCTTTCCATCAGGGCCAGGAGGAGTTCATGATCATCACTCGACATCGGCACGCGCGGAACCTCATCGCCGCGATCCCCGCTGTACTCTTGCTATTCACGCCGGTATGGCCGGCGCCACAGGATCAACCTGCCACGCCAACTTCGGTCCCACAGACCGACACTTGCACGGTCGATGCGGACGGTACGGCACATATCACCCGCGTGGTCCCAGTGCCGAAAACGATCAGCCCGGAGGCGCAAAGGTTCATCTCGTTGCCGATGCCCTCCGGCCCGGAGCCCACGCTCGCCCAAAGGCGTTCGACCACCGACATTTTCCGCACTGGCCGGGCACAGGAAGCACGGGAGCGTTATCCGGTGGACGTCAAAGAGGAGACAATGGGCGGCGTACGGTGCGACATCATTAAGCCGCTCAATATCCCAGCAGCCAAGCAAGACCGGGTACTCATCAACGTGCACGGCGGCGGGTTCAACAGCGATTCGGGTTCGCTCGTGGAGGGAGTTCCCATCGCCTATCTCGCCGCCACAACTGTAGTATCGGTTTACTACCGGCTGGCGCCGGAATTCCCGTTTCCCGCCGCCGTGGACGACACGGAGGCGGTTTACAAGGAACTGCTGAAGACGCATAAACCGGCAAAAATTGGGTTGTTCGGCACCTCTGCGGGTGCCATCCTTACCGCAGAAGTCGCCGTCAGGCTGCGACGCGACGGTCTGCCGCTTCCCGGCGTCCTGGGCATCTTCTCCGGGACCGGCGACATGAGCCGGGCGGGCGACTCCCAGTCCCTCTATACCGTTCGGGGATTCGGCGGGCGTCTCCAACCTCCGTCGAATACGCCCGACACTTCTGAATACTTCGGCTCGACCGATCCCAAGGACCCGGTGCTGTCGCCGATCTTTGCCGATCTAAAAGGATTTCCACCAACCCTGTTGGTTACCAGCACCCGCGACATGCTCCTCAGCGGCACTACGGATCTGCATCGCGCTCTCCTGCGCGCTGGCGTGGATGCCGAACTCGTGGTGTTTGACGCGCTGCCCCACGCCTTTTGGTATGACTATCACTTGCCCGAGACGAAGGAAGCCCTGGACATTATGGCCCGGTTCTTTGATAAGAAACTTGGAGAATAGGGGGCGAGGGAAAAAGGATTCTTAATTTTGGCGCTGCAATCACGAGTCTTTCTACACCAATGCGACTCGCTTATCTCAAAGCATACTTAAGATCTATGACGTCTTTGGGCCAGGGGCGTTCGAGGAGGTGGGCCAAGGGGTCAGGACTAATTGGCCCCTTTAGATACCGGTCGAAGAAAGCAAGGGCATAGTCATCAATAAGGGATTGATAGGCTTTGTTCAGGTTTGTCCAGGCTAAGTGTCCGGCGCCGGCAAACTCTATAAAATACTTGGGAGCTGAGGTCTGGTCGTACGCGCCTCCGGGCCGCCGGACGAAAGGCGTAAATCCGATGTCGAGGGTCCCGCCTTGGTACATGACTGGGACGTCGAGATGTCCCAGGTCCCCCTTCTTCATAAAAGGTGCGCAATAGGGGGACACACCCAAAACGGCCTTCACGCGCCGATCCTTCCAGGAGGGCCATGCTCCCGCCATAGCCAGAACCGTGTACCCACCTAACGAATGGCCGGCAAGGCCGATGCGGCTGGGATCAAGTGGCACACCTTGGAATGACTTTTCCTTAAGAATCGTATCCAGGATGGCTTCCAGGTCGACACCACGATCGCGGTAGGTCGCTTCGCTCCAGGCGTCAGGACTGTGGAAGGGTTCCTCAGACCGCATGATGGAAAGTTTTTCAAAGATTCGCCCTTCGTGACCGGGGCCGCATCCCGCATCGTGATGGTTCGGAGCAAGGACGAAATACCCCGCTCACGCCAAAGCATCGGTCAGGAAGACGGATTGCGTGCCGCAACCCATAAAGCCATGCGAAAACAGGATGACAGGGTAGCCGCTAGGCGGAGCCGTCCCCGAAGGTTTCCATATCGCCACTTGCCGTCCCGCAATGTCGATCTCGGTGACAGCATGAGAGGTCCGTCCGACCATCACCAAAAACTGATGTAACGCGAAAGAAGCGAGAAAGAGAACGATGAGGACCGTTAGAAGCGTCAGCCCTGATTTCCTCAGCACCCGCCCTCCCTTCGAACCGCTAGCGGCCGCAAGCGAAATCCCAGGATTCCTTAAATCCTGAGCGTAAGGCAAACGCCATCCAGGATCAACCCGCGAAAGTCCCAAAGAAAGGGTTAGTCGGGATCTATGACCAATGAGGGGACCAACGAGGCTTCAGAGATTGTGAGAGGTCCTGTGCACGATGGCTTATGAAGATACGCCCATCAGGGCAGCAACTTTTTCATTCCCACGCTGCCCGCCTCCCGTTTGCTGCCATCTGCCTACTGCCCTAACGCTGCCTTTACGGTTGCAGGCAAGTGTTCTTTTCAGTCTTCGGCGCCAGCTACCACGTGTTCGCTTTCCGCGGTCGCAGGCTGAGGGGCGGCCGCCAGGGGGCTCGGCGGCAATACGCCTGCCTGCTTGCGACGCCGGCTGAGGGCGTTCTCTGCGGCAATGCGGACCACGTGCAGGAGTTCAGGACCGGAGAGGGGAGGAACAATGAAATCGAAGGCACCCCGCTCAATCGCCTCCACATAGAAACTTACATCCGCGAACGGAGCCACGACGATGACATTCACTGCTTCAGACGCCTTAGTGGCGAGGGTGAGAACGTCCGCCCATTTGCCATCGGTAAGCTGAACATCTGTGAACACCAAATGAGGTGGGCAGTCCGACCATAGCGCTAGAGCCGCTTCGAAGCAATTCTTGGCGGTGAAAATTTCAATCGACTGTTCTTCCAACGCCATGCGGAGAGCGTCAAGCGGATCGTGCCGAGCCCGAACGAGCAGGGCCCTGATTTTTTCCTTCATAACCCCCCCTTCCCGAGAGGCGCCCCGTGCGGCCAGGTTTCCAGGTCGCCGGCGGGGCTGCATTTCGTTTCCTACTGCAACCGCAGCAAGATGGATCTCTTTTCCATGAGAATCTCCAGCTTGTCTTCGCGCGCCAGCCACCCCACAGCGAAACTCAAGAGCTCGCTGCTGCCGTTAAGTTTCTTCTTCAGTTGCGCCAGGGTCTGAGGCCCGCCCTTATCGAGCAGTTGCCAGACTTGCCCAGCCGTATCACCAACTTTCTCTCTTACTGCCACTTCTTTTGTATCCATCAATCTCATTCCTCTTTTCGACCGGATTAGAACGCCATGCTACGTTCGTCTCGCCCCCGGTTTTGGTGGCGAATGACGCAAGCTGAGCCTTGGCCGCAGCTCGACCAGAGCGCGCATTCCCCTGTTCGTAGCCCTTATTGCAAGAACCGGCGATTCTGCTAGCACATATCGCGCGGGCGAAGCTGATTTCGGAGCAACCGTTCCCGCTGCGGGAAGTGGCGATGACCAACGGCATTTGCACTCTTGCCGCTGCCAACAGAGCTCGCGCACCCGCTCTACAAACCCCGCCCACGTAACGAGGTAGCGAACAGCAGCGGTACCTCCCGCCAGGCGTTTTGCGAGAATCTCTGGTTGGTTTCGTCTTCAGCGCTCCCACCCGTCGCCCGCGAGGTTTCCATTGCGCGACCATCGGGTAAGCATGGCGACGAACCACGCGGTGACGAACTCTTAGGCCGTTCTTCCATTGCGCCCGCGAGGTCGAGAAAGAATTGCAGGTGCGCGTCGGGCGCCTGGCTCAAAATCATGTGGATAAGGAAAACCCAGATTACGATGAGCAGTCCTATCGCCATCGCGACGGCGGCATTGGGTATGTAGTCCATGGCTTTACTCCGTCGCCAGTGTCTCCTTTGCGCATTAAGGGCAATTGAGGGAATCATGACGGGCGGGTTAAGATTGGGGGCAGACGTTTTTCTTGTGGCAGTGAAGTATTGTCCCTATTGAACAGGCGCGTGTGTGTCGCTCCGCTTACTGGTTGTTTCAAACTGCTTGGGGAGAATGCCGGAGCGTGCGGTACCCCCCTTTTCGTTTAAGCAGTTGAAGATCGCGCAGATGATCCGGTCAACGCTGGCGAAGTTGACGAAGCAAGCCATTCGTCGGGGGCGTCATCGGACCTTCACGAAGTGGCGCTCCATGACATGAGTGGACGGAGTCTTATCCGCCGCATCTCGGGAAATCGGATCGGTCTTGTCCAATTCATACATGCGGGCAAGATTTACAGCGTTTGCCTTCGGCAATTGTTGCCCAATCGGAGGGAACCTCCACCATACCCCGTTTTGGGACTTGTTAACGAAGTCCCGGCAAATGTTGAGGATTGACGCCACCTTGGTCTCGTATGCAGTTGGCACGGTACTTGCGTCATCCTTTTAGTGGTGTTTATCTCCGATTCAAGCACCTCTAAAGTTGCACCCGCAAGATGTCGATGGAGTTCTTGATGAGACACTTCGATCTCAGGGAGAACAGAAATGTCCACTTCCAGCATCTCCAGCAGTATGTTCAGTCAGTTACAACAATTCCAGCAGGAGTTCCAGCAACTCGGCCAGGATCTGACGTCTGGCAACCTCTCTGCGGCGCAATCCGATTTCGTGACGCTACAGAGTGATCTACCACAAGCCAATTCCACGTCTACGTCGCAAAGCAGTAGTCCGATTGCCCAGGCTTTCAATCAACTCTCGCAAGACCTGCAGGCCGGAAATCTCTCGGCTGCCCAACAGGACTATTCGACCATTCAGCAGGACTTCCAAAGCCAAGCTTCGCAGATGCACCACCACCATCATCACAGCTCTGGCGGAGGTCAGGAGAGTCAAGTCTCCCAATTGTTCGATCAGTTGGGTCAGGATTTACAATCTGGCAATCTGTCGAGTGCCCAGTCAGACTTCAGTTCGTTGCAGCAGCTCTTGCAGGGCAACGCAAGCTCGAGCGCGTCTTCAGGGTCCACGTACAGTGGCGTGTCGATCAGTGCCTGACCAGCGTTACAGCACCTATTGAGGTTCGCAATATAGTGACGGCTTACTCTTCGTAGCGCCGCCGTCCCGGCGGCATCTACCATAGCCGGCAAGATGCCAGCACTACACCGGAGGTGTCACTATATTTTGCGAATCTCAGTAGGTGCGGCGTTCCATGAGGGATTGAGGACCCTTACCCGTGCGTTCGACAGCGTTGGGCGTCCGGGGGGATTGGGAAGCGCTATGAGCGCCTCTGGTCTAACCGCCAAGGCGCACTCCCGCTTGGACGCCGTGCGCAGCCGGCACGCCGCGCTGGGCAGACGCTCGTGGCCCCCTCGACGCCGCAGTTGCATTCCGTCCGGCAACCATGTCTTACGAGAGGCCGGCACGACGGAGCCAGCCATCGCCCTCGCTTGGGCACCATCGGCGTGGCGATCGACTCGATGTGTTATTATCCTTTTTGAATATGCCCCGCATCCGGTAGCCTCGATCTCAATATTTTCAATCCGTAGATCCCGGCGTGGTATACGGCGCACGAGAGGTCTTCTAAACCCTGAAGCTCCAAATAAGAGTATAAACTGGATTCGAGTCCTGGCGGCGGGACCAATGCCGTTGAACTTTTTGAGGCTCCTCCGCGCATGCCCGATGACAAAATGATGCTCTGCGACACAAAAGCGGAATAGATAGCCTCAAAGTTTGGGACGGCACCGGACTGACAAAAAGGATGTCGGGTTGTGTTAGAATTTCGCCTTGACATTCCATTTCACCGGCGAAGCAGGTGAGCGCATCTCTCTTGGTGATGAGGGGAAACGTCACGCCAGTTCGATTTCTCAAGAGTGCACGGCCCCGATAGGTCTCGGGGAAAGTGCGGGCAATTTCGAGCGTCCGCCGTCGCTCACACGGCAACGGCGGTGGTGGGAAGGATCAGCGCATCTGTCCAGGTGAATCCAAGCGTGGGTAATTATCCCTTGATTGCGATCGTGGGCCCCACCGCCGCCGGCAAGTCGGCGCTGGCCCTGGCGCTGGCGGAGCGGCTTGAACGGCGAAGTGGTGAATTACGATTCCGTGCAGTTGTATCGCGGCTTCGACGTGGGTTCGGGGAAATTGCCTCCCGCCGAGCGGCGCGGCGTTGCGCACCATCTGCTGGATTGCCTGGAACCGTCCGACATTTTCACCGCGGGAGACTACCGCCGCGAGGCGTTGAAAGTTTTGGCGGACTTGCGCGGCCGCGCCAAGCTGCCCATCTTCGCGGGGGGAACGGGGCTTTACTTGCGAGCATTGTTGGTGGGACTTTTTGAGGGGCCGGTTCGTTCCGAGGCTTTGCGCGAGCGCTTGCGAGCATGGCGGAGCGCCGCGGCCGGGAATTTCTGCATCGCTTGTTGGCTCGTCTGGACGCAGCGGCGGCCGCCCGCATCCAACCTCGCGACACACAAAAGTTGATTCGCGCCCTGGAGGTCTGTATCCTCGCCAAGCAGCCGCTTTCAGCGATGCACGCGCGCGGCCGAGCAGGACTGCAGGGATATCGCGTTGTCAAACTCGGCCTGAACCCGCCCCGCGCACGAGCTTTATGACCGCATTAACCGGCGGGTGGAACGCATGTTCGCGGCGGGCCTGATCGAGAGAAACGCAAGCCCTGCTTCACCATCCCGACGCGGCGCGCATCAAACCTCTTGGGCGCTTTGGGCTACCGGCAAGCGTGTGCTAGTCTTGGAAGGAAAGGCGAGCCGGGAAGAAGCCGTGAGCGCGACGCAAGCGGCCACGCGGCATTATGCCAAGCGCCAGTTGACTTGGTTCCGGCGTGAGGCAGACATTATCTGGTTCGAAGGGTTCGGCGACGACCCGCACGTTCAAAGTCGCATTATGGAGACCCTGGGCCGGATGCCGGTCACCGCTGGGGAAGGGGCACTTGCCTTCGCCTGCGGTTGCAGCCGGTACGGTAATGTCCACGTCAGGGCGACCCTGGAAAATCGAAGGATAAAAAGAGAGAGAAAAACATGGATAAGCAACCGCAGAACATTCAGGACGGCTTTTTGAATTCCGCCCGCAAGGAAAAACTCCTGGTGACGGTTTACCTTTTGAGCGGGGTCAAGTTGACCGGACGCATTCGCAGTTTTGACAAGTACTCCCTCATTCTGGAAAGCAACCATCAGGAGCAGATGGTCTTCAAGCACGCTATCGCCACGGTCGTGCTGCCCCGTGCTATACCCACGGCGGCGGCCCCCGCAACCCCGGAGGGATAAGAGCATTCGACGCTTGCAAGTCTTGGAGAAAGCATTTCTGGCCGGTTGGGAATCCACTCGCCGCGATGGCGTGACGGTGGGCATCGCCGACGCGGAAGATTCTCTGCGGGAACTGAAGGAACTTACCGCCAGCGCCGGAGCCCGCGTGGTGGGAACGGCGCTGCAACGCTCTCCGGAGCCCGACCCGGCCACGCTGCTGGGACGCGGCAAGGTACACGAGGTTCGCACCCAGGCGCGCGCCGCGGGTGCGGACCTGGTGATCTTCGACCACGACCTCACTCCCACGCAGCTCCGCAATCTCGAGAAATCCCTGGACCTGAAGGTCATTGACCGCACCCAAATCATCCTTGATATCTTCGCCCGCCGGGCTCGCAGCCGCGAAGGGCAACTCCAGGTGGAACTGGCGCAATTGAACTATCTGCTGCCTCGACTTTCCGGGCACGGAACGGTGCTTTCGCGATTGGGCGGCGGCATTGGCACGCGCGGTCCCGGCGAACAGCAGTTGGAATATGATCGGCGCCGCATCCGGCGCCGCATCCGGATTCTGACTGAAGGCATTGAGCGCGTCCGTTCGCAGCGTGCCCTGCATCGCGCCCATCGGCGCGACCAGAATCTTCATACTGTGGCGCTGGTGGGTTACACCAACGCCGGCAAGTCCACGCTGTTTAACGCTCTGACCTCCGCGGGGGTAGTCACTTCCGCGCGCATGTTCGCTACCCTCGACCCTACCGTCCGCGCGCTGCCGCTTGACTCTCATCGCACGGCGCTGCTTTCCGATACCGTCGGCTTCATTCGCAAACTGCCGCCCCACCTGGTGGCGGCCTTCCGTGCTACGCTCGAGGAGTTGGAGGAAGCCCGCCTGCTGCTGCAAGTTACGGACGCTTCCGACCCGCAATGCTCCGCGCAAGACGCTGCCGTGGAAGCCTTACTGGAAGATTTGGGCGTTGCCGCTACCCCGCGGCTGCACGTTTGGAACAAAGTGGATCTGCTTGCCCCAGGAGACCAGCGTAAGTTCACCACGGCAGATCGCAGCGTCGCAGTTTCCGCCAAGACCGGGGAAGGCTTGGAGAATTTACGCCGGCAAATTGCCGACGCGCTCGCTGCTGACCCCATGGTGGAAGCAGATTTTGAGCTTTCTTCGAGTGACGGAAAACACTTGGCATTTTTGCATCGAGCAGGAACCGTGGTTTCCACCCACTACGAAGAGGGGAAGGTTTTGGTGCGGGCGCGGGTGCCTGAGTCGGTGCGGGAAATGCTGAGATCCACGACAGTAGAAGCCGTGCGAGAGCGTTAAGTCATTGCTTATTCGAGGGGAAGGTTGCTTGTGGAAATCTTTGTGGAAAAGGTGTCCGCATTTACCACAGACAGAAAATCCATAGCAGCCGCGATTTTCGCGGGTCCGATGATAAATATTAATTATGCCTCTTTGTTTACAACGAGTTGCAGCCCGTAAAAGGCCGCAGCCGGGGCTAGGCCCGAAGCAAAAACCTTTTGACACGGGCAAGGATTCGTGGAAGGATTTTTGCACAATGATGAAGCATTTCAGCTCCAGTCTTCGCGTAGCCCTCAGCTTCCCACCACTCCGCGTAAATCCGGCCTTCCCCGGCTCTAGCCTCTGCTTATAGTGGACATTGCGTTCTCCGGAGGGCATGCCAGCAGGCCTTGGGAGCATGAAATTCCCATGAGTTTGACAGACTTGGGCGAGTGGTTTAGATTGGCTGTTCTTGATTCTGGCCACGAATTTTGCGGCTCGCACCGAGCCGAGGAGTGAACTCCCCAATGCTCGATCTGAGTTTTGTGCGCGACAACCTGGAGCTGGTCAAACAGAAAATGCGCGAGCGCGGGCTTGCCGACGTGCTGCAGGATTTTGAATCGCTCGATCGCGAGCGACGCCGCTTGCTGATGGAGGTCGAGGGGCGCAAGGCACGGCGCAACAAAGTCTCCGATGAGATCGCCTCGCTCAAAAAACAAAAGCTTGATGCCTCCGCCCTGATCGCGGAGATGAAGCCCCTCAGCAATGAGATTCAGGAACTGGATGAGCAAGCCAAGGCCAGTGACGAGGCGCTGCGCGAGACGCTGCGCGTCGTTCCCAACGTTCCGCACGCGAGCGTGCCCGTGGGACACAGCTCCGCGGACAACCGGGAGGTCCGCCGCTGGGGGCAGCCCCGCCAGTTCGATTTCGAACCCCAGGCGCACTGGGATCTGGGTCCGGCTCTGGGCATTCTGGATTTCGAACGCGCCACCAAGATTACCGGCGCGCGCTTTGCCGTGTACTCGGGAGTAGGCGCCAGGCTGGAGCGGGCGCTCGCCAACTTCATGCTGGATATGCACACCCGCGAGCATGGTTACACGGAAATACTGCCGCCGTTCGTAGTGAACTCCGCCAGCCTTTTCGGCACCGGCCAGTTGCCCAAGTTCAAGGAGGACCTCTTCCATCTGGAAGGCACGGATTACTGGCTGATCCCCACGGCGGAAGTCCCCGTGACCAATCTTTACCGTGACGAGGTGCTGGAGGCCGAAAAGCTTCCGGTGAAGCATTGCGCCTGGACGGCCTGCTTCCGCAGCGAGGCCGGCTCCTACGGCAAAGACACGCGCGGCATCATCCGCCAACACCAATTCCAGAAGGTGGAACTGGTCAAGTTTTCGCTCCCGGAAAACTCCTACGACGAGCTTGAGCGCTTGACGCACGACGCGGAGGAAATTCTCCAGCGGTTGGAACTGCCCTACCGGGTCATCACGCTTTGCACGGGCGACCTGGGGTTCAGCTCGGCCAAGACCTACGACCTGGAGGTCTGGCTGCCCGCCGCGCGCGAGTATAAGGAGATCTCATCTTGCTCGAACTTTGAGGCCTTCCAGGCGCGCCGCGCCAACCTGCGCTTCCGGCGCGGCAAGTCCGGCAAGACGGAGTTGCTGCACACGCTGAACGGCAGCGGCCTTGCCGTGGGCCGTACCTGGCTGGCGGTCATCGAAAACTACCAGCAGGCCGACGGCTCCGTCATCGTCCCCACCGCCCTGCGCCCCTATCTGGACGGCCTGGAGCGCATCACGCCGCCTTAGGGCAGAAGGCCGTAGGCAGAAGGCGGCGAGCTTCTTTCGCGAGTCCCGGCCTGTCGAGACAGGCACAAGGCGGGGAGCGGGCATCGGTTCATCGCGTCATCGGATGATTGCGTGCTTGGAGATTCGTGATTTGAGACTTTCGAATGTAGCCCCGTCGTTTGCCATTTTAAATCTGCCATTTCAAATTTGAGATCCGCATTGCGCCCCAGTCCTCAAATCCCAGGTCCGTGTCCGGAATCCCTGCCCCGCACCTAATGTGGTGTCCAATAATTGGCTGGACAGTGCAGCGCCGCCATCTTGGCGGTAATTCCGGCTGGAAGCCCGCGCTACATCCGAAATTAGGACAGCATCCAGAAGCGTTGGCCTTTGCCTGCCTGTGCTAAGATAGCGTCCAACTGGGGGCAGGCGCATCCGGTGCGCCAGCCCTTGCCGAGAGGGGTTTGTGACTCTGCGAAGACAATTGGTGCTCTCGCTGTTGCTGCTCGTCGTGGTGGTGCTCTCGGCCGTGGCGGTTTACATGTGGTTTGGCGGGCCGCAAGTCACGCTGCTGGACGCTTTTTACATGGCCGTGGTCACGATCTCGACGGTGGGCTACAGTGAAATCGTCAATACCCAAACCAACCCGGCGCTGCGGCTTTTCAACATCTTCTTCATCCTCATCGGCATCGGCATAATGCTCTACGCTTTTTCCGCCTCGACCGCCTTCATTGTGGAAGGTGAACTTAACCACATTTTTCGGAGACGCAAGATGGAGAAACTGATCCGGGACATGCACGACCACCTCATTATCTGCGGCGCGGGTGAAACCGGCACCTACCTGGTCAAAGAGCTGCTGAAGACCGGCAACGTCTTTGTGGTCATCGATCACGAGGAGGAACGCCTGGGAAGAATCAGCAAGCTCGGCGAGGTTCCGGTCCTAAAAGGGGACGGCGGGGACGAGGGAGTTTTGACGGCCGCGCGGATCCAGACGGCACGCGGCCTGGCTTCCGTCCTGCCGGAGGACAAGGACAACCTGCTGACGACGGTGACGGCGCGGCAATTGAATCCCAATCTCCGCATCGTGGCGCGGTGTGCCGAGGCCGGCATGGTGGAGAAGCTCCTGCGTCACGGCGCCAACGCCGCAATTTCTCCCAATATGATCGGCGGCATGCGGCTGGCTTCGGAACTGATCCGGCCCTCCGTGGTCAGCTTTTTGGACACGATGCTGCGGGAGCAATCCGGCACCATGCGCGTGGAGGAAATCGCCGTTCTTGATGGCTCGCCCTGGGTTGGGAAGAAGCTAAGGGAAATGGACCTGCACGGGCGCTATGAGCTTCTAGCTTTGGCCATTCGCAAGCCCGCCGGAGACATGCAATTCAATCCCCGCAACGACACGGTGATGGCGAGCGGCGACGTTTTAGTCGTCATGGGCGACGTCTCCAACGCCTGGAAAGCTCGCGACGCGGCGGGAAGCAAGATCCCGCATCGCGCGGTTTGATGTAGCGCAAGGCTCGCTCTCCAGCCTTGCGGCTTTTCAACCGTGCCGTGATGGTGGCGGCGCGGCGGCCTTCGGTGTGAGGGGAGTTATCCGTCCGCTTACGGATAACTCTATGTGCTTGGACTCTGATCATTGTGCCGATTCGGGCCCGGGTGGCAGGTGTTCCTCCAAATAACGAATGAGCAGGCTGTAAAGATGGTAGTGAGTGTCCTTTCCTTCTGAGAGGCTATGCGTCCGGCCGGGATAATCCATCATGTCAAATGGCTTGCCCAGTTCGACCAACCGGTTAATCAGCAGTTCGCTGCCCTGGAAATGCACATTGTCGTCGCCCGATCCATGAACGAGCAGCAGATGCCCCTTTAAGCCTTCTGCGAAGTTGATGGCAGAGCCTTCCCGATAGCCCTGTGCGTTCTGTTGTGGCAGGCCCATGTACCGTTCCTGGTAAATGGTATCGTACAGCCTCTGATCGGGGACCGGGGCGACGGACATTCCCACTTTGTAAACTTCGGGTTTGCGGAACATCAGGTTCAGCGTGTTCGTGCCCCCACCACTCCAACCCCACACGGCCGTACGGTTTCCGTCGATGTAAGGACGAGTTTTCTCCAGGGCGAGCAGTGCCGCCGCTTGTTCCTGGGAAGAGAGGACTCCCACCGCGCCGTAGATGATCTTGCGCCAGGCTCGCCCCTTGGGTGCGGGAGTGCCTCGATTGTCCACGCTGGCGACAATGTAACCCTGGTCGGCAATGAGGCGATGGAATAGCCCTCGCTCCTCCGGCCATTGATCGAGCACCGTCTGCCCCGCAGGCTCCCCGTAAACATAAATGAGGATAGGATATTTTTTCGCAGGGTCGAATCCCTTGGGTTTGATCATCCAGCCGTCGAGAGTCACGCCCCCACCTATATCGACCGTGAGGAATTCCGTCGGCGGGTCGAAAAGTTGCGCGATCTTTGACCGCAACGGTTGATTGTCCTCCAGGACCCGCTTCACCTCGTGGCCGGGAAGCGTGACGAGGTCCGTGACAGGCGGTAAATCTATAGTCGAATAGGTGTGGATCGCCCAGTTAAAATCGGGAGAAAACTGATAGGAATGAGTTCCGGCCAGATTGGCGGGCGTCACTCGCTCCTCCTCACCGGTTCCGTCCAGGCGGCTGCGGTAGAGGTAGCGCTGGGCGGCGTTGTGGGGCGAAGCAATATAGTATGCCCAGGTCTCTTGCCGATCGACCCCCTCTAAGTGCATCACATCAAACTGGCCGGGCGTCATGAGCCGTGACTGCTTTCCATCCCGCGAGACCAGGTACACATGGCGCCAACCGTCCTTTTCGCTCACCCAAAGGAAGTCTTTCCCTTTGTGAACCCAGCGCAAATCGTCCACGAGGTCAACCCAAGCATCATCGTGCTCACGATAGACTTGAACCACCAAACCGGTTTGGGCATCTGCCAGCAGCACATCGTCGGTGTTTTGGAGGCGATTCATGTGTTGCAAGACGAGCTCCCTGGAACTCCTCGCCCAGGCGAGATAGGGAACGTAGTTGTCGCGAGGGTCTCCGGGCACATCCATCCACCTGGTAGCCCCTCCTGATGCCTTAACCACGCCAATTCGGGCAGCGGGATTCGTGGTTCCCGGCTGCGGATAAGGAATATGTTTGACCTGAGGGTATACGCCAAATTTAGGATAAGGAATTTGGGTCACGATGTCGTAAGGGCCGCCTGTGTCATAGATCAGGGGAAAGTCACTTTCGCCGGACGAATCAATCTGCCAGTAAGCCACACTCTGCCCGTCCGGGCTCCAAAGGAATCCGTCCCGGATATAAAACTCCTCCTCGTAGACCCAATCCGTAGTCCCGTTTGCCAAAGTGGGTGAGCCATTTTGTGTGAGCTGGACAATGGACCCTCGCGCGAGGTCTTCCGCATAAATATTCTGGTCGCGGACATAAGCGACCTTTGACCCATCCGGTGAGAATTTGGCAAACATGAGGGAAGAGGGAGCGGCATGGCCTCCCAGCCGCTGCAATCTCGTGGTCGCCAGGTCGAGCACCCAATAATCTCCCCGAGTGTTCACCCGCCATACGCGGCGAGTGTTGGTAAAAATCAAAAGGCGCTTCATATCCTTTGACCAGGAATAGTCATCAATGGCGAGTGGCGCTTTCGCTCCCGGCGGCCTGAGCTTTGTTGCGGGGACCAGCAACTCCCGGGCGCCGGTGGCCGTGTCATATTTCACGATATCCTTGGCGCCTGGGATCTCTGCCGACGCCTCAAGCGTCGTGTAGGATTCGCCTTCTCTTAACCACCGCGCCGGCCCGAACGGCTTGGCGTCGAATTCGTTGGCGACAAAGGCGCGATGCAACATTTCGGTTAGCTGGGGCGAAAGCTGCCCGCTGGCACGTCCGGGCCAACCCATTAAGGCGGTTAGACCGGCTAGGAAGATCAGAACCAAAGGGAATAAGCGATGGGGTTGCTCACGCCGCGTTGGAAAACGATTGCTGTTCGGCATCATTGTTTTGAAATCCTCCCGAACCCAAATCATGCTATCCATCAATCTCTTCATCGAAGGGCCCCCCGATCACTGGTGTCCTGAGTCAGAAGTTCGTTGGCAAAATCAGCCCACGTAGTGGGCGACATAATGTAGCCCACGGCGCAAGCCGTGGGTCAGAACGTCCGCCCTTACCCCCTCCCCCCTCTCCCGCCCAGGCGGGAGAGGGGGACTGAGGGGGGGAGAGGGTCCGAATCCCATGGCTCACGCCATGGGCTAAATGATATCGCCCCTGACGGGGCTTGGAAATTTCCCCAACCACCATGATGCTCTATGTAACGAACTTCTGACTCAGGACACTAGTGTTGCGCTTCGTAAATACTGTTACTTATATGGCATGCACCAGTTTGTTGTAGCACCGGGCTTTAGCCCCGCATGTGCCGACCTAAAGGTTGGCGCTAGGGTAAACATATTTTTCATACGCACCACCAGTGATCGGGGGATTATAACCCTGCCCCCTGCGTACACGGGAGGTCATTTAGGGGTACCGCAAAGTAGTGCGGCTGGGGGCCGCATTCGCGAGCTCGTAACGCTGAGCTATTCTGTTTTCAGCATGACTCGTCTGTATCGAATGACGGGATTTCTTGTTTTCTTAGCGAGGACTTGTGGACATATACCTAAACACCGCTGCCTTTTTATTTTCTTCTGCATCTCCGCCCGGCTTCATTATCCACAACCTGTCCTCACGCGTTGTCGGGCATGGGGCGTTCGTGGATGATCATCCAGGACGTGCCGAACTTGTCCCGGAGCATGCTAAAGCGGAAAGCAAAAAACGTCTCCTGCATCGGCATGAAAATTTGACCGCCGTCAGAGAGCAGAGCATGAATCCGCTCCGCCTCATCTATGCTGTTGACGGAGAGTGAAAGATAAGCGCTGCGCATCGGCTGGAACCGCTCCGGCGGAACATCGGCCGCCAGAAGTTCGGTATCTCCAATGATCATGCGCGCATGCAGGATGGCCTTCTGCCATTCGGGCGGTACCTTGGTGGTGTCCGGCTGTTCGCCATGGGTCATCAGCATCGTGATCTTCCCGCCGAGATGCTGTTCGTAGAAACGGAAAGCCTGCTCGCAGTTGCCGCCATAGTTGAGATAGGTGCGTAGCTTCATCGCCGTGTTCTTCCTTGTGGATTTCTTGGCCCTGAAAGAATGAAATATGTCACAGTTGCGCCCCGCAAGCAATCCGTGTTTACAATGAGCAACGGGCCAATGGCCGCGCCTCAAGGCGGGCGCGGCTTTTCGATGGGCCTGAGAGGATGTCACATGCAGAAGGCCAGGGGGTTCGAATGAGTGCTCTCCAAAACTTTCCCCGTATTACGCCGTTTCTCTGGTTCGACTCGAACGCCGAAGAGGCAGTGGACTTTTACCTCACCGTCTTCAGGAACTCGCGCCGTCTCGACGAGCTACGCACGATCGACGACAGCCGCGGGCCGAAGGGCAGCATCCTCACCATTGCCTTCGAACTCGACGGCCAGAAGTTTACCGCTATCAACGGCGGCCCAACGTTCAAATTCACGGAAGCCGTCTCGTTTGTCGTGCGTTGCGACTCGCAGCAGGAAGTGGATGACTATTGGTCGAAGCTCTCCGCCGGGGGCAGCGAAGTTCAGTGCGGTTGGCTCAAGGACAAGTTCGGCCTATCCTGGCAGATCGTGCCCGCGCGGCTGCCTGAACTCATCAGACATCCGAAGGCGATGCAGGCCATGCTTCAGATGAAGAAGCTCGACATCGCGGAGCTCGAGCGCGCGGCGCAATCGTAATTGGCAACTCCTCCTCAGCAACCAGGCGAGTAGCCCCGATTAGCGTTTTCCTGACCGTCCAATTTTTCCGTGTCCAAAACCCCCAGCGGCGACCTTAAGGTCAGCATTTTGGTTTTTCCCTGACAGGCCGGCCTGTAGGGCAGCACTACAGTTGCCTCTTTGCCCCGCTTGAGCCGGCAGGCATCTTAGCGCGCGGGAAGTTCCGCGCGAGGCTTTCCTACCCATAAAGATGTTAAAAATGGAGATCGACCCGGCTATGTGCCTGAAAACGCAGGTAGGGCAGACAAAAAGGCCGATAATCAAACGGCTTTCTTGGCGGAAAATGCGAAGATTGTGCGAAATCCACGCGATTTTCTGCCCGGAAATGCACGGATTGCGCACAAATCGACGCGAACTCGCGCCGGCCACAGGCTTCCCTCGACACCGCGAATGGGTCGGCAGGTCGGGCACTCGCGAAAAATGCCACCCCTTTGCCTCAGCGCGTTCCGACGTAGCGCCGACCTTTAGGTCGGCACTTGCTGAACTGAAGTTCAGCGCTACAAATGCCGCGGCTTGCCACGATATGTTAGAAAAAGAAAGGGTTAGTCATATTCACTGAATTCGAAAATCGCAAATCACCCGGCGCAAATCTCAAATCAGCCGATGCCCCGAACCATGGACTGGTAACCGGAGCGACGACCTATGCGTCCAAGGGTACGAAGTCCTTAAGGCGCGGAACCAAATGGCGATGCGTCGAATCCGGACCATAAAACAGCGCATGGATGTACATCAGCAGAGCGGGTTGGGAAAATCGGCGCGGTGGGTTTTTCCGGAAGGGGAAGTAGCAGAGCCGGCCGGCCACGACTTTGCCGGGATGGTGATAGGAAACGAGCGGCCACATCGCGGGGAAAAATCGGAAGCCGGCTTGGGCCAGCGCGGCGTGCCAGCGGTCGCCGGAAGCGGCCGTGACTTCGCCATAAAGGCGCCAGTTCCACCCCTGGGGGCCACGGCGCTCCTGGCGCAGAACCTGGCGCAAGATTCGAATCCCCAAACCCCGGCCGCGCAGCGCGGGATCGACGAAGATGTAACTCCCAAACACCACGCTGAACGCGGGCAGAACCAGGGTGCAGGCGCCACCCACCAGGCGACCGCCCAGATCGGCAGCGAATAAATGCACGGGATTCACGCGCGCCGGTGAAGGGACGACCACCCGCCGCAGCACGGTCGGGCTTACGCGCTCGTCGGGGTTGAAGCTGCGTTGGTAAAGCCGCAGGTATTCTTCCAATTCGCGGCGCTGCGTGTGGCGAAGCAATTTCACGGTGAGCTTAAGCATGGCTCCCTCGCTCCAACTCGATGGTGGTGGGTCAATATGCTGTAGAGGCGGCCTTACGCCGCCAGATGGCGAGGTAAACTCGCCGCTGCAACATCGAATTGACCCACTCCCAATTCGATTTGTGAAATCATGCTGGTTTCGAGTATCTTGTATCACAGGCTCGCGGTATCGAGCCAATCATTTGGGAGTGTCCCTGGGGATGTTGAGGAAACTCGCCTGGTTCCTGATCTTGTTGCTGGTTTTCGCGCTCGCCTCAACGGCTCAAGAAGTAAATGATGCCGGATTCGCCACGATCTTTACCGGGCTGGACTTGGCCGGCTGGCACGAGATGGGGCAGCAGGATTGGCATGCAGAAGACGGATTGCTATGGACGGAAGGCCAGGGCGGTTGGTTGCGCTCAGACCAGCGCTATGCGGATTTCGTCTTGCGCCTTGAATACCGCGTCACGAAAGGCGCTGCCAGCGGGATCTTCTTGCGTTCCGCCGAGCAGGGCGACCCCGCGGTCACGGGGTTGGAAATCCCCATCCTCGACGATGCCGGACAGCCCACGGATCTGCACAGCACGGGGGCCGTGTACGGCGCGGTGATTCCGCTCTACGGCGTGGGCAGGAAGGCGGGCGAGTGGAACCAAATGGAGATTTCCTGCATCGGCCGGCACTTGACGGTATTTCTGAATGGGAATCGGATTCATAAAATTGACTTTGACGATCCAGCGTTTGTTTTTGCCGAGAAACGTCCCCTGGGCAGGGTTCCCAACCAAGGCTACATCGGCCTGGAAAGTCATACCAAGCGCGTGGATTTTCGCGACCTGCGCATTCAAGTCCTTAAGCCCGCCGCCTGAGTGCAATCCGACCGACGAAAACCGAAAATCGAAGCTCGAAACTCGGGCCGAGATTCGAATTTCGAGTTTCCAATTTTGATTTTGGGGAGAAAGCGATTGTTTAAATTTCGCGGCAAGCCGGAAAGCGGTGTCGGAGCGGTGGTGGTCCTAATCCTCGTTGTTTTGGGGATAGTCTTTCTGGGTTTACTCTGGAAAGTGGCAAGCCGCCAGGGACCCACAATTCTCTTGCCGAAGACACCCAAGGGATTGGGCCAGAAGGCGGAACTCGTCGTGAACGCAAGCGACGCCAAGCACAACCTCAAGACGCTGGCGGTGGAGGTTGTGCAGGGTGGGCAGGTTATTCACCAATCGAATTTGGTTATTTCCGCGCGCCCGCATCGGTGGTGGAAGTTCTGGTCCGCAGGCCCCGTAAGCGCTACCTCTTGGACAGTCCTGGTGGGCCGCGAAGTAATTCCGATGTTGAAGGAGGGCCACGCGACCGTGCGCATCACGGCCCTCAATGATTCCTGGGGGCGCTTTTTCCGGGGTGGGCGCAGCGAAGTGGCGCTGGACCTGCCCGTGCGGTTCGCGCCTCCGCAGGTTGCGGTGTTGTCGGCGCAGCATTACATCAATCAGGGCGGCTGCGATATGGCAGTCTTTAAGGTTTCACCGGGGACCACGGAGTCCGGTGTCCAAGTGGGTGATAACTTCTTTCCCAGTTTTCCCATGAAGGATTCCGATCCAGAAACGCGCCTCTGCGTTTTTGCTTACCCGTATAACGTTGATCCTTCCACCGTCCCGCACATTGTGGCTCGCGACGATGCCGGCAATGAAACTCTGGCCAGCTTCAACTACAAGGTTTTTCCCAAGAAGTTCCATTCTGACACCATCGATTTGGACAAGACTTCGGGTGGGAAATTCCTGGAGAATGTCGTTCCCCCGATTATGAGCCAGAGCCCCGAACTGAATGATCAGGGAAGCCTCATCAAGAATTTTCTGCTGATCAATGGCTCACTGCGACAGATGGACGCACAAAAGCTGGTGGCATTTTCCCAACACACTGCACCAAGGTTCTTGTGGAAGGGGCCATTCATCCGCTTACCCGGCAAGACGGAAGCCAGCTTCGCTGACTACCGCACTTACATTTATGGCGGGCAGGTTGTGGATCATCAAACGCACCTCGGTTTTGACTTGGCCGGGTCGGAACACATGCCCGTGCGCGCTGCCAACGACGGCGTCGTCCTGTTTACGGGCTTTCTCGGAATCTATGGTAACGCAGCAGTCATCGACCATGGCTGCGGCATTCAGAGTCTATACGGCCATATGAGTTCCATCGCGGTCAAAGAGGGTGATCAGGTGAAAAGAGAGCAGGAGATCGGCCGCACGGGTCAGACAGGACTGGCGGGCGGCGACCACCTGCATTTCACCATGTTGCTGGATGGAATTCCGATCAATCCGGTGGAATGGTGGGACCCGCACTGGATTCACGACCGGATTGAAGCGAAGTTGCGGGAATAGGTTACAGGTCACAGGTTACAGGGGACAAAGGACAGGTTCAAGGTTACAGGGGGCAGGTTACAGGGAAGCATGGCCCTCGAGCTTTTCCCCTTCCTTCAGTCGGTTGCGAAGAGCCGTCAACATCTTGCTGTTCTCTGTAATCAGGCCAAAAGCAACGGAAGTTTCACTTTCAGTCAGGTAGCTGAGGCGCACGGCTAACATCAGGAAGGTTTCAGTTTCCATGAGTGAACCCTTGGCGATGGCAACAAAGTTGGCGAAGTCCTTTCGCGTAGCGCGGGCATGACCTTCCGCGATGTTGGCGGGGACTGATGCCGCGGCGCGGGTAATTTGGGCTACGAGCCGGTAGGTCTCGGAGTGGGGAAGCTTTGCGGCGAGCTTATAGATTTCTACGGTGAGATCCATCGCCTTTTTCCATACTGTCAGGTCACGATGTGATTGAACTGTTGTCTCCATAGTTATTCTGTTCCTTTTGGATAAGCGTGCCCTGTGCCCTGTCCCCTGTAACCTGTCCCCTACTTTTTAGCCACGCGGCTCAGGTAGAACTCGAAAAACCTGGCGGGATCCGTCGAGAGGCCAGCCGTAGCATTGGCAGGCTTGCCTTCCGCGACGCGCGTAAACCCTTGGTCGTCGACCTCGACGGCGAGATCCTTTGTCTGGCAAAGAGCGGGGTCGAGCACCAGCGCCACGGCCATGGGGTCAAAGAGCGTGGGCGTTTCGTGGTTCCAAAGATAATAAAGGGCGGCCAATGCGCCGGTGACCGGGGTGTTCTGATTGAAGATACGGTTGCGGGCCGCGGCGTCGAGTTGCAGCATGGCCGTCACATCGAGAGGGGCCATCGTGATGGGGATTCCGGAGGAAAAGACCACTTGGGCCGCACCGGGGTTCGATTTGATGTTCCATTCCGCGTCAGGCTTTGATCCAGGCTCGTAGCCGCGCGCAATCGAGCCCCCCATGATCGAGATCCGCTTGATTTTTTTTGCTGCCAGCGGGTCAGCTTTGATCAGGGCCGCCACGTTGGTGAGTTCCCCGATGGCAATGAGGGTGATTTGCCCGGGATAGCGGTGGAACTTGCTGCGCATGAAATCGACGGCGCTTTCCTTAAGAAGCTGCGGCCCCACAAAGTTATTGGCCCAGGGAGCCTGGTTGATGTCTTGCTTCGGCCCCGGCATGCCGGCCACTACCGGAACCTGCCGCCATTTTCCGCCCGCTTCCCACAGCATCTTGGCGGCGATGCGCGCCCGCGCTACGGTGTCGCCGGAAACGGTGGTCACGCCCAGCAATTCAAATTCGGGGCTGTTGATAATCAGCGCCAGGGCAAAGGCATCGTCGATATCGGTGCCAATGTCGGTGTCAAGGATCACAGGAATCTTCGCAGGCGTGCCTGCCGCTCTGCAGAAGCCGGCGGTCAAAAGGATTGCTGCGAGCAATGCTGTTATACGTATCATGCGGTCTCCTTGATGAATTTGATTTTCAATATTAGGATCTCGACTTCTTTCCGAGGAACATCACGGCGAATGCCATGCTGTAAACCTGCAGAATGAACATGCGCCGCTCCTGCTCGCGCGGACGCGCCAAAACAAGTCGCGAAGCTGATTCTCGCCGCGCCCAAGGGCGTGCCTTTCGGAGCGAGGCTTAGGGCGAGGGAAATCCTATTCTTCCTCTTCTTCCTCGGCGGAGGGCTTGTGGGCGGCGACGATTTTGTCGGCGATCATCTGCGGGACAATATCGTAGTGGGACATTTCCATTGCGTACGTCCCGCGGCCCTGGGTCATGGACGTGAGGTCGGAAGCGTACGTGAGCATTTCCGCCAGGGGCACCTGAGCTTTCACCACGGTTGAGCCCCCTTTCGGTTCCATGCCCTGGATGCGGCCCCGGCGGCCATTCAGGTTACCCATGATGTCACCGGAGTAGTTTTCCGGGACGGTAATCTCCACATTCATGATCGGTTCGAGCAGGCAGGGCTTGGCTTGTTCCATGCATTTCTTGAAGCCCTTGGAGCCCGCCAGTTTGAAGGCCATTTCCGAGGAATCGACGTCGTGGTAGGAGCCGTCGTAGAGGATGACCCTGAAATCGACCACCGGGTAACCGGCCAGATAGCCTCGCGCGGCCGCCTCAACAATGCCTTTTTCGACGGCAGGGATGAAGTTGCGCGGAATGGCGCCGCCGAAGATATCGTTCACAAACTCGAAGCCCGAGCCGCGCACCAGGGGTTCCAGCTTGATCCAGCAGTCGCCGTACTGGCCGTGGCCGCCGGTCTGCTTCTTATGCTTGCCCTGCGCGTCGGCCTTGGCACGAATCGTTTCCCGATAGGGAATCTTGGGCGCTTTGAGCGAAACCTCAATGTTGAAGCGCCGCTTGAGTTTCGAAACCGCCACTTCCACGTGCTGCTGGCCCGCGCCGGAAAGCAGAAACTCCTTCGTTTGTGGGTCGCGCGAGAACCGCAACAGCAGGTCTTCTTCCAACATGCGGTGGATGGCAGTCGAGAGCTTGTCCTCGTCGCCGCGGGACTTAGGCTCAATGGCGAAGGAGATAGCGGGTTCGGCGAGCTTCAGCTTGGGGATAACGATGGGCGAGCCCTTGTCGCCGAGCGTGTCACCGGTGAGGGTGTCCTTCAACTTCGCTACTGCGCCAATGTCGCCCGCGTGGAGCTCCGCCACTGCGGTCTGAGTCTTCCCTTGCGTCACGCCGATGTGCGAAAGGCGTTCGGAGGAACCGCGATTGAAGTTGGTAAGGTTGGCCTCGTTCCTGACGATCCCTGACAAGACCTTAAAGTAGCTTACACGGCCTGCGAAGGGATCAGCGACGGTTTTGAACACGTAGGCCGAAACCGGTTGGGCGTCGGCGATCTTGCGCTTGACCGTTTGTCCGCCCTCGTGGTCCATCCCCTCCACTTCGCCCCGCTCCAAGGGCGACGGGAAGTAATCCACGAGGAAATCCAGCAAGGCCTCACTGCCGATGTTAAGCACGGCGGCGGAAACCGCGACCGGGTAGATGCGCATTTCACCAACGGCTTGTTTCAGGCCCGGCACAAGATCCTCGACGGGGATCGTGCCCTTATCAAAGAACTCCTCCATCAACTTATCGTTGCCTTCCGCCACCATTTCCACCAGGGCTTCGTGGGCCTTGCTGGCGGCGTCCTGAAGGTCGGCTGGAATTTCCGTTTCCTTACCCTTGCCCGAGCCATCGGGGTCGTAGAGGTAAGCCTTCATGCGGACCAGATCGACGAGGCCGCGATAGTTCCTCTCTTCGCCAATGGGCAGGTGCACGGGAATTACGGCCCGGCCGTAAGCGCCACGCAATGCTTCCAGGGTACGCTCAAAGCTGGCGCGGTCGCGATCCAACTGGTTGATCACCAGGGCGCGCGGCAGACCGTACTTTTCGCAGAAGCCCCAAACCTTTTCCGTCTGCACTTCGATGCCGGCGACGGCATGGATCAGGAGCAGAGCGGAATCCGCCGCCACGAGTGCCGCCTCTGTCTCGTGCATGAAGATGTTGTAACCGGGCGTATCTACGAAATTGACTTTCGTCTTCCCCCACTCGGCGTATGCGAGCGAGGCGCTGATGGAAAACTTGCGCTGAATTTCTTCTTCGTCGTAGTCCGTAACCGATGTGCCTTCGTCCACCTTGCCCAGGCGATTCACCATGCCTGCCGTAAAGAGGAGTGCGGAAACAAGCTGCGTCTTTCCTGTATCACCATGACCTACCAGTGCAACATTA
Organism: uncultured Acidobacteriota bacterium; assembly: GCA_963825395.1. Taxonomy (GTDB): domain Bacteria; phylum Acidobacteriota; class Terriglobia; order UBA7540; family UBA7540; genus Bog-366. The sequence continues at coordinate 190,910 of CAWGTQ010000037.1, read as the reverse complement.
CGAATGTTTTCGCCTTCGTAGATTTTCACCAGGAGCTCCTTCGAAACATGGGACTGACCGTAGATTTGTGCAGTAGTGCTCGAAGCAAACGTCCATCCTAACATAGGGTTCGAGAGGCTTCAACGCGTGTCTAGAATGGGTAGCGGTTCACTTTGATGGGGAGGCGACTTTACGCCGCCATTTGGCGAGGTAACCTCGCCGGTACAGAATCCAATTGATCCACTTCCAGCTCGGGTGCTGATTTGACAAGCAACGAGACAGTTCTTTTTGCGCTTCTTTCTCTCTGGGGTCTATTGATTGGACCGCAATGGCTGGTCACTCAAAAATGCCGCCGGAAAAACCAAAGAGCAGGTAGCTCAGCACGGCGGAGCCGCAAGCGAATTTGTAGGGGCCGGCGGCGCGGAGGAGGAGAAAATGTGTGCACTGTGCCGGAAGGCCATAGACCTTCCGCACAGCAAAGCGGTAGAGCCGCATCCAAGTCTAAGTTCGCGCTTTATATTGGACGGCCGTGGTCGCAGACTGCCGGTAGAGCAGTGGATGTCACTATAATCTGCAAGATTCAAGAACATGCAGGCGTGATCTGATGTACGGGGGTACCAACGGGGAGCGCCAATGCGGTCCTGACCTTGTGTTCTTCCTTTGATAGCCAAGGCAGACCCGGCGGGAACAGCCTCATCTGAGTCCGGTGCCCAAACGGCTGGTGAAGTGGTCGAAAAATGGGCGGTGGAAGAGCCGAGATGGCAAAAGAACCTGGCAAATGGACAGTCCGGATGGTTCCCGTACCCCTAAGCCGCATAGGGCTGGGCAAGGAGCTTCTCCTTGCTGACCCCCTTCTTAGCCGCCACCTTTTCAAAGCTCTTGCCGCCCAATCGGACATACAACCAACGCCAGAGAGTAAAGGGCATGAGTGGAATGGGAGGCTTCGAGATCATCCTCACCGCCTTGGCCGGTACCGGCAGTCCCCCGGCCAAGGCTCCAGCGGCCATTTCCAAGGCTGCAATCACGTGCTTGACGGGCGGGCCTGAGCGCTTCGCCTCAGTAAGAGGCTGGCCGCCGACCACCCCTCCTTCGCCCAAAGCAAGACTGCCGGCCCACACGAAGCGGTTTTGGGCGGCGAACTCGCGGCAGATAGCAAGGGCCACGGAATTCTGGTGCGTCTCGGGAAAGCCGCTGTTCACAATCCCCACCAAGCGCTGCGGGGACGGCTCGCAACCTGTCTGCCGATGGCCGGCAATCACTTCCAGGGCCTTGGTCACGAGATAGGGCAAGGCATCGGCGTAAAATGGATCATTCGTTCCCGCCAGATCCGGTGACATGGCGGGCGCGGGACAGGAGCTTTCGACACACGTCACCCGCCGTTTGGGACTTGAGCAGAAATTCGGAAACGAAGGCTCAGCCGAGGTTCGAAAAGCTACCGGGCGGTAGCATGGCTGGCGGATGCCCTATAATATTGCGGATCGAAGCGTTGGAACTTCAGGCCGCAGTGGGGACAGACCATCAGCCCTACGGTCGGCGAAAGAGTGGTGGGAATCTTGATTTCGAACCGGAAGGCCTTCTTGCAAGCAGGGCACCGAGAAAGCGGGTAGCTGCTCATCATACGAATGTCTCCTTAGAGGGGGGCAAATCCAAGGACAAGGCTATCACTGAAAACTCCCGGAAGCAAGCCGGCCCGGGCATTATGTCCTAGCCCGGATTTCTCACCAACTTTTGGATGGGAGGGGCCCAGCCCCGCTGCTACAGGGCATTTCTAATTATTACCGTGGACCGTGCTCCACACCGCCTGTTTACGCGCGCGAACCTTTGTATAGCTTCGCGCCGTATGCCAATGGGGAAGTGTTTCTCTGCAACCTGGGTACCCCCAGACCTGTGGTGAGAAATCCGGGCGAGGGGCCTCGCACACCCAATCTTGAAGTTATAATGCGTGGCTTAGGGGGAAGCTCGCGTTTACAGCGACACTTATGACGATGGACCCCATGCAGACAGGAGCGCCGGAGGCCGAGCCTTACCCCTCGGGAGTCCCCGAACCATCGGATGTGCAGCTAGTTCTTGAGGTCTTGCGTAAGGACCGCAAGGCGACGGCGGATTTCGTCAACCGCCATGCGGACCACGTTTATGGCTACGTCCGACGCCGGCTTATCCCGCACACCGAGTTCGTGGACGATCTGGTGCAGGAAGTGTTCCTTGCCGCATGGGAAAACCTGGAGAAGTTCCGGGGAGAATCCTCTCTCCGTAGCTGGCTGCTCGGCATTGCCCGGCACAAGGTGGAAGACCATTACCGGAAACGGTTGCGGGATATACAGGTCCCCGGCGAGGAAGATGAGCCTGTTCCCGAGCCCGTCGACACACACAGTGTTGAGGAGGCGATCGAGCAAGAACAGGCTGCCAAGAGGACAAAGGAGATTCTCGCCAGCCTTCCCGAAGACTACTCGATTGTTTTGCTCTGGCGATATTGGGAAAAGCGGAGTCTCAACGAGATTGCCGCGAAGACCGGCAAAACCGAGAAGGCCATCGAGCGGCTATTGGCCCGGGCCCGGGAACAGTTTAAAAGGAAGTGGAATGAGCGATAAGCCAATACAAGACGACGAGTTCTTTTCGCGCCTCGCCCAGGAGGCGGAAACTGCCAGAGGTGTTGAACGCGCCCCCTCGCGGGTGAAAGCGAAAACCTATTCCGCCCTCCTCCGGCGCCAGCAGCAGTCCGGACCGCTCTTGAATCTTGCTGAAACGCACCGCGCCGGTCATGGACTGTGTGTTTTTGAGAGCTTGTGGGCGCATATGCCTCTGACTGCAACCGCGAAATGCTTCAATTGTTGCAGCATATGCCACGCGCGGGTGCTCGGCGAAAAGGTCGAGCAAGCACCCATTTATTGGGGTCACTGCCCTTATGTGGCATTCAAAAAATCGTGAGGCGACATCGGCCAGGGTTCCAGACTGTGGGGTGCGTCACCAGGGGGGATTACGCTCGCTTCACGATACCTCCCGGCCCCCATCGATCACTGTTCAGAATGTGCGATACACACCGAAAAGATTTTGGAAGTTCTTGAGCAAGCGCTGCCCGGGAGGTGAAAGCTGGGCGCTGACTGGGTTGTGACTGATATTCTCACCGAACGTGTAGCGGAAATACCACGCATGGGCCATTCGCACATCCAGACCGACGGCCGTGCGTGAGCTGGGGAACGTGGAGCTTGAATTTCCTGGCGGCGTCAACACGTTGCCGCTGGTGACCGCGTTGCCACTGGGGTGACTGCTAACGTGCACCACACCGCCTCCCTGAGAAAGATACGGCCTGATCCGGTCGCCCCGCGGCCGAAAATAGACCAGGAGGTCCCCAATAAGGGCGTTCTCGGTGCTTGACATCGGCTGCTGATAGAAACTGGAGGTGGAAGGATTTGTAAGGGTCGAAACCAGCGTCAAATCGTTGCGGTTCCAGATGTAACTACCCTGAACGCTGACATACCGGGAAAGGTGAGAACCCGCAAAGAGGCTGGCCACCCCACCGTTGTGAGGATCATAGAGTGAAGTCGCGGCGGAGGAAGCCGTGATGTTCGACCTCCCGTCCCCCGAAAGTGTCGCCACCCCTCCCAAGGCTCCAAAGTATACGGGACGTTGCGCCAGGAGCAACGTTGGCCAAAGGCAGACCACCGCCAGACTGATGCTACGAGTTTTCAAACTTTCGGCTTCTCCTCGAAATTAGAACTCGATTTTATAAGCTTTTGGGCTTTTTTTCCAGCCGCACAAAGACCAAGTGCTGCCCTGATTTGAATGTAGCGCCGCCATGTTGACGGCTTAATGTCGGCTGGAAGCCGGCGCTACATTCGAAATTGGGACACCACCAGGGGCTTCCACGGGAGCCGAGTTCAAATGGAAATTCTGAAATTTCTTTGCGGGGGATTTTCGTTTCCGGCGCGACATAGTCGATAAGAAGGAAGTGACAGTTCCATAGTGTGGGGGGAAGGGCTAGCTGATTCAGCAGTGGCGCCGAGCGGCGATAGCCACAATGGGCTTTGGACATTCAAAATTCCCGGTCCGGGAGTGTCCTGGTTTGGGGCCGGCTCTCCGGCAGCCAACGCGAGCTGAACGGCAAAAAGGAAAAGGAGGAACCATGAAGTTTCGAGCAGGATATGTGTCTCCATGCGGGGGCCGCGCGCCTTATCGGGGAACGTTGGCCTCTGTTCGTGTCAACTCTTGCTTCCACCGATACGGTGCAAATTCCAATCAAACAAAGGAGGAAAGTACCTTGAAAATCAATCTGTTGCGCGCCGGCGGTATGCTGGCGGCCGTATTTCTAGCAACCGCGTTGGCGGCTGCAGGCGAGGATGGGCGTGGCGTGCTCGTGCTCACGAGCACGAATAGCACAAGCGGCAACAATGTGGTCGTGTTCAGGCTGGATACAGGAGGGACGCCTTCGCTATCCCTGGTGGACATGTTGCCGACAGGTGGTAATGGCGGCGCGAGCACGAACGCGGGAATTCTACAGTTCAAGGACGATCTCGGAGCTGTAGCCAACTACGGATCAAATAGCGTCACCGAATTGGTGCGGTATGACGACTTCATCGCCATTGGGCCTACGATAAAGCTGGCGCATAGCTGTGTGAAGCCTGATTCTGTCGCGCTCACCAAGGAACATCTCTTCGTGGTCGGCACGAATTGCGCTGAGAGTCATGCGTGGCCATCGGGCAATGTTGATGGAGCCGTTGTCGGTCTCGCTGATCCTTCGGCGGCGCAGATGGCGGCCGGCAAGACCTGGGCGGCTGTCACCCTGTCGTCGGGATCCGTCCTTCAACTCCCCCTCACAGCCTACGGGGCGCTCAGCGGGGCGAGCGCCACCATAACGCTCCCCAGCAATGCGGACACTGTCCCGCTCGGCGAGGCATTCTGGGGAGACATTCTCGGATTCACTCCAGCCCACAGCGTTGATAGCTTCGCTATTGTGGACGAGAGCCGGACGGTTTTCCCGATCGCCGGTCCGACACCGTCGTATCCCACCAATGCCCCCTGCTGGGTGGCTAAAGGGCCGGGGAGCGCGTGGTATACAGGCAATTCCCCCGGGCACGCCATTTCGATATTCTTCAGCGACGGCCAAGGCGGGGTGTTCTACAAATCGATACCCTTGGCGGGCGCGCCCTCGGACATAACGGTATCCCGCGATAGCAAGTGGCTCGCCGTCATTTACACTGCTGGCAGCGACGGTTATGTCAGCGTCTTCGCCATAGACGCTTACGGCGACCTCACACCTGTAGCGACGTCAAGCGCAATCGGCGTCGCCACCATTAGCGGGGTGGCGATCAGCCAATAGCTCTTTCATTCATTTTCGTTTTACCCGGCGGGCGTTGCTCGCCGGGTTTTTTTTGTCAAATCTTGCTTCAATCGCTGCGGCGCATGGGGAGGCCTTCCATTCTCTTCCCGCGGCGTCGGCCCGGAGGCTGAACGCAGTTCGGCCTTGCATCACCCCCGAATCCCAAACCCTAATCCCGAGCCCCGAACTCCGAACTCCCTTGCGTTTCCCTGTCGCCTTCCCAATAATGGAGGCATGCTGACACGCAATGACGTTCGTCTGACGCTGGAAGGGGCGCGCGCCATCCTGACTACGGTAGAAGCCGAGGCGGAAGATTTCCTGGTGTCTAAACCCGGGGTGGACGCGCTCGCGAGGATTTTGCAATGACTACGTCCGCTCAATCCGCGGCGATGGTGAAGCCGGACTATTCCCACGGTAAGCAACTGGCGGAGCAGATTTTCCTTGAGACCATGGCGGCCATCGATGTACGCCACGCCATGCTTACGAAGCTGAAGTTCGAGGGCGGCGCGCTCATTGCCGGGGAAATCGCACACCCTCTTGCCCGCCCGCCGCGCGTGGTGGCCTTTGGCAAGGCGGCCAATCGCATGGCCACCGTGCTCGACGAAATACTGGGTGGGCGAATTGAAGCCGGAGTCTCAGTGGCGCCGGCCGGAACACCTAAGAAGCTCGCGAACTTCCGCTACTTCGTAGGTGGCCATCCCTATCCCAATACCGCCAGCCTGGAGGGGGCGCACGCCTCTCTTGAACTCGTTTCCAACCTGACGCGCGAGGATACAGTCATCTTCCTTGTTTCCGGCGGAGGGTCCGCCATCCTGGCGCTACCCATGGACGCGAGCATCACGCTTGCCGACTTGAAGGAGTTCAACCGCGCGCTGGTGACCTCCCACCTTCCCATTGAACAAATCAATGTCCTGCGCAAGCACCTTTCCGCAGTAAAAGGCGGTAAGTTGGCCGAGTGCGCTTACCCAGCGCGACAACTGACGGTCTTTATTTCCGACGTTCCCGACAACCTCCCTTCGATGGTGGCCTCCGGGCCGACCATGCCCGATGAGTCCACCACCGAGCAGGCTTACGAACTCGCGGAACAAAACAAACTGGCCAGCCATTTCCCCGCCAGCATCCGGGGATTCTTTGAGAGCCGGAAACTGCCTGAGACTCCCAAGCCGGGGGACCCACACTTTGCCAATTCGCACTACTATTGCCTGCTGTCCAACCATCATGCGGTGGCGGCGGCATTGGCCGCGGCGGAGAAGATCGGATTCGCAGCCGAGATAGACCGCGGGATCTGGGATGCTGACTATCGACAGGTGGTACGCTCGAACGTCGCTGCTCTCGACGCTCTGTCACAGGTGCACAAGGATCAACCCGTCTGCCTGGTGGTGGGCGGGGAAGTGACGTGCCCGGTCACCGGCCCCGGCATGGGCGGGCGCAACCAGGCTTTCGCTCTGTATGGCGCACAACAAATCTCGGGGCAACGCCGCGTAGTGCTAAGCGCCGGCACCGACGGTCGCGATGGGAATAGTCCCACCAGCGGAGCAGTAGCCGACGGCCAGACGGTTTCGCGCGCTCTGGGCCGGGGCTTGGACCCAGTCGCCTACCTTGCGGAGAGCGACGCGTATTCGTTCTTCCGCACCCTGGGCGATACGCTCGATACCGGATTCACGGATAATAACGTTCGTGACGTGCGCATCTGGCTCGACTTTGGGGCTTGAAAACATCACCATGGACAATCTGACCGGGAAAGTTGCTCTTGTAACAGGCGCGAGTCTTGGAATCGGCCGGGCCATCGCCGAAGCTTTAGCCAAAGCGGGCATTGATGTGGCCGTCAATTACTTTCACCATCAGGCCGAGGCCGAGGAGACATGCGCATTCATCCGGCGCTCGGGGAGGCGGGCGCTCGCCGCGGGGGCGGATGTCTCAAAATCCACCGAGGTCTCGCGCTTGGTGAAAACGGTGGGGGAGGATCTCGGGCCGATTGAAATCTTAGTTAATAATTCCGGGGTAACTCGTCCTCAGCGGTTGGAGGATATTCGGGAAGAAGATTGGGATGAACTCATTACCGTGAACCTCAAGTCCGCCTTCCTGGTCATGCAGCAGGTGGTGCCGGGAATGCGCGCCCGCCACTGGGGTCGGATCATTAACATTTCCTCGGTGGCCGCGCATACGGGCGGGGTGGTGGGGCCACATTACGCGGCATCCAAAGCCGGAATGCTGGGGTTAACGCACTCATATGCCAACCTCCTGGCGCGTGAAGGCATTACTGTAAATGCCATCGCGCCGGCGCTTGTCTACACCCAGATGGTGGCGGCAAACCCCCGGGCGCGGGCCGACCTGATACCTGTGGGGCGCTTCGGACAAGTCGAGGAGGTTGCGGATGTAGCCGTTATGCTGGCAGGGAACGGTTACATCACCGGGCAAACGATTAACGTGGACGGCGGCTGGTACATGACGTAAAGATACAAATGCGGCTGTCCTGAGTGAGAAGATGGCGCGATCCCACGGCTGTTCGCCGTGGGCGACACGATGTCGCCGCTAACGCGGCTTCCAAGGAGGAGCTCATGCCGGAATCGATCGGATTCATCGGACTCGGAATTATGGGCCAGCCTATGGCGCTGAACCTTGCCAAGGCAGGCCACAAGCTGGCGGTCTACAATCGCACCCCGGGGAAAACGGCCGCCCTTGAGACAGCGGGCGCCCGTGTGGCCGCATCACCCGCCGACGCCGTTCGCGATGCCAACGTTGTCATCATCATCGTGAGTGACTCGGCCGCGGTGGAAAGCGTAGTGACGGGCAAGGACGGCATACTTGAAACGTTGCGGTCCGGTGCGATGGTCATCGATTCCAGCACCATCAGCCCCACGGTGAGCCGCAAGATGGCCTGCCTGACAGCAGGCAAGGGAGCGAGTTGGCTCGATGCCGCCGTTACCGGCTCAAAGCATGGCGCCGAAAAAGGCGAACTGACCTTCATGATCGGCGGCGACCGCGAGACCTTCGATCGCGCCATGCCCATCCTTCAGGTGCTGGGAAAAAAGCACATTTACTGCGGCCTGCACGGGCTCGGCCTCTCCGCCAAGCTCGCACAGAACACTATTCAGGCAACCATGCTCGAGGTCTTCTGTGAAGGCTTCGTGCTCGCCACGAAGGCAGGTGTACGGCCGGAGACGATGCTCGAAATCATCCAGTCCAGCATGGCACGCGCCGCCCTTACCGACTTCAAAGCCCCGTTCATCTTTAAGGGCGACTTCACCCCTTACTTTCCCCTCAAGCTGATGCATAAGGATCTGGAATTGGCTGCGGAAGCCGGATACGCGCAGGGCGTTCCCATGCCGGTCCTGGCAGCGGTGAAAGAGGTCTACATGGCCGCCAAGGCTCAGGGCAAAGGCGATCAAGATTACGCCGCGATCATCACCCTTCTGGAGGAGCTTGCCGGGGTGAAGGTCAGGGCTTAATGCTATTCACATCATGGGTTTCAAGAGATTACTTCCCTATTCGTTCTCGCGCGTCCCCCATACCCGGTTATTCGCTCCATTTCCTCCGCCGAGTAGGTGAGGGGGGTTGCGGGGTCGAGCGGAGAATGGGAGCGGTCCGGCCCCTCCAGATGGACTATGTATGGCTTGTGGGGCATTTGAAAAACCCACGGCCAGGAGTTCAGTGACTATGCTGGAAGGCTCTTGTATAAATCACATCCTACAATCAATATGGTCCGGTTCCTTTGGCTGTTGGGCTGCACCGAAGATATATAATTACATGAAACTATATTATTTTAGAATGTACATTCATTGAATGGCATCTGCCGGACCAACCCGGACGCCGACAATTGGCTGGTTACCAACGCCATGATTCATCTCGGCCGTAGCACGCCAGTAAATTTTTCCTGCCTCCTGTAAAACTTACATCGGTCATCGCTCCGTGCGATGTTACGAATGTGCGACCAACCGCCAGCCAATCAGTTCTTTACGATTGCGCAATCAATCGGCAGGCGGTGTGCATCATCGTCAGCGTCTTGCCGTCACCCCTGACTTGCGCCCGGGGGGCAGCCAGCAAATTAATAGGAGTACGACCGAATCTCTCGCTCAGTGAATGACCAAGCGTGACGCTCCAGTTGCGAATCTCAACTCCGTCTAGGTTGTGGCAGGGAGCCCACCTTAAACTGCGACACGGCAGCGCGGCGCTTTTGCGTCGTGTTGCCTGATGTATCGAAGGTTCATCGCATAACGAGCCGGGAGGACTCGGGACTCAACCCTCAGGATGTGTGCGTCCACGACGGATGCTTAGGTCAATCTTTAAGAGCAATTTGTAACCAGCCCGCTGCGCCCCAAAATATAGTAGGGACTCGTGATTAGAAACGATTCCCATGGGGGTGGCGATCATGTCCACACGCGATCTTGGTTGCATCCATACATAAATCATAAGAGAGCGGGCAATCCCTTCCTCTCGTGAGCCTCCTCTTACGAACTCTCAAGTTGACAAGGCATTCGACTGACAACCAAATCTTGATACTAAGAGGTTTGCCGTCCCCAGTAAGTGTACCGGTTGACTCGGCGATCGCGCCGAAAACTGATGCACACGCCTCTTGGCGGCTCGGAACCGTTGCTGAGCCCCAACAGGAGAGGTATGCCTTGCCCATTTCATCTTGAGAACGGCCGGAAGAAGCACGCACGCGCGGGGCGCTCTGCCCAACTCGCCCTATCTGTGTTCCTATTTTTTGTGGCCCTTGGTTTTGCAAAGGATGCCGCAGCTTCTATAAAGTTTGTCCAGAGCACCTCGACGTCCCAGAGCAGTGGCCGATGGGCAAACAAGGCCTTTCCGAACAATGTCACCGCCGGTGACCTGATCATCGTCGGGGTTTTCGCCGATGTGGGCGCTCCCGCAACCGTCGGGGATATCTGGGGCGACACTTATACGCAAGTTGCCCATCAGACGGTCGCAAGCAGCCATGATGCCGACGTTTTCGTCGGCACGGCCAGTATCTCGGGAGCGGACACGATCACGGTGAATGCCGGCAGCGGCGAGAATGTGTATGCATTCTCGATCCATGAATACAGTGGGGTCACGACCGCCGTGGACGCCTCCACCACTGCCCAGGGGAACAGTACGGCTCCGGCCAGCGGCAGCCTGACGACCACCTCTCCCAATGACCTCATCTTTGCCTGGTTCACGAACGGCAACGACTTTCAAAATGAGAACTTCAATTCCCTGAACGCAGCCTATACCAAGCGTGAGATGTCAGGGAGCGGCACCGCACAGTGTATTGCGATCGCCAATTGCGTTGAGTCAGCCGACCTCGTAGCTAGCACCACCCTCACGACGAATGCGACGGCAACCCTGAGTGTATCTGACGTCTGGTCAGCTACGGTCGTTGCATTCAAAGGAGCGCCAAAGTTCGTCCAGAGCACCTCGACGTCCCAGAACAGTGGCCGATGGGCAAACAAGGCCTTTCCGAACAATGTCACCGCCGGTGACCTGATCATCGTCGGGGTTTTCGTCGATGTGGGCGCTCCCGCAACCGTCGGGGACATCTTGGGCGACACCTATACCCAAGTTGCCCATCAGACGGTCGCAAGCAACCATGATGCGGACGTTTTCGTCGGCACGGCCAGTATCTCGGGAGCGGACACGATCACGGTGAATGCCGGCAGCGGCGAGAATGTGTATGCATTCTCGATCCATGAATACAGTGGCGCCACGACCGCCGTGGACGTCTCCACCACTGCCCAGGGGAACAGTACGGCTCCGGCCAGCGGCAGCCTGACGACCACCTCTCCCAATGACCTCATCTTTGCCTGGTTCACGAACGGCAACGACTTTCAAAATGAGAACTTCAATTCCCTGAACGCAGCCTATACCAAGCGTGAGATGTCAGGGAGCGGCACCGCACAGTGTATTGCGATCGCCAATTGCGTTGAGTCAGCCGACCTCGTAGCTAGCACCACCCTCACGACGAATGCGACGGCAACCCTGAGTGTATCTGACGTCTGGTCAGCTACGGTCGTTGCATTCAAAAGGGCAGCGTCTACGCTCACCAGCAACACCGCAAGCACGGCGGGCAGCACAGGCCCTGCAGTCAGTCTTTCACCCTCCACCCTAGCTTTCGGGAGCGAACCAGTGGACATGACCAGTCCGTCCCAGGTCGTCACTCTGAGCAACACCGGCAGCGCGGCCTTGAACATCACAAGCATCACCTTCACCGACGCCAATGCCAGCAGTTTCTTGGAAGCCAACACTTGCGGCTCCTCGGTGGCAGCGGGAGGTAACTGCACCATTGCGGTATTGTTTACGCCGTCAGCAGCCGGGGCTCTCACGGCCTCACTGAGCATTTCCGACAATGCCAGCGGCAGCCCGCAGTCGGTATCGCTTTCGGGCACGGGAACGCACGACGTGATCCTCACCTGGACGCCCAGCACGACTTCAGGCATTGCAGGCTATTATGTTTTCCGCGGCACGACCTCGGACGAGGAGAGTGCAACGCCCCTGAATTCCTCTCCCATCACATGCACCACCTATATCGACACAAATGTTCAAGCCGGGCAGGGGTATTATTACTGGGTGACAGCCATAAGTTCGAATGGGGTTACCCAAAGCCCACACTCGAACCAAGCTTCGGCCACCGTGCCCTAACCTTGGCTGGCGTCTGTCCCCGTCCGGACCGCTCGATGAAGGTAACTTTGTCACTGTCTATACCTTCAGTGGCTAATGCACTCTCAGCCGACAGACGTTATTGATTACACCACCCCGTGCGTTTCCGTTGCATCAATATATAATTGAGACTCAAAATCCCTCGATGGATCACGGAGAGATGAAAAAGACACTCGCACGTTTGTCCTCGATACCCCAAATCCTCTTTTTTTTGCCCATTTTATCTTTCATGACCAACGTTGCTCAAACCTTCGCCGTTGCCGTTCCCCCCTGCGCGGGGAGCATGAATGTCAGCCGCTTTCGATTACTGGTTCAACCGGCGAAGGGCGGCACGCCGTTGCCGCTGCAAGACATCAATATTGTTGAATCCGGCGAAAAGCTGAAGTACGAACCCCTCCATATCCCGCCTGCCATCCGCGACAAGGCTAAGATCGCGTTATTGCTGGTGGCAGTTCCTAAAGTTGAATCTAAGGATGAAGCCAAAGGGAAAGCCGAGAAAGGGAAGGAGGGAACAGAGAACGAGGAGGGCGGGAAAGACGAGAAGAAGGAGGCCAAGCAGGATATCCACGTGCTTGAGGCGCGGCTGGCTAAAGACCCGCAAGAATGGGATGTCCCCGCTCGCGCCAGTGTGGTAGGAGTGGTCTTCGGCCCACACGGACTGGATGTGAAAAAGGTCAGCTCGATGGTGATTAAGAATCCTGACCTGATACCCGAGTTGACCGAATACGCGGAGGCAACGGCCAAGGTGGGAGCCCTGGTTGAGGCGTTGACGGAATACCAGCAGCAGCCGGACACCAGCGCCAACTTGAATGCAGCGCTCGTAGGGTTCGGAACCGATTACAATGTGGCGATACCCCCGATTGACACGACCCAGCCCGCCAGCCAGCAAGCGGCCGTATTGATGCGCGCCATGATGCCCTCCTTGCAGTCTTTCGATCCGCTGACGGCCACCCCGACGGGGGTGGTGGCGCAGTCTGCGGGCCTGGCGGGGGCAGTGGCTGCCATGTTCTTTGGTTCGCCGGTAGGGTTGGCGGCGGGTGGCGCGGCGCTTTTCTTGAACATGCGCACCCTGGTCTTTCCCGACAGCGATTTCCGCTCCGCCTTCACGCAACCCTTTGAGACCACCGGCCTGGCACTCTGCGCCAAGAACGAGGCGGAGAAGCCGCGCACGCGGGTCGCTTACTTGTGGATGATGAAGGTGCCCAATGCCGAGGCGCCCTCCGTGGCCCTGGCGGAGACAGCGTATGTGCCCATCGGCGGCAAAGGTGCTCTCAAAGTTTCCATTGCCAAGCATGAGGAGTGCAAGCTTTTGGCGCGCGCGCATGGCTGGGAGTTAGTCTCGTCCAAGAACCACGCCGATGTTCCCCTCAAGGTGCAAGCGGGATCCCCGGATGATTCCCTGGATCTCGACCTGACGCAAACCAAGCTGCCGCCTGGAGAGTATCACTTGGCCGCTCTGTGGGACTGGGCACCCCTCCAGGTGAAGGGCGATGTTGATTTGCGCCCGCTGGGAGATTTTAGCAAGGCGAAGGTCACGCAGGAATCCGCGGACCACTTGGTTGAGGGAACAGGTCCGGTGAAACTACAACTGACCGGAGCGGATTTTGAGTTTGTCGAGAAAGTGGCCATGGCGAAGGCGGGAGACAAAAAGGCAACACCCAAAGAAATCACCTTCGTTTTGCCGAAGGGCAAAGCCCAGGGCGACCAGGAGAGTATGGAAACGGAAGTGGATACATCGGCTTGGGGTGCGGGCAACTACCGCTTGATTCTGACTCAAACGAATGGCTCCTCGCACGACGTTGCATTGACGATTCACCCTCCCGATCCCACGCTCGATGGTTTGCCCCTGCGCGCCAACCTGGGTGAATCCCAGCAGACCATCGTCCTGCGGGGGACACGATTGGAGCGAATTACCCACGTCACCACTGACGATGCCGTGTGGGAACTTGCGCCGGTGAAACCCGATGCTCACGATTTGATGGAGCGCAAAGCGACGGTCAAACTCCAGACGGCGGCGCATCGGGGAGAGTTGGTTGCCGCCAGCGTTTCCGTACAGGATATCCAAACGCCGCTCAACTTTTCCGGCGCGCTGGAGGTGGCGGGGCCGCGCCCCAAGATCGCCAGTTTCAGCCTGTCGCTCGCCCAGCAGCCTGACGTACATCTGGACGAAGGGGAAATACCGGCAGGGGCGGCGACCAGTTTTTCACTGCTGACCCGTAACCTTGACGCGCATCCCACGCTGAGTCTCGCTTGCGCCAATGATGGCTTCGTCAAGTCGCCACTGGTCCTGCACCCGGGAGATAGGACCACCAGCGCGCAACTGGATTTCGCTGGCGAGGACGGGTTGTTTCTTTCCGTTGATCCCGGTGTAATCGGCCAGTCCGGCTGCCAATTGGCCGCGACGATCACCACGGACAGCGCGGGCAGCTCCGACCCGATCGTGTTAGGCCACATCATCCGCCTTCCGCGAATTGAAAAGTTTGCGCTGACCGAGGAGAAACTCAGCTCCAACCTTTATGCCGGAAACCTTACAGGTGCCGATCTGCAAATTATCGAGAAAACGGGCTGGGACGCCAAAACGGGATATCCCGTGCAAGGAATCCCTACACCGGTCCTTGGTAATTCCCAGGAACAAACGTTGAAAGTGGAACTCCCGTGGCCGCCACCCTCGCCCCACGCGCCGATTTACGTCTGGTTGCGCGGCGAGACCACGGGGCGGCTCACGGATGTGAAGTATTGAAGAGCAGGTGCCAGGGAAAACCTCATGTGCCCGGCGCCCGGTCATGAAAAGCTTGTTACCTGACGCCTGACCAAGGTGCTGGCTGTTAAGCGTCAGGTGGCGGGCATCAGAACCTATCCCTGATGCCTGCAACCCGACACCTAACACCTTTTCTACGCTGCGCGCTTCTCTATCGGGACAACCTCGCGTTGCTCATGGCCGGTATAAATCTGGCGTGGGCGGGCGATTTTCTGTTCGGGGTCGTTTACCATCTCTTCCCATTGCGCCAGCCACCCTGCCGTGCGCGGAATGGCGAACAGCACGGTAAACATTTCCGGTTGGAAGCCCATTGCCTGGTAGATGATGCCGGAATAGAAATCTACATTGGGGTAGAGCTTGCGTTTGACAAAGTATTCGTCTTCGAGCGCGATACGCTCAAGTTCCAGAGCGATGTCGAGTTTGGGGTTATTGCCGGTGACTTCAAAAACCTGTTCGGCGGCTCGCTTGATGATGCGGGCGCGCGGGTCGTAGTTCTTGTAGACGCGGTGGCCGAAACCCATCAGCTTGCCCTTGCCCGCCTTGATGCCTTCAATATAGGCGGGGACGCGGTTCTTCGAGCCGATTTCGTCGATCATCTTGAGCACTTCTTCGTTGGCGCCTCCATGCAGGGGGCCGGAAAGCGCCGCGGCGGCGGCCGCCGTAGACACAAAGGGGTCAGCTTGTGAGCTGGCCACGGCGCGCATGACGTTGGTACTGCAGTTCTGCTCGTGGTCGGCGTGCAGGATGAAAAGGATGTCAAGCGCGCGCGCCAGGACGGGATTCGCCTGATATTTGGGCTCTGCCATTCTCCACAGCATATTCATGAAGTTTTCCGTATAGCTCAGATCATTGTCGGGATAAACGTAGGGATATCCCAAGCCGTGGCGGTACGTGTAGGCGGCAATGGTGGGGACTTTGCCGATCAGCCGATAGATCTGGAGTTGGCGCATTTCCGCGTCGTGTACGTGGCGGGCATCGGGATAATTCGTGGCCAGCGCCGCCACCGTACTGATGAACATGCCCATGGGGTGCGCGTCGTAACGAAAGCCCTCCAGAAAGTGCTTGGTGGATTCATGCAGCATCGTGTGATAAGTGATGTTGTTGATCCATTCTTTCAATTGCGACGCCGTAGGCAACTCACCATGCAGCAGCAGATAAGCAACCTCGAGAAAAGTACACTTCTCCGCCAACTCCTCAATCGGATAACCCCGGTAGCGCAGAATGCCTTTGTCCCCATCGATGTAAGTAACCGCACTGTGGCACGAGGCGGTATTCATGAACGCCGGGTCGTAAGTCATCAAGCCGAAGTCGTTCGACCCGGTTTTGATTTTCCGCAGGTCCATGGCGCGGATGGTTCCCTGTTGAATCGGAACTTCATAAGTTGTGTTGGTGCGCTTGTCCAAAATGCTCAGGCTTTCGTCACCCATGAACTCTCCTCCCTCATGCGACTGCTTGGTGGCCACTGCCATGGTTCCCCCGACTTCACCTGGGCTGCGGCTCTTGGATGGAGATTATATTTGTGTTTGCGTGTATTTGCGCCAGAGATTTGTCAATTTCTTGTCTGAGCCCAAAACAGTGACAATTTATCTGCTTCCCGCATTGGCATGTCGCGACCCTCGTCATGCCTCGGCACCCTTGTCCGCCGGGAAGGTGGAGCCGCGCCGATCTGGCGGTCTGCTGTTGCCCTATTCCGGTTTATGCACAAAGCGAATTGCGCAGCCGCCGCCGGGCGCCAAGTGAATCGACAGCCGGTCAGTTTTCTGTACGTTTTGACGGCGTATAGAGACATGCTTCGGGCTTCGGTCGGCGTCCTGAGCGTCTTCGTAAATTTCTGCCTGGTATTGCCCTTCGCCTAGAAAATTGAGCGGTATATTCACATCCCTGGCGTTCCAATCTGTGATGCTCCCTAAAAACCAATCCTGGCCGCTACGCCGGGCCATGGTGATGAATTCCCCTGGAAATCCGTTCAGGACTCGCGTCTCATCCCAGGCTACCGGCACATCCCGGATAAACTGAAACGCTGGTTGACCTGCGTACGCGGAAGGTGAGTCAGAGACCATTTGGATCGGCGCCAGATAAAGCACATAAAGAGCCAACTGTTGGGCCCTGGTGCCCATGACCATGGGGTGTTCGTTGCGCGGAATGAACTCTGCTTCTGTAACGTTGTCGAAACCGCCGGGGGTGTAATCCATCGGCCCCGTCAGCATTCGCGTGAAAGGGAGAGTGGCGCGGTGCGGAGGATTGTCTCGGGCAGTGGCTTTGGAGCGCTCCATCCCCAGAACCGCCTCAATCCCGAGCACATTGGGATAGGTCCGGCTGAGTCCCCACGGTTTGCATGCACCGTGGAAATCGGCCATGAGGTGATGTGCCGCCGCTTCCTTGGCGGCAGTGTAGTAGAACTGAATCCCCGCCTGGTCATCGCGAGCGACAAAGTCGATCTTAACGCCAGCGACTCCCCACTTCTCATACAAGGGAAAGGCTGCGTCCATTTGAGCAGCGACTGGCATGCAGGGAAGCCAGATCCAAATCTTCACTCCTTTTGCCGCGGCGTATTGCACCAAGGCGGGAATATCCACAGTTCCATTCAGCTTGGTGATATCCCCCTCAGCAGTCCATCCTGCGTCCACCAGCATGTAGGGAAAGCCCGACTGCGCGGAGAAATCAACATAGTACTCCATGTTCTTGGTCGTGAAGGCAGATTTGCCGTCCTCCCCGATGTCGCCCCCCCACCAGTCCCAGGAGGCCTTTCCGGGACGAATCCAACTCGTGTCCTCAATCCTGGACGGCGGATTCAGGTCGGTGATCACATTCGATTCAACCAGACGGCCCGGTTCGTCGCCAATCATGAGCACACGCCATGCGGAAGAATGCGGCAGAGTCGCCGAAACAGCTAGATCGAGCTCGTCAAACCGCGGGGCCAGCTCGGACTGAAGACAATTCTTCCCCCACTCTTCACAGGGGTCCGTGAGATACATGGCGCTGTTGCCTTCCAGATCCGCCTCGGCAATTGCCATCCAAGCGACCCCTGGCACATGCATCAGCAGGGGCAAGGCAATCCGGGTGTGACTCATTGCCGATCCGCGCGACAAGGCGCTGATATTCAGCCGCAGGTACTCGCTTTCGTATTGGGATCGATAGTCGGGCAGAGACAACGCCCACGTGGTCGCATCCTTGCTCACGCGAAATTCTGTATGTTCTTGCTTGAGATGGAGATCGTTAAGGTCGGGTAGGTCCAGGTAGCTAGCCTGGATCGAACTCTGTTTGGGCACAACATAGCGGAAGGCAAAACCGTCGTTGTAAGCGCGGGCTTCGATGACGAATGTTCGGCGTGGCGCGTCCGGTTCGACCAATTGAAGCCGAAGGCTGCTGTAAGCGTCGTGGACATGGTTTGCCTTCCCGCCGATGAGCTGATAATCGTCAACGCCGGCGCCGGAGGTCGCGTCAGAAATCTTCACATCGGTTCCGAGGGGCGGTTGACCAGAAAGGTCCAGAGACAGGGAAGAAGTTTCCACCAAGGGTTTGCCGTCGTACGTCACGGAGTATACGAGGGCTCCGCCGTCTCCGCCCGCGGTCGCGCCGCGAACCGTGGCAAACTGCGCTTGCAATCGATGGTTCGGCGAGGCAAGAAGGACCGAGCCTGCACCTCCGGCCTCCGCCGTCGTTTGCGCCAGGAGATTAGCGGAAATCGGTCCCCAAAAGGCGGTCGATACGAAGAGCCCGGCAGCAAGCATTGCTGTGCGGCGGGATAATTTCCAGATGGTCGTCATTTGTACCTTCCTTTTTGTATGCAGTAGGTTGAATTTCCGCAAAACGGTCCATGGCACTTATGCGCCGGATTGCAGATCGACCAGAATCACGGGCTCTTGCGGCTTGCGGCTGGAACTGAAATGCAATAAGCAGCGCCCCCGTAACCGCCGCTAATTCTAGAGATCGCTTTCACGGCCTGTCAAGCAAGAAGAATCGCGACGCGCCCTTGTCAATGCTTGTGAGGATGCATGTGAGGGTGGGAATGAGTTTCCCCGGAAGCATGAAGGTGCCGATGGGCGTGGACGAGATTGGTTTGCTCGAGCAGGGAAGTCTGGCGCAGGATTTCCGCGGGCGTTCCCGCGGCGACCACGCGGCCTGCCTGGAAGACGAAGCATTGATCGGCAATGTCCTCCACGATGTCGAGGTCGTGGGTGGTTGTGACCACGGTCTTTGCTCCCCCCCGCAAGCCGATCAGGAAATCGATGATCTGGCTGGCGCTCTTGGGATCGAGGGCGGCTGTGGGTTCGTCGAGCAGCAGCACCTCGGGATCAAGCACCAGCACGGAGGCCAGCGTCACGCGCTTCTTTTCTCCCGTCGATAAGTGATGGGGCGAACGGTCCCGCAGATGAGTGATCTTCATCACTTCCAGCATCTCTTCTACTGTTGCGCGGACTTTTTCCTTGGGCCATTGCAGCTGCAAAGGCCCAAAGGCGACTTCATCAAACACGGTGGGGGAAAATAATTGGATGTCGGGGTTCTGAAAAACCAGCCCCACGCGGCGCCGGAACGGGTAGGCAAATTCGGAATTCTGCAAGCATTCCTCGGTGAGCGGCTCACCGCAGAAGGTGATTTCACCCTTTTGCGGAAAGGCCAGTCCGTCCAGGATCCGCAGCAGCGTGGACTTGCCGGAGCCATTCGCTCCCAGAAGCGCCACCCGCTTGCCGGGTGAAATGGCAAGACTCAAGTTGTCGAGAGCCGTCACCTGATGGTAGCGAAATGTGACTTCGCGAACGTCAAAGACCGGAACCGGCATAGAATTTTCGATTTTGAATTTTCGATTTTGCCTTGCCGGGGCGAACCGTGCCCGCCCCAAGGCCGAACGCCGTTTGGCCTTACGATCCAAAACGCCAACCCAAAATCCAAAATAGCATGGGCGATTATCTTCCGAAATAGAATGCGGCGGCCACGAGGGCCGCAAACAAACCCAGCATAATCCAGTCGCGCGCGGCGGTATGGAAATCATCGAGCATATAAACTTCGCCGCGAAATCCCCGGGCGAGCATGGCGCTATATATGTCGCCGCTGAGCAGCAAGGTCTTCGACATCAAAACACCCACGCTGGCGGCGGCCAAGCGGCGGCGATCGGACCCTTTCAACTCACCCACCATGCGGCTGCGGCGCGACTCCAGCATATCGCGGGCGCTTTCGAGCAACAGGAAAATATAACGGTAGGCCATGCCCAAAATCACCACCAGGACCACCGGAACGCGGAGCACGCGCAGCGCCTTCAAGACGTGGGTCCACGGTGTGGAAAGGATCAGCAACACCGAAAGGGTCGCCGCGGTTTCAACCCGCGTCACCAGGTATCGCGCACTCGACAGCCCTTGCGCCGTCAGCGGCCAACCCAGCCCGGGAAGGTGCCCGACAACACGCCCGGGAATTACGAAAGGCGCGGGCAAGGCGATGATGCCGGTGAAAAGCAGCACGGGGATCCACACCCGCTTGGCCAAGAGCAGCGGCGAGACGCGGGAGGAGACGGCGAGCGAGAGCGCGATAGCGAACACCGCACCGATTACCCAGAGTTTGTGAGCGGTCGCCGCAGCGATAATCAGGCTGAGGATGCCGATAAGTTTGATGCGAGGGTCAAGGCGTTGGAGCAGGCCGTCCGCCTTGGCGAGCTCTTCGGCGCGAAGCGCATGTTCGACAGCGTTTAGGAAGCCGGCAAGAGTGCGCTCAAGAAAGTTCATCGTGTTTTGCCCGGCCAAGAATTCACCGCAGAGACGCGGAGGCGCAGAGACGCCTATTGTCTTGCGCGCGTGGGGGGCGATGACTTCTGACATCTGGCACCTAACACCTGTCTTTCCCCCGCGCACGCTCAGCCAGCGAACTGGCCATCAACGAAACCAAAATGATGGCGCCAGAGCCGAACATGGCGGAAAGCGCGTAACCCAGCGCCGGACGGCGCACAAACCAGGGTGCGTATTGCGGGAAGGGCGCAGTCCAAAGCGAGGAGAGGCGCGCCAAGCCTCGCGGTGGGTGGACAGGTGGCGCTGCGTTCTGTGAGGCCAGGGCCATTTTCTCCCGCGCTTGAAGGTTGGAAAAATCCCGCGCGCTCCATTCCCCCCAAGCAGTCCCGGCCGCCAAAATCCCCAACGGGGTCAGCACCAGCAGCAGGGCCAGCCCCATCCACAGCGGGCGCACGGTCCGCCACTTGCTTTGGCTCCCCGTGCCAGCAGTCTCTTCGTCGTCGGCCAAAGTGCCGGGCGCTGTAAGTTTCAGAAGAGTAGGGTTGGTTCGCTGGAAGTAAGCCACCACTCCCGCGGACAGGGCCAACTCAGCGAGGCCGGCAAACGTCAGGTGACCGATCATCATGGCCGGAATGGCGATGCTTAAAGGGTAGGGAGCGTAAAGCGGGGCGCCGCTCGGGTCCTTGAAGAAGACAGGCTGAATTCCGAATTCCACCGCGGCGCAAAATGCCGAAGCATTGATGGCCGTGTAGCCTGCCAGGGCGGCAGCCACCACCCTGCGCGAAGAAGTGAGAGCCACACGACCTGCCGCGAAGCGGTAAACCGTATACGCCACGAGCGATCCCACAATCGCCATGTTGAAGCAATTGGCGCCCAGCGTCGTAATGCCTCCGTCCCCAAAAAAGACGGCCTGAATCGCCAGGGCGATGGAAATGGCAAGAATAGAAGCCCACGGCCCAAGGATTATCGTGGCGATCGCCACGCCCACGGCGTGTCCCGTGGTGCCGCCAGGCAAGGGCAGATTGAACATCATGATGACAAAGGATAACGCCGCCATGACGGACAGCAAGGGCACCAGACGCGTCGCGAGACTCTTCTTCACGCGTTGCAGGGCGGTGTACCAAAAGGGCGCAGAGGCTCCGTAGAGAAGCGCGCAGGTCGATGGGCTGAGATAACCGTCCGGAATGTGCATGTTGGCTTTCTGAAACTTTGCGAGGGCCAGCGGAGGCGCTGCCGGCGCCGTGTACAAATCCCCATTGTAACTTAACCGCCATGCATCGGGTTATCGAATCATCGGGCCATCGGCGGATGGAGGGATTGGCGATCTTCCAGCCTCCAAATTCATTCACCTTCTCGCCTGACACTGCCGATCACCGATGCGAGGCAGTGTGGGCGGCCGGATGGATCGGAAACGGGCGGTATCCCCGTCCCCATTTCCCCTTCGGACTTCGTCTTCCCCTTGTCACTTACACTGCTCCTTGCTGTTCCAACCTGGTTCGGAGACGGCAATCGCCGCCGCCCGCCTTGCGGTGGGTAGGCGACGTCAAAGTGAGCACTCGGACTGTTTCCGAGTGGCCGACATAACCCAATACTCAGCGGGCACCACATCCGCGGGTAGACCATTTTTCAGCCAAGTGGAAGACGCGACCGCACGAAGCTCCTATCGGGCATTGAACTTTCCTGGTGGCGAAGGTTGTCGCCACCGATCGCTCAGAACAAGCCACAACTTGCAGATGTGCAATTAGGATTCGAAAATCATTCGCATCCCAGCAACAGCATTGATGAAAAATGCCAGAATGTCTCAAAGACATTTTGTCATAAGGTTATAGTTTCTTGTAAACTGTGTTATTGCAAGGTATATAA
This sequence comes from uncultured Acidobacteriota bacterium, assembly GCA_963825395.1. GTDB lineage: Bacteria > Acidobacteriota > Terriglobia > UBA7540 > UBA7540 > Bog-366. The sequence continues at coordinate 168,646 of CAWGTQ010000037.1, read as the reverse complement.
TCCGCGAAGTGCCCAGACAGTGGACAGACCAGTACCAAGTCGAGTCATTCGGTTAAACAGAATATAAGCGAGCGACGCCCATGAAGCGCCCCCCTTATCTCGCAAAAATGTTTACCGCCTCCATCATCATGATCTCCGCCTTCCAATGCGGAGTCCTTTCGGGTCAGCAGTCCTACCGCACGACGCAAGCCTTTTCGAGAAGTTCCCGGAATAGCCCTCGGGATCCTCTGGCGAAGCCCGTTGCACGGCCGGCTCCGCGTTTTCGCGGGTTTAACTACGCGCGGAAACACCAGCCCGAGTTTGTTAATTATTTCCTTTCGCGAGTCTCGCGGACCGGCCTTGAGCCCGCCGCCCTCGGCCAAGGAAGACCCATGGATTCGTCGAGTCCGCTCCCCACCATCCTGCCCGGCCTGCAATTCCGGCCAACGGCGCCCGCCGGGTCGCTGCCGACAGCCGTGGTCACGGGTGACTTCAACGGCGATAGCCATCTGGATTACGTTGTGGCGAACGGGGGAAGCAATGATTTGTACATCTATTTCGGAAACGGCGATGGGACGTTCCAGCTTCCCATTATCATTCCGCTGCTGGGCACTTCGCCGGTGGCATTGGTTGCAGCAGATTTGCGAGGTGTCGGCATTCTTGACCTTGCCGTAGCGTACTCGGATTCCCAAACCCTGGGCATCCTGCTGGGAAACGGCAATGGCACCTTTGGTGCCGAGTCCGAGTTCCTACTTGCCCCCTATGACATCCCGACGGCGATCGCCGCCGGCGACTTCAACGGCGACGGCAACATGGACCTGGTGGTGGGGCTTGACACCAATGAGACGGGGTCGACCAACGCCTTCTATGTTTTTCTGGGAGATGGAACAGGCAAATTCCCCACAACGATAGTAATTCCCATGGGTCCTAATGGCTCGGAGATTGCAAACAGCATTAACGTAGGTGACATCAATAAAGACGGTAAACTCGATCTTCTCATCAATAATTGGAACGGGGAGACTTATGCCGAAGTATGGCTTGGGAATGGGGACGGCACGTTTCGGTCTGGCCAATCTATTGCCGGTGGGCTAACGTGGGGTAACATTTTCGCTGCGGACATGGGTGACATCAATGGAGATGGCTGCCTCGATGTGGCTATTACCGTGGATATCGGATATTCGTATGAATTCCTCGGAAATTGCGACGGTACATTCCAGAACCCGGTCGCCGCGACTGGATCATTTCCTATCGGCGACCTGACAGAAACCATCAGGCTGGCGGACTTCAACGGTGATGGTCACTTGGATATTGTCATCGCCGGGATTTATCAGGAATCTCAGTACGGCGTACCGGCGGGCAACCTGCTCTCAGTTCTATTTGGGGACGGTGCGGGCAACTTCGCGCAGGCCCATGTGTACCGCGGCGAGCCGGACATGGTTGGAGTGGCGGTGGCGGATTTTCTCGGCACGGGTTATCCCGATGTGGTGACCGCCAACCAGAGCGATGACACATCGACCGTATTTCTGAACGACGGCCACGGCGGATTTGGCGATCCCCAGGGCATGACACTTGACCAGACCACTCCGGCCGTCGAGTTGGCCATCTCAGGCTTACTGGCAGCCGACCTGAACGGTGATGGGAAGCAGGACCTTGCCGTAATGGAAGCGCCTGCTTCGGGAAACGGGGTCAATCGCTTTGCGGCCCTGATCAACGATGGCACGGGCAAGCTCCTTCCAGCGCAAAGATACTCAACCGGGGTGAACTACCTTCCCTTCGGCGAATTACCCGATTTCGTGCTGGCAGATTTCCGGCATACGGGACATCCGGACCTGCTCGCCATCTACGGCTCCGGAACTTCCTACATTACCTTCTTGCCCAACAATGGCGACGGAACTTTCGGTACGCTGACTGTGATCCAAGCACAAGGCTTGGCCCCTTTGCTCGGCGTTGGCGACTTCAACGGAGACGGAAAACTGGATTTCGTGGTTGCCGGTGGACTGACCACGGGCTCCAACCTGCAAACGCTGAGCGTATATCTCGGGAACGGGGACGGCACGTTCACTCCGGGTAGCACGGTGGCTTATGGCGGCACGACGCCGCAGTTCCCCACTGCCATTTTCGTTGGGGATTTTAATCGCGACGGAAAGCAGGATGTCCTCGTCTGGTTGACCTACAACGTGGTTGGGTCGGCGTGGCCTCTCTACGAATTCACCGGGAAGGGCGACGGTACGTTCAACCCACCGCAGATGCTCTTTTCCAATATCAATCCCTTCACGGTCCTGGACCTGAACCATGACGGCTGGCCCGACCTGATCGAAGAAGTATCCGCCGATTCGAGCGGCAATTACCTGCCGCTAACGTTTAAAATCTATATTGGACAGGCGGATGGGACGTTCCTGTTGACCAACACTTACCAACCTTATCAGACGCAAAAATACGTCCGGACTCCCTATCCGGTGGTAGGAGACTTCAATGGGGATGGCAACGCCGACGTGGCGGTTACCGGTATGGCCTTGCCGTTTGCAGTGCAGTTGGCGACCTGGATCTTGATGGGAAATGGTGATGGGACCTTCACGCCGACTTATGACATCTACCCGTTGGAAAAAATCCTCCTGCCCGATCAATTGCTCGCCGTCGACCTAAGGGGAAATGGCTTTACGGATCTGATAGAACTCGACGACATATATGCATCCTACAATATCGTGAGGGCGGGTCCGGCCTCCGCTCTGCAATTGAGCCTGGACGGAACGCCGGGGACCGGCCCCCTCGGGGGCCCAACGATCAGCTTGAACCTCCCCCCTGCCTCCGCCGCGGAGGTGACGCTGTCCAGCAGTGATCCGGGCGTCGTTCTGCCCCCCACCGTGCAGGTTCCCGCCGGAAGTCTCACCCAGACATTCAGTTATATACCCGGCGCCGCAATCAACTCTCAACGGGTTATCGCCGTCACGGCAACGCTGGGCACCGACACGTCGACGGCCTATGGTGTTTCGCCCCTGGCGCACGCATCAATCGTTGCATCAGTCTCGTTACAGCCCTCCGGCACCATTACCTTTCCCAGCGTCGCGGCCGGGGCGTCCGGCTCCCCCGTATCCGTCACCCTTACCAGCTCCGGCAACAGCGTTTTGATTCTCGACGGCTTCTCGATTACTGGCATCTGGGCCCAAGCCTTTAGCGCCCAATGGAACTGCGATAGGCTACTTTACCCAGGCACGTCCTGTACACTTCAGGTTACCTTTGCACCCCAATACCCGGGCACCCCTGCTGCAGTTTTAATCATTGATGATAATACTGGAGTTACTGACGAATTGGTCCTCGAAGGCCAGTCGCCAGGAATCGCCTCACCGGTGAATGTGATGAGTGTGAACTTCCCCGGTCAAGCCGTGGGCACCACGAGCAGCGCACAACCGGTGGTGCTGCAGAATGCTTCGCAGGCGCCCATGAGCATCAGCAGCATCACCGTCAGCGGCGCGCCTTTTGCCCAAACCAACAACTGCTCCACTTCGCTGTCAGGGCCCGGAAGTTGCACCATCAACGTCACGTTCTCCCCCACTCAAACCGGAGCCGCCTCCGGAACTTTGACCATCGTGGCGGGCGCCATCGGCAGTCCGTACGTTATTCCCCTTAGCGGCACCGGCATTCCACCCGCTCCGGCGTTGAGTCCCTCGACCCTTCAATTCAGTTCGGTGGCGGTGAATACCACCAGCGCTCCCCTCACCGTCACAATGACTGAAAGTCAATCGACGCTGGCTTTGCAAAGCGTCACGACCACCGGGGACTTTGCCCAGACCAATAATTGTCCGAGTACGATGACGGCCGGCTCCACTTGCACGATTAATGTCACGTTTACGCCCACAGCCACAGGCGCTCGACAGGGAACGCTGGTGCTGACCGACAACGGCTTGGGCAGTCCCCAGACGGTGCCACTGAGTGGTACGGCGCTCGACTTTACTCTGGCGCCACCGTCCGGGTCTTCGACTTCTGCCACCATCTCACCCGGGCAGTCGGCCGCGTACCATATCAGTCTGGGAGGCAGCGGAGGCACGGTTTCCTTTGCTTGTGCGGGAGCGCCCTCAGCATCGACTTGCATCGTTTCCCCGGGGGCGGCTCTGCTGGGAGCTTCTGCAACCGCGGTCACGGTTACGGTGACCACCACTGCCCCATCGCTCGGCGAACCACGCTCCCGCCCCTTTCCTCTGATCCCGCCAAGATTCCTTCGCTTCATCAGCTTGTCCATGCTTGCCGCGATCTTTCTCACGATGCTAAGGGCCACCGCACGCCGCCTAAGGCACGGAGTAAAGTCCTGGCGCTATGCGCTTGTTCCGCTTACGGGAGGGATGTTGCTTATGTTGGCTCTGGCTGCATGCGGGGGTGGAGGTAGCGGAGGCGGCGCTGGTGGCCCCACGAACCCGGGTACACCGGCCGGCACTTACTCGCTGACAGTCACTGGGACCATGCCGGTGGGAAGCTCGACCATAACCCACATGATCACGCTGAGTCTCACCGTCATTTGATGCCGTATGAACATGAGCCCGAGCCATATGGGAATCTGCATGGGTAAGGCCATGTGCATCTCGGATTCGCACAGCTAACGTACGTTATCGCTCAACCGTCCAGCTTGATCGCCAAATGCTCATCGACGAGTATGCCAGCAACCAGACATTCCGGACGGGTGACGGGGCACTTGGAAACAAACCACTTGGTCGATGAACGGCCCTTGCCACGGTTGTGTCTGGGGTCCCTAGCGATGCCGACGTCTTGTCGCCGGTGTCGGCGCGCTTCGCAGACCCATTTCCTACCGGCAGGAAATTTGCGGCGGGAATTGTAAAATCCTTTCCTACCGGCAGGAAATCCCGCAAGAATCCTATTGACAACGTACCTTGCCGTTGCGCTAGCCTTAGAGGGTGGCAAGGTCGCGCGCCGAGCCGAACGGAAGGCCACGGAAGGCGCCGTCCTCGCACGATGTTGATGAACATAAAGGAATTAAGTTGGAGCCCAGGAACACTCTACCCGCGCTCCTGCCGCGTGACCCGGGTATGTACCCCGTGCTTCCAGGCTAGGAGTCTTATGGGATGGCGGGCCCGGGGCCGGCTTTGTAGACTCAATTTCTTCTTGACAAAGCCTAGACTTGTCGGTATACTAGATTCGAAGCTGGTGCCTCCGGACGAAAGGGACACCGCGGATGGCCGGCATGAAAGAATCTCGCCTGCGCCTGTCGTGGCGCTGGATAGACCCCCTCCAAGAACAAAAAGTCATAAACCGGGCACAGTTCTGGAAAAAAGATGTTATTTTATGACGAACGAAGCCGCTATGTATATGAAAAAAAACGAAAACAAGACAATTTGTCCGACAGAAAAGGCGACATTTCTGCACAAATGACAGCCATGGGGATGACATTTTATGCAGAATGACACGTATTTTGCGGGAATCGGAGGTTTTTTTGTCGCTATTCGAGCGCGGGGGAACGAAGCGCTTGCTTCAAAATGTAGAAACTCAAGTGGCGGGAGCGTCCCGCTCCCGCACCCGGGAAGCCTCCCTCTCCCCTTGGAAAGAGAGGTCGATCGGGGGCCAAGACGAGACGCAAGAGGATGCGGGCAAGACGCCCGCGCCACAGCGGGCAGGACGCCCGCGCTAGCTCCCTGCCGGCGCATTCTCATAGTGCCGACGGGGACAGAGCGTGAGAGAATAGGCAGTTCGCTAAATTTTTGAGGAGTCGGAATTATGCTAAAAACTCTTTTGATCAGTGGAAGTCCTAAACCCGACGGAAACACGGCGCAGGTCATGCATGAATGCGCCAAGGTCATCCAGGAGCAAGGCGTGGAGGCCGAGGTCATTTCCTTCGCTGGGATGAGTATAGAATCCTGCACCGCCTGCGGGAAATGTTCGGAAACCGGCAAGTGCGATATCCATGACGGTTTAAACGAAATCATCGATAAAGTCCGCGGCGCGCAGGGTCTTATCGTGGGCTCTCCCGTTTACTTCGGCACGGCGCGCGGAGACGTGATGGCCGCCCTCCAGCGCATCGGTTACATTTCCATGCACTCCGACAAATTTCTGTCGGGAAAGGTGGGGGGGCCGGTGGCGATAGCGCGCCGCGGCGGCCATACGTTAACCCTCCAGGAAATGCTGATGTTCTTTCTCATTAACGACATGATTGTGCCGGGATCAACCTACTGGAATATGGTTTTCGGCCGTCTTCCCGGCGAGGTGTGGAAAGACCAGGAGGGAATTGACACGATCCGGCACTTTGCCGCCAACGTGGCGAAACTCGTAAAGAAACTCAACGCGCCTACGGCCGATGCGAGTTGACATCGGGTGCGCCGCAGGCGCTTTGCGGCCGCTTGCTGCCGCTTTGGCACCAGCCGGCATGCCGGGTGTAGCGCTGAACTTTAGTTCAGCACATGCCGACCTAAAGGTCGGCGCTACAAATTCAACTCGTGAGCCAGCTCGCGGGAATTTCACAGGCACGCATCTGCTGTGGCAAAGGTGATACACCGGAAAAAGGAGCATGAGCTATGGGCGCTGCGTTGATTGAGGTGAAGGAATTTCCGATGTTGATCGGCGGCGAGTGGGTGCGCACGCCTTCGCTGCGCAACATCACTCTACCTTACGATGGCACGCTGGTAGGAGAGGTTTACGATGCAGATGCCGCGACAGCCGAACGCGCCGTGGCAGCGGCCCACGCGGGGGCGGCGGCCGTGGCGAACCTCACGCAGTACGAACGCGCCGAACTGCTGGATCGCATGCGGCGGTTGCTGGAGCGTGACGCGGGTGAGTTTGCGCTGCTGGTTTCCTGCGAAACCGGAAAGCCCATCCGCGAGGCGCGCTCCGAAGTGGACCGCTCCGTGCAGACGTTGATTGCTTCCGCCGGCGCAGCCCGCCAACTGCGGGGAGAAGTGATTCCCATGGAGGCCGCGCCTATCGGCAAGGGGCGCTGGGCCATGACCGTGCGCGAGCCGCTGGGAGTGATCGGGGCGATTACCCCGTTCAATTATCCGTTGAACCTCGCACTGCATAAAATCGGCCCGGCTTTGGCGGCAGGCAACAGCGTGGTCCACAAGCCGTCCGGAAACACTCCTCTCAGCGCGCTTGCGCCTGGCGCGATTGATTCAGGAAGCGGGTGCACCGCCGGGGGCCTACAACGTGGTGACGGGGCCGGGCGGGAAGCTGGGGCCGCCATTGATCAATGACCCGCGCGTGGCGATGATCACTTTTACCGGCAGCGTTCCGGTGGGGGAACAAATCCGCGCGCAGGTCGGGCTCCGCCGCGCGACGATGGAATTGGGCTCGAATTCCTCCGTGATTCTCGAACCGGATTGCGACCTCGACATGCTGATTCCGCGTTGCGTAACCGGGAGCTTCACGCACTCGGGCCAGGTTTGCATTTCCGTTCAAAACATTTACGTCCACGAATCCATCCAAAAGGAATTTATCGATCGGTTTGTTGCCGCCACTCGAAAACTCAAGATTGGGCACCCGCTCGACGAGAGCACGGATGTTTCTTCCCTGATTACCCAGGGTGAGGCGGAGCGGGTGGAAAAGTGGATCGAGCACGCCCTTTCCCGTGGAGCGCGTCTTATCAGTGGAGGCAAACGACAAGAAGCCACTATCGAACCGGCCATTCTCACCGACGTTGCGCCTGACCTGGAGGTCTGTTGCAAAGAAGTTTTCGGCCCGGTTGTGGTGATTCATCGCTATGGGAAGCTTGAGGAGGCGGTTAGCGCCGTGAACGCCGGCGAGTACGGATTGCAGGCCGGGCTGTGTACGCGGGACATCGGCAAGGCGTTTGCAACCGCTCGCCAGTTGCACGTGGGAGGTGTGATCGTCAACGACGTTCCTGCCTACCGCGCCGACCACATGCCTTACGGCGGCGTCAAAAAGAGCGGGATTGGGCGTGAAGGGCCACAGTTCGCAGTGGAAGAAATGACAGAATTGAAACTGATCTGTTGGCGGGGATAGGCTGCAGCACGGCTCTGAGAATTGCTGCATTTCCCCTCTCGAGGCCATAGTGCAACTCTCCGCGCTTCAGCAACCAACACAAGGAGGGAAAATGTGCGACGTTAGCAGACGGGGATTTTTGGCGGGCAGCGCGGCTTTTTTGAGCCTCGCGGCGGAGGCGGAGTTGTTGGCTGTTCCAACTCCACCATTGCCGCCCGAGGTGGGCAAGGTGGATCTGGTGGCTCCGGACATCTATTTTCACGAAGGACTAGTGGCGGACAACGCGGACGCAGTCTGCAACAACGGTTGGATCTTATTTGAAGATTATGTGTTGGTGATCGATGCCAATTTCCCAGCCGGAGCAAGGCAGGTCATCGGCAAAATCCGTTCCCTGACGGACAAGCCGATCCGGTTTGCCCTCGACACGCACCACCACGGCGACCACGCTTATGGAAACCAGGTTTTCGTGGAAAACGGCGCGGTGCCCGTGGCCCACACCGGCGTGATCGAGGAAATGAAGCGGTATGAAACGGGCTACTACGACAGCAAACCGGGCAACTGGGAACAGGCGGCAAAGGGCCGCGCCGATGTGAGGGGCAGCAAACTCAAGCCGCCCACCGTTCTGTACTCAGGGGAGCTGATCTTTGACGACGGCAAACATCGCGTCGAGGTGATGCACCTGGGTGTCGCACATACGCACGGAGATTCGGTGGCCTGGCTCCCCAAAGAGAAAATCCTTTTTATGGGGGATGTCTGCGTCAACGGGCCCTACAATTATGTGGGTGATGGGGACGTGGGCAGATGGGTGGAGACACTCGAGGCGGCCAAGAAACTCGGCGCGCGGATCATTTGCACGGGGCACGGCCCGCGCTCCGTTGCGTCCGTGTTGGATGATCAGCAAGCTTTTTTCAAGGCGCTGCAGGAACAGGTTGGCGCACTCATGGCCAGAAAGGCGCCTGCAGAGGCAAAGGCTCAGATCGAGACCATCCGGGCGACACTGAAAGGGAATGCGCAAATTTCCCGTTACATCGCAGATCGCGGCGGCGATGGAGATTCTTTCCCGTCGCAGGTCGAAAAGGTCTACCTGGAGATGACCGGGAACAAGCTTGCGGGGCTAATGCGCGAACGGCAAATCGCTCGCCAAGGCCACGCCCGCTCCCATGGCCTCGCGCAAGTCTGAAGGCTGGTAAAAATCAGGTGGCGGCAGAATAGGCGGTTGCCCACCGCCCCGTTCTGCCACCCGCTCCTACTGTTGCGGGCCGCTTGACAGCCCGGATTTAGAGCAGTGAGGATCATATACTTAGAAAACCATCTCGAGTAGCAACATTGCTGCTTCACAAGGAATTCACTCCGCTCTAATGACCCCTTAACCCAGGACTGATTCTATATACGCAACGATCCTTGGTAACCGGCAAGGCCGCGCCAGGGTTCAACTCTAAGCATGTACGCCAACTGTCAGCGCCGCAACGGCGCTTCAGGGGAGGTGTGGAATTAGGATTTGCAAACAAGAAGGAGGACTCGCATGAGTCGTATCAGCATCTTGCGACAGGTTTTGATTGCTACTGCGATCGCGGCAGTTCTAACGCCTGCATCGCGCGGCCAGCAACTCCCTAACACGGGACAACAAATCACGCCCTTGGCGCCCCGCGAGGCGCGCTTCGAAGCCTTGAATCCGGGCTTGAGCGATAATCCCCTTATACGGCTGGACAAGCCGTGACCAGCGTCGTGAGTCCTGACGGGAAGACTCTGCTCGTGCTTACGAGTGGTTACAACTTGGTGAAGTATCACTTCCGGGGCGAATGAAGGCGCCCTAAATTCGGCGGACTCAACCCAATTTGTGTTTGTATTCGACATCTCTCAAGTACCTGCCCGTCCAGAAACAAGTGATTCAGATCCCTAACACTTACAATGGGATCGCCTTCGATCCCTCCGGCACCGCTTTCTACGTGGGGGGCGGCGTCAATGACAACGTGCACGCGTACGCTCTCACCGCCGGAGTATGGGCGGAGGAAACAGGAAGTCCGATCGCGCTCGGCCACGCTGTAAACCCGGCCACGGACGGGTCCGGGGTTGGACTTGAGGTATCGGCGCAGGCTGCCGGCGTCGCGATCACCCAGGACGGCACCAAGCTCGTCGTCACGAACTACTACAACGACTCGATCAGCATCCTCACCAAAACGAAGACAGGCTGGGCGGTGGTCACCAAGGGCATGGACTTCTCCAAGGAGGACCAGGTCGACGGCGCACAGTTCAATCGCATTCTGTGGAAGGGTCTGATGGGACCGAAGCCGTATCCGGCAACCCCGACCGGACTCGATCTTCGGGCTAACCGCGCACAGCTCCTTGAACGCTACCGCGCGACATCAGAGCAAGTGCCGGTTCAATCAAGCCAAAAGTTGGTGGCAGGAACTGGCGGTGGGCAGTAAATAGACGCAAAGGGGGGACGGAGTTGGTTCGAGACTCCGTCCCCTTTTCTTTGGCCTGATGAAAAAAGGTTTGCATTATCTTGCCTCAAAGCCCGGAATCGAATCCTGCCCCTCAAATGGTCTACGCACCGGGCATGTAATGCGGGGCTCGCCGCGACTCAGGAGAAGCTGGACCACCACAAGCCCTTATATTTGCTTTGGAGGCTTCATATGACACAATCGATTTCGCGTTGTGACTGCAACAATCCAACAGGAGGATCCCTGATGCTTAAGCTGGGCTGGTGGCTCTGTGGCTTCTTGCTCTTAACGGCGAACTTATACGGACAAGTTGACCGCGGCGCTTTGACCGGAAGCGTAAGGGACTCATCCGGGCTGGGAGTGCCTGGCGCGAGCGTGGCTGCCGTGCAAAATGCGACCGGTTTGAAGCGGGTCGCGGTCACCTCCAGCAGTGGGGCGTACGACATCCCCGAGCTGCCGGTCGGGACCTACACCGTGACGTTTGCCCTCAAGGGCTTCCAGCCGGTGGGGTTTGAGAGCCTGGTGGTGTCGGTGGAACATACCACTACTTTGAATGCGGAACTGGAGATTTCCGGGACCACCCAGCGAATCGAAGTGACGGGGAGCGCCCAGCAACTTGACGAGACCTCGAATACGCTGGGAGCGCGCGTCGAGCGCAAGCAGGTGAGCGAACTGTTGCTCAACGGCCGCAACTGGGCGAGCCTGACGGCTCTGGCTCCCCTCTCGGTGGATACGAACTACAACAGCAGCAGCAACCAGCGGAGTATTCGCGTCGCCGGGCGTGGGCGGGACGACAACAACTTTACCTACGACGGCGTCGACGCCACCAACATCATCAACCAAGCCCAGCAGCCCTATGTGCGCTTGGCGATACCCTTGGACACGATCCAGGAATTCAGTGTCGTGTCCATGCTGGCCACCGCCGAAACCGGGGCCACGGCCGGGGGACAGATGGCGGTGACCTCTGCTTCCGGGGTCCAATCAGTTGCACGGCAGCGCTTTCGAGTTTGTTCGCAACGACATTTTCGACGCGCGCAGCTTCATTGATCCGACCAAGCCGCCGTTTCGCTTGAACCAATTCGGCGGCAGCTTGGGCGGAGCCTTCGTGCGCGACAAAACCTTTTTCTTTACCTCCTACGAAGGGTACCGGCAAATCTTGGGACAAACCCTGGTGGGTTATGTTCCTACAGACGCCTTTCGGGCGCAAGTGGCCGCAGCAATCGCCGGCGCTCGTGCCTTTCCTGAATGCCTACCCCGCGGGGACATTGCCCGTCACGGGCAGTCCCGACGTGTCGGAATTCGTAGGGTATGGCCGCCAGTTAGGGAACGAAGACTCCGGGATGATGCGGGTGGATCAGCGTTTTTCGGACAAGACCACCGCTTTCGTCCGAGTGAATATCGATCAAGCCGTCAGTAACGTGCCGCTGGCCAGTTCAGGACAGTATCTGGAAGACACCCAGGTGTTGAACTCCAAGCCGGATAATGCTGTTATTGAACTGATGCACGTTTTTTCGCCGACTTTGGTAAACGAAGCGAAATTCGGCTTCAACCGCAGCACCGCTGACACGACCGATGCCAACCATACCGGATCACTCTACGCCTTCTCCGTTTCGGGCTTTACGACCCTGAACAATGACCGCGTCAGCATCGGATCGGGCAACACGTTTGCCGGGATCGATAACCTCACGAAGATCCATGGACGGAACGTCATCAAGGCGGGCGTAGAAATCCGCCGAATTCAGATGAACCAGGGCAAGGGCCCCAGCGGTACGATCTCCTTTTCTTCCGCCAACGCTTTCGAGGCGGACGAGGTGAACACCGCCAAGTACACCGAAGCGGAGCCGATCAACGGGCTGCGGAAGTTCACGTACTATGGCTACCTTCAGGATGAATTCAAGTGGACGCCGGAGTTTACCCTGAATCTGGGTGCGCGCTACAGTTTCTTCAATATCTTTCACGAAATCTATGGCCGCCCCGACCCCTTCGACTTCGCCACCTGCGGGGCGGCGGGCTACTGTGGGGTGGGCGCCAGTTTCGGCCAGCCGACCTACCGTGACCTTGATCCCCGCATCGCGATCGCTTATGCCCCGGCGTGGCTGGGCGGGAAGACGGTGATCCGCTCGGGCTTCGGGACCTACCATCAGGATGGACAATTGGATGACCAGAATGTTCCCGAGAGCAATGAAGTGGCGAGTTACTCCCTTTCGAGTAAAACCACACCCGGCCTGACCTATCCCATCGATCCCTTCCTGGTGTCACCGGGGTCATTAGCCCCGCGGCCATGGAACGACGCCGCAAGGACATGTACGTGACCCAATGGGGGCTTTCCGTCCAACAGACGCTCCCGGACCATATCCTGGGAACGGTCTCTTATGTCGGCAGCAAGGGCACTCACCTGCTGTCGCTCTCTTATGTTAACGTCATCAATCCCCTGACCGGCCAGCCGGACATCAATCCGCAACTCGCGTCCGTCATCAACTGGCGCGGCAACGATAGCAACAGCACGTATGAAGGCTTGGGCTTCAGCTTGCAACGCGCCTTCCGCAGAGGCCTGCTGTTTTCGACCAACTACACGTATTCACATGAAATCGATGACGGCTCCATGGGGAGCGGCGACGGCGACTCGCTGGCTCCGGAAAATCGTCGCCTGCCGGGCCTGCGACAACGCCAGCGGCATCTGGGATGTCCGTCATGCGTTCAATGCCAATGTTGTCTATGAACTTCCTTTCGGGTCCGGCAAAGCGTTCGTGAATCAGCCGGGATTCTTGCGGAGTGTTTTCGGCGCCTGGCAGTTGACCTCCATCGTGGGCGCGCATACGGGTTTTCCGGTCAACATCACAACCACTCGATCGGCCAGCGCGGTGCCGGATGGCAATACCAACAATCAACGTCCTGACATCGTTCCCGGAGTCTCCCTGGTTCCTGTGGGCGGCGCCACGCCCTCAAACTGGATCAACCTTGCGGCCTTTGCGACACCCGCCTCAGGCACCTTCGGCAATGCGCCACGCGATGTGGCCCGGGCCCCCGGTCTTTGGCAAACCGATATGGGCTTGAGCAAACGAATTCCCTTACGCGAACGCTATCAGCTCCAATTCCGGGCTGAAGCGTTCAACATTTTCAATCGGGCGCAATTCGGAGCCCCCGACGGGAATTTTTCCGACGGGCAGGGAGAGTTTGGCGTCATCACCCAACCGGTGAACACCACTCCCATCGGGATGGGGACGCCACGGCAAATCCAACTGGCGCTTCGATTTGAGTTCTAATCATGAGAATTCTAGTTATCGAAGATGAAGCAAAGACAGCCAAGTTCCTGAAGAAGGGACTCGGGGAGGCAGGTTTTGTTGTCGATGTCGCCGCAGATGGATGGGATGGGTTGCACCTGGCGCAGGAATTGCAGTTCGATCTCGTCATTCTCGACGTGATGCTCCCCGGCCTGGATGGATGGCAGGTTCTCAGTCGCCTGCGCCAAGGAGGCCGACGCACGCTGGTGCTTATTTTGACCGCTCGCGACGCCGTACACGAGCGGGTACGAGGGTTCGAAATGGGAGCGGACGACTATCTGGTAAAACCGTTCGCCTTTTCCGAATTGCTGGCACGCGTGCGATCGCTGCTGCGGCGTGGGCCTGCGCGCGTGCAAGAAACGCTTTGCTTGGCCGACCTGGAAATCGACTTATTGCGCCAGCGTGCCACGCGCGCCGGTCATCGGTTGGAGCTGACTTCCAAAGAGTTCCTGCTTTTATCCCTGCTGGCTCGGCGCGCGGGCGAGGTGCTATCGCGAACCCTGATCGCCGAATCGGTCTGGGACATGAACTTCGACAGCGACACCAATGTTGTGGACGTCAGCGTGCGAAGGCTGCGCAGCAAGGTGGACGATCCTTTCCCGCTCAAGTTGATCCGCACCGTTCGGGGCGCCGGCTATGTCCTGGAATCCGACCAGTAGCCTCGCGCCGGTCTCACGCTGGTGGGGAACTTTGGCCTTCCGGTTAACGGCGGGCTACGCGCTGGCAGGCGCGTTTCTGGTGTTCTTCGCCACCGCCAGTCTTTATCTGGTGCTGGTGAACGAACTCGAGAAAAGCACCGATCTGTTCCTCGCGGACAAAGTGCAAGTGCTACGCACCATCTTGCGGGAGAGACCCCACGACCGGGACGCACTGCGGGAGGAAATTGAGCTGGAATCGGCCGCGCGGCGGCACGAGCAATTCTACATTCGCCTGCTGGATGAACGAAACGCACTGCTGTTGATGACACCAGGCATGGCAGCTCGATTGGACCTGGCGCAATTAGCCCGTCAAACCCAAAGCCACCCCGATCGCACCCTGCGGATGAAGGGCCGGGACGGCCAAGTCTTTCGCGTGAGCAGCGCGTCGGCGCCGGTCGGTTCCCCGGCAACTCAAACGGACACCGTTCAGATTGCAATTGATGTCTCGCAAAAAGAGGAGTCGCTGGCACGCTATCGGTTTTGGTTCTGGGTCATTCTTCTGGCGACCTTCGCCATTTTTCCACTCGTCGGGTACCAGATTGCCCGGCAGGGCATTCGTCCCGTGCAGGAAATGGCCACGACGGCACGCCACATCAGTTCCACGAACCTGCACGAACGCATTCTTCCGGAAGGGTATCCGTTTGAGTTGGCCTCCCTGGCCAAGACCTTCAACCAAATGCTGGACGGCCTGGAAGAGTCCTTCGAGCGGATTTCGAGATTCTCGGCGGATATCGCGCACGACCTGCGGACACCGGTGAATAACATTCGCGGCGAAGCTGAAGTTGCCTTGGCCCGCGCGCGCACCGCTCACGAATACCGAGATGTGATCGAGTCCTGCCTCGAAGAAGCCGTGCGACTATCGGATCTGATCGGCGACCTCCTTTTTTTGGCACGTGCGGACAGCCCCTTGATCCATTTGCGCCGCGAACGGGTGGACGTGGGCAAATTGCTGGCTGGAGTGCGGGAATATTATGAAGCCTCGGCGGCGGACGGCGGAGTCGCGCTCACTACCGCTGTCGCCGGCGAACCGGTCATCGCCGAACTGGACCGCACGCTCCTGCAAAGGGCAGTGGGCAACTTGGTCTCGAATGCCTTGGCACACACGCCGCCCGGGGGAGCCGTCGTGTTGGGAGCGAATGCCGATATTTCCGCCATCCACATCGAGGTCTCCGATACCGGCGTCGGCATTCCCGCGGAAGCCTTGCCGAAGGTTTTCGATCGCTTCTTCCGCGTCGATTCATCGCGTTCCCAGGGCTTGGGGGGCACTGGCCTGGGACTGGCGATCGTGCAGAGCATTGCGCTGCTCCACGGTGGCAAGGTGGAGATTTCCAGCCAACTGGGACACGGCACCCGCGTCACCCTCCACATGCCGAGCTCCTCGGCAAGATGACAATAATGTAATCTCCGCGTCATGTTGGCGTTGGCGCTCCGGTCCAAGAATGAAAACGCTGGCGTAGTCCTCAAGGCGCGCCAAGTCTCTGTCACAAATCCAAGAAGGAGGAGAACCGTTATATGTCCCGAAAATCGTTTCGAAATTGTTTTCGGATCAACCGTCTCGGTACGCTCGCCGGCCTGCTGGCGGCGGGGCTGAGCTTTGCGGCGCTCGCCGCTGCTCAGTCCGTACCGTTCCCGACGTACACCCCCGGCGAGAACCTGAGCGGGATGCAGGGCCCGGACTACCCGTCGACCTTGCCTCACCCGTGGGTCGTCAGCGACGGCACAATCATCACGCCCGCCGGCACCCAGGTCTACCTCGGCACCACGACCCGCGCCAAGGCCGTCGCGCTGAACCCTAATACCAAGACGCACACCGCCGCCGTCCTGCAGATGGGCGCGCCACAGGCCGTCACCATCTTCAACACCCAGACCGGCGCTATCGTGCAAAATTTCGCGTACAGCGGCTCCAAAACGGGCAGCGCCACCGGCATCGCCTATACGTCGGATGGCCTGCACCTGCTGTTCAGCCAGGACAGCGGCTACGTTGCCTACGTCAGCGTCGATCCGGGGACGGGCATGATCACATCCAACGTCGCTCGCATCAGTCTTCCGCTGGACGCCACCATCGTCAACTTCCCCGCATTCGGTGCTTCGGAGCCGGTGCTGAACAGCGCCAATTGCAATCAGACCGTCACCATGCCGGGGACCGGCGTTACGATCTCCAGCCCTGTGGGAACCTCAGGCAGCTATGCGATCCCCTGCGGCGTTCCTTACTCCGGTACCACTTCCTATCCACTGGGCCTCGCGGTCTCGCCGGATAACTCGACCGCCTACGTCGTGCTGGACGCCAGCGATACGCTGGCCAAGATCAACCTGAGCACGAATACGCTGGTTTCACAGATCCGTGTCGGCAACCTCCCGCACAGCGTCGTGGTTTCCGCGGACGGCAAAACCGCCTACGTCTCCAACGAGGGTGGCCGGATTGCTACCCAGAACGACTTCCAGTTATACTCCGACGGCACCAATGTCGTCGCCGAGTATCCGACCGGCACCATGGCTCGCGGCACCATTTCCGTGGTCAATCTGTCCACATTTACGGTCACCGGCAGCATCGAGACCGGCCACCACCCGACCGGCATGGCCTTCTGGGGCAAGTACCTGCTGGTTGCCAATACCTATGACGACAGCATCTCGGTGATCGACCCGACCGTCAACCAAGTGGTGCGGACGATCGACCTTGGGCTGCCGATCGGCGTGCCCGGCGACCCCCGGCCGGCCTACGGCGCCGGACCGAACTCGATCGCCGTCGATGGCGACACTGCCTACGTCGCGCTTTACAACGCCAACGCGATCGCCGTCGTCGACCTCAACAACTTCTTCTACAACTTCAACAACTTCGCGTCGAATCCCGTCATCGGCATGATCCCGGTCGGCTATGCGCCGAGCTCGGTCGTGCTGGACGCCGCGGACAACGCGCTGCTCGTTGCCAACGACAAGGGCATCGGCACCACGGGCTTCCAGAACACTCCGCCCGAAAATTCAACCACAACCTCACACGGCTCGCCGGCCAGCCTGAACACCCACCAGGATCTTGGCATCGTCAGCATCGTCCCCATTCCGAATCGCTCGACCCTGGACGCGATGACGCATCAGGTCTACCAGAACAACCACTGGGATCTGAAGCAAAATATCGAGTCGGCTGCCGGCGGCAACCCGTGGGCCAAGCCGGTCGTAATCCCGGCGAAGATCGGCGATCCCTCGAAAATCAAGCACGTGTTCGTGATCATCCGTGAAAACCGCACCTACGATCAGATGCTGGGCGACGTGGCCGCCGGCAATGGCGACCCCTCCCTGGCGGTCTTCGGCTCGACCGGGATCTATGGCAACGTCACGCCCAACGCGCACGCGCTGGTCGAGCGCTTCCCGCTCTTTGACAACTTCTACGACCCGAGCCGGCAGTCGGCCGACGGTCACAACTGGATCGTGCAGGCCATGGCGCCCTACTCCGATGACATCCAGTCGCCGGACTGGGACCGCGACTATCCCTCCAACGGCGGCGATGCGATTGCTTATCAGGTCAAGGGCCACCTGTACGATGTGGCGGCCAAGGCCGGCATCAAGATGAAGAACTACGGCGAGTACATCGAGGAGAATACCTTCAACGTGCCGGGTTGCACCGCGACGGAATATACCGGAAGCTGCGAGCCGAGCTGGCAAGAGTTCTACCGCGACTCCCAGTGCTTCGATGAAACGACGTTCGGGTCAAACCCAAACTACGCATTGCCACAGCCGAGTGACTGCGCAGCGCCTGGGGCCACGGGCGAGACGACTCTGAACTATCAGAACGCGGTCGGTTCGTACTCCCCGCTCCCGAACGTGATGAAGCCCACGGTCCAGAATTACCCGCAGTTCGATCTGGGCATCCCCGACCAGTACCGCTTCGATGTCTGGTATCAGGATTTCCAGAAGGACGTCAAGAACGGTTCGGTGCCCCAGTTGGAATTCATGTGGATCAGCTCCGACCACACCGGCGGCCCGCCGGCCGCGCAAGCCATGCAGGCCGATAATGACCTGGCCCTTGGACGGTTTGTCGACGCCATCAGCCACAGCTCCATTTGGTCCTCTTCGGCGATCTTCGTCGAGGAAGACGACGCGCAGGACGGCGTCGACCACGTCGACGGTCACCGCAGCCCTGGCTATGTCTTCAGCCCCTACGTCAAGCAACAGGTCAACCCAAATGGCAGCGGTGCTGGGGCAGTCGCAGACCACACCTTCTACACGCAGGTCAACATGACCCGCACGATCGAGCAGATCCTCGGTATGAAGCCCATGAACCAGAATGACCTTGTGGCCTCGCCGATGAGCGAAATCTTCATCGACAATCCGCCCGCGGCGAACTTCCTGCCTTGGAGCCACGTGCAGAATGTCCTCCCGCTGGATCTAGGCACGACCGCCAAATTGCAGCTCCCGACCAAGGACCCCAAGGTCCTGGCTCTGCAGGCTGGTTGGCTCCAGAAGAAAGCGGAGATCTTCGCCGGTAAATATCACACTCCCGACTCCGAAGACCCGGACACCGTCAGGCACTACAACTGGTACGAGGCGACCGGGTTTATAGTCCCCTTCCCCGGCGAGAAGACCGTTCGCCCCGCGAGCGACTTCAACAAGCCGGCACCCACCAAGGCTGACTTGGACGACTAAAACACGTTCCGATTGCAACCACCCTCTCCCCGATCACCGGGGAGAGGGTTTTTTTGTTCACGCCTCAAACGCCAAGTCCCCGCGGGGGATTCTTGTCCTGAAGCAGCATGCTGACCAAGTCACCGGCATATTTGAGAAGTATGAAAAGACATACCCCCCTACGGGAAGCCTCCAGGGTCAGGCGATCGCCTTTGATGTTCCCTTCGCAGTTCCCCCTGCTTACACTATCGAGTTCAAAGGAACCGTTGGCCGTGTCAAGATGAGCGGCACGTCGGGACTGAAAGGTGGAGGGCGTGGGTTTCTGGAGCATGCTGGGGAGATCGATGAGCCGGAGCGGCCCTGCACATCCACAAAAAGATTTAGTTGGCTGCCGCAATAGAATAGTCGCAGCCGCCAGGGGCCTGTGAAACAAAACTCATGCGCGGGTTCTTTCAGCCGATAAAGAGTTTGAATCTGCATGAGGCCGCGTATCTGGATTTTCAGTGCGGGTTGGCTACTCTGTGCCTTAACGGCGCAGGCGCAACACTGGAAATTCCAAATGTACGGAGCCGACCTGGGCTTGACCAACCCGACAATACTCGCCCTGCACCAGGACCTCAATGGTTTCCTTTGGGTCAGCACTGAGGGCGGTCTTTTCCGCTACGACGGCGACCGTTTTCAGCATTTCAGTTCGGAACCTGTTGCGAACCGGGGCGACGTGCACTCCTTGTTCAGCTCGCAAGATGGCCAGTTCTGGGTGGGATCGGGATTGGGTTTGTACCGGTGGACTGGGGAGCGCTTCGCTGCCGTACCGGGCTTCGAAGGTGCCGAACTGGAAAGCGGCCAAGGGATCGGGAGTGATGCTACTAAGCTTTACGTGGCCGCAAGGACCGGCCTGTGGTCGCTGCCCCTCCGAGGTGGAGAGCAACCGCGTCTCGTCTCGTCAAAATGGTCTTACAGTGTATACGTGGCATCCGACCAGACGGTCTGGTCTGGCTGCGGTATGGTGCTTTGCTCACTTCGGGATGGACAGGAACGGGAATGGGCCGACAAAGATGGGGTGACCCTGGGGCCCTGGCGGAGCATCGCCGAAGACACAGCCGGGCGTCTTTGGGTCCGCTCCAATGATAAGGTTCTGGTACGCGAATCTGCCGGTGCGGATTTTCATGCTCCACCCAATCTCCCACAGTTGAACTCTACCCACGGCTCGCTCCTGGCCCCCAGCCGCTTCGGGCAGATGCTGATTGCGCACGACGCAGGATTGATGGTGTGCGAAAGCGATGATTGCCGAAACTACAGTGTGGAAAGCGGCTTGCAGCATACGGGAGTGATTGCTGCTCTTGAAGACCGGGAGGGTTCGATCTGGCTCGGTTATAGCGGGCACGGTCTTGCCCGCTGGCTCGGACGCAACCAGTGGCAGGGTTTCGCCGAGGACGAAGGGCTGGCGGATGCGGGGATATGGCGCATCGTGCGGGACGCCGCAGGTGACTTGTGGATCGGCACCAACCACGGCCTTTTCCGTGGCACCCGGAAAGACGGCCGCTGGCGGTTTCGGCGGTCGGATGCTGTGGGCAAGTTCACGGTTTATGGACTAGCCGCGGAATCGGACGGTTCGCTCTGGGTGGGAACTTTTCAAAGCCAGACCCAGGGCCTGCTGCGGTACAATCCCCGAACGGGCAAGAAGCTGATCTACCTACCTTCCCGTCCCTTTCCGCAATTCGCCATCTACGAAATCAACCGCGATGCCCTAGGTACGATTTGGGTGGCGACGCCACGCGGCGTCGTGCGCCTTGTTCCCGGCGGTGCGACGCTCGAACCCGTGCCTCTTCCCATTGATGGCACACCCGTCTTTGACATCAAAACTTCCGGGAATGGCTTGTTCGTCGCCAGTAAGAGGGGGCTTTATATCCAGCAGGGGGCAATGCGCCGCCTGCTGACAACAGCGGATGGGCTAAAGGATAATTGGGTCCAATCGATCTTGATCGGCCCAGACAGGGGACTGTGGATCGACTATTACTCTTCCAGCGGCATCACACGGGTTGACCTCACTGGCGGGAAGGTTCAGTTGCAGCATTTCACGGTGGAGGATGGCCTTCCCAGCAATGTCGTCTACTCGCAGTTCTTTGACTCACGGCACCGACACTGGTTGGCTACCGATAGCGGCGTCGCCGTATACGAGGGTGATCGCTGGACACGCTATGACACGTCCGATGGATTGATTTGGGATGATTGCAACGCCCATGCTTATCTCGCCGAGGCCGATGGGACCGTCTGGTTCGGAACCAGCGCTGGCTTGTCGCGGTTTCACCCGACGGTGCTGCCGAGATTTTTCGCGCCAGAGACGTTGGTCACTTCTGTCTTTCGCAACGATCTAGCTACACAAGAAACGGATTTCGATTCCTCGATCCATTCGCTGGGGCTTCGCTTCACGATGCTGTCTTACCGCCGTAGCAATCCGACTTTTCGTTACCGGATCGGGGCCGGCACCGACCCGTGGATGCAGACGGAAGCTCACGAGGTCCGCTTTGCGGAGCTTCCCGCTGGTTCCTACCGGTTTGAGGTGCAGGGCGAAGTGGAGCCGGGGGTTTGGAGCCGTCCCGCACTCCTTGAGTTTCGGATTCGGGCACCCTGGTTCCTTTCCTGGCCCTGCCGGGTCAGCGTCCTGTTCTTGCTGGCCGGGGTTATCTGGCTGTGGTGGCGCCGGCGGGAGGCGCGCCAACTGAAAGTTCGCGCCGAACTCGCGATCGCGGTGGAGGAGCGGACCCGCGATCTTGCCGCTGCTAAGGCCCGGGCGGAGGCCGCCAGCCGCGCCAAGAGTGAGTTTCTAGCCAACATGAGTCACGAAATCCGCACTCCGATGAACGGCGTGATCGGGATGACGGAACTCGCCCTGAGCACGGATCTGACCGACGAACAGCGCGAGTATCTCGAAACTGCGCGCGCTTCGGCAGATTCTATGATGACGGTGATCAACGATATCCTGGACTTCTCCAAGATCGAGGCTCAAAAACTCGAGCTGGAATCCATCGATTTCGATCTTAGGGATTGCGTGGGCGAAGCGGCCAAAACGCTGGCATCGGGTGCTCACCAAAAGGGTTTGGAGCTGGTGTGCGATGTCGCAAAGGATGTGCCGGAGATGGTTTCCGGAGACCCCATCCGCCTGCGCCAGGTGCTGTTGAACCTTGTCGGCAACGCTGTGAAGTTCACCCCACAAGGCGAAGTGGTGGTTCGCGTTGAGTCAGAAGCCGGGATGGGCGACCACGTTGCCCTTCACTTTCAGGTTATCGATACCGGAATTGGAATCCCCAAGGTGAAACAAGCCCTGATCTTTGAAGCCTTCGTCCAGGCTGACGGCTCCTCTACGCGGCACTTTGGTGGGACGGGGCTGGGGCTTTCGATTTCCGAAAAACTCGTGAAAATGATGGGGGGACGCATTTGGGTGGAAAGCGAACCGGGCCAAGGAAGCAAATTCCACTTCACTGCTCGCTTTGGCCGCGTGGCAGGAAGTATGAGCGCAACCTCCCGCTCCTTTGATCTCCCCGAACTGCGGAATCTGCGGGTTCTGGTTGTTGACGATAATGCGACCAATCAACTTATTTTCGACCGTATGCTCGACAACTGGAGCATGAAGGTCACTCTCGCCAGCAGCGGGGTGCAAGCGCTCGCCATCCTCAACTCGGAGCAGCCGTTCGCCCTGATCTTGCTCGATTACCAGATGCCGGGCATGGATGGGATCGCTGTGGCTCAGCAGATTAGGAGCAACCCCCGATACGCTACCGCCACGATTCTGATGCTGAGCTCGGGTGGCGGCACGGAAGAAGCGATTCGCGCTCGCCAAGCCGGGATCTCGATCTGTCTCTTCAAGCCCTTCAAGCAATCTGATCTCCTCACCGCAATCCTCAAGGCCTTGGGCATGGCCTCGTGCCCGGGCAAACTCCAAAGCCCACTTGCCGCTACCCTGCCGAGTCAAGGGATCCCTCCGCTGCGTATACTCCTGGCCGAGGACAATCAGGTGAACCGGGTATTGGCGACTCGGCTGCTCGAAAAACGAGGACACACGGTCGTGACGGTCGAAAATGGCCGCGACGCTGTAGCCGTCGCGGAAAGCCAGAGCTTTGATTTGGTCTTGCTTGACTTGCAGATGCCGGTGATGGATGGCCTGCAGGCTGTCAGCCTTATTCGCCGGAATGAGGAAGCGAATGGTCGAAGCCACCTGCCCATTATCGCTCTTACCGCTCACGCCATCCAGGGGGACAGTGAGCGCTGCCTGGCAGCCGGCATGGACGGCTATATCGCCAAACCCATAAATCGCGAGGAACTCTTCACAGTCATTGGAAGCGTGCTGCAAAGCTCCCGCTCTGCGAGAACCTCTTTCTTGCCTCGACATGACCGACAAATTCCGGGGAACCTGCCCTCCAGTGACACCCCCCAAAATGACGCCACCTTGCCCTGCCGTCGAAGCATCTCGATTGTGAGTTAGAGTGTGGAGAGAACTTGCCAGATCATCATTGACGTCTAAGCCAGGCGGCTGGCGGGGTTCGAACCAGAAGAGCCTCTGCCCTGGAAACGCCCGGTATGCAGGTCACCTGGCATTCGGCAGCAGGCCCTTATCGACGAGCACAGGCGGCCTGCGGTGCCGAGTAGCCTGCTCATAAGCATACGCCCAACTGAGTAAGTCGCCATCTTTCCACGGCCGGGCTGAAAGCTCTAAGCCGAACGGGAGACCATCGGGATAGAACCCGCCTGGAACGACTATTGCGGGAACACCGATCATGTTGACCCATGCCGTGTCGCTGTGAGGACCTTCACTTATCTTGCCGTCCTGGGGCATGGTCTCATCCGGCGGAGGCATTTGTGCCGCCGGGTAGACGAACCCGTCGAGGTGCAGCCGATCCAGCACTTCGATGTAGGCTTCGAGCGCCTTTCGCCGGGGAGCAAAGAAGTTGGCATCGGCTTCGGGATCGCTCTCGAAAACGGCCTGGATCAACGGCGGCCGATCCTTTCGGGTGGTCTCATCCATGCCGCCGATGATCGTGGCCGGCAAAGGAGAACCAACAGCCTTCTGGTACTCGTCGGCCGAGTGAAATTGCGCCGGACCAAACTCGGCCAGGAACTTTTCTGTTCCTTCGCGGACGTAAGGAAAGGTGCCGACGCGAGCCACGGTCACCGCAAAGCTGTCGGGGAGGAGGGAATCGTCGAAGATGACGGTAGCACCCGCGGCGCGCAACCCTTCCAGCGCTTTCATAAAGGCCGCGCGTGTCTCCGGCCGTAGCGGGACGCGAGCAGCGGCCATGTCTGCTGTGGCCTCAGCCGGTGACTCGGAAGCGGGAATCCCCTGAAACGGAGTGCCGGTTCCGGCAAGAATGAAGGCAGGAACGCCGAAGCGTTTTCCTTTGAGCGCGTCCGCCTTCAGGTACTGGGTATAGGGGCCCGGCTGGGCCTTGGCAGCGGAACCGATCGTGCGAGGATCCAGGGGATCCTCTCCGGCCATGACGCCAAGCGCAATGGCGGCATCGGTCACGTCACGGGCGATGGGCCCGGTATTATCGAGCAGCCAGTCCAGCGGCGCGATACCCGCGATGCTCACCAGGCCGCGAGTTGGGAAGACACCGACGACGGAACTAGTGGCCGCCGGCATCCGGATCGAGTTGCCCGTGTCGGTTCCGTTGCCGAGCAAGGCGAAGTTTGAGGTAATGGCGGTGACGGTGCCTCCCGACGAACCCCCGGGGCTGAAGCGCACATCGTAGGCATTTCCGGTGCGTCCGTAGGCAGTGCTGCGATTGGTATCGCTCGCGGCAAAATCCGGCATGTTCGTTTGCCCGAGGATGACGGCTCCTGCCGCACGCAGCTTGGTGATGATCGTTGCATCCCGGGGTGCGAGCAGCTCATGACCCGGGATCATATAGCCTTTCCATCCATCCGTAGTAATCAGGCCTTTAATGCTGGTGTTTGCCTTGGTAACAATCGGAACGCCCCACATGGGACCGCGCACAAAACTGCTGCCACCCCCTTTGGCGTCCGCGTCCTCGCGAGCAGCGGTGGCAAGAGCTCCGGGCACGTCCAGGGTCTGCACGGCGCGATAGATCCCGTTGTACTTCTCAATGCGCGCCAGGTACCAGCGCACGACTTCTATAACGGTGCATTTGTGGCTGCGGTACAGTTGTTCCAACTGGGGGATGGTGACCTCGAGCAGGTCGCGATCCATCGCTTCTTGTGATGCGCTTCTCCTCGTCGATGGATCTGCGGTCTGAGCGTATAAGCAGCCGGTTTTGAGCATGGTAAGCACGACGAGGAGATAGCAAAAACCTGATCGTATCTTCATGAGATCCTCTGAACGGAATAATCCCTTCTATAAGAACATCGGGCCGTCCTGGATGTTACGTAGGGCTTAACCAAGAGACCAGCGGTATTGACCTTCAACAGAGCCCCCCGAAGGCTCATCGTCAAGTCCTCGATTGGCGTGAAATATGAACTGCCTGGAGAGATTCTAGCACGGGCGCCCAGGCGAGAAATGCCTGCGGGGAAGAAAAACAAGTCCGAATCTACCGGGCCGCGAGATTTGGGACCTCACCGAGCATTTACCGGGCGTGCGAGATTTGGAACCCGGCAAGGTTGTATTGACGAGAGAGGGGATTGTCGCTCGAAATCGCTTCCGTGTTGGCGCAAACTTCAAACGAACGTTGTTATCGGCGTAAGAGACGGCTTGAGACCCGAGTTAGCTCGTTCGTTCTCGGTGTCCGCGCTTGGCGAAGACGCGGCGATACTCCACTGGGGCGGGACGGATAGTGATATTATCCGCCCATGTCTCCAACACGTCGCGGCTTCCTAATCTCGACTACAGCAGCCTTCTCGGCATCGAGGATTTTGGGCGCCAACGAGAGAGTTCATGTCGGTTTCATCGGTTACGGGCTGATTGGCGCCCAGCACGTCCATGATTTCAAGAATCAGCCGGACGTGGACTTGGTCGCCCTCTCGGATGTTTACGAACCCCGAATGCGTGAAGGTCTTGAGGCCTGCGGTCCTCGCTCCCGGGGCTATGCCGACTTTCGTCGCCTGCTTGACGATAAGGAGGTCCAAGCGGTGGTGATCTCCACCCCCGACCACTGGCACGCCTTGCTGACAGTCATGGCCTGCGCCGCCGGTAAGGATGTTTATGTGGAGAAACCGCTGACGCTCTTCGTGCGCGAGGGGCGCTGGATGGTGACGGCGGCGCGGCGCTATCAGCGCGTCGTCCAGGTGGGCACGCAGCAGCGCAGTGGCAGGCATTACGCGGACGCGGTGAAGCTACTCCAAGACGAACACATAGGAAAGGTCCATACCGTGCGAATGGGCTCGTTTCGCAACGTTATGCCCGGCTTCGGCGCACCGCCCGATTCGGACCCGCCTGCGGACATGAATTACGACTTGTGGTTGGGCCCGGCGCCGAAGCGCCCGTACAACCCCAATCGATCGCTTTACCACTTCCGTTGGTTTTGGGATTATTCTGGCGGGCAGATGAGCAACCTGGGCGCTCACGAGATCGACGTCGTTCACTGGGCGATGAAGGTTCAGGCTCCACTCGCCGTTGCCTCTTCGGGCGGACGACTCGCTTTGACCGACAACGGTGAAACTCCTGACACGCAGGACGCGTTGTTTGAGTATCCCGGATTCACCGCGCTATGGTCGCATCGGGAAGCGAGTCGCGGCCGCGGCGAGGGCGCAGGGCTGGAATTCTTGGGCACTAAGGGAAGCCTGATCCTCAGCCGTTCCGGCTACCAGGTATTTCCCGACACAAACATTCCGCCCCAGAACCGAATCCCCGAGTTTAGCGGCCAACCGGTAGGCGGCCCGCAACACACTGCGGATGTGACGGCCTCCCCGTGGTGCGAAGCGGTGGGGCAGAAGGCTTACAACGATCTACTGGCCTCACACGCACGCAACTTCATCGACTGCGTCAAGTCGCGGCAACAACCCAACTCCAATCTTGAAGAAGAGCATGGTGTTGCCACCGCCTGCCATCTGGCCAATATCTCGCTTCGCCTCGGTCGGAAAGTCCGGTGGGATGCCAAGCGCGAGGAGATCATGGGCGACCCGGAGGCCTCGGCCATGCTCATGCGGCCGTATCGAGAGCCATGGAATCACGTGCTGGAGGGCTTGCATTTATGAAACGGCGCACTTTTCTCAAGTCCCTGGCCACAGGCGCCTCACTTCCCCTTGCGGCAGGTCATTGCCCCGCTACCGAGGAACCGCGACCCCGCACGTCGATGGGGGTAGTGCAGTACTCTTTCCCAAACAGTCCCCACACCCGCTCGGCCTACGAATTTCTGGAATATTGCTCTTCGCTCGGAGCGGGAGGGATTCAAATCGGGCTCGATTCGCTCGACCCTGGCTACCTTGAAAAGCTGCGGCGGCGTACCGCGGAATTGGGAATGTTTCTCGAGGTGACAGTCAGCCTTCCGCAGGGAGGCGACCCCGCCGATTTCGAGCGGCACGTGGCAGCAGCGCAGCAGGCTGGAGCCCAATGCTTGCGCTCGGCCTGCCTCAATGGGAGGCGCTACGAGAACTTCCACAGCCTGGATGAGTGGAAGAGCTTCGTCACGGAATCTCACCGGAGAATTGCGCAAGCGGTGCCGATCCTCGAGAAGCATCGCATGGCGCTCGGCCTGGAGAATCACAAGGACTGGACCGCCGATGAGATGGTCGCGTTGCTCGAGCGTCACGCAAGCGAGTACCTGGGCGTGTGCGTAGATACGGGCAACAATATCTCGCTCCTCGATGAACCGCTGGATGTAGTCAGAAAGCTGGCGCCATATGCGGTAACGACTCATTTCAAGGATATGGCCGTGATGGACTATCCCGAAGGCTTCCTGTTATCGGAAGTTCCACTGGGCCAGGGCATTTTGGACCTGCAATGGATGGTTGATAGCATTCGCAAGGCGCGCCCGCGCGCCCGGATGAATCTTGAGATGATCACGCGCGATCCGCTCAAGGTCCCCTGCCTCACGGACAAATACTGGGTGACATTTCCGGAAAGAAACGGCTTGTATCTCGCTCGCACCCTGGCCCTCGTGCGGGAGCACCCACGTCGCGAGCCGCTTCCTCACGTTTCGGATCTCGATGATGCGGCGCGGGGCCGGCAGGAGGAAGACAATGTCAAGGAGTGCCTGGCTTATGCAGGCGAAAAGCTTGGGCTTCGACGTTTGTCGTAGCAAACAAACATGGCCTGACTGAATTCGAACTACGGGCGGGCTCAGCCGGACCTTCGTAATATAAGCTGGCCCTCGCTTGCACGGATTGCGCGAGGGTAGCTGCGTGGGGAATGGGTCACGGCCCGGCGATTTAGGAGGTGGGTGATGGAGAGGAGGCAGTTTATCCAACAGGTCGCAGGTACGGCGCTCGTATCCGCGACGGCTCTTTCAGGGTCGAGGATTCTGGGCGCCAACGATCGCGTAAACATCGGCTTGATTGGGTGTGGCGGACGGGGACGATCGGACGCTGAACTTTTGCGCCGCCTCCCCGATGTGAACGTCGTAGCCGTGTGCGACGTGTACGAGTTTAACGCGGAGGCCGCAAAGGCGCGGGCCGGCTCCGAATGCCGGGCCTATAGCGATTTCCGAAGGCTGCTCGAGAAGCGGGATATTGACGCCGTGTTGGTGGCGACCCCGGACCATTGGCACGCAACCATCACCGTGCTAGCCTGCCAGGCGGGCAAGGATGTGTACGTTGAAAAACCTCTGGCGCACACCATCCGGGAGGGACGGAAAATGGTGGAGGCGGCGCGCCGTTACAACCGCGTCGTGCAGACCGGCACGCAGCACCGGTCCGCCCCGCACTTCCGCCAGGCGGCAGAGATCGTCCAGAGCGGACAAATCGGACCCGTGCACTTTGTGCGCGTGTGGAACTACCTCAATATGTCTCCGGACGGGATCGGCCGGGTGGCGGATTCCAACCCGCCTTCGGGGCTCGACTGGGATTTTTACCTCGGCCCCGCTCCCAGCGTTCCTTTCAACAAGAACCGCTTCCTGGTGAGTTACCGCTGGTTCTGGGATTATGCCGGCGGCATGGCCACGGATTACGGCACCCACCGCCTGGACAGTGTGCATCAAGTGATGGGGGTTGATGCCCCCCGATCAGCCGCTGCCTTCGGCGGGCGCTTTGAGCTCGCGGACGGTGCCGATACTCCTGACGTGTTGCAGATCACCTACGAATATCCCGGCTTCGTGCTGAGTTACGAGGCGTCAATGCTGAATGACCATGGCTGCGGCGGGCGGACTCCTGGCAAGAAGTACTACTTGACGCGTTGCGCGGATGATCGGCCGCATGGAATGGCATTTTACGGGAGCAAAGGGTCTTTGTTTGCTGACCGCGTCGGCTTCGAGGTCTATCCTGAGCCTCGAGGCGAAAGCGGCCCCGGAGCGGCTAACCCGCAGGGCACGGCGGAGGACTTTCGCGCCGAACGCGTTGAAGTGGCCGGCGAAGACTCAACCGGTCTGCACCTCGAAAACTTTATCGAATGTGTACGCACGCGCCAGAAGCCTGCGGGCGACGTCGAGATCGGACACCGTTCGACGATTGTCCCGCACCTGGGCAACATCGCTTTCCGGACCGGGCGCAAAATCCGCTGGGACGCCGAGCGGGAAGAGATCATTGACGATCCGAAGGCCTCCGAGCTCCTCGATCGTCCGGCGCGAAAGCCCTGGAACCTCATCCAGGCAACGTGACGGGGCAGAAATCCAGGCCGTCTGGCGGAGATCTGGGCTCGCTCTGGGCCAGCCCGCGGGTAGCGCAGCGCGGCGGAGCCGCAAGGAAATTGTAGCGCTGACCTTGAGGTCGGCATGTGCTGGCCTCAAGGTCAGCGCTACGTCCGCTACGTCGTGCCGCCCCGATTCAGAGATGCTGCTGCCCCCGGTTCAGACTGGGCTCAAGCTGGTGAACCAGCATTTGCCCGATTCCCAGCCCGCCGCGGCTGGCCAGGGCCGACGATAAGGTCTGAATTGCCAATGAGTTCAAAGTATCTGACCCCGCCAGCGGGGTATCCCCCGTGAGAGAGGAAGAATCCATCTTGAAATCCCCCAAAAGCTGCGAGATGAGAATGCCCTCAAATTCCTGGGCGGCTTTTCGCAGCTTCTTGTGGGCGGGGGTTTCCGGCGAGTCGCCTGCGGAATTGACCTCCTGACGGGTGTCGAGCGTCGAGGATTCGCAGCGGCGAGCGTCATATGATCTCCAATTCCGCCTGCAAGGCTCCGGCCGCGCGGACCGCTTCCAGGATGGCGACAATATCGCGGGGGGTTGCGCCGATGGCCTGGAGGCCGTTGATCAAATCGTCGACGCTTGCACCCTCGCGGAGTTCAATGCGGCGGGCAGGGCTTTCCGTAGCTTTAACCGTGGTTTGCGGCACCACCTGGGTCTGCCCTTGGGAGTAAGGCAGAGGCTGCGATACCTTGAATTCCGTGGTGATGACCACCGACAGATTGCCGTGCAGGATCGGAGCAAGCCCCCAAACTCACCTCCTGGCCCATGACAATGGTTCCCGTTCGTTCATTGACGATGACCTTGGCTTGGGGGTGAATCGCCACCATCAGGCTTTCCACTTTCGCCAACAGGCCGGAAACCACTTCCGGGCCTTGGGCGGGAACCCGAATCTCAATGCGGCGGCTATCGACTGCCCGCGCCGAGCCTTTTCCCAGTTCGCGCTCAATGGCCGCGGCCGCTTCCGTGGCCGTCTGGAAATCCGGGTCGCGCAGCAACAAGAAGAGCTGGGTCAAGTGGCTGAGGTCCATCGCCGCATCCCGCTCGACGATTCCGCCTGCGGGTATGCGCGACGTGGTGGGGTGATTGACCTGGACGGAGTTGCCCCTTCCCCCCGCCGTGTAACCGCCGTTCACCAAAGGCCCTTGCGCCGTGGCCCACATTTGACCGTCGGGACCATGCAGCGTGGTGAAAAGAAGCAATCCGCCGTCGAGACTTTTGGCGTCGCCAATCGAGGAGACGGTGACATCAATCGGCGTGCCCGGGCGGGCAAAAGGCGGAAGCGTGGCCGTGACGAAAACCGCGGCGACATTTTTGACCACCACCGCCGAGGCCGTGAATTGAACTCCCATCTTCTGCAGGAGATTGGCCAAGGTCTGAACCGAAAACACGGTCTGCTGGCTGTCGCCGGTGCCCTTGAGGCCCGCAACCATTCCGTACCCAATCAGCAGGTTGTCGCGCACGCCCTCGACCGTGGTCACGTCACCCAGGCGGACTTTGCGGGGCGCCGATTCCTTGCCCGCCAGCGTGGCGGGGAGCATGAGCATTTGCAGGCCGAGAACGCCAACCCATAATTTGGATCGCATGGTTTTAGAACCCCACGAGCTTCAAAATCATCCGCACCAACTTGTTGGGAGGCGCTACCCCATCGCTGATCACGCCGCGCCCTTTGAGCTCCACTTCCAGGTTGCTGATGGAAGTCGAAGGAATCGCGTTATTTGCGCCAATGTCCCCCGGACGCACCACGCCATGAATAATGACCGTCTGGTGCTGGTTGTTCATGAACATCTGGCGCTCCGCCTCAATCACCAGGAATCCGTTGGGCAAAACTTCCACAACCCGGCCGGAGAGGCTGGTGGTCAGGATGGCATCCGAGGACGTTTGCCCCTGTCCATTCAGAGTCCGCGAGGAATTCGGTGAGAAGATGTTTTGTATGCCGGCGGTAGGGCCGGGCGTGCCCATAAATCCGCTGATCCCGGAACTGGCGGAAAAAGTGCGCGCCGTTTTCACCGCGCCATCCTCCGCCGCAGTGGTCGATTCCACCACCTGAATGACGATAAGGTCATTCACATTCCGCGCCTTGTAGTCACTCGCCATGTCCGAATACGGGCTCTGCGGAGTCCAGAAACTTCCCGTGCTCGGCGTAGATGCCTTCACCGCCTTAACGCGCTCGATATATTCCGCCAAATAGTCCTTCGTCGGCTGGCCCTTTTTCCTGAACCCGACCCCGTAACCAGGGAGGGCAAAAAGGCAGATCGTTATGATGAGCATGAGCTGAAATCCGCGAATCGAAGATCGAAATTCGAAAATCGAAATTCGCTGCCGGAGTTTCGAGCTTCGAGTTTCGAATTTCGAATTTTGAATTCTAATCTCCGACTTTTCAGAGCTGGTGAGACAGGGCTCTATCGGCCAATCCGCCCTGGGCATATTCGAGTTCATCGCCAACTCCATTTCAAAAACTGGTCCGCAACAGCCCTTCGTCCACAACTTCCGCAGTCATCACGCGCGCGGTGGCCAGGTCGCGGACGAGAATGCACTGGCCCTTGATTCCCGGCTGCAACGGAACCACGGTGGTCGTAATTCGCACATTTTGTCCCAGCATGACCAAGGTCGCAGGCCTTCCCGGTTTGGCCAGCACGGGAGCCTTGGAGCGAGCCCCGCTCACCCCGCCGCCATGCCGCCGGACTTTCAGCCCGAGGATCTCCACCGGCTTCTCCCGGCATTCCAAGCCAAGTTTGAGGTTAAGCCCCAACTCTGCGGGTCGCGCCGCGTGGTGACCTCAAAGGGAAGATACTGCGGCTCATGGGAGGCCCAGAGTTCGAAAACCGTTTCGCGCCGAATGGGGTCAAAGCCGATTCTCTTCACTTGCAGTCCCATGTCCCCCTTGAGCGCCGGCACCGAAGACTGAATTTTCAGGTCCTCCGGCTGCAGTTCCCCTCGCCCCGAAATTCCCATTTGGGCCAGATCGTTTTGGATGGCTTGGAAAATCTCCCGGCGCGAAAGACGGGCGAGGCTCGCGGCGCGGGATCCCTTCACGCTCGCTGCGAGGGAGTCGCCAGCCCTTTGCGCAACTGGGCCTCGGCTGGACGCGCATTCCGTCGGGCGCGCCAACATCAACAAAAGCAAGAGAGCGCTTACGATTCGGGTTTTAAGGGCTCAGCATGGGGTTGCGCGCTCCACTAATGGGACATGTTATTGACGTCTTGCAACATCTGATCCGCCGCCTGCACGACCTTCGAGTTGGACTCATAGGCCCGTTGCGTGACGATCATCTGGATGAATTCATCCACCACGTTGACGTTGGAGTCTTCCAGCATGCCTTGCTGCAAAGTGCCCAAGCCTTCCGACCCGCCCGGAGTCCCCACAATGGGATCACCCGAGGCCGTGGTGGGGGTAAAGAGACCGTTGCCATTGCTCAACAGGCCCCCGGGATTGGGGAAAGTGGCCAGTTGAATGACGCCGACCTGCTGAGCACTCGTTTGCCCCGGCATGGTCACCGTCACCGTTCCGTCTGTCCCCACGCTGATCGCGGTGGCGGCGGTAGGGAATGGCAATCGCCGGTTCCAGGGGATTACCGTTGGCGGTGACGACATTCCCCGACTGGTCCAATTGGAAGCTTCCGGCGCGCGTATAGGCGATTTCACCATTCGTCTGCTTCACCTGAAAGAAACCCGCGCCTTGAATCGCCAAATCCAAAGAGTTTCCGGTGTTGTCATATTCGCCTTGTATCTGCAGGACTTCAGAAGATGAGGCGCGGGTGCCCAAGCCGATTTGCAACCCCGCCGACACGGTCGTCTGTTGCGTGGCCGCCGACCCGGGCACGACCATCTCCTGATAAATCAAATCCTGAAACTGGAGCCGGGTCTCACGAAAACCCACCGTGCTGGCATTCGCCAGGTTGTTGGCAATGGTATCGAGATTCAGTTGCTGGGCAAGCATGCCGCTCGCGGCTGTGTATAAAGCTCGAAACATATTCTCTCCTTAGTACAGTGGCTAGTGGTTCGTTGCCAGTCCCCAGTTGCTTGCTGCTTTGCTGTTGCGATCCACTAGCCAATGCCCTTACGTCACGCGCGAAAGATCCTGCGCTGGCGCGTTGTTAAAAACCGAATGAAAAATCGAAAGCGCCTGTTCCAGAAGCTGAGCGTGCCGCTGAAGTGTCATCAAACCGACGGCGCCCACCACCGGATTCATGTTGGAACTTTCCAGCATTCCTTGCGACAGGCGCGGGTCGTCAGCGGGCTGCTCAGATCCCGCGGGGGCCTGGTAATAAGAATTCCCCTCCGCCGCCAGGGAAGTTCCCGGCTTAAAGGTAACGAGCTTAATGGTGGCGACCACCGCGCCCTGTTGCGAAATCGTTCCATCGGAGCTGATCGTGATCATCCCACTGGGGAGCTCCACGGGGCCCTGTTCACCCATCACCTGGTCACCGGTCGACGTCAAGAGGCCCCCATTGGCGTCCGTGTGGAAACTACCGTTGCGCGTATACCTTATTCCCGCCGGCGTATTGACCACGAAGAACCCCGACCCTTCCATCGCCAGATCCAGGTCATTCCCGGTCTTCTGAAGTTCCCCTTTCTTGAGGTCCACCGCCGCTCCCCCTAATACTCCATAGTCGTTTACGGCTTGGTTGAGAGAGCTGAGGCGGCGGCTACCCATGCTGGCCTCGACGGAACGATAGAACTCTGACTGCGCTTTGTAGCCGGTGGTGCTCAGATTGGCCAAGTTGTTGGCGGTTATATCCAAAGCGTCGGTCTTGGCGAGCAGACCTGTGCAAGCGGCGTAAAACCCACTGTCCATATCACTACTCCCCTCGGGGTTTCATGCAGGGCGGGTACCATTTATCTTGCGCGACGCAATGCCGATATAAGGAACTGACAAGTCAGGCGTTGATGAATTCTTAGGCGAGCCTAAGGGAGAAAGTTCTGAGAAGATTCTGCCGAGCCCAGACGGCGGGGTGGGCAAGATGTTCCCGGTGTCGAATTTGAACGATGGATTTCCTGTGTGGCGGGCGTTTGGAAAGTCAATTGTGGATACCCCGAGATTCTTAGGTTTTCCCTGCTAATCCTCCGGCAGGAGCCCCCTGCGCCTCGGCTGGTAAGAGGACATTTTGTCCGCGACAATCACGGAAGTCCTCGCGCTTGGGCAGCGGCCCGTTCGGGAAGAACCGTATGTCCGCGATGCCGGCCTTCAATCGTCCCACGGCCGCGTCCCGGTCACCCTGACCGCCCTCGATCGGCTCAAGGATAACGCGGACTCGCTGCTGCTCGCCGAGGTTTAGATCAACCGCAGGCTTCAGAACGCCGTGCTTTCCTGATATGATACGGGCCACGGCAAGCAAGGGATTGGCATTGCTCATGCGTAGGTGCTGCCGAATTGAAGTGAATCCTTGTCGCCGATGCCCAGTCTTACCGAAGCTGACACTTGCCGGAAGTACGTCCTGCCGAAGCTATACGCCGCAGGTTGGGACGACGAGCGGATCAGCGAGCAAAAGACTTTCACTGACGGCCGCATCGTCCTTACTGGCAACAAGTACAGCCGCCGCCCCCAGAAGCGAGCCGACTACCTTCTGCGTTACCGGCGGGATTTCCCCATCGCCATTGTGGAAGCCAAGGCTGTCTACAAAAGGCCGGGTGACGGCCTTCAACAGGCGAAAGACTACGCCGACATCTTGGGATTAAAGTTTGCGTATTCAACGAACGGTCATGGCATCCTCGAGCATGATTTTCTCACGGGGCGCGACAACGACTGCGAGGCGTTCCCCTCTCCCGACGACCTTTGGAAACGCCTCCGCAATGTGGAGAACATTTCCACCGCCACAGCCCAGTTACTGCTTACTCCGTACCACCACCTTTCCGGCAAGTCGCCCCGTTATTACCAGGAAATCGCCATAAACCGCACGGTGCAAGCGATTCTGCAAGGCAAGCATCGCGTCTTGCTGACCATGGCCACAGGCACGGGCAAGACGATTGTGGCCTTTCAGATTTGCTGGAAGCTGTGGAGCGCCCGCTGGAACCGTACGGGCGACTATCGCCGGCCCCGCATTCTCTATCTTGCCGACCGCAACGTATTGGTGGATGACCCCAAGGACAAAATCTTCGCTCCCTTCGGCGACGCCCGCCTGAAAATTGAGGGCGAGGCAAACAAAAGCCGGGAGATGTACTTCTCCACGTATCAAGCCATCGCCCGCGACGAGCGGCGGCCCGGCCTCTACCGTGATTTCGCGCCCGACTTCTTTGACCTCATCATCGTGGACGAGTGCCACCGCGGCAGCGCCCGCGACGAGAGCAATTGGCGCGACATCCTGGAATATTTCGAGCCCGCCTTCCAACTTGGCATGACCGCCACCCCACTGCGCGAAGACAATCGCGACACCTACCGCTACTTCGGTAATCCGATTTACACCTACAGCCTCCGCCAGGGGATCGAGGACGGATTCCTGGCGCCATACCGCGTGCACCGCATCATTTCGACCGTGGACGCGGCGGGCTGGCGTCCGTCCGCCGGCGAACTTGACCGCTACGGGCGCGAGATTCCTGACGCCGAGTACGGCACCAAGGATTTCGAGCGCGTGGTCGCCTTGCGAGCCCGCACCGAGGCCATTGCCCGCAACCTGACCGAGTTCCTCATGAAAAACGACCGCTTCGGCAAGACCATTATTTTCTGCGTGGATATGGGACATGCGGAAGACATGCGGCTGGCTTTGAATAATCTGAACGCTGACCTGGCTCAGCAGCATCCCGATTACGTTGTCCGCGTAGTTTCCGACGAGGGCAAAATCGGGCGCGGCCACCTGGACCGTTTCATGGAACTGGAAAGCGTTACGCCCACGCTGGTGACTACTTCCCAGATGCTCACCACCGGCGTGGACGTTCCCACCTGCAAGAACGTTGTCCTGGCGCGGGTCATCAATTCCATGACCGACTTCAAGCAGATCATCGGAAGGGGGACGCGCGTTCGGGATGACTACGGCAAATACTTCTTCAGCATCCTCGACTATACGGGCAGCGCCACGCGCCTGTTTGCTGACCCCGACTTTGACGGCGACCCCGCGTTGATTACGGAAGAAAAGATGAACGATGCCGGAGAGACGATAGACGAGCCCGAAGTGATTGCGGAGGACGAGAGCGGAGAGACAATTGATGGCGACCCGAATCCCGACCTACCCGCGGACGATTACCGGGACGAGAATCAGCCTCCACGCAAGTTTTACGTTGACCACGGGTCCGTCGAGATCGCCGCGCACCTGGTTTACGAACTTGATGCCGATGGGAAACAACTCCGCGTGGTGAGGTTAACGGATTACACAGCCGAAAAGGTTCGCAGCATGTGTCCCTCCGCCGCCGCCCTTCGTTCCAAATGGTCCAGCGCCGAAGAGCGCGCCACAATTCTGGAAGCGCTGGAAGAACGGGGCATTTCGCTGGAAGAATTGATGGCCGCCGCCAAGCAGCCGGACGCCGATCCTTTTGACTTGCTTTGCCACGTGGCGTTTAATGCTCCGCTGCGGACGCGGCGCGAGAGGGCGGAGGCCCTGCGCCGCGAGCAAAAAGGGTTTTTCGACGGCTATGGCGCCAAGGCGCACGAGGTGCTCAACGATATTCTGGAGAAGTACATCGACTATGGCGTGGCGCAGTTTCAAATTCCTGAGATACTCAAGGTGCCGCCAATTTCCGAGCGCGGGACGATAATGGAAATTGCGGCGATGTTCGGCGGTGCGGAAAAGCTGCGCACCGCCGTAAACCAAATGCAGGCGTTGTTGTACGCGTAGGGGGAATTGGAATTTACTTCCCTCGCCCCCTTGGGGGAGAGGGTGGCTCGCAACCGGCGTTTTCATCAGCCGGGGCGGGACGGGTGAGGGGGTAATCCGATGAGTATGAATACTCCGGAGACTGGGTTTGAAGTCGGCGAAATCCTGTCGACTGAGACCGGAAAATACAAGATACGAGTCGATTTGAAGGGCGGCGGACGTGCCCGGACTTACTTAGCGACGGTCGTTAAGAAGCCACGTAAACGTGGATTGGTTATTCCCAAAACGCTGCGAAAAGGGTCTGACGCCGTCATCAAGATTCCCCGCATCGACCCAACCAGAGATGCTGTGCAAACGCAAGATTTCGTCAAAACCGTACACGCGTCACTTGACCAGGAGATAATCATCTCGAATCGCCTCCATGACTTGGAGAGTGTAGCGAGGACGGTCGATTCGCATGCATTATCCGGTCGCCTCAGCGATGGGGCAGCTGTTCACCTCACGGTCATAGTCCAAGAGTATGCCAAGGGCGTACGCTTGGATGAATATCTTAAACGCGGGTCCCCAGGAACATTTACCGCGAATGCCTGGATTCGTTTGGCTACAAGCCTCGCGGCCGCCGTCAAGGCATTCCATCAAAGGGGCGTCTGCCATCAGGACATATGGCCGCATAACATAATCATGGTCGGCCCCAATCCCGTGTTCATCGATTTCGGAGAGGCCGCGCTGCGCAAAGTGATAACTCCACCTTATGGTCCGAAGAGGCCTAACCCGCACGCGTACATGGCGCCAGAAATTCGCGATGGTGAACCATGGCCAAGCAGGAGAGCGGATCTTTATTCGTTGGGAGGCGTGCTCTACTTTCTTGCCGTTGGTGAAGACCCTCCGGCAAAGCTGCCAAAAGATAACGATGCGCTGAAGGACTTCGTGACGCGGCAGATCAAGAAGTTGAATCCGGCCCTCCTTGATAAGAACTGGGGCGTTCCCGACATCACGGCGAGATGCCTCAGGTACGATCGGAAAACTCGGGTCCGCAACGCGGAGGCCCTTTTGCAAGAGATTCGCACCTTCGGAGCACCCCATGTGGACCTGGCCGGAACGCTGGGCCGGCTGCGACGACTTGGGAACCGGTTCCTCCGACAGGGAGGTGATCATCTTTTCAAAAGAATGGCCGCGATTGATCTTCGGCAGGTGGAGTGCCGCATGCAAGACATGGCAGACGGCGTTCTGGACATCACTGGGGATCATGAAGAGATTGTTACTGCCCTTACACAGTATCTCTCGGTTCTGCGGCGGGGCGACGAGTATCTCGCAGTTACGGTCCCGAAGTTCTGGGCCGCCGGCAACTTGGGTGTAAATGGGCGCTATATTGCCATGACCAGGCAAATCGCCATGGGCGGCGTACACATTCGGAGGCTATTCCTGCTAACCAAATCTGACCGGCGCGACCCGATGGTGAAAAGGATCTTAAAAGTCCATCATGCCCTCTCGAAGGAGGTCAACGGCATTCGGAAAAAAACCAGGATTGATGCTCGGTACGCGCTGGTCCCTCCGCACGAACGGGAATTGGCCGTGAAACAGGGCGAGCACTGGGGTATTTGGATCAGGAAAGGTACTGCGATGGAGGTCGTTCCGTTCTATGATGGTCCTTTGATGACCAGTTTACGGCTCAGATCCATCAACAACCCCCCGCCAATCCTACGCCAACGCCTCGACAAATATTGGCAGGAGGCGAAGCCTCTCGAAAAATGGTTTCGCTAGAGTGAGTTGCGAAGCGTCGCCGTCTGCGCCTGACGTGGCCCTGATGTATCGCCCACCAGTAGAGCCGGGCACTATCCGGGCGCTTCGGACACCAGCCGAGAGCCTGCTTGGCTAAAGCCCGGCTCTACGAGACACAAAAATATGGCTAGAGCACAAAGAGCAAAGACGCACGCACCCCAATCCACCGCCCAACAACTTGCCAGCCTCGTCAAATCCTGCCGCGACATCATGCGCAAAGACAAGGGGCTTAACGGTGATCTTGACCGCCTGCCCATGCTCACCTGGATTATGTTCTTAAAGTTCCTGGATGATATGGAGCGCGTGCGCGAGGAAGAAGCGAAGTTGGCTGGCAAGAAATTCCGTCGGGCAATCGAGCCGCCTTACCGCTGGCGCGATTGGGCATCGGACCCCCAGGGTTTTACCGGGGACGCATTGACTGCCTTCATCAATCACGATGAAGCCGTGCGCCCGGACGGAAAGCGCGCGGCGGGCCTGTTCGCTTATCTCCGGGGCCTGGAAAGCGCCAACGGCGACCGGCGCGACGTGATTGCCACCGTCTTTCAAGGCGTGACGAACCGCATGGCGAGTGGCTATCTCCTGCGCGAAGTTCTGAACAAGGTCAATGAAATTCACTTTACGTCCAAGGA
Source organism: uncultured Acidobacteriota bacterium (assembly GCA_963825395.1). Classification (GTDB taxonomy): domain Bacteria; phylum Acidobacteriota; class Terriglobia; order UBA7540; family UBA7540; genus Bog-366. The sequence continues at coordinate 128,815 of CAWGTQ010000037.1, read as the reverse complement.
TGAGATTTACACCTTGGGCCTGCTCTACGAATCCATGCTCAAGGAAATGCGCGACGCAGCAGGCGATTCCGGCGAATTCTATACGCCTCGCGCTTTGGTCAAGTTTATTGTCACCGTGGTTGACCCGCGCTTGGGTGAGACGGTCCTCGACCCCGCCGCCGGTACGGGTGGCTTCCTCGTTCAGTCTTTCGAGCACCTGAAGCCACAGTGCAAGAAGACCGAGCAATTTGAGCAACTCCAGCGTGAGACGCTCTACGGCATCGAGCCCAAGTCGCTGCCTTACCTGCTCTGCCAGATGAATCTGCTGCTCCACGGGCTTGAATATCCGCAGGTGGCATCGCACAATGCCCTCGATAAACCTCTGCGCGAAATGGGCGACAAGGACCGTGTGGACGTGATCATGACCAATCCACCCTTTGGGGGTGAAGAAGAACGCGGCATCCTGGGCAACTTCCCAGAAGATAAGCAGACGGCGGAGACGGCGCTGCTTTTCCTGCAACTCATCATGCGCAAGCTGCGGCGGCCGGTGGGCGGATCAAAGGCGGCCGATGCGGAATGGTTGTTCCTAACGGCGTGCTTTTCGGCGATGGAGTATGCGCGCGCATCAAAGAAGAACTATTGAAGGAGTTCAACCTCCACACCATCGTGCGGTTGCCGAATGGTGTTTTTGCGCCTTACACCAGCATCCCTACAAATCTACTTTTCTTCGACCGCTCGGGACCGACGAAAGAGATCTGGTATTACGAGCAGCCGTTACCCGAGGGGCGGAAGAATTACACCAAGACGCAGCCGATGCAGTTTGAAGATTTCGCGCCCTGTTTGGCGTGGTGGAAAAAGCGCGAAGCCAACGACCGCGCCTGGAAGATTCAGGCAGCCGATGTGCTGAAATTTGACGAAAGCGGCAATCTGGTTTCCGTGAACCTCGATATCAAGAACCCCAGCGCCAAGCAGGATTTCGAGCACCTGCCGCCCGAGCAGTTGGCAGACGATATTTTGAAGAAAGAACAGCGCATCGCCGAATTGATGGTGGAGATCAAGAGTCTCTTATAGAGCCGGGTTTATTCTGAGACACTATAGGTATTCCGGTGATGAAAACAATCACAGCGGCACAAAAGAGACTTCTTGAAAACGCCGTACTGATTGCGGCGACGCGGCTTCTGTTCGACGCATTGCGCAGACAGTTTTCGTGCCCTCAATTGGCCGAAATCGTCACCATACACAACGGACAGGGTTTACGGGCCAGCGAGCGCGAGGAGGTGGGGCGGTACACCGTGTACGCTGCTGGCGGCCCAGCGGGACGACATTCCGCGCTGCTATCCGGTAGACCATTCGTGGTCATCGGCCGAAAGGGATCTGCTGGCAAGCTCACTTTCGCACCGTCTGGCGGGTGGGTGATCGATACAGCATACTATGCGCAGCCAAAGGATGAAGATCTCCTCAATTGCGAGTTTCTTTTCCATGCTATTTCTTCCTTAGATTTTAGCGATGATATTATCTCCACGGCCATACCCGGCATAAACCGCACTTCGATCTATCGCCACACCATTCCACTCCCTCCACGCCATCTCCAAGACGTTTGTGTGAGCTTCCTTAATGCGGCGGCCACCAACCAACTAGCCGACCTCCCCCCCCTTCCACCTCTTCTCGACAAGCAACGGCAGATTGTGGCGCGCATCGAGCAACTCGCCGCCAAAATTGATGACGCGCGCAACATGCGGCAATGGGCCGCCCGAAATGCTGGAGGGTTCATCGCTGCCCTGCATCTCAGCTTAGCTGGCGCGAGAAGACTGAAACTCTCACAATTTCTGGAACTTCATGAGGTTGAGCAGCGGATCGAGATTGGAAAGAGCTACCCTCAGGTGGGTGTCAAGGGGTTCGGTGAGGGCCTCTTCGCGAAGGCCCCTGTTGAAGCCGCTCAAACCACGTACAGAGCATTTAATCGCCTTTACAAAGGCGCGGTGGTGCTTAGCCAAGTTAAGGGTTGGGAAGGCGCAATAGCTGTTTGCCCTTCTGATCTCGAAGGAAAATACCTCTCACCAGAGTACCGCACTTTCCGGTGTATTCCGTCTGAGGCCGTTCCTGAGTATCTGGCCGGGCTGTTTGCAACACCCTGGTATTGGAGCCAATTGAGTGATCTGACTCGCGGCGTTGGAGCTCGACGGGAGCGCATCCGGCCAGACTTTTTTCTGAACATGGAAATTCCCATGCCGCGAATTGGCGACCAGCAACGGGCTCTCCCCCTGTTCGAGAGGGTACAAGCCCTGAAGCGCCTTCAGGCCGAAACCGCCGCCGAACTCGACGCTCTAATGCCCTCGATCCTGGACCGCGCGTTCCGCGGCGAATTGTAGGGGCGGTTCGGGAACCGCGGCTGTCCAAATCAGTGAGCAATCCTGGCAACTGATTGGGTTTTGCCCGCTGCGGTCATGAAAACAAATGTGCCGAAGGCCCCTTGGAGTGCGGTAGCAGCAGCTACCGCCTTCCTCCCGCGGCTCATACGAAATGCGAGTCTGAATGACAAAGACGGAGGGACCGCCTTTCTGCCAGAGTTGATACGAAAATGAGAGTTTAAACGGAAAGGCGGTAGCTGCTGCTACCGCACTCCAAGAGGATTCGCGAACCGCCCCTACGAGGCATTTCGACACGCCGAGCGCGACGAACAGAAGGGCATCATGTTCCTCTTCAAAGGAATCGTTGGCCTGAGGAACTCCAAGGCCCACAGCAACACTCTTTTCAACGACCCCAGCCGCGCGCACGAATATCTGGCCTTGGCCAGCCTCCTTCTGCGCCTGCTGGAGATCGCAATCGTGAATCCGAAGCCCTGAAACGCCCCGCCACCTTTTCCTTCCGCCTGGGCGTCAATGCCAATTGGGTGGACCTAGCCCTCGTCTTCGGGGCCATTCAGGGCAAGGCGGCGTCGAGCCGCCGCAGTCCAAGGTGCCTTCAGTACTGGAATTCTCATGACGGCCTAACCCCGCGTCCCCCTCAGGAACTATGCAGGTCGAGTGTCATCCACACGAGTGCTCCTTCAAAGCTTTTTGACACCTGGATTCGCAACCCATCGACGAGGGGGTATAGTTGGTAATCGCTTCCGCTCACCACGGTTGGCACCGAAAGCATGCATTGTTGGGCGACGTCCGAGATCTGGGCCTTGAAGGATCCCGCCACCATATTGCAGATCTCTCCCAAAGCGTCACGGACACACTCCGCCGAGGTTTCTTCTTCCGTGCCCAACATTTTGCCGGCGATTCGCGCTGCCGAGCTGCTGCTGCAGCGGAAGCTCAAAACTCCACAAAGGTCTCCTGCCAAACCAATCATGGCGGTGTAGTCGGCAACGCGCGGCAGCGTGGCTTGGTCGGAAGCAGCCAAGGAGGTTCCTACCATCATCGCAAAGACTTCTGATGCGGCGCTGTCAAGCGCCTGGGTAAATCGCTGCTGCGTTTCCTCTCGCGGAATCGCTGCCAGCTTAGAAGCAAACCCGCCGGGGCCGGAGGATTTGGCCGAAATGATGAGTTGTACCCGGTTGGGACTTGCGCCCTTACGTTCGGAGTCCATGATTACCCCTGAAGAAGTGGAATGATTCGCTCTCTGATTTGATCCGGACTAAAAGGCTTTCGGATGTAACCTCGCGCGCCGCTGGAAAGCGCCTTCACCACATGAGCTTCCCCCGCCTCCGTCGTGATCATCACGATGGGCACGCCTTTGGCGTTCTCGACCGCCTGAAGTTGATGGACCAATTCGAGGCCGTCCATAGTCGGCATGTTGATATCGCTCAAGATCAGGTCTACGCGAGTATGCTGCATGTGCGCCAACGCCTCCACGCCGTTGCTTGCCTCGAAAACTTCCTGGATTTCCAAACCCGCCTGGCGGAGGGAACGATCAACAATCTTCCGCATCACGGAAGAATCGTCCACGATCAATACGCGTAGCGCGTTCATTTTACCCCTCGCATTCCCGGAAGGGATTTTTTGGAATTCCGCCTCCAAATAGCCCAGCGGCGCCGAATTCCATTAACTGAATCAGATGGAGAAAGTCCGTTTCGAGCATTTCGGCCAATTTATTCGCCTCCTCCGGCTTTAGCTGCGGCAGGCAAGCCTGAAGGATGACCTGATCTTGATTGCCTGTGGGCTCAGAAAGTTCTGGTGGGTCGGCTCCCTGCGCAATTCCCCGGCGAAAACAGAACTGGTCGGCCGCAGCCACCACCCCTACCAAAAGCGGATCGTCCGTGGCTTCCCGGGGATGATGATGACTCACCATGACTTCCAGCAAGCTGGGAGAGAAATTCCACGAAACACCAATCCAGCGGCCCACTTCGCAATGATCGGTGCCAAAACGTTCCCGCTCCAATTCAACAGACTCACCCCAACCGCGAAAGGCCTTGTTTTCGAGCTCCTGCGGCTGCGCCGAGGTCATCATCAGGAGCGGCAGGGCCCCAATGTCATGCAAGAGCCCTGCGAGATAGGCTTGCTCGGGATGAAGGTAGGCAACCCCCCGGGCAATTCTTTCGCTCAGCGTTGCCGTCAGGAAACAGTGCCCCCAAAATGATTGAATGTCCTCCGATGCCACCCGATGCCCAACGTACTCGATCAACGAGCAAGTCAGGACCATCGTCCGAAGCCTTTCTGTTCCCACCAGCATGATTGCGTGTTCAATCTTCGTCACTCGCTCGCGAAACCCCATGAAGGCGGAATTGCACAGTCGCAGAACCTGCGCCGTCAGGCTGGGATCAGTCCGAATAACTTCCCCCACCTGTCTGAGATTCACCGGGGCCGCCGATAGCAAACTATTGAGCTCGAATACGTAGGCGGGCAGAGTGGGAAGTCCGTCAGAAAGCGCCGTCATTAACGCGAGTTTGCGGCTCTGCTTTGCCTCCGGGTCTTCCGTGCCAGTTAGCGAAGGCGGAGTCGGCAGGCTCTGGAAGCTTGTGTCCGCGATCGTTTCAGGAGGTGCCAACTCGACTCTGTCCTTCGGAAAGTACATTGTCCCCACCCACAGTTGAGCACATCGGCACTATTCCCCCAGCCTTTAGCCCGCATTTCTCACGCGAGACCAGATGGTCTCCGCTGGGGCGGCTGTTTAGCCCGGACCCGGCCTTCCCCATTTCAGGTCAGGCATCTAAATCTGATATCCCGAAGGTGGTTCCGTCCTGCCCTCCCGCATAGCTTCCTCCAACTCTCTTCCCTAATTACACGGGCAGCGTGTACGATTACTCCTTTCCACCACAAGGTGGCCATGAGCAAATCCCCAAGCGAGGTTTGAAATGATCGAGCTTCCCAATCCGGCGCCGGTGTTGGATCTCATCCAGGCCTTTCGGCGGTCGAAAACCATGTTTACCGCAGTCTCCCTCGGGATTTTCGATCGTTTGGGCGAGGGCTCGGCGGACGCCGTAACGCTCGCTCAGGAATTGAACGCCAACGCCGACGCACTCGAGCGCTTATTGGACTCCTGCGTTGCCCTGGGCCTGCTCAAAAAGCAGGGCGTGCTTTATTCCCATTCTTCGGTGGCTGCGGCCTACTTGACCAGGTCAAGTCCGAACACGCTGGCGGGCTATATTCTCTATTCCGACCGCGCGCTCTACCCGTTGTGGGGAAACCTGGAAGCGGCGATTCGCGAGGGCACCAACCGCTGGAAGCAGACCTTTGGAGGCGAGGGGTCGATTTTCGATTTCTTCTTCCGCACGCCCGAGGCACGGCAGGATTTCCTGAGCGGCATGAATGGCATCGGCAAATTGAGTTCGCCCACCGTCGTCGCGGCCTTCGATCTGGGACGGTTTCACCGGCTCGTCGACCTGGGCGGCGGCACGGGCCACCTGGCGCTGACTGCCTGCGCGCGGTACCCGCAACTGCAAGGCGCGGTGTATGACCTGCCCGCCGCAATTTCCACCGCGCGTGAATACGTGGAGCGCTCAGCGCACCGGAACCGCGTTGCCTTGATCGCCGGCGATTTCTTCACCGATCCCCTGCCGGAAGCTGACCTCTTCGCCCTCGGCCGCATTCTGCACGACTGGTCAGAGGAAAAGGTTCGCACCCTGCTTCGGAAAGTCTGGGAGCGACTGCCCTCCGGCGGGGGGCTCCTGATCGCCGAAAAACTCCTCGACGACAACAGGACCGGCCCGGTGCCGGCGCTGATGCAATCACTCAACATGCTGGTTTGTGCCGAAGGCAAGGAGCACACCCTCGCCGAATACACCGTCCTGCTACGCCAGGCGGGCTTTGATCAAGTCGAGGGAAAAGTGACCAACGCCCCCCTCGACGCGATCCTGGCAGTGAAAGAGTGAGTATGCCCAAAAGGGAGCCGCCCATCAGTTGACAGGCTAGTGCGAAAGATTTTTGCGGTTTGGTTTTGCTTGCGGCTCTGCCGGGCTGCGCTACCCACCTTTAAGAACGCAGACCTCCAGCGGGGGTCTGCGTCATCTGTCGAGGAGGAGGACACTAAAGGCTAAATTCTTCCGTACACCGGGCCGTAGTTCGCGCAGGCGCGGTAATCGGCGCCCTCGGGATCGTGGGTGCCGAATTGGGTCCAGGCGCTGGGCCGGAAGATTCTTTCGTCGCCGACGTTATGCATGCACACGGGAATACGCAGCATGGAGGCAAGGCTAATCAGCTTATCGCCGACGTGCCCGTAGCAGATGGCCCCGTGGTTGGCCCCCCAGTTATTCATCACCGAATAGACATCGCGGAAGGGTCCTTTGCCGGTGAGTAGCGGCGCGAACCAAGTGGTGGGCCAAGTGGGATCGGTCCGCTCATCCAGGACTTTGTTCACTTCGGGCGGCAGTGACACGGTGTAGCCTTCGGCGAGTTGCAGCACGGGCCCCTGGCCCAAGGTCCAGTTGAGGCGCGCCATGGTCACCGGGAATTCGCAGCAGGTGAGGAATTGCGAGGAATAGCCGCCGCCACGGAAGTATCCCAGCGACGCCGGCGCCCACTGGGTGGCTTCCAGGCAAGCCTTCACGTCCTCCGCGCTAACCTCCCAGAAGGGCTTCATGGCGGATTTGCCGCCCTTCATCATGCGCCCGGTGGCGTCCAGCGTGGCCGCGCCGGAGTTAATCAAATGGATAATGCCCTGGTTCGCCTTTCCGGTCAGCTTGTAACCGGCCACCCGCTTCACCGCCGCCGGGCTCCAATAAGTGCGCACGTCGGCGAAAATCTGCGCCGTGTCGGTGAGGAGGTGTCCCAAAAGCATGGTGGCCCCGTTGAGCGAATCGTTTTCCGTGGCGAAAACAAAGGCCTCGCGGATGCCGTTCCAGTCAAAAGAAGAGTTCAGGATCGCTTCCATGAAATCGCCGTTGGGAAAATGATCGGTCCATTGGCGCTGTCCCTGAAAGCCCGCCACGATGGCGTTATGGCCCAAGGCCTCTTCGCCGTAACCCAGTTCCGCCAAACGCGGATTGCCCACCATCAGGTCGCGCCCGATCATCGCCATCTTCACGCATGTCACCCAGTCGGCATCCTTCTGGGCGCGGGACTTCTGAAGGTCGGGAGAGTTCCGGTCCTTACCCTCGGGGCAATGGGCCTTCACCCAAGCCATAGCCCGGTCGAACTCCTGCGGGTCGTAAATCTTCTCGTCGATGCGGCGGACGAACTCCGCCATGTCGACGTACTCGTTGCGCATGCCCAGGTAGTTCTGGAAGAAATCCGCATTGACCATCGAACCGGCAATGCCCATGGAGACGGAGCCCAAAGACAGATACGACTTGCCCCGCATCTCCGCCACCGCCAGGCCCGCTTTAGCGAATTGCAGCAACTTCTCCTGCACGTCGCCAGGAATCGAAGTGTCGGTGGAATCCTGAACGTCCTGCCCGTAAATGCCGAATGCCGGCAAGCCTTTCTGGTTGTGTCCGGCCAGCACCGCGGCCAGATAAACTGCGCCCGGGCGTTCGGTGCCATTAAAGCCCCACACCGCCTTGGGAATCAGCGGGTCCATGTCCATGGTCTCTGACCCGTAGCACCAACAAGGCGACACCGTCAGCGACACCCCCACACCCGCGTGCGCAAACTTGTCGGCGCAATCGGCCGCCTCCGCCACTCCCCCAATGCAGGTGTCCGCCACCACGCATTCCACCGGCAGACCGCTCGAATGGCGCAGGTTCTTTTCCAGAAAATCCGCGGCGGCTTTTGCCATGCCCATCGTTTGCTTCTCGAGCGATTCGCGAACTCCCTTGCGGCGTCCGTCAATCGCCGGGCGAATTCCGATCTTCGGCAATGCCCCCCGCAGCCGCTTTCGCGGTTCGTTAACCTTCAGGTCGTTAATCTTAGCCATGGTAATTTGCCCCCTCCATTGGGAGCACAATTGTACCGCAAAGATGGGCCTCTGCATCGGGATTCGCCGTTCTTTTTTAGTATGTTCAGGTGGATAAGGGGACGTAATGACCGAAGCGTAAACGGCGGCTATTATCAAACCGACTCACGCCTGATTCCCGGTTCACTTGCACTTGTTTTTGTGAGTGGTACAATCTCGTTAGGATCCTGTCCCCGCTGCGAGTGTATTCCTGTGGCCGTCCGCAATGGAGGTGTGCCGGTAAGCATCATCCTTCCCGGCACAATAATACGATGGACAACAAAGAACGTAGGGAAGAACTGGTGAGTAAGGGTGTCATGGGGCTCCTCGTCGGACTTTCGCTGATGTTGGCGGGATTCTGGGCGGGCCGCCAGCTTCACATTGTATGGAACATCTGGCCGAGCACCGACGGCGTGGTGGTGCGCGGCGGTGTGCAAGAAACCTTGCAAGCTCCCTACGCCAAGGGTGGAATGCCGGTTCACCACTACACGCCGAAAATTGAATTTCGCTACACGGTGAGCGGCAATGCTTACACTGCCGAGGCTCCCTCGGTTTACACCACCGACACCTATGAGGAGGCCGCCGCGAATCTGATTCGGATGTACGCTCCGGGGACGCATCACCCCATTCGCTACAATCCCCGCGACCCGCGCGACATTCGTTTTGGCATCATTGAGTTTGGCACGCTGGCGTTTTCATTCCTGCTGCTGATCGGGGGTGCCTTGCTATTGGCAGCAGGATTAAAGTGGCTGGGGATGGTGTACTGGCAACGTGTGGAGCTTGCACCCGCGAAGGAACAGGGTATGCCGGCCGCGGTGCTGCCTTTTGCCGTCAGCCTGCGGCAGGAATCTTCGGCAGCCACGCTTCATTGCCCCAACTGCGGAACGCCGGTCAAGGTGACTGAGGACGTCTGCCCCAACTGCATGAAGTTCCTGCGTGCGGCTTGAAGACTTCGGGGTTCGTATAGAAGGGAACGCCGTTCGGCCTGGGGCCAGCGCCGCTTAGGCTTGTCCAAATTACGCCCCCGTTGCCGAGGAGTGACGTGCGGCTGCGCCGCTTGCTGTGCGGAAAGGCTGCGCCTTTCCGTTGGGGGAGTCCACTAATGAACCTCCTCCGCGCCGCCTGGAAGGCTATGCCTTCCAGGCGGCGCGGAGGAGGAGGGAATGGGTTCGATGAGCCGGAAAGGCAGAGCCTTTCCGCAGAGCAGGGGGCGAAGCCCCCTCAAACGCCATGATCGCTCGCTAATTTGGACAAGCCTGAGCGCCGCTGGCCCCTACATTTTTGGTTGCGGCCACGGTGCCTTGCGCAACGTCACGCGGCGGCTTCGGCGTATGCACTTGCTTGGTTCAGCCGCTCGATCGAAGCGCGATCCAAGGCGAGTTCGGTGGCGCCGATCAAATCGTTCAGTTGTTCCAGGCTCGTGGCGCTGGCGATGGGGGCGGTGATGGAAGGTCTTGCCATCAGCCAAGCCAGCGATATTCTGGCGGGCGTGGAATGGAGCGCTGGGGCCAGTTCATCCAATGCGCGGAGGATGCGAAATCCCCGGTCATTGAGATACTTTTTTACTATTTGGCCCCGCTTGCTTGCGGCCAGATCAGCTTCTGACCGATACTTGCCCGTCAGGAACCCGCTCGCCAGGGAAAAGTAGGAGATCACACCCAATCCGTTTTCGCGGCAAACCGCCTCCAGTTTTGATTCATAGTCGGCGCGATCGTAGAGGTTGTAATTCGGTTGGAGGCTCTCGTAGCGCGGGAGCCCGGATTGTTTGCTCACCTGCAAGGCTTCGCTCAGGCGCTCGGCCGGATAGTTGGAAGCGCCGATGGCCCGCACTTTTCCTTGCTTCACCAATTGCGCGTAGGCTTCCAGGGTTTCAGTTAAGGGAGTCTCCGCATCGTCGATGTGTGACTGGTACAAATCGATGTAATCGGTCTGAAGGCGTTTCAGCGACTCCTCCGCGGCGCGCAAGATGTAAGCCTTGGAAAGCCCCTTCTGGCCCGGACCCATTTCCGATCCCGCTTTGGTGGCAATCACCACCTGCCGGCGCTTGCCGCTACGCTTCAACCAATTGCCCAAAATGCTTTCGGACTCCCCGCCTTTATTGCCCGGAACCCACTTGGAGTACACATCAGCCGTATCAATAAAATTGAACCCCGCCGCCACAAAAGCGTCGAGCAGACGGAATGACGTGGGCTCATCCACCGTCCATCCAAAAATATTTCCTCCGAAAGCCAGCGGCGAAACCTCCAGCCCGGAATTCCCCAGTTTGCGCATTTTCATGTTTACCTCTCTCAAAGGTTGGATGCTTTCGAATCGAAAAAGTGATGCGACGCGCATGACGTGGTCCGTGGTTCGCCCTGGAGTGCCTCAAGTGGAGGAATTCCTCAAGAGCCTTACCTGTTCTGTACGTCCGCGGCTCTTAATTCCAAATTCTCTCACCTCCATTGGACGGCCCGAGAAACCGCGGACCTACAAAACAGGTCGCGCTACACTTGCTAACGAAGACTCTTCAGGGCAAGATCGGCTCGGAATGCTCGCCTCTGTGCGGCCGCTCGGTAAACGCAATGAGGGGAATCAGGGTAAGCACCAATACTCCCAGATATTGGAAGACCCGAACCAAAGCCACCATGGTGGCTTCGCGCTGGACCAGACCAAAAAGGGCTGCAAAGGCCTGCCGGTCGGCCAACCCTGGACCGGAACCGGCAAACACGCCCTTCAGTCCAACCACGAGTCCCAGCGCGGAGGGTGAAAACTGTGAAATATTGGCGACCAGCAGGTTGGTATGCTCCTGTCCCATGCGGGTCAGCATCGTGGCAACCAGCGAAATTCCCACGCCCCCACCAATGTTCCGCAGCATGTTGAACAAACCTGTGGCGTTTCCCATTTTTTCTTTGGGTATGACTGCCATGGTCACAACCGTGAGCGGTACAAACACCAGTCCAATCGAGGCGCCTTGAATGAACTGCGGCCAGAATACATCCCAGAAGCCGACTTTCAAGTTGAAACCCATTAACTGGTAGAACGAGAGCGCGAACCCCAGCACTCCGCACACGAATACCTTACGAGGATCAAACCTGCCGACGAGGGCGGAAGCCACGGGCATGGCAAGAGCTGCCCCCAGCCCCATGGCCACCATGGCGACGCCCGCTTGCACTGAGGGATAACCCAGCAGCGTCTGTAGCCAAATGGAGATGGTGACCTGACTTCCATACATCACGAAGCTTATGACGGCCATCACGGCAGTGCCGGCGGCAAAGGGCACCTGTCCGAAAACGTGAAGGTCGGCCACCGGATTTCGCGCCGTTAATTCACGTGCCACCCAGGCCAGAATTCCGACCGCAAAGGCCGCGCCCAGTACCACGATGAATCTTGAATCAAACCAATCTTCTTCCTGCCCCTTGTCTAACATGATCTGGAGCGCCGCCACCCAAATGACCAGTGTTGCCAGACCCCAGGAATCAATGGGCGCTGAAGAACGGCGTATATAGGGTGGGTCTTTCAGGAAAGTCATAATCATGAAAACGGAAAGCAAGCCCACCGGCAAGTTGATATAAAAGACCCAACGCCAGGAGAAATTATCGGTCAGCCAGCCTCCTAGAACCGGTCCGAGCACGGGCGCCACAATGGCTCCCATGGCCCAAATCGCCATGGCCTTGCCGCGCTGCTTGGGAGGGAATGCCTCCAGCATCACGGCCTGGGAGAGCGGTTGCAGTGAGCCACCACAAGCACCCTGAAGAATGCGGAAAATCACCAGCAGACCCATGCTGGGCGCGATGCCACAGAGCAAAGAGGCCACGGTAAAACCGGCGGTGGAAACAATCAGCAGGTTCTTCCGTCCAAAGTGATTGGCCAACCACCCTGAAATCGGAATGACAATGCCGTTGGCCACCAAGTAAGACGTGAGCGCCCAGGTAGCTTCGTTGGGTGTCGAGGAGAGGCTCCCGGCAATGTGCGTCAAGGAGACGTTGACGACGGTGGTGTCCAGCACTTCCATGAAGGTCGCGAGCATCACGGCCGCGGTGATGAGCCACGGACCCTCCGCAAGACTCGCGGCGCGTCTGGCTACCGCTGACTGCCCACCCCGCTCAACTTGGGTTAGGGCGGTCATGGGCTGTCCTCTTCGACGGGAATTCCCAGGCGCTCACAGAGCATTCGCGCGAAGGGGGAGGTGCAGAGGAAATGCCGATGGGCTCGCCAGAGGGTGAGGAGGGCTTGTTCACCGGCGCGGTCCACACAAGTGATTCCATCCAGATCGATCTACCACCGTGTCTTGGGTTGAGCAACACTGGGCGATTGCTCTTGGTAGACATTCTGCCCCTTCCCCGACCAGTTGCCCGCTGAGGACAAGCTTTGTCCGATCGCGGAGATAGAGGACACGTGGTTCGCAGCATGACCAGCGATAAGTGCAGCTTTCTTGCCACCCGCAGTTATCTCGTAAGTGGATATAATGCAATGGCTTAATTGGATTTCGAGCGCACCCATGCGGGCACCGATTGCCCGGAGGTTGGCAGGCTGCCCAATATTGGGCAATGGCTAAGATAATTCGGCTAGGGGGATAAAGACAGTTCAATGTTCAAGAGGCGCATTCGATATTGGAGGGTTGTACGCTTCAAACCGAGCAGTGCCGCCGCGCCTCCCGGACCACTAACCCGCCCGTTAGTTTTCCTCAAAGCTTCCAGGATCGCCTCCCGCTCGACTTCCCGCAAGTTGAGACTCCTGGACGTTTCCGTTGAGGCTCGCTTTGTGCGGGGCGGCTTCAGTTCCTCCAGCGGGCACTTCCAGGCACTCCCCCGTGGTAAGAATCACCGCCCGCTCGATGAAGTTTTGCAATTCCCGGATATTCCCCGGCCACGCCCACTCGGTCATGGCCTGCAACGCCGGTGTGGGAATTTCCCTGATTCTTTTCTTCATGCGGCGGGCGTAGCGGGCAACGAAGTACTCCACCAGAAGGGGTATGTCTTCCCGCCTCTCGCGCAGGGGTGGCAACTGGATGGGGAAAACCGCCAGCCGGTAGTAGAGGTCTTCGCGGAACTCTCCGCTCGCGACCATTTGGGAGAGTTCCCGGTTGGTGGCGGCAACCAGACGGGCGTCGACCTTCAGCGTCCGCGTGCCTCCCAGCCGTTCGAATTCCTTTTCCTGCAAGACGCGGAGAAGCTTGGGCTGAAGGTCCAGCGCGATGTCGCCAACCTCGTCGAGAAAAAGGCTCCCCCGGTGCGCCAACTCGAAACGCCCGACTTTCGTCGCCACCGCGCCCGTGAAGGCGCCCCGCTCGTGTCCGAAGAGCTCACTCTCCATGAGGCCGGAGGGAACCGCCGCGCAATTCAATTTCACAAACGTATGATCGCGGCGCGAACTCTGGTTGTGAATCAATCGCGCGATGAGTTCTTTTCCGGTTCCCGTTTCGCCCATGAGCAGGACGGTGGCGTCGGTCTCGGCGACAACCTCCGCCTTGCTCAGGGTCTCGCGCAAGGCGCGGCTCTTACCGACGATGTCTTCAACGTTGTGGTCGTAGCGGATCTCATCTTCCAGGTAGGTTTTCTCGGTGTTCAGTTGGTTCCGCGCCTCCGCCACCTTCTCATAGGCCAGAGCATTTTCGATCGCCAGCGCCACCTGGTTGCCGACCTGCACAAGAAAACCCAGCTCTTCTTGCTGGAATGTGGATTCGTCCGTGCTTCCGAGTGTCAAGATGCCCAGCGGCTTGGACCCTAAGACCAAGGGAATGGAGACCGCGGAATGGATGTTTTCCGCCTGGGCCGGCGAAGCGAACTTGGGAGGGAGTTGCGCGATCTCCTCGCGGTTTATGAGCCGAGGTGAGCGAGACCGGACCTCCTCAACCTCGCGCAGGGCGTCAAGTCCAATGATTGTATTTTCTCGATGAACCCACGATTGCTGGGGAAGTCCATGCCCACGCAACGTAGCCGCGGCGAGCCCTCTTCAAACAACCACAGGCCCGTGTACTCGTGATGAAAGCAATCCCGCAGCGCGGAGGATACGGCCTGGAAAAGATCACTCAACTCCAGGTGAGAAATGACGTTGTTGTTCACTTCCAGCAGCAGCCGCAGGCGGTCGCGCTCACGCGCCAGGAGTTGCTGATAGGAACGCGCCTCCTCGAAATTCAGCGCATTTTCCACGGCGACCGCCACATGGGCAGCGACCGTCGACATCAGCTTCAAATCCTCTTCGTCATAGTCCTTCTGACGAGTGGTCCCGAAAACCAGCACGCCGAGCCGCCGTCGCGGCGGACGGTAGAGGAAGGAGGCACATCGACCGAACCCCGTACGGCCGCGCCCGTTCGACGATATCGGGAAACCTTGTCTCCTTCTCGATGTCATTTAGAATGATGGGCTTCTGCTCCTCCAGCAATATCGTGGCTGTGGCGGGCTCGGCCACAGGAATTTCCGTCCCAATTTCTGCGCCGCCGGCCAAAGTGCCGCCAAAAGCATAGAGGCGAGAGACCCGGCGCTCGGGATCATGAAGAGCCACGCCGAGGAACTCGAAACTGACCACCGAGGGAAGAAAGCGGGCGAGGTCCTCCAGCACCCCATTCAGGTCTGCGTGCGAGGCAATAACGCCGGATACCTGTTGCAGTGCCTCGTAACGCGTTTGCTGGCCTGCACCCCCGTCATTTTCTTTCAGTTCCAAGCGACCCTCCTGTGGCTGCCAAGAGCACCATTACTCTAACATGGGAATAAGCAGTGTAGGGCCGAACAGCGTTCGGCCACGGTGCGAGCGCCGCCGTTGCCGCCACAATTAACCCGAGGTTTGGCATTAGGGGAAAAGCCCACGGACGGAAAGGGTTGTCGTCGGCGACTCCATGGTTACCCACTACGTGCGGTCAGCGCTGGAGTTTCAGGCAGGAGAATGGCCCAGAGTCAGTATGGTACTGACCATGGCAACCCACCTAAACCTCATGGGACTTCCGTAATCGGCCGATTAGTTGTTTGTGCGGACTTGGTGCCCCTACGTAGTCGATGGGCCACTCAGCACTGAGAACTGGCTTGAAAACATTGCACCGGGAGGCGGTCAGCTATATATTACCGAGCGACCGTGAGACCCAAAAGGAAATTTTGGCTAAAGGGCGGAGATGACCAAAGAAGAGAAGTTTCTTACAGCGTTGCGAGATGTTTTTGTGGGCGCAAGAGTAGACGGGGAATCAGGGTACATCAACCTGATGCGTATTAAGGCCCGGTACTATCAGGAAGGTGTTTTCCCTAAGCTCCAGCAGGACATCAACGAGGCCCTCAAGCCGTTCCCCGCCTTCCGCGATGAGCTATTCGAGAAGCTGTACGATTTCTTCCACCGGTATTTCAGTGAGAGTGGCTCCATCTATTTCCGCTACACGCCCCTGCACCAGAACGTGTACGAAAAAGTCTATACCAACGACAAGGACGTAATGCTGTTCTGGAAGACCCACATGCTCTATTACGTCAAGACCGACCGCTTGTTCCGCAGCCTCGACGTGGAACTGGACGGGACAGAATTCCACTTCGACGCCTCCAGCCTGGAGCACAAGAAGGCCAACGAGAAGCGAGAGATCGTTTATGCTTTCAAGGAAAAGCGCAAAGAAACGCTGGTTTTCGAGGTGGCCTATTCTGAGCGGGGGCGTATAACCAAAGTCGACGACATCCTGCACGCGTTGCACAGGCAAGGCGTCACCATCATCGAGGATACGCTGCAGCGCGCTTTCCGCGTCTTCGGAAAACAGAGCCAAGTGGACTACTTCATCAACAAGGACGCCAAGGCGTTTTTGGAGGAGCAGTTCAAGCTGTGGTTGTACCAGTACGTGTTCTCCGGCGTGAGCGAGTGGACAGAGGTCCGCATCAAGCAGTTGCAGACGCTCAGAGACATCGCGTTCAAGATCATCGCCTTCATTAGCCAGTTTGAGAACGAGCTGGTGAAAATCTGGAACAAGCCTAAGTTCGTGCTCAACTCCAACTACGTCATCACGCTGGACCGCATCGCGGAGACGGACATCGCGCTGGTGGAAAAGCTCCTCGCGCACGAAAACTTAAAAGCACAAATCGAGGAATGGCGGCTGTTGGGCATCGTGGACGACTCCTTCAAAAAAACGCCGTCCTGGAGAAAGACCTCACCGGCAAACACCTAGCCAAACCATACCTGTATCTGCCTATCGACACCAGGCACTTCAAGGACGTGGAGTTGGAAATCCTCGCCTTGTTCGACAACCTAGACGCCGCGCTGGATGGCAGGGTTATCAGGAGCGACAACTACCAAGCACTTGTCACGCTTCGGCAGCGGTTCAATGGACGCGTGAAATTATTTTACATCGATCCGCCCTACAATACCGGGCAAGATGAGTTCATATACGAAGATGCGCTTCAGTCAGCGACTTGGCTGAGTATGATGCGAGACCGTGTCCAGCTCGCAAAGGAATTCCTCTCGCCAGCCGGTTCGTTCAGTGCGAGCATTGATGAGAATGAGGTTTCAAACTGCCTGCATCTGCTCGATGAGTTGTTCGGCAGAGAGAACCGATCCGCCATCGCAACGGTGAAGCGCGGCTCGGTTACTGGACATAAATCAATCAATCCTGGCCTCGTAAACGTGACAGAATACCTGCCAATTTACGCCATCAACAAAGCCAAATGGCAGCCAGATCGGCTGTATCGCTCGCGCGGGCGAAACGCGCGATATAACAGGTTTATTGTAAATCGTCATGACAGCTTCAATAAGTGGAAGTTTTGCCCTCTGCTTGAAGCCTTCGCAGCTCACAAAGGAGTGGCCAAGACCGAGATTAAAAAAGATCTCGGAATGGACTTTGAAGACGAGCTCTTTAAGTTTATTTGCGACAACCGCGAGGCAGTTGTGCAGTTTGCGAGGCCTGACGCGGATAAAGTTAGTGAGGAGGTTCGGAAGGCAATCATTAAGTCAAAGTCGAACCACGGCAAAATCATCCACGTTGCCAGAGCCGTAGAATCTGATTTTTACCTTCTCGAAGGGGAGCGAATCCTATTCTACGCCGATCGCCTCCGCCAAATCGATGGAAAGTGGGTCACGGTAGAACCTATGTCTGACATTTGGGACGATGTAAGCCCAAACGACCTACACAATGAAGGCGGCGTTGAGTTGAAAAAGGGAAAGAAGCCAGAAAGTCTTATTAACCGTGTCGTTGAATTAGCCACCAAACCCGGAGAAATTCTTGCAGACGTATTCGTTGGGTCTGGCACTTCGATTTGCGTTGCCCAAAAATCAGGCCGCAAGTGGTTGGGCGTCGAGTTGGGCAATTACTTTGAAGGTAAGACTCTCGTCCGCCTAAAAAAGGTGTTGGCCGGCGAACAATCCGGCGTTTCTGCAAAATACCATTGGAAAGGCGGGGGGTTCTTCAAGTACTACCACTTCGAGCAGTACGAAGACGCACTCCGCCGCGCCAAATATGACGCCGATGACCTTTTTGATGACCCCAACAAAGATCCCTACCACCAGTACGTTTTCTTGCGTGACCTGAAGATGCTGGAAGTGATGAAGGTCGATACCGAGAAGAACACGGTCAACGTCGATCTGAGCAAGCTGTACGACGGCATTGACATTCCCGAGACGCTATCCAACCTGACGGGCAAATGGATCAAGCGCGTCACCGCCGACTCCGTGGAGTTTGAGGACGGCGAGGTGGTGGACACGAAGAACTTGGACTGGAAGCGGATCAAACCGCTGATATGGTGGTGAGCTAATGTCCCGCGTTTACTTGCAAAAAATGGTCGATGACATTCGGTTTGAGGGCCTGCCCGCGAACTGGAACTCCTTCGACATCGACGCGTTTTCCCGGACGAAAACGTTGTGGGATTACCAGCGAAAGGCCGTCGAGAACGCCATTAAGGCACTTTGGAAGTATTACGAGGACTTTGGGGATTATCAGGCCAACGAGGGCGCAGAGGCGAATCGCGGCCGGAAGGAGAAGCTCTTTCACTGGTATCGGGACAACGGGTTGGAGGAGGATTTGGACATTCCGCTGGCAGAAGCTCACAAACTGGCGAGTCTGGTCGGCGAATACTTCAGAGTCGAAGCCGAGAACATTTCCTACGACCAGTTTATCAATCGAGCCTGTTTCTGGATGGCGACAGGCAGTGGGAAGACCTTGGTGCTAGTGAAGCTCATCGAGGTGTTACGGGGGCTGATTCAGCGGGGCGAAATACCGCCACATGACGTTCTGATTTTGACTTACCGCGATGACCTGATCGAACAACTAAAGAAGCACGTCCGTGAGTTTAACGAGGCCCGCGGTGACCTGTTTATCCATTTGCGGGAGTTGCGGGAATACCCTGACGCCAAGCGCGACAATCCCGTGCTGTTCAGGGAGCGCGAGTTGACGGTGTTCTATTACCGTTCCGACAACGTGAGCGACGAGCAGAAAGAACGGATCATCGATTTTCGCAACTACGACGACGGCGGCAAATGGTACGTGCTGCTGGATGAGGCGCACAAGGGGGACCGGGAGGACTCCAAGCGCCAGCATATTTACTCAATCATGTCGCGCAACGGGTTTCTGTTTAACTTCTCTGCGACGTTCACTGACGCGCGCGATTTGGCGACAACCGTTTCCAACTTCAACCTCTCCGAGTTTATCAAGGCGGGCTACGGGAAGCATCTTGCCATTCTGAAGCAGGAGCTTCGGGCATTTCGTGAGGACCAGGACTATAACAGCGAAGAAAAGCAGAAGATCGTTCTGAAGTCATTGTTGATGCTGGCATATGCCGAAAAGTTCCATGAGCGCGTCCGCAAGGCCGGGAAGGACCTATATCACAAGCCGCTTCTGCTCACGCTGGTGAACTCCGTCAGTACCGACGATGCCGACCTGCAACTCTTTTTCGAGGAACTGGAGTGGATTGGCAAAGGACAAATCAGCAAGGGCGTTTGGAAGGCGGCAAAGGAAGAGTTGTGGGAAGAACTACGCCAGCGGCCGGAGTTCATGTTTGAGGGGGGAACGAGGGTCGAGATAGACGACGGGGTATTTGCTAAGCTAGAACAGAAAGACCTCCTGGAAGCCGTCTATAACGCCAGCAGTCCTGGCGAGATCGAAATCCTCATCCGACCGTCCAA
Source organism: uncultured Acidobacteriota bacterium (assembly GCA_963825395.1). GTDB lineage: Bacteria > Acidobacteriota > Terriglobia > UBA7540 > UBA7540 > Bog-366. Next base: position 109,492 of record CAWGTQ010000037.1, on the reverse strand, counting down.
CAAGCAGCAAATGGCCTTTAAACTAAGAACGAGCGACCGACCATTTGCCCTTATCAAGATTGGTGATATTTCGGTTTGGCGCAATGACAAGCTGGCAGGATACGAGATTGTGGAGGGTTTTGAGGATGAAGGATACTTTGAGGCGTTGAATGCCGATGACTCGGACATTAACATCCTCATGGGCTCGCGCAGTTTTTACGAGGGATGGGATTCCAACAGGCCCAATGTTCTTAGCTTTATCAACATCGGCGTTGGCATGGATGCGCGGAAGTTCATCCTTCAAGCTGTGGGCCGTGGGGTGCGCATCGAGCCACAAAAACACAAACGGACGCGGCTGCTGCCGCTCCATAATGCAAATGAGCTAGACCCACCAGACCTATTTGAAAAGATAAAGGACAAAGTTGCGCCGCTTGAGTCGCTGGTCATTTTCGGAACGAACCGGCAAGCCCTGGAAAAAGTAATCGAACATCTGGACGAAGAGAGCCGAGAGCGTGATTATCATCAGTTGTCCCTCTTTAAGAATGAGGCTGCTGACGAACACGACTTGCTGATCCCTATCTATAAATTGGCGGGAATGCCGATAGGCAAGCGCGGCGACGGGGCGCGATTCGAGATCGAAGCCGATGAATTGAACCTGCTCAAGGAATATGTGAAATACGTGGGCGACGACAGGGTCCTGATGGCTCTCCACGACGCCGAGCCGTGGAAGGTCGGACTCCTGCAACAGAGCGTGATGGATACGGGGCGTTTTTACAAGCCGTTGGGCAAGCCGTACCGAAACATCGAACTGTTGGCACTGCGGATCTTCGACTATTTCAGTGTCGTACCGCAGGAATTCGAGGGTCTGAAAATAGTGGAAGACGAGATCAATCACTTCAAGAATATCCAGGTCTCCCTAGAGGATATCAGCGGCCTGATCGCAAAAGTTGAGACCGTTCGCCATTACACTGACCCAGTGGTAATGGAGAAACAGCTAGACGACAAATTGGCGAAAAAGAAAATCACGTTGCAGACGTACAAGGAAGGGATCAAGCGCGCGGCGCGGATGGACAAGGAAGCTGAGGTTTTATGTTTGGGCAAACGATTGCGGATCAGGTACGTTGCCAACCACTATTACATTCCGATGATTCTGTCCGGCGAGGCGGAGCGCATCGACTTCATCAAGCACATTATTCAGGTGGACAGTGAGATCACGTTTATCAACAGGCTCGAAGAGTACCTGGAAAGGCCCGACAATAAATTCAAAAGCTTCGATTGGTGGATGTTCAGTAAGTTGGACGAAAGTCTCGATAGCGTATACATCCCGTACTACGACGGTTCATCGAACAAAGTCAGGGAGTTCAAGCCAGACTTCATTTTCTGGCTGCAAACGGGTAGCGACTACTCCATCGTCTTTATCGACCCGAAAGGCTCGGAACATACTGACTACCAGCGAAAGATCAATGGGTATGCGGAAATATTCGAAGAGCGGGGAAGGCCAAGGACAATCTCCCGCGAAGGTCTGAGCGTGAAGGTCTTTACGTTGTTATACACCGGCGATGTCGACAGGTTGGACAAGTATTACAGGCGCTATTGGTTCGACGACATAGACAAGGCCCTTTCATCTGTCATCAACGACGCCCTGAGTGCGTAGCCACGGCCTGTGCCCTTCCGTCCGTGGGTATTTGTCAAGGCCGGGCGGGGGGAGGAACGGAAAACAGAATCCGGGACAAGGGAAACGGGAAACGGGATGCGGGGAAGCGGTAGGTGGCAGGTGGTAGGTGGGAAAAACCGACGGATAACCCGGGGCTACCTGCTTCACTCTCAGCGGTTGGGAAGTGTAGATAGTCCTTGGGCGGCAATCAGGCGAGCGTCGGAGGTCACGAGGGTAAGATCGAACACCTTGGCCGTGGCGGCGAGAAAGGCGTCGGCTGGGTCGTGATGGGAGAGGTGGATTTCGCGGGTGGCGAGAGCGACCTCGGTGGTGAGCGGTGCTTCCTGGAGCGGGGCGACCTTAAGCGCCTGGCCTATCCATTCTTCGACGCCCGTATTCAGGACGACGCGGCCTTTCTCCACCAGGATCAAAAGCTCCCAAACGCTAATGGGGGAAAGCCACAGTTCGTTCGCCGGATTTTCCAGCGCCTTGAGAACCCGCGGCCTCAGTCGGGTCTTGTCGCCGACACTCCAAATCCAAATGTGCGTGTCGAGAAGCAGCTTCACGATTTCAGGACTTCCCAATCCTTCTCGTCACTCGCGGGAGCAACGATATCACCCTCGATCCGGATCGTACCTGCCATGGAGCCGAGCCAGTGTTTCTTTTTGGCCTTCGGCGCCGGGGGGACAACTTCGGCGACAGGCTCCCCAAATTTAGTGACGCGAATCGGCCGGCGCGTTTTGCGGACGCGCTCGAGGGCGGCGAGACAGGTGGCTTTGAACTTCGAAATAGCGATTTCTTCCATAGGCGTAACCTTGATCCTACCTACCCTTTTTACCATGGTTCGCGACCATAGTCAAAGCTTGCCCACCCTTTGCTTTCACGAGCCAATGACAACAACAAGTCTGTTGCGTGTCACGGGGGCATTCAGCTTGGCCACGGACAGCACCCTTCTGTCCGGGGGCTTTTTTCCAGGCCGGGCGGGGGAAGGCGAGTCCGATGTCCGAAGTCTAGGATCCGAAGGCCGAAAGACAGGTGTCAGGAGTCAGGAGACAGTAGGCAGTCGGCAGTCGGCGGGAGGCGGCGTGCCGGGGGATTATGACAAAAAGTCACGCTTGCTCATCCAGGGGGATTAGCCCTCTTTCGCCCTTTATCCACAATCAAATCGGGTGGTACGGGCTGGCCCTCAATTCAAAATCCAAAATTCGGAATCTCAATCGTCAAACGCCAATCCACACTCCGCCCCGTGACCCGCATCCCGATCTTAATAGATCTCGAACCGCTCCTGGTGGACGGCGGAGTCGCTCTTGATGATGACGTCCTTTTTGGTGAGCGATTCGAGTTCGGAAACCAAGCCGCCTTCGCGCGACTTCAGCGCTTTGGCGACTTCCGGGTTGACTCGCAGCGTGAGGACGTTGCCGTCGATTCCCTTGGCCATCTTGCGGGCTTCCGCCAGGATTTCGTTGCAGACGGTATTGACGGACTTCACCCAGCCGGAACCGGTGCAATAGTCGCAGGGCTCGCAGAGGGTTCGCTCCAGCGACTGCTTGACGCGCTTGCGAGTGACGGCCACCAAGCCAAAATCGTGGAAGGAGATGACCTTGGTGGGCGCGCGGTCAGAGCGCAAGGCTTCTTCCAGGGCTTGCACCACCTTGGCGCGATTCTTGCGCTCGTCCATATCGATGAAGTCGATCACGATGATGCCGCCCAGATCGCGCAGGCGCACCTGCCGCACGATCTCGTTGACAGCGTCGATGTTGGTTTTGACGATAGTGTCTTCCAGCCGATTGGTCTTGCCAACGTACTTGCCAGTGTTGACGTCGATGGCCACCAGCGCCTCGGTTTGATTGATGACGATGTAGCCGCCGGACTTCAGCCAGACCTTGGGCTTGAGAGCTTTCCCGATCTCCTGCTGGAGGCCGAACTCTTCATACAGGGGCGTGTCGCGGCTGTAAAGCTTGACCTTGCCCACCAGGGCGGGTTGGCAACGGTTCACAAAATCCAGTACGCGCTCATAATCGATTTCGCTGTCCACGCGCACACACTTGAAATCGGGAGTCAGCAGGTCGCGCAGCAGGCGCTGGACGAGGTCGAGGTCGCGATGGATCAGCGCCGGCGCCCGCATGCGGTCCGACTTGGAGCGGATTTCGCTCCAGAGCGTGGAAAGGAATTTCAGGTCGGCTTTGAATTCTTCTTCCGGACGGCCTTGGCCCGCGGTGCGTACAATGAAGCCTCCGGTGAGCGGTCCCTTGTTTTCCAGAATAATGTTGCGCAGGCGCAGGCGCTCCTCTTCTGAGGCGATCTTGCGCGAGACGCCGATGTGGTCGATGGTGGGCATGTAGACCAGGTAGCGTCCGGGCAGAGCCACGTGCGAAGTAATGCGCGCACCCTTGGTGCCCAGCGGTTCCTTGGCAATTTGCACCAGGATTTCCTGGCCTTCCTTGAGCACCTCGGAAATCTGTACCGGTTGATGATTGCCGGGACGGGAGGACTCGCGCGGCTTATCGAAGCGGCGCGGGCCGCCCCCGGGACCTCGGCGTCCACGGCGACGGCGCGGAGCAAAACGCGGGCGCTCGTGGGGCTCGCGCAAAGTGTAGGTGCGGTCGCCTGGCGCTCCGGGAGCGGAAGCATCGCCAGGCGCGGCTTCCTGCGCTGCCGGCTGATCTTCGCCCTCCGCACCGGCGGCAACCTCCTCCGGCAGTTCACCTTCGTCGTCGAGTTCACCCTCCGAGGCTTCTGCGAGCAACTCTGACTCGACAACACCTGCCAACTCCTCACCCTCTTCCAAGCCTTCTTCTTCGCCTTCAGCCTCTTCCTCCACGGCGCTGCCCTCACCAAGTCCAGTGGCGGATTCGGGTGTGGCTGTCGTTGGTTCCTTTGGAGCTAATGCCTCAGCGGACTCGGCGGTCGCCTTCGGCTCGGGTTCCCCTGAAGAAGGCCCGGTAATTCCCTCCACCGAATAGGAGGCCGCAACTTCCGCCGCGAAAGAAGGCGAGGAAGGAGTGGCGGGGATTTCCGGCACGGCTTCGGGAGAGACAGGCGCGGATGCGGCCGGCTCGACCGGCGCGTGCTCTTGGGGAACTTCCGCGCGGGTGCTTTCCGTGGGGCCGGAAGAAATGATGGATTCGATCGCGCCAGGGGCAAACGACGTCGAGGCATCGGCCACGGCGGCGCTGAGCATGGCTGGCCCGGGCGATTTCTCTTCCGCAAATGCGGGTTCCGTTTCGGGGGTCTCAACAACGAACTCGGTCGCGGAAGACGTTTCTGCCGATATTTCGTACTCTTGAACGATAGGGCTGTTGCTCGCGGCGAAGTCGTCGTCCTCTTCGAGTATTTGGTCCTTAGGAGTGACCGCCGCCGGTATCTGCCCGTCTCGTCCCCCATCGGGCAGGCTAGCTTCCGGCAATCCGGATTCCGTTTCGGCCCGCGGCTCAGAGGTGGTGTGACTGTATTTTGCCAAGGACTCACCCGGCAGGATTTCAAACTCATGGGATTCCGTGGGCGGCTCTTCGGCACGATGCGGAGGAGGGAACCGGCGGTCTTCGTGGCGGTTCTCGCGAAAGTCGGGTCGGCCACGATGCCGGCGGCGGCGACCACGCCGCGGATCAAAGGGCCGTCGGTCGTACGATTCCTTGGGGGCTGGGGGGGACGCGACCGGAGTCGGCGGTGCAATCGTCGCAGCAGGCGACTCCGCCGGGGGAGGCGCAATCGGCGGTGCGGCCGGGAGCGGAGCAACTTCCGCTACGACGGGCACCGGTGCCTCCGTTACCGCGGCAGCAACCGGAGCCGTCGGCACTGCAGGGGCTTCTGCCTGCTGCGCAGTGAACTTGGTAGCACGCGCCTCCGCTTCCTCGAAGACCTTGTCGTATTCTTCCTGGTCTTCGTAAAAGAAGTCGGAAACGTAAAGGAAAGCATCACGCTCGAGGCCGATATCCACAAACGCCGACTGCATGCCGGGCAGCACACGGTTGACGCGCCCCTTGTAAATGCCACCCACTAAACCGACGTCCGTATCGCGTTCGAAATACACCTCGACCAGTTGGTCGTCTTCCAACACAGCGACCTTCGTCTCGTGCGGAGACGAGGAAATATACATCTCCTTTGACATGGAAACTCCCTTCTCCGGAACGCCGGGGAATCAACCCGTCAGCCGACGGGGATCAGCCAACAACGTTCCTGACCGGCCGCGCGCCCCGACTCGGCGGGGCGGAGTGCACTCGCTTCGACCGGATAAAAATCGGTACCGGATGACTTCCAAGACGCGCTTTCAGGCGCGGGACTCACTGGATCCACCCGGCTCGCGACCCGCGGCCGAAACCGGCCAGCGAATCGCTGAGAATACTGAAGCATTTGGCCGGCAGGCACGAAGCTCAACCCAGCGGCCAACGGGCTGCCTTCAATTCACATATCGCCTTGCCCTCACGCTCATCGCCAGCCCTAGGCCAAGGAACGTGAAGAGCAAGGAGGAGCCGCCCTGGCTCATGAGCGGCAAGGGGATGCCCGTAATCGGGAGTACCCCAATCATCATCCCCGTGTTGAGCACCACTTGAAAGAACAATACCGCAGCTAAGCCGATCAATAGGAACGCCCCAGCGCGGTCCGGAGCCATCTGTGCTCCATCGAGCAAACGCAGGAGCAGTGCAAAATACAAGAGCAGAACGAGCAGCGTTCCGACAAATCCCTGTTCTTCGGCGAAGGCGGCGAAAATGGAATCAGCGTGGGATACAGGGATGAATCCCAACCGACTCTGCGTGCCATTGCCCAAACCCTTTCCCCAAAAGCCGCCCGAGCCGATGGCAATCTTGGTTTGAGTAACTTGGTAGCTGGAGCTTTGCGTATTTTGCGAAGGGTGCACGAAGGTCATCAATCTCTCGCGCTGGTAGGGTCGCAGGAAATGCCACCCCACGGGTAACGCGAGGATTCCGGCCAGGCACAAAACGGCGATGTGTTGCCAACGGATTCCCGCAAAGAGAACACCGGCCGCGACGATCGGGAAAAAAGTCAATGCTGTGCCCAAGTCGGGCTCCAAGGCTACTAGGGCTGCCGGTATTCCGGCGAAAATCCCTAGCTTTACCAAGTCCCCCCAAGTGACCGCCTTGCTCCGCCGGTCGGCAAAGTAGGCTGCCACAACGAGTATTATAATCAACTTGACGATTTCTGACACTTGGAAACTCATGGACCCGAATTGCAGCCAACGGCGTGTGCCGGCAATGGAGTGCCCGAGCACGAGAAGTCCTGCCAAAAGCAACACGGAGATACCATAAAGCCAAGGTGTCTGCTCCAAGACCATGTGGTAATCAAGGCGGCTTGCAACCAAGGCCAGGACGCAGCTTAGAAGTATCCAATAGATCTGTCTCTTGTACTGGCCTGCCAGTGGGGAGTGAAGCGTCGTGCTGTAAATCTCCACAACCCCGATGACAGCGATGGCCAGCGCCAGCCCCAACAGGAACCAGTCGATGTCGCTCATTCGAAAACGTCTAGCCACTTTTCAATCCTTTGCTACTGCCTTGAAGCAGCTTTTGGCGGTTCCGGCAGGGTGGTTGGCCGCAATTGGCTCAGCACCCTCACCTGAGTTTCCATTTGATTGTTCGGGGACTTGGGGCCAAGCTTTTTGTCGAAATAAGCCTTGATAACGTCGCGGACAATGGGCACTGCCACGGCTGAGTGCTCACCGCGCTGGACCAGGGCGGCCACCACGATTTCCGGCTTGTCTGACGGTGCGTAGCCCACAAACCAGGCCGTGCTCTTGTATTCAGAACTCTTCGCTGATTGTTCCAATGTCTGGCTGACCACCTGTGCGGTACCGGTCTTTCCGGAGATATCGATGCCCGGGCAGCGCGCGGCTCCGCCCGTCCCCCCGCCCTCATTCACTACGGCCCACATTCCCGCCTTCACCGCCGCAATGGTTTCGTCGCTTAGGGGAAAATCATGTGGGGAAGTGTCGGGGGGATCGACGCCCAGCGCCCGCAACTGATCCTGAAATGCCACATGCGGACGATGAAAGACTCCACCCATGGCGATGCCGCCAATCGTATGGGCCAATTGAAGGGGCGTGACCGAATCGGCGCCTTGGCCAATCGACACCGAAATCGTTTCGCCTGCATACCACTTACGCTTAAAGACGCGTTGCACCCACTCTGGTGAAGGTATCAATCCTGGCGCCTCCCCGGGCAAGTCGATACCCGTCCGCGCCCCCAAGCCCAGCCCTTTGGCAAAGTAGTCGATCTTGTCAATACCCAGCATCTTTCCCACGGTGTAGAAGAACACGTCGCAAGATTCGCGGATGGCGGAGTGGATGTTTACGGCGCCGTGAGACCTATGTTTCTCGAACACCCAGTCATGATAGAGGTGTCCGTAAATCGTGACGGCGCCCGCGCAGTGCACGATGAAATCGGGATTGACGGTCCCGGTCTCGAGAGCGGCGGCTGCCATCACGATCTTGAACGTCGAACCGGGCGCCAGTTGCGCTTGAATGGCCTTATTCATGAGCGGCTTCATGGGGTCACTCATGAGTGCGTCCCATTCTTTGGGGTCGATGCGCTTGGCAAAGTCATTGGGGTCAAACGACGGGTGACTAACCATCGTCAGAACTTCGCCGGTGCGCGGGTCCAGAGCCACTACCGCGCCCGCGTGGTCACCCAGTGAAGCTTCCGCCGCCATTTGCAGGTCCAGGTCGATGGTCAGGCGCAGGTCGTTTCCGGGTAACGCGTTGATGGTCGAGAGCACGCCCATTTCTTGCCCGCGGCTATTCACCACCACACGCCGCATGCCATCGTGGCCGGAGAGAATCTGGTTGTACTCGCCTTCCACGCCGAATTTTCCCACCACATCGCCGGGCCTGTAGGATGAACCGAGCTTGGCGATCATCTCCTCCGGGACTTCACCCACATAACCCAGCAGCGCCGCCGCCACCTGGAGCTTGGGATAGAGCCTCTGCTGCACCTGGATCAAATCAAGTTCGGGATATTCCACGCGGTGGGATTCGAGGAAGGAAATATCCTCGAGCGTTGCGGCCTGTTTCAGCAGCACAGGTTGGAAGCGCGGCAGAGTGGCGGTGCGTTCCAGGGTGTGCCGGAGTTCCTCGGGATCCAGTTGCAATCCCTGCGCGATTCCTGCGATGCGCTCCGGCGACAGGGCAGCAACCGACTCGCGCATCAGCAGCACGCTGAATGCCGGGAAATTGTCAGCCAGCACGCGGCCGTCGCGGTCCATAATGCGCCCGCGTGGGGCGATGACAGGAAGGCTGCGGATGCGGTTGCGTTCAGCCAGATCCTGATACAGGTGGTGTTGTCCGATTTGCAGCCGCCAATATCCCACCAACAAAATTAGGAAGGTTGCGGCAATGACATACTGAAGGAGAGCAATCTTCCAAGCAGGAGGGCGTTCATCACTGGGAAATCGTACTTCCATTCTTACCCATGTTGCCGGGGCGGAATTTCTGCAGGTGACCTCAGCTTAATCACTCAGTTAACACGCATGAAGCCGCGATTCCCTTGCTGGGAATCGTCTTTTCCTCACCCCTTGACCGTAGCACACCGCGCGGTCGAAGACAAGAAGAGAGCGGGCAAAAGGTCAAAGAGGGATGAAGTCTTCAGTCCTCAGTTTTCAGTCGTCGCTGGTCCCATTTTTCACCGGTCACTGTCGATAACCGGAGCCGGAGAGTGGGTCACGCGTGGTTTGGTCCGCCGGGGCTGCGCGGCGCTCTGCCTTCGACCTTTGGTAGTGTTGTGTCCGGCCATGTCCGATGTCAAATCCTCCATCTCAAATCCGAGATGGCGAGCCTGCACCCAGCGCCTGACACCTGTAAGGTACTTTCTTTCATTAACTTATTGGCCCATACTGGAATAATACAGCGCAAGCAGTTTATTTTCTGCAAGTTATCGGCCTAGCGGGGATTTGTGGCGTTTCCCTTGACTCTGGCAGCCTTAAATCGACCTATCTCGTGCGATTTCATTAACTTATAAGCATTAAGAGATAGCAAGTTTGTTTTCATGTACTTATTGGGTATACGGCACTTTAGGACTTCATGCTTCATTTGTTTTCAATAACATTCCGGCTTCGAACGGAGTAAAAAAGAAGTTCCTCCGTGGAATTTGTGGGTGACCCGGGAGAGAGAAAAGGAGTAGCGCATCCTGCTCCGAACCTGTTAAGGGATATGTGGACCAACACAGATCCCGGCGCAGGGGGGAGACAGGATGCGCGTCAAGAGTATTCTGAATCAAGTGGAGAAGTACAAGGATTTTGTGTATGAGCGGGTACGGTGGAAGGAGGAGGGGGGAGAACAGGTGCTGGCGGTGGAGGTGCGGCCACGAGCGCATCGTCCGGGTCGGTGTTCGGGGTGTGGGGAGCCGGGGCCGGGATATGACCGCTTGCCGGCGCGCGCCGTTCGAATACGTGCCGCTGTGGGGGATGCGGGTGTACTTCGTCTATGCGCTGCGCCGGGTGCAGTGCGCGCGTTGCGGGGTGAAGGTAGAGATGGTGCCCTGGGGGCAGGGGAAGCAGACTCTGACGCGCAGCTATCTGCAATTTTTGGCCACCTGGGCGGGCCGGGTTTCCTGGCAGGAGGTGGCGAGATTTTTTCACACTTCCTGGGAGAAGGTTTTCCATGCCGTGAGCTGGCAGGTGGAGTGGGGGTTGGCGCATCGGGATCTGTCGGGCATCCAGGTTCTGGGCATCGATGAGACGGCCTGGCAACGTGGGCATCGCTATCTGACGGTGGTTTATCAATTGGACGGCCAGGCCCGGCGCCTGCTCTGGGTGGGGGAGCAGCGCAGCGCCCAGACGCTGTTGAACTTCTTCCACTTTTTCGGCCCCGAGCGCACCCGGCAGTTGCGTTTCATCTGCAGTGACCTGTGGCGGCCTTATCTGGAAGTGGTCGCCCAGAAGGCTGGGCAAGCGCTGCATGTCTTGGATCGGTTCCACGTGGCGATGAACCTGAACCAAGCCATAGACCAGGTACGCATCGAAGAGAGCCAAGAGTTGCGGCGGCAGGGGTTCCGCCCGCTCCTGAGCCGCAGCCGCTGGTGCCTGCTGAAGCGGCCTGAGCATCTCACCTCGCAGCAGGAAATCAAGCTGGCGCACTTGCTGCGCGCTAACCTGCGCACGGTGCGTGCCTATCTGCTCAAGGAAGACCTGGGGTTCTTTTGGACCTGTCAGGGGGTGCTGTGGGCGCGACGCTTCCTGAAGGGATGGTATCACCGGGTGCTGCGCTCTCGCATCGAACCCCTCAAGAAGGTGGCGCGCATGCTGCGGGCGCACGAACCTTTGCTGTTGAACTGGTTTCGGGCGCGTAAGCTGATCTCCAGTGGCCCTACCGAGGGCCTCAATAACCGTTTGCAATTGACGCTGCGAAAAGCCTATGGCTTTCGCACCTTTCGCGCCGCCGAAATCGCTCTCTACCATACTCTTGGTGCTCTGCCGGAACCGGAGGCCACCCACAAATTCTGCTGAAGAACCAAAAAGAATTCTTTTTGCGTGCCGTAGGGCCGAACTGCGTTCGGCCCGCCGGACGATACGACTTCCGTCCAGGTCGGGCGCTTGAGTCATTTAGAATGGGGTCCTTTCCCAAGCACAGGTCATTCCCGCGAAGGCGGGAATCCAGTCCATCAGCGGCAATTTGGCCAGGCGGCAGGGCAGGAGACTTACCGAGTGACATGGTAACACCTTCGAACACCTCTGAACTATATACCATAATGATACTCTTGTCAAGTAAAAAAACAAGCATTGGAGCCTAGCTCCGGCCCTGCTTTGGCTCTAGCGGCGGTCTATGACCGTCGGCCTTTGTTTTTCGACGAAGCGGCGCTCATAGAGCACCGCTACAGCACATGGCACGGCCGAGCCGCAAAGGAAAATCAAACAACCGAGGCGGGGAGAGTCGGGATAGGCTGGCTGGCGCATCAGAGCCGCTTTTCAAGCTCTGGATAGCGCCTTTCCGTGGACAAGGGCCGCGGACCTAGCAAACAGGTCTGCTACGCCTGCTACCACCGCCAGATCATCCAACCCCTTGCGCCGCCTGCTTTACTTTATGCTATAATGTAAAGCGATGGCGGAAGCGACACTTTCAACCAAGAACCAGATTGTCATCCCACGGGAGGCTCGCGAGGCTTTGCAGTTAAAGCCCGGCGATAAGCTCTTGGTGGTGGTTTGTGGAGAGAGGGTCATTGCCCTGCAAAAGCCCAAATCCCATCATGCCGCCATTCGAGGGTTAGCTCGCGGCGCCTATCCCCGCGATTACCTTCAAAAGGAACGCCAGAGTTGGGAATAGACCGTCTCCGCACCTTTCTTCGGCATCACCGCCGGGTCGCCCTGGATACGAACGTCTTCATTTACCAATTAGAAGCGAACTCCCGATACCTTACCCTCACGGATCACATTTTTTCCTGGCTCGAACGTCCCGGTGCGAAGGCGGTGACGTCAACCATCACCATGATGGAATTGCTGGTTCATCCTTATCGCGAGCTCGACGAATCGCGGGTGGATGAGTTCTACGGATTACTCTCCACCTACCCCAATCTGGATTGGATTGCCCCAGACCTGGAAATTGCCGATCTTGCAGCGCGGATTCGTGCCCAACAACGTCTGCCATCTCCCGATGCTCTTCAGGCCGCGACCGCCGCACACGCCAAAGCGACCGGATTGATTACCAATGACCCGGTCCTTGAGCGGGTGGAATCCTTTGAAACGCTGGTATTGGACCAGATCCTCTAAACATTCCTACACCAGGAAAATGCCGGCGCATTCGCTTTGCTCAGGGCAGGCTCTGAAGGTCGGGGCTACGCCAGCTTCATTGCTTAATGATGGTGCCATCGTACTGACGGATTTCTCCCCAGCCGCCATTGAGATGGCCAGGTCCGTCACGGAAGGGATACTTCGCGGCGAGTTGCTCATTCACTTCAATCCCCCACCCGGGCGACTCGGTGGCCCACAAATAACCATCTTTATAAGCGGCGCAGCCCGTGAAGATCTCGGCTTCCACACCGCTGATGATGCCGCCTTCCTGGATGCCGAAGTTCCAACTTGCCAAGTCCAGATGTAATTGCGCGGTGTGACCCACGGGCGAGACGTCGCCGGGCCCATGCCAAGCGGTTTTAACCCCGAACTGTTCCGCGAGGATGGCGATCTTTCGCGACGGCGTCAGACCTCCGGCTTGCGACAAGTGGACGCGGATATAATCGATCAGGCGCTCGGCAATCAGCGGCTGCCACTCGTGCGGACTGTTGAAGAGCTCGCCCATGGCCAACGAGGTTGCGCACTGCTGCCGGATTTGCCGGAAATAGTCAATGTCCTCGGGTGAGAGTACGTCTTCCAGATAGAACAACCCGATCGGCTCGAGTTCTTTGGCAAATTGGACGGCTTGGTGCGGGCTCACGCGCTCGTGCACGTCATGGATCAGCTCGATTTCTTCCCCTAACTGTTTACGGCATTCTTCCAACATTTGCCGTGCATGGCGCATGTAAGGAACCGAATCGAAAACGGGGCCGTCGTGCAAGCCATGCACGGCGGGGCCGCCCCGCGGGCCATACGCATCCATACCGGGCACGCCCGTCATGATTTTGATGCATCGAAATCCCTTTCCCATAGCTTCGCGGGCGTGATCGATGGCCTCCGCGGCGTCCATGCCGCCCACGGTGGCGTAGGTCAATGCCGCTTCGCGCGCCTTGCCGCCCAGCAACTCGTACACCGGCATGTTGGCCTGCCTGCCCTTGATGTCCCACAGCGCCTCGTCAACCCCGCTGATCGCATTGTTGAGCACGGGGCCATTGCGCCAGTACGAACTGTTGTAACAGGCCTGCCAGGTATCCTCGATGCGGTCAGCCGGCTTCCCGATCAGGAACGGCTTGAGATATTTTTCCACCGCGGGCCCAACCAGATCGGCGCGTTGGGTAAAGGTTGCGCAGCCGTATCCGTAGAGGCCATCCTGATCGGTGAGGACCTTAACCACCACGAGGCGCACCCCGGACGGCTGCGTGGTGATCACTTTGATGTCTTTGATGATGGGTGAGGGCAACCCGCGCATCGCGCGCGCCGCTTGCTCTTCTGCCGCCAGGCGCTTTACCGGCAATACCGCGCCGATGGCTCCCGCCACAGCGATTTGACAACATTCTCTTCGGTTCATCAGATGCTCCCTTCGGGCAAGAGTTGGGCCACAACATTGTTGCGCCCAGATTATATCCACTTACTCCCGATTTCTGGTAGAATGTGGTTATGCGTAGTTTGCTCGCCAACGCGGTTGTTCTGGCGGGTCTGCTTGTGCCTTTGTGCCTATATGCGCAGCCACGCGGCGCGTCCCATTCCTCGCTTTCCCGTTCCGGAGGGTCTAATCGAAACTTTCTCGCCGTGCCACGAAGGCCAGCGGTACCCCGGCGAGCCGGTTCGTTGACCTCTAGCAACTCTTTCACGAGGTTTGCGTTTCCGCCTGTGACGGGCTCGTCCCTGATCGATTTCGGCCAATCGGCATGTCTCTTGAACCCTTCCTATGCGGGGTCCCTTTATTGCCGCCAATATTATTCCGGGCGTCCCTCTTTGGGCTTTGAACCCGTATACCCCTATTGGTTACCCTCGGGCGGGTATGAAACAGACCAGCCTGCCCCGGAGGCTGCTGAATCGGGACCAGACCCTCTCACCGCGCAGGTCGGCAACTTGGCGGCGCAAGTTGAAATGATGCGCGAAGATCAGGCGGCGCGAGAGTCTCGTGGCGCTCCTTTTCCGGAGCCATCTGTGGCGCCCGAAGAGAAGCCTCCAACCACCCTCTTCGTTTACCGCGACGGCCGCCAAATGGAAGTGCAGAACTACGCTATCCTCGGCAACACGCTCTGGGTTTTTTCGGACCAGACCACGCGGCGAGTGCCGCTCGCTGACCTCGACCTCGCCGCCACCGCGCGCGTGAACGGAGAACGCGGCGTTGATTTTGTACCCCCAACTCCACAATAATTCCGCCCAGCAGGCCACAAGCTTGAAAAATCTACCAACGGCACCAGCGATATGCTCAAAAATCCAAATCTCTATGTCATTTCAGGTGGACCAGGCTCGGGGAAAACGACCATCCTTCAGGAGCTTGAAAAATTCGGCTTTCCCCCTGCGCCGGAAGTCAGGGCTGAATTCATTGTGAAGCGAGTCCAGCAGACGTAGCCAGCGCGAGACGCCGTTGCTACAGGCTTCTTACGCCAGTCCCCCGGGAAGGCCGAAGGCTTCCACTTTCATGGCACATACCCGCCCGCCGTTTCACGCTGCGGGCTCGGCAGCATACTAATGTTATGATAAATAGGGATGCTTTAACGCTTGTTCGACGACACTGAAAGTGGGCGGCAGCTCTGAGCACTGAAAAACTTCCGTCAAAACCTCCATCGCGGCTGCCCGTGATGTTCCGCGCCTTGGGGCACCGCAATTACCGGCTGTTTTTCTGCGGCCAGATCATCTCCTTGATTGGCACTTGGATGCAGTCGATCGCGCAGGCGTGGCTCGTCTATCGGCTCACCAAATCATCGTTGCTGCTGGGGTTGGTGGGGTTCTCGGGACAGATTCCGGTTTTTCTCTTCGCCCCCTTGGGAGGATTGTTCGCCGACCGCCACAGCCGGCAGCGCATCGTTATTGCCACGCAGACCGCCTCGATGCTACTCGCCCTCATTCTGGCGGCGCTGACCTTGCTCGAACACGTCCAGGTGTGGGAAATCATGCTGTTGGCGGCGCTGCTGGGCGTGGTGAATGCGTTTGATATCCCCGCGCGCCAGGCGTTCATCATCGAAATGGTGGTTCCGGAGGACCTGATCAATGCCATCGCGTTGAATTCCGCCATGTTCAATGGAGCCCGCATTCTGGGACCCGCCATCGCCGGCATCACGGTGGCGGCCATCGGCGAGGGCTGGTGCTTCTTCTCCAACGGCGTGAGTTACATTGCGGTCATCATCGGCCTGCTGCTCATGACCGTCACGCCGCGAGAACGCTCCAGCCGAAGGGCTTCGGGGCTGGAGAGCATTCTGGAAGGATTCCGCTTCGTAATGCACACCGGACCCATCCGCGCCCTGTTGCTTCTGCTTGGACTGGTCAGCCTGACGGGCATGCCTTACGCGGTGCTGATGCCCATCTTCGCGGACAAGATTTTGCATTCAGACGCGCGCGGTCTGGGCTTGCTGATGGGTTCCACGGGCGTGGGCGCACTGGCCGCCACCCTGGTGATGGCCGCGCGGCGCGAAGTGCGTGGCCTGGGGCGCTGGATTCTCTTCGCCTCCACAGGTTTCGGCGCCAGCCTGATCCTGTTTTCATTGTCGCGTTCGCTGCCCCTTTCCATCATCCTGCTTTTGCCGGCGGGCTTCTGCATGTTGATCCAGATGGCGAGTTCCAACACCCTCATCCAAACCATGGTCCCTGACGCTTTGCGCGGGCGCGTGATGTCCGTCTACTCCATGATGTTCATGGGCATGGCTCCATTCGGCGCCTTGCTGGCGGGAGCGATCGCCCACCGCCTCGGCGCTCCCATGACCGTAGCGCTGGGAGGGACTCTCTGCATCGCGGGCTCGCTGGTGTTCGGATCGAAATGGCCAGCCCTGCGCGGCGAGGCGCGCCAACTCATCCTGGCCCAGGGCATCAGGAGCGGAGAACCCCCGGAAGAGATGACCGGCCAAATAGACGCCCTGGGCAGCCGCAAAACCGCCGTACCGGAGACGCGAAATGCAGTGCCGGCTGACGAGTCATGATCAAGCGGTAGGGCACCGCGCCCTAGCCGCATCTGAATGTCAAAACCCCAAGCGCGAAACTCCCGTCCCCGGTTTCCAGTCCGAGGCGGGCTCCACCCCGCCTTACTCCACGGTCACGCTCTTGGCGAGGTTGCGGGGCTTGTCGACGTCGCGGTTGAGGAGTACCCCGCAATAATAAGCAAAGAGTTGGAGAGGCACGACGGTTAGCAGCGGGGCTACAGCTTCGTGTGTTCGCGGAATGTAAATGACGTCGTCCACCAGATTACCGAGCTTGGTATTGCCTTCGGTCGTGACGGCAATGATTTTGCCTTCGCGAGCGCGGATCTCCTGCATGTTGGAGACCACCCGCTCATAGGAGCCGTCTTCGAGCGCCAGGGCGAGGGTGGGAAACTTGGGGTCGATCAGCGCAATGGGCCCGTGCTTCATCTCACCCGCGGCATATCCCTCGGAATGAATATAGGCGATTTCCTTGAGTTTCAACGCGCCTTCCAAAGCAATGGGGTATTGAAACTTGCGGCCGATGAACAGGAAATGGTCCGACGAGCAGTATTTTTCCGCGAGTTCGCGGATTTTTCCCGCTTGCTTCAGAATTTCGCGGATCTGCTCCGGCACCTTTTCCAACGCGCGGATGATTTCATGGCCTTCCTCGTAAGAAAGGTCGCGGCTGCGTCCGATGAGCAGCGCTATGAGGGTGAGGATCGTAAGCTGCGATGTGAAGGACTTGGTCGAAGCGACACCCACCTCGATGCCCGCATGGGAATAAATTCCGGCATGGGTTTCGCGGGCGATGGTGCTGCCCACCACGTTTACCAGCCCCAGCACCAGGGCACCTTTGCGTTTGGCCTCGCGCAGAGCCGCGAGGGTGTCCGCGGTTTCTCCTGACTGGCTGATGGCCAGCACCACCGTTCCCTGGCGGATGTTCAGCTTGCGATAGCGGAACTCGGACGCCAATTCGGTTTCCACGGTCAGGTCCGTGAGGGTCTCCATCACGTAGCGCCCGAACAGGCCCGCGTAGTAGCTGGTGCCGCAGCTCACGATAATCAAATGGCGGGCTTGCAGCAGGCGATCCTGCACGGATTCCAAACCGCCCAGTTTAGCGACGGCTTCCGAGTGATTCACCCGCCCGCGCAGGGCGTTTTCCACTCCTTCCGGCTGCTCGAAGATTTCTTTCAGCATGTAGTGCGGGAATGAGCCGCGGTCCATGGACTCAATATTCCAATCCAGGTTGGTCGTGCCGCGGCTGACGGAGCGGTTGTCGAGGGTGGTGATGGAGAATTTCCCCGGTCCCAGGCATGCTACCTCGTTGTCCTCAAGGAAAACCACCTTGTCCGTGTGCTGGGCAAGGGCGGAGGCGTCGGACGCCGCCAGCGAGGCCTTCTCGCCAATGCCAAGGATGATTGGGCTGCCCCGTCTCGCCACCACAATAGACTGCGGATGATCGACGTGCATCACGGCGATGCCGAAGGTACCCTGCACTTGCAACAGGGCCTTCTGCACGGCAGCCTGGAGGTCGCCCTGGTAGTTGGTCTCGACGAGATGGGCGAGCACCTCCGTGTCGGTCTCGGACTTGAATTGGTGGCCTGCTTCCAGCAACCGCTTCTTGAGCAGCAGGTAGTTTTCAATTATGCCGTTGTGGACCAGGTAGAGCTTACCGCCGCAATCCGCGTGCGGGTGAGCATTCACCACGCTGGGCTTCCCGTGCGTGGCCCAGCGCGTATGGGCAATTCCGGCCACGCCGTCAGGAGCGGAGTTCCACACCTGGCGTTCGAGTTCGGCGACTTTGCCGACGGCCCGGGCAAGATAGGGCCCGCCGTTCACGATGAGTATGCCGCTTGAATCGTAGCCGCGGTACTCCAGCCGCTTCAGTCCCTCAATCAGGATTTCCTTGGCGGGGTGATTTCCCGTATACGCCACTATGCCACACATCGGTCGCTCCTTCCTGCCGACACTCCGAATACCCAAAATTCGGGCGGGAGGTGAATTACGTGGGATTGTTAGGCTGCGTCGTGCCGTAGTCCGCAACAACTATTCTAACCGCAAAATTGCATAACCGAGCAAGTCTCTATAAGCCTGCCATAAATCACCCGAACTTACACAAATCCTCGCAAGTCTCGTTTCAGGTTGAATCTCAAATTGGCAGACAGCTAGCAGGCTTCTGCAGGCGCAGGTTCACCCCTGGACCGCATTAGCTAGACTTACGAATCAAGGTGTAATCATTCGCTCCCGCTCACCGGGACGGTTACGGGGTCCTTAAGGGTGAAGTCGAGTTTCGTCTCGGCGGGGACTTTGACCTGCTGGCCCTTGGTGGAAACTTGGACGGCGGTGCCGGCGCCCGCGCCCGCGACCGACCCGATTGCCGCGCCCCTGCCGCGCCCGAGTATGCCGCCCAGCAGAGCTCCCAGAACAGCGCCTCCGCCAATGGTTTCCGCCGATCGCGTCCCGCGCGAACCCCCGTGCTGCTCGTAGTAGCCGCTTTTCGTTGCATAGGGGATCCCGTTGATCGTTACGTTGATAAGTTCTAGCTCCAACTCGGACTGGCCCTCGATGTGACCCGCAGACGTGGCATCGACCAAGCGTACGCGAGCATCGACGCCGCGGGGAGCCACGACTCGGTCACCGACCACAATGGGTGAATCAAGGCTGGCCGCAAACTCTTCACCAGGCCGGTTGCGGCTGGAATCAATGTTATCAATCATGCGGATGGTTACAACTGTGCCGGTGGGAATTTCAATATGCTGCTGTGGCTTGGGAGCGGGCGGCGCCGGAGGGGGCGGCGCAGGCGCGGCAGGTGCT
The DNA here is from genome assembly GCA_963825395.1 of uncultured Acidobacteriota bacterium. GTDB lineage: Bacteria > Acidobacteriota > Terriglobia > UBA7540 > UBA7540 > Bog-366. The sequence continues at coordinate 90,376 of CAWGTQ010000037.1, read as the reverse complement.
GTGGCCACTTGGGGAGGGGCAGCAGGCGTTGGCGCAGCAGCAGGACCCGGAGCCGGAGCCGGGGTGGGGGTGGGGTTGGCGGCTGCATCTGGAGAGACCGAGTTCGTATAAGCTTCCAATTCCGAGGAAGCCTTATTCTCATTGCTCAAGGCCTTAGCGTGGTGAATATGCCGCGGCTTCTCCGGCGGCGGTTGCTCCTGCGGTGGCGGGGGAGCAGGCGCAACTTGTTGGGAAGGCGCCGCGCTCTCTGCTGTCTGCGCGGCCTCGGCGGCGGGCGTGGCAGACTGAGAGGCCACACTGAGGATATTCACTACACTCTTAACCCCATCTTCCTGCGCGGCAAGCCGCTCCACCGCGGCCCTTTCCAGATCGGTGCCTACCGTTCCCGATACCGTGACGATGCCATTTCGTGAATCCACATGAATGTCGCGCGTTTTCAAGATGGGGTCATTGAAAAGCTTCGCCTGAATGTTGGTGGTGATCGCCTTGTCATCGGTCGAATGGAACAGCTTGAAACTGTTACATGCTCCGAGAATAAGAATTCCCACAACCATCAAGATTGCCAATCGGAGTTGTGACCTTTGCATAATCCCTCTTCCCAGCGGGAAATCCACTTCATTACGTTGTTTTGATTCACTCCCTTATTGTTAGGATGCACGTAGGGTTCCATTCTCGCACGATTTGCCGGCGACACAACAGGTGCCTGCGACGATTGCGGTCGGACAGCCGGGAAATTCCCAGCCCGGTATCGCAAGCATGTTAAAATCATCCCGAATCGGGGCGCATTACCGACCCGGTAGCGCGTGGCCGATTTGCAATCGGCGTGCGTGCGGCGTAGCGAGCTCATAGAGATCGCCTGTAAGGGCAGCGGCTGGCAAGGTTGCCATCCCAAGGAGACAAGTGGAAAGCAATTCGCTAAGCGTCGTCGTCCCCCTCTACAATGAGGAGGAAAACATCGCGTCTCTCCTTGGGCAGCTACAAGCCGCGCTGAGGGACTGGCCAGGTGAGGTGGAGTTCCTCTTTGTCGATGATGGCAGCACTGATGCGACGTTGGACCTTCTCAAGCGCGCGCAGACCAGCGAACCACGCATTCGCATTGCGCACTTCCGCCGCAATCTGGGACAAACCGCAGCCATGGAGGCAGGATTTCATTTGGCGCGGGGCCGCGCCGTGGTGACCCTGGATGGCGACCTGCAGAATGATCCGGCAGAGGTTCCCCGCCTGGCCCGGATGCTCTCCGATTGTGACGTCGTCTGCGGCATCCGAACCCGCCGGCAGGACAGTTGGTGGAAGCGTAGGTCATCCCGCATCGCCAACGGCTTTCGCAATTGGATGACAGGCGACGATATTGTGGATACCGGCTGCACTCTAAAGGCCTATCGACGCGAATGCGTCGAGCGCCTGGAGCTCTATAACGGCATGCATCGGTTCCTTCCCACCCTCCTGAAAATGCGCGGGTACCGCGTCACGCAAGTCGCGGTGAGTCATCACCCTCGCCGGGCCGGAAAAACCAAGTATGATACTTGGCGGAGATTGAAGAAAGGCCTGGCGGACGTGTGGGCCGTGCGCTGGATGAAGAAGAATTGGATCACTTACGAGGGCGTATTGGAAGTCGTGGAGACCCCCGCCGCCATTGACTCTCGCGAGCGAGCGCCCATTCGCTGAGAGGGGGACGCCGGCAGCCCCTGCGCCCACTACTTTCTTGCGTGGAGTTATCAGGAACATTTGACTGCACTTGACGCTGCACCAGTGACACCCACGGATCCCCGTCCCAACTCCCGGACGACTCTTGCCCTCTCGCTCGGCCTGCTGCTTTTCACCGCGGCCCTGCTGTTCTTTGCGGGTTTGGGACGGCTTCCTTTGATCGAACCCGACGAAGGCCGCAATGCGGAGGTAGGGCGTGAAATGCTGGTCTCGGGGGATTGGATTACGCCGCACTTCAATGGCTTTGCCGTTCTTGACAAGCCCGCCGTCTATTTCTGGATGGTGGCGGCATCGCTCAAAACCTTTGGCGTTTCCGAGGGCGCCGCGCGCTTGCCGTCGGCGTTGATGGCTGCCGCAACCATGCTGCTGGTATGGTTCCTGGCGCGCCGCATGTTCGGGGATTCCGTGGGGCTGCGGGCGGGGATAATTTTTGCCGCATGTCCGTTGGTCCTGGTGCTCGCCCGCGAAGTCATCTTTGATATGACGCTCACTTTCCTTATCACGGTGGCGATGGTGGCGTTCTGGCTCGCGGAAGAGAAAAACTTCCTTGTGCCGTGGTTCGACGCCTTGATGTTCGCGGCGATGGGGCTGGCGGTCATCACCAAAGGTTTCGTAGGAATTCTGATCCCTCTGATCGCGGTCTTGATTTACGAGTCGGCGCGTGGCCGCTGGCGGGAATGGCTGCGCCTGCGATGGGGATGGGGCCTGCTGGTTCTCTTCGCTGTGGCCCTGCCCTGGTTCATTGCTGTCTCCATACGCAATCCGGATTTCCCCCGCTACGCCCTTTGGAACGAAAGCTTGAAGCGCTTCGCCACCGGCGCCGCGCGCCGCGGAGGAGGGATCCTTTACTACATTCCCGTGTTTCTCGGCGGCTTCTTCCCGTGGAGCCTCTTCCTGCTCCTGGCAGGTTGGCATCGCCTGCGCCGCTGGCGGGAACTTAGGCAAGAGATGGGCAGGCCCATCCTGTTTCTGCTTTGTTGGGCGGCATGGGTTTTCGTCTTCTTCTCGCTTTCGCATTCCAAGCTGCCAACTTATTTTCTGCCTGCAGTTGTTCCGCTGAGCATCCTTGTGGGGCTGGTCTGGCAGGATGTGGGCAAAGAGGCGCAAGCGCGCCCGCCGGATTGGCTGACGGCAGGATTTGCGCTGCTGCTGGGATTGGGAGTCGCGGTGGCCGCCGCTTCGCATTCCTGGCTCTACGCTCCCCTTCAGGTGCGACTGGCCAAGAAACTCCACCCCAATGTAATGGAACTCATTCAGCCGTCGCTGCTCTACACCGGGCTGATCCTTGCGGCGCTGGGATTTCTCGGGCGCAGGCTGGCCACGCAGGCACGCGGGCGAACGATGGCGATCGCCACCTTTGCACTCGCGGCCGCGATTGTTCCAACGCTCGTGCTGCGCTGGTATGCGCCGTTCGAATTGCTCGCCGAAACCGATTCCAGCCGCCGCCTGGCAGCCACCATCCTGGCCAGCCCGGAGCGGGATTCGCCGATCTTCGGCTACTATTATTTCCGTAACAGCATGCCTTTCTATCTCCGGCGTCCGGTGGGATTACTTTCCATTGAATGGGGGGAGATGACCAGCAACTATCAGGTGATGCATCAGGCAGAGGCTCGGCGCACGGTGGGCGGCCAGCCGGGGAAGGGCGTGCTGGTCACACCTTCCGAATTTATTGCCCTTACGAAATCGAACGTGCAGCCCATTCTCGTGATGACCCCGAACGCGTTGGTCGAAGACCTATGGTTGAATGTGGGGCGCATGGACCCGCTCTGGAATGAATCGGACTTTTCTGTTTGGGAGGTTCCGGCGGCCAAAGCCGGGCGGACGGAAAGCGAGCCGGCACACGTTGTCATGCCATTTCAGCCGTGAAGATTCACTTGCATCAGACCCCGGATAGGGAATGGATTTCTGCTCCTTGTTGCCTGTAACCTGTTTCCTGACCCTCTATGTGTGGAATTTGCGGAATTTTCAATTTGCAGCTCCAACCGTTGGCGCACGGCGAGCGCATCGACGCGATGGCGGCTCGCATCTTGCATCGCGGGCCTGACAGCGGCGGTAGATTTCAACTGCCGTACCTTGCGCTGGCCATCCGGCGGCTGAGTATCATTGATCTCGAAACCGGCAACCAGCCGCTTTCCAACGAAACCGGGGATGTCACCCTGGTTTTCAACGGAGAGATTTATAACTACCGCGAGCTGTGCCAAGGCTTGCTGGAACGTGGTCACCATTTCAAGACGCATTCTGACGGCGAAGCCATCATCCACCTCTACGAGGAGCTGGGCCCGGACTGCCTGCGCGAGTTGAACGGGATGTTCGCCATGGCACTCTGGGATAATCAGGCCAAGCGATTGTTTTTGGCGCGTGACCGCGCGGGTGAGAAACCCCTTTACTACTGGCGCGACGGCCAAACTCTGGTGTTTGGGTCGGAGATCAAGTCGCTGCTTGAGTACCCTGGCATCAGCCGGGCGATGGATCCTACCGCGCTCACCCACTATTTTTTCTACGGCTATTTTCCCAGTCCGCGCAGCGTTTATGCCGAAATCAAGAAGCTTCCGGCGGCGCATCGCATGGTGGTGGAAGGCGGCAACATTCACATCGACGCTTACTGGCGCCCGCAGGATTATTTGCGTTCGCCGGGGCAACCGCCGGTTACGCCCCGCCAGGAGCGCGACTTGGTGGAGGAACTCGCCGTGCGTCTGCGGCAGGCGGCGGAGTCGCGCCTGGTGAGCGATGTTCCCCTGGGCGTCTTCCTGAGTGGCGGCGTTGATTCCTCCACCATCGTCGCCATCATGAGCGAACTGAGCCCGGGTAACATCAGTTCGTTCTCCGTGAACTTCCCAGAGAAGTCCTTCAACGAGGAGCCTTACTCGACTTTGGTGGCGAAACGCTTCCGTACCCAACATCATGTTTTGGACGCTGACAAGTCCAGCATGCACCAGGCGCTCATGACGCTGGCCGACTGTTTGGACGAGCCCCTGGCCGATCCGGCGGTCATCCCCACTTACCTGATTTCGCGCTTCGCGCGTGAGCACATTAAGGTGGCGCTAAGCGGCGAAGGCAGCGACGAGCTTTTCGGCGGCTATCCCACCTATATGGGAGCGCGCCTGGCGGATTATTACCTGAAGTTCCCCGGGGTGGTGCGCCGCCAGGTTTTTGGCCGCGTCCAGCGCTTCCTTCCCGTGTCCTCGGCCGCGGTCCCTGTAGGACTATTCCTTCGCCGGTTCCTGACCCATGCGGAAAAAAATCCGGCGGAGCGCCATCACATCTGGTTTGGGATGTTCAACCCCACGGAACTCGACCAGCTTTTCTCGCCGGATTGGGCTGGACCCCGGCCGCCCAGCAGCGAAATTTTCTCGCCCCTCGCTCGGGTGCTGGAGGGCGCGCGCTTTGATGAGACCGTCTCCGAAATGCTCTACCTGGATTTTCGCTTGTACCTGGAAGACAATCTGTTGGTGAAGGTCGATCGCGCCAGCATGGCGTGCTCGCTGGAGTTGCGAACGCCATTCCTCGATCACCGCCTGATTGAATTTGCCGAGGGGTTGCCCGGTCAGCTCAAGGTGCGGGGCTTCCAACTCAAATACATCCTGAAAAAGGCCGTCGAGCGTTGGCTGCCGCACGAAATTGTCTACCGGCAAAAGCGCGGGTTCTCCGTTCCCATTGCCAGTTGGATGCGGAATGAGTTGCGGCCGCTGGTGGACGAAACCCTGGGAGAAGAGAAGTTGCGGCGACAGGGAATGTTCAACGTCGCGTTCGTGCGCCGATTGCTCGACGAGCATTGGTCGGGCAAGGCCGATCACCGCAAACCCCTGTGGACGCTCTTCAGTTTTCAACTTTGGTCTGACCGTTGGGGAAAAGGGAGTTGAACCCTGTGCCGAAGCAGGTGAAGATACCCTCCAGTATGCCGAAAGGCTCGGCCTTCCCGCACAATTTCCCTCCGTCGATGGCGCCGGGGGGAAAAGCCTTCCGTCCCCGGGAGTGGGCGATTATCCGCCGCTGCCGCACGCCCAAACAGGTCCAGGAATTTCTCCGCAAGCTTCCATACAACTGGGAAAAGCGGGGGGAGACGCTGCGAACGTTTCGCGGCGTTGTGAGCCATGGAAGCGCCCACTGCCTGGAGGGCGCGCTCAGCGCCGCGGCCATCATGGAGCAGCACGGTTACCCGCCGCTGCTGCTGGACTTGGAATCCCAGGACCAACTTGACCACGTGCTGTTCCTTTTCCAAAAGCGTGGGCGCTGGGGAACCGTAGCACGCTCTCGGGATGCGGGGCTGCATGGACGCAAACCGGTTTTCCGCACCATTCGCCACCTGGTGATGAGTTACGTTGACCCCTACGTGGACGGCTCCGGTCGCATCATGGGCTACGGCGTCGCCGACCTGCGCACCCTGGTCAAGTGCGACTGGCGGCTCTCCGCGAAGAATGTCAAGGAAGTGGAACGCGCCCTCATCAAAATGCCCCACAAACCCATTCAAACTTCCGAGCGCCGCTACCAAGCGATCCTCCGGAAGTTCCAAGCCTTTCGCATAAAACATCCCGACAAGCCCGCCACGTTTTATTCCAACCGGCACGTTTGGCTTTAACGAATTAGCATGCGTTGTAACAAAACGTCAAAGCGCGAGGGGCAGTACAGGCTGCCGGGAAATGCTTATAAGCTGTCACCTTGAGCCCATCCGCTGCCGCTCAGGGTAAACTACGCGATGCACACCTGTATCTGATCTCTCAAGCAAATACAGAGGTCCTTCCTTCGCTATGCGCAGGACCGGATCCGCCTGCTCAGGATGACAGTGTGAGGGTTTTTCCCGCAGCCCGATAAGTCGGAGGTCTGCGGCTTGTGGATCTGATGCGGAAAAAGGTGTCATGTTTGGTGCTACAAAGTCATCGGGTCGGCGGACTGTCGCCCGTTCTTTACTGCGGGAACTACTCGTGCTAAAGTTCGATAAGGGAATAGGGCTGATTGCGCGACAACTGAGACCTGCGGAGCCTGAGAAATGGAGGAACGTCCATGGAGTCCACCGATCAGACACGCTCACCTTTAGGCAGCCTCGATGAGTGGGAAGACTTCCTCAAGCAGAGGTATCCTGAGACGCTTTCCGACACAGGGGCAGTGACGTCGGCGAAGCCGTTGGTCGGCACGGACCCTAACAAGATGCCGGAGGAGTTCCGTGACTACCGCTCCGAAGCGCGTGCCACGGTGAAGGAGTTCTATCGCCTCAACCACACCTACCAGACGCACGAATTCGTCCTCGCCAAGCAGCGCCAGTTCGCCAATCGGGGAAGGGCGCAGATGGGGATTTGGGAGGCCATGGAGTACCTCAACACCCTCGTGGATGATAGTGATCCGGACACCGACCTCACGCAGATCGAGCACTTGCTCCAGACCGCTGAGGCCATCCGGCGCGACGGACGGCCACGCTGGTTCATCCTCACCGGCTTGATTCATGATCTGGGAAAGATCCTGTGCCTCTGGGGCGAGCCGCAGTGGGCCGTCGGCGGCGACACGTTTCCGGTCGGCTGCGCCTATTCTCCCAAAATCGTGTTCCATGAATTCTTCGCTTCAAACCCGGATTCAGCCGTGCCCGAGTACCAAACTATGCTGGGCATTTACCAGGAGCACTGCGGACTGGACAAAGTGGAAATGTCGTGGGGCCACGATGAGTATATGTATCGCGTTGTGCAGGATTATTTGCCAGAGGAAGCTCGCTACATGATTCGCTATCACTCCTTCTATCCCGCCCACAAGGAGGGCGAGTATGAGTACCTGATGAGCGAGCGCGACAAGACCATGTTCAAGTGGGTTCGCCAGTTCCAACCTTACGATCTATACTCGAAGAGCAAGGAGCGACCTGATCTCCAGGAGCTTCGGCCTTATTACGAGCAATTGATCGCCGAATACTTCCCGCCCCAGATATCGTGGTAGGAACCAGCGAAATCAGAACCACCGGCTCATGATGACTTTCTGCTCGGTGTAAAACGCTACGGCGTCTTTGCCGTGGGCATGCAGGTCGCCGAAGAAGGAATTCTTCCAACCGGCAAAGGGGAAGAAGGCCATGGGCGCGGCGACGCCGACGTTAACGCCCACCATCCCCACTTCAATTCGCGACGAGTACTCGCGCGCGGACTTGCCGTTAGCGGTAAAAATTGACGTCGCGTTGCCGAAGGCCGAACGGTTCACCAATTGGATGGCCTCGTCCAGCGTCTTGACCCGAATCACGGAGAGAACGGGTCCGAATATCTCTTCTTTGGCGATGCTCATGTCGGGCGTGACGTTATCGAAAATGGTGGGCCCGAGGAAGAATCCACCGCTTGCGGATTTGTAGCGGCGGCCGTCGCACAACGGGGTGGCGCCTTCGGCGACGCCCTTTTCGATATAGCCCTCCACGCGCTTGCAGTGATCGGAAGATACCAGCGGCCCCATCTCAATTCCCGCCTGCGAACCGTCACCTACGGCCAGAGCTTCGGTCCGTTTGGCGAGCAAATCGAGCAGCGGCCCGGCGGCTTCGCCTACGGCCACCAACACGCTGCCCGCGAGGCATCGCTCACCTGCCGCGCCAAACGCCGAGCCGATAATGGCCTCGACGGTCTTGGGCATATCGGCGTCCGGCATTACTACCAGGTGATTCTTCGCTCCGCCCAGCGACTGCACGCGTTTCCCTTCCGCCGCCGAAGTGGAGTAGATGTACTTGGCCACCGGCGTCGAGCCCACGAACGATACAGCCCTCACCAACGGATGGTGCAACAGTGCGTCCACCGTTTCCTTACCGCCGTGTACCAGGTTCAGAACACCCGCCGGTAGACCCGCCTCGGCCAGCAACTCGACGACGCGCGTCGGCGTGAGTGGAACCTTTTCGGAGGGCTTCAGCACAAAGGTGTTGCCGCAGGCGATCGCGAACGGATACATCCACATGGGCACCATGGCGGGGAAATTGAACGGCGTGATGCCAACGCACACGCCCATGGGCTGCCGAATGGTCTTGCAGTCGATCTCCCGCGCCACATCGTTGAGCGAATCACCCATCATCAGGCTGGGCATGCCGCAGGCCACTTCCACCATCTGGATGGTGCGGCGAACCTCCATCTTGGAGTCCTCGGTGGTCTTGCCGTTTTCGCGGGTGAGGATGGCCGCCACTTCCACGGCATGCTCCTCCATCAGCGCTTTGAAGCGGTAGAGCACCTGCACGCGGTCCACCACGGGTACGTCACGCCACTTCAAAAACGCCTCGTGTGCGGTGCGAACGGCGCGGTCGACGTCAGCCTCGCTGGCGAAGGGCGCCTCCGCCAGCACCGCCCCGGTGGCGGGATTGGTGACCGCCAGGGTCTTGTGTCCCTGCGGCTTCTCCCACGCCCCATTGATATAAAACCCGACCAAGCCCACGGCAGATTCAATCGTAATCATCCTTGTCCCTCCAGTTCCGGCATCTCGACGGGCTCGGGCGACCGTTGCATCAAAGCGAGATAGAGGCCCCCGGCCACCGCGAAACCCACAAACCACGCATAATCGTAAAGAAAGCGCAGAGGCGCAACCACCAAACCCAGCAGCGCCACGGCGATTCCCACTCCCAGGGCAATGACGGCGCGCCAGTTCACCCCGCCGTCGTACTCGTACGCACCCTTGCGGCTGTATAAATCATCCAACTTCAGGCGCGCCCGGCGCAGAATAAAATAATCCGCAATCATTACGCCGGCCACCGGCCCCAGCAAGCCCGAATAGCCCACCAGCCAGCCGAAAATGTAAGCGCTGAAATCGCTCAGCAACTTCCACGGCATCATGCACACACCGACCACGCCGGTAATCAGGCCGCCGGTCCGAAACGAGATCAGGCGCGGCCGGAGGTTGGAAAAATCGTTCGAGGGCGAAACCACATTGGCCGCCACGTTGGTGTTGAGCGTCGCCACCACCAGCGCCACCAAGTGCGACCAGCGCGACGGCGGGGTGATTGAATCGCCCCAGCAATTGCACCGGGTCCCAAATCGCTTCACCGAATAGCACCACCGAAGCCGAGGTGACGGCCACGCCGATAAACGCGTAGAGCGTCATCGCCGTGGGCAGGCCCAGGGCTTGGCCAAGCATCTGCGCCTTTTGCGATTTGGCGTATCGGGTGAAATCGGGAATGTTCAGCGCTACCGTGGCCCAGAAACCCACCATGCCGGTGAGCGAGGGAATGAAGAAGCGCATGAATTCCCCGCTCGACTGAAATTTGCTGGGCGTGCTGAGCACCGGTCCAAGCCCTCCCGCTTGCCGCGTGATCCACCACAAGAGCAGCAGTCCGATTCCCAGCATGAACGGCGCGCCAATGCCTTCCAGGAACTTGATGGTCTCAATGCCGCGCCAAATCACCACCATGTTCAGCGCCCAGAAAGCGAAGAAACAAACCCACACGCCGCCCGGCAAATGCGCAGCGCCCGGCCAGAAGATCCTCAGCATGGAGTAAATCGCGTTCCCGCCGATCCAGGTCTGGATGCCGAACCAGCCGCAAGCCACCAGCGCGCGCAAAACCGCGGGAATATTGGCGCCCCGCACGCCGAAGGAAGCGCGCACAAACACCGGAAAGGGAATTCCATACTTGGCCCCGGCGTGCGCGTTGAGCAACATGGGGACGAGCACGATAAGGTTGCCCAGCAGAATGGTGCCAATGGCCTGCCACCAGCTCATGCCACCGGCAATGAGGCCCGAGGCCAGCATGTAGGTGGGGATGCAAACCGACATCGCCACCCACAGCGACGCGTAGTTGTAGAGGCCCCAACTGCGTCGCTCCGGCGGAATCGGGGCCAGGTCCGGGTTATAGAGTGTGGGGTCGTTCACTTCCACGCCCCTCCGCGTGCCGCGCGTTTTAAATATTGCCCGCGCCCGGGCTTGCCAAAGAACTGCCCGTTGTCCACAATCACTTCCCCGCGCGAAATCACGGTGCGGGCATTGCCTCTGATTTCAAAGCCCTCAAACATCGAGTAGTCCACCCGCATATGATGCGTCTTGGCGCTGAGAGTGTGGATCGCCTCAGGGTCCCAAATCACCACGTCGGCGTCGCTGCCCGGGGCGATTTCGCCCTTGCGCGGATACATGCCAAAAATGCGCGCGGGCGTGGTGGAGGTGATTTCCACAAAGCGATTGAGCGTGATTTTTCCCGCATTCACGCCGTGGTGATAAATCAGTTGCAGGCGATTCTCGATGCCCGGGCCGCCGTTGGGAATCTTGGTGAAATCGTCCTTGCCCAATATTTTCTGGTCGGCGAAGCAGAACGGGCAGTGGTCGGTGGAGACCACCTGCAAGTGATCGTGCTTCAGTCCATCCCAGAGTTTGGGTTGGTGCTCCTTGGGGCGCAGCGGCGGAGTGAATACGTACTTTGCGCCTTCGAAGCCCGGCCGCGCCAGGTCATCGATGGAAAGCACGAGGTACTGGGGGCAGGTCTCAGCAAACGCCGGCACGCCGCGGTCGCGCGCCTCACGCACTTCATTCAGCGCGTCCTCAGAAGTAAGGTGCACGATGTAAACCGGCACGCCGGCGATTTCCGCCAGGGCGATGGAGCGGTGCACAGCTTCGGCCTCCGCCCGCACGGGCCGCGTGAGCGCGTGGTAAATGGGCGCGGTCTTCCCTTCGGCCACCGCGCGCGCCACAATCACGTCAATCACGCTGCCGTTTTCGGCGTGCATGCAAATCAGCGCGCCGTTCTTGGCGGTCTGGGATAGCGCCTTGAAAATCGTGCCGTCATCCACCATCAGCACGTTGGGGTAGGCCATGAACAGCTTGAAGCTGGAAACGCCTTCGCGCACCATTTCGTCCATGTCTTCCAGACCCGCGCCCGCGAGGTCGGTGACAATCATGTGCAGGCCGTAGTCGATGGTCGCCCGTCCTTCGGCCTTTTTCATCCAAATGTCGAGTGCGTCGCGCATGCGGGTGCCGCGTGCCTGGATGGCGAAATCGACGATCGAGGTGGTGCCGCCGAATGCCGCGGCGCGCGTGCCCGTCTCAAAATCGTCGCTCGACATGGTGCCGCCGAAGGGCATATCGAGATGGGTGTGGGCATCAATGCCGCCCGGGATGACGTACATGCCCGCGGCGTCGATCACCCGGGCATCGGAGCCGGCGGCAAGGCTTGACCCAACCTGGCTGATGCGCTCACCCTCAATCAGCACATCGGCTTTACGGGTTTCTTGCGCGGTAACAACCGTGCCATTGCGAATCAAAGTGCTCATAAGGGACTCGTTGTAGCGCCGGGCTTTAGAGGTTGCGGAAAAAGACCTCAAACTGTCATCCTGAGGAGGCGTAGCCGGTCCTGAGCACAGCGAAGGAAGGACCCCTGCATTTTCTTGAAACTTCAAATACAGGGGTCCTTCGCTTCGCTCAGGATGACAGGATTGAAGCATTGTTCCGCACCCTCTTGAGCCCGGCATGTGCCGCCCTAAAGGGCGGCGCTACGGTAAACGCTTACGCAACACTAGATCCCGCGAAGCGGGAAAACCGGCTTTCATGAATCCCGCGTCCCGTGTCACTAATTCCTAATCACAAACCCCGATTCCTTTGTTCACCCGATCGCCCGATCATCGGATCACCCGATTACTTGCTCGCGCTGCGCTGTTCCCAACTCTCGAACGGCCGGCCGGTTTCAATTTTTTCCATGGTGATCGAACCCGGGGCCGGGCACACCAGCCAGCACAGGTTGCAGCCCACGCATTCGTCCTCATCCACGTGTGGAATTCTCTCCGGCGGCGTTTTGCCGTCGGGCCCAGGATGCGAATCGAGTTTGGCGATGGGCGTAACCGTGATGCGGGCGCGAGTGGCCGACTCCGCCGCTTCCGGCGTGGCGTAACCTTCGCGATGGATGCACTGGTGCGCGCCATCCCAGCAGGCGATGTAGCAAAGGTCGCAGCCAATGCATTTCTCGGGATGGATGCGTGCCACGATGCGGTAATTCAAATCCAGATGCTTCCAGTCCGTCACCTTGGGGAGCGAAAGCCCGCTGAAATCGTCAACGGTAGCGAAACCCTTCTCATCCATCCAATGGGAGAGGCCATCGATCATGTCCTCCACAAGGCGATAACCGTAATGCATGACGGCGGTACACACCTGCACGGTGCCGCAGCCGAGCAGGAAGAACTCCGCCGCTTCACGCCACCCGGCGATGCCGCCGATGCCGGAAATGGGAATTCCCACTTCCGGGTCAGAAGCAAGCTGCTGCACCAGGTGCAGGGCGATCGGCTTGACGGCCGGACCGCAGTACCCGCCGTGGGTGGAATAACCGCCTACCTCCGGACGGGGCGTTAATGTGTCAAGGTCGATGCCGGTAATCGAGTTAATGGTGTTGATGGCGGAAAGCCCATCCGCACCGCCGAGCCGTGCGGCCCGCGCTACGGCGCGGATGTCGGTGACGTTGGGTGTGAGCTTCACCAGCACCGGCGTGCGCGCCGCTTCTTTCACCCATTCGGTGATCATGCAGGAATAATCGGGCACCTGGCCGACCGCCGAGCCCATGCCGCGCTCGCTCATGCCGTGAGGGCAGCCGAAATTAAGCTCCAGGCCGTCGGCGCCGGCGCCTTCCGCGCGCTTCACGATGTCGTGCCAGGCTTCCCGCTTGGATTCCACCATCAGCGAGGCAATGACGGCGCGATGCGGATAGCGCTTTTTCACTTCCGCAATCTCGCGCAGGTTCACCTCAATCGGCCGATCGGAGATGAGCTCGATGTTGTTGAACCCCATCATGCGCTGGCTATTCCAATCCACCGAGGAGTAGCGCGAGGTGGTGTTCACGATGGGCTCGCCAATAGTCTTCCAGACGGCGCCGCCCCAGCCCGCGTCGAAGGCTCGCATCACCTGGTCGCCACAGTTGGTGGGCGGGCCGGAGGCCAGCCAGAAGGGATTGGGGCATCGAATGCCGGCAAAAACGGTGGTGAGATCAGCCATAGTGTTCACCGTCCGCAGTTCTAAGAAATGCAATCCGCGTCTCGTAGGGGCACCCCTCGTGGGTGCCCTTGTGGAGGGCACCCACGAGGGGTGCCCCTGGAGTTTCTACATTCCCGATGGGGGCTCTCGTCCATCGGGAGAAGGCGGCGTACTGTTTTGAATTCATCGCCCTCGCCCCCTTGGGGGAGAGGGTGGCTCGCCACCGGCGCTTCCTTCCGCCGGGGCGGGACGGGTGAGGGGGTCCAAACCGTGGGGTCTCATCCGCATTTCCCTTTCTGCTTTCATGCCCCTACCTACCCCCTCACCCACCGCCTTGCGGTCCCCCCTCTCCCCCAAGGGGGCGAGGGAAAATGTAGAAACTCCAGGGGCGCCCCTACGAGACGTGCTAATGCGCCTCCATTTGCGCCGCCATGGCGAGAGCGGCGCGCTTGCCGTCAGCCACGGCGTCAACCACTTCGCGTCCGCCGTTGACGCAATCGCCGCCGGCAAAGTAGCGCGGGTTGCTGGTGTGGCCCGTGGAGCGGTCCACCACCACCAGACCGTTCCTTACGGTTATGCCGCGAGTGTTTTCGAGCAGCGCCGTCAACCGTGCCTGGCCGATGGCGGGAATCACCATGTCGCAAGCAAACTCATATTCCGATCCCGGTACGGGGGTGACCACGGAGCGTCCGCTGTGGTCAGGGGAGCCCAATCGCGTCTCCACAAATCGCACCGCCGCCGCCCGCCCCTCGAAGCCGATGATCTCCAGGGGCTGCGCCAGCCAGTGAAAACGCACGCCCTCCACCTTGGAGCGGTCGAATTCGGATTTGAACGCGGGCATTTCCCGCACCGAGCGGCGGTAGAAAAGATGGACCTCTTCCGCTCCCAGGCGCCGCGCGGCGTTGGCGGCGTCGATGGCCGTGTTGCCGCCGCCAATCACCACCACGCGCCCGCCCACTTGAAAATCCAGCGCCGTTTTGTAACGTTCGATGAAGCGCAGCGCGTCAATCACTCCGGGCAGCGATTCACCGGGAATGCCCAGGCGGTCCATGGTCCCCAAACCCATGCCGAGAAAGATGAGCGCAAACTCCTTCTCAATTTCTTCCAGGCTCACCGCCTCACCTACCAGGGTCTGGCGAAACTCCACGCCCAGCGAGCGGATCATTTCCACTTCCCGCAGGCTGTCCTGCGGGCGGAGTTTATAATCGGCCACGCCGTAAGTGTTGAGTCCACCGGGGAGCGGGCGGTTGTCAATGACCGTGGCGGCGTAGCCCCGGCGGCGCAGTTCCGCCGCGCAGGCAAGCGACACGGGGCCGCCGCCAATGCAACCCACTTTCTCCGCGTGGGTGATCGGGGTAGGGGCACGCCATGGCGTGCCCCTACGCGGGTCTTCATAAAACCGGTCCATGGCGAAGCGCTGGAGACGGCCGATTTCAATCGGTTTGTAATTTTCGCGCACCATCACGCACGCGCCCTCGCACAAAACATCCACCGGGCATACGCGCGAACAGCTCAGCCCCAGCACGTTGGAATTCAAAATCGTGAGCGCCGAGCCCCGCAGGTTGCCAGTCGAGATTTTCTTGATGAAGCGCGGCACATCGATGTGGGTGGGGCATGCCGCGGTGCAGGGGGCGTCGTAACAAAAGAGGCAGCGATTCGCTTCAATGACCGCGGCGTGCGCGTCGAGCGCGGGATGGATTTCCGGAAAGCGCTCGTCACGGGACACGGGATTCGGGCCTCGGGACACGGGACTCGGGTCGTTGGGCGTGAGGTCTATGTTGCTCATATCAACCTGTTCGGGACACGGGATTCGGGACACGGGACACGGCATTCGCGGGTGGCGCATACATCGCTTTTCATGTATGCGCTCCGGCACCCAGCGCAACCTGTTTTCTGTCCACGCGTCCTAACGATGACCCGTCCTTGCTTCTTACCGGTCGCCGACATAAAAGGCAACGTCGGCGCCACCCGCGAGTTTCGCATTTCTATTTTCGAATTTCGTTCTTTCCCCAGTCCCTAGCACCTAGAACCCAGCACCTAGCACCTAGGCTTTTACGAGCGGTTCGTACATATCCGGACGCCGGTCCCGGTAGAATTGCCAGGTCTTGCGCACTTCACTAATCATGTCGAGGTCGAGATCGGCGGTCAGCATCTCATCGCGGTCGCGGGAGGCTT
The DNA here is from genome assembly GCA_963825395.1 of uncultured Acidobacteriota bacterium. Lineage (GTDB taxonomy): Bacteria > Acidobacteriota > Terriglobia > UBA7540 > UBA7540 > Bog-366. The sequence goes on along the minus strand of CAWGTQ010000037.1, from coordinate 74,629 downwards.
GCGCGATGATGCGCCCACGCGGATCGCAGAAATAGCTTGAGCCGTAGAACTCGCCGATGTTCCACGGAGCCTCGGTTCCCACGCGATTGATGGCGCCGATGAAGTAGCCGTTGGCGACGGCGTGCGCGGGCTGCTCCAGCTTCCACAAGTATTCGCTTAAACCTGCTACGGTGGCGGAGGGATTGAAAACTATCTCCGCCCCGTTCAACCCTAATGCCCGCGCGCCTTCGGGGAAATGGCGGTCGTAGCAAATGTAAACGCCGATCTTGGCGAAGCCCAGGTCAAACACCGGGAAACCCAGGTTTCCGGGCCGGAAATAAAATTTCTCCCAAAAGCCGGGTGCGACGTGGGGAATGTGCGTCTTGCGGTACTTGCCGAGATAGGTTCCGTCGTTGTGAATCACCGCCGCCGTGTTGTAATAAACACCTTCCTGCTCGACTTCGTAGATGGGGACGATCAGCACCAGGTGATGGCTGCGCGCTTGCTCCTGCATCAGGCGAATGGTGGGGCCGCCCGGCACCGGTTCTGTCATGTCATACCATTTGGTCGTTTGTTCCGCGCAAAAATAAGGGCCGTAGAATATTTCCTGCAAGCAGACAATCTGCGCTCCGGCGTCCGCTGCCTGGCGAATGTAGCCGAGGTGCTTTTCAATCATGGCGTCTTTGGTAGCTGCGAGCGTGGCTTCGGGTGGCGCGACATTGGAAGCCTGTATCAAAGAACAACGAATAATGCGAGGCATGATTCCTCCGGCAAGTTACCCCAGCATGAGAAAGATCCCCTAAGCCCGCGAGATGGGCGCTGGCAGGTATTATGAAGCGTCTGCTGCAAGGAATCAACCGAACGGGGCTTGCGGTGCTGCGCGACATAGAAGTTGAAAGAGGAGGTCTTTCTTGATCCGCCACGTCCGTCCTAGCGTAGTGGTACGTTAGGCGTCAGGTGAGAAAGGGGTTGACAGGGACGTAGCGCGGGCGTCTCGCCCGCTGTGGCACGTGCGTCCCGCTCGTGCGCAGTCGTGGCCAGGATGGCCATGACACGAGCGGTGGCGCGAGCGGGACCCTCCCGTCTTTCGCCGTGGGCACATGATGTCGCCGCTAACGCGGCTTCAGATTTTGCCGACGCCATTAGGTAAACGCCTACGGGCCGTCGGCCTAGAGGCAACGAAGAATGCAGTGGCATAAAAAACTAACGGCGCGACGCGAGGGCCCCCGCCGCGCTGTTTGTGACTACTGTCTTACTGTCTGCGGTCTGCCGCCTTCCCTACTCCACTCCCATCCTCACGGTGTTCCGATACTTGCAGAGGATGGTCAACAGGGCAATTCCGATAGCCAGCAGCAAGAAGGCAGAAGGCTCTGGGGTTGCAGTGGGCGCATAATAATCTGCTGAACCTTCCAAAGTCAGGTCCATGGAGCCGCCGCTGAATGACACATCCCAAGTATCACCGCTCGGCAGTGTCGGCAGGCCCACCACACTCGAGAAGGAACCCGTAACGCAATCCGCAACGCCGCAACCCGTTGCCGTCACCAGGTCGAAGCTCTCGCCTGGTGTTATAACCAGGCCGGAGCCGCGTACCAGGTCCAAGTCAAGCGTCCCGCCCAGGGTCGCAGTCCCCCCGACCACATCCAACTGGCTATAGTCGATACCAGGCGTCGTGCCTGCCAGAAAAGCCTCCAGGATGCCGCCCGAACCCTGCGTGTAGTTGCCATGGATGGTCAGGATATCAGGGATGCCCGGGTCAGAGGCGGTGACGGTGCCCCCCACGTTGTTGATGGTACCCGTGATATTGCCGCTGCCGGAAACCATCCCACCGTTGATCGTGGCTGTACCCACCACCATCGCGCCGTTCACCTTCAGGCTGGCGCTGCCGCCCGACTGCGTGTAGTTGTTCTGGTTAACCGTCACGTTCCCGCCGGAGGCGATGGTCACGCTTCCGTTGTTATTCGTGAAACCGGCTCCGCTGCTTCCCGCCGTGGCATCGACGTTGATCTGGCCTCCGTTGCTCACATTCACCGAACCATTAGTCAGGCTAAAGTCGGCGGCCGCATTCAGCGTGCCGTTGACGATGGTTGAGCTAGTTCCGCCCGTCTGGGTGTAGGTGCCCAGGACCTTCAGGGTTTCACTCGAGCCCACGGTGACAGCGCCAGCGTTTGAGAAGGTACCGGCACTTAGGGTATCGCCAGACCCGGCCAGCGTCACCGTTCCGCCGTTGTTGGTGAACGCGCCCGTAACCGCGATGCTGTTGTTGGCGGCGTTGACACCCATGTATTGACCGACCAAAACCGTGCCGGCATTGGTGAACGACCCCGCGCTCAGCGTGTTACCGTTGCCGGCAAGGATAACGGTTCCGCTGCTGTTGGTGAACGCGCCCGTGACCGCGAAGTTGTTGTTGGTGACGTTGGCATTTTCGTATTGACCGACCAAAACCGTGCCGGCATTGGTGAACGACCCCGCGCTCAGCGTGTTACCGCTGCCGGTAAGGAAAACGGTACCGCTGTTGTTGGTGAACGCGCCCGTAACCGCGATGCTGTTGTTGGTGATATTGACGTTTTCGGGTTGACCGATCGTAACCGTGCCGGCATTGGTGAACGATCCCGCGCTCAGCGTGTTACCGCTGCCAGTAAGGCTAACGTGGTCGCCGTTGGTGAACGATCCCGCGCTCAACGTGTTACCGCTGCCGGCAAGGCTAACGGTACCGCTGTTGTTGGCGAACGCGCCCGTAACCGCGATGCTGCCGTTGGTACCACTCATTACGACTTGAGGAGAATTGATAGTGTTAGTAAAGCTGCCGTTCACCGTCACGCTGTCGTGGTCGCCGCTCAGAGAAAGGGTTGCGCCGTCAGAGCCATCGAAGTTGTTGGCCACTGTCACAAAGTCATAGTTTCCGGTCAGGCTGACAGACCCGCCCTGCAAACCGGCGTCGCCGGTTTGCAGGTTTTCATTGAAGCCGTTGAGGTTGATGCTGCCCGAATTCTGCAAGACGGCGGCATAGAGGGACGCTCCGGTACCATTGAGGTTGATGCTGCCCGAATTCCCCAAGCCCGGATTGGCACCAGAAACAATCAGGGAGTCTCCGGTACCATTGAGGTTGATGGAACTGGTGTTGACAAGGGAATACGAAACTTGGACCTTGGAGTACGACCCGTCATTCCCGACATTGATGGTGCCCCCATTTACAACGTAACCTGCGTCGAGCGTCGCGCCCTGCTGCAGATTTACGGTGCCCGTGTTAGCTAGTTGAGACCCCCCCAGTAGGTTCAGCGTCGAGTCCTGCTGCACATTCACGGTGCCCATGTTCTTCAGTAAGGGGGCCCCATCAGTTAGCGTCGAATCCTGCTGCACATTCACGGTGCCCGTGTTGGTCTGTAGGCTCACGGGGTAGAACTGGGGGTAGGTCGGCGGGTTGTTCGCCAGAGTCAGCGTGCCTTCCACGGTGGTGAGGCCGGCCAGCCCGTCCGGGTTGCCGCCGATCTCAATCGTCCCTTCCAGACTCAGTCCCGCACCCAACGGAATATCGGTAATCCCAGAGGGTTGGTTCGTCAAGTTCAAGGTTGCCCCCGACCCGATGTTCAGCGTGCCCGCGTCGAGGGAAAGGGTGTTAATCGAAATGCTCGTTGGGCTGGACGTACTGTCCAGCGTGAGCGTATTACCGGGTGAGTTCACCACCGCCGCGTAAGTATTACTATTATTGTTCGGCAGGCAGGTTCCGGGCCCGGGGACGCAACTCCATTCGGCAGGCGTGGTCCAATTCCCGCTGCTGGTGCTCCAAGTTCCCGTAACTTGGCCCAGCGCGGCCGGCGTTGAAAGACAAAGTAGAACGAGCAGGGCCACGATCGCTCCTGCCCAGCGGATTGCGTACCCTCCTAGTTTCTTTTCAGCCAACAGAAGAGTCACAGTCAACATGGCGGCACCCCTTTTTTCCTCGGATATCGCCCTGGCAGCAACGCCCCACGCGGGCCTCCCTAACGCTCAAAGCCCCAACGCCGTCGGATCGAGCAACTGCACAACAATTGTGACGTGGCCCACAACAAGATTTGATGTCGGCCACAACATCATCTGCTGTCTAACATTTATTAGGGCATCAATAATGGCTTGTCAATGCGACCAAAGGGCCAAAGTTTTGCCCTAAAGTACAGTAAAGACGAAGTTAATAGTTTTGGTGTAACTCAAGGGTTGCGGTTCTGAGCTAGAAGCCGGGCCAATGCAGAGATCAAACTTCTGTCGCTCTCTATATGGAGGCCCCTTGGTTCCGCCGCCAACACCCCTTTGTGGGCTCGGGAGTCATCGAGGCCGGATGCAAAACAGTGATCGCTTCCGGTCTCAAACGATCGGGAATGTTCTGGACCGTTCGGGGCGCCAACGCGATTCTAACCTTGCGCTGCTGTTACTTCAACGGCCGCTTCGAGGATTACTGGGAAGCCAGACGGGCCTGATCCAACTTTCATGTCGCGCACCCGGCTTGCGGTGCTGTCCTAATTTGAACGTAGCGCCGCCATCTTGGCGGCTCAATGCCGGCTGGAAGCCGACGCTACATCCGTAAGTAGGACAGCCCCGGGGCTTGCCAGTAGTTGTTATATAGCCTTAGGACGAACTATAATCCCACCCGATTGGCTTAGCGCGGGCCGATCGCGAGGGGGTGTAAATGCCAGACGGCGCATTTGTCGTATTCGTAGATATTTTGCCCACGAAGGCCGGTGCGGGCTTCATAGGCGCAGCTCTTGTCACTGATTTCCACGGCGTACCCATCGAGTTCAGATGTACGCACCCCGTGAAACCTACCGAAATTCAAAGGCAACTCTACGGCTCGACCCTGGAGAAATACGTTGGGGTCGAACTGTGCGGGAAGCCGCTCCTAAAATCCCTGGAAAACAGGGCGAAGCTCGCATTCGTGAAAAGGGAATTGTTACTGGACGTACGGGACGCAAACGGCCCGCCCTTGCTCTTCCTTCGGCGCGCCGGCGAGGTTCCTAGAATCGAGTCTCCGGATTCGAGTGCGGCTACGGAGATGAAAGTGGACTCCAGGAACGCCAGCTTCCAATCTATCGTGGTCAGAGTCAGGAGCGACTTCCCTGACGACCTGCATGACGCCAAGGATTTGATCGAGGACATCTTCGAGAACGTCGACCCTATAGAGCCTTTCGAGCGAATTGCCAAGGCTGTCGAAGCTCTCAGCAAGCAAGATACTCGTTTCCAGTAAGATGGGACTACTACGTCGAGCTGTCGACACCGCCAGAATCTTCTTCGCCGCTAACGTATCTCCACTTCGCCAACCCGGCAGCGAGTTAGCGAGCTCCCGCCTTGATATTCCATCGCAAGTTAGTTTGGTCAGCGAGTTGAAGTACCCCACTGCCGAGATCTGTCAATTTGACGGGCAAGCATTAAAATTCGTTTCCGCAAGAATTGCCCAGCCTTCCATTTCCGCGATCACGCTTCCAGGCATCAGCGAGAATCGCTGCTTTGTCTCTGCCGTGCCCATGCTTGCAATGGAATTATCGTTCCCAAGGTGCACCATCAGCAAATGGGTCAACCCTTGGACAGTTACGATCATGGAGGGATCGACTAAGATTGCGGCGCCGGAATGCGACGCCATCGATACGACCCTCGCAGTTCCGGGAGTAGTGGATCTCAAAGCCTTGTTCGGGCTGCTTTCGGCGACGCCGAAAATCGCATCTTTTTTTGCGGCGTTGCGAAGGCCATCATCCATCGGCAAGAGCAAAAATGCCGACGACAACGTCCAACAAAACTTTGAGCATGGCACAGAGGGTGAGACCCAATGCCGCCACGGGCTTAAGAAAGCGTGGTGTTCAATCTGTAGAAGGGAAGTCGCCCCCAAGAGCCCAACGCCCGGCAGTCCCGGCATTGATATTCTGGAGCTCATCTGGCCGTTGTTTCAGCCGCCGCCAGGGGAATCCCTGAACAGCAGGCTTTGGTTTCCGGAAGGTCACACTCCCTTTGCATTCCAGCTCACCGGGATCAAGTTCCTGGCTGAACATCCTCTTGCATTGCTAGGGGATGAGATGGGACTAGGCAAGTCCATTCAGGCGATCATCGCCGTGAGACTGCTCATCAGGTCGGGAAAGATCGGGAAGGTCCTGATCATTTGCCCGAAGTCGCTTCTCACGGACTGGGAAGAGAAGCTTTGGGATTGGGCGCCGGAAGTTACTGTGACCAAGCTTGATGGCAGCGTCGATTGCAGAAGTCAAGTTTGGCTGGCGAATCCCCCGCACCATGTTCGAATTGTCACTTACGAAACGCTCAGCAGGGACATTGACGTGGCCGGCAAGGTCCGGTTCGACCTTTGCATCCTGGACGAAGGACAAAGGATAAAGAATCCTGGCGCGGGCATTTCCAAAGCCTGCAAACGAGCGCAAGCGGAAAGGCGATGGGTGTTGTCCGGCACGCCGCTGGAGAACAAGCTTGAGGATCTCGTTTCACTTTTTCAGTTCATCACGCCCGGCCTGCTGCAGGAAAGTGATGCCTTTCGGCCGCAATACGTCAAGGCGAAGATTGCTCCCTACGCTTTGAGGAGGCGGAAGTCTGAGCACGCTGCGGAGCTGAACCTTCCCGACAAGCGGCACGATGTGAGGTGGCTTGACTTACTGCCGAAACAGCGAGAAGCCTACGAACGCACGGAAAGTTACGGTGTCAAGCGGCTAAGCAAGCACGGGGAACCGGTAAGCCTAACCCATGTACTCGCTCTTATCACGCAACTGAAGCTGATATGCAACTACGACAACGAATCAAATGAGAGCTGTAAACTGGAATTCATCTCGGAGCAACTCGCAGAACTCTTCGACCAGAACCCAGATGAAAAGGTTCTCATATTCTCTCAGTACCCGGAAAAGACGCTCCCCTATTTGGAAAGAGCCTTCAGTCAGTGGTCGCCCCTCACCTTTGCTGGCTCTCTCACCGGAAAGCAGCGAGACACCATGCTTGACCGGTTCAGGGATAGCGAGACCCACAAGATCCTGTTGGTTTCTTTGAAAGCTGGGGGCCTTGGATTGACTCTTCACCGAGCTAATCATGTCTATCACTATGACCTCTGGTGGAATCCTGCCGCGGCCAGTCAGGCCGAGGATCGTGTGCACAGAATCGGCCAGCAGAGGACGGTATTTGCCACCTCGTTCCTCGTCAGGAACACAATTGAGGAGAGAATCCACCAGATTCTCGAGAAGAAAAAACGATTGTTTGGTGAGGTGGTTGACGATCTGACCGACAAAGATCTTGAGTCCAAGCTGACGGAAGAGGAGCTCTTCGGACTCTTCGGGCTCAGCCCTCCTCGGAGGCGGGCCGCAGATAGAGGACGCGGCGAGGGCAAGCGTAGGGCGGACCTGTGATGTAGTTGTGCGGCTTTCAGCTTCATAAAGTCGAGAGAGGCCTTCTCCAAGCGGACCGTGGTGAACTGATCAGTCAAGAAGAGGTCCGGCAGCGTGTGGCGAAATGGCTCAAGTAAGATGGACGCCCCAGACGGCCGATGATCTCCAAGCGATCTGTCTGTTCATTGCTCGAGATTCGCCCCCCCACCCCCGCCCTCGTGCTTCTTTCTTCCTTCGCCCGCATTGCTGAGATTTTGATGTGAGGCAGAATTTTTGCATCGGGTCGTTTACTAGAATGGAGGTCTATCTCGATAAATTATTGAAAACAAATTAGATAAAAGTTATACTTCTGTAAGTATATGAAAGTAAAGGTGTTAATTCATTTTGTTCGGAATCCATCGGGCTATCGCGGGCATTCGCGGACTATCCACAATAAGAATTGGGCTACAGGGATTGTTCAGCAAAAACGCGGGAAAAATTGATCACTGTCCCACGATCTCTCGAATCTTGCTGACGAGGACGTTGGGATCGTAAATGGGCTTTTCCAAATAGGCGTTGGCGCCGGAGGCGGCCAGCAGGCGTTGGCGGTCGCCTTCCATGGCGTGAGCAGTGGCAAGGAGAATGGGCAGCGACTTGCCCTCGGGGATATGGCGGATCAGTTGCGCGAGTTCCAGGCCATCGACCGGGCGCCCCTGATAGCGGCAGTTGCGCAGGGAGACATCCAGGACCATAGCATCGAAAGAGGCGCTTGCGACCTGTGCCAGAATCGCCTCCACGTCTTCGTTGAAGAAGACCTGGAAACCGCCCGCGCGCTCGAGCGCCAAACGGTAGAACTTGGCGACCAAGGGATTATCTTCCACCACGAGAATGCGAAGCATGACGAGTCCGTTGAATAGGCGGCGCTATGTTAATGCCCGCTGCGCCTTTGCGCGGGTTCCCGAGCGACGTGCCAATCCAGAATCCGAGATTCCAGATTCAAGATTGTCATGCCCGCTGCCCGAGTGAGTCCTTGTGCTTACTGCCTGCTGTCGTTCCCTGCCGCCAGCTTTGACCCGCGCAGAATTTCCTCCAGCCGCGCCAGGAACCTCTCACCCTCCAAGGGTTTCTGCCAGATCTCCGGAGTGATCTGGAGAAGCGAGAGACGCTCATGAACATCCGCGGGGTCGTAGCCGGTGACCATAAAACAGTATATCTCACGGATCAACGCGCCCGTTTGGAGCTGGGCGACCAAATCCGCACCGTCTCCGAGCTCTGCTCCCGGCCGCTGGGGCAGGGCCAAATCCACAACCACCACCTGCGGGCGAAAGCGGCGCGCGGCATCGAGCGCATCGTCGGCGGTAGCCGCCGTCAAAACATAATAGCCGTGCTTGGTCAGCAGCGTCTTGAAGTAGCGGCGGAATTCCGGATCGTTGTCGACCACGAGAACCCTTACGCCACTTTCGTCCCCTGCCGCCACCAGAGCTTCTTTGCCCTTCACGTGCACAACGTCTTCTTGTTCCCGCCGCACCGGAAGCGAGAACGTCACTGTGGTCCCGCAACCCACGCCGGCGCTCCAAAGCTTAATGCGCCCGCCCATCATTTCCACCAGGCTACGGCAGATCGCCAGCCCCAGGCCGCTGCCGCCCTGCTGGCGAGTGAAGGTGCTGTCCAATTGTTGGAACTTCTCGAACAAGTGCTTCTGCTTTGGGGGAGCAATGCCGATGCCCGTATCCTGGACTTCCAGTTCCACAAATCCGCGGTCGGGGAAAGACCGTCCGCGCAGCGTGATCCACCCCTTATCGGTGAATTTCATCGAGTTGCTTAGCACGTTGATGAGAACTTGTTTGGCACGCGCGTGGTCAGCCATCACGAGGGGCAGCGGCGATGCTTCCGTCTCATCGATAAGCGTCAAGTGTTTGGCCGCCGCCTGGACGCCGACTACGGCTTTGGCTTCCTGGATCACGGACTTCAGATCAACAGTCTCCGGGGCCAGGCGCAGTTTGCCCGCTTCGATTTTGGCCACGTCCAGTAGGTCATTGACAATGGAAAGCAGGTGTTCAGCGCTGGAATAGACGTCACGCAGCAGCTCGCGTTCCTCGTCGCGGCTGTCACACAGACCATCAAGAATCAGGCGCGTGAACCCTAGAATGGAATTGAGGGGGGTACGCAACTCGTGCGAGGTGGTGGCCAGGAACTCCGTCTTGACGTGGCTCAGTTCCGCCAATTCCAAGTTGGCGCGTTCCAATCTCCGGTTCAATTCGCGCAAATGGCGAATGCTCTCCTGGAAATAGGATTCGCACATCATGTTCAGGTCGATATTCAGAATTTTGTCCAGGGCGAGCCGGGTGATTTCCAGCCGGACGGGATCGGAGGGGTAGACTTCGCCCAGGCTTGCCTGAAGGTGGGTGCGCACCACGCCCATCGCGCTGATCATGTAGCGCTGGGGCAGACCAATCAGCACGTGGCGTACGCCGATTTTGTAGCGCTCCGCGGCATAATTCTCATCGAAAGGACCCCGGAACAAGCGCTTCGCATAAACCTGCAGCGTGCGCTTCAAGCGGTCAATCTGTTCCTGGCCCCCAGTGAACACCTTCTCCGCGTCGGGATGCTGGGTGATCTGGTCGTAAAAGCGCTCTGACATGTCCGGCAGGTAGGGGGCCATGCGCTCGCCGACAGCATTAAGCAGGGTCGCATCGTCCTCGCTGAAGCCGACGTACCGCTTCATCTCCTCGAAGAATGTTTCGGGCTTTCTGGTCACCTTATATGCCTTATGATAAACTTAATGACTGAGTGCCACTGAAAGGGAAATATCATACCATTGGACCGGGCACAGCTAAAACGTCTTTTGCGGTTTCCACCCACCTTCCGCCAGAACCTTGCTGTGCTGGTAACCTCGCTGGCCGGAGTCATTTTGCTAGTGGGCGTGGAAGGCTATCAGCATGGCCTGACTTTCACTTTGGGGCTGGCGGTGGCGCTGCTGACGGCTCTCTCGGCCGCCACGGGGATGCTCATTTACCAGGAGCGCCGGTCTTGGTCCATTCTAGGCGATTTACGGGGAGCCATCAGCAAGATTGCCCCTACCTATCCCTCACTGGTTCAAATCGCACCGCCTCCCAACAGCACTTTGGCGCTCGAGAAAGAAATTCGTTCGCTCACCGAGAACTGGCGCGAGTTCTGCGACCACTGCCAGCGCGTGCACGATACCGAGATGGTGCAAGCGGAGCACCTGGCGACGATGGGGGAGCTGGCCGCGGGCGTGGCGCATGAAATCCGCAACCCCCTGGCGGGCATCGCCGGCGCTATCGAGATTATCAGCAAGGATTTCCCCAAGGAGCACCCCGACCGCGAAATCCTGGATGACCTTCGGCAGGAGGTGCGGCGCATTGAGAAAGTGCTGAATGATCTACTGACTTACGCGCGTCCCAAGGCGCCGCAATTCGGCATGGCGGATTTGAAGGACACGGTAGCCCATACCTTGCAGCTCGCTCGCCAGCAGATCGGCAGCAAGAACGTGGAGTTCTCCATCCTTATTCCTTCACCCCTTCCGCGTTTCCGCATGGATCCCGAGCAATTGCACCAGGTGTTACTGAATTTGGTGCTAAATGGTATCCAGGCCCTTGAACAAGAGGGTAAAATAACCATCCAGGCTCGAGTCCTGGGTGGCTCAGGCACGCCGAATCGGCCCAATTACATTGAAATCGCTGTCAGCGATACGGGCGTGGGAATTTCGCGCGAGCAGCTCGAGAGAATTTTCCGGCCTTTTTACACCACGAAGCGGGGTGGTACGGGATTGGGGCTTTCGCTTTGTCGGCGCATCATCAGCCAGCACGGCGGGACGCTTACGGCAGAGAGCGAAGTCAACAAGGGGAGCCGCTTTATTATCCGCCTCCCAATGCGCGAGGCCGTCGAGGAAGCACAAGTGTTGGGGGCTAGGAACTAGGGAATCGGGACACGGGACACGCGACTAGGGATGGGGTAATGGAGCTTTGCCGCAGAGCTCGCACGTTGCATCCCGAAACCCGAACCCGGGATCCCTAACCCCGTGTCGCGTGTCCCCTATCCCGTGTCCCAAGGTTTTAACATGCCCAATGAAAAAGTCCTGATCGTCGATGATGAAAAGCTGATCCGCTGGTCGGTGCGCCGCCAGTTGGAAGAGTGGGGTTATATCGCCATCGAAGCCGAAAGCGGCACCGGCGGCCTGGCGCAGATTCGCGCGGAAACGCCGGACCTCATCCTGCTGGATGTGCGGCTGCCGGATTTGAGCGGCATCGAAGTCCTGCGCGAAATCAAGCAGAACAACCTTTCCATTCCCGTCATCATGATTACGGGCGACCCGCAGCTTGATGACATCAAGACGGCCATCAAGCTAGGCGCGCTCGACTTCATCAAAAAGCCGCTCGATTTCGATGAGCTGCAAATCACTCTGGCCAACGCCATCGACCGCTCGCGCCTGCGCTCCGAACGCGATAGCCTGCGCGACGAGGTCCGCAAGCGCTCCGGCTACCACGAAGTTGTGGGGAAGTCTCCCCGTATGCTGGAGTTGATGAATTTCGTGCGCAAGGTGGCCGTGAGCGAAACCTCCACCGTGCTCATCCAGGGCGAAAGCGGCACGGGAAAAGACCTGATCGCCAAGGCCATCCACTACGACAGCACACGCAACGACAAGCCCTTTGTGACCATCAACTGCTCGGCCATCCCCGAGACCTTGATGGAAGCCGAACTGTTCGGCCACGAGCGCGGCGCCTTCACCGACGCCAAGGCGCAGAAAAAGGGGCTGTTCGAAGTCGCTGACGGCGGCACGCTGTTCCTGGATGAAATCGGGGAACTGTCAACCTACCTGCAGGCGAAACTGCTGCGGGCGCTGGAGGATCAAACCATCCGGCGCATCGGCGGGGTGAAGGATATCGGGGTGGATATCCGCGTCATCGCTGCCTCCAATCGTGATCTGGAGCAGGGCGTGCGCGATGGAACCTTCCGCCAGGACTTGTTCTACCGGCTCAGTATCATCCCGATCTTCATCCCCCCTCTGCGCCATCGCAAGGAAGATATCCTGCCTCTCGTCGAATTTTTCATTGAACGTTACAATTTCCGGTTTCGGAAGATGGTAAAAGGCATCACGCAAGAAACCCGCGAACTGCTTCTCCAATACGACTGGCCGGGAAATGTGCGCGAGTTGAAGAACGCCGTGGAGCGCGCCATGATCCTTGAGGAATCGGATTACATCCGCCCCACCTATCTGCCGATTCAAGTGTCGGGGCAGGCGCTAGGGTACGATAACTCCATGCCCGTGAGCGTGCCGGACGGGGAGTCCACCGATACTCCGCTGATGGTCACCAGCACCTCTGCATCATGGCGGCCACTGGCTTCGGGAAGAATGATTCCGGTGCTGGAACTGCCCAAGCAGGGCACCTCGCTCGAGGAAGTGGAACGCGAACTGGTGGGCCTGGCGCTTAAGCAAACCGCCGGCAATCAAACCCACGCCGCCAAATTGCTGGATATTTCCCGCGACGCGCTGCGCTATAAAATGAAGAAGTTTGGATTTGACGCGGAAGCGGAAGCGTAGAGAAGCTATTCGTCCGCGCGGTTACGGAGTCGTGCTTAGTGAAGCTTTTTCTAGGTCAAAACCTCTCGCCAGGGCCTCTCGTTCCCCGCCTTTTCCGCAACCCTTTCTTCTCTCACGCATCTGAAATAGCAGGCGGGTTGGCGGCCCAGGGTGCGTTGGTCCGCGAATCCTCAGTGTAATTGGTCAAGGAGAACCCATGGGATTGCTTCGCGATACGGATGTGGCGGAAATTCGGGCTCGGCTCCAACCAATGACCTCCCCGGTCAAGCTGGTTCATTTTACCCAGGAGTTGAATCTGGAATACGGCCGCGAAGCCAGGCAGTTGCTTGAGGAACTTAGCCAAATTTCCGACAAGCTCTCGCTTGAGACCCACGACTTTCTGCTCGACAAAGAGAAAGTGGCCGAATACGCGGTGGATAAGGTCCCGGCCACCGTCATCCGCAACGGCAAGGATTATGGCATTCGCTTTTTTGGCCTGCCTGCCGGATACGAGTTCGCAGCCCTGCTCGATGGGATACTGGCGGTTTCGCAGGGGGATTCGGGATTGCAGCCCGAAAGCCGGGAGAAACTGGCCCAACTCACCCAGCCCCTTCACTTGCAAGTGTTCACCACACCCACTTGACCCCATTGCCCGCCGGCCGTGCGCCTGGCTTACCAGTTCGCCATGGAAAGCGACCTTATCCGCGCGGATGGCATTGAAGCCACAGAATTCCCGGACCTCGCCGAAAGGTTTCGCGTTTTCGCTGTCCCCAGGACCATCATCAATGACGGGGCTTATGTGGAAGGGTCTCTTCCGGAAGGTTTTTTTCTGGACGCGATCCTGAAGACGCTGGAGCCGCCGAAGGCCGGTTGCTTGTAGCCCCGACCTTGAGGTCGGCACGTGCTGAGCTAAAGCTCAGCGCTACGACTGGCCATCAATACTTCAAAATGGAATGCACCGCATACTCGCTCAGTTTTTCGCGGCCTTTCAACTCTTCCAGTTCAATCACGAATCCGGTTCCAGCCACGCGTCCACCGAGTGATTCCACCAGGCGAGCGGTGGCGGCGGCGGTTCCCCCGGTGGCCAGCAAGTCATCGATGATCAGCACTTCCTGCCCTTGACTGATGGCGTCGCGGTGAATCTCGATCGCGTCTTTTCCATACTCGAGGCTGTAAGGCATGGTGGCGCGGTCGGCGGGCAACTTGTTGGGCTTGCGCGCCGGCACAAATCCCGCGTTCAGACGGTAGGCCACCATGGGCGCAAAGATAAACCCACGCGCCTCAATACCGATGACCCGATCAATTTTCTGCGCCAGGAAAGTATTGGCGAGGACGTCGACGGCCCAGTGCAGGCCCACAGGGTCTTTCAGCAGCGTGGTGATGTCGTAAAAGAGGATGCCCGGCTTGGGGTAGTCGGGAATTTCGCGAACCAGCTTCTTGAGATCGATCACAGATCCTCCGCAAGGAAATGGTAGGGCCGAGCGGCGCTCCGCCTGGGGCCAGCGCCGCTCGCCCCTACAAGACTACACTACCACCCGCCCTCGATGATGAAGCGATTGTACCGCTTGTCCACAGGCTCGTCCGATTCATCGATGGCGGCAACGCGCGCGCTGCGCGGGCCCTCTGCCAGTTGCCGCTTCAGTTCTTCCAGGGCCAACGCATCGCCAATGGCGTAGACCTCTACGTTGCCGTCCCAGAGGTTCTTCACGTATCCGCAAATGCCGAGTTGCGTTGCCCAGCGATCCGCGAAATAGCGAAAACCGACGCCCTGGACGCGGCCCATAATCAAGAACTTCTTGGCGATTCTTGGAGCCGTCTTGGCCATGGCACCAATAAAGGGTAAAGGCTAAACGATAAGGGTTAAAGGGTGAAGGATGAAGGTTAAAGGTTTAAGGCTAAGGGGTGGCTTAAGGTCCGTTCGAATCTAGGAATAAATAAGCGAGACTCTTCGTCCTTCATCCTTTACCCTTCATCCTTTAGCCACCCTTGAAGCACATTCTCATCACTCGGCCGTAGCAAAGTAACCGGGCTTCCAACGCAGAGTTACTCCGCGGCGGGTGGTCTCAACTTTAATGGACCGGTAAGTTCCGTCGAGGGCATCTCGCAACGGCTTATAGCCAATGGTGTATTGTTCGTCGAATTCGCGCCCGATGGCTTGTAACGCGCCAACCAGATTGGTCAATCGCTCTGAGGAAAGCTTTCCCGTTTCCGCCCCTAGACTTTTGTTTTGGGAAGTATCCCCGATCTGATTATGGGAAAGGTAACCCGACTCCAGGTCGGTCCCCGGAGCATCGCGCAAGGGGAAAGAAGGGTAGCCACCGGTTTCGGTGGACATTTCTTCAAGGAGTTTGTCTCCGGGATTCGAAAAGCCGTAGGCGGCCGTGCCGACGGTATAGATCATGGTCTCGGCCATGCGCGCCATTGAAACAACCTGGTCCAGCGTGTGCTGGCTTTGAACGTCCAAGCCATCGCTCACGACAACTAAGATCCGCCGTATCTCTTCCCGCGGCCCGGTCTTGAGCATTTTCTCCCGGCAAGCAAAGTAGATGGCATCGTAAAGGGCCTTGCCGCCGCCGGATTTTAGTTCCTGGATCTTATCACTCAGCACGTCCGGGTCGTTGGTAAAGTCCTGGATGATGGAGCTGGAAGCGTCGAAGGTCTCGAGGAATACCTGGGTCCTTGTGCCTCCGTTTCGCAGGACTAGATCCGCAAATTGCTGGGCCGCATCTTTTTCGTACGATAACCGGTTGCGTGCGCTATTGCTGGTGTCGACGATCAAACCGATGCGGAGTGGCGTGCGGGTTTCCCGCTCGAAGTGGGTTATTTTCTGCTCCACACCGTCTTCAAATACCTTCACATCATCCATGTTGAGATCAATAACTCGCTGCCCATGTTTGGTCAAAGCGGTAACGGGGACGTTAACGAGTTCGACGGTGGTGCGAATGGTGGGAGTCTTCGCTGGCGGCGCACTTTCCTCCGGATGCGCGGTGTTGCCGGCCGGGGCGGGCGCAGCAGGCGCCGCCGGGGGTGTGGTCTGTTGCGCCGGAGCGCGAAGGGCGTCCGCTCCTGCGGCCACGGCGGCCAATACCAGGACGGCTGAAATTGCTTTCCAGTTTCCCCCTGCTTTCCTGGTCCGGGTTTCTCCCGATGATGCGATGCCCATTCGTTTTCTCATGCCGGTGTCTTGATCACCGGCGATTCTCCCCGCGTGCGGAAGGTCTGAATTCACTATTTTACCCCAATTGCTCCTCTTAGAGTGGCTGCACGGCCTTTGCCCCAACGGCGGAAGGGCGGGGCGTCACGCAGGCTTGTCCAAATTAGCGAGCGATCATGGCGTTTGAGGGGGCTTCGCCCCCTGCTCTGCGGAAAGGCTCTGCCTTTCCCTGGAGTTTCTACATTTTCACGCGTCGGCGGCGCGGGTGAGGGCGCGGTCAGTGAGTTGGAAGCCGAGGGATTGAGGGCATTCGGGGTGGTCGACCATTTCTTGGCGCAGGAGGGTGACCAGGTCGAGGCAGGAAGGGTGGTGGGCCTTGCGACGCCAGCGGGGCAGAGGCTGATAAGTGGCGCCGCGTTCGGTGCCGAAGGCTTGGAGAGCGGCCAGGAGCAGTGCGCTATAGGCGGCCACCACCAGGGCGGGCTGTTTGGGCACCGCGTCGAGGTTCCACAACTGAGCTTGTCCCACCCCCAAGGTCTCCTTCTCGTCGCGGTGGTTGACTTCGATCTGCCAGCGATCGAAGTAGATTTGCAGCAACGGGGGGGCGGAGTGGCGCAGGTCGGTGGAGAGCAGGTAGACCGGTTGGCGGTAGTAGAGCTTGCTGCTTTTGCGTTTGCGATAGGGGGTGGGAGCCACGACGAAGAGGCGCAGGGGGATCTGGCCGGCGCCGGTCCGCCAGTAGACTTGCCTCACCTCTTTATACCGGATGCGGCGGCGCTTGCCTCCATAGAATAACTTGGTTTGCTGCCAGGGGCGGGATTCGTCCTGCCGGACCTGTTCGGGGGTGAAGGGGGAGGGGGCGTAAAAGCGCCGCGAAGGCGGGGCAGCGCGAAAACAAAGGCGAGCATCCTTGCGGGCGCGGGCGATCAGCTCGGTACGGTCGCGGAGAGCGCGGAAACAGGTGCGGTTGCAGAAGCTGCCGTCGAGAGCCAGCACCAGCACCTTGCGGGCTCCTCCGGCTTGGTCCAGCGCCTGGCGCAAGGGGGCCACGCTCTCGACAAAACGCTGCGAGAGGTTATGCCGCTTGCTCATCTTTTTATATTCCTGCCAAGCTTCCGCACTGGCCTTGCGGGAAGGCTTCTTCAGGGGCGCCGCCTCGGCAAAGCGCACCGGCAGAGCGCGACAACTAACGTTGCCCTGGCGATGCAGGGGCAGCAGCAGAGACGCTTGCAGAAAGCGCAAGCCGCGCATGAGGTTGACGTGAAAGGGGGGCGAGAGGGGATCGCGATGATAGCGCGCCTGGGGAATGGCGCGGCCGGTCTTGCGCAGGCGAGTGTCGTCGACGGCCACGCCCACCAGGCGGCCGGGACAATAGGGCAGGGCGCGCCGCCACACGCCCGCAAACAAGGTCTGTGGTTCCCAGCGACAACGCGAGTGGAGAAAGTACTCGCTCGACCAACTGCGTTGCTGGCGGCCCTGGGTCCAGAGGATGCGCGACAGACAGCGTCGGCCCACGCAGAGCAAAGAGCCCAGGGCTTGGCGGGTGGCGCGACGCAGGGTGCGGCGCTGCGGGAAACTGGCGTGCCAGTCGGCCACGATCTCGGACCAGGCGGCGAAGAGCGTCATCGGACCTCCGGGCGCAAGGCGAAAGTGTTCTTGCCGGTGCGCAGAAAGCGATCGCCGCGGGCGACCTTCTTGCTCAAGGAAGAAACCAGGCTCTCGCGGTCGACGGGGACGTGGAAGGTGGAGTGGATGCGCTGGAGGAGCTCGGAGACGTGCAAGGGGGCGCGGGCCTTCTTGAGTATGTCGAAAGCCATGTCCACTTGGGACAGACTTGCGCGGGGGCGCGGCGTGGCGGGCACTTCTGCCCCGCCGCGGAGACGGCGAACGGCCCGCAGTTGGGCTTCAAGAGAGGCCTCAAATATCGAAAGAATGGAATCCTTGAGATCGTCGGGCAAGATCACCTCCAGAGCGGCAGCTCAGGAGGAAGATAGCGGAAATAAGGTCGGTCTGTCAATAGAAATCTTACTGTGCCAGACCTAAATGTAGAAACTCCAGGGGCACGCCACGGCGTGCCCCCAGGGCATGCCATGGCATGCCCATACCACCGCCAGTGGCGTGCCCCTGCACATTTGGCACGAGAATTATTACGAGCACATCATTCGAAATGAGAAAGAATTGAATCGCATTCGGGAATACATTTGCAATAATCCGGTGCGGTGGCCCTACGATATTGAAAACCCAGCGTGCGGCGCTGAAGGGGCGGATGATATTGAAGAGCTTCTGGCCGCCGATGACGACGAGTTGTAGGCGGGTCGTAGGTCATAGGCCGTACGGGCACGCCATGGCGTGCCCGAGGGCATGCCGTGGCATGCCCGTACGTCGGGCGCAACAGCGCCTCAGGACAACCCCCCCGTGAATACGAAGAGTGCCAGAACAAGGCCCGCGCCGTCCTCCGCGCCTTCGAACTCGCCGAAAAAGGATTGTAGCGGGTAGGGCAAGTTCACCCCCTACGACACGGGCACGTGGCCGAATTGATCGGGGCGAATTTCGAAAATTTTCCGAGCCAGTAGTCGGGTCGGTTCATGCGATGTACCGTCGGACAGCCTCCAGTGTTTGTAGGGCCGAGCAGCGCTCGGCCTGAGGACCTTGCGAAGTTGCGGGAGGAGCCGTGGGACGTGATTCTCTCAATTTCCGACTGACGGCAGGGGACACCGAAGTCCTCTCGCCAGATCCTCGGTGAGCCGACTAAGGTCGCGGTTAATGCGGGATGCTACGGCGCGAACGTCGGCGAGCTTATTCTGCCGATCGGTGAGATCGTCGATCGAGAGCTTGCGAGGGCTGTCGTTGCGGGTAATCAATCGTTCTATATCCGCATCGTGCACCAGTTCAGACTTCGGTCCATGCTTGACTAATTGGCCGAGATTGGAGGTACCTCCCCACTCGTCGCCCAGTTCTTCACGATTGCGATCAAGATACTTGTCGATAGTATAATCGTAATGGCTGTGGAACCCAGGGTCTATCTGGAAGAGGAGATAGGAGAGCATACTAGGCGAGCAGCCGTGCGGGAATTGCTTGGGCGTGGATTTGTTCCCGCTATCACAGGGGTCTTCGCCCTTCGGGTTATGAAGAGGGTCGATATTCAATGCAACGGGTTGTTTCAGATCTGAACACTTAGATTTCGCGTGAGAGTCGTAGTCTGGGTTGTAGTCTGGAAAGCATCCCTTCGGACTTCTTGCCGTCATAATGTAGGTCCCGAAACCGAACCCGGACCCGATTACCCCAGAGACTCCCCCCACCCAAGTACCTGCTGTCATAGCGGTCTTGGCCCCGAGGGCGAGAAATGAGCCGACCGCTCCGCCCCCCGTCCCCGCGTCGTTCCCCAGGGAGCTGTGGTTGATGGCGGTAGTTTGCCGGGCGCTCAGGATATCTTTAACCGCCCGGATGTGTGCGGTTTCACTGTCAATCTCGGCTAGGAAGCCATCAACTTGGAGCGATGCGGTTAAAACCATCTCGGTGATCTCCTGGTGCAGAATTAATGCCGTAGTGGGGTGGGCTTTACAGCGATCATCCTCCGACATTTTGCCGAGCTCCTTGATCAGCGTGGGCAGGCAGGTCTTCTTATCCTTAGGCTCCTGGTTTTTTGGATCATCGTATGTGCAAACGTCCTTGGCTATTTCGTAGGACGTCCTCGTCAAATGAAGACTCCCGTAAAAGCAACCATCCGGGGGCACGGCATCCTCCTGCCTCGGTTCCTCGGTGGGGTCGGGGCATTGAGGTTGAGGGTCCGGGGCAGCAGACTGACCTCGGGCTGGACGGGCCCCGAGGAACAGGCAAACAACAAGCGCACAGAAACCCAATTGAAAGTGCCGTCGAAGGTGTTGCATCGTAATCCTCCTTTTGTCCACTCCCTGGTTCAGGATTTCCATTTTGGAAGCCAAGATTCGGTCAGTATACATCCAACCCCCTCCGATGGTGTTCCGTCAGCGCGCTGGCTGGCACAGACATGCCGTTTAATGTCTGCGGTTCCATGGATCTCAACACGGAACTGCCTTCGGCATGGAGGGTTGGCGCAGACTCCGTGCTTGGGGGAGTCTGCGTTCTCCCCCAAGGTCGGGACATTGCAGGCGCAGACATTGAGAGGCATGTCGGCGCCAGCCGCGTCGCCGTCTTATGGAGCACTGAGCTGGAAGAGCTCAATGAAATCCTTGAAGATGATTACGGAAGTGGTATAATGTTGATGATATACTTGCCGTTGTGACGTAACCCTATCCGTGTAGTCTGACCGAGGGAGTGGGACTGACCATGCGAACGAATATCCCTGCGAATATCCGTCGGTCGGAGCGCCAACCAACCACAATTCCAATCAGTCTCGTCCTCAAGGCGGAGACCTTCATGGTGGACAACTCCGCGACCGCCATCGACATTTCTCTGGGCGGCATGCGGGTTCGAACCACGCTCGCGCTGGTTCCGGGCGGGCGGGTGGGAATCGTCGCCAAGGGGGAGTTCCCTCATGCCATCCCCACTCGCGTGGTTTGGGTGCGGGAGGATGATTCCAACTATTGGACCTTTGCAGGGCTAGAGTTTTTACTCACTTTGGAAACTTAGAAATTGCCCCCTCCCGCGATTTGATGAGAAGTCCACAAAACCCACCCCCACACTTTCAGCCCACATTTCTCACAACGCTTGATGTTCCCAGGCAACTGTCGGAAGGGCGGGGCCTTACCGGCTGCGGAAAAACGCTTAAATGATGTTGTTCACCTTCGGGGAACAGGGTCGCCCACGCACGGAGCACCTCGGCCACGGTCCATGCTTGCGCAAAGCATCCGTGCGGCGCGAAAGGCGGGTCGCCGTCGAAGATTTCGCTGGCCGTCCCCAAGCCGTGAATCTTCAGGTGACTCTCGAATGGCGCCAGGAACGAAAGCGCCTGCCGAGGGTCGCGCGTGACGCGGAGGAAGGCGTGAACAAAGGGTCCGATCAGCCAACCCCAGACGGTGCCCTGATGATAGGCAGCATCGCGCCGCTGCGCGTCTCCACCATAAGCGCCGCAATATTGCGGGGCTTGCGGCGAAAGGCTGCGCAGGCCGAAAGACGTCAGGAGTTCATGGGCGCAAATATCGACGACCGCGCGTTGCTGCTCGGCCGCGAGCGGGCTCTCCGCCAACGCCACGGCCAGAAGCTGATTCGGCCGCACTGAGGCGTCGTTTCCTTCCGGCCCATCGATCACATCGAAACAACAGTTCGCGCCGGGGTTCCAAAAGCGCTGGAAGCCCTGCCGGGCTTGCGCGGCGAGATCGGCATACGAGGCCGCGGAACCTCCCAGCGCTGCCGCGAATTTCGCCTGGGTCGCGAGCGCGTTGAACCAGAGCGCGTTCACCTCCACGGGTTTGCCCACGCGTGGGGTCACCACCTAATCGCCGACCTTGGCATCCATCCAGGTAAGTTGCACGCCCGGTTC
This sequence comes from uncultured Acidobacteriota bacterium, assembly GCA_963825395.1. Classification (GTDB taxonomy): domain Bacteria; phylum Acidobacteriota; class Terriglobia; order UBA7540; family UBA7540; genus Bog-366. The sequence continues at coordinate 53,186 of CAWGTQ010000037.1, read as the reverse complement.
GCCCGCGTGCAGCAGGCCGTCGGTGGAATCCACGTGAATGTTGTAGCGTGTTCCGCGCGTGTACTCGCCGACGATCTGCGCCATCGCGGGAAAGATTTCGCGCACCAGGGAAAGATCGTGGGTGGCGGCATAATACTGTCGTGCCGCCTCGATGAACCACAGCGCGGCGTCCACGGAGTTGTATTCGGGAGCCTCTCCGGCATCGGGGAAACGATTGGGGAGCATTCCCCGGTCCACAAACCGCGCGTAGGTGCGCAATACGATCGCGGCAACTTCCGGCCGACCGGTGGCCAGCAACAACCCCGGCAGCGCCACCATGGTGTCGCGGCCCCAATCGCCGAACCATGGGTATCCGGCCAGCACCGAAATTCCCCCGGCAACATCGGCCAGAGGCCGCCCGACAATGAACTGGTCGGCGGCAAGAATCAACTGCTTGATCCACGCGGGCCATTCCGTCTGTGGGATGTGCTTGTTCGCAAAATTGCAGGAGCGCGCGATCGCGAGCAAATCGCGCCTGAAGGGCCGAGGTTCCATCCAGGTTTGCGCTCGGGTCCGTCGTGGCGATCAGCGTCACTGACTCGCCGGCTCTCGAGCTCGAAGTGAAAAGTCCCGGCGTGCAGATGGTCTTCCACGTGATCGAGCCCTCGCGACCTCTCCGCCGCCAACTCGTAATCGCGATACCAGATGTGCGCTGCTTCAACCTTGGCTGCGGCGCTGCGGAGATAGAAGGGCGCTGCTTCCGCAAAGGCTTGCACGCGCAGGCCATCCGTCTACGGGTTGCACGTCCATGTGCAGTTGCGGGCGGTGCGTCAAGCAGTGGTAACCGCGGTAATTCACCAGGACCTTGGCGGAAAGTCGCACGGGGCGGCTGGCGCGCACCACGGTGTATTGCACATAAGTTGTGTTCGCGCCGTGCTCCATCCAGATGCGCTTTTCGAGTAATGCATCCGCGCAGGCGAAGGTCCACACCGGCGTCGTGCCTTCCAGGCGAAAGCGTTCGATGTGCCGATGGCCGGGCGGATCAATGGCGCCACCCGCCCAGCGATTGGCGCCGAGCGCGTAACTTTGCCCGTCGTATTCCACCACCTCATCAATTTTGGAAACCAGGAGAGTGCGATGCCACGGGGGCGGGAGGGCGGCCACCAACAAGCCGTGGTATCGGCGCGTGAGCGTGCCCGCCACCGTGCCGCAGGCAAACCCTCCGATGCCGTTCGTCACCAGCCACTCGCGCGCCTCCGCGGCGGCAAGATCGCCGCAGATTTCGCGCCCAAAGTCGATGACCGGGGGCAGAGCAGGAGTGGTGGACATATTATTTTCCGATGAATTGGCCCGTCAGGGCGCCGGCTCTGCGTTCGACCGGTTCCAGGCTGGCGGCGTCACCTCGAGCAGATGTTGGACGAAAAAGTCGAACCGCTTATGGTCGCCGTAGGCGGCATACTGGTCGTCGCGGGCGGCAGGGTGGTCCGCTCCCGGAACGACGAGCAAATCAAAATTCTTATTGTGTTTCAGGAGCTGATGGACCACTTGCATCGTTGACGAGGGATCAACGTTGGTGTCGAGCTCACCGACGATCAGCAAGAGGTCGCCCTGCAGCCGATAGGCGTTGTCGACGTTGGACGCCGCCGAGTACTGCGGGCCGATCGGCCACCCCAGCCACTGCTCATTCCACCAGAGCTTGTCCATCCGATTGTCGTGGCAGCCCGCGTAGGAAACGGCGGTTTTGTAGAAGTCCGGGTGGAAAAGCAACCCGCCGAGTGCGCTCTGACCCCCCGCTGAGCCGCCGTAGATGCCCACACGAGTGATGTCATACCACGGGTACTTCGCGGCCACCGCTCGGTGCCACAAGATTCGGTCCGGGAACCCCGCGTCGCCGAGGTTTTTCCACGCCACGTCGTGGAACGCCTTGGAACGGTTCGATGTGCCCATGCCGTCAATCTGCACGACGATGAAACCGATCTCCGCCTGCGCCATCATCGGCGAGTAAGTCAAGAAGGACTTGGGGACGAACGAGCCTTGCGGTCCCGCATAGATGTACTCGATGACGGGATACTTCCTCGTGGGCTCGAAGTTCGTCGGCCGTATGATGATGCCCCAAATCTCGGTCTTGCCGTCGCGACCCAAGGCCGTGAACACCTCGGGCGGCTTCCAGCCCACTTTGGCGAGTCCGCTCATGTCGCCTCGCTCCAAAGTTGACAGGACCGAGTTGTCCGACGTTCGGCGCAATTGGAGGACCGGGGGCAGGTCGAGGCGGGAATAATTGTCAACGAAGAATTTGCCATCGGACGAGTACGCGCCGATGTGATTGGCCTCTTCCGGCGTCAGCCGCGTGAGCCCGGAGCCGTCCAAGTTGATGCGATAGTAGTACGCGAAATAAGGATCCTGGCCGGGGTACATACCGCTGGCGCTGAAATAGATTTGCCGTTGAGCTTCATCGACGCGTTCAACGTCTCGAACGACCCAGGCACCTTGGGTGATTTGGTTTTTCACCGCGCCGGTCACACCATCGTACAGGTAGAGGTGGTTCCAGCCGTCGCGCTCTGACATCCAAATAATCTCTTTGCCGTCCCGCACGTCGTAGCGGAACTTCTTGCCGGAATCAAACTGGCTGCCATTGGCCGTCCGGTAGTTGAAGAAGGTCTTGGGCTCCTCGGAAATGATCGCGCGGGCTTTGCCGCTTCCGGCGTCAACCTCGATGATGCGGTAGACTTGGTGGCCGCGCTGATTGTATTCGAAAGTGAATGCGTGGCTGTCCTTCCGCCAAACAAGCTCCGACAGCTCGTACGGATTCGGGAACAACCCGTTATCAATATTGATCTGCTTTCCGGCGATGACGTCAAAGAGGACCGGCTGGTTGAGATCGAGAACATCGCCGGGCTTCTCGTATGGCTTGGAAAAAAATTTGGGCTGGATCTGGTCCTCCGGCGACGACTCCACATATTGGACATGGCGGTGGTAGCCGGGCTTGAGGCGGTAGGCGGCCAGCTTCCTGGAGTCGGGTGACCACGCGAGGGAGGAGAGCTGGTAGGAGTTGCCCTCGGAGCCGTCGGTGCTGAGGTGGGTCAGATCGCGCGATCCGGCCGGACGTAAGGCCACATTGAAGTTGTCGATAAGCGCTTCCCATTTGCCATCGGGCGAAGCGCGCGGCCCCTCTTCCCGCCTGGGCCGGTCAGATTCCAGGTCAGGATCGCCGATTTCATTGGGGGCGACTCTGCTGCAGACAGAATCCGCCACCGTGCACCGAATCGGGACGCCGTCGACGAAGGTGAAGAACGATGATCCCGTGTTGTCAAATCGGATTCGGCTAAAGGGCAGATCCGTTGCCTTGTAAGTGTTGCCGGTCACTTTCCCGAGCGAAGCCGCGACCTTATCGTGATCGAATGCGGGTTGCTTCTTCAGGGTCTGCGCGTCCACGATGATGAACTCGCTCCGCCCCGCAGATTGCTTGCGGTACCAAAACCGGTTTGTCATGGCAATCCACGTCGCCGGCCCGGCCATGTCGATAGCCGCTGCCTTGTACTTGGCCTCCAGGCCGATAGCGCGGGCGTAATCGGCTGGGGTGCCCTGAGCGAACCCGTCGGCCGGCAGGCAGAGCCCCATCGAAAGGGCCATTGTGATCCATACTGCTCGCATCGTTTTCGTATGCCCCATGCGTTTCCTCCTGTCAAGCAGCCCTGCACTGGTTCTTCGCGGACGGTCCGAATCGCCCGTGGGGCCAATCGCACTGCCTCTCAAAAGATTCCGTAGGCCTTGAAGACGTCGGTGGCCAAGCGGCCGCCGGCGAGATCTTTGATGGCGGTCTTTTCCTTGCGCGATTTTTCCAGGGCGGCGGTGATGACATCCGCCTCCATTTCCCGCGGCACCACCAGGACGCCGTCGATATCGCCAAAGACGATGTCACCCGGCCGCACGTGCACGCCCTCGATTTCCAGCGGCACGTGGTGCGCGATCACCTGCCCGCGGCCGCGCTGGTCCTGAGCGTAACAGCCGTAGCTGAACACGGGAAAATCGATGGCGAGAATGCCGCGCGTGTCGCGGCTCATGCCGGCCAGCACGGCGCCGGTGGCGCCGCGCGCGCGCGCCGCCGTGGACATCAGTTCCCCCCACAGCGCATAGCTCGGCGATGCCTCCGGCCGCGAGGTAGACTTCGTGGGGCCGGAGAGAATCGAGGGCTTCAAACATCAGCCCGAAGGGTTGCTCCGGTTCCTGGGAAACGTCGACTTCGAGCACGGTCATGGCGCGGCCCGCCACCACCATGTCAGGACGGAGCGGCCGGCACTGGGCAGGAAGAAACTGCCGGCGCCGGCCGAATGTGTCGAGCACATCCCCCACGATGGCGGTGTAGAGTTGCTTCCGCAGCAACTCAAACAACTCGGCGTCATTTTTCCATTCCATGCGTCTTCCTCCGTTATAACTGGTGGCGTGCTCGCGGTGCGGCCGTTTACGCTGTCATTCCGTCGAAGTCAACCCTCTGTTGCTTGTGGTGGACGCAATTCCCCTACGATAAACCAATATGCCAAGAGTCCGGCCACGAGAATAACCGGACCGAGCACGAAACCCGGTAAGTATGAACCCGTCCGGCCGATTAGAAAACCCGTAACGAGCGCCGAAATTCCTCCCAGGTTTCCGGCAAAACTCTGGATACCTGCCCAGGAGCCGATTTCATTGGGCGGCGAGCATAGCTGCAACATGACCATGATGTTCGCCGTGGCAATGCCAACCAGTGAGGCTCCGCAGAGAAAGAACAAGGCAGTTGACGCATGATTCACCCAGATCGCCGGAATCAGCAGCAAGCCCATCGCGAATGACACGCTGAGGAGGCCTTTGTGCGTGAGGGTTTCGTTCCAGCCGCGATGGACCAGATGATCCGCAATCTGGCCCCCGAGGGGCTGGCTCACGGCGAACACGAGAAAAGGCAGCGCGGCGTAGAAACCGGCTTTCAGGACCGGCAAATGCCGCACTTGCATGAGATAATCGGGCAACCACGTGACCATGAGATAAAAGAAGTATCCGTAGCAGAAAAACCCCAGGCAGAGCCCGAACAAATTGCGATTAAAGAGGAAGCCGCGCTTGGCCGGTAGCGGGCGCGCAGAATCTGGCGGCGATGCGGGTTGCGCAACGGGAATTTTTGCGGGAAAGGTGCTCACCCAGGGAAGCACCCAGAGCAGGGCGGCAAATCCGATGATGACCGTCATCCATCGCCAACCCCATCGGGAAATCATCCAGGCCACCAGGGGCGCCCCGGCGGCGAGTCCGAAGCGAGTGCCGCAATCGAAGAGGCCCGAAGGCAGGCCGCGGTCCGCCGGGGCAAATAGCAAACTGACAATCTTGTTTCCGCTGGGAAAATAGACAGATTCACCAATGCCCAGCGAAATCCGCAGAGCGATGAGCGTGGCCAGGCTGCCCGCGAAGCCCATCAAGCCGCAACTGAGGCACCAGAGGGAAAACATTCCCGCTACCAGCCAGCGCAAATTGAAGCGGTCAACCATCCGACCCGTAGGAATCCCCATCAAGGCGTAGGAAGCGAAAAATGAATACAGAAGCCATCCTTTTTGCAGCGGGCCCATTTTCAGTTCCAGGGAAATCATCGGCAACGCTACGGACACTGCGGCGCGGTGCACATAGTTGATGAAGCAGCTAACAAACAGCAAAGCGATAATCATCCAACGGCGCGCGTTGGAAACGGCGGCCGCGGAAGCTTCCCGCTTGGGTAGGATGGAGAACGAGGCTTCAGAAGATGGCACGAACCCCCTCCGCTGTCCCTGAGGCATAAAAGCATATCGGACCTTGCATGCCTGTCAAGCCACATCGGCAGCCCGGGGTGCGGGCGGCACGCCGTCGCCCAGCTCCCGCCTCCTGCCATTATCTTTTTTTACTGGTAGCGTTAACCGCTACGGCAAGGTATGATGGAGATATCTGTAATCCAGCGATTGGTTCATCAACCCGTCCAACTAAAAGGAGTGAGGATGGAAAGGAAGTATAAACAGCGGGGGTACATGGACTCAGGTGGCGGCCATGAACGCACCGAGCGCCCGCCCGCAAAGAAACCGGAAAGCTTTGGCCCCAAAACGCCGAACATGCCCAGCAAGCGCGAAGTCGTGCGCTGCGCCTCCTGCGCAGCCCTCCTGCCGGCAGGGATTGATTTCACCGCCAAGTGCCCGCGTTGCGGCGCCGAACTGCATAGCTGCAAGCAGTGCACGTTTTTTGATTCCTCGAGCCGCTTCGAGTGCACCCAGCCCGTCAGCGCCCGCATCCCCAAGAAGGATGCCCGCAACCATTGCAACTTTTACTCGCCGCGATCCACCATCGAACGGGAGACTTCCAGCTCCAGGCCGTTGGATGCTCGCCAAGCTTTCGAAAATCTTTTCCGAAAGTAAAAGAGGCCATTGTTGCCCTGAGGAGTTGAGTTTGGGTAGTGCCAGAGGTGTCATGTCTCGTCGGACAAATTGTCGATAAGTGTTTTAGAATGAACAATTTGTCGCTTTCTGCTCGACCCTCAATTCTTGCTTTTCGACACTGCAATTTTGCCATCTGAAGGTTTGTCGTTCCCTCCCCGCTCATTACAATGGTCTAATTCGCCTCTTAAAGCTTGTGCCTTACTTCTTGGTTTGGGAATGCTCCTCGCGCAGTTTAGCAAATGCGAGGCCGCGTCGTGCACTCCCGTAAATAATCTGCCTTCCTCAGGAGGAATTGTGGCCACTCTGACAATAGCTCCGCCCGCCAAATCTCGCCGTCGGAGCGAGTTCGAAATCATCCAGCCCAAAACCACTTTCACGGGTTCACCCATCGAACCCCTTGAGAAAGGGTTGCCGAAAACGACGCAATCGATCTGCCCCGAATGCCTTCAGGTCATCGATGCGCGGCTGTTCGAAGAGGACGGCGCGGTTTATATGGAAAAGACCTGCGTAGCGCATGGTGAATTTCGCGACAAGATCTACTCCGACGCGCGCCTCTACCTCAAAATGGAGCAATGGGAATTCGGTGACAATCGCGGTCTGGAAAATCCCGCCATTCCAGACGCCACGCGCTGTCCGGACGACTGCGGCCTCTGCTCGCTCCACACGTCGCACACGGTTCTTTCCAACGTCGATTTGACCAATCGCTGCAACTTGACCTGCCCGGTTTGTTTCGCCAACGCCAACGTGGCCGGGTATCTCTACGAGCCTTCCTTCGAGCAGGTCACGGGAATGCTTGAGGGCCTGCGCGCGCAGCGGCCGGTGCCCAACCGCGTGGTGCAATTTTCCGGCGGCGAGCCCACGCTCTATCCGCGCTTTATGGACGTGTTGCGCAAGGCCACGGAGCTTGGCTTCACCCACATTCAGGCGGCCACCAACGGCATCAGCTTCGCGGACCTCGAGTTCGCGCAAGCCGCCAAGGAAGCGGGCCTGCACACTCTCTACCTGCAATTCGACGGGCTAAACGACGACATCTATCTCCGCACGCGCGGCCAGCGCCTGATGGCAACCAAGCTTGCCGCCATTGAGAATTGCCGCAAGGCGGGCCTGAAAATTGTCTTTGTCCCCACCATTGTCAAGGGCGTGAACGACCATCAAGTCGGCGACATGGTGCGGTTCGCCATCGACAACATCGATTGCGTGAGCGGCTTCAGCTTCCAGCCCGTGGCCTTCACCGGGCGCATCAATCGCCGCGATCTCGAGGCCAAGCGCTTCACCCAATCCGACCTCGCGCACTGTATCTCGGACCAGACCGGCATCACGGACAAGTACAACGACTGGTTCCCGCTCTCCTGCACCTCGCCCTTTTCGAAATTGCTTTCGGCGCTCCAGAACTTCCAGCGGCCGAACCTTACGTCCCACCCGCACTGCGCCATGGGCACTTACCTTTATGTTGATCCGGTTTCGAAGAAGGCCGTCCCCATCACTCGCTTTTTCGATATCGGCGCTATGCTGCGCGATATCGACCTGCTCGCGCGTAAGGCTGAGGGAGCACGGGTCAAACTCTTTTCCAAGGTAAGCGCCTGGAATTCACTGCGCCGCCATTTCAAGCCGGCATTCGCTCCCCCCGGCCTTACCTTCGAGCGCTTCCTGAATACCCTCCAGGGCATGACCGACCACAGCGCCGGACGCGGCAAGGGTGACGGCACGTTCACTTATAAGACTCTACTCGTCGCGGGTATGCACTTCATGGATGTTTACAACTATGACATCAACCGCGTCAAGCGGTGCGTCATCCACTACACCGCGCCTAACGGTCTGGTTTACCCCTTCTGCACCTACAACTCCGGCCCCTGCTTCCGGGAAAAGATTGAGAAGCAGTACTCCGTGCCCCTTCCCAAGAACGATGGCGAGGCGTTGGTCAATATTTCGTAGATTTCAGAATTTTGTAATGGTGATTGCAGATTGCCACAAAGGGGCGGGCCTGATGCCCGCCCTTTTGCTTTGGGTAAGCGCGGACCTGTTTTGTAGGTCCGCGGCTTTGGTTGTAAATAAGGCATGAACCGCGGACCTACAAAACAGGCGCTACAACTTATTCGCCTTCATGCGGAAACGGCTTGGTCAAGGTCATGTAGCGGTAGCGTGCGGGCCAGCATCTACGCTTCCTCCTCCGTCGCCACACCTCAAACTTGAAGTCACAGTTAGTGACCTCAAGTGCGGGGAGTGGGACGGTTAGCATCGTCCTGATCCTGCCCATCTGCTCCCGGTTAGGTCATCAGTAATCCCCGCCAAAGCCAAATGCTTGCGATCGACAGCAGGAGGACCACCGAGACTGTCATCAACGCGTACAAAAAGGGCGCGAGTTTCTTCAGCTTTTTGAGGACTTCCTTTTGCTCGCGCTCGAGCATGTTATCCGCTTGGCTGAGATAAAGCTGATCCTCTTCATGCGCGCCCAGCCTGGCGCGATAAATCAAGAGAACCATCATGAAACTCGTAACGACTGCCCAGACGATGAGCAATCCTTTGAGCAAACTTATCCCGAACACAGCTACCAACCTCCTTTTCAGGTTTGTGCGGACTATCGCGTCGCAGAATCCCAGGCGAGCGCCCAGGAGAGCAAACTTCTCCCTCCAATCGGCTGTGCCGTTCCTCCCCTGGAACCCTGGCGATTCTCCCCACCTTTTGTATGATTCAGGTTGACAGGAATTCGATGGCCGCGCGGCAGGGCCCTTTAACAGGCTGCGGAAAACTCTTGCGCTGTCACCCAAGCTGGCGTTGCGCGGATCAGTTTTGTAGGTCTGCGCCTCTTCGTTTTCAATATGGGACCAACCGCGGACCTAACAAAACAGGTCCGCGCTGCACAGGCTGAATGGTTTCAGGGGGACCACCTTGGCGGCCACAGGTGGCATTGAAGCGAGCAAATAATTCCTCCACGAAAAACCGGAGAGTACTTGCGAGTGCGCGACCATTCATCCTCTGGCGTCCCGCTGCCGATGATTAGACTTGGACCGGCTCCCGGTGTATTACTGCGACATGCGAGTAACGATGGCACAATGGGGAAGGACTTGAAGGACGTTCTCGCAAGGAGCATCGATGGCCCATACCGTGCCCGTGGAAACGCGCTAGTACTAAAGTACTTTATCCGCCTCCCACAATTGCGCCCTGCGTCAGTCAGGTGTATGTTATCGGTCAAGCCGGAGGTTGAGGATGGGTATACCGGCAAAGTTTGGCGATGTATCCAAATTGCTGATCTCGCGCCGCAAGCCGATCTTGCAACTCACGGCCATCCTTGTCTGTCTCGTTTTTCCGGTGAAGGCCCAACAGTACAGTTTCCGCCACTATGGACCAGCCGAAGGGCTCCAGAACATGGCCATCCTGTCGTTAGCCCAAGACCGCGACGGCTATATCTGGGTCGGGACCGAAGGCGGCTTGTACCGCTATGATGGAACCCGCTTTCGCCTGATGGGGTCGGCCGAAGGGCTGCCGTGCGGCACTGAGATTCATACGCTCTACCTGGCCGCCGATGGCGCGCTTTGGACCCAGGCCTGCAGCCAGATCTTCCGCTTCGATGGCCAGACCTTCCACAGCGTACTCAGTCTCAACGGCCCCCTCGGTGGAGCACAACGCATTGCCGAAGACGTCGATGGCCATGTGGTTCTCTCGACCGGGGAGGGCCTAACGGAGGTGCTGCCGACGGCTGGCGGTTCCTTCGTCTTGCGCCCGCATCCCCTGCCCGCCGAGCTGGAAGGCAAACCGATGCGCGGAATTCTGCGGCACGGCTCGCAACTCTGGTTCGGCTGCAACCTCCATTTGTGCCTCGAAGACGGCGGCCGGACTACCATTTTCGGGCCGGAGAACGGATTGCCCGAGGACGCCTGGGAGGGGATCGCAGTTGGCGCTGACGGGACGTTGTGGGCTCGCAGCCCCAGCGGACTTTATCGCAAGCCACCGGACACAGATCACCTGATCCAGGAAAAACCGGACATTGGAACCAGCATGTTCTGGGGGGCCATCATCATCGCCAGGGACGGATCCGTGATGGTTCCCACCGACCAGGGGTTGGCGATCCGGAGCGCCGCGGGATGGACCGTGGTGGACCGCCGCCGGAGTTTGCCCAGCGACATGACCAGCGCCGTGCTGGAGGATCGCGGGGGCTCCTTGTGGGTGGGTTTGATCGGGGCGGGCCTCGCCCGATGGCTCGGCAGGGGCGAGTGGGAATCCTGGACCGTGGCGCAGGGCCTGCCGTCGGAGGTGATTTGGAGCATCCTGCGGGACCGGAAAGGAGCCCTCTGGGTCGGGACTGCCCTCGGCTTGGCACGCATGGAGGGGCAGTCGCGGCTAACAACCTGGACTAAGAAGGACGGCCTGGGGGGTGACAACGTCCGATGGCTGGGCGAGACCTCCGACGGCTCCATCTGGGCCGTCAGCAGACCCGGCCGTATGGCACGCCTCGAGCCGGCAAGTGGAAAAATCCATCTGGTTAGCCGGCAGGATTTAGCGTGCGACACGCTTGGCTCCATCTTCGTTGACCGCTTGGACCGTCTCTGGCTGGCGTCCCCCTGCGGAGTTTTCCTCAATAGTCGGCCGGCCGCTTCCGATCGCTTTGTTCGCATTGATCAGCCCCAGTCGCTGCAGCGCAGGGCCTGGTACTTCGCCATGGATTCCGACGGGGCGATGTGGATCACTAATCCCGACGGGCTTTGGCGCTGGCGCGCGGGCGAGTGGCGCCACTACGGGAAACCCGAAGGCCTCCTCAGCGGCGATGCTTACGTCCCAATCCTTGCGCCGGATGGCACCTTGTGGCTGCGCCATCGGTTGGACGCCGGAGTCGATCGGCTACACCTTTCCGGCGATCGTATTATCCACGTCGATGCGATCGTGCCGACCAAGCCCCAGTCGAATGACGTGACCGCCTTCCACGGCTTTGATGCGTTCGGTAATTTCTGGCGGGGTACTGCCAACGGCGTCTTTGTCCGGAGCGCCAACTCCTGGACCGAGATGTCCACCGAGGACGGCTTGATCTCGAACGACTGCGACGGCGAGTCCTTTTGGGCCGACCCCGATGGCAGTGTGTGGATCGGCACCAGCGGCGGTTTGACGCACTACCGTGCCCCCTCCGTTAAACCTGGAGTGCCCACAGCCGATCCGATAATTACGTTTCTCCAAATCAACCAGCGGCCGCGAATTGTGCGGGCTGAATTTTCCTCGCTCAACTACAAATATGAACAACTAGTCCACTTCGCCTACCGGCTGGATGACGGATTATGGACCGATACCGCCGAGCGTACCGTGTCCATCGCCGGGCTCGGCCCCGGCGACCACCGACTGGAGATCCGGTCGCACATTCGCGATGCCCCGGTCTCCCCCAGGACCGCAGCGGTGCATTTCCACATTGAGCCGATGTGGTTCGAAACCTGGTGGTTGCGGTGCCTGGCGTTGCTGGCATGTGCGGCCGCAGTGTGGGGTGTCGTCCTATGGAGGCAACGTTTGCTTCAAAGCCGCAACCGCGAATTGGAGTTTGCCGTCCGCCAACGCACGGCAGAGTTGGAAGCCGAACGGACCAAAGTGTTGGAAGAAAAGAAACGGGCAGACCAAGCCAGCGAAGCCAAGAGCGAGTTTCTGGCTAACATGAGTCACGAGATTCGCACTCCTATGAATGGGGTTCTGGGAATGGCGGATCTCCTATTGGAGACGGACTTGGACTCCGAGCAGCGCGAATATGCCGGCATGGTCAGCGCCTCGGCTCATTCACTTCTCAACCTCATCAACGACATCCTGGATTTCTCCAAGATAGAGGCGGGCAAGCTCGAACTGGAAGCCATTGATTTCAAGCTCCGAGGCAGCATCGAGCCGACCGTGAAGACGCTGGCCCTGCGCGCGCACCAGAAAGGCTTAGAGTTGAATTGCAGCATCGAGCCTGATGTGCCCGACGCTCTGCTTGGCGACCCCAGCCGGCTGCGCCAGATTCTGCTCAACCTGCTGGGTAACTCGCTGAAGTTCACCGAAAGAGGCGAGATCAACCTGAGGGCCCAAAGGGGGTCCGGAGATGCTGCTGGCACGATCCTTCACTTCAGCGTGCAGGACACTGGCATTGGCATCCCAGCGGAAAAGCGGACCCGCATCTTTGACGCATTCACGCAGGCGGATGGCTCGACTACCCGGCGCTATGGGGGCACAGGGTTGGGATTGACGATTTCCCGCCAGCTTGTGCAAATGATGGGAGGGCGTATCTGGGTCGAAAGTGCGCTCGGCCAAGGGAGCACTTTCCATTTCACGGCCAGCTTCGGCATTTCCAATGCCGCCGGGCCTCCGATGACTGTGGAGAAGGACCAATTAAAGGGAATGCGGGTCCTGGTGGTAGATGACAATTTGACGAATCGCCGCATTCTCGATTGCCTGCTTGCAAGCTGGAGTATGAAGCCGACGCTCGCAGAAGACGGCGCGGAGGCGCTGCGAACTCTTACGCAGGCGTCCGAAGCTAACCACCCATTCGCGCTAGTCCTGACCGATGCCAGCATGCCAGACATGGACGGATTCCAGCTCGCCAAGGAGATCCGCAGGAATCCACAATTTTCTGGCACCGCGATCATGATGCTGACTTCGGCGGGACAGTGTGGCGATGCGGCGCGTTGCCGCGAACTGGGACTTGAAGGCTATCTTACGAAGCCGGTGAGTCAAGCGGAATTACTGGACGCCGTTTTGCGGGTGGCAGGCTCGGAGCGCCCCAAGGCAAAGCCGACGTTAGTGACCCGCCACTCGTTGCGGGAAGAGGGGAGGTCGTTGCGCATTCTGCTCGCCGAGGATAATGCCGTAAACCAGCTTCTAACCTCGCGCGTATTGGAAAAGCACGGTCACAGTGTGGTCGCAGCCGGAAGCGGACGAGCGGCGCTGGAGAGACTCGCAAAGACGAGTTTCGACCTGATCCTCATGGACATACAGATGCCCGACATGGACGGGTTCGAAGCCACGGCGGTCATCCGAAAAGAGGAGGAGTCAACGGGGAAGCATCTCCCGATTATCGCCATGACCGCCCATGCCATGGAGGGCGATCGGGAGCGCTGCCTTGCCGCCGGTATGGACGGCTATATTGCCAAACCCATCCAAGCCGAAGATCTCATTGACGTCATCGAAAAGCTCGGTCAGCCTCCCATCGTCGCTAGGGTGGCAAAAACGGCAAGGCGCCGGGAGCAGGAAGCGATCGACACCACGTCGGCTCTGGCTCGCGTGGATGGGGATGCCGAATTGCTGAAGCGCATGGTGGAGCTGTTTCTGAGGGACCTACCGGAGATGCTGACAAACCTTCGAGAGGCTGTAAGGGCAAGGGATGCCCAAGCCATTGAACGCGCCGCGCACAAGCTCAAGGGGTCCGTGGGCAATTTCGCTGCTCAGCCCGCCTTCGAGGCGGCCTTGAAGATGGAAGCCCTGGGAAGGGATGGCACGCTATCCGAAGCTGAGACGGCCTATGCAGAGTTGGAAAAGGAAATCCAACGTCTCAAACCAGCGATGGCCAATTTGAGCGGTTTGGAATTGCGCCCACGGGAACTTCGCGGGTGATGCGTTCATGACCCTGGAGGTCTGGGAGAACGACGACTTCCTGCGCATGGCCCGCCTGGCCGGCCTACGGCTCGGCCAACCTTCGTAACAGATGCCTGGCAATTATACAGAGCGACATGAATTGTAACGGCATTGTCTGAGCGCCGGTCGACCACATTTTCCGATTCCCTTCTGGAATTCACGCTGCCATTTTAGAACATTACCCGATTCAGTGTGAAGGCACCGTGCTCGACTCGTTTGCTATCGCCGCGGCGACAGTTACGGGACTACCTTTGGCTGACAGCAGGATTCCGCCTAGCGCATAGCAGGCTGCGCCCGTGAGGACACAGGCTCGAATCGAGGTTTCCGTGGAAATGGCCATGGCAATGAAACTGGCCAGGACGGAGGCCGCGCCATTCAGCGCCCACATCCAGGGGAGATTTCCCTCCTGCCCGAGCTGGCTTGCCCAACGCAGTCCGACCGGGAAGCAGAAACCCATGATGAAACCGCAAGGCGCGACCAAAGCCAGTGACACGGCAATCCGCTGCCACAAGACTCCACCCACCGCCCCGTGGATGGCAGGAAGAACCACCAGCGAATAGACCACGAGCATTAGCGCTGACAGGAGCGCCGGCACCCGGCTTGTCACGGCTGAGCTTATGGACAATCGATCCGATGCCAGGCTGCCCAGCCCGGCGGCAAGAATTAATCCCGCTAGAACGACGGCCAGCGAGTAGATCGGCTGCCCGAGAAAGATCGAAAGTTGTTGCATCATTCCCATTTCCGCCAGCATAAATCCCAGCCCGATGCCGATGAAGTAGAGGATGGCGCCCGCCGGCGCGGGGGCTGAGCCTTGCTGCAAACGGGTCCAACGGCGGGCAGGCCACACAATTGTCAGACCCACGAGAATCAGGGCGGCCAGCATGAAAAAGGCTAAGTGCAATAGCGGAAGGAGCACCTTCCAATCCACGCCGGGAATTCGCAGGATCCCAGGAATGGCGTGGAAGCGTACAAAGCTAAAAAAGTAAGGGGAAGAATCGGAAGGCGGAGAAAGATCAAAATAATCCCGGGAACGCAGCGCCGCCAAGCCTTCCAGGGTGTGCGCCTGCAAAACAGGGCGCAACTGCTGCAAACCCAATTCTGCTCCGGGCAGATAGAGAATCTGATAATCCTGCTCCTTGGCTGCGGCGCGAATCTTTTCCAAATCCTGCGAAGTCAAAGGCTGGTTGCTCACGAGAAGCGTGGCCAAGTCAAGCTGACTGACCATGGCCAAGTGACTTTCCGGGTCCTGAACACCTTCGCTGAGCAGGGTGGCATAGGCCAGGGAGAAAAGACGCGTGCTTTCGTGAAAATCCGGTTTGTGGTGCCAGCGGCTGAAAGCGATGATGCCGCCGGGCTTTAGATGTTCGTAAAAAATTCGCCACCCATCCAGCGAATAGAGCGAATTTTCCGTGAGGGCCATGGCTCCGGCGGCGGTGGCGGCCCACGTGTCGACCACCGTGGCCTGGATCATGTCAAATTTCTCATGGCTACGCGTCAAGTAGCTGCGGCCTTCATCATGGTGTAGTTCAAAATTCGCGATTTTGTCGAAGCCGGAATACCATCCCAAGCGCCGCGAAGCAACATCCACAATGCTGTTGTTGATCTCAATTCCCACGATGCGGTGAAAGCCGTAAAGCGCGCACGACATGACGTCCCGCCCGCCGCCCACACCGATAATGGCGGCGCTGCCCCCCGCCCGCAGCCGCGCGCCCAGGGAGTGCACTTCGGAACGGAGAAAGTCCACGTCTTTAAGATCGCCTTGGAAGCGATAAATCCCCGTGGCGGCATCGTTGTCAATGTCGATGTAAATGACCTCCCTCCAAACGAGAGGTAATTGCGGCCCGATAGACCGCAGTTCCATTTTCGGGGCGACAACCCGGACCCGGGAAATGGGGTTCCATGTCTCATAGAGAATGTCGGTGCGGGGGTCAAGCCGGCCTTTGGACCAAATCGGTTGAATGCCGTGAATCGTCGAGGCGTTCAGGATTGCCAGCACCACCAGCACTCCGGCCCAAATGTAGCAGCGCCGCTGAAGTCGAGGTTGGTCTGCAAACTCGGCGTACGCCGATGCGCTCAAAAAAACCAGCGCGGAAATGACCATAACCGCGCTCGGTGCATCGATCAGGTTCAAAAGAATTACCGAGCCGAAACATCCCGCTGCCGCGCCCATCAGGTCAGCAAAGTAAACCCGCCCAATGGGAGCGGAAGCTTTGGTGAGGGAGAGACACACGACAATGCCGGCAAAGAAGAACGGCACCGCGATGAAGGAGCAGAAGATCAAGAAGCTGCAAACCGTTTGGAGAGCAAATGAGATATCGAGCGGAATGGCGAACATGATCATCAGGACGATGGGCATGGAGGCAGCCATGGCAAAGGAAGCCTGCGCCATGCGCAACCGCACCTGCCTCGGATCAAACAGCGCGGGGCGAAGCTGCACCGCCAGCGCACCCGCCGTCATCCCGAACATCGCCATCGAAACGGAAACAAATGCCAGGTAGTACCAGCACGTCACGCTCAGCAAGCGGGTCAGAGTGATTTCGTACATCAGCGTGCTGGCACACATCAAACCCAAACCTAGAAAAAAGCCGATCATTCCTCTGCTCTCCTCACCCAGCGTCCGCGCACGCTGTATAGCAGTCCGTCATCCCGATATAATTTACGGACTGGCTGCAAAAGTTCCTTCTTCTTTGGGCATGAGACTTCAGGTTTATGGGTACCCGCGGACCTGCCGAGTGCTTCAGAAAAAGGCTGGCCAGTATAGCACTTCGAGGGAGTGCCACGGTGCGCCTTCCAAAACCTCGAACGCTGCGGGCAGCGCGTCATCAGGCGCCGATGTAGCGAGCGTACAATCCGCGGGCCACGGCGGGGTCTTGCGTTCCCTTCACGATCACGCGGCCATCCGGAAACACGGTCAACTCGTAAGGGTCGAGAGAACACTTCAACAGGAATTCATTGGCGCGCACGGGGCCGAACTGTTCGAGCCGCGTTTTCAATGCAGCGAGATCGAGCGCCCGAGACTCGGTTTGATGAATCTGGACGGAATTCCGGCCGCACATGCTGATGTGCGTGGGCCCACCCTGTTCGAGGTTGGCAAATTCGTGAGCAGCGCAGACCCGGCACTGGAGATCACGAGGAGTCTTCACTTGTTGGAAGCGATTGCTCCAAAGGTCATAGGCCACGAGCGATCCGTGCAATTCGGATTCGCGACCCAGCAGAATTTTGAGCGCTTCCGTGGACTGAAGGGCGGCGGCCCAGGAGACGGCGGGGCCGATGACGCCCACCGTGTCGCAAGTATCGTGCATCCCTTGTGGGAATTTCGGAAATACGCAGGCGAGGCACGCCGTGCGCCCCGGCAGGATCGTCATGGTGGTCGCGTAACTGGCTACCACGGCGCCATAAATCCAGGGGATTCCCATCTTCACCGCGGCGTCATTCAAAAGATAACGCGTTTCAAAGTTGTCCGTCGCGTCCAAAACGACATGAAAACCCTCGATGAATTCTTCGATGTTGCTGCTGTCCGCGTCGGCCACGATCCCGTGGACGTCCACATCAGAATTGATTTGGCGGAGCTTACGTTCTGCGGCCACTGCCTTGGGCAGGCTCTCTCGTGCGTCGGCTTCGTCAAAAAGCATCTGGCGTTGGAGGTTCGATTCCTCCACGAAATCGCGGTCCACAATGCGCACGGTCCCTACGCCCGCGCGCACCAAGGCATTGGCTTGCGCCGTACCCAACGCCCCGCAGCCGAGAATCACCACTTTCGATTGCCGCAGCCTCTCCTGCCCCTCCGCGCCGATAGGCGAAAACAGAATCTGCCGCGAATACTTCTCAGAATTCATGAACGGTCTACCCATTGTGAAAAAAATATGCGACGCCGGCCTGCAAGCGGAACTGCTGCTCGCACCTCGCCTTCGTAATTATACGCCTCCGGTGGAAGGTTTCCTCCAGGTTGCCGAACCTTGCCTGGCTCGGCAGCGCGCCGGGTTTGGTTGAGGATGCGCGTCGCACCTGGGCGGGGGATCTAGGTTAGCAATGGGTCTAAGAATTCGAGCCCGGCGAGGGACCCGCTGACGGACCCTGATCGCTGGACCCACACCACACGCGTCGGGATGGCCTGCCCGAAGTCCCCCGTGGGAACGATTCCAACCATCATCCCAGGGAGCAGCGCGAAAGTAGTTCGAACCCTTACACCTTTGCGCGAGAGGTCAACCGTGTACGCGTCGTGCTCCGTCTTGGAGTCCTTCCCCTGCAGCAAGAGACTAATTGGAATTGTCGCTGATACCCGTTGTGTCCGGCGAAGGTGCGCAGAAGAATCAGGCTTCATCAGCAATCTCTCATCCCGTCGTCTGGCGACGAAAAACTGAGATATACTATAAAGCCAAATGTTGAAAGTCAAGTGATGCCCGCCCGCGGTAGTGTTCTCGATACGGTGGAATGGATTCCAGAAAGCGGGTCGAACCTTCAAGTCCGACAATTGCAGACCCCAAACCCAGCCATAATTTAGGCAAGCGTGCACCCAAGTGGGGGACGGAACGCAACATGTAAGGGAAACGGCTTCCGCGGACTCATTCAGTCAATTGGTGGGCCTGGGTAGAGTTGAACTGCCGACCTCACCCTTATCAGTTCGACATTCGATGAATACGGCAATCGGCTCGAATATGCACTCAGCCTGTATCCATGCGGGTTTGATGCGCGTTTGTGGCACGGAAGTCTCTTTCTGCTGACTCGTGCGGATTCTGGCTTATCAGATGAGTTATGGCACAAAGCACGTCACAAATATTGTTGGACGCCACGGGCGGGGGGTGTTAGCCCAGTATGGCTTGACCCGTTCGCGTGCATTTACAACAGCAGCAAATCGCACGGCGGGCCATTCTGAGTGAGCCTGTGGTAGCCGGCAGGTTTTGGCCGACCCCGGTGAACCATCCAGAATCTTTTAGAGACCCTACTTGCCCATGGCTTGAAGGATCGCATCGAGCAGGGCATAATCCCCCGCTCGCGCTCCCGGAGGGCAGGTTGCACGCCCGAGCCGGTCGGCAGCAACAAATTCGACCGTCCTCGTTTTATTTCCATCTTTAAGGGTAATCACCACACGACTATCATATACTTTCGCCTCTCTCACATCGCTCAATGCGCCGTCAAAAGAGTATTTTTTATGACGGCAAGAGTGCTTTATCCTTCCATTACCCACTTCCAGCACACCATTACAGGCGTCGTCGGGGTCGGTCCCGCCAAAACACCAAATATAGTCATAGGGGGAACAGTGGTACACGTAAAATCGCCATGTATCAGACCATGATGTCGGCAAGGGTCCCTCGCCGCTCGTTACGAGGCTCGGCCACGAATGTACGAGGGCCTCAGCGTAGTTCCGGCGTATCACGGGCTCTCGGGGATCCAAAATATACGCCTCACGGTACTCCTCGATCGCTCCTTCCCAGTCACCCTTGTTCGCGAGCGCGACGCCGACGTTGTTGTGCGTGACACCGTTGTCCGGGGTTACGCGTACGGCCTCGTGTGCTGCGGACGGGGCATCCTCATGCTGCGCTTTCTTCATGTTTTCCGCTGCGCGTGCCGCCTGCCGCCACACCTCCTCGGCCTCCCGTGTCTCCGCCGTCGGGTCAGCCGTCGCAGGCTTCATCACCTTCGCGGTCTTTAGCGCACTAATTAGTCCGTCCTCACCGCCAGCTACGCGAACTTCCTGAAGGTAGTCATCCGTGTGGTCAAAATCGATTCCGCGTTCCTGGACAAGCATGGTGACACGTTGGCTCGGCACGCTGCCCGCCAGGAGAGCAAAAACCTGCACCTGGTTGAGTGCCGCGAAGCTTTGCCCTTCAATTGTCATTCCCCTCGATGGGCGCACCCTTTGGCGATGGACAGACCGCGATGTGGAGAGGGTTCGCCGTTACAAGATGGCCTTCTACCGTAAAGGCAGGGGGCGCAAGAAGGGTCAAAAGAAAAGCGGCAACCGCTGAAGCGTCAACTTCAACGGTTGCCTTACCACAGCGCATCCAGCGCTTGGTGCGGACCCCGCCCCGGCCGGAACCCATACGAAAAGCCCTGAAAGTCCACCTCGTAAATCTGATTGAGAATGGTCACCGCGGCCTGTTGAACAATCTTGTCCTCCAAAGCCGCGATGCCCAACGGGCGTTGTCGCCCATCGGCCTTCGGAATGTAGACCCTCCGTGAGGGCTGTGCCTGGTACGCTCCCCGATGGACCCGACTGTGCAGCTCGGCAAGCCGACCTTCCAGCCCAGTTTCATACTCCTGCCACGTCACGCCATCCACTCCGGGCGCCGCTTTCCGCTGTAAGGCGTGAAAGCTGTCCCGAAGCAACCCGACGCTCATGTGGTGGAGCAGAGCGGTAAACCGTTCCTGGAACGTGTGAAGAAATGCGCTATGAGAATCGCGGGGCAGGGGCAAGTCGGGAGGCACGATGATTTCACTTGGAGTGGGGGTCATCCCGGGTGCGGATAATGTTGCTCGGTGGGCGCCGAGGGCAGCAGGATTTCTTACTCAGTATCTTTGGGCACTTTGGTGCTGTGTACTTACGCCGGCGCCAGAGCGCCATCGGTGAGGGTAGGTCGTCGCCGCAGGGCGAACCATCTCGTCAGATTGTAACTGAGCGCCGCCCAGGTAGCCTCCATCGTTGCTTTCAGGCGGCCGCGACAGCGGAACTGGCGCAGGCCGCAGCGTTCTTTAATCCAGGCGTGGGGAAACTCGGCGAGGCGCGAGCGTTGGCCGTAAATCTGCTTGGCTTCTTCCGTGGCCATCTTGGCCTTGAAAGCCACGGTCGCCGCGGGTTCTTCCAGGCGTGAAATCGACCGGACCCAAGCGGGACGCGCTTTCGGCGGCGCGCACTGGCTGCGCAGCGCACAGGTCCGGCAAGCCTCCTGCGGCGCGCGATAGACATGGACGCGGACCCCGTGCTCGCGATGCTGTATCGCACGGTGAGTCAGGGTTTTTCCCGCCGGGCAAGTGAAGCAATCCTGCCCGGCATCGTAGGGGAACGCGCTGGCTAGAAACGCGGCGCTGCGGCCTTGGGCATCGCGTTCGCCGGGCTTCCAACTCTCCTGCCACGATCCATAAAAATCCACTCCGCCGTTCGCTGCCGCCTCGACCGAGGCATGATTGGTGTAGTCGCCGTCGGCCACCACCTGCCCGGGGCGGCGTCCCAGCGTTTGCTCACAGCGGTCCATGGCCGGCGCCAGTTGGTGGTGATCGACGGCCTCGGTGGTCGCTTCCACATTCACGATCAGCCCCTGCGCGGCGTCGGTCACCAGTTGCACGTTGTAGCTCGGAACCGTGCCGCCCTCGCCATTTCTCATCCCGTGGGCTTCCGGGTCGGTGCTCGAGGCGCGGGCCACAAAACTCTCGCGATCGTCTTTCTTCTCGCGCTGCAACCGCTCCACCTCGCGCACCGCCGCCTCCAAACGGCTCCGGCGCTGCCGGGCGGCGCGCCGCCGCGCCGCCACCTGCCGCTTGGCCATCTGCTCTTCTTCCGCCGCTTGTTCCTCCATCAACCGCACTTGCTCGCGCGCCAATTGCAGGTGAGCTTCCAGCGTCTCCTGGCGGCGGAACGTATTGCCGCCCGCATTCGCCTTGATTTTCGTGCCGTCCAGCGTCACGCGCTCCAGGGTGATCAGACCCTCGGCGCTCAGCATCCCCAGCACCTGCACGAACAGATCGTCCAACGCCGCCTTGTAGCCGGAACGAAAACCCGACAGCGTGCGATGACTGATCGGCTCCAGCCCGCACAGCCACTGAAAGGCGGGTTCGTATTCGCACCGCCGCGCCATCTCGCGGGCCGAACTAATCCCGCGGCTGTAGGCATACAGCCAGAGACTGATCAAAACCTGGGGATCGGTATGCTCTCTCCCCGCCCGCCCTTCCACCGCGGCGATGGCGGCATAATACCGGCTCAGATCCAGCCGCCCCACCAACTCCCAAATCGCGCGCGCGGGGTGATCTTCCTCAATCAGCCGCTCCACCTCAATCGCCCGCATCACCATCTGACGCCGATTCACGGCCACTAAACGGGGACGAGCAACCTTAGGGTCGGTGTTCATGCCTCCAGTGTACCAGAGCCCAGATATTTAAGCTATGTATTTTTGTCAATTTCAAACCTTTTTAATTTTTTCACACGTTCCTGCTTCCTTTTCTTAGCTACTTGCCGCACACCGTCCAATCCCTGGGACACTCGTTCCCCGCTCTGTGTCGGGCTCGTGTTGGACCGAACGATGTTCTCCTTGGTCCACGCCCTTCCCTCCCCAACCTCCGCAGGGGGTTGCCCCTCTTTGTTCGGCTGGTTCACAGGTGTCGCGTCGGAGGAGGCGCGCTGACGCGCTGGCCTCCGTCCGCCGCTCAAACTGCACGTACGGTTTTCCCGTATGCAGCTTTCACGAAGACTGCTTGCGAGCAGATGCAATCGAAGGAATGAGTCCAACCAGGTTAACAAGCCCATACTCGCCGTACAGCTTGGCATTCGGGAGCTGTTTCCAGCCGCCATTGCGCCAACGTTGGAACCGATGCGACCAGATTCGTCGTCGGACCCAACCGTCGAGTTGGTGGAAGAGCTTTCGTACGTGGGCGCGCTTGTAATACTCGCCCCAACCCCGCAGAACCGGATTCAACTCGGCAATCAGCTCGCGGGTGCGCAAGGGCACGCGACGCTTGGTCCGCTGCCGCACCTGATCCTTGAAACGACAGATCGACTTTTCCCGGGGGAACGCATACAGCGCCCCCGAGCGCGCCTGGCTACGGATCTTGCTCGCCGGAAGCCGCAGGGCCTTCCCGCGCTTGATCTTGTAACCCAGGAACTCAAAGCCATGCTGGACGTGCACGATCCGCGTCTTCTGCGGATGGAGTACCACGCCCAACTGTTTCAGGATTCGGAGAGCCGCGGCCACTGCCGCCCGCGCCTCGGCCACGGACTTGCAGGTTATCACCCAGTCGTCCGCATACCTCGTGAGCTGATATCCCCTGCCTCTCATCTCCCGATCAAACGGCGTCAGGAGAATGTTACTGAGCAAGGGTGAGACAACCCCGCCTTGCGGAGTCCCGCGCTCGCTCGGAAAGAGCCGCCCTTGACCGTAGCTTCCCGCCTTCAGCATCGCCTTGATCAGGCGAAGCACCCGGCCGTCCGCCACTCGTTGGGCCACCAGCGTAAGAAGTTTTTCGTGATCCACCGACCCGAAAAAGTCCTTCAAGTCGGCGTCCACAATCCACTCCCGTCCGCTCGCGATCTCCTTCCACACTTTGCGCAAGGCATCCTTCGTCGATCGCCCTCGCCGATAGCCGAAGTTAGCATCATCGAATACCGACTCGAAGATCGGTTCCAACCGATTGAGCAACGCTTGCTGGCATACCCGATCGTAAATCGTCGGGATTCCCAGCGTCCGAAACTCTCCCGGCTTCCCCGCCTTCGGAATCTGCACCTGCCGCACCGGTTGAGGCTGATAAGCTTCCTCTTTCAGCTCCGTCTGCAACCGATTCAATTCTGAACCGAGTTGCTGACCAAAGGCCTCCAGGCTCTGCCCATCCACGCCTCCACTCCCCCCGGTTGGCCTGCACACGATCCCAGGCCATATCCAGGTTCTTCCGCTTGTACACCTTTTCGATTAATGAGTGGACCTTCTCGGCACCTGTGGGGTTGATCCAGTCGGCTAGTCTCCTCGGTCGGGAATGTACGGGTTTTTCACTCATGGAACTGATCCTCCTCCCCGCCCTTGCTCATCTGGCTTCCTCTCTCTTTCCCACCGTCTTCGCCGGCTGCCTTCCCCGACCCACTTCCGTCGCCGATCTCTCGGTCATGCGGTTTTCGCCGCACTTCAGGTACTACACAGCCGTCCGTCAACTGGCCGGGCTTCGCTCGCCCTTTCGCTTCCGCTTATAGGTCTGCTTACTCCGGTGCCACCCGGAGACTCTGCCAGTCCTCCTGAGGTCACGCGCTGTTCTTCCCTACCGTGCCGTCCGCAAACACCTTGGTGCGGTGGGTGAATGAGAACGCCTTCGCCTCCATACTGCAGGCTCGACCTTGCCCCACCTTTGGCCGACCGGTTCATCGTGGGGGTAGCCCCCATTGATTACGGCCCGGTAGTTCTCCTCATGCCCTTCGGATTCCACCTCGCGATGGACACCCTGCCCTCCGGAGTCCTACCGATTGCTCTCCGGCCAGCGAGGCATTACCCCCGCTTTCGGATATGGAGCCCCTCATTCGGGCACCAGAGGGACTTTAACCCTCCTGAACAACGTGCTGCTCAGCACACAGTACGGCGCGGTCCGACTCCTCCAGAACGTGCATGTCCGCCGTTTGGCTTGTCGCCTTCGCGGACCGGCCTCGATCCCAGTGGGACCGAGACACCCTGGAGGTCTCCCGGTTCTCGTGCATGTTGTTTCTCAGCGTGCGCAGGCTCTTAGACTACGCGGAGCCGACGGGCCGCTCGCGATCTATCGCGGCCCGCCGTGTTGCCTTCCCCTGAGACAGGATAGGGTCGGCACTCCGATCTCGCGACTTTTCGAAGCTCAATCACCTGGCCCACCGATGCCCTTGTCTACGCTTCGACGATCGCCTCACAGCGATCCCCGCAAGACTCAGGGTCAGGATGGATTCGCTCTCTCCTTTCCTGTAGGGCTCTTGCATCCCCTACAACATGCCGGTTTATCCCGGCGCTCCCTGCCTTGTCGCTAGCGTTTACTGATAACTTTTGATAACGGCCCAACTCCCCACCTAAGCGGGATTTGGAAACAACCTTTCAGAGCCGGAATCCAGCCAAACTGCGGGATTGTCGATGGGGGGGCGACTTTTCAGGCCGAATCCGCTCGAGGGGCTATCAACCACCTGAAAATCACCGGTGGGAGGCGAGTTTTTCAACGGGAATCGGCATTAATAAACACTCGCTGGAATCAAGACTGCAAAAGTTGCAATAATTGTGAATTCGAACCACTTGCATAGGTGTACAGTAAGGGCTGCCAGGGGGCCAAAATGGAAATCCAAGTTTCGAAACTAACCAGAGGCACTTGACTATGAACCCGTACTCTCTTCTTCGATACACGAGTGGGCCCAAAAGCGCGATTAGATCATGGCTCAGCGCTCTGCTTTTAGGTGCGACGATAATTGCGAGCGTTCGAGTTCAAGCGCAAACGACGCCCGGGCAACGGATAGAATTTGATCGTGACATTGCGCCCATCTTTAAAACGTCATGCGGAAAATGTCATAGCGCGGAAAATACGCAGGCGAAACTTCGGCTCGACTCGGAGGCCGGAGTCATGCAAGGTGGCCTCTCGGGCAGCTCAATCATCGCCGGAAATAGTAAAGACAGCCTGTTGGTAAAGCGGCTGCTTGGGTTAACCGACGCTCCCCGAATGCCACTCGGCGCTGACCCGCTGCCCTCGTCGCAAATCGACATGATCCGTGCGTGGATTGACAAGGGGACATTTGGGGGAGCGCGGGGAGAACACGGGGAGGATGCCCGTACTACAGGTGCCGTTCCATCGAATGCAGGTGGGGACAGCATGTCCGCGCTCCCAGGCACAACCGCTTTTGCAAACCAAATTCGGCCTATTCTTGCGGTGCGATGCTACCAGTGCCATGGGCCAAACATTCAGCAAAACGGCCTGCGTCTCGATTCGCTGGCCGCGGCGCTAAAGGGTAGCGAGACAGGACGCGTGATCGTACCGGGGAACAGTGAAAGGAGCCCGATGATCCGGCGCCTTTTGGCTCTCGACCGGCCGCAAATGCCCTACGGCGGGCCGCCACTGAGCGCCGACGAAATTAAGATGTTTCGCGACTGGATTGATAGCGGTGCACAGGGGCCGGACTCGAACCAAGCCTTACTTTCGGGCTATGCAGCGGGGAATTCGGCGGGCAAACCCCCGAAGCATTGGTCGTTCATCAAGCCGGAGCGCCCGGAACGGCCCCCGGTAAAGCAAGTCGCGTGGGTTCGCAATCCGATCGATAACTTCGTCCTGGCGCGCCTGGAACGCGAGGGGATCGAACCCTCTCCCGAGGCTGACAAGCCGACGCTGATCCGCCGCGTGTCTCTGGACTTGATTGGCATTCTTCCCACGCCGCAAGAGGTGGATGACTTCGTTGCGGACCAAAGTGCGGACGCTTACGAAAAACTCGTGGACCGATTGCTAGCTTCACCCCACTATGGAGAGAAGTGGGCGGCGCCGTGGCTCGATCTGGGACGCTACGGAGATTCGAACGGCTATGAGAAAGACAATTTGCGCGTCGCCTGGAAATATCGAGACTGGCTTATCAAAGCCTTGAATCAGGATATGTCATTCAAGGAATTCACAATCGAGCAACTTGCGGGCGACATGCTGCCGAATCCCACCACCGACCAGTTGATCGCCACCGGATTCCATCGCAACACTATGCTCAACCAGGAAGGAGGTGTCGATCACCAGGAGTACCGATGGTATTCGTTGATCGACCGGACCAACACGACGGGGTCTGTGTGGCTGGGCCTGACCGTGGGCTGCGCGCAATGCCATAACCACAAGTTCGATCCGGTGACACAAAAGGATTACTACAAGCTACTCGCCTTCTATGACAACGTTGAATATAAGGATTTGAACCTGGGTCAGGGTGAGGGTCACATTCAGGAACCCGACCTCGAACTGCCCACTCCCGAGCAGGACAAACAGGCGAAGAAAATCCGAGCGGAGATCGCAAGCCTTCAGTCCGTAATTGACACGGGTACGCCCGAACTCGCGGCGGCGCAGGCCAGGTGGGAAGGAGAAATGAAGGCGGCTGAGGGGCAATGGACGGTGCTCGTCCCTGACCGCGTCGCGTCGCAAGGCGGGGCGACGCTTACGCTGTTACCCAATCATTCGGTTCTGGCTGGCGGAAAGAATCCTGACGCGGATACGTACACCATTCAGACGCGCACCGATCGCAGCGGCATTACAGGAGTGCGCATTGAAGTGCTGAGCGACCCGAGCCTGCCGAACGGCGGCCCCGGGCGCGATCCCGAAGGCAATTTCTTTTTGAGCGATTTCGAGATAGAAACTCGCCCGGCCACCGGCACAGGCGCGACGCAGGTGATCCAATGGAAGGCCGCCGATGCGGACGAAGCGCAGGGCGGCTACGAGATCAAGCGCATCGTGGATAAGGAGGATAAAGAAGAAGGCCTGCATGGCTGGGCCATTGACGATTCGCTTTCAAGTGCGGTCAAACGGCGGCAAGCAGTCTTGGTTCCCGGGAAGCCCTTCGGCTGGCAAGGCGGGACGTTGATTACCATCCGGCTGAAGCACCGGATGCTGCACGCAGCGCGCAACGTCGGCTGCTTCCGGCTTTCGATTACGAGTATGGCGGACCCCTTGAAGTCGGTTCAACTGTCGGCGCGGCTGCGGCCCGTGCTCGACCTACCCGCAGCCACGCGCTCAAGCGAACAGGCGAACCAGCTTGCGGCGGCTTATCGCTCTATGGCGCCGCAGTTGCAACCGGCGCGCGACCAAATGGCCAAACTCAACAAGGACCTACAGGGACTCGGCATTGCCACCGCGCTCATCGTTCGCGAGAGGCCCGGCTTTTTGCGGCCTTCGACTTACCTGCACGTTCGCGGCGCTTATCTGAGCCGGGGCGAGCAGGTCTACGCGGACGTTCCCGCCATCCTCGGTTCGCTGCCGCCGAGCGCGATGCCGAACCGCTTGGGACTCGCACAGTGGTTAGTTTCCGAGGACAACCCGCTGACGGCGCGCGTGACCGTAAATCGCTTTTGGGAACAGATTTTTGGCCACGGCATTGTGGAAACCGCCGAAGATTTTGGCACCCAAGGTGACTTGCCTACGCATCCTGAACTTTTGGACTGGCTGGCCACGGAATTCATGCGCGAGGGTTGGAGCATGAAGAGGATCAAACGCACAATTGTGACTTCCGCCACTTATCGACAGTCCTCGCATGTGACGCCAGCGCTGGCGGAGCGTGATCCTTATAACAAATTGCTGGCGCGCGGTCCACGCTTTCGCGTCGACGCTGAGACGGTGCGCGACATTACGGTGGCAGCGAGTGGATTGCTCAGCACGAAGATCGGCGGGCCAAGCGTTTTTCCCTACCAGCCCGAAGGCGTCTGGGGCCAGCCTTACAGTTCTGACAAATGGGTGGAAAGTTCCGGTGAGGACCGCTACCGGCGTGGGGTCTATACTTTTATTCGACGGACTTCCGCTTACCCCAGTTTGCTTACATTCGACGCGCCCAGCCGGGAGTTCTGCACCGTGCGCCGCGTGCGGACGAACACGCCACTGCAAGCACTGACCACTTTGAATGACCCGGTGTTTTTCGAGGCGGCGCGAGCCCTGGCGGTACGGGTTAGGAAGGAAGCGGTTTCCAACCCTCAGGCTCGCGCGTCTTACGCTTTCCGTTTGTGCGTCAGCCGACAGCCCACCCAAGATGAGCTGGCACGAGTTGTGGCGTTTTATCGCCAACAGCTAGAAAATTATAAGGGCGATCCGACAGCGGCGGCCGAAGTGCTCGGAGGTCCAATCGCGAAAGGGGCAAGTACTGCCCCTGCGTCGGCCGCCGCCCCCGCAGACGTAGATTTGGCGGCTTGGACGATGGTTGCGAACGTACTGCTGAATTTGGACGAGACCATCACCAAAGAATAGCGTTATGATGGCCTGCGGCAAAGAGGCTGCAATCGGGCATTGAAAGCAACATGAAGTACCGAGGAATGTCTCGGGCGGAAATGGGCGAAAGGCCGGCGGAAAGGGCAAAAAATAAAACTGTCGCAAATAGAAAGCGTTATGAAAAATAATCCATCAAGCCCAATGCAAGACATGCTGCAGTCCATCACTCGTCGATATTTCTTTAAGCAAGCGGGCTTTGGCATCGGCGCGACGGCGCTCACCGCAATGCTAAACCGGTCGTTATTCGCCGCTGGCACGGATCTCGCGGGGAAATCCACCAGTAAGACTGCTGATCCCACCGCACCCCGCGCGCCGATGTTTGCGCCCAAGGCGAAGAGCATCATCTACCTCTTTATGGCAGGAGCCCCGTCACAAGTAGATTTGCTGGATTACAAGCCGAAACTCCAGGAACTCAACGGTGAGCACATTCCAGAATCAATGCTGAAGGGCGAGCGCTTCGCATTTATTCGCGGCGTTCCGAAGCTGCTCGGCTCG
Source organism: uncultured Acidobacteriota bacterium (assembly GCA_963825395.1). Taxonomy (GTDB): domain Bacteria; phylum Acidobacteriota; class Terriglobia; order UBA7540; family UBA7540; genus Bog-366. The sequence continues at coordinate 24,099 of CAWGTQ010000037.1, read as the reverse complement.
CCGTATGAATTCAAAAAATGGGGCAAGTCGGGCGCCGAAATTTCCGAGTTATTGCCGCACCTCGGCGAGATCGCTGATGACATTGCCATCGTTAAGTCCGTCCACACCACGCAGTTTAATCACGCCCCCGCCCAGATTTTCATGAATACCGGCTTTCAGATTATCGGCCGGCCCAGCATGGGATCGTGGCTCACTTACGGATTAGGCAGCGAGTGTCGTGACCTGCCGGGCTTCGTGGTATTGCTCTCGGGTGAAAGCGATCCCGATGGAGGGAAGGCTTGCTGGGGAAGCGGGTTTCTCCCCACGGTTTATCAGGGCGTTCAGTTCCGCTCACAAGGGGACCCGGTGTTGTTCCTTACCAACCCGGCAGGAGTTTCTCCTGAGGTGCGCCGCCAATCGCTCGATGCGATTAAAGACCTCAATGAGATGGACCTGAAAAGCGTGGGCGACCCGGAAATTACCACCCGAATCGCTTCGTACGAAATGGCCTACCGCATGCAATCGAGCGTGCCGGACCTGATGGATATTTCCAAGGAGCCCAAATCCGTTCAGGAGACGTACGGAACTGAACCGGGCAAAAAATCGTTCGCAAACAATTGCTTGCTGGCGCGCCGGCTGGTCGAGCGCGGAGTGCGGTTTGTCCAGCTCTATCATCGCGGATGGGACAACCACGGGACCTCGGCGCATGACGACATCGTAAACCGCCTTTCGAGCCTCTGCCGCGAGACCGACCAGGCCGCTGCCGCGCTCGTGAATGACTTGAAGCAGCGCGGGCTACTTGATTCGACGCTGGTGGTGTTGGGCGGCGAGTTCGGCCGCACCCCGATGAACGAGGAAAGGAATCGCTCGAAATTCCTGGGGCGAGATCATCACCCGCGTGCCTTTAGCATGTGGATGGCAGGAGGGGGCATCAAGCCCGGCGTTACGCTTGGCCAGACTGACGAGCTGGGCTACAACCCGATCGAGGATCCGGTTGACGTGCATGACCTCCACGCGACCATCCTCTCGTTGATGGGCATAGAGCACACCAAACTAACGTATCGATTCCAGGGTCGCGACTTTCGCCTCACCGACGTTTCAGGAAACGTGGTGAAGAAAATCCTCGCTTAACTCAGCCAGGCTTCTTTCATCATTTAGGTTGCATAATTCTACCTTCTCTTTTCTGCCCAAGGCTGTAACGGGGTTCGAGGAAATAGGTCCTGCCTTGCCGCCAAGGGTCTACCTATGTCTGTCGATAACAGCCCCAACCCACCACTATGGCCGGATTCGGCCTGAAAAACGCCCATCCCGCGCCGGAATCCAGCCAAACGCCGGGATTGCCAATGGGAAGGCGACTTTCAAGCCGAATCCCAAACCCGGCTACGCCCACGAGCGGAATGTGTGCTAACGCGGAGGTTAGTTGCGCTCTTTGAGTTCGAGTGGCCGCGGTCATTGCAGTTTTGACCGTGGGTCCTCCCTTGATGGCGAGGGCATAGCCGGCGGGAATTGCTAAATGCCGTGCGGGAGGGGCTGCTTAAGCGGCCGGAAGCTTAGCGGGAGTTGAGTTACTACAATTCTGCGTTGGACAAGACGACGATAGAGGTGTGCCCCGTCCAGATTGATCACCTGCAGTTGCCGCTGGAGTATCGGTACGAGAAAAGCCCGCGGCCAGGACGGTGCTGACCATGGTTACACGCTGGTACTATCTCTTGACTCCCCAATGCAGTCCGATACCGCCAAAGATATAAGGGCGCGCATCAACCTGCGCGTATCCCGTTCGCCGCAATAACGAGGACAAATCCTCTATGGAAATGAAACTCCGCAACGAGTCAGGAATGTACGTGTATAGGCGGGGATGTCCGTGCAGCAGCAAGCCCCAGAACGCGCCTTGGGTGTACAAATATCCAAGATAGAGTTATGCGCCAGAGCCGGTTCGTGGGCAGGAAGAAATCCAGACTCACCATCAAGCCGCCGGGCCGAGTCACGCGATGAATCTCCCCCAGCGCTGTGGTCAAGTCGGGGAAGTTGCGCAGGCCGTAGCCCACGAAGACGCAATCAAACAACCCATCGGCGAAAGGCAGCGCCATAGCGTTGCCGCAGACCACCTCGGTCCGGCTGCGCCTCCGCGCCACGTCAAGCATCTGTTCGGTAAGGTCAACGGCGACCACTCTCGCGCCGGGCAGTGATTGCAGGACGATTTGGGAAAAGTCACCCGTGCCGCACGCCAGGTCCAGGACCATCGCACCGTTCGGCAAAGAAGCCTTCTGCACGCCGAGCTGTTTCCAGCTCCTGTCCATGCCGTAAGAGAATACGCGCGTGGCGAAGTCGTAGCGTGGGGCAATCATCCTGAACATTTGGCGCATCAGGCGCCAGTCGAGTCTTTCCGCAGGAGAGCTCATGTGCACCAGAAATCATATCATTGGCCGCGTAAGGAGGAGAACCCGCTTCAAAATGGGATGCCTGATTCGTCGCTCCGGTGGGCTGGTTCGTTGAAGGGGTTGTGGCTTTGTTGACCGCCCGGAGCCAAAAGACGGCTTGCGCAGAACAAGTGTCAAAGACCTCTACTTTGGAGGATCAAAAGTTAACGACCTGTGATAGGCTGGCTGGAAACCGGGGAAAAAATGGAAATCCAGGTCTACAGAGGAGAACTCTCGCGGCTCCAGTAGATGCTACATCTATGTCAGAGTCGCGGGCAAAATAACGATATGGTGATTGCGAGCGTCGGCAGCGCCTTCCCCAAGCATTATTACCCGCAGGATTCTCTCGGTGCGGGGTTAAAGAAGTTCTGGAGTGGCCGTCTCAAAAATCCCGAAGTGGTGGATCGGATGCATGCGCACGCCGAAATTGACGGCCGATTTCTGGCACTGCCGGCGGACGCTTATTACGAAATGACGACGTGGGGACAGGCCAACAATGCCTGGATTGAGTGCGCGAAGGATCTGGGCCAACAAGCGCTCTGCCGGGCCTTGGAGGGCGTGGGGCTTACCCCTCAGGAAATCGACGCTTTGTTCGTGGTCTCGGTCACGGGTATCGCCAGTCCCTCGCTTGACGCGCGCCTGGTTAATCGCATGGGTCTGTCGCCGCATATCAAGCGCGTTCCCATTTTTGGATTGGGCTGCGTGGCAGGCGCCGCCGGAATTGCGCGCGCAGCGGATTACGTGCGCGCCTTTCCCCATCATGTTGCCGCGCTGCTTTCGGTGGAACTCTGCTCGCTGACTCTCCAGAAAGAAGATGTTTCCATGGCCAACCTGATTTCCTCGGCGCTGTTTGGTGATGGCGCGGCAGCGGCGATCGTGGCGGGCGCGGAAAGAGGTTACGCGGGAGCAAACATATTAGACACGCGATCCGTCTTCTATCCGCAGACAGAACACATCATGGGCTGGGACATTTCGGAAAAAGGTTTCCAGATTCTGCTCTCTCCCACACTGCCGCAACTGATTGTGGATCATCTCGGTCAAGACGTGGACGCTTTCCTGGCTGACCATGACCTGGCCCGCAAGGACATCGGCCGATGGATCCTGCACCCTGGCGGCCCTAAAATCCTTGAGGCAAGCGCGACTGCGCTGGGGTTGTCGAAAGAGGAGATGGGAGCGTCATGGGAGTGCCTGCGCAGAGTCGGCAACCTTTCCTCAGCTTCCGTGCTCCTGGTGCTTGAGGAAGTTTTCAAACGGCGGCGCCCGGAGGCAGGGACATATTCCTTGCTGGCCGCCATGGGACCCGGTTTTTGTTCCGAATTAGTTCTTCTCAGGTGGGATTGAGGAGTTCCGCCTGCCATAATGTGGTTGCATTAGACACACCCCCAAGCTACTTTCGGATTACGATGGGGCCTTTAGTCTTTCCATCAATCATACCGTAGTTAGGAGGTCAGGAAATGAATATTTCCCTACAGACGGCGAAGAAACACTTTCAGTACGCCTTAAACGTTAAATCGGGTGACCCTCTTGCAGCGGAACTTGTCAAGGGATTGATCGAACTTACGAAGTTTCTGGAACATGCCGACCGCATTCTCGAAAAATTTGACGATAGCACTAAATAGAAGCACGACTTCCTTTTGGCGATCAACTCACCTAGCACATTTATCTCCACTCGACTTTGTCGTGGTTGCAAACTGCACCGCTACCCAACTGTCAGGCGGGTTTGCACCACTCCTTGTTGCCTCGGTCCACGCAGGGGTCAGTTTTCGCGCGCGATGTCTGGCATAAGCACCTCTCCCCAACCCTCTGCGCGTGCTTTTCGCCGGGCCTTTATTCCACGCCCGCGAAAGCAAGGTTAGAGGAAACATATCCTGCCTCGCCGCTAGCCTTGTGTTTATCGACGAATCCGGAGGGGCAATCCGAAGTTCCGAGCGAGCGACGATGGATACGGAAGCGTTGCTAAGAGGATGCTCGACTGGATTGGGAACGAGAAACGCCCTTCCACGCCTGAATCCAGCCCAAGCGGTGAGCCAGTCGATGGGAAGGCGACTTCCCAGGCGGAATCCTGAGCGGGAATCGTAACCGTCCCATCTGGGGAAAGCGCAGCCGTGCCATTCTCGCGCTCTCTCTTGGCGGTGGGCTTCGCCGTTGAGAATCGGCTCACCTTGCCATCGAGCGTCTACAGAAAAGGGAGGAGCATTTGGCGATTGTGGACTTAGTCGGAAAGGGCGGGCGAGTCCGAACGGTGCCGGTCCCTAACTGGGTCAAGTGCGCCGTCGATGACCGGACAGGGGTCGCCGGTATATCCGCTGGAAAGGTATTTCGCCGGTGTGCTGTCAATGACCGCATCGGTATTGAGCCGAAGGGTTGTTCGTCGCCGCGAGGGCCGGGCCATTGTGGGAGTGGACGCCACGATTCGGGCGCTAACGGCCCGACCGGCAAACACAAGTGGTGGGTAGGCGAATTCCTGTGCACTTTTCTCGGTGGCGTCTCGAACCTTACGGTCTCCTAAATATCTCCCAATATCTACTGAGGGTTTCGCGGGAAGACGTTCGAAAGCGTTTGGACCGTGGATGAGGCCTACTGAAGTATGATACCTGTGGGGATAATATTTAACGGCAAACAGCCATCAAGCCTGCTCCTTCCGAAGAAGCAGAATCCCGTGGCGCTGCAAAACCGGCCATGAGCACGCGATTCAAAATCCCATCTTGTAGAACAGCCAACTAAAGAATCGGTTTGCCGCCGTAGGGTTTTCTCCCGTCCGGACGAAGAATGTACGGCGTAACGGCAGGGTCAGCCGGCGGAGGAGCGGCATGTACCACTTTCGCACCTTGTAATGGAAGTAGCTCTCGTCCATCTGCGCTGCGGCGGCGTACATCAGATTGCCAAAATTCCAGTCGGCGTCCACGCCCTTGTTGGTAAAGAGAGCCAGCGCCACAGGGACGTTCAACCACGGCCGGTAGGGAGTCGGATTGCCCACAAACTCTATGCGCGGTTTCCCGAAGCGCTCGACTGCGTACTTCATGTGGGGGCTGATCATGGGATCGATTCCCATTTTGGTCGCGCCTACCCAATCCACCGCAACCAGGTCTGCCCCGCCGATTAACGTTTTCGTCGGATTGGGCTTGGGATCTGCGAAAATGCCGAAGGGGCCATCGGCGGATTCGTAGCCATCAATCAGTCCAAAGTGAACAGGAAAGGCCGCCAGGTATTCGATCGTTGTCTGGTAGATGCCACGCGTGCAGTGGTACTCCTTGAACTTGTTCGGCAGTGGCAAGGCCCCGTAAATGCATTTCAGCGTGAGCGTGTAGTAGGAGTAGGCATGGGTCTTGTTTTTGGCGAAGGAGATTCGGAAGTCGGCCTCGCGCCAAGTGCGCGACACGGGGTGGACCCCCAGGTGGGGGCCGAGGAAGCGCTCCTCGTCGGCGTCGAGGGTCATATCCACGACCTCATAGCCGGCAATTCCGTCGTAGCCGAGATACGACGCGACGTCCCGAACCGCGCGGTGGTCGAAAAACTGCCCATAGGTGGATTGCGCCTCGACCACCTTGAGGTTCGCGTAACCTCGAGCGCGAAGCCGTCGAACAAGGTGATGGACGAGTTCGGGATCGGTATAAGTCGTCGGGTCGAGCCGGCTGTAGGCGAACATAAAGTTCGGCTTGATCGCGATCAAGAAGTGCTCACGCGATTTGCCTGAGGAGGCGAGTTTTGCGTCCAGGGTGGAATCAAAACCCGTGGCTTCCAGTACCCGGTCGAGTGCCAGGAACTTGTCCTCGTCCACGATACTTGCTACGGTCACTCGACGGTCGGTTCCGATGGGCTCGAGTCGTAGGAGGGACATGTCCTCCTCAAGTGCCAGGCATTCTTCGCCGGAAGGGTCCTGGACACGATCGATGCGCCGCACGAAAACTCCGGTTGGGAACTGGTCGTTATTCACCTCGATCAGCGGGACTCCCACCTTTTTTAGAATCGGAGCACGCGTCCTGGGGTTACCCGCGGGAGCGAGGGACCTTACGGTGAGGTGGCCATCCTCCATCAACATTTCGGAAGACGCTGTTCGGGCCACCACCGTGCCCAGGAAGGCCTCGATCCGATCTTTGACCCAGTGCTCTTTCTCATCGCGCAGCGTGGAAGAGTGAATCTGCACCCGCGCTGAGCGCGCACGGGGGCGCACTGCGCAGAGGTAACCGTAGAGCGTTTTGGGCTCGCGCAAGTTTCGAAAGGTGCCGCGTTCTGCCTCGCCGGCGCTGGACTCTACAACGATGGACCATGACCGGGCATGGGACCCCTTGATCGGGCCTTTCAAGCCCAGGTGGCCGGATCGGACTGTTACCGAGTGAGGGTTGATGTAAATGCCGAGAGGATTCTCGCCAGGGAGTTCGTCGCGGAGTGCTTTCGCGAGATCCGAAGAAAGTCTTCGCACCAGCTTAGGCACAAGAGGAAACGAGACAGCCACAGCATCGTAAGGCCGGGCCTCAAAGTCGATTTCAATATCTGCCTCGAGCGGCACCAGCGATGGGTCCCTGCAACGCATGGAGGAAAATGACGTCGAGTAACCCTCCTGAAGCGCAAAAATTGGACCATGGTAGCGATACACGCCCCGCGCGACGTCAAGCTCCAGGCCGTCGAGGACAAGGTCCGTAACCGCATATCGTTCCCATTCCTCCTGGCCATTGCCGACCACGAGCACAAAGTCCCAGAAGATGCCGGTGTCGCCCCAGGGGAATCCCCGCTCGTGAACTCCCGAGAACATAAAGAACGGGCAAGTCGAGTTCCCGGACTGAAGATCCCCTGTGAGGACGAGATTCTCGTAGCTCGTGTCGTAAAACAAACGCCACGATCGTAAGTACTCATCGCGCAAGGCTCCCCAAGCGAAGGATGCGAAGGCAGTATAGGCAGCTACCTTCTGCCAGGGAGTACGGGCGTTTTCGACGGTCATCCCTGCGACGAGTCCCGGTGCGTCAGCCAAGTTGAACACGAGAACGCCGGTACCGTAGACCGGGGCATGCACGTCCTTACCCCGGTAGACCGTGGTGGAGAGATGAGTCATGTCGGCAAGAACGTTCGACTCGCCGGCCACAGCATGAATCTGCTTTGTACCGTGTAAAAAGTAAGTCACACCATCAGTTGCTGTGAAACGGAACGAATAGACCATCTCGCGAACGCCGGTGGTTTCATCGACGGTAAAGAGATTGAATACTCCATCGCGGATTGGGATTGTGCCGCCAAGCCGTGCGCAGGTGACGGTTCCCGTCAACTCCGCCGTATGCTCTGAGATTCTAACGAAGCGACCCAAGTCATTAATCCGAATCTCGACGTCGAATCTGAGCTGGTTCTGTTCCACTCGTCCAAGCTCGGCGCCTCGTGCGGCATCCGTTTCGCCGGGCGAAAAATACCCTGCCATAGTCTCCCTGAACCTGAGTCCAAGACCCTCGATGAGACTTGCGGTTCGTGAGTCGGCTGTACCTCCACGGCCTGCCGTTCCCGAGGGTCGGTTGCCAGTCCCGATGTCCATGGCTATCTCCGGCTGACCCCAAGTCTACGCCAGAAACTTCCGGACTTCTCATGCTTTCAATTACCCGGGTATCGGAGAGAGTAAAAACGGAGGAGCCGTCTAAGCGTAGAGTCGTCATACTCACCAAATTCGCCCGGGGAATGTAAAGTTCTGCTTGAGCAACCTCGTACTCGCCTATTCTGGCGCATAGGGTTCAGCCGAGACCGGATCTCACCCCCTCGGCTGCAATGAGGGATGAGGGTGCCGAGTGGCAAATTCTGCGTTTGTAGCCGGTGAAAGCAGACCTTCGCACAGCCCAAACAGATTGCTCCTGAAACGAACTTCCGCGCCGGAGTTCAGCCTGTGCGCCCGTTGATGGGTAGGCGACTTTTCATTCCCAATCCGATCGCCACGCATTCGATCAGGTGAAAATCATAGATGGGATAAGGGCATAGCAACAGTTTTCCGAGCGACAGCACGCTTCGGTATGTAAGTTACAGAATCAGCCGGACCGCCTTCGCGTGCTCCGTGCACATTGCCCAGGTTGTGAGCAAGGGTGACACTGCTGATTTGTCACGGTTTTCAGTCCTTAGGAGGTACGGTTCTGGCTGAGTGTGCTCACCTCCAACTTGAGGAACCTCTGGCGGACCCACGTTTCCAGGCCATCCTGCGCAACATGAAATTCCCCTACTGACCGCGGCTTGACAAACTTCAGAATAACCCCTCCGCTCACGGCGAAGGTGTGGTCGCACCAGCTGCACCCAGACTCTCGAACTGATCGCTTTCGGCGGTCATCCCAAAACCGATCAATGGTGGACGGGTCAAAACCGGTCAACGGACGGCTTCCGGGACTAACATAATAATATAAACACGCTGCACGGGCGTACACACTGGTTCCCACCCGATCGCGCTCCTCAAAGCAACTCTTGACCGGGGTTAGGCTCTCTTTCCAAGCTGCGGCGAGGACCAATCATGGCAGGTTTCGTCGCGGATGAGATTTTGGCGTCACACATTGCGGCAACAGACGTGGTTGGGCGTAGAATGGATGTCGGCCAGGATGGCAAAACGCAAATCCTGGTGTATCACCTCGGATGCGTCACGGAGCGGATTCATTCGCACGAACGATTTGCTGAGGAGTAACGAGCTTATGTATAAGAACACCCGTCGGCAGTTTCTCAAGGACTCGGGTGTTCTGGCTGCGGGCGCAGCCACGCTTGACTGGAATGATACTCTCTGGCCGGCCACCGAGCCGCAATTGACATTTCCCACCCAGCCCCGCGAGCGCATCGCGGTGGCCTCCTGGCCCTTCCGCATGTTCATTGAGGCTCCTGCCAACAAGTGGGCCCGCGATCTGAAGTTGCCGGGTATGACCCTGACGGAGTTTCCCGCCATGGTCGTAAAGCGCTTTGGCGTTTACAACATTGAACCCCTGGACCAGCACTTTCCTTCGACGGATGCGGTTTACCTCACGAAGTTTCGCGCGGCGGTGGAAAAGGCCGGTTGTCACGTGGTGGATATCCCCTGTGACGTGAACGCTAGCTACTACGACACGGACCCCACCAAGCGCAGGAGGGCGGTGGAGAATGGCAAAAAATGGGTAAACATCGCTGTCGAGATCGGCTCGCCCAGCATCCGCACCCATCTTGAAGGCCCTGCCAAACTGACTCCCGACGTTGACCGCGCCGCCCAGAGCCTTACTCAACTGGCCGAATACGGCGCGGCCAAGAACATCGTCGTGGCGCTGGAGAACGACGACAACCGCACGGAAGACCCCTTTTTTATCGTGAGGGTCATCGAGAAAGTGAACAACCCCTACCTGCACGCTTTGCCGGATTTCTGCAATTCCATGATGACCCACGACCAGGACTTCAACAATCGCGCGATGGAAGCCATGTTCAAGCACGCTTATAATATTGCGCATATGAAGGATGAAGAAGGCGACGATAGCGGAAGGTTCCACACCGTCGATGTTGCCAAGTGCTTTGAGATCGCGAAGGCGCAAGGTTACCGCGGGTACTTCTCCATGGAATGGGAGGGCAACGGTGAGCCTTACGCCGGCACCCAGAGACTCATCGACGAGACCCTGAAGTATCTCCGTTAACTCGCCCCGGGGCAGATCATTCATGAGGGGAGCCGCGGGTATCGGGTGAACAAATAATCAGGCCATCGGCCCATGAGATGAAGTTAGATCACACGATCACCGGTTTCTCCTGACCTGTGACTGTGGACTTCGTTGCTCGCTCCGCACCGCTGAATCGTTGATTGCAAGAGAGACGTGAAATTTGAAACATGCAGGCGGGACGCCAAACTTTCAGTTCCGGTTCCTTCCTCCGAAGCCCCGACCGGATGAATCCGTTCTGTCGCGCGGCGATATGGTTTGGAAGGGCCCGCACGACATCACACCCCAATACAATCGTTAGGCAGGGACCTGCGTCCGCGGGAGTACGCGGAGCGGAAACCCTTCTGTGCTCCGCTCAGCCTGACGGTGTCTCGTGGTGCCGGGGTTGCCTCGCAGCCTTCTCGCCGCCCGGCCAGTACATATCTACCGGGCCCTTTTCGCCGGTTAGCCGCCCCTTCTCCGCGTCCCAGAACACGCGCTGCTTTTCGTGGTAAGAGATATTTGCCATGTGGCACGCCACCGCCGTACCGCAGCCGAAGTCCACGTTTTCGATCGGCTGCTTACGCGTCTTGATGGCCTCAAACCAGTTGCGTATGTGATCCTCGGTGCCCTCGGCGGCCTGCTGCATTGACGCGGGCTGGCGACGCGATTGCCTGGCGTAGGTGCCAATATCCGCGGTCGGGTCACCCTTGTGCGCGGCGATGAAGGGATCTTTGGTGTTCTTGGGCCAGGACTCCAGCGGATAATCGAACTCCCACTCCTCATCGTATGGCTTGAACTGCGCGGACTCCTCGGTGAGCACTACCGTACCCTTGTCGCCCATAAAGCGCACAATCTCGCCGCCGTCCCAGTTGGAGACGAGATTCGCCATCACCACCACCTGGAAAGCGCCGTAGTCGTAAAGGGTGTTATGGATGTCGGGCACCTCGCGGTCGCCGGTCCACTTGTAGATGCCGCCATTGGCGACGGCGCTCAAGGGATACTGGATGTTCATCAAGTAGTGAACACGCGAGAGCAGGTGGACATACTCGTCGCCGGCAATACCCGTGCCGAAGTCCCACCAGTTGCGGAACTGGAAGAAGCGCGCGGCGTCGAAAGGCCGCTGGGGTGCGCTGCCCAGGTAACGCTCCCAGTCGACCGTCTGCGGCGTGGCGTCCGGTGGCACGGGATACTTCCACGCGCCCACGGGGTCAGGCCGATAAATCTCGCACTGCACCATGAAGACCTTGCCAATGTCGCCCCCATCCAGGTGCTGCTTGCCCCAAGCCGTGGATTGCATGCTTAGGCTCTGGCTGCCCACTTGCACCACGCGCCCGGTCTCTTTTGACACCTTCACCATCTCGAGCGCTTCGGGAATGGTATGCGTCATGGGCTTTTCGCAGTATATATCCTTGCCGGCTTTCATGGCCTCGACGGCAATAGGCTTGTGCCAGTGGTCGGAAGTGGCAATCAACACGCCGTCGATATCCTTGCGATCGAGCACCTGGCGATAGTCGCGCGTCGTCGGTGTATTGGCCTGGATCTCTAGCGCGCGACGGAAGTGGCCGTCGTAAAGGTCACAGACCATGGCCACATTCGCGCCCGCCTTCAACAAGCTCTGCATGTTTTCGAGTCCGCGGATTCCGGCCCCGATCACGCCCACTGTGATCTTTTCATTGGGTGACGCCACCCGGCCAAGCGCTGGGGATCCAAATCCCAGGCTGGCCGCTGCCGCGCCCCTTACGGTGCGCCCCATGAATTCGCGCCGGGAAATTTCTTGCCTGGACATAATTCCTCCTTGCTTAAGCCAAGATTTCCGTTTTGCCATCCCGGCCGACCGCAATTCTACGCCTAACCGCCTCCGTCGTAGCCGTCTTTTTCGTCCTTTCCATCCCGCGCGACTTGGCGATCTTCGGCACGGAGGGCACGCTGGTCATACGAGACATTGTTTTCGATGCTTGCCTATGGCTTTGACTCTGGTGGGGATTGAGGAGTCCGGTACTTACCTTTAGCCTTAAGATACGCGACCTGTACGGAAGAGTTGCTCGGTTTTCGGCTGGCCGAAGATGATGCGGGAGGACTATTTCCGGAAGTTCCGGGAGAAGCATCCGCTGCCGGGGCCGTTAAAGTCTGCGGTCGATCAGGAATCGCAGAGCTTTCTGCCGCCGCCCTGGGCTGGCATCTGGCCAACTGTGGTTACATTCAGCAAACAGTGACGAAGTGGGATGAGGACGCGCGGAGAATTAAGGGATCGAAAAGACAGATCAGTCATCTTGCTGCAGTGGTGAGCTCATCTCACCCATTGCCCTGGTGGGGCTGCCTCCCCCTCAAACTGAAGCAGCGCCGAAGGCCGATGTGCTCGTGGCAGGACGTGAAGGAGGGTTGGGATGGAGAGGCGGCTGGCCGGGCTGTCTTCCACTGATGGGGGAGCAATTCGGGGATATGGACTTGGGATTGGGCAGCGATGAAGGCGCCGATACAAGATGCATTACTGTGCGGCGAGTCACAAGAGGTGAAGACCTCAGTGGACGCTTTATCGGAGGCGCGCTTTCGAGAAAAAGTCAAGGTGCGCAGAGCGATCGAACGGTGCAGTCGGAAATTATGCTGAGTGGGTACTTCGCCGGATTGGGAACGATAAACGCCCTTCCCTGCCGGAATCCGAACCGGCCCAATATGGGCGATTCGACGGGTGGGCGACCACCTGTCTGCAATCATGGGACTTGCTGAACAGAGGGATCGCGGTCGCCACATGTGCGGGTAGGTCGTAATACGTTCAAGTGCCCAGCGTGGCAGGACCCTCGCCGCCAATCGCAAGACCAGTATGACAGCAGCCCTTTGGCAGGGCCCCGCAGACTACGTTCTCATACGAGCCCCCCTTCGCCGAAGTCCAGACAACCGAGGGCATCGCGTAACGTAACCCATCGCCCTAGGGGCGAGCGTGCCTCGGCATGGATATTCGAAACGAGGTGGCGGCGGAATCGGCCGCCCGCATTGCTTCCACCACCCCTTCCGGCGTTACCGTGATCGGCTCGTTGTGTATGGTCTCGCCCGGAGCGGTGGCGCGCTTTGCCACCCGTTCGAGCAGTTCCTGGCAGGGGTTGCCTATGCCGATCTCGACGAAGGTGATAGGAAGCCCCACGCTCTCCGAGAATCCCAGGACTTCGTCGACAACGGACCGAGGCTGCGCCTCGAGCATGAGCTGGCTGATAAGCCCGAACGCAACTTTTTCGCCGTGCATGTAGCCATGGGTGCCCGGTGCGGTGGTGAGGCCGTTATGGATGGCGTGGGCAGCGGCAAGCCCGGAAGATTCAAAACCGAGGCCGGAAAGCAAGGTGTTCGCTTCCACGAGGCGTTCGAGCGAATCGTTAGGCTCCTGTTGGTGAAGTGCGGCGATGGCGGCCACCCCGTCTTCCAGGAGCGTCTTGTAGCAAAGCTCAGCCAGCGCGAGAGCGGTTCGCGTCGAGGCTCCGCCGCGCATGTTCTTCACGCCTCCGTGGACGCACACCTTGGCCTCGAACCAGGTCGCCAGAGCATCACCCATACCGGCGACCAGAAGCCGCACGGGACTTTTGGCGATGACCGCTGTGTCCACGAGGACGAGATCCGGGTTGCGACGGTAAATGCGGTATTCTTCAAAGCTCCCTTCTTCCGTGTAGACGACGGAAAGGGCGCTGCAGGGAGCATCGCTGGAGGCCAGGGTCGGACAGTTGACTACGGGAAGCGAGAGATCCGCGGCGATGGCGCGCACCGTGTCCAAAACTTTGCCGCCTCCCGCTCCAATCACGGCCCGTGCTTTCATGGCTCGCGCCGCCTGGCAGCCGCGTCGGATTTCCGCCGCCGTGCACTCACCGGCGAACCGGAGGACTTCAAAGCTCATCCCCACCTCGGCGAAGGTCTTTCCCCAAATCTCCGAGAGCAGGCGAATGGCGGTGCCTCCGGCAACAATCAAGGCCGGTCCTTCAAGCCCGAGGTTGCGGATCTCGGCGCCAAGTTGCTCTGTGGCTTGCGGACCCTGAGTGTAGCGGGCGGGTGCGCAGAAGACTTTAAGCGGAATTTCCATTTTGGCCTCTAAACGCTGAGCGTAACACCGATCGCCTGGATTGCGACCAACTTCTTGGCTGCGCACTGCCGAAAGACGGACGAGGCATCCAACAAACCAATGGCTGGCTACCCCTTGGCGCATTTGGCCCTTGTCTCTTGTCCTGGGCTCATGATCTCGCCCGTCAGCCACGGGCACTCACCATACTGCCGGTGAAATGGCCAAGTGAGTAACAATGTCAGCGGAAGCTTCCCAACGCACCAGCTTGTTTTGCAGTCCCCCGCCATCCTGGACTTGAGGTACAAGGGTCTACACTGCGCCGTTGATCGCGGGCAATCCATGCTCGAGGTCGCGTTTTCCGCGAGGGGCGTCTTCCCAGCGGCTGGTACGGGAGGGACACCTTTACGAGTACTTGGAAGAATCGCTGCGACGAAACCGCTGCCCACGCGGTTCGCTCCTAACACTGATAATATACGATATTGTCGCCTTCGCGATTCTTTGGAAACACTGTGAAAGCCACATGCGGGAGGTTTTTCCATGAACACAAGCGTCAGCAGCAAAGCGGGTTCGCTCGTGTTCGTTTTTTGTCTGATTGCTATGGTTGGGGGGAAGCACGAGATCGTTCCGCCACCCCACGTCCCCGACGGCCTGAAGGCGCCCGAGGGACAGATGGTTCTACTCAAGGCGCAGGGTCACGGCGTACAGATCTATACGTGCAAGGCAAGCGCCAATGACCCGAACAGTTTTGCATGGAGCTTTAAGGCGCCGGAGGCCGATTTAATCGATGAGCGAGGAAATAATATCGGCAGACACTATGCTGGCCCGACGTGGGAGGCAGGTGATGGCAGCAAAGTGACGGGTGAAGTGCAACAAAAGGCCGAAGCGCCCAAAGCCGGAGCCATTCCTTGGCTATTGCTCAAAGCGAAATCACATGAAGGCGCCGGCACATTTGGGAGGGTGCTCTATATCCAACGCGTGGACACGGAGGGCGGAGTCGCTCCAGTTACGGGTTGCGATCAGGAGCATCTCAATATTGAGGTCCGCGTGGATTATCGAGCCGATTACTACTTTTACGTCTCCGGGCGCTGATGATGGTCGGTCAGAAGGGGCAGTTCCTTTCCCGCTTCACTGTTGCCGAGGGCGTTGATTTGCTCCAAGGTGCGGCGTCGGGTAGTTCTCAATTGCAGCTCTGCTCGGAAGTTCGTTTACAGCCCCTCCCAGCTTTACTCCTCCCTGGCTGGTTCACAGGTTGTACGGCGCGGTCCGACTCCTCCAGAACGTGCATGTCCGCCGTTTGGCTTGTCGCCTTCGCGGACCGGCCTCGATCCCAGTGGGACCGAGACAACCTGGAGGTCTCCTGGTTCTCGTGCATGTTGTTTCTCAGCGTGCGCAGGCTCTTAGACTACGCGGAGCCGACGGGCCGCTCGCGATCTATCGCGGCCCGCCGTGTTGCCTTCCCCTGAGACAGGATAGGGTCGGCACTCCGATCTCGCGACTTTTCGAAGCTCAATCACCTGGCCCACCGATGCCCTTGTCTACGCTTCGACGATCGCCTCACAGCGATCCCCGCAAGACTCAGGGTCAGGATGGATTCGCTCTCTCCTTTCCTGTAGGGCTCTTGCATCCCCTACAACATGCCGGTTTATCCCGGCGCTCCCTGCCTTGTCGCCAAGGGTTTGCCAATGTCTGGCCCTAGTTACGAAGAATCTTGGTTGCGTGAATTCAATGCTAATGGAGTTCTGACAAGAATTCCGCTTTTTGACATGTACGTTGCCCTCGGATAAACTTCCTCCATGCCAATTCCTACGGAACCCATTGGAAGTATTCCCAGGCCACTGCAGTTGATCGAAGCGATCAGGGCGTTTCAGGCGGGCGGCGTCGCGAGAGAGAAGCTTGATGCGCTCTATGCGGAAGCGCTCCGCGATACGATCCAGCGCTTT
Organism: uncultured Acidobacteriota bacterium; assembly: GCA_963825395.1. GTDB lineage: Bacteria > Acidobacteriota > Terriglobia > UBA7540 > UBA7540 > Bog-366. The sequence goes on along the minus strand of CAWGTQ010000037.1, from coordinate 8,135 downwards.
GAGGTGACTGGATCACCCGTGATCACCGATGGGGAGCAGACGAAGCCGAGCTTTGCCACGTATCCCATCCACGGGCTTACGAACTTGGAGCCGGACGGCGTCTCAATTCCCTTTGCGGATGGTCACGTGCGACAACTGCCTCGCCTGACGTCAGGGCCCTTTCGCTACAAAACCCATGCAGCGACCTATCTGGAAACTGCAAAACAGTACACGCGGAGTCCTTTGAAGCAGGCCGTCATCTCCGCTTCGGCATTAAGTCTCCTTTACCCTCAAGAAGGGATTAACGGCTACTCCCGAGAAGAATTCCTCAGTGATCTTATCAGCGAAGCCGAGACAGATGTTCGTGATTGCCTAGCAAGAGGTGCCTACAAGGTGCAGATTGACTTCACCGAAGCCCGGCTGTCTCTGAAGCTGGTTCCCTCGGGGCATTTGTTGCAACAGTTCATCGGCCTCAATAACGAGGTGCTGAGCCGTTTTACCGCGGAGGAGAGACTTCGGATCGGCATTCACACTTGCCCGGGCGGCGATCAGGATGCCACCCACAGTGCAGACGTGGACTACGCCGACTTGCTGCCGGAACTTTTCAAGCTCAACGCGAACAACTTCTATATCCAGCTCGCGAGCGAGAAAAACCGGTCCCGGGTTCTCAGAATGATCAAGGACTATGCCCGACTCGACCACAAGGTCTTCGTCGGCGTCATTGATCCTATTGATCCCCGGGTCGAAACACCCGAAGAGGTGCGGGACCGCGTGCTCGAGGCCGCCGAATACATCCCCTTGACACAACTCGGCACGACGGACGACTGCGGATTCGCTCCCTTCGGCGACGATATTTCGACGGGGCGAGATACGGCATTCGAGAAGATTCGTGCCCGTGTGATCGGCACCGAACTGGCCGCCAGGGAACTGCGAGCGTAGCGGCACAGCGATCGTACCCACAATCGGCTGCGACGCTGTTCTCGGACGGTTGCCGATTGCCTTCAGATGAACGTCGCTTTTCTCAGTGTGGAGTGGTCGCAATCCGGGAGCCCACAGCGTCCAAGAGTCGATTCTCAAATTGTCCGTCCTTGTCGTCCAGTGTTTATCGATAGCTGGCGACAGCCCTTCCTACCAGTAACTATGCAAACTCTCCCGATACCGGGTTCGACGGAATAGGTCCCCAGTAGTCGCTAAGGGTTTAGTAATCGCCGCGGGTCCCGCCGCGCCGGGCACATTGACGAGAAACGGCATACCCCGTACAAGTGACCGCCTGGATTCGTCAGCCTTCGGTTACTCACAGATCCGCATTGCCTCCACATCGAATTGATTCACTACCCGACTTTTCGGAGTATCATCTCATCCAGAGGAGAACCGAGTGCGCAAGACAGGCCTTGTGGAGCGGCGGCGGGAACACCCTGGCTACAGGGTGTTCCTCAGCTACTCTCATCAAGATCTGAAGCTCGTTACGGTGATCGAGGCGGTCCTCAAACGAAACGGCCTGTCGCCGATGTGGGACGAGCACTTCCTTTACGGTCAAGGCTTTCACGAGCAGATCAAAAATTTCATCGCGCACGCTCACGTATTCCTACCGATCCTGACCCCTACCGCGAGCCATCGGAACTGGGTGCATCAGGAGATCGGCTATGCCATGGCGCTCAACGTGCCAGTTTTGCCTGTCGCGATCGGTGAAATTCCTGGTGAGATGATCCAGTATCTTCACGCAATCCGAATAGCCCAAAGCAGAAGTGACATTCGACATGGCAAGCTGTCCGGTTCGGCCGTGCGCCGTTTGGAGAAATTGCTCACGGATGAAACGATCGAGCGGCTGATTGAACGTAGTTCAAATCCCACAAGCGCGCTATTTGCGTGTGCCGATTTTCCAGAGGCGCGCGCCTCAATGATTGCAAGCTACTGCGAAGATGTGCGAACGCTTGGAAAGTCGGGGTTGGTGCGGCAAAAGGGCGCGCTCAGCTCATTCCACATTCCGCTGGAGACGATCAATCACAAGGTTTGGCGCGAGCGATATGGCGCGACTAAACGCAGCGATGAGCATTGCCGTCTGCAGCGCCTAGAGCGGCGGGCGCTAAGCTGGCATGCAGAGAAATCGGGGTGCAAGCTGATTATTGCTCCCTTCTTGCAATACGAGCAGTATGGGGAGCCGGCGCGACGGGTCCGTTTGGAGTGCCTGCAGCGATTCCTGCGTCAGATGCCGGACGGGATGTGCCAGGTCGCAATCCAGCGGGATATGGAGGATGGTACGGTGCGTGGCACGAGCAACACCTACGTTGGCGATTGGTTCGCGGCGGAATCGGTGCGCGCAGTCATGGGAAAAGGCTACTTTCAAACCATCTTCACCAGGCATGCCGCCTCGCTGCAAGAGAAGATCGCGAACTTCGACAGCGAGTTCGCTGAGCTTCTCGCTGAAAATGGGGTTAAGCCACGAGATTCGCGCCGCGAAGCGATACGGATTATCAACAAAGAGATCCGCAAGATTCAGCGCAAGCCGACGCGCAGCAAAGACGTTACGCAAGAAACTTCCCGCTAGACTTTCGTAGATTTCTTCTGGCAGGGGCCTCCAGCCATATCGATTGCCCAGGAGTACCAGGAAGTTGGGTTGCGGGGAAATCTCTTGCGTGCGACGCAGTTCCTCAAGGCAGATTCGCGTCGTGCGGTGGTCGAGGCTGGATTCGGTGGGAACACCCCATCGAAGATCAATTGGCTAGAACTGAAACTGCCGAGGGCCCAGAACTGCTCTAACGGCAAAAACACCTGCCGATGGAGTGCGTCGCGTTCCAGTTTCAAATCCTCAATTGTCGAACTGACAAAGACGTGAAACGTGCGCGTGGCAATGGGCATGGGGTTGGTCCAGGCAGGCGATGGTACCACTTTTTTCTGGAGCCACGCAGGTTATAGAGGAGCAAATACACCCTTACCACGAGGAATCAAGATTACGGCAGAAGCACGTTCGTGGAAGCGGCAGTTCCACTTGGACGGCCTAACCGTGCCTATGGCGACTCGTCAAGCTACAGGCGGCTACGATTGCCGATTCCCCTACCCAAAAACCCTGCCATTCGCCTCACCGCAAGTGTTTGATTCTCAAGTACCGGTTTGAGCAGATTCCGCTGCCCGGAATCAGATGTTTATGGGCATCGGACCCGGTCGTGTTCTTTGGCTTCGCACAAAAACTCAGGGTAAGTCAGGCACAGAGCGACTAAGCGCCGTCACAAGCCGCTATATGTGGTGGTTGATAAAGTAGGTATCGCACGCAACAAATAAAAGGTGGCCAATTCAACGATCCACAGAGTCGCCATGCCTAAGCAATCCCCGACATAATCAAACGAACAAAGGTCCAAAACTAGCAATGATGTGATTGACAGAATCGGCTAAGTTCTTAAGCGTTGGAACCAAAGGCTGACGCTCGAAAATCCCAGTTTCATTGAGCGCTATAAAGAAGGGGAACTGCAAGTCCCTCCTCAGTTCTCTGCTGGGCTCGTCCCGAAAAAGTGCGTCATTGTTTTTCAGGGAGAACCGCATCTCTGTAACGCTCAATATCCAAGGATTAGATTTCGCAGATTCTGGGAACAACTCAGGATAAAGGCTTCGCAGATGGACGCCGAGATTTGCTCCAATAATAGTGATGGGGAGACGGTCTTTCTCGATAATGCTCAGCTTGTGCAAACGCCAGAGAATTTCCCCCTTCCCTCCCTTATATGGCTCGACAGCGTCGATCGCATCTATGGCGTCCTGTCGCATTCCCTTTATTTTTCCAGGTCCTTCGGATTTGTATTTCGAGGCAGTTTCAGTGATCGGGAAATAGACTTTACATTCCCTTCCGCTATTACTCCTACTCCAGAGAGCGCAAGCCAGGTAATCGAGAGCGGCTCTCAAATTTTGAATGGCATCGCCAGCGATAGCGGGGATTTCCGGTCTGATTGGCTGAACATTCGAGAAGCGATACGCGGGTCTTCCCTCCGTACCAATCTCACCCGTGGTTTTGTATGGCCCAGTTTTAAGGAATCGGTCAATTTCAACATTTAAATCCGAGATATGATGGTAGGCCCGTTCGATTTTGACCCGGACTGAATCAGGGATAGATGCCATAATTATGTCGAGAGAGATGAGGCCGAAATTTTATGGTGGTATGACGACGCGAGTCAAGGAAAGAAGACGTACATAAGCGTCACCACCTCACCTTGTTCTGCACAGCGGCAGGGGGTTACCGACCCACAGCCTGTTTACCGGCCCAGACGTAGTAGCCCGGTTGGGAAGTGATGGAATGGAAGCGTTCGCGGGGCACATTCAGCTTGCCGTGAAGCTGCTTATGGGGCGGGTTGAAGGCGGTTTCCTCGTCGGGGACGGTCTCTTCTTCGACGGCTTCTTTCAGGACGGCCTCAAATTTCTTGGTGCTCAGGAGAGGCGATCCCTGGTACGCCTCGGCGGCAGCGCGAACGCGTGGATCTTTCCACAATGCTGCCGCCCAGTCCTTCAGGCAGATCGGGCCACCAGACACGGAGTGCTCCAAGAGGAACTCCGCCTTTTCACGCAGCCACCACTTGAGTATCCGTCCGGTGAACCCATCTTCCTCGACTGAAGTTAACGTCTGATACTCCCCCCGACAGATGATCTCCAGGACATGCGTCGAGCGCGCATGTATGAATCAAACGCGGAGGTGTGGGATGAGTGAGAGCGGAAAGGGTGACGCGGAGAAGGCACGTTATTGGCAGAGGACCATCAGTGAGGCGGCGCAGAGCGGGATATCGATTCGGCAATTTTGTCGGCAGCGTCGGCTGAAAGAGAGTCAGTTCTACTGGTGGCAGCACAAGCTCAGGGCCAGTCGGCAGGCCGGGACGACGTCGAAACCCGGTGGCCACGGGCGACCGACCAGTTTTGCTCTGGTGAGCGAGGAAGGGGGAGCGACGGATGCGGGGATCGAGTTGGTGTTGGGTGACGGACGGAAGCTGCGCATCCGAAAAGGCGTGGAGGAGGAGACCTTGCGTGCGGTCTTGGCCGCTCTGGAGCCGCCGCGATGCTGAGTTTTCCGGCGGCCATCAAGGTGTATCTGTGTACGGTACCTTGTGATATGCGCCGTTCGTTTGACGGACTGTCGATGTTGGCCGAACACGTCATCGGGTGCAATCCCTATGCCGGCCACCTGCTGGTGTTCTCGAACCGGCGGACGGACCGGGTGAAGATTTTGTATTGGGACCGGGACGGGTGGGCGATCTGGTACAAGCGATTGGAGGCGGGGACGTTCCAGTTTCCGTTTGCGGAGACGGGGCAGCGAGGAGATTGCGGCCTGGGAGCTGGCAGTACTGCTGGAGGGAATCGATTTGAGCAAAGGGAAGCGCCGAAAGCGGTACAGCCTGCCGGCGGCGAAAAAGGAGGAAGAGCCGGAAAAGGCCGGGAAGGAGACTGGTGCTTCCTGAATATTTTTTCATGGAGAAGGCATTTTTTTGTTGACAGAATCCGATAGCTCTGTTATGATACAGGATATGAATCTGAGTGAAATCGAGCGGCGGATTGAAGCCATCCAGCACCGTCTGACCCACCTGGGGCCGATGCACCCGGGCAGCCTGGGGGAGCAGTACAACGTGTGCGGGAAGGCCGCGTGCCGCTGCAAAGATCCCAAGAAACCGCAGAAGCATGGGCCCTATTATCAGTTGAGCTACACCTGGCGAGGGAAGAGCACGACGCGTTTTGTGCGGCCGGAACGGGTCGAGGGGATGCAACGGAAGGTGGCCAACTACAAGCGCTTCCGGGAACTGGTGAACGAATGGGTGGACCTGGAAGTCGAGCGCGAACAGGCCGAGCGGGCGCAGGAGAAACACGCCGGTGGAGATTGATCCCAACCAACTCCCGAATGATCCGGCGGCCTTGCGGCAGATGGTGATGGGACTGCTCGGGGAAGCGGTGGAGCGCGAGCGCAAACTGCGGCAACTGCAGCATTGGGTGGAGCAGTTGCTGCGGGCGCGCTATGGGCCGCGGCGTGAGCGGGTGGATGAAAACCAGCTGTTTATGTTTGCCGCCGCGATCCTGGCCCGAGCGGAGAAGACTCCTCCTGCCTCCGGCGAAACGGAAGCGCCTCCTGCGGGTGCGAAGTCGACGCCCCAGCGTCGCGGGCATGGCCGGAGCGCGCTTCCGAAATCATTGCCGCGGCAACGAGTGGTCCATGATCTGGGGGAAGGCGCACGCCAGTGTCCCCAGTGCCAGGGCGAGTTGAAGCGGATCGGGGAAGAGGTCAGCGAGCGGCTGGAGTATGTGCCCGCCTCTCTAATCGTCATCGAGGAAGCGTGTCCGAAATACGCCTGCCCCAAGGGATGCACGGTGGTAACGGCGGCCAAGCCCATGGCGCCGATCGAGAAAGGATTGCCGGGGCCGGGGCTGCTGGCACAGGTGGCGGTGAGCAAGTATGGGGATCATTTGCCTCTGCACCGGCAGGCGGACATCTTTCGCCGCCAGGGGGTGGAGATATCACGCCAGACGATGTGCGACTGGATGCGCGCCTGCGCCGATCGCGCCCGCCCGCTCTACGAACTGATGAAACAGGGCGTGTTGGGCTCGAAAGCGGTGCAGACCGATGACACGCCGGTCCCCGTGCTGGACCCGGCGTTGCCCCGCACCCGCACGGGCCGGATCTGGACGTATGTCGGGGATGACGACCACCCCTTCACCGTGTATGACTACACCCCCAATCGCAGTCGCGACGGACCGGAAGCGTTCCTGAAGGAGTTTCGGGGGTATCTGCAGGCCGACGCGTATTCCGGGTACGATCATTTCTATAAGGAGCCCAACCGCGGCATTGTCGAGGTGGCATGCTGGGCGCATTCGAGGCGGCGCTTTTTCGAGGCGCAATCTTCCGACTTGATGCGCTCGACAGTGATGCTGGCCTATATCCGCCTGCTTTATGACGTGGAGCGCGAAGCTCGCGACCGAAAGCTCGACGGGGAGGCCCGTGGAGCGCTGCGGCAGGAGAAATCGAAACCGATTCTGGAAGACATCCACGCCTATCTGGAGCAAGAGCAGCCACGGGTGCTGCCGAAGAGTCCTGAGGGAGAGGCCATCGCCTACACGTTGTCAAATTGGAAGGCCCTGACCCGCTACTGCGACGACGGCAATCTGGAAATCGACAATAACGGTGCCGAACGCAGCCTCCGTGGCATCGCCGTCGGTCGCCGCAATTGGACTTTCTATGGTAGCGACAAAGGGGGACGGACCGCCGCGGTGCTGACCAGCCTGATCGCCACCTGCAAAGGGCTGAGGATTGACCCGTTCGCCTACCTACGCGACACCTTCCGACGTATCAGCAGCCACCCGGCCAGCCGCTTGGCTGAATTGCTTCCCGACCAATGGCAGGCCGGACGCCAGCCTGCCGCCACTCCCTGACCATCTCCGCCATACATAATCTCGGTCTCTGTGTAGTTGGAGAGCGCCGTGGCGGTATCCTTCTCGCTCTTGACGACCCTTGCCACCGACCAGCATCTATTTCTGACGTTCGGTCTCTTTTGCCCATTCAGGGGCATCAGCGCTCAGGGATTGGGTTCTCGGATCGCCGAAGACTTCGGAAATTAGGTGACCTGTTTTGGCGTCATAAAGCTGATAATCACCACCGTAAGGCCCGTGCGTCGTCCCCCACACCGCCGCCACGTGCTCCCCACCATCGCGGAACGTCCAGTACCAAAGCGCCTGCCCCTGTTGTATATGCAAGATGGTGTCGCCAGACCGATAGATTGCTAAGGCGATGGGGATGGAATACGACGTGCAGCAATTATCAAAAGTCTCTGCCCAACCGATAGTCCTCTTGTCGGTTGCCACCTTGACATCCGTGATGCCTTCCTGGTTGTAAACGATGTTCTTTTCGGTGCTCTTCTCCTTTGGAAGCAGTGCTTCAACAATCTCTGTCTTATCGCTGTAAGCGATGCGGAGGGTTCCGGTTTCGTATCCGGAATCGGGAGAGGGTTTATCCACATAGTATTTGAGGATGTACACGTTCTCGGCCGGGACGTTGCCCTTTATTTGGGTGACCTTGACCGTCGGTTGATCGCCATCTGCTGTCTGAGCACAGAGTGAGGTGAGGTGGAGTCCGAAACAAAAACATCGAACAAAAGCCTCAATCTTCATTTTTGCAGTTTACTCCTCTCCGTCATGAGGGCGAGTAT
>CAWGTQ010000036.1:0-43777 GCA_963825395.1 uncultured Acidobacteriota bacterium | reverse complement strand
TGGCGAAAGCCGTGGGTGAAAGGAACGGACAATTCATAAGATTGTCCCTGATATCGCACGTCCAGGCGGCGTGAAGCGCGGGCACGGTCCGAGTCAAACCCCTCGCGGCGAAGTTCGGAGAGGGCCATGCGGAGGAGGCGTTCGAAGTGGCGCTCAATCTGGCGAAGCAGGGCGCGCACTTGTGATTGACCACCGGGGGGCACGGATAAAAGGACAGACTGTGAGACGTCGCGGACCACATCGGAAAGCAGGATTCCTAACGCCGAGAAGGCTCCGGGATTCGGTGGAATAATGACCGCTGGCAAACCGAGCGCGCGCGCCAAATCGGCGGCGTGCAGTCCGCCGGCGCCTCCGTAGCAGATGAGCGAGAAATCACGCGGGTCGTAGCCGCGCTCAATGGAGATGACTCGCAGGGCCTTCTCCATGGTGGCGTTGGAGACAGATATGATGCCGGCGGCGAGTTGCGGGGCGGAGACGAATCCCGCATGGCGCGCGGGGCCGGCGAGAAATTTCTCAAATCCGCGTTGAGCAGCCTGCGCATCGAGCCGAAATGTTCCCCCCAAGAAATGGTCGGGGTCGAGCCGCCCCAGAACCAGGTTGGCGTCGGTCACGGTCAGCCCCGCGCCGCCGCGCCCGTAACAAATCGGGCCAGGGCTTGCGCCGGCACTCTCCGGTCCCACGCGTAGCGCCCCGCCCGCGTCAATCCGCGCCAGGGAGCCACCACCCGCGCCCACAGAATGCACGTCGAGTACGGGGACAGCAACGGGCAGACCCGCTAGCGAAGTCTCGTTGGTGGTGTGCGGCGGGCCTTCCAGTAAGCAAACATCCGTGGAGGTTCCCCCCATATCGAAACTGATGGCGCGTGCCATCCCAATTTGTTGCGCCAGCCACGCGGAAGCAACCACACCCCCTGCTGGTCCGGACAGGATGGTGCGAACGGGTTGCTGACCTGCGCGCGCCGCCGTGGATATACCCCCGTTGGACTGCATCACATAAATTCGTTCGCGGGTAAAGGCAGGCAGGGAATCGTTACGGCTCAGGCTGCGCGTGGAGGCTGCAAGGCGGCGTAGCTCGACGCGTATTCTCTGCTCCAGATTTTGGAGGTACGAGCCCATGCGGGGCGCGAGATAGGCGTTAATGACCACAGTGGAAAGACGTTCGAATTCGCGGAACTCCGGCAGAATCTCGTGCGAAATGGAGAGCGGAAGCCCCAAGCTCTCAAGCGCTCTGGCCACCCGCCGCTCATGAGCGGGGTTGGCAAATGCAAACAGGAAGCAAACGGCGAGCGAATCCGCCCCCGAGTTTTTCACCCGGCGCAACAATCGATGGATTTCCACGTCCGAGACCGGTATAAGGATTTGGCCGTCGGCCGCGATTCTTTCCCTTACGCCGAAGCGTAATTCGCGCGGCGCCAGTGGCGGTTCACGCTGTACGTTCAGATCATAAAGGCGCGGGCGGGCTTGCCGGCCGATTTCCAGGAGGTCTTCGAAGCCCGCCGTAGTGATCAACGCCACGCGCGCGCCACGCCGCTCCAATAGGCTGTTCGTGCCGACCGTCGTTCCGTGAATGACCTCCAGCACCTGTGGGGCGGCCTTCTTTCCTCGTGGTCGCCGATCCTTGTTGCCGCGGCTGCCGGCAGGGATTTCCTTACCCGCCAGTTGCAGGACTCCATCGACGATGGCGCTGCTGGCATCCGCGGGAGTGGAGAAGATCTTCAGGATCTTGGCCCGCCCGCGGTCCAAGACAACGCAGTCTGTAAACGTTCCGCCTGTGTCTACACCGATGCGCATATATTGATGCCGAGTCGGAAGCCTCCCTGTGACTCCAATACTCTCGATACCCGTCTAACATCTTTCTTCCTTCCATTCAATACCCTTGTGGTCATGGCTGCCCCGGGTTCACTGGGCTGTGGCATAAAAGGCATTATGGCCAGAGCGCAAATCTTTGCCGTAAATTACCGTGACACCGGCCCCTAGGACACGGAATTTCGCTTGCACTCCTGTATCCCAGAGCCACTCTCCCTGAGCCCAATCCCGGAAGAGGGTCGGTGATTTTGCCAATGTCAAGAAATGGGCTGAGCTTTACGCTGAAGAAGCCGTTTTGATAGATGTGCTTGTCGATTTCCCAGTTGGAAAGGAAATAGTTGCGGCCCAAGGGAGCGCTTCCTTTCCGGCCGTCACGTGTGCCAACATGGCCTCGCATCCAGAGGTCGTTATCGCGTTCCATGCCCAGCATGAACAGTTCGTCGAAGGGAACACTACCAAAGGTTTTCCCGGAGCGAATCTGCTCCTGCAAAGCGTAGTCGTCACCGCTCATTTGCGGATACCAATGAGCGGAGACCGAACCCTGCAGCTTTTCGAAGGAATGTGCGGGAGCTGACCAGATCGTCCCCGCCTCTGAGGTGATGCTCGCCTTGCTGTCGAATCGTCTTTCCGGCACTCGCGCCAATTCGTAATTCAATTGCGCGAGTTGCTTGAGCTGAAAACCGCTCAACAGCACCGCCGGTGGCAACGAGGGTCCCAGAAAGACATTTCGATAGTCGCGATAGGAAAGCTCGGCGCCGGTGAGCCAACTCCAGCGTCCGCTGTTCAGAGAGGTTATCTCACCGTTTACGGCGCCCCGGCGGAGGTTAAGCGCGCCCAGCACCGGAGCTGGCCCTTCGGACGACTGCCGAAGATCCCAGTTTTCATTGCGCAGATCGAAGCCGACCTGGTAGCGGTATTTCGGGTTCTGCGCAAGTGGCCCTGATAAGGCAAGCCATGCAGGCGGCGCTTCTGTGCGTCCCATCGCACGAGGGATGCCAGGTTGATTGCCGAGCCCCCCCAGTTGAAGTATTCCGGATAGGCCGTCTGGTAGAAAGCGCCTCGGAATGTTGAGAGCAGCGCTTCCCACTTGCCGTCCCCCCAGCCGTTTCTCTCCTGCGCCTGGAAGGCCATATTAAATGCCCCATTATCGAGTGCCTCCAAGTGCCACCCGGAGGCCGGGAAAATTCCGAGTCCCTCCACCCGTGTCTGGGTTGTCAGGAAATCAGGGAGCAGCAGCGTGCTGGCGGGAGCAAACGCAATCGCCCGATCCAGCAGCGCCGGATCAACCCGCAGCCCGGGTTCAATCCGCATCTTTTCAATGTGAGGCTTGGCGACGCGGTTCCAATATTTCAGTGCCGCCTCGGTATTGCCTTCGAGGAAATAAACCGTCGCCAGAAAGTCATTGGCGTAGGAATCGTCTGGCGCGAGTCGCAGACCCTTTCGCAGCCATCGCGCAGCTTCGGCATAGCGCTTTTGCTTGAAGGCGACGCCGCCCAATTCGATCGGAAAGCGTTCGTCGCGCGGGCGTAAGCGTCGACCCGCCAGGAAGGCAGCGCGCGCTTGGTCCCAGCGTCCCAGATGGGCCAAAGCGCTGCCGTAGTAGTAGTCAATCTCTGCTCCCCGCGCAGGGGCCGATTCCACCTCTCGTACGAGTTGGTCCCACCGTTCTTCTTCAAAGAGCTCTTTGATTTTGGGAACGCGATCGGTCGGCGGTAGGTTTTGCGAGAAGCCCTGCGAAGAAAGACAATAAAGCAGGAAGAGGAGGACTACGGAAGAGATCCGAGATCCTCTTGCTGAGGCACGGCCAGCAAAGTCCAGTTGCCAGCGGCTTTCCATTCTTTTTCGAAATCGGAACGTCCCTGCTTGAGCAGTTTCCGCTCAGCCGGATCGTTCTTCAGCACCACGTCCTGTTGCCAATCCAGACCCGCCACCACGACGTAGTGCAGGTTGGAACCTCCTGGTTTCAGAGCAACGATGAGCGGGCGACCTTTCTCCAGATGCTCCTTCAGGTCCTTCCACTCGCCAGCGAAGGCAAACGTCCGGAACCCATGGTTCCGCAAATAGCGTTCCATGTCGGAAGCATAGATCCCCTGCGCTGGGCGCGAGTAGAGCGCACGCTGTATCTGCTCCGGATCGGTGCTCGGTAACTTGCCTTGCTGGCGTTGCCAGTAATCCATCACCATGGCGATACTGGCGGCGCCACAGCCATTCTTCTCTTGCCTCACGAAAGGAACGTCAAGCCATACACCAGGCTGCTGGCCGGCCAAAACCATGCCGCCAAGATACAGGCCCATCAAAAGTTGCGCGACAGAACGAAACATGAATGGATCTAGCGAACAGCAACGATAATCAAGATCAAAATTACAATGGCCAAAAGGATAACGATCAGGTCGCGATCCGACATGTTCCCTGCGGCAAAGTCGGCTTGCGCCTTATCAACGCGCGAGGCCATCTGCGCAACTTCCTCATCGGTGAGCGCGGATACGGCCGTCTTCACCTGGGTTGGATTTATGTGAGCCGACTGGAGCGCCTGTTTTGCCTGAGGTGAAGACAAGAATTGAGTGACAGTCTCAACGTTATGTTGGCGCGCACGGGTTGCGGCCACGGCCTCTTTCTGCATTTCGGCAGGGCTGACGACGTGGCTCTGTGCCACTAAGAAAGGATTTGCTGCAAAAAGTGTGAACAAAACGCAAATCGTCCCTGCAATAGCAAATTGCCGCTTTAATGTCAGCATCCTGAATCCTCACGTCGTTAAAGTTCAGAACCCGCCCTGACTTAATCTGCCCGGGCTTGCCCGCGGAGTCATAAATCACGACTCCAGGCGCACACCACGCGAAATTATATCACGCTCTGACATTCCACGGATTGCATTGATGCCAGGGAGGTGGGCGACGTAAAGCGAAAACACCGAGCAAGCAGCGCAGAGTTAACCGGCTCGGAGCCGGATAACTCTGCGGCCCTTATTTTGATAAACGCATGGTCGCAAGCCAGGGTCATCAGGTTACAAGCCGCGGAGTAATGCCTGACTCTGTAGTGCAATACCGTGAATTCTTGTTTTTCTGACAAAAACGTTGGCATAGCTCGCAAGGCCGAACGGTGTACGACCCGGATGCACCAACGGACGTAGCGCTGACCTTGAGGTCAGCACATGCCGACCTCAAGGTCGGCGCTACAATTTCCTTGCGGCTCCGCCGCGTTGCGCTACCTGTCATGGGCTCTTCGCGCCCAGCGGGAACGACGCGTGCGCGGTTAGGGACACGCCGGCTCGTTCGCCCGCGAGAAGTTTGTAGTAACCCGCCGCGGCAATCATGGCAGCGTTGTCAGTAGAGAGTGCGGGGGAAGGGAAGAAGACTTGAAATCCTTTGCTCCGATCGGTAAAGCGCTGGCGGAGGAGGGAATTGCACGCCACTCCTCCGGAGACGAAAATGTTGTCGACACGGGAGTCTTCGGCAGCAGCGAGTGTGCGCTCAATGAGGTCCTGGACCACGGCATGTTGAAAGCTCGCGATGAGGTCAATCGTCGCCTGTGAACAATGGTCGCGAATGTCGTCAAGGGTTGTCTTCTCCACTGTCTTGCGCCAAGCGCGGCGCTCCTCGGCCTCGCGCGCAAGGTCAGTGCCACGCACGCGATAGAGCACGGCGGTCTTAAGTCCGGAAAAACTGAAATCCAGCGGATTCCCTTTCATTTTGATGTGGCCAAAGTCCACCGCGTGAGAATCTCCGAAGCGGGAGAGCTTATCAATCACCGGACCACCCGGATATCCCAGGGCAAGTAGCTTCGCCACCTTATCAAAAGCTTCGCCTGCGGCGTCGTCGCGCGTGTGGCCGAGCTGGGCATAATCGAAGCGCAAGAAGGTCTGTTGGGCGCGGGGAGCAGCGGGCGTGACGTGAAATAAGGTGGTATGGCCTCCGGAAACCACCAGCGTGACAGCGGGGAGCCGGGCCTCCGGGAGGGACTTGCCGGCGGCGCGGTCCATTTTGTTTTCAAGCAGCACGGCGTGGATGTGGCCTTCCAAGTGATTAACACCAACAAGGGGTTTGTTCAGGGACAACGCCAAGGCTTTGCCGTAAACCAGCCCCACCAGGAGCGAACCGATTAATCCCGGCCCTTCAGTGACGGCGATCGCGTCCACATCACGCAGGCTCACCTCGGCCTGCCGGCAGGCCTCGTCCACAACCGGCTCGATGGCGCGCAGGTGTTCGCGTGAAGCGAGTTCAGGAACCACCCCTCCGTACTTCTCATGCGTCAGGACTTGCGAGGCCACAACGCTGGCGCGAATTCGCTCGCCGTCGGCCACTACTGCCGCGGCCGTTTCATCGCAGCTTGATTCAATCCCCAGGACCAACATCACATTGACGATTGTCGATTGTCGATTGCCGATTGTCAATTGCCGGTGAATGATGGCCGATTGACCATTGGCGACTGCTGAATGCCGAGTGGCAACAAGGAAATCATCCTCCGCTTTCAATCGACAATCGTCAATTCTTTGACGAGGAGGGAAGAGAAGGGATAAACTGAGCGTCGCAAGGGAGATTCTGGCGCCTCAAAAACACAAGTCGAGCGAGGGACCATGCGGATCCGCAAGGCGGTGTTACCAGTCGCAGGGCTCGGGACGCGTTTTTTACCGGCAACCAAAGCGCAGCCCAAGGAAATGTTGCCGATCGTTGACAAGCCGCTGGTGCAGTATGCGGTTGAGGAGGTGGCGGCTTCCGGCATCCCCATGGTGGTGTTCGTTACGGGGCGCGGCAAGCAGGCCATTGAAAACCACTTCGATGTTTCAGCGGAGCTTGAGCAGGAGCTGGCAGGGAGAGGGAAGGAAGAGCTTCGCCGCCAACTTCGAAGGATTTCCGGCATGGTGCGCTTTGCCTATGTGCGCCAGCAAATCCCCAGAGGATTAGGTGATGCTATCCTGACCGCGCGCGACGTGGTGGAAGATGAACCTTTTGCCGCGCTGCTCTCGGACGACGTCATTGTTAATGGCATTCCCTGCTTGAAGCAGATGCTGGGGGTTTATGAGCGCTTTGGGCACAGCGTTATTGCGATTCAGCGGGTACCCCGAAAGTCGGTTTCCAGTTACGGGGTCATTCGCGGGCATTTGGTGCCCGATCGCGAGTGGCAGGGGCGGCTTTACCGGATTGAGGATATGATCGAAAAGCCGTCACCCTCAGCGGCTCCCTCAAACCTGGCGGTGATCGGGCGTTACATCTTGACCCCGTCGATCTTTAAGGCCCTTTCCAGTACTGCTTCAGGCGCTGGAGGGGAAATTCAACTCACGGATGGCCTGCGGCGGCTCCTCGCCACCGAACCCGTTTACGGTTATGTCTTCGAGGGCAAGCGCTACGACGCGGGTGACAAGCTCGGCTTCCTGCAAGCGACCGTGGAAATTGCGCTGCAACGGCCGGACATGGGCAAAGCCTTTCGCCGCTACCTTCAGTCACTGCACCTTTAAGGGCCAGGTGCCAGATTCCAGATACTGAGTTCCAGGACGACCCCCTGGTTCCAATACCGAACCCCTAACCTCCGTCTTTCAGTCTTTGCTGGGGCTGGTCTTGGCAGGTTCGCTCGGCTTGGTGGAATCCGTTGCTTTCTTTTCGGTTTCTTTTTTTTCTTTCGATGGGGAAGAATCAGCAGAAGAATTGCCGCTGTCAACTGACGGTTTCCGCGCGTAATCGTTGACGTACCAACCCGATCCCTTGAATCGGATGGCCGGCGACGAGAGCAATTGTTTGAGTTTCCCGCCACAATTTTCACAGACGGTCAGGGGCGGATCCGAGAATTTCCGGATTTTCTCCAGCCT
Source organism: uncultured Acidobacteriota bacterium (assembly GCA_963825395.1). Taxonomy (GTDB): domain Bacteria; phylum Acidobacteriota; class Terriglobia; order UBA7540; family UBA7540; genus Bog-366. The sequence continues at coordinate 36,175 of CAWGTQ010000036.1, read as the reverse complement.
TCGGCCACACTTCTTACACTCATACTCGTAAAGCGGCAAACAAGCCTCCTTCTTGGTGATGACCTTCATAAATTATAACGCGACGTAACGAAACCGTCAAAAGGCGGCGGGTTTGGGTCGTGACTCATTTTGAAGTGGCACGGGCATCCTCCCCGTGTGAAGTCATGGCCAAGATGGCCATGCCACCTCAAAATGAGTCATCACCCGGGTTTCCGTTAGTGGATCATTTTGGCCAATTTCGACGCGGGCGTTTTTTATTCCCAATTCTGCGGTGTGCCCATCCGCGAATGGCAAGACTTCAACCTGTTTCGCGGTCCTACGCCTGGCACTTGCTCAAGCGATTCTGCAGTGTTATCCTCGAAACGCTTTTTGGGTATGGGCAACACCTCCCCGGGAACTTGGCCGCCTTGCAACTACAACAAAGCCCCTTTGGGTGCTGGTTTGCGAGCGGTGGAAGTGGAAGATTGTGAAATCTTCTCGCCGTTACTGTCGCCGGCTCTTTGCCCGTAGCCAGTACGGCGAGGGGTAGTCTGTTGCGAGGCCTTTCCACTGGAAGGCTCCAAAGAGACGAAATCCAAAGGAGAAAAGGAGGAAGGCATGGACCCATTTCTAGGTGAGATCAGAGCGTTGGGCTTTAACTTCGCGCCGCGAGGGTGGGCGCAGTGCAACGGCCAGTTGATGCAGATTTCCCAGTATACGGCGCTTTTTTCCCTGCTCGGTACGACCTATGGCGGCGACGGGCGAACGACCTTCGCGTTGCCAGACTTGCGTAAGAGCGGAATCCCCGCCGGCCCGGGAATCAGCGTGCCCTACTGCATCGCGCTGCAGGGTATTTTCCCCTCGCGAGACTGATCCCGTGCATCCAGGGAGTGGCGCATACGTTCTGGAGAGATCACAGACCTCGGAGGCCCGGAGGCCACGTCGGTTCGCCGACAGGATCATGACCCAATCCGGGCCCAGTTACGGCACACTTTTGAGCGACCCACCAAACATCAGAAGTTGTGTCACAGGTTGACAGCATATATTGCCTTCGCCCTAGTTTTGTAGGGATGAGGAGCGCCCTATCGGTCGGTGGCTGGTGACCACGGCTAATGCGCCGCACCTCCTGAATCAGGAGGGAAGCATTTGGCGCGCCTGGATGAGCGCCCTCACCCCCGGAAAATACCGGTGTATGCCACGATGTGTATGAAAATAAAATGGTTATTTTTTAATAGCCACGATATGTATGAAAAAAAGAAGGGAACGTGACTCAGACCGCAGGTCTAAAACCGAGAGGGGGGCGTGCGCCCAAGACCGCTCTGGTCTTGTCACCTCGGCCGCTTCAACCATCCGGTGGAGGGCTAGCTTTTTTCATCATGCTGCTTCTTGCCGCCCAGTTTCTTGAACTCGCCGCCAATCCCTTTCCCGATTTTGCCGACTCCCTTGCCTGTTCCCACTACAACGTTCTTGCCCAATCCGCCGGCGCCCTTGCCTAAAGACGCTCCGGCGCCTCCAAAATTCCCATGGGCAAGGCTTCCAACAGCCCCCGCCGTACCCTTCGCCATATCCCCCGTTCCTTTGGCAACACCTTTCCCCACATCCTCCCCACCCTTTCCCATCTCCTTCACAGGTCCTGCATTCTTCTTCTCCTGTTGAGCATTTTTTTGCGTATCCGCAGACGTGGGGCTCGGGTTCGATTGACCCCAGCCATAAAGACCCAATACATAAGTTACCGCCAATAAACAAGCTATCCGGAATATTGATCTCATCGCTTTACTCCCTTCTGTGTGGCTCCCCAAGCGTTATCGCCACCGGCCTGGTTTAGTCGATTTCTTGCGGTCCCCCAATATTTAGATGCACATGACTATAGGCGCACGCTTGGGAATTACAGTTTGGCCGCCCACGACAATCGGAGCCGCCACTGCCGAGAAGAAAGGATCGCCGGATGCAACGCGACTGGTAGTGATCGATTGATCCAATAGCACCTCAATCTCAATCCTAGCGGGGATGGTAACCTGCACGGATTGCGCTGTCGGGGCTGGAGCGGCGGCATCCGCTCCCGCCGGAGCCCTTGCCCTCTCTGCGACAGTGGGTAGGGCTGTCGGAGCCTCTCGCCGGCGAAGCCGAGTAACTCCCTAGATGCTCACCCCTGTCACCGCCAGCGGAAAGGCAATCCAAAAGGCTTTGCTCCTTGGGCTCAGCCTCCAGACCTCCTTTTGCTTCCCGCCGGGCGGAAGAGATCTAGGCTCCCCCTATTGCCACGCTGGGAAAAAACCGCATGTGGGAATTGGCGACTCTAACGTCATGAATTCTGACGTCGCCCGACGCAAGCCAACCCCACATGCGGACGCAATCAGCGTCATAGAGAGTAGCCCACCGGTACAAGGGCAAGGATTGTGCCAAATAGGGTCGGAAGGTAACTGCTGTGTTTAATGGGGATAGAGTTAAATGCACTTGCCCGGGTGTGTAAGATTTTCCGATCTATCGCAGAATTGCCGGAATTGAAACCATTGGCCCATACGATTTGCCGTCCGGCCACGAAGTTTTTACGCGCACCTGGAAATATCGGGACCAGCACCGGGCAGCTAGGTCAGACTGCAGATTCGATGCAATCCATCCATTGTGCGGTATTTAGCTGCATGACAGACATTTTGGCGTGTGAGTTGCTCTTCTTGCAAACGCGGGCTTCAATCCCGCCAGACCATGGGGAGCCAGGATCTACACTCCGGCACGGAGGCGATTAACTCATGCTTTCATGGCTCATAAGGGATTGTCAAGCCAAGGACTCCCGTTTAGAGTCGGCTGACCATGCTGCTATGAAAATGGACGCGCGGCAGTCCAAGGTGTTTCACACATTTTTATGCACAGGGGCGAGCCGCAGGACCAGGGGAAACTGTAGTGAAATTCGCTGAAACCAGCGACGGATCAGAAGCGTCGAGGGCCACACCCAAAGGCGGCATACCGATTAAAGAGCGGTTTTACCTGGGGGGACAAGCCAAGGCGGGGATTTCCGGTTGTGGTACACCCGTACGCAAGGGGAGACTCGCTGGCCAAGTCGATCTTGAAATCTTAGGTGCCGATGTCGTGTCACCGGCCGGTCCGGGGGGACCGGGAATCGGTCTAGCGATCGTCGCGGCTGGAGCCCGACGATTTAGATGGCGGACAACCATTCACTTCAGGGCGATAATCACGAACATATCAGTAATCACAGAGGAAATCGGCGCTGCAATATGAATATGCAGTCAATAATATCGGCGATATCGAGCAGAGGCAAAAGTGAATCGAACCGGCAAGCGCTTAAATTCATTCGACTTAAAAGCCGCTTGACATCGTCGGGGCCCAACGATATCGTAATGGACAACGGAACATAGCAGGGTTGGCATCATAACGGAAAAGGGGCGAGCGATACCAAAGCTTGCATAGGGGCTTATGTTACTCGTAAGTTTTCTGCCTTGTTCTCTGCCGAAGGCCGACGCAAAGTCTATTGGATCCAATGAACCACTTCCACTAGGCGCGCGGCGAGTTCCAGCGGAATATGAGCCGTTGCGACGCTGTCGAGGGTCAGTGATATATGCAACGCCTTTAGGTTAATGACTTGAAGATGCAATTTTGGGGCGTGACCCCGCGAAGGTCGGCGATATGGTTAAGATATCAGGACTTTGGTGTGAACAACTTACGCAGGCGAGGTAAACTTTTCATTGCAGGCCACCTACACTTCGGTTCCGACCCTCAGTTGTCGCTATATCATCAACAAGTTACGGGTGCGGCCAAATGGCCTTCAACCTGCAACGACAGGTTGTCCCATGCCAAGTTGTGATAGGGGGTCGAATGAACGAGGCAGGAGGAATTTGCAAAAATTCATGTGGGTGCCAAGATCCCGTGACCAAAACTTAGGGGCTAACTTTAATTCATTTGATTTCAGTCAAGCCTTTTGGTCGGAGGGATTCGAGGGGGACAGTTAATAACCCATGATTTCTTTGTGTTTTGTGCCTCACAGTATTGCTACGGACGAAGCAAAGCAGTGCGACCGCACGTGTGGCGATGATCCGCTCGCAGCTTGGGCAGATCGCCCTCGTTAGTGTGAATCGGGAGAGATGGTATAGACGTACATATGTATAGTAAAAACGTTAATATAAGGGCAACTCTGCACTCCCTCCCGGCATCATGAGGTTTGAGAGTTCGTAGCCGATTGTCTCAGGGCTGTATTTTATAACCTAAATTAGATAAAAAAAAGGAGGAATCGCCTCAAACGAGGCATTTGGATCGTTGGGCCAAGCTGAACTTGACGTGCGGCGGCTGAGCGGACCGTGTCAGTAATCATACGAACAGCCTTAATTCCAGCAGCAGAGGGGTTCACATTGATATCCAAAATGACAGTCTTGAACGGGGTGATTCTCCTTGCATTAGTCGTGTTTTGCGGTCTGGCGGGAGACCAAAGGCAAAGCCCTCCCCCTCAGCCTGACCCAGTCGCAGAGGCTCTAAGTCGCGGTGTTGATCACCTCGACGGAGTGAACTCGCCGAATTCAGCAACCCTGCAGCGCCGGGGAGCGCGGTATCAAATTGTAAACAGCGATGTGTTGGATCTGCAATTTGAATTCACGCCGGATTTCAACCAAACCGTGACCGTGCAGCCCGATGGCTTCATCACGCTGAAGGAAATCGGCGACCTTCAGGTGGAAGGGGAAACCCTCCCGGAAGTAAAAGAAAAACTGCAACAAGCCTACTCCAAGATTCTTGCCAAGCCTGTCGTAACAGTGTATTTGCGAGACTTCAATAAGCCCTATTTCCTCGCCCTCGGGCAGGTGGCCCACCCGGGAAAGTATGACCTGCGCGGCGAAACCACAGTCGCCGCGGCGGTGGCGATGGCCGGAGGTTTCACTTCCGAGGCCAAGCACTCGCAGGTGTTGCTCTTTCGGCGCGTGAACGACAACTGGTCTTCGGTCACCAAAATCGATCTCAAGCATATGCTCAACAAGTCCCGTTCCCTCAGCGAGGACTTGCAGTTGCACCCCGGTGACATGGTCTACGTGCCGCAAAACACCATTTCCAAGGTCAAAGCCTATATTCCCACTCCCACCGTGGGGGGGTACGCGCCGCTTCCTTAAGATGGGAGGCAGTGCCCCCGACAGGACAACGAAGGTGGAAGGAGAAACCACTTATGCCAGAGCGTAGTGAAATAATCCCGAAAGCGCCGAATGCCATCGCTGTCGGAGCCGTACATACAGTGCGCTCCTCTCCGAATGCGGTTCGAGATTTGCTGGCGATTTTGTTCCGGAATCGCCGTCTCATGGAAGTGACATTTGTCTGCACCTTTGTGGGAGCGCTCCTGAGCGTGGCGCTCTTCGGGATCAAGTACGAATCGAGCACGCAGATTCTGGTAAAACACCGCCGGGCGGACGAGGTGGTTTCCACCGACAACAGTTCGCGGGACCAAACCAGTTCCACCGACGTGCCCACCGAGCGGGAAATCAACACCGAGATTTCGTTGTTGAAGAGCGGGGACCTGATGGCGGCGGTGGCCAAGGACTGCGGGCTGGACGCGCGAGAAAACCACTCCTGGAATGTCATGATACCTGGGCGCGATGAGAATTGGAGGCTGGCGAAGGCGGCGCGAAAGTTGAGCGACGCTCTGAAGATCACCGAGGTGCCGCAGTCCAATTTGATTGAAGTGACCTACCGGTCGCGCCACCCGGAACTCGCGGAGCGGGTCCTCAGTGACTTGGACAAGCTCTACCTTGCCAAGCATATGGCGGTCTATCGGCCCCCGGGGGTTTTCGATTTTTTCCATGACCAGACGGAGCACTATCAAAGCGAGCTGGAGCAAGCCGAACAGCAGCTCGCGAGCTATGATTTGAACAAGGATGCCGCGGACCCCGATCTCGACAAGGATATCCTCTTACGCAAGGCGGGAGAGTTTGACGGGAGCCTGCAGGAAACCCAGGCTGACATTTCCCAAACGGGCAAGCGCATCAGGGAGCTGAATACACTGCTGGGGAAGACGCCGGAGCGCTTGACCACGCAGGTTACTTCCGGCGACAACCCGCAACTGCTGGCTTCCCTGAAGTCCAATCTGGCGGAAATGGAGACCAAGCGTACGGATTTGCTGACGAAGTATCAACCCACCTACCGGCTTGTGCAGGAAACGGATAAGCAAATCGCCGATCTGAAGGCAGTGATTGCCGCCGAAGGGGGGAAACCGGTCCGACAGGAAAGCACGGGTGAGAATCCGACCTATGACCTGCTCAAGGCGGAGCTGGTGAAAGCAAACGAAGACCTGACGGGGTATCTGGCCAAAGCGCGCGCCACCGCTCCGGTGGTGGAAACCTACCGGCAGCAGGCGCTTTTGGTGGATCAAAAGGGCATCCAACGGCAGGACTTGATCCGCAATGTCAAGGCGGCGGAAGAAAATTATATGCTCTACGTGCAGAAGCAGGAACAGGCCCGCATCTCGGATGAGATCGACAAGAGCCGCATTCTCAATGTGGCGATCGCCGAGGCGCCGGGCGTCCCCGCCCTGCCGGTTTTCTCCCCCTGGATGCTCATTTTTGCCGGCGGCATCCTGGCGATGATGATCAGTACAGCGGCAGCCTTTTTCGCGGATTATGTCGACCCCTCATTTCGGACTCCCGAAGAGGTCATGCAATTTCTGGGCGTGCCGTTATTGGCGTGCTTTGCCAAGAACGGCCATCCCCCGCGGTTCGGACTCCTAACGGCTGGCGCCGGAGGGGCGGAAATCAGAACCGTGCATCGCCCTATCTCGCTTATCAGCGGGCTGGATCATTTTCTCCTTTCGAACCCGGTGACGGTGGGACTGGGGAAGTTCTTCGGGTTGCGGGGAAAGAGGCGATAGAAGAGGCCGCCCATGTTTCTTCGATTCTACGGACTTAACGAACAGCCTTTCGGGGTGACGCCGGATCCCCGGTTTCTCCACATGGGGCCGGCACAGCAGGAGGCCTTTTCGTCCTTAGTCTATGGAATTGAGGCGGGTCGTGGATTCATGGCGCTTATCGCCAGCCCGGGTTTAGGGAAAACGACGATCCTCCTCCAGCTCATGGAACGCCTACGAGAGTCGGCCCGCACGGCTCTTCTGTTCGAAACGCATGCCAATTCGCTGGAGTTCCTGCGCAGTCTCCTCGCCGATCTGGGCATCGAGCCCTCCGGCCGGGATTTGGGGGAATTACAGAGGCAACTCCGCGATGTGCTGATCCAGGAAGCACAGGCGGGCAAGCGAATCGTGGTGGCGATTGACGAGGCACAAAACCTCGATGACCAAATCCTGGAAATGATCAGGATGCTCTCAAATTTCGAGACCCCCCAGGCCAAGCTCCTGCAGATTGTGCTGGTGGGGCAGCCGCAGCTCGCAGATAAGCTGGCTTCCCCGCATTTGGAGCAACTGCGCCAGCGCGTATCCATCATTACCCATTTCCCCCCCCTTGATGGCAACGATATACCCCAATACATCGATCACCGCTTGCGAGTCGCCGGGTATTCGGGGGGAGCCTGTTCACCCCGGCGGCCTTGCGGCTGATTGTGACCAATAGCAAAGGAATTCCACGGAAGATTAATAATCTCTGTTTTCACGCATTATCTCTGGGCTATGCGAAGAATCAAAAGAAAATCGATGAGGCCACTTTGCGCGAGGTCATCGCGGACCTGAGCTTGGAATCCCTGGGGACGTCCCCGCCACAGGCGCCGGCGAAGGTTCCTCTGAAATACGGCGAGGGGGGAGGAAACTCACGGAAAGAAACCCCTATCGGCCTGAAACCGCCATCGAGCCGCGCCATCAAGTCTATACCGATCGCCCACGATGATAACTCCCTCTTGGATGGAGTGGATCTCTCCTCCAGTTCGATGGATGGAGATGTGATCACAAGCTCCAAGGCTCGGAGGCCCACCCTTGGCATGATTTCTACGGGTCATTCATCGAAACACACTGCTCGCCCGTTTGTATTGATTGGATTGGCAGCGCTTTTCGTCTGCCTGTGGACAGGGTCCTGGCTCAAGTCCGGATTTGACTCTTTGAAGCAGTTCGCAGGGGGTGGGGCCACGAGCCCGAAATACGGAGATGTGACCCCCACCCCTGTTTCCACACCCGTAGTGACGGGTTTGCCGGGTGTCCACGCGGGTTCCTTGGAGAACCGGTCGAGCTTGGGTATGCCAGCATCGAGTAATGAGAGTCCAGCACCGGCTGCATCCGAGGCACATTCCTCTGCCGCGGCTGGCATGAGTTCCGTCGTGCCGGGCACCAAACTAAGCTCCCCGCGGAAACTAAGCCGAACCACAAGCGGCTTACACGCAGCGCACTCCCCTCCCGACCGAGGATATGCGCCGGGCAATGGCAGGCTGGTTGTGGAATCGAGTATTAGTAGGGCGCGAATTACCATCAACGGCGAGAGTAATCCCAAGTGGATAACCCCACGTCTCTTCTCGTTGGCTTCCGGCACGTATGTGGTTTCTGTTTCCAGTGGAGCGTCCCAGACTTGGACCAGGCGCGTGCACGTTGATGAGGGACGCGAACAGTGGATCATGGCGGAGCTCGAGGACCAAGAAGAAGGCATCTTTACTGTGGATACTGATCCCCCCGGGATGCAGGTCTTCATTGACGGCAAGGCATTCGGACCGAGCCGTGTGGAGACCGTGCTCCATCCGGGATGGCATGTATGCGAGGTTATCCCTGGGCCGGGCCTTAAGGCGTTGGTTAGCAGGTTTCATATGCAACCCGGCGCGGCCCTGACCAGAAGAATTCGGATGGAAACGCCGGCCGCCCCTTCGGGGAACGACGCGCAACACCGGGGAAGTAATGCAGCGGGTTTAACGGCCGATCCAATGGGAGGAACTCCTTGAGTAGAAACTACGAACTTTTGCAGCGGGCTTCCACGGAGGGAGGGGCGAGAAAGGGTGCTATCCCGGCCCCGCCGCCGACGAGGCGGACGTATGAAATGCGGCCTGTCCCGGACGCGCACGTGCTGTCCCGGGAAGAATTAGTAAAGCTTATTCAAACGGTCTTTCTCCTTCCTGGGAAGCAGTCACCCAAAGTTGTCGTCTTCAATGGAGCGGAAGCTGCGGCAGGGTGCTCTTCCATCTGTGCGGGAGCTGCCCAAGCCTTGGCCGCCCATGTGACGGAACCAGTATGCCTGGTGGATTCCAATCTGCGGTACCCATCGTTGCATTTGTGCGTTGGGGTGGAGAATGCCAAAGGGTTGGATGAGGCCTTGGTGAATCCCGAGCCTATTCGGGAATTCGTCAGGAAACTCCCCGGCGATAACCTGTGGTTTCTTTCCAGCGGGCTCAATTCATCACCCCTCGCGGGTACGATGAATTCCAGCCGATTGGCAGCGCGCATCGGAGAGTTGCGCGGGGAGTTCGGCTACGTTTTGATGGATTCGCCTCCGGTGAATGTTTATTCCGACGCGATTTCGCTAGGACAATCGGCGGATGGCGTTGTGCTGGTGCTGTCCGCGAACTCGACCCGGAAGGAAGCAGGACGCAAGGCCAAAGAAAGTTTCGAGATGGCGGGGGCACGCCTTTTGGGCGCGGTACTGAATAATCGAACGTATCCCATTCCTCAAGGCCTTTACGATCGGCTCTGAGGTTCGAGATACGCCTGCGAGGTTGATGAAAAACATGATAGCGCCGACCTTATGCGCTTGTCTTGACCGGGGCGCAGGGTCGGCACGTGCTGACTTAGCGCTCAGCACTTCAACACGCTATCATTTCGGCGAGAGGTCACGAGGACATTTTCCATCAACCTGGCAGGGCTATGCAGGGCGTACGTTAAATTGATCAAGTCCAATAAGAAGGGTCCCGGAATGGGACTGAGAGGGCGGAGCTGTATTCCCGTTCGAAACAATGTACGAAGGTACTTTCACTGTTCCAATGATCGCCGATGCGACCGCCGTCGAAGCGAAATGGTTCGCCATTCAAACGCGGGCCCGCCATGAAAAAAGGGTCGACGCACAGCTCCGGGACAAGGGAGTTGAGGCATTCCTTCCGTTGAGTAATGAAACGCACCAATGGAGCGACCGCCAAAGGGTGGTTCAACAGCCACTGTTTTCCGGTTATCTGTTCGTCCATATCGCCGACTCTCTTCAGGTAAGGAAGTCCGTGCTCACCACATCGGGGGTATGCTGGTTTGTGGGAAACCACGGGATGGGCCTCCCCATTCCCGACAAGCAGGTCCAAGACATTCAAATGATTCTGAGTAGCGCGGTGCCTTATAGCCCCTTCCCTTTTGTCCAAGTCGGTCAGCGGGTGAGAATTCGGGGCGGCTGCCTCGACGGAATCGAGGGAATCCTGATTTCCAAGGATCTTCACCGGACCGTGGTTGTTTCTGTTGAACTCGTGCGGAGATCGGTGGCGATTCGCATTAATGGTTACGATATCGAAGAGGCGTGACTGCGGACAATGTGTGATTTCCCCGCACCCTTCCGTAATGGCTTCAAATCCTTTTTCATCGGGTCTTCCCAATGCAGGCCACTCTCTTGCAGTTAACGCAAAATCAACTGGCCTTGCTTCCGGGTGGTGACAATCTGCTCAGGCAAAGGAGGCTGAAATGGGCGCTTCCGACCGACAACTCCTATTGAAAACCCTCAAGGTCGTTGATTTGTTGATTATGGCAGGCGTGTTTCTGTTGGCGGCCGTGCCGGTTTCACGTGGGGGAGAGGCTTCCTTCGCACAGTTTCTTTCCTTGCGGATCAAGGTTGAAAACTTCATCCTTTTTTTCGGCTTGCTGGGGCTGTGGCACATCCATTTTGTCGCCCTGGGGGTGTATCAGTCCCAGCGCTTGGCGTCCCTGAAGGAGGAGCTCACCTGTGTTTTCAGAGCGACCTCGGCGGGGACGATTTGTGTGGGATTGCTGGCGCTGCTCTTCCGAATTCGGATGGTGACGCCCACTTTCCTGATCGTTTTTTGGCTTCTTACCACCCTCATGGTAATGGCCAGTCGCTTGGCGCTTAGATCCTTCCTGGAAGGGCTTCGCCGCCGGGGCCGAAATATCCGGCATATCCTTATTGTGGGAACAAACTCGCGTGCCATAAGCTTTGCCCAAAAGATCGAATCCAAGAACGAATCCGGCTATCGGGTCATTGGGTTTGTGGATGAACCCTGGGGGGGGCTCGATGCGTTCCGGAAGGGGCCGTATCGGCTGGTTTGCGACTTCCAAAGCCTGGCGCCTTTCCTCCGTAAGACGGTGGTGGATGATGTGGTGATCGGACTACCCATCCGCTCCTATTACGAACAGTCCTCGGCGATCGCGGCCCTTTGCGAATTACATGGAGTCGTGGTGCGATTCCTTCCCGGTCTCTTCAATCTGAAATTGGCTCGTCCCCGGGCCGATGAATTCGAGGGCGATCCCTTGATTACGCTCTCAACCGGCCGCATGGATGGGTGGCCCATCGTTCTCAAGCGGGTCCTCGACATTACCCTTTCGGTGTTTGTGCTCCTACCTCTCGCTCCCTTGCTGCTTCTTGTCGGGGTGCTGATCAAGATGACGTCTGAGGGACCGGTTTTCTTCACGCAGGATCGCTTGGGACTGAACAAGCGTCGGTTTAAAATCTGCAAATTCCGGACGATGGTGGTGGATGCGGAACAGAAACAAGCGGCCTTGGAGCATCTGAACGAGCAGCAGGGACCGGTATTCAAAATCCAGGCTGATCCCCGCATTACGCCGATTGGCAGGCTGCTGAGGAAAACCAGCATTGATGAAGTTCCCCAATTATTCAATGTCCTGCGGGGGGAGATGAGTCTGGTCGGGCCGCGTCCACTGCCGGTGAGAGACTATGAGGGATTCGATCAGGATTGGCACCGCCGCCGATTCAGTGTGCGGCCGGGGATAACTTGTCTATGGCAGATTTCGGGGAGGAACTCTATTGGTTTTGACAAGTGGATGGAGTTGGACATGCGTTACATCGATGAGTGGTCGCTATGGCTGGACTTCCGGATCCTTGCCGGCACCATTCCTGCCGTCCTGAAAGGCACGGGAGCAGCCTAGGTCTAACTCCAAATAGTGCTTGGACGCTTTTATCACGGTCGCAGAAGGGCGGGGGTTTCAGGCCGGCCCTCCGAAACCCAAGGGCAGAAATCCGCGGTGGGGGTTTCTGCGACCGGGCAGGCTGCGGATTGCACGGAAAGGGACAGGGGTATTACATGCAAGGGATGGACGACAGCGCGAGTAGGGCGCAGACGCACACCGCGGATTTTCTCAGTAGGATTGGAGTTCGGGATCTTCCACCTTTAACCAGCCCCTTCGATCCCGGCTACGATCCCCTGACGCTGGAAGGTCACCTGCAACAGAGTTCGCACCTGTATTCCCTCCTCAAGCTTTCCATGGCGTGCTGGATGATTGCCCGGGAAGACTGCACTCGCAGGAAAATCGTTGCCGCGCGCCGGGAAAACGTGCCCGTGGTTCTGGGTGGCGGTCCTTTTGAAATCGCTGTCGCCCAGAATGAACTTCCGTATTACCTCGATCTTTGTGCGAGCGTCGGGGCCACCAGAATTGAGTGCGGCGAGGGATTCACGCACTTAGCACTGAAGCCAGACCAAGTAGTCAAGATGGCCGGGCAACGAGGTTTGGAGGTCCAGTTCGAGCTGGGCAAGAAGCACCAGGGGGTGTTTCAGAAGGAAACGATAAGGGCCCTGATCGAGCAAGGTTTGCAGTGGCGGGAAGGTGGGGCGGTGCAACTGGTGATAGAGGCCCGCGAGAGCGGTACGGACATTGGGCTTTTCGATGACCGGGGAGCCCTCAACACTTATTATGCGGACCAGTTCGTGGAAGCGTTCGGCTTGGCGACAGTGATATTTGAAGCTCCCAACAAACCCAGTCAATTTGCCCTCCTCGACCATTTCGGCCCCTACGTTCACCTTTCCAATGTGCGCTTGGAAGAAGTATTGCGGGTTGAGATTTACCGCCGAGGATTGCACTCGGACGCATTCCGGAACCCCCAACTCCGGCCTGCTTTCCCGCGCCGCTCTGTGGAGAGTAGTGCATCGGTTTCAGCCCCAGCCCCATGACCCCCAGCGTCGTAATCGATTGCTTTCCGGAAAGTGCGCTCCGCTATCAGCGGGGCTACGCGATCATCGCGGTGGATGTTATTCGCGCCACCACCACCATGGCCACGGCCGTTTCTTTAGGCCGGCGCTGCTTTTCCGTTGTATCGCGGAAAGCTGCCTATCGGCTTTCTGCGCAGTTGCGCAACCCGCTGCTGGCGGGAGAACTGGGCGGGGTGGTTCCGCCGGGATTCGAGATGAACAACAGCCCCGCCGAACTGGTCCGGCGAAGCGATGTTTCTCGTCCTTTGATCGTGCTCTCCTCCTCGGGGACCAAGCTGATTGCCGCTAGCCGCCAAAGTGACGCAGTTTATATCGGGTGCTTGCGGAACTTCGCCTACATGGCGCGGTACGTGGCGGGACAGCACTCCCATGTGGCGATTATCGGGGCGGGAAGTCGCGGCGATTTTCGGGAAGAAGACCAGATGTGTTGCGCATGGATTGCGGACCAACTGATGGAAAAGAATTTCGCCGCAGCGAATTCCGAAACGCTGGCGTTGGTCAAGCGCTGGCCAGTGGGACTTCTCGAAGGCATTTTCACCAGCGCGAGCGTTGATTACCTCATGCAGAGCGGCCAGGGGGGCGATCTGGAGTTCGTTGTTTCGCATGTGGGGGACCTTGACGGCGCTTTCTTGTTGGACGGTGAGGAAATTATCGAGGCGGGTACAGGGGATATTCATTTTGCAGGGTTACAAGCCGGGCCGCGCGAATCGCGGCCGTGACGCACAATCCTATGACGATACGCGATACCTCCATACCCGTCTTGGTCCTGCGATCCGCTAGCCACGGTGGCTTGAATATTATGAGAAGTTTGGGACCGTTGGGCATCGAGGTCTATAATCTCGATCCTCAGCGCTTTGCTCCCGCCCACCATTCGCGTTATTGTCGGGGCAACTTTATTTGGGATATTGAACAGTCCCCTGCCCAGGACACTCTCGCATACTTAGAGGGCGTCCATCGCAAGATAGGACGCAAGGCGATCCTGATTCCCACGACTGACGTCACCACCCGCTTCGTAGACCGCTGGCGGTTTTACCTTCGTGGCCAGTTCATCTTCCCGGAGCAGCCGCCGGGTTTGGTCGACACGCTGTGCAGCAAGAAAGAGATGTATTTCCTGGCCAGGCAGCACAGCATTCCCACCCCGGAATGTTATTTCCCCACGTCGCGTTCGGATCTGGAGGGACTTTTGGCAAGGGCGGAGTTCCCCCTCCTGCTCAAAGGCATTGACGGTCAACGCCTATGGGACCGGACACGCAAGAAAATGTTCATTGTTCGGACTCCTGATGAGCTGATCAAGACTTACGATTCTGCGGAAGACCCTGCGTCCCCCAATCTGATGATCCAAGAGTATATTCCTGGGGGCGACGACACGATCTGGATGTTCAACGGTTATTTCGACAGCCATTCGGAAAGTTTGGTGGGATTTACCGGCAAAAAACTCAGACAATGCCCGATCCATACGGGATCAACCAGCCTCGGCATATGCCTTGCAAACGAAGCGGTAGAGCAAGCCACTCGCCGTTTCATGAAGGCCTTGGGTTATCGAGGCATCTTGGATGTCGGATACCGTTACGATGCGAGAGACGGCTTGTATAAAGTTCTTGACGTCAATCCCCGAATTGGAGCGACCTTTCGCCTTTTTGTGGGCACCAACGGCATGGACGTTGCTCGTGCCCTCTACCTTGATCTCACCGGTCAGCCGATTGTTTCCAGCGCCGCCGTGGAAGGCCGGAAATGGATCGTCGAAGATTTGGATATGGTTTCCTCGTTTCGATACTACCGCGAGGGGGGACTTACGATTCGGAGTTGGCTCAAATCCCTCCGTGGCATCGATGAGGCGGCGTTCCTTTCGATACGCGACCCGCTGCCCCTATTTTTTGTGTTTATGAACCGGTTGCGCGAGCTCTGGGCGCGGGTGTATCACAAGGTTCAGGGAGTGGTGCTGAAACCCCAACCTTCGGCCCGTAGCGTCGTCGGGATCCGGGCGTCTCCGAGGCCAGAGCGCCCTCGGCCCCAACCGGGGGAATAGTTATGTTGCAAGAGCATTCCTAAGTTCCCATCCAACTCCCTATGAATCTCAGTCAAATCGAAGACGGTCATTCCTCTGTGAGCTTCCCTCTGTCGCAAATAACCAGCGAATTCAGGCATGCGTTGAAGATATGGCCGCTTCGTGGATTCTTTGCGCTCCTCGATCAGGGGCTGATCTCCGGTTCGAACTTCCTCGTCGCCATCCTCCTGGCACGATGGCTGGCGCCCCGACAGTACGGTGCATACGCGCTCGCGTTTGAGATATTCCTATTTTTGTCAGTTGTTTATGGAGCGCTCGTGCTTGAGCCCATGAGCGTTTTTGGCCCGTCGATTTACAAAAATGATTTCCAAGGTTACCTGGGGATTCTTCTGCGCATTCATTGTGTCATGTCGATTCTGATAATTGCAGCGGTCTTTGCCGCAGCCGGGGTGTTGTATGCTCTCAAGCCAGGCAGTTCCCTCCCCGATGCGGTTTTCGGTGTGGGTGTGGCGAGCCCCTGCTTGCTCCTCTTTTGGCTGGCTCGCCGGGGATTTTATGTTCATCTTTTGCCCCAGAAAGCGGTACTGGGGGCATGCGCCTACTCTGCGATCATGCTGGCCGGATTATTGATTGTTTACAGATTGCACACCCTGTCGTCCCTTTCAGCATTTCTCATGATGGCCGCTGGCGCCGTACTCACCGGTCCGGCGATGCTCTATTGGTTCAAGACTCGCATGCCACAGCCCGCAGTGCGGCGCTTTCGAGTCAAAGATATAGTGCGACAGCATTGGAATTATGGCCGGTGGGCCCTCGCGAGTTCGGTTGTAATCTGGTTCTCGACGGCAATTTATTACCCATTACTGGGTAGCTTTTTCGACCTGGCCAAAACAGGCGAGTATAGGGCCCTAATGAACCTCTCATCCCCTATCGGCCAGGCCTTTGTCGCTATGTCACTTCTCAGCTTGCCTCACGCCTCGCGCGCCCACCACGAGCACGGTGCGGCAGTGGCTGGCCGCTTGGTGTGGAAGTTGACGGGCATCTACGTCTGCGGGACTTCCCTTTATTGGTTGGTTTTGATTTTGGTCCGTGGCCCTGTAGTCCACCATCTTTACGGAGGGAAGTACGCCCAGATTACGTCTCTATTGCCATGGGTTGCCCTGGGGTCAATATTCAGAATTGCCGCAACTGCACAAGCAATCGTGCTGAGAGCTATGCGCTCGCCGGCAATGGTTTTCGTTGCATATTCGGCGGCATGTGTTGTAGCAATTCTAGTGGGCGTGCCCTGCACACGTTGGTTCGGATTGCGCGGGACTTTGTTTGCCTGGGTACTGTCAAGCGCCGCGGCCTTGGTGGGAGCAATTATTATGATTCGGCGAAAGTGGAGTGAATCCAACCCGCTGGATGAAGTTCCCGCCAACGCTCTGGCGCTCCAAGAGGAAGCGTCCATCAATACTCAAAGATGAGATCAAGAGCCCGCACGCTTCAAAATTCGGTCGGCGCATCGCCCATTCAAGGGGTGACCCTGTGAAAATTCTCCTGGTTGGCCATGCCTGCAGCCCCCGGCGGGGCTCGGAACTTGCCGGGACCTGGAATTGGGCATGGCACCTATCTCGAAAGCATCATGTCTGGGTGATTACTCACCCGCAGGAGCGTTCGGCCATTGAAGAGTTTCTGGCCGCGCACCCCAATCCCAACTTGCAATTTGTCTGGGTCACGATTCCACGCTGGCTTGACACGTGGGACCCAGGTAATCCCAAGAGCGGAGTCCAGCTTCACTATGTGCCTTGGCAGATGTTCGCTTTGCAACAAGCGAAGCGGTTGCACCTCCACGTAGGGTTTGACATCGCTCACCACGTGAGTTGGGGCACCGTCAGCGAACCTTCGCCTCTTTGGCGGCTACCGGTCCCTTTTGTCTGGGGACCGTTGGGTGGAGGACAAGTCGCGCCGCCATCTTTTAAGCGCTATTTCGGCTCCACTTGGAGGAGTGAACTGCTCCGTGCTGCCCGCATGCGATGGCTTCCCTACCGGCCCGCGCTGCGGAGGGCTGTTCGCAAAGCGGCCCTAATCCTTTCGACCAATCACGAGACTTCCAGGATACTGCAACGGGCGGGGGCTCGGTCGGTCCTCCCTTTTCTAGATTCCGGCCTGCGCGACGATTTCCTGGCCCATGAGCCTCCCCGGAGTCGGGCCGGGCCGCATTTTGAGATTTTGTGGGTGGGCCGGCTGGAACCATTGAAGGGTTTTCCGCTGGCACTTGAGGCGCTCGCCAAAACAAAAGACCTACCCGTCAGGCTTCTCGTCGCCGGACGCGGTTCCATGCGAGAAGAATGGGAGACGCTTGCTGAAAAGCTGGGTCTACGTGACCGAGTCACATTCCTCGGCCTGGTACCTTATGCCCAAATGCCGGAACTCTATCGCTCCGCAAATGCATTCATCTTTACAAGCCTTCGGGACTCCTTCGGCTCCCAGGTTTTGGAGGCAATGGCCAGCGGGTTGCCGATCATAGGCTTGGACCATCAGGGAGTAGGCGCTTTTGTGCCCTCCGAAGCCGGAGTCAAGGTCCCCGTGACGAATCCGCAAGAAACTGTCTTGGCCCTAGGAAGCGCCATTCGGCGACTGGTAGGTTCAGACGAGGAGAGGGCACGCATGGGAAGGTCGGCGTGGGAGTTTGCCACAACTCAGAGTTGGGAGCGGCGCGCGGAAGTGATGAGCGAATACTATGAGGCGATTATTCATCAACAAGATTTGAGCAAGGTGAATACCCTGGAGGGAGTGCCTCACCGGCTGGCCGTTTCGTAGCGGACCCGTTGCGCCATCCCATGAAGTTCTGATTCATACAAAGTCGAGAATTCGATCATGCCATCATCAGTTGTTGGCGGGAGAACTGCGCAGCTTTCCACGGCGGCATGGGTGGAAGATATTCAGTGCCGGGTAGCTACCGCCATGAACATTAATGCCGAATTCGTGAACGTTGAAGGACGGCGAAAAGGGTTCACCGGAACGAATATGCGTTGCTGGGGGACAGCCGCCGGAGTAAGGTTTTTTGCCAAGATATACCTTGTTGATCCGTACCCCATCCCCCCTCGATTTGCAACCCCAGGTGAAGAGTTGGCAAGCCCAGAGAAGCCCCAAAGGGCAGTCGAGGAACAAATCACTGTTGAGTGGAACATGGTTCAGGAAATGCGCTCCCTCGTAGGAGCGCATAACATTCCCGCTCCTCTGGGATGCTCCATCGAAAACCGAGTTCTCGTATTCGAAGAGGTGAGCGGCTTGCGCTTGGATCGTTTTGTGAACTGGGGCTGGCCGCATGGTCAAAAAATGAGGTCGGCGGTGGTGGCGTTGCAAATGGCTGGAGCGTCGCTGCGCGCCCTCCACGATTCCTCCTGCCAGGGGTATGAAACCATTGACCTCTGTGAGGGTGTTGAGGCTTTGCGTGGCCTGATGCGCAAGAAGGAAATGGAATCGACGCCTTACGCAAGGCGTGCGCTGAAGGTGCTCGAATCCACGCGCCAGAACCTCACTCCTCGAACCTCACTGCGGGTTCCGGTGGCACTCAACCACGGCGATTTTTCGCTACCCAACCTCATTTGGAACTCTGATCGCCAGCACGTGTGGATGATAGATTTTGAGTTTTCTAGCTATCGCCCAATTCTCCATGACTTGTGCACCCTTATAGCCACTCTTCGGTCTCAACTTTTGAGGCCATTTACATCACCGCGAATTGTGCAGATTCTTGAGGAGGCATTCTGGAGGGGTTATGGGCCGGTTTCCGAAGATATCCGTACAATCGTCAAGGGCCTCTCTTGTGCGTGGCTTTTCTACCATACTTTCCCCAGGATATCGACTTTGAGGGAACGGCGCGGGTGGGCAGGCGGGCTAAAGGCCTTGGTATTTAAAAGCCTTCTCCAGCACATAATTATCGCTCGCATCTTGCGCGTGCAGCGAAGCCAGTAACCCCGAGCAAAGTCGTGCATATTCGCAGGGCAGCGCCAACGCGTTAACCCCGAATGAGCCTAAGAGATACCACTGAAAGCTCGGATACACGGTCCCACTTAAGGGCCGCTTGGCGTAGAGATTAGCGATCCGGTTTAAAGACCTGGCGCTTCGGAACCCTACCCGATCGGATTAAGCCCCATCATGGAACTCTCAGACGAAATCATGCTCGACGACGTTCTTGAAGGCAAGAACCCGCGCACGCGCACCGGGAGTGACAGAAAGCTGGTGTGGGTGGGAAAGGGCGCCCTGGCGCTGATAGACCAAGGACTTCTCTCGGGCTCGAATTTTCTGATCGGAATCCTGCTGGCCCGCTGGCTGAGCCGTGACGAATACGGCGCCTACGCCTTGGGATTTTCGATCTTTCTCTTCCTTTCGGGTTTTCACAATGCTTTTTTCCTGGAGCCCATGAGCGTTCTGGGACCCGAATCTTACCCTCGGTGTCTCCCTTCCTATGTCAAGAAACTGCTCGGACTCCATTTCGTGATGGCTTTCTTGCTCTCCGTGCTTGCGGGCGCAGGTGTTCTCCTGCTGCGCTTTTTCACTGCCGACCCAGCTCTTAGGTCCGCGATGTGGGGAGTCGCGATTGCGGTTCCTCTCATTCTGTTTCACTGGCTTTGCCGCCGTGCCGTCTACCTCAAGTTGGCTCCTGGGCTCGCCGTGGTTAGCTCCGCAGCTTACTGCACCGCGCTGGTTTTCCTGCTGCTGGCCTTCAAAAAGTCGATCTCGCCCTTCACGGGTTTCTTGATCCAGTCACTGGCTGCAATCCCTGCGATAGCTCTGCTGCTTTTCTACCTGAAGTCGGAGGTCAATCCGCAGCCGGGTCCGTCGACGCTCGACGTCCTGCGCGAGCATTGGCGATACGGCCGCTGGGTGGTGGGATCTGCCATTGTCTACTGGCTGTCCGGCAATGCCTACTATGTGATCGTCGGAGCGTTGCTTCCGATGCAGGACTTGGCTGCCTTACGAGCCCTCCGGAACTTCACTTTGCCTCTTGCCCAGGCCCTGGTGGCAATCAACCTACTTGTGCTTCCGTGGGCCTCATCACGCTTTGCCGAGGAAGGTGGCCTGGGCCTTCAGCGCCGAACCCGGCAGCTCACATTGTTGTTTGGGGGGGGCGCCCTGGTTTACTTCTGCATTATCTGGTTATTTGGGGGCCGAATTATGAACTTCCTGTACGCCGGTCGGTATAATGAGTTTTCCCACCTTCTCGCATTGGCAACAGCCCCTCTCTTGCTGATCGCTGCCTCCATGGGAAGTGAGGTTGCTGTGCAAGTGATGCAGGCCCCCTCCGAGATCTTCCTTGCGTATGGGATATCCGGCGCAATTACCGTTTTGGTGGGTGTTGCCTCCACTCACTATTGGGGTTTACTCGGAGGATTGATCGGCATCTTGATATCGTCCGTCGCCTTTTGGGCGGTCATAACATACCGCTGCCAAAAACGTTTGCACAGGGTTGCGCGCGATGACCAGAAGGCAGCGAAGGATCCCTCGCGCGGTGGGCGTGTCGCCTGGCTTATGCCGGCCGTTATGGGTGCTTACTATTGGCAGCCTATATTCCAAGAATTCACCGCGCTTTTACCAAACACTGTTATTTTTTCCGGATCCTGGCCTGGTACCCTTCCGCAGTACCAAGGTAAGTTTGAGGTCCGCCACATGAGGGGTGTCCGGTTCGTCACCTTCAAACGAGGTGGGGCGCGTTACCCGACGGGATACATGTTGGCGCCTCCCGCCATACTCTGGGACTTGATTCGCTTCCGCCCCAGTGTGATTCTCACCAGCGGCTTCAACCTTTGGTCGGCATATGCCTTACTGTTTAAGAGATTCATGAAATGCCGCGTTGTTCTGATATGGGAGGGTGTCTCTCCTACAATTGCTTGTTCTAATTCCCCCTTTCATTTGGCAGTGCGTCGGAAGATGGCTAGCAACTTCGACGCAGCAATTACTAATAGCCGCGCCGGCGCTCAATACCTTCAGGATGTTTTAGGGATGCCTGCGGATAGAATTGTTCGCCATCCCATCGAGGTTGCGGAAGCCCCCGCCCTCCAGTGCGGCAACGAGAACCTCCCCGAGGCGCGGGTTGACTCCTCCTTTGCATTTCTCGTAGTCGGGCAACTGATCGAGCGAAAGGGCATCCATCGGTTGTTCGAGGCTGCCAAACTTCTACTGGACCGTGGCTTGGACGATTTTATCATCCAGATTGCTGGAACAGGTGAAATGGCTGGGGCCTTGCAACGGCAAGTTGCCGACTCCCAAATGGACAAGGTAGTTCGCTGGTTGGGATTTGTCAGTTACGAGAAGCTCGGAGGATATTACCAAGCTTCCGATGCCCTCATTCTTCCATCCCTCGAGGATACTTGGGGAATGGTGGTCTTGGAAGCAATGAGCCTTGGAAAACCCGTTTTGTGTTCAAAACATGCCGGCGCAAAAGAGATGGTCCAGGATGGTGTGAACGGCTTTGTCTTTGATCCGAATGATCCGCCAGAGCTTGCGGATCGAATGGAACTTCTCATGCGGGTGCCCGGGCTGTCCAAGAGAATGGGAGAAAAGTCGAAGGAAATCATTCGTCCCTACACGACACGCCGAGCCGCTGAGGTCCTGGCAGAAGTCGCCACGGCGTTCTCCCGACCCGATTCCTCACGTGCGGCAGCGAAGAGTTACAAGGGAGTCACCACAGCGGGATCAGCAAGGCGAGCATAGCCAAGGAGGATGAAAAATAGACTGGAGCTGGCTCGGTTGAAATCAAAAACGCATTCGGGGATCGACTCAGGGGGGCGCACTGATGTGCCAAGCAAGAGACGGCCAGGTCGTGCGCCCGTTTCCTTCCGCCCCTTTCCGCCGGACGAGCCTTTGCTAATCCGAGAGTGAGTGTTATTATGTTCCAGACGGCCAATCACAATATTCGCTCATCAGTCCATAGCGACAGGTACGGCTTGTGG
Source organism: uncultured Acidobacteriota bacterium (assembly GCA_963825395.1). Classification (GTDB taxonomy): domain Bacteria; phylum Acidobacteriota; class Terriglobia; order UBA7540; family UBA7540; genus Bog-366. The sequence goes on along the minus strand of CAWGTQ010000036.1, from coordinate 14,212 downwards.
GCTATTGCTGCCCTAGTGCTCGTAGGGGCTATGCTCACGGCGGGGGTGTTGGGTGTTGCCTCGCATTTCCATTCTGGCGATGCAGTGGCGCTGGGGCTAGCTTTGCTGGGTCTCCCCGTGCTGGTTGTGGCGATTGCTGCGTTGTGCTATGCCGTGAACAATGCCCTTGCTTTTGTATCTTCGTCGATCAAATGGTGGCACGTATTGTGGTTGCTCACTTTTGTGAGCGCTCTGGTTTTCCGAGTCCGTAACGCCAGTGACATCTCTTCCGACCCTCTGGATGGTTGGGCGATTTTTCGGATCGCTATGGATATGGTGGTGGCCTTTGTTCTGCTTGGGCGCCTTGCCTTGCGACGAACCCATTGGCTGGGATCCATGGTTCGTGGTGCATTAGGAGCACTTACGGTGTACGGCCTTGTTTGCTTAGCCTCCACAGCGTGGTCGGTGTTCCCCTCGTGGACGCTTTATAAATCCTTCGAGTATCTGGTTGACATCGCCTTGCTTGCAGCGATCCTCGAATCTCTCGATTCAACGGATGAATACCGCAACCTCTTTAACTGGACTTGGGCGCTTTATGCCTTGTTGCTTCTCAGCGTGTGGATCGGAGCAATCATATGGCCTCAAGAGGCCCTCTACGGCGCCGACCTCCCAGGGGCGGTTATGACGCTCCGCCTAGGTGGCGTCATGCCGGCAATGAGTGCTAACGACGTGGGAACCTATGCGGCCATATTGGGCCTTCTCTGTCTCGCCAGGCTATTTCCCATTTCCGAGGAGGGGTTCTACAAGCCCTGGTACGCCCTTTTGCTGGTGAGCAGCCTGGTTACGATGGTTTTATCCCAAACGCGAACCGCTATGGCGGGTTTCGTGTTGGGAGGGTTTGTCATCATGGTATTTTCCAAACGCGGGAAGCTTGGCGCATTGCTAACATTCATTGTCGGGCCAATTGTAGCAGTCTCTACCATGGGAGGGCTCATCTGGGCCTTCCTGGCGCGCGGCCAAAGCGAAGATCAAATGGCCAACCTGAGCAGTCGTGCTCAGTGGTGGGCTTTCGCCTGGCAGACGTACCTGGAGCGACCGCTCACCGGGTTAGGAGCCTATGCTGCTGGCCGATTTGCGGTAATGGCGAAGATGGGCATGGGTGGGACCTCTTCCATGCACAGCGACTATCTGGAAACCATCGTCGGCACGGGCATTTGGGGCATAATTCCTTTAATTGCGGCGCTGGCGGTGACTTGGTGGCTCCTTTTGCGATACATTCGTGACTCTTCAATGGACCCGCAAGACCGCCAACTTGCCTATGAAGGTTTGGCTATTCTTGCTCTAATTACCTTTCGCTCGGTTTTCAGTGACATGCTGACATGGCATCCACCTCTGTATTTTCTGGCCATTCTGGGGTGTGTGGAATTCTTGCGACGCCGCCGAGAAGCTGGGATCGGAAGTGAGCTGCTTCACCGGAGTGTCAGGGAAGGCACGACGTGGGATTCAACCGCCAGTCCTGTTCTTGACGGGGAAGGGATAGCGCCATCCGCGGTCGGCACCAATTTCAATCTGCGATCACCGGAGGCAGAATGAAAAGCGAGATGGAAATTCAAACAGGTCTGGGTAGAGATACAGGAAGCCTTTCCCGCGGGGGGGGAAGGCTGACCTGGATGTTCTCCCTATGGCTAGCGGTAGTTGTATATCTTCCCTTGAGTGTGGTGATCAGATCCATGAGCTGGTCCGCTCCGCGCGAGGCGCGACAAGTGACCGTCAATCCTGGCAACGATATCAGCGCATTGGTGCAGCAAAACCCGCCGGGGACGGAGTTTCGGATTAGGGCGGGTATGTATAGACTCCAGTCCGTCTCCCCCAAAGATAGCGATTCCTTTGTCGGCGAGCCGGGAACCACGTTGAACGGCGCGCAACTGCTGACAGGATTTTTGATCTCAGGCCAGGTGTGGGCTGCCTCCGTGCGGGCCACGCAGCACACTGCTCCACGTGGGACGTGTACGGCGAGCCATCCTGTCTGTACGTATCCGGAAGATCTCTTCATCGACGACAAACCCTTGCTTCGCGTGGCAAGCCTGAATGATGTCGGACCTGGCAAATGGTATTTAGACTATGACGCAAATAAGGCATACCTCGGCGATGATCCGGCCGGCCATACGGTGGAAATGAGTCTCGCGCCAACCGCCATAAAGAGCGGTGCCGCGAACGTGCGGATCGAGGGCTTGACCATCGAAAAATACGCCTCGGGCGCCGGGGATGGGGCTGTGGAGGGCAGATTCGGCCGGAACTGGGTGGTAGAAAACAATGTGCTGAGACTGAATCACGGCATGGGAATCCGCTTGGGAGATGGCATGCAGGTCTTGGGAAACAAGATATTGGAGAACGGCCAAATGGGGCTTGGAGGTGGGGGGAGCAACGTTGTCGTGGATGGGAACGAGGTCGCCCGTAATAATTACGCCGGCTACGCCTATGGTTGGGAAGCGGGCGGGAGTAAATTCGCGTTCTCCAATAACCTGGTGGTTCGCAATAATTACGTTCATGATAACGATGGACCAGGGCTGTGGACAGACATCGAGAATCATGACACGCTATATGAGAACAACCACACCGTATCCAACCGGGAAGCCGGTATTTTGCACGAAATCAGCTACCATGCCATCATACGCAACAACTTGATCGAAAATGAGGGGTTCAATGAAATACAGAAGACTGATGTCTGGTACGGCGCGGGCATCATCGTCGTTGCGTCTTCCGACGTTGAAGTTTACGGTAACACGGTCACGAATTGTATGAACGGGATTGTTGGAACACAACCGCAGCGTGAACTCAGCCGCAACGGAACACCTTACCTTCTGCAAAATTTCAACGTTCACGACAACATCATTACCCAGAGTCAAGGGGTCGCTGCGGGTATTGTCCGGGCAGGCGCTCTGGGCGACGAGGCGTTTGTTTCGCGGAATAATCGGTTCGCCAATAATCATTATCATCTTGCTGATCCGCGTGCCAAGTTTTTTGCGTGGAACAATGCAAGGTTATCCTACGAGGAGTGGAAGGCGGAGACGCACGAGTAAGTGCAGAAGGGAGAATAGCTGGGCCGGAGCATCTCTTAAGGGGCTCCAATCGCAGCGCAGAGCTGAACCCGACCATGAAATCCGAAGCCGTAGCAGCGACAAACAACAGCTTAGTTCATCCGCCGGTGCAGGTTCCCGATGACATCGGGGAGAATCCGATCACGAGGATTGTCACGACGAGTTGGGACGATGGCGACCCGTCCGATCTCCGGGTAGCGGAATTGCTCGCGGTGCGAAAGCTCCCGGGGACGTTTTATATACCCGTCAAGGGACACCACAAGTCCAACCGCATGGGTCTTGCAGAAATGGTGGAGCTTAGCTCTCAAGGTTTTGAGATTGGAGCCCACGGTGTCTCCCACCCGAATCTTCCCCAGTGCGACCCGAAACAACTGATCATAGAGGTGGAGAGCTGCAAAAAGCGTCTGGAAGATGACTTGGGCAAGTGCGTTTCGATGTTTGCCTATCCGCGGGGGCGGCACAATAGCAAAGTGATTGCCTCGTTGAAACAGGCGGGATATGCAGGGGCGCGCACTACGGCGATGCTGGCTCACGAGCTGAAAGTTGATCCCTTTCGAATGCCGACCTCCGTGCATGTCTTTCCACACACCCGGCTTGACTATTTACGGAACCTTGCCAGAGTCTGGGATATGAGGCGCGCTTGGGTACTTACCACGCATCTTCGTTGCGCCAACAATTGGGTTGAGTTGGCAAAGTCCCTTTTCGACACAGTGCTGCGAAGCGGTGGTCTATGGCACCTTTATGGACATTCCTGGGAAATTGATGAACTTCGGCTATGGGGTGGCCTCAAAGAAGTCCTTGATTACGTCTCGAGCCAACCGGGGGTTTCTTACCTTTCGAACAGCGCCGCAGTCCACATGGTGACGAATAAACTAGCCGGGGCCGAATGTGGCACTCAGCTGATCACACCATGAAGATAGTTCTCGCACACAACTATTACCAGCAGCCGGGAGGAGAGGATTGGGTATATACCCAGGAACGCCAACTCCTGGAAAGCCATGGCCACGAGGTTGTGACCTACGAGCGGACCAATAGTGAACTGCTCGGCAGTTCCTCTCTTCAACGGTTGTATTTGGCGAAGAAAGTGGTTTGGGCCGAGGACTCACACCGGCAGATTCTGGGACTCCTTCGTAAGGAGAAGCCCCACATCGTCCACGTTCACAATACCTTTGTTCAGATTTCGCCCTCAATTTTTTCGGCATGCCGTGAGGCTGGCGTCCCCGTGGTCCAAACGCTTCACAATTTCCGCCTAATATGTCCCGCGGCAACCCTTTTCAGGGATGGCAAGATCTGCGAGGAATGCGGGGAATCCGGTCTTTGGCGAAGCATCCGGCACGCATGTTATCGGGAATCTTACAGCTCTACGGCTGCCATCGCCGTCATGCTGACGCTGCACAGGAAGGCCCGAACCTGGGATGAGGACGTGAGTGTTTACATCGCCCTGACGCAATTTGCACGGCAGAAGTTCGCCGAGGGTGGGCTGCCCGCTGAAAAGATCAGGGTTAAACCGAATTTTGTTTCCCCTGATCCGGGAGAAAGGAACGGGGCTGGGGACGGCGCGATTTTTGTCGGCCGGCTTTCGCCTGAAAAAGGACTGAAGACGTTAATCCGCGCTTGGGGGCAACTTCGCGTGCGTGTCCCCCTCCGGATTCTTGGCGATGGCCCGCAACGTGAGGAATTGGAACGAATGGCGTCCGATCTGAAACTAGCGCAGGTAACATTCCTTGGCCACTTGAGCCACGATGTCACCCAAGCGGCGATCAAGAACGCCCGATTGCTCATTTTGCCTAGCGAATGCTACGAGAATTTTCCCATGACGATAGTCGAGGCGCTTTCCTGTGGAACCCCCGTTGTTTGCTCGCGCCTTGGTGCCATGCAGGAGATCGTTACTGATATGGAGACAGGTCTGCATTTCACGCCCGGAAACCCGGAAGAATTGGCAGGGAAGGTGGCGTGGGCCTGGGACAACCCCGGGCAACTCAAAGATATGGGAAGGGCGGCCCGGCTGGAGTACGAGCAGAAGTACAAAGCCGACGACAACTACGCGGCCCTCATGTCAATTTATCATCAAGCCATATCCGCATCCCGTTGACCTCATGACGTCTTGCATTATTCCCACCCCTGAATCTTTCAGAGTCTTGGGGGTACGTGTGGATGCCGTGCAGATCCCTGATGTGATATCCCTCATGACTCATTGGATCGACGAGCGGCGCGTTGGGAATTATATTGCGGTAACAGGAATGCACGGAGTTATGGAAGCCCAGCACAGCGTGCAGTTCAAGGAGGTTCTCAATCGCGCCAGCTTGGTCGTGGCTGATGGGATGCCCCTGGTTTGGGTGGGGAAAGCCAACCGATTCCCACTCCGACGCAGAGTTTATGGCCCGGAACTCATGGAAACGTTCTGCTGGCAGACAGGTGACCGGTTTCGCCACTTCTTCTACGGAGGCGCTCCGGGGGTAGCGGACAAGCTCGGTGAAGTTATGAAGCGACGCTTCGGCATCCGATTGGCAGGGGCATATTCACCACCCTTCCGGCCCTTGAACCTTGAGGAGGAGCGAACGTTGCTCGATTTCCTGCAAGTGTCTCGTCCCGATGTCTTGTGGGTGGGTCTGAGCACCCCGAAGCAGGAATTGTGGATGGCAGAGTACCGGGACCGCGCCGGCATTCCCGTCCTCGTTGGCGTGGGCGCGGCGTTCGATTTCTTTACTGGAAGGGCCCGGCAGGCACCACCGTGGATGCGCGAACACGGGTTGGAGTGGCTCTACCGGCTTACTACAGAACCAAGAAGGCTCTGGCGCCGCTACCTGATTTACGGATCGAAGTTCGCGTGGAATGTCGCCCTCGAGTTGACAGGGATCAAGCGGTTCACATGATGGCCGGTCAAGAAGACCCCAGTTGGTTTATTTATCTTCGGAACTCACATAAGCGAACTTGGTCTCGCCCGTTTTGTTTCGCGGATAGCGGAGGGACAGACGGAAAGATGGGTTTGAGTGATAGGGTGGCTAAAGTGCGCTGTGCACACGAATTCATTACGAACGAGGGCCTGTGATCATGAAGAACGAGGTAGGCCAAATCGAAAATGGACCTTCCGCGAATTGCCGTGAGATTGTGGAATACCGCTTTGGTAACAAGGATCACACGAATACCGCAACCTACGATGCGATTCACTTTATTGGCCGTGCAAATGAGTACCGCCAAACGGTAATGGCGAGCGCCTATAGAAAGCTCATCGGACCTCTTCATGGCAAACGCATCTTGGACGTGGGATGCGGAACAGGCAGGGGTGTAATCGACTTTGCGCGCGAGGCTCATCTCTCTGTCGGCTGTGATGCATCTCTCGATATGCTCTCTGTCGCAGCGCACAAGTCTGCCCAAAGCTCAAGATGCGCCCTGCTGGCTTCGTACGCACAACAACTGCCTTTCAAAGACGCTGTCTTCGATGTTGTCACCTCTCTGAATTTCCTTCACCTTTTCGGCGTGGAGACTCAGCGAGTCTATGTGGGTGAAATGAAACGTGTTCTGAAACCTGGCGGTATCCTTGTACTTGAATTTACCAATGCTCTAAACGGCTTGATCGTGGGACTTTTCAGGCGCTGGGTCCGTCGGGTGGGCGTATCGCTACCGGACGAGATACGAAATGTGATTGGCGGCGATTGCCAAGTGTTACGGATCTATGGGGCGCCATTCCCAACGCTTTGGCGATTATTATGTCATCTTCCGCCAGCGTTCATGTCGGTTGAAAAGCTGGGCTACGTCATGCCTTTCAACCACGTTTGTCATCAGGTTTACTATAAAATTTCAAGATGAGTCAGGCTCTACGCCGGGTAGCGGAGGGTCAACCTGCATCCTAGTGAATACGAGGAATTTGCTGTGTCAACGACGGGGAAGGTGAGTTGTCTCCCGGCAGTTAATCATCGGGTCAGCCACCCTTTAATTATCGGTCATTACGGCGGCGGCAACACCGGTGATGAGGCCATGCTGACGGGTCTTTTAGGGGCTGTTGACCCTGGCCTGCGAAGGCGTGCGGCGATCGTCGTGAAACGTCTGCGCAGCGATATTCTCCACTCTGATTACGGCGCCGACACGATTCCGGCCGCATTCCATCCTGTTCTCCGAGCGTTGCTCAAGAGTGATGGGCTGATGTTAGGTGGGGGGACACATTTCCATGACGACTATACCACCCGACGGTACCTGCGGCACCTCCGCTATATGCTTCGAATTACCAGCCTGTCGATGTTGGCAAAGCTGCTGGGGCGGGAGGTCATGTGGCTAGGGATGGGATTCGGCCCATTCTATCGCAATCCGACGCGATGGGTCACGAGGCTGGGGCTGAAATTCTGTGACCGGGTGACCGTCCGCGACGCGGAATCGCACAGAGAAATTTCCCGCTGGATCTCGCCGGAAAAGCTTTCCCTCGCATTCGATCTGGCCGCGCTTTTGGTGAAAGACCCGCTGCGAGGCGATACACCCACCAGCGGCAGCGGTGGGTTCTATCCCACTCTCGGAATCTGTGTAACCTCAGTCCGGCAATGCCTTACCTGCGGCCCGCGGGTAGAAGCTGTGTTTTGGCGCCGATTGGCCGCCGTAGTCATTAGAGCTTTGGACGATCGACCCAAGATGCGGGTGAAGGTTGTCGTCTTTCGGGGCGGGAATTGCGAAGACGATTGGACGCTTAGCAGGGAGTTGCACGACACTCTTGCCCGCGCCCACCCTGGGCGCTTGGAACTTGTGCCTTATTCGCCCGAGCCTCGGCACATGTTGAGCAAGGTTGCCGAATGCGACGCCTTTCTCGCCACACGTTACCACTCCGGGGTCCTTGCCTACCTGGCAGGTTGCAGCCTTCTGTTCTTCGACTATCACCGCAAGGTCCGTGACCTTGCCCGAGAGATTGGCCTCCCCGACGCTGCTTGCATCACTCCTTCCGAGGATCTCCGCGAGCAGGTTCTGCAGGAAAAAGTAAACGGCCTGCTGGAGGGCAACGACGCGTATCGCGCGCGCCTTCCTGTGTCTGACGCCATGCGCCGTGCATGTCTGAATGTACAAACCCTTACAGGTTCTTGCTGAAGGATCGCGCTGGGTTGCAGAGTAACCCCTACGCTCGCCCCTCGCTGTAGGCTCGTGACGTGTGAGGTGCAAGGTATGCGTGTATTTCTCGCGGTGCTCCATCATGCAGTTTTCGGCGGTCCTCACAATCAACTGCTGCGCTTGGCCGCCCCTCTTTCCTCGCGGGGCTGGGAAACCGTAGCCGTTGTGCCTGAGGGTCCGGGAAACGCCGCCGACCGGTTGCGGGGGGCGGGAATCCGAGTGATACAGGTTCCGCTGCACCGGCCTCGGAAGACCTTCCATCCTAAACCGCACGCCGACTGGATTTTGGGCATTCTCCCGGAAATTAGCCTCCTCCGTCGCATCATTCGGGAGGAGCGCGCTGACGTGGTCCAGGTTGCGGGCCCGATGTACCCGCAGGGGGCAATCGCCGCGCGGCTTGAAAATGTCCCCGTGGTTTGGCAGCTTTTGGGACTGTTCACTCCTTATGTCATCCGATGTCTAACCATGCCCCTGGTCCTGTCTTTGTCGGACGTAGTGATGACAACCGGCCTCACCGTTGCTCGCGCGCATCCCGGAGCACTCAGGCTGGGATGCCGCTTGGTGCCTTTCTACCCACCCGTCGATACCGATGAATTTCGGCCCGACCCCTTCCGGCGCACGGCGGCGCGCGACGAACTGGGTGTTCCTCAGGGTAGCCTCCTGGTGGGGACAGTGGGTAATTTCACTCGGCAAAAAGGTCACGACCTCCTGGTTCACGCTGCTGCGTTGGTTCAAAAAAAGCTCCCTCGCGCGGCCTTTCGCATCCTGGGGACTACCACGCCCTCGCATGCCTCCTACTACGACATACATGTTAGGAACCTGGCCGCCCGGCTGGGGTTACTCCGAGGCGACTATCTAAAGTTTGTCGAACCTGGAAATCGGGTCTCCGAACTAATCCCCGCCTTTGACATTTTTGTAATGGCCTCAAGGGTGGAAGGCGTTCCGACCTCCATTCTCGAGGCCATGGCGTGCGGACTTCCGGTGGTCGCGACTGATGTCGGAGGCGTTCGCGAGGTGGTAGAGCACGGCGTAACGGGGCGAGTCGTAACGGCCGGGAAAAGTTCGGCCCTTGCCGCGGCGATAACCGATTTATGGGAACATCCTGGCCTACGGGCGCAGATGGGTACAACGGCTCGCCGGCGAGCCGTGGAGCAATACGACGCCAGGGTTTGCGCTGAAAGGCACCTTGCGGCGTATGAGTTGGCCCAATTGGTCCGGACCGGGAAGCGCAAGGCGCGCGCCGCCGAAGGAGAGGGGATCTCTGAAATCGGCCATTGACCTCAGCATGTCGCCGTTCACGGCGCCCGGGCGCGTGGCGCGAGCGTAGATTATTGTACGAAATCGACATGGCCAGACATTAAACTCCCTTCCTGATCAACAGCATTGCAATTTATGTCACGAAATCCGTGCATATTCGTCGAATAGTGCGCGTTAATCGCATGACATCTTGTCACTCTGGCTGTCTTTTCATACACATAGCCGGATCGACCTTCATTTTTAACATCTCTTTGTGGCCTGTCCTTTCCCGTCTGAATGTTCAAACACCGGCAAGCGGACCTCACTCTGTAGACTAGCTCAATATCTTAGGGCTTTGTCAACATGATTATGGGCGATTTTCCTACCGGTAGGAAAAAATCGTACGGGAGGGCGCCGAATTGTCCCCCCCATTTCCTACCGGTAGGAAATGGTCCAGCGGGATCGCGGATTTCTGAGTGGGTAAGCGCGGCGTCGCCGCGGCGACCCGTGGTGACCGTGGCCCGCTCGCCCAGAACGTCGTTTGCCTCATGCGAAGTTGTGTATAAACACTGGGCGACTTATCACCAAGTGATCGCAGGTTAAGGGCGTCACTGCTAATTCTTGCAATTGTGGTATTGCTCGTCGTCTGGTCTTCTTTGTCAGAGGGCAATCGAGCGGTCAAAGAAGTAGATTCGGCGTTTTGTGGATATCTGGTGGATCAACCTCATTGCCGCCAAACCACTTCCCAAGAAGCGGCACTCGGCGCCACGAGAAGGATATCACCTTGCCGGTGGACTTCCGCTCCAGAGATCTTATCGAAACGCCAGCCTCTACCAAGGGTTGCGGGCATGTGAACACTCGCCGGCTCAGGTCCAATACCGCGCTGAAACCTCAAGCGCCAGCCATCGCGACGATCGAGGGGTTCAAGGCTCAGGTCGATCCGGCCGAAGCGCGTGGGGGACTGAACGACGCTCATGGGTTCGGCGCCCGCCAGTTCGGCATCGCCCACTCCTGCGAGCAGGCGCAAGTCGCGGCCATCTTCGAGCGCCAGCATGTGGCGCAGGTAAAGCACACACTCGGCGCTCGCCCAATTGTGGGGCATGTCGCCGACGTACTCCGCGGTCAGACTCCCGCGCACAGGCTGTTCCTCACGCCAGCAATAGAGCGGCGAGGCGTGGTTGAGATAACCTTTGAAGGTCGAGCGTGCCCAGTCTGCCAGTCCGGCCCACAAATAGACATGGGCCACGAACCCCGCGTTGTAATTCCAAACTCCCCCGTGCGGCAGCCATCCGGTTTCCGCGGGAATATCCTCCTGTGTACAGGCCTGCATCAAGCGGATGTGACCTTGCACGATCGGATGGTCCTTGGCAAACACCAAGCCCGGATAGATGGCGTGGGATAGCGCCCATTGCGCAGTTTGCGGCCGGGGCTGGTCCCATTCATTAGTCGCCGTCCACAAAGGGTCTTCGTTCACCAACATCGGCAGGTACTCGAACCCCTCCGGATGGCGGCGCATCTCCTTTTGAGCGGCGGCAAAGAGAGCCGAGCGCAACTCGGAATAGAATTGCTTGGCGCCCGCCGGGTCGGGCAGACCCAACTGGTCCGTCGCTTCCGTGACGGCTTTCAATCCCGCGAGTACCCAGACGGTGTTGGTGAATTCGGAATGAGTGCCCCCCAGCCCGCCGTCACCCACGCCCGGCGCCAGCAGCCCATAGCGACCATTGACGCTGCCGTCGGTCCTGGCTTCATCGCGCTTGGCTTCGAGATATTTCACCGCGCGCGCCACGTTCGGCTGCATGGAACGGAAATAGGTCCAGTCCTGGCTGAGCTCGGCCTGCCGCACCAAAGTGAACATGGCGATGCCGGTGTCCTTCCACATCCCACTGCCGCCGCCCGCGAACACGCCTCCGCCCGCCTCCTGATGCTGCCACGTGGCTTCCAATCCCTCCTGCGCGGCCGCGTCGTAACCCAGGTAGCGGGCAGCCTCCAAAAGGAAGTTGCCGTCCACAACCCACAGGCCGCGATATACCGTGGGCCCCACTTGGAACGTCAGTTTTCCGGCCTTTAGTTCGCGGGCCTGCTGAATATTCCGCGCGCAGGCCGTCAGAAACTCGCCGTACGGACCAGGAAGTTTGAGGGAAACCTTTCCGTCGAAGGGTTTCCAGTTTTGCCAGTACTCCCGCACCTCGGTCAGCAATTGGGTGGGATTGGCAAGGCCATCCTTGACCACTTCCGCGCCCTGCCCTTCTTGGGGAAAGCGTAGGAAACAGCGGAATGGCTGGCCCGCAGAAATCACGGCGGCATTCATAGAGTAGGTCAATTCCACCCCGCCAACCTGGGGACTCGCAAAAGACCTGTCACTCAGCAGAAACGGCGGGGCTTTCTCGTTGTCCAGGCGCAGGACGGCGCCTTCCGATGTGCTCTCTAGCTTTACCTCGCGTTTGGTTTTTAAAATCACCATCGGGACCGCTGCAAGCTTGTGGGCAGTGCGGGATTCAACCTCCAGAATCACATTATCGACACGGCCTTCACTTTCACGCTGCGTCGCGAAAGTCGTGATGTGCAGAAAAGCATCGGGGCGGTCGAGGCGCGTGTGGACGATGGGAATCCCCGGCGATTCCAGACCCTGCCAGCCCACGTGGTTGTCTTCCATCCCCGCGAGGGAAAATTCCACCACTTCCGGAAAGTAAGCGATCCCGACGCCTTGGCCCGGGTGGCCGCAACGCAGTTCGCCACGCTCGCCAATCAGGCTCTTGTGCGGATCGTCGGGGTAGCAGTAAGCCGTCTGGTAGGCAAGCGGCGAGTACCGGAAGTCAATTGCGGTCGAGAAGCTCTCATTCTTCGCGCTCGAGGCTTTGCCCTCTGCCTCTTGTGCCGCCGAGCTTGGTGCGCTGGCCAGAATCGGCGAGGAGCCCGCTACCGCGGCCGTCCCCAGCCCGACGCTCACATCATGGAGGAATCTACGTCTTGATGTTTCGCTCATGGTTTCTTCTCCTGCCAGGCAGGTGGGTGTCTCTCAGCCGATCGCCAATGCCGTCATTGTGGGGAACACAGCCGCAACAATGATCGCCGTTGGAATCAGCCGGGTTTGAGCAAGTGCTTCCGAATGAATGGCTGGGAGGCAGGGATTCGAACCCCGATACGCAGATCCAGAGTCTGCAGTCCTACCGTTAGACGACCTCCCAGAATCAACGACTTACAAATCCAATTCGCCCTAACTTGCGTGTGTTTGGGTTTGATAAGATCGGACTTCTCAACCCCATCGATCCCGTCGTGCGACAGCCCGAAAGCGTGTTGTCCCATTCCTGCATAACTGCCCACTTAGCATCCATCGCCGCCTCGGGGCAGAGCAACGCCATCTCCACCGTGACGTGTCCCATGATCCCCTGTTGGGTCTTCAGCGGCGCACCCGCCGTGTTGAGCGCCGTGTACAGCGACCGTCGAAAACTCCGCCAAGTGAACGCCGGAATCTTCAGCTTCTTGGCCAGGGGTTTGAACACTTGCCGGGTGACCTTCTGGCCCCAGTCGAACCCGCCCCGTGGCGCGACGAAGAGATAATCCCCGCGTTTGTGGCCTGCCGCCTCCAGGCGTGTCAAGGCGTCGGCCACCCTATCCCCGTAGGGAATCTCCCGGCGGGAAGGGCCGGTCTTGGTCTCTCCCACGGCGTTCCGGTACTCACTGCGCTGCACCCTCATGACCTTGCGCTCCCGATCAAAATCACCCCAGCGCAGGGTCATGAGTTCCGACTCGCGGAGGCCCGTGTAAACTTCGATCACCACCATCGTGCGGTAAGGCTCACCGAGCCCATCCATCACCTTTACCAACTCCTGGGGTGTGAGGATGGCCGCCTGTCTCGCAGACCTGCCCTCGGGCAACTTCAGTTTGCTGGCGGGATTCTCTTTAATCCAGCCCCAATCGATGGCGCCCGCCAGAATGCGACTCAGCGTGGCGCGAACGCGCTTGATGACGCTCTTGCTATAGCCGTTAAATTGGTTGATGTATTCCTGGCACGCGAACGCCGTGATATCGGCCAGTGGCCATCTTCCAAAATAGGGAACCACCCAACGGAGAGCGGCTCGTTCGTAGAAACCGCGTGTGGACTCCCGATAGTTGCACAGAATTTGTTTCTGCCACTTACGCCATAACTCGTCAAACGTCGAGGCGCACTCAGGAACGTGTCGGCCGTCGTTAATGGGCTGCAGAATATCCTTGAGCGCCTGCTTTGCCTGGGACTTGCTCATGACATCGCACGCGCCCAGGATTTCGGCCTTCCGCACCCTGGCAAACTTCCCCTCTTTCAGGACCGGCTGCCAGTAGCGTCCGATCCATAGCGGCTTCTTCCTGCCCTTGCGTACTACTTGCCGCACTTGAAAACGTCGTCTCATTTCCGCACCGTCTCCGGTGCGAAAGAACTTCCCGGCAGGTATTATACCATCGAGCGTAGCTGTAATCACTGGGTTCGGAGGTAGATAATGGGCTCCGCGATGTTGTAACGGGGTGCCGCATAAGGAAATCGCACCCTCAAAGCGAGAGATGGGGTCGTGAAACGCACCGCTCCGCCGATCCCGCTTCGCCTATACCATTAGGATTGCGCCTGGATCACGGCGGACCGCCAAACAACCCCCATTAATGTATAATGGCCAAACCATAGAAGCGGCGACCCGGATCTCTCTGTTCAGCAAATCCAATGATTGCGGACAGGAGGTCGCCCACGCGTCAACTCGCCCACATTGGGCCGGTTCGGATTCCGGCAGGGAAAGGCGTTACACAGGCTTGATCTTAACGGGCAGCCATTCTCCGGGAAGGCGGCCTCC
>CAWGTQ010000035.1:0-114357 GCA_963825395.1 uncultured Acidobacteriota bacterium | reverse complement strand
GAGAGGGTGGCTCGTCACCGGCGCTTCCTTCAGCCGGGGCGAGACGGGTGAGGGGGTCCAAACCGTGGGGTCTGATCCGCATTTCCCTTTCTGCCTTCATGCCCCTACCCACCCCCTCACCCACCGCCTTGCGGTCCCCTCTCTCCCCCAAGGGGGCGAGGGAAAATGTAGAAACTTCACCGCTGAGCTTTCGCTCAGCACGTGCCGACCTAAAGGTCGGCGCTACATGAGAGCGTGCCCATTGGTCGGCGCTACATGAGAGCGTGCCCATCGGTCGCCACTCAATGGCGTGATGACCCGATGACCCGATACCCCCGCCTCCTTCTGACTTTGCAATCTCCGGCGAATTGAGTACTCTTGAATATTGGGCAAGGGCAGGGACGGCGAATGGCCGAGGCCACTTATGCTCACACTCAGGGGGAAATTCATGTTGCGAATGCGCTATTTCCAGCCGTCGGGCCGTTTGGCGAATTTCCGAACGCTAGCTCTCGTCACCTCCGCGGTCACTTTACTGTTTTGTGCGTCGCTGAATTCCGCAAACCCCGGAGCTGAGCAGGCTTCCAACGTCACGCGCGCCACTCTGGCGAATGGACTCCGCGTCGTTATTGTCCGTGACACATTGGCTCCGGTGGTGACGACGGTCATGAACTATCAGGTTGGATCGAACGAGGCGCCGGCGGGATTCCCGGGAATGGCCCATGCCCAGGAGCACATGATGTTCCGCGGCAGCCCCGGCCTTTCGGCGGATCAACTGGCTGACATTTCGGCAGCCATGGGAGGTAATTTCAACGCCGACACGCAGCAAACCGTGACCCAGTATTTCTTCACGGTTCCGGCGGAAGACCTGGACGTCGCCTTGCACCTTGAGGCGGTCCGAATGAGCGGGGCTCTTGACACCGATGACCTTTGGAAGGAGGAGCGTTTTGCCATCGAGCAAGAGGTGGCGGCGGACCTCTCCAATCCGCAATACGTCTTTTACACGCAGTTGCTGGAGGCCATGTTCCAAGGGACGCCCTACGCCCACGACGCGCTGGGCTCACGGCCATCCTTTGATCAAACCACGGGACCAATGCTTCACCAGTTCTATGACACGTGGTACGCCCCCAACAACGCTATATTCGTGATTGCCGGTGATGTGCAGCCTGACCACGTTCTGGCGGAGGTCAAAGCACTTTTTGGCGATATTCCCAAAAAGCCCCTCCCCGCCAAACCTACAGTCAACTTGGAAGTGGTGAAGGGCAAAGCGTTGGCGCTCCCTACGGATCTTCCTTACGGGCTGGCGGTGGTTTCCTTCCGCATGCCGGGATCGAATAGCCCAGACTATGCCGCCACCCAATTGCTCGCTGACTCGCTGAGTAGCCAGCGCGGCAGTCTGTACGCCATGGTTCCGGAAGGGAAGGCGCTCTACGCGGGTTTCCAGCTATCGACTCTGCCCGAAGCAAGCCTGGGCTACGCCCTGGCCGTCTACCCCAAAGGCGGCAACGGGGACGAACTGATCAATGAGGTTAAAAAGATTCTTGCTGATGACGTGAAAAACGGCGTGCCCTCCGATTTGATCGAAGCCTCAAGACGGCACGAGATTGTCGATGCCGAATTCCAAAGGAACTCGGTTTCAGGACTGGCTATGGAGTGGTCGGAAGCGGTCGCCATCGAGGGCCGCGAGTCACCCGACGAGGATATCCAAGCGATTGCCAAAACCTCCACGGAGGATGTTGCCCGCGTGGCTCGCCAATACCTGACGTTCAATGAGGCCATAACCGCCATTCTAACTCCGCAGGCTTCCGGGAAGGCGATATCTTCCAGTTCCTTTGGTGGCCAGGAATCGCTTGCGTCCAAGCAGACTCACGCGGTCGCCCTCCCCGACTGGGCTACTACGGCGCTCAGCCGCCTGGCGGTACCTGAATCCAGCGTGCGCCCGGTGGTGACACTTTTACCGAACGGACTGAGACTGATTGTTCAACCGGAGTCGGTTAGCAACACGGTCACGATTGTGGGCGAAATCAAGAACAATCCCGACCTGGAAGCGCCGATGGGTAAGGAGGGCGTGAACAGTCTTCTCAACCAGCTCTTTGAATATGGAACGACGAGTCTCGATCGGCTGGCTTTTCAGAAGGCGCTTGATGACATCGGCGCGGAAGAGTCCGCGGGGACAGGTTTTTCTTTGCAAGTTCTGCCTACAAAGTTCGACCGGGGAGTGCAACTTCTGGCGGAAAACGAACTGACCCCGGCCCTGCCGGAAGACGCGTTCAAAACCGTCCAGACGCAGCTTGCCGCGGCGGTGGCGGGACAACTGGAGAGCCCCGACTTTCTGACCCACCAAGCTTTGAACTCGGCTCTTTTCCCGAAAAGTGATCCCAGCTTGCGGCACGCGACGCCGGCAACCGTGTCCGCGCTGACCTTGCAGGATATCAGGAATTACCACCAACATGTTTTCCGGCCCGATCTGGCCACCATCGTGGTGATTGGAAGCGTGACACCGGAGGAGGCGAAGTCTGTCATCGCCAAGTACTTTGGCGGCTGGAACGCCGTGGGCGCCAAGCCCGAAACCGATCTGCCCGCGGCGCCGGCCAATAAACCTTCGACTACCGCCGTCCCGAATGTGAGCCGGGTTCAAGACGATGTCACCCTGGCGGAGGTTCTTGGTCTGAACCGCTTCAACCCCGACTATTACGCTCTCGAACTGGGCAACCACGTTCTGGGAGGCGGCTTCTACGCCACCCGTTATTACCGGGACTTGCGCGAAAAAGGAGGATTGGTGTACACCGTTTCCTCTTCCTTTAATGTGGGAAGGACGCGCGGGGTTTACGAGGTTCACTACGGCTGTGATCCTCCCAATGTTTCCAAGGCGCACAGCATTGTGGCACGCGATTTGAGGGACATGCAGCAGGCGCCACCCACGGCGCACGAATTGGAGGAAGCGAAAGCGCTTCTGCTGCGGGAGATTCCGCTATCCGAGTCCAGTGTTGAAGCGATTGCCGGCGGCATGATTTCAAGGTCCATCACGGGGCTTCCACTGGACGAACCCATCCAGGCTGCGCGCCGTTACGTAGCTCTCACGCCTGAGGACGTCCGGGCGGCCTTTGCCAAGTGGATTCGGCCGGACGATTTGGTGCAGGTAACACAAGGCCCCGCCCCGCGATGAGAGGATCGTCCGCGCGCCTGCTCAGCGGATGGCGCATGTAGCGCAGACGGCGCCTGAATCGTCTAATATTAAGTCTATGGCCACCAAACTCAAACAGTCACTGGGCGCCTACGGAATCATTGCCGGTCTCAGTGCGCTCCTGGTGGTGCTGGGGGTTTTGCAATTCCGGTGGAGCAATCAGATTCGGACTGCGGAACTGCAAAGGAAGCAGGCTGCGCTCGAGGCCGGCATGAACGGGTTTCGCGAGGATTTCCATCGCGAACTGGCCGGAATCTGTACCAGCCTCACCTACCGCCCGCCGGATCATGCACCCGCGATTGAGGATCTCTATGCGCAGGAGTGCGGCGATTGGGCACGATCTTCGGATCACCGGGAACTGGTGGCCAACTATTATCTTTGGGAAAAACAGAAGGGTGAAACCTACGCGTTCCTCCAGTTCAATCCACAGCAGGAAGACACCTTTGAGGCAACAGATTGCCCGGCGCGTCTTGGGTCTTTATGCGATGCCTCCAATCTCAACAGCATGCTAGCCTCGCGGGGCGGGGATTTCGGACTTATGGGGCTACGGTGGCGGCTGCAAGGTGAGTCGCTGGCCATGGTGCGTTCCATTCCCCAAACGGGCTGGCGCAATCGAAGGAATCGAAATGGTTGCCCGCCGGATTGCTCGCCCGCGGGATTCATGATAATCGAATTGAACCGTGAGGTCTTTCTGAAGCGATTCCTTCCCGAGCTCGCCCAGAGGTACTTCGCCGGGCCGGATGGCCTTCTTTATGATGTGGCCATCGTCGATGCCGGGAATCCCCCCCAGTTCATTTACGCGTCGCAGGCTCGTCCACCCCAGGACCTTGTGAATTCGCCGGACGAGACGGTGCATTTATTCAGCTCGCGCCGATCGCGGGGGCTTGAACTCCGGCAGGGGAATTCCGGCCAGCCGGGCAACACGCCAAGACGTGAGAGGTTCCCGCCGCCCCCCTTCGCGGAAGGGGGGCGGGACGTGCTTGCGCGTGCGCGGGGATTCTTCGCCACGCCAGTCCTTGCGGACGGTTCCGCCGCGGGATGGCGATTGGTGGTTCGGCATCCGGGCGGTTCCCTGGCGGAAGCGGTGGCGGTGATTTGGAGACGGGATTTGATGCTGAGCTTCGGGGTGTTGCTGGTGCTGGCCGCCAGTATGGCGCTGGTTTTGGTTTGGACGCAGAGAATCCGGCGGCTGGCGAAGATGCAGATGGATTTTGTTGCCGGGGTGTCGCACGAACTGCGCACTCCCGTAAGCGTTATTTCCTCAGCGGCGGAGAATCTTGCCGACGGCGTGGTGGAGTCAAGCTCCCAGGTGAAACAGTATGGTGCGCTCATCCGCAATGAGGCCCAGCGCCTCGCCGCGATGATTGGGCAGGTGCTGCTTTTTGCCGCCACGCGCAATGATAATCTGCAATACCAGCCGCGCCCCGTTCCCGTAGCGGAAACGATTGATTCTGCCGTGGCGGATTTGGCCCATCTCACCACCGCCAACGGCTTCACGGTCGAGAAGGAAGTGGACCCGGGCCTTCCTCCAGTCATGGCGGATCCTAAGGCGCTCGGCCGCTGCTTGCAAAATCTCATGACCAACGCCTTGAAGTATGGGTCAGGAGGACGATGGATGGGCATCCGCGCCCAACCCGGGTCGGGAGCGGAGGCGGGAGAGGTTCTGATAACCGTCCAGGATCGAGGGCAGGGAATTGAGCCCGACGAGATCCCCCACATTTTCGAGCCCTTCTATAGGGGAAATGCCGCAAGGGCATCGCAGGCGCATGGCACCGGATTGGGTCTGAGCCTGGCGAAAGAAGCTGCGGAGGCCATGGGCGGTAGGCTAACGGTGGCAAGCCGTTTGGGTGAAGGAAGTGCATTTACGCTGCATTTCCCCGCTGCCAAATCAGTCTGAGAGGGATTTTTCACGGTGCTGGGGTTTATTTAGGGAACGGCGGAAGGGTGGGGCTGAATAGGCTGCGAAAAAATCCCTCCCACTGTCATTCTGAGCGTTGACAGCCTTGCGGCTGCCCATGATCGGCAGAAACTCGATGAGGAGAACCAATGTGCATCACTGTTATTCTGAGCCCGTTTTTGGGGCGAAGAACCTCGGTAGTTCACTCTGTTCACCGACGCCCGCGAACTACGGGGGTCCTTCGCCCCAAGAACGGGCTCAGGATGACAGCATGAGCGCCTGAGATTCCCATGAATTCTCATATCCTATTAGTCGAAGATGAACCAGGGCTGGTCCTCACGCTCAGCGATCGTCTGCGCAGCGAGGGCTACACGGTGGACGCAGTGTACGATGGGATTGGCGCCGTCGAGCGGGCCACGCGCAATCACTTCGGACTCATCATTCTGGATGTGATGTTGCCGGGCAAAGGGGGCTTCGAGGTGTGCCAGGAGCTGCGACAACGCGGTTTTACCACTCCGATCTTGATGCTCACCGCGCGCACCCAGATGGCCGACAAGGTCAAAGGACTCAAAATCGGAGCCGACGATTACCTGACGAAGCCCTTTGAGATGCCAGAACTCCTGGCGCGGGTTGAAGCCCTGCTGCGGCGGGGGAACCGGGCGGGAAGCGAGGGACCGGACTTTTACGATTTCGGACCATTCCACATCGATATGCGGCGTTCCGAGGTGTTTCGCGATGGCTCGCCCGCCGCGCTTTCGACCAAGGAATTCCAACTGCTTCGTTATCTCATCGAACATCGGGGCAGAACGTTGAGCCGTGAAGAACTCTTGAAGGACGTTTGGGGTTACGCCTCCGCGCCTTCCACGCGCACGGTGGACGTGCACGTGGCCTGGCTGCGGCAGAAGCTTGAAAACGACCCCAAACAGCCGAAATACATCCTCACCGTCCACGGACAAGGGTATAAGTTCGCGGCATGACAGGTCTCGACCACATCATTCTTGGAATTGATGACCTTGACCGGGGCGTTGCCTGGGTGGAACAGCGAACGGGGGTGCGCGCAATCTTCGGCGGTGTTCATCCCGGTCGCGGCACGCGCAACGCGCTGCTGGCGCTGGGGCCGGACTGCTATCTGGAAATTCTCGCGCCTGATCCCCAGCAGCCCTCGCCGACCTGGTTCACGCGGGTGCTCACCCTGCCTGATCCCAGACTCATTGCCTGGGCGGTGCACACGCCTGACCTCACGGCGCTCGCGCAATCCGCCGTAGCGGCAGGCTTCCCCATCGACGGACCTCATGACGGCGGGCGCTCGCGTCCGGACGGCAAAATTCTGAGCTGGAGATTATTTCGCTTGCGGGACGACCGTGGCGGGTTGCTTCCGTTCTTTATCGAGTGGGGCTGCGGCTCAGTTCACCCGGCCGCAGATGCGCCGCCCGGATGCCACCTTGAGCGTTTTCACCTGCAATCACCGGACGCGCAGGAATTGGCGCTTGCCTGCCAAAGCCTGGCGGTTGAAACCCGGGTGGAGCCGGGGGAAAATCCGCGCATGCTGGCGCATATCGCAAGCCCAAGGGGTGAGGTGGAGCTCACCTCCTGAGCATGAGCAGAAGGCCTGCAGCGTGGTTGCCAATGCCAGGACTCACGCCGGCGTGCCAAGCTTGGCCGATTCCGAAACACCCTGCCGTCCACTGCCGACAGCGTCGCCCAGAACCACAGCATTGCGGATTTGATCAAAGTATTCGCCGAGCGCTCCGGGGCTGTGAGGCATCAGAATGGTGTTGGAGTGGGCCGAAGCCCCGATGTCCTTGAGCGTGTCGAAGTATTGCGTCAGCAGGACCAGCACCATGACGTCCCTCGCCGAGGCGCCCTCCACGCCGGCTTTAAAAAGCTCCACCGATTCCCGCAGTCCGTCGATGATGGCTTTACGCTGGTTGGCGATTCCCTGTCCCTGAAGCTGCTTGCTTTGCGCCTCAGCTTCCGCCTGTTTCACTTTCAGGATTTTTTCCGCTTCGCCCCGGGCGTTGGCGGCTTCCTGCTCGCGGCGCGCAGCGTTGATGTCATTCATAGCCGCCTTGACCTTGGGATCGGGGATGATATCGGTCACCAACGCTTTGACGATTCCATAACCAAAGCCCGCCATGACGCCATCCAGTTCCTGTTTGACTGCCGCGGCAATGGCATTCTGTTGCTCGAAGGCTTCGTCGAGGTTCATCTTGGGCACGTGGCCAAGGATCACGTTAAAGACATACGAGCCAATCTGCTCTTTCGGATCGGAAAGCTTGTAGTAGGCCTCGTAAACGCGGTCCGGCAAAACGTGGTATTGAACAGAGACAGGAATGCTGACAAAGACGTTATCTTTGGTTTTGGTTTCCATCCTTACGTCGAGCTGCTGAACGCGCAGGTCGACTTTGGCTATCACCTGCTCGACCCAGGGCAGCTTGAAGTTCAAGCCCGCTCCCGCGACGCGCACAAACTTTCCGAATCGCTGCACGACCGCCGCCTTGGCCGTCGCCACTGTAAACAGCCCGGAGAAAAACGTGCCGATTCCGAAAAGGACAAGTAGCACGAAGAGAAAAGTCATAAACGCGCCCATGGATGTCCTCCTTAAGAGGCGAATGGGAATGTGGTTACTGCATGGGGATCTGAAACGCGAGCCGCAGTGTACCATTTCAACGCGAAGGCCACAATAGGAGGGAGGCAGGCAGATTTCGAATCTGCGCGAAAGCGATGCCGTGGCGGCGGTTTTTTCGCTGGCGCAGCGGAGGGGCTTTATAATGGGTGGCGCATTTTCGTTGACTCCTCGTGGGGGAGAATTGCCGCGGGCGCGAAAGGAAGGCTCTGTGGACTTGCTCTTATCAGACCGGGAAGTGCGGGTGCTGGGGGCGCTGATCGAGAAGGAAATCACTACGCCGAATTATTATCTGCTATCGCTCAACGCACTGGTCAACGCGTGCAATCAGAAGTCGAACCGCAATCCGGTGATGACTTTGGATGAGGCGGCGGTGCGTGAAGCACTCGACTCATTGGGCCAGAAGTGGTTGGCGGGACCCGACTCAACCGCGGAAAGCCGGGTGACCAAGTTCGGGCACCGCGCGCAGGAGGTCTTTAACTTCGACCGGCGCATGACCGCTCTTTTGTGCGAACTCATGCTGCGCGGTCCCCAGACCTTGGGTGAACTGCGCGTGCACGCCGAGCGCATGTATCGCTTCGACGATCTCGAAACTCTTGAGGCCACACTCCTGAAGCTCGGCGAACGCGAGCCGCCCCTGGTGAGAAAGCTACCCCGCCTGCCCGGCACCAAGGAACCGCGCTACGCGCAATTGCTGGCCGGTGAAAAGCCGGAGTGGACAGCCGTCGCGGAGCCGGCCGTGGTGCCTGCCTCACAACCGTCCGACGACCGCCTCCCGCGCCTGGAAGCCGAGTTGGCGGAGCTTAAACAACAACTCACCGACCTGCAACAACAGTTTGCCGAATTCAAAAAGCAATTTGAGTAATGGGAAGTGGGCCGGTTTGCGTAGCGGCGGCTTTATGCCCTCATTTGGTCCGTCGGCTGACGGATAATCGTCGCTATGGCATCAAGCTGACCGGCTGCCGAGTGATGGGATTTTGTTATCCATACGTGCGGGTACGGCTTTCAGCGGAGCAGGGGAAAAAGAAAGGGGGACCCGTGATCCGATCCCCCTGGGGTTATGCGACGCGTGCGTGTTGATAATCCTGGTCAGAAAAGTGGATCTGCGACGAGGCCGCGATAGACCACCGTTTGTGCCGCTTGCGTGATTGCGGTGGCGCCGCTTGGGGTTGAGAATATCCAGCCTCCCACGGAAACTACATCGTTTACAGCCAGCCCCGAAAGGCTGTCCGTAGTGAAATTCGTAAAGGTTGTTGCCGAGGTTGTTTGCACGGTGATTTCAACGGGCGCCCAGATCGGGGGAGTGCCGGCCGTTGCGGAGGGGGGCACGAAGAAGTTCGGCATGATACTAAGTGTAAAGCTCGTTTGCCCCGAAGCAGGCGTCGCTGCAACCGTCCCGGTGATCTGGCTTGGTTCAAGGGTAATGCTATTGGTCGTGAAGGTGGCCGGGCCCAAACCAGACCAGGGCCAACTGCTTGACACGCTCTCGGAGGTTACGGATCCCTGAACAACTACCGTCACTTCCTGACCCACGATTAGGTCCGTAGCGCTGGCAAAGCTTAGCCCGCCGGGAAGCGTGAAACTGCCGGAGTCAATGGCATAGGTGACGCCGCTGGCCGGAACGGTCACGCTAACCCGATGCCCCAAGAACAGCACACTGGAATTGGAACTGGAAGCGGACGGCATTTGCTGTAGGATCAAATCCATGACCGTGTTGCCGTTTGAGGTATTCAAGCGGATGATGTTGCCCTCCACTGTCGTCTGCCCAGCGAGCTGCACATAGTCGACCTCGGACGCGAGCAAGCTTCCATCTGTCTGGAGGCTCGCCTCGATTTTGACAATTTGCTGCGTAGCGAGGCAGGAAAAATTGTCAGCCGAGCAGACTGAGCTGGGGTAATTGTACGTGGTGCTGCTGCCTACATCGATGGTGAGGGTCCTGCCATCGCGGGTCAGGAGGGTGAACCCGTTGGGGGTGGTGCTACTGTTGACGCTTTGGATCGTTCCAGTCAAATGCCCGAGGTGCGGGACTGGCGTCCCTGACGGAGGTGTGGGCAACTGCGAAATCGTGACCCCATTCGTAGCTCCAAGATTTATGGATAGATCGGGCTGGATGATGGTATCCAAATGGATGTCGAGCTTGAAGGCCAGGGGCGAGCTCGCCGACAAGGTCACAGGGAAAGTTGGCGAACTGTTGAAATTCAGGGTTAATGATGAGCCCGAAGTGGTGCTCGGAGTAAGCTGGCACACCGTGTTGAGTGCGCACGTGCTGGCGAGCGCGGAGTCGGAGCCGTTAAAGATTGTGAGCTGTGGATTGGCGAAGGTCACGCTCAGGCTGGAATAAGCTCCTCCTGCCACATTCGCGCTACCGAGAAAAGCCGAGTCCGTCAAGAGCTGAGAGATATTAACGGGGATCGAGTTCGTGCTGCTCAAAAGCGAAACGGTCGACCCTGATGAATTCGTCAGAGTGGCTCCTGTGATGGTCAGTTGAAAGAACAGAACCGTCACCCCACTGGGTGGTGTGTCGGTGATCGACAAGCTGACCGGTACATTGGCTGAGTTCGAATTGGTTGCCGGGGTCGTGGCGACCTGGGATTGGCTGCCACATCCCGACATAAACATGAGGAATACTACGATGAAAAGGAACTGCACTGCTCTGCGCATCTTTGCCTCCTAGGGCCGGTGGATCGGTTCGGCGCGAATTAACGTGCGTTCAATCTCCTCTTTCATACCTGCCAGGCTAGAAGTAATGGGGTGATACGACTCCGTGAACCCATTGGCCGGCAATCGTGGTTCCAAGACTTGCCTGAAATTAAGTGGCTAAAACCACGCGCCTTGCTGAAATAGTGGATGCATCAAATTGCATCATATTTACATAGTGCCTGTCCAGTTTACATAGTGCCGTATCTAGAATTTCGATAATGTCCAAACCTATTAACAAGTAACTTAATGTCACAGGTATAGAATGCTGCGTGAAAGCTGCCCAGCCTGGGAATTGACGTGCATCATCTTCCACCAACTGGATTGCCTCCTCGCCCGCCCGTCCAATTCCTGCAGCATTCATGTCTGTTGCTAGAATTGGAGAGTATACACTTTTCCCTCGACGAATTGAGACTGGGAACGTATGAAAGGTTGCCCTTGCAATGCGAATTAACAATAATTTTACTTAGCGCCGGAATCACGTTGGAATGCCGCGAGCCCGGCCAACCGAGGCAGGGACAATGTGCCCGCTTTTCCCAATGGCGCGCGTGAGTAGAAGCGATAAACCCGGACGAAGCAAACTTTCGATACCCGGGGCCCTGTGTTACGATGCCCCCACGGCAGCGGAGGAGAATATGAAAAAGTTGTGTTTGCTCGTAGCTTTGTTTATGGCGCTCGCGGGACTGGTTTGGGCAGGGGAGGAGTACCCCTTGGGTCCGGACTCCCAACGCCAACCTGGAGTGCCGCAAGGCACGGTGTCGCATTACACCTGGACCAGCAAGATTTATCCCGGCACGGTGCGCGACTACTGGGTTTATGTGCCCGCCCAGTACGTGCCGGAAAAACCTGCCTGTGTGATGGTATTCGAGGATGGCAAGAGTTATATGAGTGAAGACGGCCGGGCGCGCATCCCGATTGTATTTGACAATCTCATCGCCAAGCACGACATGCCGGTGACCATCGCGATCTTGATTGACCCCGGCGTTTTGAAAGGCCTCGCGCCGGGCCAGCCAGACCGGGTCAACCGCAGCTACGAGTACGACGGCTTGAGTGACCGCTACGCGCGATTTCTGCTCGACGAAATTCTCCCTGAGGTGGCGAAGCACTATAACCTTTCCACCAACCCCAACGACCGGGCGATTTCCGGCGGCAGTTCGGGCGGAATCTGTTCCTTTACGGTCGCCTGGACGCATCCTGAGGCCTTTCACCGCGTGCTGAGCTTTATCGGCAGCTTCACCGATCTGCGCGGCGGCGATATCTATCCGGCGCTCATCCGCAAAACCGAGCCGAAGCCGCTGCGAGTTTTCCTTCAGGACGGCAACCATGACCTCAACAACTTCGCGGGCGACTGGTGGCTGGCCAATCAATCCATGGCTTCCGCCCTCACCTTCGCCGGATATGACGTCAAGTTCGTAACCGGCGACAAAGACCACGACATGATTCAGGGCGGAGCGATCATGCCGGACGCCTTGCGCTGGCTCTGGCGTGACTATCCCCAGCCGATTGCGAAGCCTGCTATGCATTCCCTCGGCGATCCACACTCGGGGTTTGTGGATTTTGATCCGGAATGGGAGCGGGAGAGCTCCGCGACCGAATATCCCCTGGGAATCCTTGCGCGTCTAAAACCGAGTGGCATTTGCTTGTCCGCTGACCAATCCATAGCTTACGTTAGTGACCCCTCGGGAAAATGGGTGTGGTCGTACCAAGTGGAAGCCGATGGCTCACTCGCCAACGGGGAACCCTTTTTTCGCATGGAAACGCTCGACGAATCCTCGGTCAGTGGTGCGGGCGGCCTGGCGATGGATAGGCAAGGTCTTCTCTATGTCGCAACGCTCTTGGGAATTCAGGTGTGCGATCAGCAGGGAAGAGTCGTCGCGATCCTCAATCGGCCGGAAGAGGCCAATCCGTCCCTTGGTCCCGTTTCCGGCGTTGCATTTGGCGGCACAGACCGCCAATACCTTTATATTGTGGTCGGAAGCGAGGTGTTCCGCAGGCATCTGGTGCGCCGGGGTGGTTCTTGAACTGATCCAATGGCAGTGGATTCACCAAATTCGTTCGTAGGGGTGGTACGCGAACCGCCTCCACTATTCGGCTGGGACGCCCCCGCTCCAGGCTTTTTGCGCTCTCCAGCGCGCGAGGCCGGGCCTTCAATTTTTACGTCATCCACCCATCAGGAGGTTTTCATTTTGAATAGTCGTCAAAGGGTTAAGAGAGCAATCAACTTCTGTAATCCCGACCGGGTTCCCATATCCCACGCGGTTCTTCCTGCCGCGCAGATCAAGTACGGCAAGGCTCTGGATGAAATCCTCACGGAATTCCGCGAGGATTTCGGATGGGACTACATGCAGGATCTTCCGGCAGAAGATTTCCCTGCGGTTTATAAGCAGGGCAGAAACATTGACGACTTTGGCACGGTGTGGTTTTCCGAATGGCTGGGGGTTTGCGGTATCCCGATCGAATGGCCACTCTGTCGATTTGGAGCGTTACGAAGATTACAAGTGGCCGGAGGTTTTCACCGCCGGGCCGCCTTCCGGAAGGCTTTACAGCGGCCACATGATGGGCTTCGACGATCGCTGGTACGCGCGCGGCGCTTGGATCACCTTCTTCGAACAACTCCAGCAGTTGCGCGGCATGGAAAACTTCATGCTGGATATCGCCACGGAGTCGAAGGAGTTCTATCGCCTGCTCGACGACTTGCTGGATTTCCACCTGCGTTGGATCGACAAGTGGACCAGCCTCGAATACGACGGCCTGCACTTTGCCGACGACTGGGGAGGCCAAACCTCGCTCATCATCAAGCCGGAAACGTGGCGGCGGATTTTCAAGCCGCGCTATGCGGAAATGTTCAAGCGGGCCCGCGACAAGGGAATGGACGTCTGGTACCACACCGACGGGCAGATTCGTGATATCTTTGGCGACCTGATCGAAATCGGCGTGCAGGTGATCAATTGCCAGGTGCCCGTGGTGGGCCACGAATGGATCGCCAGGAACGTTCGCGGACGCGTGGCCTTCCGCACCGATATCGACCGGCAACGCGTCATGCCTTTTGGCTCGACGTCGGAAGTGAAGGAAGAAGTGCATCGGACCTTTGAGGCGTGCGGATCGTCCAAGGGGGGCATCGTTGCCTGCGGCGAAGTCGGCCCGGACGTGCCGCTGGAAAACATTCGCGCCATGTATGAGGGTTTCCGCGAGTATGGAACTTACACCGCGTGAAGTTCTCAAGGTCTGCGGTAAGGTGGTTTTCCAGAAGGGCAAGCATGACACCCCGGGAAAGAGTGCTGGCAGTATTGAACGGTCAAAAGCCTGACCGCGTTCCGTGGTTCGGTGACTTGGATTACTGGGCGACGGCATTGATCGGCCGCGGCGAGAGGCCGAGGGACTTCAAGGCGAGTGACGCCTACCTCGACTCGCACCGTGGCTTGGGAGTAGGCTTCTATCTGCAAGGGTACTTTCCGTTTAAGGCAGCTAGTGAGCATTGCCGAATCCGGGAATGGACGGAAGGAAATTTGCGGCGACGACAGATCGAGACGCCCTGTGGAACTCTGCGAGAAACCTGGACGTGGCTCAACAACTCCTTTGCTGAGGCGCCCACCGAGCACCTGGTGAAGTCGGCTTCCGATTTGCGCGCTTATCGTTATTTTCACGAAAACACGCGTTATGAGCCGGACTACGCTTTCGCCATGCGGCGGCGCGCGCAAGTGGGTGACATGGGGTTGGTGCTGTGCTATCTGCCCAAGAGCCCGCTGATGCAGTTGGTTGCCTTGGACGCCGGGCTCACGACCATTTTCGAGATCTTCATCGATGCTGGGGAGGAATTTCGCAAAACCCTTGAAGTGGTGCGGCGCTCGCACGATGCGGCGGCGCAGATCGCGGTGGAGAGTCCTGCCGAAATTCTTATGATTCCGGAGAACCTCTCCTCCGAATGCGTGGGGAAGACCTTTTATGAAACGTTCATGCGCGACTACGAAGAGGTGTGGGCACGGCGCATCCGCGAAGCAGGGAAGTTCTCATGCATTCATCTGGACGGCACGATAAAAGGTTTGCTGCGCGAGACCTGTTCCACTAGTCTGACGTTCATTGAGGCGCTCACCCCCGCGCCGGCGGGCGACCTGGAGATTGAAAAGTGGGCGGAATGGAGCGGCAACTCCCGCACCATCCTCTGGGGCGGCGTGCCGGGAGTCTTCTTTACGGGGCTGGTGAGCGATGAGGAGTTTCGTGCTCACGTTTGCCGCGTCCTGGAAGTGATGCGTTCCGAGCCGCGTTACGTCCTGGGTGTCGCCGACCAGGTTCCGCCCGATGGCTTGGAAAGCCGCGTGCACCTCGTGCACGAGCTCGTGGAGCAGTACGGGGCGTACTCGTAAGGGGCGGGAAAGTGTTGGACCTGCCCCGCGCCGTTTTATGATCACATGCGCATAGACAACGCGCCCCTTGCCTCAAAACGGCCGCACAGACATGTCCTTTCCCGGCCTGTGAAGCCCCGCTCGTCCAAACCCGTGATGTGAAATCCGGGGCCGTCCGTCATCAAACCGCGATCTGGACATTCCTGAATCGGGTGGAGCCTTCATTTACGAAGACCCCCCAACCCCCTTGCTTCAGGTCGTAGAGGCGCGTGCTCATGGCAACCTTGTCGGCGACGTAAACCACGTACACGGTGCCATCCACGAACACTTTCAGGTTGACTGGTGCTGCCCCGGCCAGCAACGTGCCTGCGCCCAAACTTTCGATGAATTTTCGTCGATGCATGTTGATCCCCTCGACAAGAGGTGCGCGGTCAGCAGATCATCCCACGGGATGAGCGCATTCCTGGTCCGGTGATTTTGCGAAGTCTCGTGGCCGCTGGAAGAGTTCCACGGGCATCCCCTACTTCACAAATCGAATGAGGCCAAACGACCACGGCGCGTGAAACGAGTCGGTGTCGTTGTGCACCGGGCTCCAGGAAAGAAATCGCCGTTGGCTATCGTCTCCCGGACCGTCGGCGCGAAAGAGGTTGAGCCGCCACTCGGCATGGGCCACCAGCGGTTTCGTTCCATTCAATGCGGTCACCGGAATGCGTAGCTCGCAGGTCCACACGTGGTTCGTTGCGTCAACGTGCGTCGCGTGCTCGAACCCGGAATTCCATTCGGCATTCTCGGAGGGTTTCTTGTCGAGGTCGATCTCCAGATCGATCCAAAGGTTGTTGGGCGCCACTTCAAACTCATAATAGTGCTTCATACGCTCAGGATGTGGATTCAGGAAAACCTCCACCACGTCGCGATCCCAGAGCGTCCAGAAATCCTTGCTGGGATCCTTGCCCTCGAACAGATTCAAAACCGTGTATTTGCACCTGTAGGCGAAGTAGACGTATGCCGGGGTCCACAGAGAAGCGATCTCGGTGGCGGATTGCGGGAAGGAGACTGGCTTGAAAGCGCTATGATCCATCGTGACCCAGGACGCGCCGCGCCAAACGGGCTTTTCGAGATTGCCGTCAGGGACAAAGTCCCGGGCTATAAGCTTGGACGTGATCTGAGAGTTGCTGATATAGGTTTGGGGTTGCGATCCGGGAACTTCCGCTGCTTCCATCATGATATTACCTCCAGAAATAATAATGAAAACTAAGGCAGGAACCCAACATTTTCCGTAGAACATCCGCAACCTCCTCGGTGGGTCGAATGCAGGCACATCAGACGGCACATTATGGCGGATGGGCCGCAAATTCACAACGGGATTCGGCCCGGAAAACGCGCGTGTTGACTCTCTGTGGGATGAGAACTAAGCTGGCACAATTGCGCTGGTCTTGTGCCTGCCCGGGCGTAGAATGTCAGAGGTCTAGCGATTTTCCGCAGCCTCTAAGGCTGGACAATTAGAGAAGGAAGCGAGGAAGCGAGCATGAGTTTCTGGAGTCGAAGACAGTGGTTGCGCGGCGCCGCGGCGGCCATGATGGGAGGCCAAGCGGCCGGGTCACTGACGCCGATGCCAGTGGAGCCGGGCCCGGGGAAAGCCGATGAGAAACATAAAATGCCGCTGGACCTGAGTGATTTCCAGCCAAAAAGCATGCTCCATGTCCCGGAGACAAGGGTTCTACGTGCGAAGTTCCCGGTGATCGACGTCCATACCCACCTTTCCTTCCAGACCGCACACCAGAACGGGGTTGGCCTTGGCGAAAAAATGAGCTACCCGGCGGCGCCGCAGGAAATTCTGCCGGTTATGGATCGCAAAAATGTTCGCATGATGGTGAATCTGACCGGCGGACACGGCCAAGGGTTGGTAGAAGTTATCAAGAAGTGGCAGGACGCCTATCCGGGCCGCTTCCTGGTATTTACAGAACCGTGGTGGGAGCGCTCGAACGAATCCAACTACGCGCAATTCCAGGCGGATGAAATCGAGCGTGCCCACCGTGCCGGCGCCAAGGGTTTGAAGGTTCTGAAAACGCTGGGTCTTTACTTGCGCGAGAATATTACCACAGGGAACCTGGTGAAGTTGGATGACCGGCGCTTTGATCCGATGTGGGAAGCGTGCGGCGCGTTGGCAAAGCCGGTGTCAATCCACACTTCCGATCCCGACGCGTTTTTCCTGCCCATTGACCGCTTCAATGAGCGGTTCGAAGAGTTGAACAACCACCCCAGTTGGTCGTTTTACGGTCACGACTATCCGAATAAAATGGATTTGCTCGAGGCACGCAACCGGGTGTTTGCCCGCCACCCCAAAACACAGTTCGTCGCCCTGCACGTCGGAAACAGGGGAGAAGACTTGTCTTACGTATCGCAATGCCTGGATCGCCTTCCAAACATGCACGTGGAAATGGCCGCCCGGCTTAACGAACTCGGCCGGCAGCCGCGCCAGGCGCGCAAATTCTTTGAGGAGTATCAGGACCGCATCATGTTGGGAACTGACGCCGTTCCCCACGGCACAGAGACTCCGCAGCAGGTTTTCTGCGATCAGCTATACGAGATCTACAGCCGTTTCCTCGAGACCGAAGACGAGTATTTTGACTACGCGCCGGCACCGGTGCCTCCCCAGGGCCGCTGGCGGATTTCCGGTCTGGGCCTGCCGGATGAAATTCTCCGCAAGGTCTATAACGAAAATGCCACCCGCTTACTGAACCTGGCTTCGTAGCCCGCGGTCCTTGCGGTCGGGCGCTATCTTGGCAGTTTCAGTTCCCCCGTAATCTGCAGCTTTGCACTCGCGCCTCCCGCCGTTTCCCCCGGTTGGGCGCCACCCACGAAAACGGTGTACTCGCCAGGGGCCACGACATGTTCGCCTTGTTCATTCACCATACTCAGGTCGCGAGATTTCAGCGCGTAACTCACGTGACGGGTTTCGCCCGGTGCCAGATGCACGCGAACGAATCCCCGCAAGGCGCGTGCCGGAGCGCCAGGGTTGGACGGGAATTCCAAGTAAAGTTCCGCCACGTCGTCGCCGGCAATCTTGCACGTGTTGCGGACGTCCACCTGAATCGTGAGAGGGGCTCCGGCTGGAAGTTTCGGCGCCGAAAGCTTCAGGTTACTGTACTCGAACGTGGAGTAGCTCAATCCATAACCGAAGCTATAGAGGGGCTTTCCTTGGAAGTACCGGTAGGTCCGGTTCTGCATGGAGTAATCTTCGAAGGGCGGCAGTTGGTCGAGAGAAGTGTAAAAGGTAATGGGCAGACGGCCACCGGGATTATTTACGCCCGCCAAGGTTTCGGCGATCGCCGTACCGCCTTCCTCGCCGGGATACCACGCTTCCAGAACAGCCGCCGCATGTTCCTGCGCCCAATTCACCGCCACCGCGCTGCCGCTCATCAAGACAACGATCAGCGGCTTGCCGGTCGCGGCCACCGCTTCAAGCAGTTGTTGCTGTGCTTCCGGCAGTCCGATGTCCGTGCGGTCGCCGCCTTGGAAGCCCGGCACTTGGATGGACATCTCCTCGCCCTCGAGATCCGGCGAAAGTCCGACGAAAGCCACCACCGCATCCGCCTGCTGTGCCGCGTTCACGGCCTCATTCCGCAGAACCTCAACGGGGGGTTGCCAGCTCAGCAGGGCTCCGGCTCCGAAGGTTGGGGCTTCGTGGACATATTCAAGCCGGAATGCATGTGCCTTCGTGTCCTCGAAATGCGCCTGAAATGTGGTTTGCAGGTCTTTCTTGTCTTCTTCGGTCCATTTCTTGTGGGCGGGTAACGTTGTGTCAAGAACCGACGTGCCGTCAAGAAGGATCCGGTATTTTTCCGTTCCACCGTCCGGATGCCACGCTTGCTTGGGCACGCTGAACGTATAGGCGCCTGGACCAGGCGGAGTCAGCGTGCCGGTCCACCGCACGGCGAAAGCCTTCTTGGAAACCCCCGGCACGGGAGCTGCGGCATCCCAATCAAACTGAATCTGCGGGTCTACCCGTGTCAGCACCGGCTTGCCGGAGAGATCCGTGTTGGAAAAATACTCCGCCTTCAGGCCCTGCGTGCTCCCGCCCTCGGCGGTACGGAATACCGTCCGTGGCACAGGGAGCGGTAGCTGTTCCAGATAGGGCGAGCCTTGTGAGTAAATGACCTTCGCCTTGCCTGCAAACTGCTTCCGGATCCCATCCACGGGATAAACCGGGTGAGAGGGTTGACCGTTGTAGTTGCCCTCGAGTGCCGCCAAGGACTCCGCGTTGGGTCCAACCACCGCGATCGTTTTGAAGTTCGATTTGAGAGGGAGGATGCCGTCCTGATTCTTCAACAGCACTATCGACTCACGCGCCGCCCGCAAGGCCAGTTGCCGGTGCTGGGGTGAGTCATCCTCGGAGTAGGGAATCTGGTTGAAGGCAACCGCGTCCGGCGGATCGAACATTCCCATTCGGAAGCGCGCCGTGAAGAGGCGCTTTAAGGAGGTATCGATTTCGCTCTCTTTGATCAAGCCGTCGTGCACCGCCTGCACCAGCGCCACGTATTCGTCGCCGCAGGTGGTGTCTGTCCCGGCCTGGACGGCCAGGGCCGAGCCGTGCTCATTGTCCGGGGCGAATTTGTGACCCGTCGCTGATGTCTCCCACCGCGCCGCAATCGGAAGTTACGTAACCCTGGAACTTCCACGCCTCGCGCAAGGTGTCTTGAAGGAGAAACTTGTTGGCGCACGCCGGCGCGCCGTCCACGGCGTTATAGGCGCACATGATGGAGTCAGCGTGGCCCTCCACAATCGTGGCGCGAAAAGCGGGTAAATAGGTGTCCTCAAGATCATGCGGCGAAGGCTGAACGTTGAACCGGTGCCGCTCCGGCTCCGGCCCGCTGTGTACCGCGTAATGCTTGGGCGTGGCGATGGCTTTGAAGTATTTGGGATCATCCCCCTGCAAGCCGGTCACGAAGGCAACACCCAGCTTCGCGGTGAGAAAGGGATCTTCTCCGTAGGTTTCCTGCCCCCGCCCCCAACGCGGATCGCGGAAGATATTGATGTTGGGCGACCAGAAATCAAGGCCAAAGAAAATGCTGTGGTTTCCCTCCCGCTGCGCCTGGTTGTACTTGGCGCGAGCTTCGGTGGCAATTGTCTCGCCCTCGCGGTAGACCAGGTTGTGATCCCAGGTTGCGGCCATGCCGATGGCCTGCGGGAACACGGTGGCATACCCCGAACGCGCCACGCCGTGCAGCGCTTCACTCCACCAATCATAGGAGGGAACGCCGAGCCGGGGGATGGCCGGCGCAGTGTGCTGCATTTGCACGGACCTTCTCTTCCAGCGTCATGCGCGAGACGAGATCGTCAACCCGCTTCTCGATGGGCAGGGAAGCATCCCGGTAAACAGGGGTGGCGCTCCCGGCCTTGGTCTGGGCATTCCCGGGCAGCATCAGTCCGCAAATCGTCACGAAGGCGAAGAGTACGCGTGCTATGTAACGAACTGACAGTTGATAATCATTCTCGTTCATAGGATTCACCCCATATGGAAATCAAAATGGCTTTAACGCCGTTTCACTGCCTTATCGATTCGCAGAAACATCGGAGCCAGGAGAAGCGAGACGGAGCGCGTGGTTTCCAGCCGATACTCTCGAAACACCCTCGCGTATTCGCCCATGTGCCTGAAATCGGAAATAAGCGCCACACCGCCGGGCTTCAACACTCGCGCGATTTCACGGCAAGCCGCCGCGCGCCCCTCAGGGCTCGAAATGTTGTGCAAGCAGAGATTGGAGAGCGCGAAGTCAAACGAGCGGTCAGGGAACGGTATCTCACGCGCATCGGCCTCGCGGATTTTTACCTTGTCTCCGACGCCCTCAAGCCCAGCATTCAACAGCGCTGCCCAGAGAGTGTTCTGGGACAGATCCGCTTGGCGCCAGATGTCAACGCCGAAGCTCTTGCCGGTCGTCAGCCGTTTGGCAGCGCCGATCATGAGCAGGCCCCGCCCAGTGCCGATGTCCAATACCTGCTCATCGCCGCGCCATGAAAGCATCTTGAGCATCCTGTCCCGTTGGCGAAATTTTTCGACCTTGACGTAATACGCCATCAATAGGATCAGGATGAGACCCGCCGGGACCAGGGATAGGATGACGCTCGCTACTGTCCTGGCTGCTTCGCTTGGATACCAACGAAGCCCAAGGCCAACCGCCAAGGCTGCGACGACGACCAGTACGATGATCAGTCCCTGGCGCGGAGAGTCAATGTCGTAGTTCGGTCTCGCGCTTTGCCGGAGCTTCACGGGATTTGGTGGTTTATTGCCAAACGTTCCGCGGCTATTCGCGTTCGCGGCCCCGCATGCGCGGCTATAGTGGGCCAAATAACTGCGGTACGTCAACTGGAATCAGCGACGCTAGGGTCAGGTCCTGATTTCAACCGGCGACCCGATCCTCGCACGCGTGCGGCAGGGGGGCAAGGATGACGTCTTACTCCACGACCTGTTCCAGGATGGCGAAGTCGCCGGGATTCCAGGCCAGCGTCATGATGTAAAACTTATTCCCGATTTTCCGGATCGCGGCGTTGTGGATGTGTATGAAGTTTGGCAACCCCAGGTCCTCCTTGATCATGATGGTGGAAACCAGTGTTTCATTTTCGAGGACATAGATGGGAGCGCCTTTTTTCTTGTCCGGGCCGTCCAGCGCGGGGACCACGCTGTACTGCTGGTCCAGGTAATTGATGTCGCAGGGCAATGAACCCGAGGGTGTCGACAGGCTGGAGAGGTAGTGGCCGTAGCGCGTGAAACGTTCGAAACGCGAATGGGGGCGGTCCGCGACGTCCAGCCGCGCTTTGCCGGGAGGCTTGGTTATTCCATGCCCGGTGCCGAACTGGCCGATTCCGTCACCTTTTCCGCCGAAAGCCAGGTCGTTCCAGACGGCCTGGAAGCGCTGGTCGGGGGTGACGCGCGCGGTTAACACATAATCAAGATTGCAATATCCAGTCGTAACGTAATATAGGCCTTCCCAATACTCCACCGCGGTGGGGGAGAAATTCCCGCCTCCCAGAAAATAGTCGTGAACTTCCGGCTGTTCGAATTCGTCGTCGGCGGTAGGAGCGTCGAGCTTATGAACCAGTCTGCCATCAAGGCTGGTGGTAAAGATTTTGCCCTCATTGTTGGCGGGAAAAACCAGATAGGGGCTCCCATCCTTGTCGTACCAGATGTTGGTGTCGTGCAGGTTCACTTTCCTCATCTCATCCGGAGTGTCGAGCAGGCTGACGGTTTTCAAATCCGAACTGATCTGGAGAATCCCTGCTCCCGGAAGGGCGAAATAGGTCTCCTCTTTCCCGGACCGGCGATCGACGGCAAAGCCGCCATGAGCGTTCACCAGAACTTTCTGGGCCTCGGGGGGAAGGTGGTCAGACGTATAAAGGACCTTGAATTTCAATTTTCCCTGGCCACTGACGCCGGGAGCGGCGTCGGCCATCGCACCGGATGCGGCAAGAGACGCTTCCAAGGCGCGCTTGCCAAACCGCGGAGCGTGATGGTGATGAGCGTGGAGGGCCGTAAGGTTCGGGGTCATGCCTGCCAAGCCGACAAGGCCGGACATCATGCGCCTTCGCGTGAGACTCATGGTTTCTCTCTCCGGAGGAATTTTTCAAATTTAAGTTACGGATGTGCGCCCTAACATGTTAACGGGAGTTTCCAAGGTCTGTCCCGGTCCGATTGGTAACATACCGCGAACCGCCTTTTAACGCAATGGCCGGTTAGTTTCTCCTCGCCACGCTGGCATTTCCGGGATCATCATGGCGCGAAGGGCGAGCGGAGATCCCCCGCGGCGTCGAACTCGGCGGAGAAGGGGCTTTCAGCCAAACGCCAGTGCTGGGGAGAGTCAATTTCATCTCTCAGCAAAGGAGTAATGGCAATGCGGTTCAGGCTGAGAGTGTTGCGGATCCAAACGCAGCGCTGGGAGCCGGGGTCGGGACTCCCCAAGTGGCCAAGAGCAAGATCCAGCGCGGCGCGGTCCGAGAGGATGTGGATGGGCAACCGCCCGGACGCGGGGTTCAGAGAGGTTGTAACGTTGATATAGGTCTTCTGAAAGTCGATCTTCCGGAAGAAACGCTCGTGGATGATATCGGTGTTACCCATGCCGACGGCGTTTCCACCGCTCTCGTTGGTGAGATCGCGAGCGAAAATGACGGAGATGGCGGGGCCCTCGCCAGGCGCCATGCCGCGGGCCCGGCCGACCACCTTGGTGTCCATCCCGGCGCCGCTGATATTCTTTCCCATCTCATCCTCGATCAAGAGATCAATACGGCGGAAGGGGAGGCGTGGCATCAACGCGCGCGCCAACAAGATGGCGGACTCTTCGGCCGCGACAATACCCTCCGGCAGAGCCGCCCGCACGTCCGCAACGGCGTGAATTTCATTCTCGACGATCGCGACTCCGAAAAGAACCTTCCCGCTCGCCAGTATTTTTGCGGAGACGGCGCGGATGGTGGGCTCAAGCCCGTACTTCCAGATTTGCTTGTGACCTTCGGCGGCGCCCTCGCGCTTGCCCAATCCGATGGCCATCATCTTCAACATACCGCTTTCAATACCGCCAATTAAATCGGAATGGGGCTTCACACGGTTGACCACCACGATGCCGTCGGACTCCCACGCGTTGCGGTCGGCGAAAACGGGGAACCCCTGGGGTGTCGTTCC
This sequence comes from uncultured Acidobacteriota bacterium, assembly GCA_963825395.1. Taxonomy (GTDB): domain Bacteria; phylum Acidobacteriota; class Terriglobia; order UBA7540; family UBA7540; genus Bog-366. The sequence goes on along the minus strand of CAWGTQ010000035.1, from coordinate 90,972 downwards.
CACCTGGAGCGTCTCGGCCGACGAGCGGATTTCCGCGCCCACGCCGGCCTCGGTGATTCCATAGCCTGCCAGAATCTGCCGCTGGCCCTCGGCCGTTCCACCCCCATGACTGCCCATGGCGGGGATGATGAAGGGTTGCGCATTTTGCGCCTTCAACCAGTCACAGATGGCGCGAACAATCTCCTGCAACCCGGCAATGCCACGGCTTCCCACAGCAATCGCGATGTGCCGGCCATCAAGTTTATCCACTGCAAGGCCGAGCCCGGCCAGGTGAGCCTGAACGGAAGCACGCAGATCGTCAAGCGGCGAGCGGCTCGGCCCCTTACGCTCTAGAAAGTAGAAATTGGATAACGGAAGATGTTGATTCTGGTTCGTCGTCATGGACCCAACGTAACTTGCCGGAAAGGCCTTGTCAATATAGTATGGGGCCGGCCTCGGTGGTGCGGGGACCTGCCCGTGCGCCTGCAGAGGGGTGGCACGACAGCGCAAAGGCCTTCAGGCCCTCACAATTTTATGTAACCCTTGGGGCGCGGAACTCGTCTCCCATAAATTAGAGAACAAGGAGCGGTGGTGATGAAATATACGGGAAGCGCGCAGGGCAACATGAACCTCCCTGACAGCTTGAAACCTGCGGGGCAATCACCGGACCCGGATTACAGTCTGGTGGGTCAACTCGAAACGGAAGATATTGTTATTCTTTGCCTCTCCGCCATCCTGATCTTCGCCACGGTTTTGCTTGCCACCACGGTTTTATAATCCTCGATTCGCCGCCGTCCAGTAAACGCAGCGTGAGCCTCTGAGCGCGCACGCGCACCCTACCAGGCACAGTTCCATCGCGCCAATTATCTTCTACCAAACGGTGGGCATCGCTAATCTTGCCCGTAGAATTGTGGACGGGGGATCAAAGGATGCCGCCTGGGTGTATAGTGAACAGGGCCGGGAGGCCAAAATGAAATTCCCTTTACAGGAGGACCATACTCAATGATTCCAGCCTGCTGTACTCGTGTACTCGCCAGCCTGCCGCTGATCTGGTGCCTGATGGCCGCTTCGCTGCCGGTCTCTAAACCGGAGGATGTAGGTATCTCCTCGGAGCGACTGCAGCGAATTCATGAGATGGTGATGCGCCATGTCGATGCGCACGACATCTCCGGTGCTGTCACCATCGTGGCGCGGAAGGGACATGTCGTTCACTTCGAGGCCCATGGGTTGATGGACATCGACTCGCAGAGGCCGATGACCAAGGACGCGCTGTTCCGGCTGGCGTCCAGCTCCAAGCCTATAACCGCCGCCGCTGTCTTGATGCTCCTCGAGGAAGGCAAGCTGAAACTCACCGATCCCGTCTCGAAGTTCATTCCCGAGTTCCGGGATTCCAAAGTCGCCATCGAGTACCAGCGCCCGCCGATCCCCATGTCCGCGCCTTTGCCGCCCGCAGCCAGCCCGTACTACACCGTGCCGGCAAGCCGGGACATCACGATTGTCGATCTGCTGACCCACACGTCAGGACTGGCCAGCGGCGGGATTACCGACGCCGATTACCAGAAGATCTTGAAATCCAGGGAGCCCACCGATACGCTCGCCGATGTCATCCCCCGGTTGGGTACGCTCGCGCTCGATTTCCAGCCCGGCACCGAGTGGCGATACAGCGGTGGTGCCGGTTTCGACACCCTGGGACGCATCGTGGAGATCGTTTCCGGGATGAGTTTCGATCAATTCCTCCGCGAACGCCTGTTCGGTCCTCTCGACATGCGAGACACCGGGTTCAATGTCCCCGAACAAGACGCCGCGCGAAGGGTGACAATCTATCGGCGAACCGAGAAGGGCTTGGAGAAACTGACGAACTCTCCCGTATTCGCCGGCCCCGGTTATTTCTCTGGATCCGGCGGCCTCATCTCGACCGCCGAAGACTACTACAAGTTCGCCCAGATGCTCTGCAACGGCGGCATTCTGAATGGCAAGCGCATCCTAAGCCCCTGGACTGTGGATCTGATGCTCAGCAACCAAGTCGGAGATCTATTTAACGGACAGAGCGGCCGTGCGCCGAAGGGGGTTGGTTTCGGACTGGGGGGCGAAGTTGTGGTGAGCGCCGTCGATGCGCACTTGCGCAAGCCCAATGGGAGTTACGGTTGGGACGGGGCCTTCGGCACCTATTGGTGGGTGAACCGCAAGGAGCAGATGGTGGTCGTGTTTTTCATTCAGACACCGACCCGTGCGCTACAGTATGATTTCGACAACGCCGTTTCCCAGGCGGTAATCGAGTAGGCTCGCCTTCTGGCGCGTTCACAGCGTGTGGTTAGCACTGTCCTTCCCGCCACCTCGACCTGCCACCGCCGGGAGGTGCGAGACGCGAGATTGACGGGGTGCGCAAAAATGCTTCGACGTCCTCGGCGAGGACGCCCGGTTAGAAACATTTTTATCTGGAGGGAAGGGAGTAATGCTCCCTGCCTAGCTCAGTCGCAGCTTATAGCCGACCCAAGGTTCAGTGATCAGGAATTTGGGCCGCGCCGGCTCGGGTTCAATTTTCTTGCGAAGTTGTTTGATGAAGGCCCGCAGGTACTCGTGATGTTCGCTGTGCTCGGGTCCCCACACCGCGGTCAGGATTTCCCGGTGGGGGATGGGTTTGTCGGGATGGTTGGCAAGATAGTGCAGGACTTCAAATTCCTTTGGCGTAAGCCGCACATCCTTCCCGACGATGGTGACGCGCCGGTCCCGGAAATCAATTTCGACGCCATCCAAGGTGAGTTTATGGGGGCCCGATTCCATGGCAGCAACATTCCTGCGGAGCGCCGAGCGAATCCGGGCGAGCAGTTCCGGCATGCGAAAGGGTTTCGTAACATAATCGTCCGCACCCGCATCGAGGCCCGCAATTACATCTTTCTCAATGCTTCTAACGCTGATAATAATAATCTCTGCCTCTGACGTGGATCGGAGCGTGCGGCACAGTTCAAGCCCATCCACTCCGGGCATGCTCAAGTCCAGAAGGACCAGATGGTATTGCCGGTCCTTCATCATTTCCAGAGCCTCCTCGCCGCTGGAGGCCGTATCGACCTCATACCTCGCTGCCGTGAGTGTGGCGCGCAGGACACGGCGGATTTGCACGTCATCGTCGACAACCAGAATCCTGAAGTCCACGTGAGCGATGTTCCTTTCGGCAAGAAGTTGCAAACCCAACCGCGCCCACAGGACCGCCCAGATTGGATAAGGCGGCGGATTGCACGACGGGTCCGTTATCGTTCTCATCCTCAATCTATGCTGTTAGCAATGAAGAAAGCATAAGTTCTTCATAAGGAATACATGAAGAATGGCTACGAATCTCTTATTGGAAGCCCCCACACTTGCGCAGAGGGCGACTGGAGACAAAGCAGGGGGGGTAGCTGTCAGAATTCGGATGAGGAAGGGGTATTGCGTCAAGGTGCAACGGCTTCTCCCTGAGAGAGGAGAGGTGTGACTGTACAGGATCAAGGAGGTGGAACGGGAGTATGGGCCCTCCATGATCCCGCTGCGCCTGGCAGGGGGAGTTTCGCTTCTGTAAAGGAGCGGCCGTGATTCTCTGCTTATTTCGCCAGAGACACAACGCATCCGCCGATGATGATCAGAGTCCCTCCCATCAGGATCATCGGCGTGGGCTTTTGGCCGAATCCGAGCCAGGAGATCAATTGCGCCACGACGAAAAAGTACGCCACGTATACCCCCAGGAGTCGCCCGAAGTCCCAATTGGGCGCATTGACCGTATACCCGTAAAATGTGAGGACCAGGCCGCCGAGTAGGTAAAACAGGGCGGCCCGCGTGTGCGTGGGGCTGCGCAATCCCACACGGATCAAAGCATCGCCCCCTGCTTCCAGGAAGGCTGCGCACAGCAATACCACCATCGCCAAACTGTAACGCAAAGTTAAGCTACCTCCTTGTCAACGGTCCGCTTATTCGCTGGCTGATGGAAGAAAGTATACCTTGAGAGACCTGCCCCTGCGCTATTCGATTCTTTTTTGGGCGATAGTGGCAATATAATATGCACGCAAATCTGATAACCATACAGTTACGTCCATTTAATGGCATCGCTTTCTGGAACGGGGGAGCATCGCCGGCCGCTCGCCGATGTCCATCAAGCTTCCTCCGTCTCCATTAAGGTTATCTATTCCTGCCCAAACAAAAACCTTCCTTTATTCCCAAAATCCTTATCCGTTCCTTAAGCCTTGTTTACAAAGCCTGGGGTAACTTGTTTGCGTAGGGATGTGCATCAGGGCTGCGGAAAACAGGGAGGAAGGTTCGGACGCATGGTGAAACAGACGCGGGTCCGGCATCGTATGAGTTTTGACTACCTCGAGGGTTTCCTGGAGGTTGCCAAGGTGAAGAACTTCTCGCGCGCCGCCTCTATCCTTTATCGCACGCAGCCCACGTTGAGCCAGCAGATCCAGCGGCTGGAGAGGGAATTCGGGGGAAAGCTTTTCGACCGCGACTTCAAAGCCGTCAGGCTCACCCAGGCGGGTAGTACGCTTCGCCGCTATGCAGAAGAACTACTGGCCCTCCGCAGTGAGGCCCTGGATGCTATTAGCCAGATTAAGGAGAACCCCCGGGGCAGTTTGCGCATAGGAACCAATGATGCCACCTGCCTCTACGTTTTGCCCAATGCCCTAGCGGGCTTTAGGCGGCTCTACCCACAGGTGCAAGTGAACATCTACAGAAACTTCAGCCACAAAATCCTGGAGAAAATTCAAGAGGGGAACGTGGAGATTGGCATCGTTTCTTTGCCCCGCAACGTAAAGGGGTTGGAGATCATCCCGATCTTCTCAGCAGAGCTCAAAGTGTTGGTGCCTTCCGATCATCCCTTGGCGGAAAAAAATGAAATCACGCCCGCGGATATTTCCTTCTACCCGTTACTCCTGCCGAAAACAGGGAGGACTCGCAAGATGATCGAAGACCTCTTGCGGCCCTACAAGAAGACCTTGCAGATCTCCATGGAGTTGGCGAGCGTGGAAATCATCAAGAAATACGTTTCTGCCGGAATCGGCATCTCTCTACTCCCCGAAGCTTTTGCGCAGACGGAAGTGGCGGCCGGAACGCTCAAATTGGTCTCCTTGCAGGGGCGCAAACTTTACCGCCAACTGGGTTTGGTGTACCGGCGCGGGAGTCCATTGTCGCTACCTGCCAAGGCGTTTCTGGATATCGTGAAGAAGTCTGTTTGCGTTCCCGAGATGGCTCTCGCCGCTTCGGCCAGATGATCGGGCGGGGACAATATCCGGCGGCGGGGCCTGCCCGCCGCGTGCGGCCCTTCACCACGATGTTTTGCGCCGCCTGCCAAGTGAAGAGATTGTGTTCCCCAAAGCAAGATTGAGAGCGAATCTTCCGGCGGCACCTTAACCCCACGACTCTATTTAGCTCATGGGGTGGAGAAAGGGGCGGGGCTTCAGCCCGGCCCTTCCAAAGCCACGGTGAAAAGACCGGACTGGTGCGTCCTCTTCTCACTGTGCAAACGGCGCGAGACAGCGGGGGCGAGAAGAACTATTGAAAATGCTTAGTCAGCAGATAAATGGAATGACGCCAGTAGGCTCTCCGAGTTTTTCCCGCCCCATGGCGTGCATAAAGGGAAACAATAAGTTCTTCTTAAAATCCTTATGACGCATTTATGCCTTCTTCATGCCAGGCACGCTATCTTTCGATATGGGAATGGGGGATTCCCGTCGCAACCAAATCGCTTCAACTGATAGGAGGTACGTTCCTATGACGTATTTCAGGGCGGGTGAAATGAACCTGTTTCAATCTCAGTTACGTGCTTTCAAATTGCACAGGAAGGCTGCCTTGGCGTGGGCGCTGGCAGTTTGGTGTTGTTTGTTAATGGGTCTTAGTTCTGCCAAGGCCGGACCAGTCTTCGGCGATGTCCACGGGGTTACCGTCAATGCCCTGGGAGCGCCAGTGCCCGGAGTGCAGGTGTCGGCGCACAGCTTGGAAGATAACACCGACCGCGATATCGTTAGTGATCATTACGGGACTTTCGTGATTGAGAACCTCAGGCCGGGACGCTACCAATTGCGGGCGGCCAAGGGAGTGCTGGCCAGTTCCTCGGTGACCACTATCGACTTGGCGCCGCGTCAGGATCTACGAGTTGATATGACCCTGGTTCCTCATGATGGGACCACGGAAGCGGCGAACCCCAACCTCACTGCAAATTTGCACGCCCCAGCGGTGACCGGGAATTCGGGTGACGCTCCTCTGACGGACCGGGAGAGGCTTCTGCTCGAACGCCTCGATCGCTTGGAGCAGCGCTTGGCAGCCATGGAAGCCAAGGAAGCCAAAGCGGCGGCCCCGGTTGCCGCGCCGGTAACGTCGCAGGCCGGGACCAGCGTGACAACGGTGCCAGCCACTCAGCCCGCACCGTCAGCTCGCACCAGCGCCGCCTCGACTTCCACCCCGGCCCAACCCGCGCCGGCCGCTTCACAGGCCAAGGCCGGTGCCGCAACGGTTGCCGAGACTCGGCCCGCACCCGTTACCGCGGCCAGCCCTGGGGCCGCCTCGATTGCCGCGCCCGCTAGGCACGTCCTGCTGGCTTCGCTTGAGGGTGCAATTGGAATCAAATCTGCGGAAAAGCCTCCGACACTTCCTGTCCTGTCCAACGGGCAAGGCACGCCGGCGGCCAGCCCAGCGCCTCCTGTTCCGTCCACCCTCCAGGAAGCTATGCAACCCCCTGATCCCGCCCCTCCCAATAGCGAGAATGTGTATTCATGGGCCGACTATACCTGGTTAAACGGTACGCCGCGCAACAAAGACACGGTGCTGGACACCAAATTCTTCACCCCGGAAGTGAGATTCGATACTCACTTCATGGAGGACTTTAATCAACCCATCGATCACACGATGGGCGGTGCGACGGAATCGTTCCGGTCCGGCGAAGTTCAGATCGAGCAGATCAGCGTCGGTGGTGACTTCCACTGGCAATAACGTGCGCGGCAGGATCCTGTACATGGACGGCTTATTTGCCACCACCACCCCGCGCAATGACGCCAGCGCCGGGGTCGGCGAATGGGATATCCGAGGGGCGTATAAATATGTTTCGGAGGCTTACGGCGGGTATCACTTCAACGTGAACCGCGGCCTGAACGTCGATGCCGGAATCTTCGTGTCGTACATCGGCCTGTTCAGCTACTACAACTTCGATAATTGGATTTACCAACCGTCCTTCGTCTCGTCCAACACCCCGTGGTTCTTCAATGGACTGCGCATTCAGTGGTTTCCCACGAAGAAGCTGAAGATCGAGCCCTGGATCATTAACGGTTGGCAGTCGTACAACCGGTACAACGGTCACCTGGGTCTGGGAGGGCAGCTTCTGTGGCGGCCGAAGGAATGGCTGTCCATGGTCTTCAATCAATATGGGTACGGACAAGATAACTTGGGAGTGCCAAAGGTCCAGCGTATCCATACTGACGACAGCATCGAAGTCAAGTACTACGACCATCCCAATAGCCACTACATCGACAAGGCGGCGTTCTCCCTGACCGGCGATTTGGGCTGCCAGTACGGCCCCGGTTACCGGTGCACCGGCGGTGCCGACAAGGATTCGTTTGCGGGTTGGATGGCTTACAACCGGGTCTGGTTCGGGAAGGATAAGTATGCCATCTCGTACGGTGGAGGCAAGATGAACAACCCCGGCCGGTATCTGACTCTGCTCCCGCCGATCAATGAGGCCACGGCAGTAACCGGTTCGCCTTACTTCACTGAGAATCCGGGTCAGCCGGCCCACATGTGGGATACCTCGCTGGGTTTCCAATGGATGCCCAAAGAGTACATCACGTGGTGGTTGGAATCCGGGTACCGCCACGCGGATGTGCCGTATTGGACGGGTCGGCATGGCATCACGCCTCCTGGTGGCAATAACGGGTCCCCCGCCGCTTACGTCTGCGAGAGCGGCGCAGCGGCCTACACCGCGATCAATAACACGAATTTGGACCTGGCCGATGCGACGACGTTTTGCGCCGCCAACGGCAACGGCGGCGTTTGGTTCCCGGATCTTCGCAAAACCCAGGCAGTGGTTAGTGCGGGCATCATGGTGAAATTCTAGTTCCGGACAACCAGCGAAGGGAGGCCAGACGCACCTTCTGGCTTCCCTTCCCAAGTATCGCCAAGGAACAAGCGTCATGGGGCTAAGGCCATACATCGGGAAGCAGCAAGAATGTACCAAATTTATCTATTACGGCTAAAACAAAAACCTTGCTTTCGCCCCAAAATCCTTATTCGTTCTTTATGCCTTGTTCACGAGGTCCAGCATAACTTGTTGGGGAGACAGCAAGAACGTAGCGACAGAATCCAAGCGTCTCTTGGGAATTGCGTCTTTCACTCAATATGAAGATCTCTGAAATCGTGGGAACCGGTGTGAGATTGCCAAATTGGGTGCCAAATTCGGCATGCGGCTTCGGCAATGGCCTGATCTGGTCGTGTCCATGGGCGAATTGGTCTTAACACGCCAGGCGATTGCTCTGCGAGGAAGGAGGCTGGAGTATTTCACTATCGTCTGGAACAGCCTTGAAGGAATTGTCGCGGTTGTTGCCGGAGTCATGGCTGGCAGCGTCTGCCTTGTCGGTTTCGGTGTGCAAAGTTTTATCGAAGTCATATCGGGCGCTGCGCTGCTATGGCGTATGTCCGTGGACGCGGAGGAACACCGCCGGGAGCAAATCGAGCAGATGACGCTTAGAATCGTAGGCGCATGCTTCCTCGCGCTGGCGGCTTATGTGGGTTACGAAGCCGTAAGCAATCTGCTGGAGAAGAGGGCTCCCGAACATAGCCTTACCGGAATCATTCTTGCTTGTGTTTCGCTCGTCGTCATGCCCTTGCTTACTCGTGCCAAACGGCGCGTAGCAGTGCACCTGAAAAGCGCCGCAATGAATGCAGACGCCAAACAGACAGAATTCTGCGTGTATCTGTCAGCCATCCTACTCGGCGGATTGCTTCTAAATGCCGTCGCTAACCTATGGTGGGCGGACCCCATTTCGGGCATCACCATGGTTCCGATCATCGCGAAAGAGGGGGTGGAGGGGCTGCGGGGCGACACCAGTTGTGACTGAATTTGAAACTGACCCTGTACCGCAAAAGCGGTAGTGGGTCAGATGGGTTTAGTGAGTGTAACACTGCTCTATTGGCCGGTGAAACGATGACCGGCGCGGCGTTGGGTGGGTCACGACGACGGAGCGTGGTGCTTTCCATGGAACTGAGTCTCAACCTGCTGTGGTTGCTGCTTGCCGTCGCGAGTTTTGCTTTCTTCTGGCGAGGAGGGGATGACCGTAAACTGGCCTGCGCGCATTCGTTGCGGCGAATCTCCTCCCTCGCTTGTGCCCTTGTAATTTTCTTCCCCATCATCTCGCTGGCGGACGACCTGCACGCCGCGCCAGTGGTCATGGAAGATTCCAACCCCGCCAAGCGGATTTCGAAATTCTCTGGCGCGCCCGGCTCCGCTGCCACTGAAATTGACGGCGACCACCTCCTTGACCTCGTGATGGTTGAACCCAAAGGCAGGGGGCCCCAAGGTTCTCGGTTTCAAATTGTGCTCGATTCCGCCACGCGGGGCGCCGAAAGTTCGCTCGACCTGGTTGGCAATGCGGCGGGGTTGCTCGTCTCGGCTCGCGACGTTGACGGAATTGGTAATGACCTTGATCTGATCATCAAGAGCGCCAACTCCTTTACCCCGATCGGCGTTTGGATCAACAACCACCATGGCGGGTTCATCAAAGTAGATGCGAGTGTCTATGCACCCTCGATCTGGTCGGATCCCCCGCTCATACTTTCCTTTAACCTCACAGAGACCATTCAGGGAGCCATTGTGTTATGGCACCAATCCCACGTTCAACCTTCCACTCAAGGTTCCCCCGGTGAACGCTGGGCGCTTCAAGCGCTGGTGGAGCCGACGGACCTCAAAGTACCTTCGCGCCTGACGTCGGACCCACAGCAAACGCGCGGCCCACCTTCTTCCTGCTTAACGAGTTTTTAGCCTGATTCCTTCACTCTAAAGCGCAGAGGTCTTGCCGCATGAGGCTGGCCTTGGCTTAGAGACACCGCAAACATGCGGGCCCGGATGATGTGTATTCATTCGGAGATCCGCTGAAGGGGATGGGATTTGTCGATGAAAAACAAAACGTTGGAAATCAGCCTTCTGTGCATTTCGCTCCTGGCTCTGCTGCCGCTAAGTGGTTGTACCTCGGCGCACGGCAATGAAGCGGCGGAGGCGCCGCCTCCCGCGCAGGTTGTTCCCTTCGCGGATGCCAGCCTTTTTACCGTCGATCGTCCCGAGCAGTACCCCACGGTTGCCGCCGTTGCGCGCAAAGCCACTTCGGAATTGGTGGTCACGGGCTCGGTTAATCCTGATATCGCGCGTAATGTCCCGGTGATCTCGCTCGCTTCCGGTCGCGTGGTGGGAATCTACGCGCGCCTCGGCGACACGGTGCAAAAGGGACAGTTGCTGCTCCGCGTGCGCAGCGATGATGTTTCGGGGGGGTTCGATGCCTATCGCAAGGCCATCTCCGACGAGCTCCTGGCGCGCAAGCAACTAAATCGAACCAAGGACCTGCTTGAGCATGGGGCCATGGCGGAGCAGGACCTCGAGGTCGCGCAAGACGCGGAGGATGACGCCAAGGTCACCCTCGAGACCACGACCGAGCATCTTCGTCTCCTGGGTAATGATCCCAACAAGCCCAACGGCGTTGTGGACATCTTTGCGCCGGTCACGGGGGTGATTACGGACCAGGAGGTTACTAATGCGGCGGGGGTGCAGGCGCTCGGCACGAATCCCTTCACAATTTCCGACCTGTCTTACATCTGGGTTGTCTGCGACGTGTACGAGAACGATTTGGCTACTGTCCACCTGGGTGACTCGGCGGATATCCACATGAATGCTTATCCGAATCTGGCGTTGAAAGGCACGGTCAGTAATATCGGTGCGATTCTCGACCCCAACATCCGCACCGCCAAGGTTCGTTTGGAAGTTCGCAATCCCGGGATGATGCGGATCGGGATGTTCGCGACCGCCACATTTATCGGCCAGACCACAGAAACACATACCCTTGTGCCGGCCTCCGCCATCCTGCACATGCACGACCGGGATTTTGTTTATGTTCCCGCTCCCGGCAACAAGTTCCGCCGATTGGAAGTGGTGGGGGGGATGTTTTGCCGAACGACACGAGTTTGCAGGAGATCAAGTCCGGGCTCCAGCCAGGGCAACAAGTGGTCACGAATTCTCTGGTCCTGGACCATGTGCTTGCGCAGTAAGAACTGTCCTGGGTCCGTCGTCCGTGGCCCGTCGCTCGTTATCAACACCTGATGCTGGGCAAATGGCAGCATCGAGAGACACCCCGGCTTCAAAAGGACTTCCCGGGTCAAGGCAAGATGCCGGCTCCGGAGAACCGACCACAAACCACGGACAAAGGACATAAGGACAAGGGACAAAGGACAAAGGACAAAACATGATTCGTGCTCTCGTGGACTTTGCACTTAACAACAAGTTTGTAGTGTTGGCGGTGGGCGCCTTGTTGGTGGGTTGGGGAGCCATTTCATTTCACAACTTACCGGTGGAGGCTTATCCCGACATTGCCGACAACTACGTGACGGTCATTACCCAGTGGCCGGGGCGTTCCGCGGAAGAGGTGGAGCAACAGGTTACGATTCCCATTGAAATACAAATGGCCGGAATGCCGCACATGACCTTTCTGCGCTCCGAGTCCATCTTCGGCCTCTCGTTCGTGATCATGATTTTCGACGATAGTTCCGTGAATGACTGGAACCGCCAGAAGGTGCTGGAACGGCTCACCCAGGTCGATCTCCCTCCCGGTCAGAACCTCCAGCCGCAGATTGGCACGGATTGGAGCACCACCGGTCAGATTTACTGGTACACGCTGAGAAGCACCAATCCCCGCTATGACCTGACGGAACTCCGGTCGATTGAGGACTGGGTGCTGCTGAAGCAGTTCAAATCCATTCCTGATGTGGTGGATGTTTCCGACTTCGGGGGCACGGTGCGCGAATACCAGGTGCGCGTCGATCCCAACAAGCTCGTTTCCTACGGGCTGAGCATCGGCCAGGTGGAGCAGCAACTCGCTAACAACAATATCAACGCCGGCGGCAGCTTTGTGGAAGAGGGAATGCAGCAGATGAACGTCCGCGCTCTCGGCCTCTTTAGCAACGTGAGCGACATTGAGCAGACCGTCCTGAAGACCCAAAGCGGGACTGCCCTGCGCGTTAAGGACATCGCGACGGTCACCCAGGGCCCCAAAATACGCTTAGGCCACATGGCGCGGGCCAACCACATGGAGGATGGTCGCATCATTGACGAGCCGGACATCATCCAGGGTATGGCGCTGATGCGCAAGGGCGCGGAAGAGGAACCCACGCTCCGCGCCATCCACAAGAAAGTGGACGAGCTCAACAATGGCATTCTGCCACCAGGGGTGAAGGTGATCCCTATGCTGGATCGCACCGACCTCCTGCATTTTACCCTGCATACGGTCATGCACAACCTCGTCGAGGGCATGATCCTGGTTACGGTCATCCTTTTCCTATTCCTTCTCAATGCGCGAGCCGCTCTGATCGTGGCGCTTACGATTCCGTTCTCGCTGCTTTTTGCCTCCGTCTTTCTGAACTTGAGCAGCATCCCCGCCAATCTTCTCTCCCTCGGGGCGCTGGATTTTGGCATGGTGGTGGACGGCGCAGTAGTCATGGTGGAAAACATCATGCGGCATCTGAGCCACGCCCGGCGCCAGACCAGCAATGGAATCCAGAGGACCACGGCGGAAATGATCCGTGAGGCGTGCCATGAAGTGCAGCGGCCGGTGTTCTATGCCATCGCCATCATCATCACCGCCTATCTGCCGATTTTTACGCTCCAGCGGGTGGAGGGCAGACTATTCCGGCCCATGGCTTGGACGGTGGCCTTCGCTCTGCTGGGCGCCATGACGTTTTCGATTTTGATGGTCCCGGTCCTGGCCGCTACGATTTTCCGCAAGGGAGTCGTCGAACGGCGGAACCTGGTGATGGAATACCTAACGGAGCTTTACCGCCGGCGGCTGCGCTGGGCCATCGAGCATCGTTGGGTTGTCGTTTGTGTGGCTGCGGCTGCCCTGGCAGGGACGCTTTATTTAGGCTTTGGCGGCGTCATTGGAGCGGAGTTCCTACCGCACCTGGATGAAGGCGCCATCTGGGCGCGCGGTACCCTGGCGAACAGTACGAGTCTCACGGAGGGCGAGAAATTTACCACCAACTGCCGTTACGTTTTCGCGTCGTTTCCGGAGGTGACCAAGGTTGTGTCCGAGGTCGGTCGGCCTGACGACGGCACGGACACCGGGGGATTTGGCAATACGGAATACTTCGTTGACTTGAAGCCGCACGACCAATGGCGGCCGGCATTTCATAAGAACAAGGATGAACTGATTGCCGCAATGAACCGCGCCCTGGAGAAATACCCGGGGGCGATCTGGAACTTCTCCCAGCCCATTGAGGACAACGTGGGAGAGACCATGACGGGCACCAAGGGATCGCTGGCGCTCAAGATTTTCGGGGAGGACCTGAAGGTGCTCGAGCAGAAAGGAGAAGAAGTCACTGTCGTAATGTCGGCCATTCCGGGCATGCATGACGTGAAGCTCCTGCGCGATTTCGGCCAGCCCAATCTCGATTTGACGATTGACCGCCGCATGGCGGCGCGCTTTGGCATCAACGTGGCCGATATACAAGACGCCGTCCAGACGGCCGTGGGCGGCAATGCGGTGAGCCAGGTCCTTCAGGGCGAGGCGCGATACGATGTGGTGGTGCGGTATCAGGAGCCCTATAGGAATACCCAGCAGGCCATCGAAAATATACGCCTGCTCTCCCCCAGCGGAGAGCGGGTGTCTCTGGCGCAATTGACCAAAGTCGAGGTCAAGGACGGGGCGTACGACATTTACCGCGAGGGCAACACCCGCTACGTGGCGGTAACCTTCAACGTACGTGACCGGGATTTGGGGACCACGGTGGAGGAGGCCATCAAACAGATCGGTCAGAAAGTGAAGATGCCGCCCGGCTATACCATCGGCTGGTCAGGCGAATATGAGAGCGAACAGCGAGCGGAAAAACGCCTGGCGGTTATCGTCCCCCTCACGGTTCTCGTCATCTTCATTATTCTGTACACCATGTTTCGTTCCTACAAATGGGCATTGCTTATTCTGCTCAATGTGGGACTGGCGCGTGTGGGAGGTTTCCTGGCGCTGGTGATTACCGGGACCTACCTCAGCGTATCGTCGGGGGTCGGCATGTTAGCGCTCTTTGGCGTATCGGTGCAAACGGGCGTTATTATGGTCGAATATATCAACCAACTCCGGGCTCGGGGCTATACCATCGGGGAAGCCGCAGTTGAGGGAGCCGTGCTTAGACTCCGCCCCATTATGATGACCATGCTGGTGGCGACTCTCGGATTGCTGCCGGCAGCGCTTTCGCACGATATTGGATCGGACTCGCAGCGCCCCTTTGCCATCGTCATTGTGGGAGGCCTGATTGCGGACCTCGCCTTGAGTATCGTAATCTTACCAACGTTCTATGTTTGGTTCGCGAAAGACACGGATAAGCTCCCGGAGCCGGAGGCATCGAGTGCGAAATAAGCTTTTGACTTTCTGGAAATGGAAAGGATGGACAAGAACCCTGGGAGTGCTTGCGTTCGCGCTGATAGCGGGCACGGCATACACCCAAGGGCTTGTCAAAATCACGTTGGATGATGCCATTCGCCTGGCGCTCCAGCACAATCATAGCTTACTGGCGGCTCGTACCACCATTGACCAGAGCAGGGATCAGGAAATTACCGCCAATTTGCGCCCCAACCCCGCACTCTTCGGCGATTGGGAATACCTGCCGTTTTTTTCACCGAGCAACTATACCAGTTCCTACCTCAACGAATCGACCGAGGGTGACCTGGGCCTCAGCTACCTGATCGAGCGTGGGAAAAAACGTCAGCGCCGCCTGCAGGCAGCCAAGGACCAGACGGCACAGACTATATCCCTGGTGACTGACAACGAGCGCACATTGACCTTCCAAGTCGCCACCCTGTTCATTAACGTGCAGCTTGCCCAATCGACGCTGGAACTGGCCCGAAAAGATCTGGAAAGCTACCAGAAGACGGTTGACCTCAACGATTTGCGCTATCAAAAGGGAGCGATCAGCGAGGATGACAAGCTGAAGATCGAACTCCAGCTTCTCCAGTTCCAAAATGACGTGGCGCAGGCAGAGCTTGCCAAGGTTCAAGGGCTTTCCGATCTTCGGATGCAACTGGGTTATGAATCCGTGCCCGCGAACTACGACATTGCGGGAGAATTTGAATACCATAAGGTGCAAGGCAACCTCGAAGATCTCCAATTGAAGGCGCTCCAGCAGCGGCCGGACCTCAAGGCGGCGACACAAGGGGTGACGGCGGCCAACAGTCAATATTTGCTGGCCAAAGCGGATGGTAAGCAGGATGTCACGGTGCAGGGAAATTATACGCACACCGGCGGCATCAGCGGTGCTTCCTTCTATGCGAGTATTCCGCTCCCCATCTTTAACCGCAATCAGGGTGAGATCGCCCGGACGAAGTCGGTCATCTCGCAATCGCAGGAGCTGGAAAAGTCGGCGAACAATCAGGTCTTGGACGACGTCCGGGATGCCTACGAAGGCCTTCAGACCAACGACAAGATCGTGCAGCTCTATCGTTCCGGGTACCTCGACCGGGCGCAGAAAGACCGCGAAATCAGCGAATACGCCTACCAGCGCGGGGCCGTCAGCCTGCTGGATTTTCTGGATGCGGAGCGCAGCTATCGGGCCATCCAGCTTGCCTACCGGCAACAGTTGGCGGCATGGGTTCTGTCCGTGGAGCAATTGCGTGAAGCCGTGGGGATGCGCAATCTGCTGTAAGCAGGGCGATGCGGGGAGCAGGTTTCGGGCGGGCACCTTGGTGGCCAAAAAAGTGGAAAATGATTGCCGAGGGCGACAAAACTACCCAGAGGCTGGGAAAGCGACATTTTGACGCCGCGCTGCACGCCCGGCCATTAGCCAGCATTCTCGAGCATTCTTGGGCTATCCACAATGTCGGGGTACGGAAGACCAAATTTGGACAAAGTTCGGTCAGTGACCGCCATAACAGAAAAGCGCACGCCAAAGGAGACGACCCAGTGAAGAGATTCGAGGTGCGGGGCTGGTTTGAGGAAACCGGCATTATCGCTGCGGTTCGCGTCAACTCGGCGGAGGACGCCATGTTTGCCGCGGAAGCAGTCGCGGGTGGAGGCATCGTCATTATCGAAATCCCTCTGACCGTACCCCAGGCTGTCAAGGTCATCACTCATTTGGTCAAAAACGTTCCCGGCATTGTTGTCGGGGCGGGAGGAGTGAGGAATCCAGCGACCGCAGCGTTGTGTTTCGATGCCGGAGCGCAATTCCTGACTTGCGATGGTCTCCATCCTGCCGTCATCGAGTTCGCCTCCGAGCAGGATGTGGTGGTCATCCCGGGTGCGCTGACCCCGACGGAGGTAATCGCCGCGTGGGAAGCGAAATCCGACTTCGTCAAGGTCGTGCCATGCGCACATATTGGGGGTGCAGCCTATATCGGATCCCTTCATCAAATGTTTCCGCAGATTCCGTTGGTGGCCTCCGGGGGTGTGAATCAACAGAATGCGTCCAATTTTATCATTGCAGGAGCACTAGCACTCGGAGTGGGCCGGGAACTGATCCCTCCTGAGGCGATCCAGCGTCGACAGCAGGACCGGATTGGCGAACTGGCCCGCCGGTTTCTGGGCTTTGTACAGGCCGGCCGGGATCATTTGGCCGCGCGCGCACGAAGGACCGCCGGGCCCAATGAATAGCCGGACGGCGCCCATTCCTAAGCCCGTTCAGCCACTCACGCTCGGAATGTTCTCCTTCCAACCACGTGAAGTTTTTGAGTAAACTGCTAAAGGGTTCAGGGCATCCTGGGGTTTGACACGGTCGCGAGCGCAAGCTTCAGTTCCCGGTTACCTTCGCGTAATCTTCCAATATTGCGAGTGGGGTGGCAATCCAACATGAGACGGGTGAGCACTGTCTGGGCGTTTTTCGTCTGTATCGTAGCCGCGCTGTCATTGCAGGATCTAAGGGCCGGTGGGGCAACGGGGAAAAGCCCGGGGCTTGTGACTGACATGGCTACTCCCTTGCCGGGAATGCCACCGGTGCTTGATCCGCACGACATTTACGCGGCTGACGGACCCGGCGACCTGAGCCCTACCGTGAAAGACTATCCCTCCCGCGTCTATGTGCCGAATAGCAGCAGCAACACCGTAAATGTCATCGATCCCGCGAGCTATAAGATCATTGGCCACTTCCGGGTGGGTCGCCAACCCCAGCATGTCACGCCGTCCTATGACCTAAAGAGTTTGTGGGTGCTCAACGACCTGGGCGATAGCGTAACCAAAATCGACCCTGCCACGGGAAAGAAAGGTAAGACCGTCCGCGTCGAAGACCCTTACAACATGTATTACACCCCGGACGGGAAATTTGCCATTGTGGTGGCGGAAAGAAAGGATCGGCTCGATTTTGTCAATCCCCGAACCATGAAACTCGAACATGCTCTTTCCGTGCCTTGCCGGGGTGTCGATCACATGGACTTTTCCGCGGACGGACGCTACCTGATTGCCAGTTGCGAATTCTCCGGGAGTCTGGTGAAAGTGGATGTAGAGAAGCAAAGCCTGATTGGGGAGTTAAAGCTTCCGCGCCAAGGCATGCCGCAGGACGTCAAACTATCTCCCGACGGAACAATCTTTTATGTGGCGGATATGGAGGCCAATGGTGTGTACGAAGTTGATGGCGACGAGTTCAAAGTTATAGGATTCATTCCCACCGGCAAGGGTGCCCACGGTTTGTATACCAGCCGCGATTCGCGGGTCCTCTACGTTTCCAACCGGGGGGAGGGAACGATCTCTCTCATCGGCTTTACCGAGCGCCGCGTGGTTACAAAGTGGAGGATCACCGGAGGAGGCAGCCCGGACATGGGAGGAGTCTCCGCCGACGGCAAGGTTTTGTGGTTGTCGGGACGCTATAATCGCGAAGTCTACGCCATCGATACGGCGAACGGCAGTTTGCTGGCCCGCATTAAAGTCGGTAAAGGCCCCCACGGGTTATGCGTTTACCCGCAGCCCGGCCGCTACTCCCTCGGCCACACCGGCATTTTCCGTTAGTGTGCCGTCCCGGCTAATTCATTACGGCGGCGCATACATTGACTTCTATGTATGCGCCACCCTTTGTTCATTGGAAAGTGGCAAGTGGGACGGCACACCAATTAAAGGTTCCGCGGCGCGGGATATTGGCGCCACACGCGGTAGTCACGTATCCAGGGATGCGTTCCATTCGGCTCCCATGACCCAGGCAAGTGCCGACATTCTTCCGGTCAGAAGCCCCCAGTCGAAATCGTTGCATTTCAAGTTCTTCTTGCCGTATTTTTTCTCGATCCGTTTGGCTGCCTCTTTCGCACGCTCCAGGACGGGCTTCAGTTCTTGGGTCAATGGCTCCTTTCCGGTCTTGATCCGTTTCAGCCAGACTTGGTGCTTATTCCACCAAACCTTGTCCCAATATTCGTTGTAAGCTCTGAGGATAACCTTATCGTTGCGCCGCAATATCAGCGGCCACTCTTTTCCGGGATTTTCTTCATCAGGTAGCCACTCCACCTTATTGCCATTCTTTGTATAGCCGATTCTGTGGCCATTTGGGCCGACATGGCCTGGCTCGACAGGATCGGCGGTCTGGGCAGCAGTGCGTCGGCGCATCGTTCCGTAACGGTGCTGGCGCGAAAACGCGCGATTTAATTCCTCAATAATTGTCATTAGATCTGGATCAAAGCGGGCAATCTGGATACCCGCCCTATGCAAGCGCAACTCGCCTTTGCCGCGCATGGTTTCGTTTGGGTCGAGAACCCCAATGAAGACTTTTCCGAATCGCCTCTCGATTATTCTGTCGGCACACGCGGTCTTGGGATTGTTTCGAGAAGTGCAGGGCTCAAAAGTGACAAAGAGCGTCGCGCCCGCGAGCGTCTCATCGGCGAGCTTCTTTTCAAGGAGGGCGAATTCAGCGTGCTCGCCTGGAATAAGCTCTCCGCGGAATGCCTCCCCAATTACACGCCCATCGCGGGCGACCAGTGCTCCGACTTTTGGGGATACCCATCCACGCTCGTTCTTGCATTTCCGCGCCAGCTCGATAGTCCTCAGCATGAGCTTTCTGTCGCTCGCTCGCGCATAGGATCGTGGAAACAGCACTGCTTTAGTCATCAACCGTGCCTCGTGTGGAAAGGTTTAAGAAGATTGAAGTTCTGGCGAGCTACTCTGTGGACAACTTCCGGCGAGAAAGCGACAGAGGTCCGGAAGCGGGCGATAGTGCAAGGCATTCACATTTCCGTCCCTTTAGCCTTCTCTTCGCGGGCCCCACGCGCCAAGAAATCGAGCCTTTCAGCCCTTGATCGCTTTGTCCCAGCTCTCCCAATGCCTTTCTGGCAACCTTTGCAGGATCTCTGCCAACTGCTCGCTGGGAAGTGTTTCAGTAGCAACCTGTCCGGGCTGAGTAATCGGACACAATGCGTGCTGCGGACCACGCACTGAACCCCCCCCACAGAGTGGATACCTGTTTATTATAGCGCTATTTATGGTCTATCATGCGTATTCCCTTTGTCTTCTCAGCGCGGCTGCAGTTAACTACAAGGTATAACCTGCAGGCTGTCAGCAGTCAGGTTATAGACCTATTTCCAAGATGCTGATGGAAAAAGGGGGGGGTAGCAGTCTTCGCTCTCTCCGCTTCGCCCCTCCGGCGTTGCTTGCACATGGGGTGGAGGATGGGAACGGGTGGGGAGATCCAGAGTCGGAAGCCTGATATCCGAAATCCGAGGTCCATCGGGGAACCAAAGCAGCTTGGCCAAATACAGTGGCACGTGCCCGGTGATGATAGACAGATTAAGTGCCAAGGCGGAAGGGCGGCAGCGCCAATAGCCAAACCCCAGCGTGACACACTTCCCTGAATCGTCTATCGACAATGTCCTGTGAGAGGATGAATCTATTTACTGACCTCGAATATCGCAAATCACAAATCTCAAATGATCCGATGGCACGATCATCAATTGGCACTTAAGTTGCTAAGACCATTTAAGCTTCAGATTGCCAAGACAACCCATCGGGAGGGTTTTCATGAGTTCGCTTGAAAGAGTCCGCGCTCTTATCGCGGGTCGGCCCGTTGATCATCTTCCCGTTCAGCCTGTAATCATGATGTTTGCCGCCCACCATTCGGGGATTCCCTTCATCGACTACACACGGGATGGGCGGAAGATGGCGGCAGCGCAGAGCAAGCTTGTGTACGACTTCGGTATCGATTGTTTGCTTACGTGTTCCGACCCGGCGCGCGAGGTCATCGACATTGCGGGGGAGGGAAGCGTCAACTGGTACGAGGACCAGGGCCCCGCCATTTGCGAGGAACGGGCGGCCCTGCTCGACAAGTCACGCCTGAAAACGTTCCAAATTCCCGACCCGCTCGGTACCGGCCGCATGCATGATCGAATCACAGCGATTGAGGTCATGCATCAGGAGTTTGGGGGTGAGGTTTCAATCGTAGGATGGGTGGAAGGTCCATTAGCACTGGCCGCCGAGCTGCGTGGGTTGAGTCGGAGCATGACGGATTTCCTGGACGATCCCCCTTTTATCAAGGATCTGCTCGATTTTACTGCGGAAGTGGCCATCGTCTATGCTGAAGCGGAAATTCAGTCCGGCGCTGATACCATCGGCATGAGCGACGCCGCGGCCAGCATGATGGGGCCACGGTATTACCATGAACTCCTGTTCCCTCGGCAACTGCGGGTGGTTGAATCCATTCGTCAGGCCCATCCGGAGGTTATCGTCCGGCTGCACATGTGTGGGAACACCGATCCCTTGATTCCGCAAATGAAGGAATTGCCCGTGCATATCTTTGAATTGGATTCGCCCACCAATCTTGCGGCGGCGCGGGCCTGCCTGGGACCGGACCGGGTGATTCTAGGCAATGTCTCGACGATCACCCACATGCTGGAAGGGAGCCCGGAGCAGGTCTATGAGGCTTGCCGGCAATGCCACGAGACCTGCGGGAAGTTCCACATTGTCGGAACCGGCTGCGAAATACCGCCCATGACCCCACCCGAAAATTTGCACGCCATGGTCCGGTATTCGCGGGAGCACCGGCCAGAGGAGTTCTAAACCGCGAATGCCGTCCGAGCCGTTTCCAACGAAAGTCCTGGCAACGCCACGTCTGAGGGATCGCGGCTTACACTTTTATGTCACGCAGCCGACGTCCTTCACTCGTTCTGGGGTTTGTCCGCGGGAATTTCCTGGAGTTGGGTGGGTTGCTGGCAACAGACGCAGTTGCCGGGTTCGAGGGCCACGATGTTGCAGGTGGAGCAGAAATAGCGCACGCGAAACAGTTTGCCATCGTGAAGGGTGTAGAGCCAATGGACCTCGAAGGAGCCCTCCGGCTGGGGGATTCCTTCCAGGCGCACCTCGCGGCCGTCCAGGCGCTTGTCCTGCAGGGTGTGGAGAAGGTAGGGAGTGTTGGCCGAAAGCGCTTGTTCCCGGCCGTTCATCTTCAGCAGGGGACAGTCTCCGCGGGTGGTCAGCAGTTTACCTTCGAGCACGGTCAGAGGCTTGGCCTGAGCGGCCCAGAGGCTGGGAGCGAGAAGGGATGATAGCGCAAGCGAGAGAATGCAGGCCGCGTCCCGTTGCCGCTGATTTGTCATGGATGCTTTCATTTTGAGCTGAATCCCTCTCCCTCAGAAGCTGGATGAATTCCCGTCACGGCCAAGGGAGGCCGAAAGCCCGCCTTGAGCGGGCAGCATAAGGTGACTCCTGCCCGGGCTTGCGTCGATGCGTGCGCCCCACGCCCCCATGCAAAATCCAAAATGCGCTTGTCTCGCGCCCCCATCGAAAATCCCCCAGCGGCCATCGAAAATTCCTTTACCCCTGCCAATGGCCCACCACCGTGAAGGCCAGGGGCAGGTCCCCGCCTGGTCCGTGTCCCTTCACTTGCAGATCCCAGTTGCCCGAGTCGTCCTTGGCGACGGAAGGGAAGTTAGCGCCGCTAACCTGCGCGCCCACCAGGAAGCCGGGATGGGGGGTGCCGGACGCCTGCGAGCTCAGCTTCACCAGGTCTTCCAAGGACAGGGTCTTGTCCGGGCCCGGGTCAGCGGCCATGGGCGCCAGCACGAAGGCGTCGCGATAAGGATTGACGCCCATATGGTTCCCGTCCTGGGGGATGAGAGCGTAGCGCAAGGTGTAATACCCGGCTTTGATGGTCTGACTGCGAAAGTCCGTGGCGTCCTTGGGAAAGTGCAGCACCCCCAGGAAGGCTCCCTCGGGCAACGTCCCAAACAGGACGTCCGAGGAGGTATTAGGGTTGGCGCTGCTGGGAAGAGTTTTCCGCAGCCATACTTCGCAGAGGATTGCCCCCTGATCGCTCGAGACGCGCACTCCCTGGGTATCGAGCGTGCTCTGGAGGGGGGCGGGAACCTCCGCCGGCGCGGCGCCGATGGCTTCCGTCTTATAGCTACCCTGGCCGAAGGCGCTCACCACCGCCCAGAGTGGAATCGCCAGAACCAGTGCGAGTGCGCGGTGCAGTTTCATGGACCCAGCCTCCCTATACCCGATAGTGGATAAAGCGCGATAGCCCACTATATGCCATAAATGCCAAACGGGAAACTCCCGGGCGGAAGTTTCCCGTTGTTCGGACTGTAAGGTCATCGCGGCTAAAAGCTGCCCACAAAGGCGCTGCGTTTGTCCACGTTCTTCCAAACTTCCCCCAGGCCCTGTCCCGAGAACGAGCTATCCAGGGTGAAGGCGGGCATGGAGTGGGCGAGGGCAATGAGGGGCGGGTAATAGATCGACTCGTTCCCGCACAGGTGATCGCCCTGGCAGAGGCTCCGCGTCTCAATTCGGGCCAAATTGCCGGCCACCAGCTTAGCCGCGCCGTGGAGATCACCATGTTCCACGGTCATTTGGATGGGCGCCGTTTCCACCCGCACCACGTGGTCCAACAAGCCGCCCGCCATGGATTCGGCCAACGCCGCCAGGGCCGTCCGCTGCGGCTGGCTGGCGCGGGAATCCACGATCAGCACCGAGCGCGCCGGATAAGGGTCGTGATAAGGATCGCCCAGCGTGGCGTGGGCTCTGACCACCGCCACCACGCTCAATCCGCTCAGGGGGATGCCCTGCCAGTCTCCTTCCTGAACTTTCCACGCCAGAATAGCTTCCTGGCCGGTTAAGCCCACTTCCGACATGGCAAAGCAGGGGCCGGTGTAAACGTCGGCGCTGCGCGCTTCGAGGTAATCGCCCTTCAGGGCGGCGCTTCCAGGAACGGCCCAAGCCGAAAGCAGAAAGAGACCTATGCCGAGAGGGAAAATGACTTTCCTCATGACCCAACCTCCACGGAGCAAATTGAGATCTAACGCCCCATGGACATTTTATCCTATTCCCCCGCCGGTTTCAACCCGGCCGGGATCGGGGATAGTGGTGCCGTTTGATGTTGTAGCGGCGAGTTTACCTCGCCATAGGGCGGCGTAAAGCCGCCCCTAGGTCAAACTGCACCACTACCGGGATCGTGGTAGTGTCCTAATTTGACGTCGTGATTTCGAGATGAGGGAGCGTGCCTTCCGGGTCCCCAGCCCCGAAGGGGCGGACTACCTCAGCCCCGGCCAACGGTCGGGGTGAACGGATGGTTTCCCGGCCCAAGCCCTGAAAGGGCGATCGAGGGAATCCCCCTATCTCTCACCGCAGAGGCGCGAAGGCGCAGAGGTTTGAAAACCAAGAAGCAATTCTCTGCGTCTCAGCGTCGCTGCGCTAAGAGTCGTACTTTTTCACAGCTTCGGACGCCCGTGCCACAGCGGACAAGACGCCCCCGCTACGTCCAGGGGATCCCGGCTTTCCCTTTAAGGGATAGCCCACACTTCTCATCACTCCTCGGTTCCAGGAGCGAAGCTTTGGAATAGTTGTCCCCTACGGCACACGGAGCGAAGCTTGGGAGTGCGTGCAGCTTGCTGCCACTTTTTCCCCAGCCAGCTCGCTGGCTGGCATTCGTGCTTGCAGGGAAGAAATGCGAATACAGATCAAGGCGGGGTTGGAGATTCCCGCAAGAGAGCTTGCCGGAAGGAATTCCCGCAAGCAAGCTTGCGAGAAGGAACTGCCGCAAGCAAGCTTGCGGGAGGGAAAGCGGCAGGAAGCTGCACGCACTCCAAAGCTTCGCTCCGCGGGGAATGATGGGGCCTCGGCGGGGTGATGGAAATGCCTCGCGGCGGGTAGGCCCCCCTCCCGGCGTAGCCAAAAGTAAGCGGCTTCTGCCTGGAAGTCATCCTCAATGCTCATCCAGTCGATCTTCATCGTCATCATTCTCTCGGAGATGGAGCGCGCTTCGCTCCGATTGCCGCGGGGACGCCTCTTTCGGCAACCTGGGAATCCCCGCCCTTCCAAACCGTGGTGATATATGAGGGCTAGGAATCCAAGCTTCGGATGTAACGCCGGCTTTACGCCGCCATTGGGCGAGGTAAACTCACGGCTGTCCAAGTTAGCGGAAAACCGTCGTCCTCCAAGCGGCTCTGCCGCTCCGCACAGCAAGCGGCGAAGGCGGAGGTCATCGCTCGGTGGCAGGACCGTGATTTGGACAAGCTCGAGGTAAACTCGCCGCTACATCCTCAAACTGAGAGATTACCTGTCATACTGAGCCCGGGTTTTGGGCGAAGAACCCCTGTAGTTCACCGCGTTCACCAACCCCCGCAAACTGCCGGGGTGCTTCGCCCAGGTGTTTAAACTTTACGAACTTTGTTTTACACAAGGAGTCACCACCCAGTTTGGGAGTGTTTCAAGATGTAAGAATCGGCATCTGGGGACTATCTTTATGGGAAAGCACAAATCGGGCATCTTAATGGATTTAGTAAGGCGTTAAGATATTAAGTTAATACGATTGACAGGGGGTTCTGATTCTGCTCTAATCGAGCTATGGACGTAGGCAAACGATTAAGACAATTGCGTGAAGTAAAAGGTCTCTCGCAAGGCGACATCGAACGGCGGTCTGGTCTCTTGCGCTCGTACATCTCTCGCGTTGAAGGCGGATACACAGCCCCCTCGCTGGCAACTCTGGAAAAATTTGCCAAAGCATTGGAAGTTGAACCGTACCAATTGCTTTTCCAGGGTGAGGGAAAACCGTCCGCACCCAAGGTTCCCGATCAAGTGAATCTGGGCAAGCCGGTCAAGAGGCTGATTAAGTCCTTTGAGAGCATGTCGAGTGCGAATCGCAGGCTGTTCCTGTCGATGGCAGACAAGCTTGCCAAGCACTGAGAGCACCCCAAGCTGTTCCGGACGCGTTGATCGCGGTTGACCTTCTCAGCTTTGACCCGGAAGGTGAGAGATGGGTGTCGGCGAAAGGGTCCAAGGCCGTCATCCCTGCCTTTTGCCCCGGAAAGAGAAGGAAGCGGGCGATCGCTCGGGGGTGGATGTGTATCTCGCCTCCCCGGGCAGAACCAAAGCTTCGTCCTCCTCCTGCGATGTGATCAATCCCTCCCGGCGAATAAATTGCACTAACCATTTCGGGCTGCGATGATTTGGGTGAATGTTCCTACAGTAAGTCTTGAACGAGAATAATTATTACTCGCGAGCCATTCTTGACGTTGGTTTGCTGAGGGAGGTAAGCACTCCTGCCCCGACGATGCGTTTGGATGCCAACCTTGAGTCCCATCACCGTCTCGTCTGCGCGCGTTGCGAAACGATTCTGGACCTCACTGAGGACCGGATGGATCCCGTCCACTTAAAGAAATACCTTCCCAAGGGATTCCGGGTGGAAAGCTACAACGTAAGCTTTTTAGGTCTTTGCGGCCAATGTGCGCCGCGCATTCACGCTTCATGATGAATACTAAATCCTAAGGGAGTTAAAACCGCGATTTGTCGCGGCCAGACGGCACTGTTGAAAAAGGGCTGACTTGCTCCTCGGATACGCGGATACAGAAGTGGACGGAATCGCAAGGCTGTCTCAGTTTTCGTCCTTGGGTCTTACCTGACCTTGATTTGTGGCTCTCAGCGGTTCCGGCTCAGTGGTGTTCCCGGAACCCACCCCATTGGGCTTTTGACTGGCAGGTTCAGGTGTGATCATGTGGTGCCGGCCGTCGAAGGACCCTCCTGGGTCGACGAGTAGGTAGGGAGTGTAAATGTCGCCCAGCACGATGCCGTGTTTTTTGATTACCAGGCGTTCCTCGGCGTGAACGGTTCCCTTCACTTTGCCGGAAATGTACACCACTCGGGATTGGATATTTCCTTCGACTTCTCCATGGTCGGGAACCACCACGGCTCCGTCGGAAACGATATCACCCTTGAAGTGGGCGTTTAGCCGGATGAGGCCCCCCGAGACCTTTATATTTCCTTCCAGGTCCACACCGGGCTCAAGCCAGCCGACCCAATCGTCCAGTACGTGGGGGAGGTGGCGACGACGTGTTGCGGTATTGCTCATACCGGATGCCATTTCGCCCTCCTGCCGCCTCTCGCCAGCTACGCTGCTCCCCGTGGCCCTGAAACCCTCGCGTGTAGATGTTCCCAGCTTACCCCAAACCCTGCATTACGTAAGTCTCTCCTGCGTTTATGTCTTGAAGGTAACTATTGCGGTCGCGACGAGGATGGCCGCAAGAAACCAGACCCTTCGTTCCATGCTCCTCCTCTGCAAGCCGAGATAACCCGCATTGTCCAAGTTTTCGCTTTAATCACGAATTTCCATTTTCAATTTTGGGACAGCCCATACCTTATGCCTGAGCACCTCTGTATGGAAGCGCCCGGTGGGGTTTTGACCGTTGAGCGACTCGGCCAGCACGTGAGCCACCCGTTCTACCTTTCCCGACGCCTCTACGGCCGTAAACTGCCGCCTCTCCAACCGGTGATCCCGACACTTTGCCGCCCCCCTGCTTCTCTCGTCGCCGAAACCCGATCCGGGCGTCGGCTCGCCTACTGGCGGTCAATCCCACCTGCTCTTACATGATGCGCAAAGAGTACGGCGATCTGGTAGGCACGCCGGAAGCGTGGCAGGTAGCGGCGGCCACCATGGACCCATGCGAGTTTCTGTTTCAATTCAAGCGAGAGGGCAAATTCAACCGCGATTTCCGGACCACTCCCGAGCAACTGCAAGAGCTGGCTGCGGACTTTGAGTAGAAGTGGATGGCGGGAATACCGCGAAATGAGCTGGCGCGCCTGGGGTGGCTCGAACACCCGACCTACAGATTCGAAGTCTGCCGCTCTATCCAACTGAGCTACAGGCGCGTTCCTTAAAATGTATCACTTGCCGGGCTGATATTGCAATTCGAGTTGCAACTTGGGCCCGCTTGGGTCCGATGTCAGCCGCGGGCAAGAATCCCGGAAGTTTTCACACCCGATTTTCACTTTGTGTGGAGTATCCGTTGGGCGCAGAGTCAGCGTTCTTGTGAACTTGACTCTCGCGGGGCTGAGCTTCCCAATGCCTCTTGGACGCGGCCAGACAGCGCGGCCGCTTTACCCTCGTCGCCTTGCTCTTGGTAAATTTGCATCAGAGCCTCGGCTGCCGGGAACAGAAGCGGATCCAAGTTGACGGCTTTTTCCAGATGGGAGGTGGCCTTTTCCATATCCCCGGCGTCCTTCCAGGCCATCCCTGCGTTGGCCTCGTCCACCGCCGAACCCGGGCCGAGTTCGAGAACGCGCCCAAACCGCCGGGCAGCCTCGAGGGGCTGTCTTATCGCTAGCAGAGTCCGACCCAGGGCGGTGAGCACGGCGGGGTCGTCGGGGAACTCGTTCTCCACCTCCGTAAGCATGTGATATCCCCGAACGATCCTGGATGCCGACCTGTCCTCGAACCCGGAGTCCGCATAGGCAAGGGCAAGGTTGCGTTCCCGCAGCTTGGGCGGCGGGTCCCGCCACGCCACCAGATCACCGTCTGCCGCCGTCTCGTTCTCGGGCTCCGGTTGGGGATGGCGGGAGATCCGATGATCGGTGAACACCGTGTGGCCGCCATCCTTGGCGTTTCGCCTGGGCATGTGGCAGTCAACGCAATCGCCGTTGGAGCCGCCAGGATGCGACTTGGCAAGCGACCGGGGGCCGATGTGGCACGCGAGGCAGCGAGCCCGGTAATACGACGCGGGCTTTTTGGAAGTGTCGTGGGGATTGTGGCACGTTCCGCACCACAGCCGCCCCTTGCTCTGGCGTGAGCAGGTGCTTAACGCAAGCTGCTCGACGTGGCTGATAACCTTGAGAGCTTCCGGGGGACTGTCACTCGGCGGCTTGACGGTGTAGATCGTAAAGACATCTTCCAGGGGCTCGCCGGGACGGAAATCCTGCAGCTTCTTCCCGGGGTTCAGCACCCTATCAACCCCCTTCAGATGGCATTGCTCGCAAATGCTGTCACGCGGCGCGGGCGCGAGCGTCGCAGGATTGACGATCGTACCGGGCAGAGGCGCTTTGAGATGCCGCGCCGGATTGCCATGACAGCGGTCGCAGGAAATTGACTCCTGCGCGAACGCAGGCGATGAGTATTGGTCCAATGTGTTGGCGATGGGCAAGGCCTTTCCGGAATGGCAGAAAAGACACCTCTCCTCTACGCCTCGGATGAAGTCAGGCGCGCGGTTTTCTTCGTACCCCGGCGCCATATCATAGCGGCTGAGACGCGGATAATAGCAGATGGGCGATTGGAACAGGTGATCCCCAATCCGAACCAGGTAACCGGAAGCGTGTATCCCCGAGCCAATCACGTAATCGACCCGAAAATCCGAGACGTCGCCATCTCGCTCCATCCGCTGCCAAAGGCCCTGCGGATTGGAATAGATCGTAAATTTCGTACCCGAGAGGGAATGCTGGAAGGATCCTTCGGGTTCTTTGCCCGGACGCCGTAAAGAGTGCGCCATGGCCGAGTGGGAGTAGAAATCCCCAACCTCCTTCGGATGGCAAGTTGCGCAGGGGTTGGCCCCAAAGGCGACTCCGAGGTTGACAGAGGGAATCACCGTCAGCAGCAGGAACTGGCCGAGCGAAAGGCATCGTTTTCCTGCCTTGCGAGTCACGGTTCTGTCCTTTCGAGTTTGGTAGCCCTAAACTTTGGTATTTTAGCCGCAGATCGCCGTGCTGGCAATAACGCCTGGCCGCCTGCCCTCCTCCAGTTTTGCGAGTCAGGCCGAGAAGGGGTAACCTGAACGCGCTTGACGGAGATGCGTAATAAGGCTACCTTCGGAACATCAACAGGCACCTCAACGCCGCTCTACCTCTTGCGGGGCGCCCGGGGCAACTAATAATGCTCGCGATCGTCAAATCGAACTGAAGGATACCGGATAATGGGTAATCACTTCGGTGGCATTATGAGAATAATGAATAGCGCCTGCAGCTTCCGCATTCGCTGCTTTGCCGCGCGTCAGGCTCGTCAAGCAATCTGCACGAGGCATCTGGAATAACTAAGGAGGGCCCATGTCGTCCGTCAAGATCACGCGCCGGAAATTCGCAGCGGCTGCAGCTTCCATGGTGGCGTCCACATGCCTGCCATTTCCAGATGACGCCTTCGGGTCCGAAAAGTCTCAAGAGCCACAGGCAAGGGCGCTGCCCGTCGCAAGGAACGCGTATGCTTTGGACCTGTCGCGCTCACCGTATGCAATGCTGCGGACGCTGCCGCTGAATGCGGTCACCGTTACGAGCGGCTTCTGGGCGCAGCGAATTGCCGCCAACCTTAGTGGCTGCATCCCCGAGGTTTACCAACAGGAGGTGGAGAACGATCGCGTGCTGAACTTCCAGCGCATGCACGATGTGGATCATGCGAACCTGAGCACCAACATTCGTTCGCTGCGTCATGGAGCAGACTCGGAAGTATACAAGTGGCTGGAGGGCGCAAGCTGGTCGCTTACCACATCCAATCAATCCCTGCAGGCCA
The DNA here is from genome assembly GCA_963825395.1 of uncultured Acidobacteriota bacterium. GTDB lineage: Bacteria > Acidobacteriota > Terriglobia > UBA7540 > UBA7540 > Bog-366. The sequence continues at coordinate 61,089 of CAWGTQ010000035.1, read as the reverse complement.
AGGCCATGCAGGTAGTTCGTGCCGTTGGCGGAGCACAGGAGCCAAGCGGCTACTTGGACACATACTTTGTAGGTGAGCGCATTCCGGAACGCATGCTACCCGACACGCAGATAGTGGGCCATGAGATCTATTGCATGGGCCACCTTATTCAGGCAGGTATCGCCCTCTACCGCGTCACCAGCGATCGGACGCTGCTGGACGCGGGTTTGCGATTCGTCAACGACTATGTGCTGCCAGGCTTTGGACCGGAGCCGGACAAGAGACCTCTTATGTCCGGACACCCTGGTCCCGAAATGACGCTCGTCGAGCTTTATCGTGAAACCTCGGATCCCCGATACCTTCATCTTGCGGAGTACCTGTTGCATGGGGACAAGCGCATTCTGGTTCGCCCGGATCAGGCAAGTTATGCCTTCGCCGGCACGCCTTTCACTGATCGCACCATCATGGAAGGCCATGCCGTGCGCGCTGTCTACGCATGCTGCGGAGCTACAGACTATGCACTTGAAACCGGCGATCCCCACTACATCAAAACACTGGGTCGGCTCTGGGATGACATGACGGAGCGGCAGATGTATGTCACTGGTGCGGTGGGCGCCATGATGCATAACGAGGCCTTCGGCGGGGACTATGTTTTACCCAACCAAGGCTCCTATTGTGAGAGCTGCGCCAATATCGGTGTGGCCCAGTGGGCTCTACGCATGCTTGCGCTGACCGGTGAAGCAAAGTATGGCGACGTAATGGAGCGCGTGCTGTACAACGGCGTCAACTCCGGAATGGCGCTTGACGGCCACTCATTCAACTATCGCAATCCATTGCTTTACACCCCGGAAGTCGATCCCAAGGTGCGCCGGCCGTTTTGGTATGTCAACTGCTGCCCGCCGAATCTCGCTCGTATTTTTGGTTCACTGCAGACCTACTTCTATAGCACGAGCAAAGAGGGTGTGTACGTTCATCTTTACGATAATTCGGAGCTCGACTGGCACTTGCAAGACGGCACGCCACTCAAAATGACCCAGAGCACTGGTTATCCCTGGAGCGGCACCGTCGATCTGATCGTCCAGCCACTTAAGCCAGCAGAGTTTACGCTGTTTCTCCGCATTCCAGGTTGGGCCGGTGGTTCCAGTGCGACCGTCAATGGAGCCTCCGTCGAGCTAGTCAAGCCCGGCGAATACCTTGCGATTCGGCGCACGTGGTCCTCCGGCGATAAGGTTGAGCTAAGACTGGATATGACACCCCGCCTCGTCGCCGCCAATCCGAAGATTGAGGCGACGCGTCGGCGTGTTGTCGTGCAGCGCGGGCCGCTCATCTACTGCATGGAGGCACTCGACCAGCCAGACGCGCCCTCTCTCGATCACTTTGCGCTAAAGCTCGACCCGGACGCCGCCACTCAGTTCACAGAACGGCACGACCCAGAGGTTCTTGGCGGGATCGTCTCGATCACTGCACCGGGCGTTCTCTATCAAGACAAGATTCTCGCCAAAGACGATTCCCTTTACACCCCGCTCGAACTAAGTGCTCGCAAGCCGGAACCCGTGACCCTTCAGTTGATTCCCTATTACGCTTTTGCTAACCGTGCGGAGAGTGCCATGCAGGTGTGGTTACCATACGCAGAATTATAAGGTGCTTCTTGGCCGCAATAGAAAGGGCCGTAATTGTACTGAGCACCCATCCCGAACTGCCCCGACGCATGCGCGAAGACAGCGCAACGAGTTTGAAAATTGCACATCTATCAATAAACTGTTAAGCCTATTATCATAAAATACAGTTTGTATCAACGAAAATCATAGAGTAAATATATTAGTGCTCATGGTGTCTGGAGCTTATCGGTAACTGGAGGAGGCAGGCTGAATTGGGATTATCGGGGGGAGGGAAGTTGGGAGAATTGAGCAGGATCAGGTTGCGTTCAGCTCCACAGAGTGCAGCGCAGATGCTTCGTGAGGCCATCATCGGCGGCGTTCTAAAACCCGGGGAGCGTTTAATTGAGCAGAAGTTGGCCTCTAAAATGGGAATTGGACAGCCAACCTTGCGCGAAGCCCTAAAGGAACTGGAATATCAGGGATTTGTCAGAAAAACCCCACAACGGGGAACCTACGTAACAAAACTTGAAAAGGAGGACTATCGAAAGATCCTGGCGGTGCGCATAGTCTTGGAAGCGATCGCAGTAGGCTTGGTAGCCAGAAAAATGAACCCCAAGGACGAGTCAGAGTTGGTAAGGTATGTCAGTCTGATGGAGAAGGCAACAGCCAAATCGGACTTGTCCGAGTTTCACCAAGCGGACGTTGCGTTCCACCGCTTGATTTGGGTTTTGGCCGATAACGAATATCTGACACGGGCATTGGAAACTACCGCGTTTCAACTGTTCGCGTTTGCGTTGTTGGATCTTGGGCCGGAAGTGGCAAGGCACCCTTCAGATGCGGTTCTGCAGCACAAGGGAATACTGGCTGGACTTTGCTCCCACGATCCCGTGCAAGCCCGCCGTGCATTTGTTCTCCACACGGTGAAGTACTGGAACAAACTATATCACGTTGGCCTTGTGCCGGACGAGCTTATGGTGGGGTCTGCCATTCACAGGGACGCCGGCCAGGAGCGAAGAACTCGCAACCAACAAAGAGCGCTGCGAAGGCCCCCAGGCAAGCTCAAATGATCCTTCAGGGCCGCATCAGATGCGGGCTCTTCGTACGAAAGGATGTAAGGATCAGCTTTGACATTTGCAATCGATAATCTATAATCAATGATATCCTGATGGTTTTTCTCAAGCGAATGTCCGCAATCTCTTCTGATATGGACGACGAATGCCTGAGAAGACGGCAGTTTCTAGTGGAGGGTCTGGCGGCAGCGTTTCTCTTGCCTCGGACCTCCGTAGAAGTCAAACGGTGGCCTTCAGCAAGATCTGAGGAGTCCGCTGGGGTTTGAAACGGGAGGAATTAAATAATGGACATCTCTCTTTCCGGAAAAGTCGCGATCATCACTGGAGCATCATCCGGCATCGGTTTGGCCATGGTGTCGGAATTCCTTGCGGCTGGGAGCAGCGTCGTCGGAGTTTTTCTTCCCTCAGAGGTGCCTCCGGAGCTGTCGCGATGCAGAACTCAATATGGCGAGCGCCTTCGGTTAGTGGAGGGTGATGTTGGAGAGGAGTCCACGGCAAGGGAATTCACTCAAACTGCCATTCGCCACTTTGGCAGAATCGACATACTCGTCAACAACGCCGGAACGAGCGTCGTAAAGCCCATCCATGAACATACCCCCGAAGACTGGGACGCAGTTCTGAACACGAACGTAAAGGCCATCTACTGGGCGGCGCGCCACGTGATCCCTGTCATGATCAAGCAGGAGGGCGGCGTGATCTTGAACACCGGGTCCATCTCCGGACAAGTGGGGATTACCATGCAGGGCGCATATGCAGCCTCAAAGGGAGCTGTGCACCAAATTACAAGACAAATGGCCATTGAGTACGCCCCGTACAAGATCCGAGTCAATGCCATCTGCCCTGGGACCGTCGACACGCCATTGGTACACAGATCCGCGCAAGCCTCCGGAAATCCCGAAGCCTTTTGGCAGAGGCTGAAGAAGGCCCATCCCCTTGGCCGCATCGCTTCTGCTGCGGAAGTTGCGAAGTTTTTTGTTTATATGGCCAGCGATGAGGCCTCATTCATTACGGGGTCGGTCTTGTTCATGGACGGGGGCTTCACCGCCCAATGATGGCTGGAAGGAGACGAGACGCTCATGCGCACGATGCTAGCAGCTAGGTACCTGGCGCCAAATCGGATTCAAGCGGTGGAACTGGGGGCACCCAGCATAATGGAAGGGGAGGCGCTCGTTCAGGTTGAGGCATGCGGGATATGCGGGTCGGACCTGAGTGTGGTCATGGGTAAACATCCACGCGCGCGTCCCCCTTTGACGCTAGGTCATGAGTTGTGTGGTCAGGTTGTTGATATTCAGGGGGGTGAAGAGGGTGGCGTCAGGGTTGGCGACCGGGTGACCCTCTATCCACTAATTTCGTGCGGGTCCTGTTATGTTTGTCGCCATGGCAGCCCTCACGCTTGCCGCGAGTTACGCCTTTATGGTTTCGACTTCGACGGTGGTATGGCCGAACTTGTCAAATTACCAGTTCGCAGCTTGTTAAAGGTCCCCCATTCCCTGCCCGCGAGCGTCGGGGCGTTGCTGGAACCCCTCGCAGTCGGCGTTCATGCTGTTTCCCGCGCGCCCGTCTGCCCCAACGATACGGTGGCAATTCTGGGAGGAGGGACCATCGGCATGGTGACTGCGATGGCGGCGAGGATCCTGGGAGTATCCAAGATATTTGTAACCGACGTCGTCACCGCGCGAATCGAACTCGCCCGGGAACTCGGATTCGAGGCGTTCAGTGCAAGTGACCCCCGGCTGCAGCCCGCCATCCTCGAAGCCACAAACGGCGAGGGCGCGGACGTTGTATTCGAGTGTACCGGATCTCCGAAGGCTGCCCTGCAGATGACGACGTTGGCGCGTTGTCGCGGGTCCATCGTCAACGCCGGGGTCTTTGCGAACCCCCCGGAGGTGGACCTGCGATCACTCAATTTCAAAGAGCTCACGTTGATAGGGTCACGGGTTTATTCCTGGGAGGACTTCCGACGTGGGATTGAGATCGCACCCTCTCTTCCCCTCGAGAAATTGATTACGCACCGGCTTCCTTTGGCTCGCGTGAGCGAAGCGTTTGATCTGCTGCTGTCCGGTGCGTGCGTCGGGAAAATCATGTTAGGGTGATGGGCCTCGCGCTTGGCCAGGCTAATTGCGCCTGGAACATCAGAAGGAATGGTCGGTGACGGCGAGTCACATGGGAGGGTTCAGTGATGGAAAACGTGATGCACTCTGGCATGGCGCTGACGACGGCAACACCCGCCGGTGTCTCGTATGACCCGGCGAGGTTAGATCTAATGAAGGCACGAGTCCGAAATGGCGAGCACAAACAGTACCGGCAGGGTCGGGCGCCGGACGTGCTCAAGGAGTGCGAAGCGGAAGGCCTGCCCTGGAATAAACGCGTGGCACGGCTTATTCACCGGATGTGCGAGGCAGAACAACCCGTCATCGAGGCGGATGAAAGAATTGCATTTACTCGCACCACGCCTTGCGTACCTCCAATTTACACCGTGGAAGGCTGGGCCAAGCTTGCGGAGGGACGAACCCTACATGAACTGGGCCCCATCAGCAACATCTGCGCCGATTGGGGAATGGTTTTGTCCCAGGGGTTATTGGGACGCAGGCAGGTTGCTTCGGACTCGAAGGGGCGCCTCGCCGGAGACCCCGTAGCTGTAACGTTCCTAGATTCCGCAATTGAGACGATCGATGCCGTCTTGGGACTTGCCAGAAAATACGCGGAGACCGCGTACTCAATCGGACGAACGGATATTGGGGACGTATTCAGCCGCGTTCCTGCCTACCCCGCCCGCACCTTCAGGGAAGCTCTGCAAGCATTGAGACTCTTGCATGCTGTCGTCTGGATGGCAGGGCACTATCATGTCGGCCTTGGCCGATTCGATCAATACCTTTGGCCCTATTTAGAGGCTGATCTGAAATCGGGCCTTCTCGGTGTAGCGGAAGCCGAAGAACTGGTTGCGGAATTCTTCATCGCACTTAATAAGGATAGCGATCTTTATCCCGGTGTGCAGCAGGGCGACAACGGGCAATCACTGATGCTGGGAGGGATGAGGAGAGACGGCAACGACGGGGTCAATCCGTTGACCGAAATTGCACTAAAGGCTGCGCTTTACACTTGTATGATTGATCCTAAGATTAATCTAAGGGTCAATTCGAAAATCGACTTGGGCCTGCTGACTCTTGCGGCGGAGTTGACGCGAAAGGGTCTCGGCTTTCCCCAGTACTCTAATGATGAAGTCGTGATTCCCGCGTTGGCCGCTCACGGATATGAAATCGAGGATGCTCGCGATTATACAGTGGCAGCTTGCTGGGAATTTATTATCGCCGGCAAAGGTATGGAAGTAGTGAACATCGGAGCGGTGTCCATGCCTGCCGCCGTCGACAATGCCTTACGGGCTGGCTTGGCGGCCCACGAAGGCTTCGAGTCGATTTGTGACCGGGTCTCACGCGACATTCGCGAACAGGCGCAGAACGTCGTGGGAGCTTATTCAAAACTGCTTCTGCCTCCGGCGCCATATTATTCGGTTTTGATGGACGGCTGTCTGGAAGCAGGGCGTGACCTCTCGTGCGGGCTCAAATACAACAATTTCGGAGTCCATGGAGCCGGTTCTGCGAATGCGGCGGACGCGCTCGCGGCTGCAAAGCGTTTCTTATTCGATGAAAAGAACTTGGCCGGGGACGAGTTGTTGGCGGCCCTGGATGCGAACTTTGAGGGCTTCGACCTGCTTCTCAAGAAGCTCGCGGACGAAGGCCCCAAAGTGGGAACCAACGATGATCTCGCAGACGCGATGCTCGTGCGCTTGTTCGAGTACTTCGCGGATGCCTGTGAGCAGATTGAAGACAATGGGCGCGGGGGACGGGTGCGCCCTGGAACTGGCACGGCAATGTACTACGTATGGTTGGTACGCGGCAAAGAGGGCATGCGTGAGCCGGTGGTCGGAGCCACCGCTGAAGGGCGTAAGCGAGGGGAGTACCTGAGTGCCAATCTGGCACCTTCGCCCAATGCCCTGGTGCCGGGCCCCATTAGCGTCCTACAATCCTTCGCTAAAATTCCATATGGGCGCGTTTTCAATGGAGGACCCATTACGATGGAGCTTTCAGATACGGTTTTCCGCGAACCCGATTCCCTCCGCAAAGTCGCGATGCTGATTCGCACTTTTGCGCAGGCCGGAGCCCAGCAGCTTCAACTGAATACATTAAATCTGGAGACCCTGTTGGACGCGAAGCGACATCCCGAAGAGCACAAGAACTTGATTGTCCGGGTGTGGGGATGGAGTGGCTATTTCTGCGAGTTGGGTTCGGAATACCAGGATCACGTTATCTCCAGGCACATCTACGCCATGAGGTGAAACGCGCTCGTCCAAGAGACCGCCTATAGTATCAAGCTCCTGCCGCGGTCATAACGGTCCGAGAAAGCTGCGGCGCGGCGAGATCACGCGAATGTCACTGCCCACACGTGGGCTGTCGGCTGTCAAGCGGAGAAGACGCAACAGAAATGGCGTCATCAGGAAGTTCTCCCCGAGAGGTCGATCCCGAGTGGATTGCCTTGGACCGAAGCTGATGAGAAGAACTCTATGAGGTCGGGTTGGGTTTTTGATATCCGCGAATTCGCTGTCCATGATGGCCCCGGTATTCGGACGACGGTGTTCCTTAAGGGGTGTCCCCTGGCATGTTCGTGGTGTCACAACCCCGAGAGCAGATCACCTTATCCCCAGGTGATGCATGGGTTGGCAGGAGATCGCAAGGTGGGGCGTCAGTACAATGCCGTAGAGTTAGCGACGATTCTGAACCGGCAGGCTGAAATTCTCCGTGCCAACGAGGGTGGAGTGACTTTTTCCGGTGGAGAACCGCTGATGCAGGCGGAATTTGTCGCGGACGTTTGTGATCTGCTCAGCCATATCCATGTCGTTCTGGATACATCCGGTTTCGCGAGCGGGCCCTTATTCCGTCTCGTTGCTGAAAAATGCGACTTGGTTTATTACGACCTGAAAATTATCGATCCTCAGGTGCACCTGCGTTTCACGGGAGTGGAGAATCACCTGATTCTTTCCAATCTACGCCTGCTGAGCACTCTGGGGGTGCCGTTTGTAGTTCGAATCCCCTTGGTGCCAGGAGTAACGGACACGGATAAAAACCTTGCGAGTATCGCGGACACGATTCAACTGCTGCCGGGGCTTCTTCGGGTTGATCTGCTGCCTTATAACAAAGCTGCCGGAGGAAAGTACCTAGGCTTAGGGATGGAATTCCGGCCGGGCTTTGATGAAAAGCAGGAAGTCAACGCGAACACCATGCTTTTTGAGAGACGCGATATACCCGTTCATGCCGCGGGCACAGACCCTAACGTGATCCACCGCTAAAGCGTTCATCGCGCCGGCCAGATGCTTCGATGAAGGACAAGGCGTGAGCTGTTCAGTATGGCCGGAGCGCGAGATGCGTGACGAATAGAGGGCGGGAACCGTGATTTCGGCGGGGCTGAAGGCCCACCCTTCCGGCGTCGTCCAAACGTGGTGAGAAGTGCGGGCTGGCCGCCACAAGCAAATCCTGAGCTCAGTTGTCCGGGTCTTGGGCTGAAAGGAAATGTCCACAATGCAAGGCGATCCATTCGCGTTGGCACTGCTGTTAGTTGTTGCTGGCGGCATCACACAAGGCGCATACTCAATACCCCTCAAATACCTCAAAAAGTGGGAATGGGAAAACATGTGGGGCGCAGGATCATTGGTTGCCCTCGCCCTTGTCCCATGGCCATTGGCATTCCTTACCGTCCCGAACCTGGTGGGAGTCCTAAACAGCGCATCCGCAAAATCGGTAACGGCGGCGTTGCTGTTCGGGGCAGGTTGGGGTGTGGGCGGCGTCTTTTTCGGACTGGGCATTGCGGCACTGGGGATGTCACTGGGCCTTTCATTAATCATGGGCTTGGTTGCCGTCGGCGGATCCATCGTCCCCCTGCTAATGGAATACCCTGACCAGTTGTTGCGACCGGCTGGACTTGTACTGATAGCAGGTATCGTCGTGATGCTTCTCGGCTTGGCGGCGTGTGGAAGGGCCGGTCAACTCAAGGATAGCTCCACAAAGCGATCGGAAGCTGGAGAATCAGGCCCGGTGCGGAAAGCCTCATTCAGGCTGGGGCTGGTTTTCTGTCTCGCATCAGGCCTTACGTCCCCGCTAGTGAATTTCGGCCTGATTTTCGGCGCAGATATTTCGCATGCCGCGATACGTCAGGGGGCAACTCCCAGCAGTGCAAACAACGCCATCTGGGCTCTGGTCTTTACCGCAAACTACGTTGTCAATGTCGCTTACGCTGGATATCTGGCGAGAAAGCGCCACACCTTCGGCAAATTCTTTCAGCGAGGCATGGGCTCCTACTGGGCTGCGGCGGTGTATTTGGGTATTTTCTGGGCTGGGGGAATCGTCATCTATGGCATCGGAGCAACGCACATGGGAAAATTCGGCGCCTTCCTGGGATATCCAGTCATGCTCATTGCTGCCATTCTTACCGGGAACGCTTTAGGTGTCTTTACGGGGGAGTGGAGAGGAGTCCCTGCAAGACCCAGGCTCGTGATGACTGCCGGCGTTTGCCTTTTGATGTCTGCTATTGTGATTTTGTCGTATTCGAACAGGCTGATGTCCTGACCGGGCCTCCCCCGGCGATACTCTAGTGGCCAGAGACGCTGCGGGGTGGATCAAACCATCCTTTATCCTCTTTCAGGCAGCCAGACAGTCATCTGCACCGGTCCCCGGTTCGAGTTAGCATAATAGGGGATTGCCTTAAAATCGGTTGCGCCTGAGTCAGATGCCTTCGCCGGCAGATACAGCGAGTTTTGCCAGGCGGAAGGCGCTGCTGTCGCGCCTCTTCCCGTCACGACGACTACTCCACCCAACAGTTCGGGGCGATACTCAGAGGAAACCATCGTTTGGGCAGGCAACGTGAGCGTGCGCACCTTGTCCCCGTTCTCAACCGACTCGAGACAGTACACGAGTGGCCCACGCATGATCGCAACCTTGCCTCCATCGGCTTCTACGAGGGGATTTGCCTTCATTCTCTGCACAGGCATCGACAAGGCCAGATCGATGGCATCGCCAGACTTCCAAGTGCGCGTAACCTTGGCGTAACCGCGCAGCCTCTCGATCGGGACAGGCTCGCCATTTACTTTGAGCGTAGCTTGTGGGCACCAACCGGGAATCCGCAGCATCATGGCGAACGCGGTCGCTTGAGACGGCTCAACGGAAATCCTCACATTCCCGTTCCACGGGTAGCCTGTGGTCTGCTTAACTACTACCGTGTTCTGCTTCATTGACAATGAAGCCCTACTGCCCACAAACAGGTTGAGGTACACACTCTCTTCATCCAAGGCATAGATGTATCCGGGCATGGCGCCCATCAGCTTCAGGAACATGGGCGGGCAACAAGGACACTCGTGCCATTTCCAGCGCTCCCGGTCTGTCCCCGCCTCCAGCGGATTCTCGTAAAAGTATGTATCTCCTTTCAGCGATACACCTGCCAGCGCTCCGTTGTACAACGCCCTTTCCAACTCGTCCGCATACCGAGCGTCACCAAAAGCCAAGTTCATATTTCGATGGAAAAATCCGGCGCCCACGGCGGCACAGGTCTCGAGATACGCATCATTGGGCAACACGTAGTCCGGACCGAATTTCTCCTCATTTGCAAATGCGCCCACACCACCGGTAATGTGCATTCGCTTGAAAACCATGTTTTCCCATAAGCGGAGCGCTGTGTCGTAATACTCTTCTCGGTGGTTTATTCGGGCTGCTGCCGCAATTCCCGTACACAACAAGGTCGCACGAACCGCGTGTCCCTGAATTGTCTCCTGCTGAAACACCGGCTTGTCGTCCTGGGCATATGAACCCCATGATGGGCGCCCATCGCCATACTCCTGGTTGCGGACAAAGGCTTCAGCCTCTTTCCAATCCTTGTCCCAGTCTGGTTGCCCAACGTTATGGCCACGGTCTTCGATCCAGAATTCCGCAAGCGCGAGATACTTTGATTCATCGACGGGCAGGGACAGTTTCTGTTTTAGATTGGGTTCTTCCCTGAACAATTCGTAAAGTCCGACCAGCGCTTCTTCCGGCAGTGGATGGCACGGGACGATATTCTTTTTCGGAGGTGGGCCCATGTATTCGGACATATGGTTCGCAAACTTCACGCCGACGGCCAGAAGCTGGGTTTTCTTTGTGGCTCGATAGTGATGCACACCCGCGTCCACCAAAGCACCGGCGTTATACACCTCGTGCTGATACAGTTGCAGCCCCCCGTTGAGCCCCCATCGATGGGTCGGCTCCATGAGTTGTGTGTAAGTATTGAGGTACCCGTTGGGATCCTTCGCGGCAGCCGCGGCGATACGTTCGATGTAACCGTCCAATTGCCGGTCAAGTTCAGGATCAGGATGACTTAGCAGAAAATCCGAGGAGCCTCGAATCATCTCATAGATAAGACCGTCGTACCACGGTGGGCCCGCGTGTCCACCCAGCAGGCCATCCCGGACTCTATCGAAGTTGTTCAGGGCTCCGCCGCGATCGTTTTCAAATTTATGGAAACAGTCGCGAATGGTCGTTTGCTGCCAGATCACCCTCTTCGGTCCCCAGAATTCATCCTCGATGGTCACCCGCTCAATCGGAACCGGCGTCAGGCTATGCCGTTCCACATTCATATCAGGCCGGTAAAAGGGTGTAACACGGGGCGGAAGTGATGCCGCCAACCAGGACATGGATCCCATGGGGACCAACCCAAGGGCAGAAAAATCCCTCATGAACTTCCGTCGTGTAGACCGCATTTGCTCCCTCTCCAGTCGGCTAGATTAAAGAGCATCTATTACACGGCAATTAAAGCCTGCTTTCCCGCGCATGTCAATTCTTAAGTCCGATGGGTAGTGGTGCAGGCTGCGGTAGCGGCGCTCGAGGCCTGCCCTGACGCCGAGTGGGTTGGGTAAGGGGGGAGAATTCGAGAGCTTGGCATCTATAGGGAGGTCTAACAAACAAACCCTTCTACTGAGTAAAATTGTAAACAACTCCAGCCCCTAGGGCGCCGCTGGCTGCAGCCAACACCTGGGGTGTGGATCGGGCGAACGCGGATTTCACGGCACTACCGGGGATATACAGAATATCTTCCGCCTGGAGTTGGATGTCCCCTTCTTGGCCCTTGAGCATCTTTATTCAGTTCTATGTGAATATCCGCGTAGCCGGAAGGTCCTTTGCGGAGAAGCCTCGAACCATTCATGCTGGATGTGTGAGTGGTCCCACCCGCCATGGCGAGCGCTTGTAACAGGGTGATTTTCCCGTCATTCTCCATGACAAACCCGCCTGGCCGGCCAACATCTCCCAGAACATATACCAGACCGGTGCGCGGAATGATGACCTTGTCTCCGGGATAAAGCCGCACGTTGGACGAAAGCGATGTGGTGGCATCTTTCGATAAAAGGACGGTAAGGGTGGATGCGTCACCGGCGCGCTGGATAGTGATTTCGGAACCTGCCAGGGGTGTTGTTCCACCTGCGGCAGCGAGAACATCCAACAAGCTCTGGCCACCCTCCTACTCCGTAGACTCCAGGTGTTTTCACCTCGCCCAATACGGATACCCCCTGAGTACTGTACTTCACGAATGATTACACCTTACTTGGGGGGCAAGGAGGTAGTTTCCCTCCTTCAGTTTGCGGGCAATAAGGGCCTCCGCCTGGTCGGTTGTCAGCCCGGCAAGGTGCAAGCTTGCCGATGAAACTGAGGGTCCCGTCTCCCAGATCGTTGAGTCGAACGGTCTGGTGCAAGTCCGCCTCATCATAGACATTCACTTCGATCAGATCCCCCGGCCCGATTTTCATCCTGGCTTCGTGCGCCGTTCCCTCCGCGGCACCATTTGCGGCGCGAGTCGCATTCATGCTGGCTGTCAGCAAGGGGGGAAGTTGGTGTTTGACCTGCTCCAGCAGGAGTGCCCGCAAGGCAGGCAACGGTCATTGTCAACAAGAAGGAAAATCGGCAAATCAATCTCGGCGAATTGAATCTCATGGGAAGTACTCCTCTTAGTTTTAATTGACATCGGGCTGTAGTACCCGCGCCCGTCCTTCGGATTGGACTTATACCCCAGGTACAGGTAGTGGTCGACAGACTTCAGATTGAAGCCATTCATGACGACGCCGGCGATCCGTTTGCGCGATCGCAGGAAGAGGTCACGGACACGAATGAGGGATTGTTTCGTTGTAACACCAGACCGGACAACAAGAATCACAGCATCGCAATGGACGGAAACGACGACCGCATCCGTAACTGACAGCACAGGGGGTGTGTCCAGGATGATGAAGTCATAGTTCGTGCGCCACTCCTTGATGCGTTCCGCCATGCGTGGCGAGCCCAGCAATTCGGCCGGATTGGAGGGTCGCGGGCCGGCAGGAATTACCGACAGATTCGGCAGGGAGGGGAATTTCACCGGCACGACAGATGATGGTCCGCCCGCGATGAGAGAGCTTAATCCTCCGCCGCCATTCAAATTCAACTTGCGTTCCAGATTTGACCGCCGCATGTCGGCTTCGACCAACAGTACCCGCTGATCTTGCTGAGCGAGCGCAGCCGCGCAGTTCAGAGCTGTTGTCGTTTTCCCCTCGTCCGGCAAGGCGCTGGTAACCAGGAAGACATTACTCACGCCCTGCCGACTCGCCTGCAGAATCGAAGTTCGCACGATGCGGTATGCCTCGGCGATTTGGGACTGTGGCTTAGACAGAACTACGGCCTCTGCTCTGGAGGGGATTGAAGAAGCAAGCCGAATCGGTGACGTTGCATGCGCGTGCGGCTTCAGAACCTTCCATCGAGGGACTAATCCCAGTGCCGGCACCATGGTTATCTGCTCGGCATCATCGGGTGTTGTGATCGTATCGTCGCAATTCTCGGCCACAAACGCGCCTGTAACCCCCAACAACAACCCGCCAAACAAGGCTATGGCAAGATCCAACGGTACAAATGGCTTGGCAGGCCGGTCAGATTGCCTGGCGGGGTCAACCGTCACGATATTGGTTGACCGCAGCCCAGCCAGCACCCCTGCCTCCTTCAGTTGTTTGAATAATGAGTCATAGAGATCGCGTTTCGACTCGACTTCGTGTTTCATGATGGAGTACTGGACGTTCCTGTCATTGAGTATGTTCGCATCTTGCTTTCGCGCGCTCGAAGGAAGCCCGCAGGGCATTTTCGGTTTGTTGGGCCGTGAGGTAGTTGTTCTGCGCACGAGTGGCGAGATTCTGAATCTCGGTTTGGATTTCCGCATCCAACTGGTTCAGCTCACCCTGCATTTGCATGAGCTTCGGGTTGGCTGATCCATATATTGCTGCCGTTTGCGCGTACTCTACCTTGAGCTGGCTTTGCTGGGCTGCGCAGGTTCTGGATCAACAACTGCGAGTTGGGATTGGTCAGCGACCTGGTTGTGGAAGACATGGCCGCCAAATCGGAAATCAACTCCGGATTCCCACTCCTGGCCAACTGCCAAATGGCTTGCGCGAGAATCCGGTCTCCTTGCGCGGCAACCACCTGCTTATCGGCTTCTTCCAGCCGTGTCATCACGATGTTGTGCGTCTCATCCACCCCCAGAATACCTGCTTGTTTCTGGTACTGAACCAACGCCTCCTGAGAGGCAGCCACCTGGTCTTTGAGGTCATCGAGCTGCTTCGATAACCGGTCCGAGACTTGCGCCGTTGCCGCGAAACGGGTTCTGAATTGCTGCTCCTGGTAATTGCTAACCAGTGAGTTCACCACGGCGGCCGCCACTTCCGGCGTCGGGACTCAAGAACGAAATCTTGATGATTCGCGTACCATCAACGACATCCACACGGAGGTTCTTGTGATAAACCTTTAGCACCATCGCCCGCCGGTGGGGGGCTTTCTCCAGCGGCAATTGGGACTCATCAGGGTGCTTGGTGAAGCCCTCCCACAAGGGCTTGGGTGAAAATTCAGGGCGGTTCTCAAGCTTCAAATCGTGGATCACCTGCAGAGCGAGCGTGTCGCTCATTAAGGTGTCAACCTGCGTTTGTTGTGTCAAATGATAATCCATCCCGGTCGCGTCACCGATCATCACATGGGGATCCTCAGGCACCAGAGCGTCTGAGTTCTCTTTGTTGAATTGAATTGTCGATGTTGACTCGTACTTCGGCGTACAAATCAGGCAATAGGCGAGCCCTAGAGCGAAAAAGCCACAAGTCGACGCCGCAATAATCCATTTTCGCTTCCGCAGGATGCGCCAGAGTTCAGCAAACGAAACCTCCACCACCGGCTCGCTGTTGGCGAACCCCGGGGTCACTCTGGGCACAATGGCGGCACGCGGATGATCCTCATTTTGCGCGTCGCTCGTCGGCACAATATTTTCAGACATCTCAGATACCTCGCTTTCTTGCCAACGGAACTCCTTCTGAGTCCGTGGAATCACCCGGTCGAACGCTGGTCAATCGTTCCGCGGCTCGGACGCGCTTGGGCGCTTCGTTAAACGCCCGCCAGACCGCATCAAACGCGGGCTTGGGCTGCAATTCGGCGTCGTAGAGCAGAGGCCGAACCGGCAGGCTGTCGTGGCGCGGGCTTTCCTTTGCGAGCCAGGTGGTACGATCGCTCAAACCCCAGGTAAGCACTGTCTTCACGGATTTGAATTGAAGAAGGAACGAGAGGTAGTTGTAATATTGCTTGGCCACCAGACCATCACGGACGGCCTTATCTCCAGGCAGACTCGAGTCGCGGACATCCATTTCTGTGACCAGAATGGAGAGGCCCAAATCTTCAATGGCATGGAGAAACCTTTTGAAGCCGGGGCCCGTTACATTTGTCTCCGCAATGATATGCGATTGAATTCCCAAACCATGAATCGGAATCACCTCGTTGAACGAGCCGGGTCAACAGGGACAGCACGGCCTGCCGCCTTTTCTCGTTCCAGGGGTTTTCCGCCTCAATCCGGTCTTGGTTATAGACCAGCATCGCTTTAGGATCAGCTTGATGGGCGGCATGGAAGGCCAGGTCAATGTATTCGGGCCCCAGATAAATGAGCCAGGGTGTCACCTTCAATCCGTCCGCTCGTCCATCCTCGACCCAAATGGCTTCATTTACGACATCCCAGGAATGCATCTGTCCCGCATAATGACCGGCGACCGTAGAGATGTGGCTGAGCAGCATTTGCTCAGCGTTGTCGAGGTTGACGGTGCCAACGAACCATTTGGGCAGGGCTTGTTCCCACACCAGCGGTACGCCGCGAAACAGCATGCCGTGTGACCTTGCGAATTGCTCGATCCAATCGCCTTCGGAGAAATCGAACTGGCCGGGGGCGGGGTGAAGCGCGTCCCACTTCAGCTCGTTTCCCGGCACAATGATCCCGCATTGTTGTGCCACCAGGTCGGCGTATTTCGGAACCGTGGCCAACGTCTGCTTCAGCACCATCGACCCGAAAACGATCCCTCGAGAAGCCGCTACTTCTCGCAACGACGACGACGCGCGGGAAGAAGCCGCTGCCGGCACAGAGTCCACTGCCGATGCCGGTCCCAACCCTTGCACGCAAGCGGCTCCGCCACACGTCGAGAGGGCGAGCTTGAGCAAATCGCGGCGCGTCATAGCCCTCCTGCCTCCCCTGCGTGCACAAGTCCGGAGTGAATCCCTGCGGTCATTAACTGCCGGAGGACGATCGCGATGAATCTCGAGTTCCCGATCAAATACCGCTTCCACAGCCTTCGGGGTTCCCTTGCTACCCGGAACAACCACTCGAATCCCCAGTCCTGCATCCACCTTGGAGCGCGGGGCAGGAGCCCGCTTACCACGTCAAACGAGCCGCCGACGCCGACGCTCACCGGGACTCCCAGCTTTCGTCCATGCTGATACATCCAGTTCTCTTGCATCCGCGCTCCCAGGCCGACAAACAGGAAATGCGGGTGCGCTTCACGGATCTTCTGCGCAACTTCCCGCAACAACTCCTCGTTTTTGTCAAATGCATCCGGAGGCCGGCAGGTTCCTGCCACGATCAGGTTCGGGCAACGCGCCCGCAGCTTCTTGACGGCAAGGTCTGCGGCGCCTGGGCGGCCTCCCAGCAGAAACACCCGCAGGCCCTCCTGTGCGGCGCGCTCGCACAGCCCCTGAAAGAGGTCGATCCCCGTGACGCGTTCTCGCAATTTTGCGCCAAGAATCCTGGCCGCTCCCAGAAGGGAAGCGCCGTCCGGCAGAACGAGCGCGGCATGCTCGTAGACTTCACGGAATTGGGGATCGTCTTCGAGCATGACGACATGCTGGGCATTGGGGGTAACGACGTACGCAGGCGCCTTGCGTGACAAGGCGTGTTCGACCAGAATATCAAGTGTTTCGGAGAAACTCGTTGCGTCTACAAACGCCCGCCCAATCCTGATGCGGTTAATCTTGACAGTCGGGATGGGGCATAACAATGCATTGAGCGGTTGCCATGGTGTTACCTCGGTTCGTTAGGTAGTGCTTGAAGTGAATGGGAGCGGGTGGGTTGGAATCGGCGACGTGACCCGGCGTAAGGTCATCGTCTCAGAGCTTCGCCAATCTCACTTAGCTGTGAGCCCCCACCGAATGTTTCGAAATTCCGGCAAAATACTTTGTGACCGCCTACCTTAAGGGCACGTTATTCTCCATCCGTGGAGACTTCGAATAATATCTGTAACCTATAGATATGGCAGCTCTTAGAATCCTGGGAGGGGGCTGGAAAGCTGGGGCCGTGCGGTCATAGTGTACGGATAGTCGTGGAACTGTTCCATAACGAGACATGTCGCGCGTTGGCGAGGCCCTATGCTTGGCAGCCTAGCTTGTACTGGGAGAGGCCTGCAGGCAGATTGTCGATTTGTGGGCCGGGGAAAGGCAGGGACGTTGGGAGGCCGAAGCGTAACCCAGACGAAGCGCAGCACGGTCCATACTCCTTTAGGTACCAAACGCGATCGCCCCGTGACTGTGCGGGGTGATCGGCTCCGTATCCAGATCGCGCGGAAGGAATCCACGCCACAAATCCTGTTCCGTCCGCCAGAGTGCAATGAGGCTATTCGGGAAAACCGGCAGGCCGGCCTCAGCCACCAGACTCTCAGGGAATAGCGATTGCAACTGACCTCGAGAGAGCAGGTTGATTTCCTCGTATACCCTCATAAGTCCAGGTGAATAGCCAACCACCTTACGCTGAAAACGAGGCGAAATGAATTGATACAGCGGAAGAAGGGTATGGGGGTCAATCGGAAACCATTTATTCGGCGTTGCCACGAAGTATCCTTTTGAGGCTACGCGCCGAATCTCATCCGCGAACTGTTTTTGTTTCTTCCAGTCGCCGACGTGTTCGATCACGGCGTTGGAGAACACCCAGTCAAAAGCACCGTCCCTGAAGGGTAAGGAACACCCGTCGCCAATAACTCTTCGGATGCCGTCATGACCCTCACAGTTAACATTCGGCACGTCAAGATTTACAAGCACCACCTTCTTAAACGCTCGGTAGAGCGGCAGGAATTCTCCCAGAAGTCCCTGCCCACCACCCACGTCAAGCAAGCTGCCCTGTCCGCCCGCTCCGAGCAACTGGAAGAGCAGTTTCAACTTTCGGGTTCTTAGGCCCTTATAGACGGGTTTAATACTGCTGAGAATGTGTTGCCGCAAGTCGAAGATCATCTACTCAACTCCTCTGGGCACGATTGCCGTCAAACCAATCTGTTGCGGAAAAGATGCAATCCGCCAGGAGGTTTCGCATTCGTGCCGCGAAAAATTTCCATAAACCGCTCAATGGCGAGACGGGGAAGTGCGAGTGGAGAAGAACTATTGAGGTTCGCAAGATATAGTGACAGCTCCGGTGTAGCGCCGGCACTTTGCCGGCTATGGTAGATGCCGCCCGGACGGCTGCGCTAGGAGGAGTGAGCCGTCACTATATTTTGCGAACCTCAGCAGGTTGGCCAGAGTTGGTCGCGCATCTTCCTGAAAGCCTGAGGCGGTTCGCCAATTCTGATCATGGAAGGCCGATGTAAGGGGTAGAGAGTCCGTTGGAAAAAGCAACGTGGAGCGCTGCATGCTGCAGCTAGGGTGTAACGTGCGGCGCGTCCATACTTCCGGGCACTCATGGAAATAGCCGCCTTCCACATATGCTCGCGATAGACCAACCTTCGCCGGTCGAGGAAGGACTGCAAGACGGGCTGAATCTGAACGAAGGAAAGGGGTTCCATACCCCATAGCTGCGACAAAAGCAGGTATTGTGCAAAAAGGGTTTGGCACTCGAGCTCACCCAGATTTGTGGCGCAAATACCCGCATTATTGAGGCGGTAAGCTACGGTGATTTCGGGAATGAATACCACATCGTAGGCTAACGCCATCCGCCACCAAAGGTCGAGATCCTCAATGTGCAGATTGAAACGATAACCACCGAGCCACAGGGTCTTGGGCACGTTCAAGACCACACTGGAGTGGCAGATGGAAAGTAAATATCCCATTTGTGCCTGGGCGCGCAATTCTGCTGGGGTTGCTTCCGTGCTGCGGGTAAGGGAAACGGCCCCCGCGTGTTGATGATATTTAGCCCGCGAGTAGAACATTCCACTTTCGGGCCGCCGGCTTACGTGTTCGGCAACGACTTTCAAGCGGTTAGGGCAGGCAACATCGTCGGCATCCAGTCTTACGAGCCAGGGTGAACGCGCCTCTCCCAGCAGGCGATTCAACGTGGCCGTCAGCCCGCGGTTTTCCTGCGAGATCAACCGCAGGCGCGGGCTACGAAGCGATTTCAGGTACTCCCAGGAGCCGTCTGTGGAGCCATCATTGATGACGAGGAGTTCATAGTCATCAAAGGCTTGGCTGAGGATGCTCCCAATTGCTTCCGGGAGGTAGGGCATGCCGTTGTAAACGGGAATGCCAACAGTCAAAAGTGACATGGGATTACCTTCCTTCCTGACGTATAAGGCGGCGAATGGGCCAAGATACACACCCCATTCCCAGGGGAAGCGAAATGACGTGGGTTGCGGGTGGGCCTATTAGCGAATATCCGATTGAGCAGAAATGATGATTCACGCCACGTGCCCTGGCGTGGGTCTTGAGGCGCTTCCTCCCAGTTCAATTCTCCTCATAATGTGCACAATCCAATTAGAGCTTTTTTCGAACAAGCTGCGGAGTTCCCTGCGGGCCTCGCGTGGAATTAATCTCATTCCGACGAAAAGCAGTAGGTGAAAAAAATCGGGTTCACCCCGGCGGAGTGCTAGTTCCAAAAGCTTCCAATATTCGCGCGTCCCGGTCACGTGTGCTGCTTGCCGGGCCACATGGAGCAGAATGAAACTCGCATAAGCTTTGGGGGTGATTTGTTCGCGCACATCCTCGATCCAGGACAAGGAGGAACGCCAATCAACGGAATTCGTGATGCTCGGGAAAGTCTGGTTCACGAGGACAACGGCAAGGGGGTTAGGCTCGAACTCGAATCCGACTCCCTCCTGACTCGCAACGCGAATGATCCAGTCCGAGTCCTGATGTTTCCGCAGCCCCGGGCGAAAAGGATTTTGGAGCAAAAGCTCTCTCTTCGCGAATAGCGTCTGCGTTCCCATTATGGCCTCGCCGCAGGACAGGCTTTTCCTGCGGAAGAGGTACTCACTAATGGGTTCCTCCGGGGCGGGGAACCGCCTTGGCCAAACGTAGTCGCCATGCGGCATTCGCGCAATGATTCGGCACGAGACCACGGGGATGGGGTGGGTGGAGCGCTGCGCGGCAGATAACTGGAGTTCCGTCTTAGCCGGCAGCCACTCATCATCGTCGTCAAGGAAGGCAACCCATTCGCCCTTCGCCGCCTGGACACCCGCGTTCCGGGCTCCGCAAGCTCCCTGATGTTGCGGTAAAGTGATGATTCGGATGCGCGGATCGGCGATCTCCCCCAGCGCCTCTGTGGGTGGAATTATCGGGTCCATCTACCACCACGATAACTTCCATGTTGGGGTGCGTCTGATTCAATGCCGACTTCACCGCTCCCAGAACCAGGCTCGGGCGGTTGTACGTCGGAATGACGGCACTGACTAAAGGTTGATGACTCATGGGTTGCCCTCCAGGCGGGATCGCTCACTGCCGCAATTTCACAGGCTTACCAGCACGGCAAAATTGCTCGATCACTTGTTCGTAGCTTGGGGAAAATCGCTCGCAGCAGTGAGCGGCTGCGTTTGCGCATGGCTCTTGGGGTGCGATGAATCAAGGGAGTCTTGGGGTTAAACGGATATGCAAGCAGATGGGGAGCCATTCGCCGAATCAACTCGACCTGATGAGCAGAGTCTTGGCGGAGGTGCTCAGGGATCTGCAACACGCTCGACATGTATCGCCCGCAACTGGACAAGAGTACACGCGTACAGGGAGAAAGGTCTAACGCTTGCTCGATGGAACTTGCCCAGGTGCCAAGGCGCTGTTCAATATAGAAGCGGTCGCGCCAGTCGATTTCAGTGTGTTCAGTCACTTCCGTCCACGCACGCCACTCCTGAAAGGCGTGCGCCAGGGGTCCGGTAGCCTCCTGCCTGTACTCCGTGAGGATCTGATTCACGGGCGGAACTTTCCAAGGGCTTTCGCGTGAAGCCGTAAAGTGGAAGCGCGAAGCGCGCGGGCAGCCGATCTCGATGCCGCACCCCCGAAGGATAATGTCGTTTTCCCGAAATTGATCCCATTGCCCACGGCAGATGAATTCTTTATCCCGGTCGGCCGATTGCTCGGAAGTATGCAGGCCAAAGATTGCTTCCGTGCCGCGATCATACTTCCCGGGCTTTATCAAGACATGTTCAAAACCAGCCAATCTGGCCAACTCCGGCGGAAGCGTCAGGTCTCCACGGCTCATATCGGCGTACCACTGCGTGTAGCATCGAACCTTCACGCCGGCACGAAGTACAGCGGCAAGGAGCAGCCTGGAATCAAAGCCTGAGGTGAGAGGCAACCACAGAGGTCTGGAGGTTTTCCCCAGCGCCGTGATGGCGGTAACCAGGGTATCCTCGACTTGCACCAGCGCCTGTTCGCAAGTTAATTGAACAGATCGGAAGAGGCGTTTGGCGATGATCTTGCCGGTTTTCAGATCCAATTGTTGGCTTGGCAGCAAGCGGCGAATACCCTCGTAACGGGTAAGCGGTGCGACGTACCATTCCACGCCGACATCGTGCGCCAGTACGCGGTCGTCGAAGATGGGTGTTTGGGGTGTGCGGAGAAGTGCGGCGCTGCTTGCGACCCTGGGCTGGCCGGCATCTGTGCCACGTGTATAAGCAACCCAGCATTCCGGCTGCGTCAGTTTGCAAAGTACCGTTGGCAATAAGAGCCCATCGTCCGGCCCATGAGGAAGTGAGGTCTGCATCGCAGGCCGGCGAGTTGGCGATCTCCTCGATCGGGCTTGGCCGCGACGCCTCGGTCTGAACTGCGACACCGATCAGGATGTACTCGCTTCCGCCGCGAGAAACCACCTTTTGTACGGGAAGCTTGGGGCAATGAGACAGAATCCCACGGCCCTGTACTGATTCAACCTGCCAGTCGGGATACACGTTTAATGGCGCCGGGCTGATGATGAATTGTAGTTGATGTTGACGCATCATGGAGTCAAATCCTTTCACGGGGCTCAACGCCCTTAGCGCTGGAAGTCCCCTCTTCGTGTGTTGGAATGACGGCACTGATGTAGGGAGGATCCTGCATACTCGGATTCTCCAGGAGGGATCTCGGGCCGCCAATGACGGGACCCCGCGAGTATCGTTTCGTAAGCGGAGAGCGTCCGCTGCGCCAATCCAATCCAATCCAAATGTTCAAGCGGAGCCGCAAGAGACCGAGGGGCTTCGAGCGCCCAGGTAAGAGCATCTTTGAGCGTCGATACCGTCAGTCCCCCGGGGAAAGGCCACACCCACTCCTGGCCTACGTCCAGGGCTAACTCTCCCATGGCTCCGCGTAGCGGGACCAGGACCGGGCGATTCAAGGAAAGAGCCAATAGGGCAGTCCCGGAATTCAGAATCTCGTGATAGGGCAAGGCCACCAAATCCGCCGCGCCAAAATAGGTTGAGACTTGTCTTTAGGAACGTGCCCGAGGGAAAGCCGAAGGCGTGAGTCGCTTCTTCCTTCCCGGCAAATCTGCCTGGACAAATCGTCGGAGAGCGACTCGCCGGCTATGACAAGAAACGTTGATTCATCTCGAATTGCCCTGAATTCCGAAATGAGCCCTAGAATGTTTTTATAGGCGCGTATCTGGCCGAAGAAAAGAATGACTTTCGCATGAGGATGGTAAGTTTAGAGCCCGTCTGCAATCTGTTCGCGGGCCTCGCAGGATATTCATCGCGGTAGTGTCCATGCGGAATGACGAACCCGGGAATGTGTCTGAGCCTCGGGAATCGATTGCGTGCAGCCACCAAGCCCGTTTGTGTGAGGGCAATGAACGCGTCGAGCCTGGCGGTGAAGCAATCCCAAAACCAAGGTTCCAGCGCGGGGTAACGGCCTTCATGAGCACCGAGGTTGTGAACAGTCCAGAACACCTTAGAACCCCGGGACCTCAATCCTTCCATGAGCATGAGGTCGCGGAGGACCGACGCTTTGGCGCGGAATTCCGTCGAGGTCGAGTTTAGGGGAGTTTCCGGCCAATGGAAGTGAACGATTTCATAGGATTTCCACGCTGCACGTGAATAGCTGAAGTCCTCCACACGGCAGGCAAGTCTGGAATAAAGCAGCCAGGTATAGGGATTCGATTCGCGGGCACCCAAGCCCGGTGAAGCCAGTACTCGCATGATCATCGCGCAATGACCCACATTGGATTCGAATGGCAAAATAGCGGTGGCCATCTGAGACCTTGCCATGCGCTGAGCGGCAACTACGCACGCCACGTTCAAGACCCAGAGCACGCTGTTCGCCCGGGAATCGCGCCTATTCGATACAACGCCAATCGTCAACGTCAACATGCAACTCCGAGTTGTTCAGGAAGAATCGCGCGCAACGGTGGGCGACTGCGGTGGCCGGACGGGACGGGGGAATAGAGAGAGATGCCCACGGCTGTTGACGCATAGAGGATCCAGAAGATGTTGTTCTGGTGAAGGATGGTGCTTTCGGTCAAGCTGTAAAGGAACATGTAGGTTAGGTATGTGCAAAACCAGATGGGAACGGCTCCGGTGGTTTTGCGGAGGAGACGCAAGGCGCCGCGCCATAGGACCACGTAACCCGCAACAAATATGCTTAACCCCAGGAAGCCCAAGTCAATTGTGACGTCGAGGAAGCCGTTGTGCCCACCATTCACAGACCAGTTGACCTGCTCTGCTATCGTTGAGGATTCCCCTTTTATCCTCCAAAAGGCATTGAATCCGTAACCAAGCCAGGGGCGCTTGGCGATGGAGAGCAGCATCGCGTGCCACAATTCGGTTCGTCCCGTCAGGGTTGGAGCCCGATGGAGCATTCCGAGCAGCGAAGGCAAAATCGTGTAGAACAGGAAGCCCGATCCGACGGCGGCAACACCAACAACAATGCATGATAGGAATCGCCACAGTAAGTTTGGAGCGAAGCAGCGGGTAACAGCGGGAGGGTCGCGACCATTATCGCAGACACTACGATGCCGGTGGCCGACCTGGAAAGCACCAGCAGGCACAACGCCCCGGCGATTCCCACCCAGCGCACCCACCAGGCAAGCGGCGGCCGCGCGAAGTAAAACACCAGCATCGAGAACACCATCGCCCTTCCGAGGATATTCTTGTGCGTAAATGCTCCCCGCCAGGCACCGGGGAATAAGAGGTGATCGATTCCGTATGCGGAAGGAAGATCGCCATGAAAATGCTCGTAAGTACAACCAGAGCGCAGGTCCAACCCAGCAAACGCAACTGCTGGGGAACCGTGAAACGGCTCCCCAAGTAGATCCCAAACGCCGTAGTTGAGAGCATCAGCACGCTACGTCTGCATGGTGACGAGCGGGTGCTGTGACCACACGGTGGAGGCGATGGCGACGGCCACGAGCAGGAGGATCCACTTGGCTTTCCACGCGCCCCGCAGCACCGTCCGCCAGTGGAGGGCGATGAAACAGAACGCCACCACATGGAAAGCTGCCTGCACGCTGAACTCGAGTGGATTCCCCTCTGGCCGCGCAAAGTCACCGGTGTCGCCAAAGATGAATGGCAGCAAATCCACTGTGCAATAAAAGAGCATAGCGACGGTGAATATTTTCTCGATTTGTTTAAGCATATAAAGTGAGGTGAAGAGTTCGGTTTAACAAAGACATGCAGATTGAAGGGTGATCTTCCCTCCCCTTGCGTAGGGTCAACACGCGAGAACCTCCGCAACGGCCGGTGGACTACATGCGGACCGCTCGCGACGGCGCAAAAAGGCGATGATCGACCACAAGCTCAAAGCCAGGAGCCCATCGCTGGCGATGCTTGACCATGCTGCACCCCTCCACCCGTACGCCGGGATGATCCACAAATTGATGAGAACATTGAACGCGGCAACGACAACCTGGATGAGCGTTCGAGTTCCCTGGTGACCTGCGCCGGTAAGCGCATCGGCGATGAAATAGTGCAGCGTTTTCAATACCGGCAATAGGGCGAGCCAGCGCAGGGCTTCCGTAATGTCGGCGTATTGGCGCCCGAGGATGTGCGGCACCAGGGGGGCGCCGAGCAGCAGTGCCACGAACGCAAACAATGAGTATGGAATGATCCGAGCCAGCAGCCGCCGGCTGTGCCGAATGGTTGCTCCCAGACCGTCCTTGCCAACGCGGAAGAAGCTGGGATAAGCGGCACACAAGAGGGCTCGTACGGGGATAACCGCAACCTCGATGAGGCGATAGGCCGCAGCATAAACGCCCGCTGCTTCGAGGGTTGCCAGCCTTGCCACCATGGTTTTGTCGATATCGTTATAGATCGTCACGGCGGCCAGGCTGACCGAAAAATAGAAGCCTTCGGCGCCTTCTCCCCGGATGCGGTGCAGTGCGAGCTTCGGTTTTCCCAGCCTGAACGTGACCCAGGCAACGGCAATCAGTGCTGCCACAATTGATCCCGCCAGGTAAACTGCTGACCAGGCCATAACGCCGGGATGAGAAACTGCCAGGGCCAAACCCGCAATGCCGATGAGACGCATCAGGCTTACCAGGACGTTCAATTGGGCGTTTCCCGAAAGACGTTCGACACTTTGAAACGCCCATGTCCCCATGTCCAGGAGTTTCATGAAAATGAGGTCGGAAACGCTGATGAGGACAATCATCAGCGACGGAATTGAGCGAGGGAGCACCAAGCGGCAGATTGCCATGGCGAGGAAAGTGAGTACGCTGCCTGAAACGAGGGTCATCATCAGGCCATTGCCCCAGTACTCCGAGAACAGGCGCCTGTCCCGCGACACATTCTTGATGAGCAAGGCGCCGTACCCCAGGCCGACAAATGGCGCGATCACCGCGGTGAGCGACGTGGCGGCGACGAACCCTCCGTACTGCCCCGGACCGAGGCAACGAGCGATGATGATGAAGTAGACGGCCTGAATCAGCAGGCGCATTCCAGAGCCACCCAGGGACCAAAGAGTGTTGCGGGCCAAGGGACTTGCCAGCTTGCTTTCCACGAAGCTTCGCAAAGAAGGTTTAGACATGACAATAGGGGACGGGTTTCGCCAGCATCCCAACCGATGCGAGGACCTTCTCTTCGATTTCTTCATGCCGCTCCTGCTCAAAATGTCCGAACTAGGCGATGGCTCCGCCTAGGTCACTTAGAAGAGTGGTATCGCCAAAGGGGAGTGACGCCTTACGGCTGGTGCCGAACGCTAAGCCAATTGCATGCGGCTCTCCATTGTCAGAGAGGGTCTAATAGTGCCGTTAACAGGCAATGACTTCTATTAGATACCGCGAAGCCGTAAGAACATTTATATATTGCTTGTCACGCAATGTGTCTCGTAGGCTGGAAAGTGTCTCGCGATGGTACGGGTGAAGTAGGCGTTTGTCGGCGTTGCGGAGCACCATAGGGCTGCAAGTCTTCCATGCCTTCGTCGACAATGACGCCTGCCCTATGCTGGCCTCTACTGAATTCCCAATGCGGGTGTAGCCAGCGCCATGTTCGAATCCTCACTGTTTTTGCGGGGGAGGAGCCTCCGTACGGATTCTTCCATCTCCCGGGCAGTGGTGACGTGTTCCGGGAAATTAACCACGCTGACGCTGAAGGCGAAACGGTAACTGGCTTCTGCGGCATCGTGAAGTCCCTCGATCAAGCGGTCGCGCATGCTGTAAGCGTCGATAGCGGTCACGGCGGGAAGAACGATTCCGAAGATTCCCGGTGCAAACAAGAAGATGGAGTCTTCGCCGCCCAGCTTGTGCATCAGGGCTTTCGCTGCATCCCCGAAGGCAGTCTCGATCTCCCCCGGTCCGTTGAGCTCGCGCGAAGGCTTCAGCTCAACGGCTAACAAGGAAAGGGGTTGCTGGGTGTTCGAGGCGCGGCGATGTTCCATTGCCAGGCGGTCGCGGAAAATGTTGAACCCGGGAAGCGTCGTCAGCAGATCGGCGCTCGCCTCCTGGCGAATTTGAGCCACTTGGCGCTTCTCGTTTTCCAGTTCCGCGCGAAGATGGTGAATGACCACTTGACGGTCAATAAAGTAACCCACTACAAGCGCGGAAAGCCCGCAAAACCCGAGGAAGATGGCGCGCAGGGGGGAGCCAGCAGGATTGGCTGCGGGGGAATAAGCTGTCGGGTACATCAGCAGGGCCACTCCCACTGCCAGCACGAGAATCACGGTGAGCGCCAGGATCCACAACTGCAACTCGCGGCGATCTAAACTACTTGGCTCGACTTGGTCAAATACCCGCATTGCCTTCTCCTTCTCGTGCGCTGGAGCCCGTTGCCCAGTTTAAGCCTAAAAATCCAAGTTTATGAACTCCAATAGCCCACCTATAGGCAAGGGTGATTCCAAATGAGGCATGGGGTCATGTTTAGTTTTGTCTTTAATTTCAGTGAGTCACCGGGATAGTTCGCAGGAAGAGGGAAAAGCGTGGTGCCGAAAGTGTTCGCTTGGGTTGGGGATGTCTCAATTCGAGGCAATGGGCAATGCGGCGGGGAGAGATTGATTAGGCCGACCGCCGTCCTGCATTTCCTAAGCCGCTTGGAAGGGCAGGAGCTTCCACATTCCGGGGGCATGGCACAGATTGCAGGTTCGTTCCACCCCACCCTTTTCCTGAAGCGATGCCAGCAGCGCTTCATCCACGTGCAGGGACTCGCTGGCGGAGCAGTTTGGGCACTCGAGCGTCACCTGTATTTTGAGTTGCTCCCCGGGCCGGAGTTCAGGAATGTCCACGCCCCAGATGTTTTTCTCCGGGTTCAGATTCTCGACGCCCCAGTATTTAAACTTAAGTTCCGAACTTTGCAACTTGGAGACCACCCGAAACAGTGAACCCTCTCCCGTCGGATGGCTAAACAGGCGGATTTCCGAATCCGGCAGCAGATCATGGGTCATGCGAATCTTGGCCCCATGCAAGTTCACGATGATGGTAAGGGCTTCCTCAGTAAAATCCACGTCCCGATCATCAATTCCGAAAACGCGGATAGGGACCGACATTGCAATTCGACAACTCCGCCGGCTCTGAGACTCCATCATAGACGTATCCTCCAGGGTCGAGAAATGCCCTTGACGCGACTTTCCGGGATTTGGCTGGGGCAGACTGCGCACGCTGCATCATAACAGGAATGAATGAGCAATCCCCTGGTATCATTGCGAAATCCTGGGTATTTCCCCGCCGGCCTCCCTGCCAATCTGAGCAAGCGAGCCCACAATTTGAACCGGGCTAAGGTTAAGCTCCCGGCTTCTTTTTCAGAACCTCGCGGACCTTCCGTGCCAGCACACTGGGCGTAAAGGGTTTCTGCAGAAAGGGCGTGCCGCCCTCCAAGATACCGTGGCGGACAATGGCGTCATCCGTGTACCCTGACATGTAGAGCACTCTTGTCTCGGGGTGCAGGGCGGATAAACGCTGGGCCAACTCTTTGCCGCCGGTTTGAGGCATCACCACGTCGGTCAGCAGCAGATGAATGGGTTTTGTATATTGTTCTGCGATCTCAAGCGCCTGTTCGGCTCCTTCTGCTTCCAGCACCTTGTAGCCTTCCGATTTGAGCGTTTCGCATACCAGCGACCGGACGCCCTTCTCGTCTTCGACCACCAGGACGGTTTCTGAACCTTTGGCTGGCTTCGTGCGGACTTTGGCCGGTTCCGCCGTTGGCACGGCTTCCTCGACGCGGGGAAAGTAAATCTTAAACGTCGAACCCCGTCCTGGTTCGCTGTAAACCCAAATGAAGCCGCCACTCTGCTTGACAATCCCATAGACCGTAGCCAACCCCAGGCCGGTTCCCCGGCCTTTCTCCTTGGTGGTGAAGAAGGGCTCAAAGATATGCGCTTGCGTTTCCTGGTCCATTCCGCAACCCGTGTCGCTCACGGCCACCATGACGTACTTGCCGGAAGTCATGTTCGAATGGCTGCGCGCGTAGTCCTCATCCATTTCAACGTTGGAGGTCTCGATGAAGAAGCTTTCCCCCCTCCGGCATCGCGTCGCGGGCGTTGACCGCCAGATTCATGATGACCTGTTCGATCTGCCCCGGATCGACTTTGACGCGTCCCAGGTCGGGATTCAACGTCGACACCAGCTCCACGTCTTCACCGATCAGGCGGCGAAGCATCTTTTCGGTATTGGCAAGGACGCTGTTTAAATCCAGGACTCTTGGTTCCATGACTTGCCGGCGGCTGAAGGCCAGAAGTTGCCGCGTCAGGGAAGCAGCCCTCTCACCCGCCATCAGGATTTCTTCGAACATGGCCCCGATCGCGGGTCTTCGGGGGAGGTCCGCTCCAGTGAGAAGCTGGGCGTACCCGTTGATGATGGTAAGAAGGTTGTTGAAATCGTGGGCCACTCCGCCGGCCAGCCGTCCCACCGCCTCCATCTTTTGTGCCTGAATAAATTGCTGCTCCAGTTGCTTGCGCGCCGTTACGTCCTGTTTCGTGGCAATGAAGTGGGTGACTTCGCCGCGCTCACCCCGCACCGGGGCGATGGTCATCTGTTCGGTGTAAAGGCTTCCGTCCTTTCGCCGGTTGATGAGCTCACCATGCCAGATTTTTCCTTTGAGAATGGTCGCCCAAAGCTGCTGGTAAAACGCCGGGTCTTGTTTGCCCGATTTCAGGATCCTGGGGTTCTGTCCCAAGAACCTCCTCGCGGCTATACCCGGTGATGCGCGTGAAAGCCGGGTTGACATACTCGATTTCACCGGCGGTATTGGTAATCATTACGGCTTCTGCGGACTGCTCGATGGCTGTAACCAGGCGGATATGCTCAGCTTCCGCCTGCTTGCGCTCGGTGATGTCGTGAAAGGCAACCACTGCGCCCAGGTTTCGCCCTCGTGAGTCGATAATCGGCTGGCCGCTTGCCAGGACGTCGCGCGGTTTGCCGTGCTTGGGAACAATCACCATCTCCACGTTGCTGAGTCGTTCTCCCAGCAGGGCGCGAAAGATGGGGATTTCCTCCTTCTTCATCAGCGTCTTGCCGTCCGCAAGGTACAATTCAAAATGTTGCGCCCATTGTTCGGCCGAGATGTCTTTTGACGGCAGGCCGAACAGTTCGCGGGTTGCCTGGTTAAAGAGGGTCAAGACCCCGCGATCATCACAAGCGATGATGCCCGACTGGGCACAATCGAGGACTGCCTCCACAAAATTCTGCTGTTTTTGCAGTTCTGCCAGCATCCGCGTCTGTTCGGTGATGTCTTCCGCCGTGCCTTCATAGTGGAGGATTCTGCCCGAATCATCGCGGATGGCCCGGGCGTTTTCCCGCACGTGAACAACCTCTCCATTTTGTTTGCGCCACGCGGACTCCAACCCGGTGACTTCTCCCCGTTCCTCCAGGATGGCCATGAACTGGCTCCGCGGGTATTCCGGCTCGAAACCACCGGCATTCAAATTGCGGCTGGCCAACTCTTCGAAAGACGAATAGCCGAACATCCTGACGAGAGCCGGATTCCCAGCCAGAATGCAGCCATCCGGAGTGGTGCGATAGATCCCCAGGGGGGCATTTTCAAACAAAGTCCGATAGCGCTCCTCACTCTCCAATACGGCCTTCTCTATTCGTTTGTGCTCGGTGATGTCCCGGGCGATTGAGGCGATCCCGATCGCCTCGCCGCGAGAGTCGGTTAACGGGAACAAACTCAACGAAACATCAACGAGGCTCCCATCTTTCCGAATGCGTACCGTCTCGCGGTGTTGAATGAAAGCGCCCTGCCGTATACTGGCCATGAGCTGCCCCACCTCGTCGGACCGATCGGGTGGGATCAGGATGGAAACAGGCTGCCCCAAAACCTCGGCGGTGGAATAGCCATACAGCCGCTCTGCGCCCTTGTTCCAGCTCGTTATTACGCCCTCCAGGGTCACGCTAATAATCGCATCATCGGACGACTCCACAATCGTAGCCAGCCGCGAGATGGCTTCGAAAGCCCGCTTGCGCTCGGTAATATCGCGAGCCGCCGCGAACACTCCGATGACCTTCCCATCTTCATCCCGGTACAACGAAGCAGAGTAAATCACGGGCGTGACATGGCCCTCGCGATGGCGGATTTCAAGCTCGTAATCCGTCACGATTCCTTCGCGAAATACCCGTTGATACCCTGCTCGCGCCTTGTCCGGGTCGACAAAGTAAGTCGAGAAGTCCGTGTTAATGAGCTGTTCACGCGAAAGCCCCGTGATTTTCTCGGTTGCGAGGTTGACGTCTGTGATCACTCCGTCAGCCGAAATAGTCACCAGCGGATCGATACTGGCCTCAATCAGGCTGCGGTTGTAAGCATTGGCGTTGCGCAGGGCATCTTCCGCCCGTTTGCGCTCGGTGATGTCATGCGCGAACGCAAAGCTATATTCCTTGCCGCCGAACTCCACATAGTTCGCGGTTATCTCCACCGGGAAAACCCTTCCCTGTTTTGTCTGATGCTCGGTTTCAAAGGTTCTCGATCCACGCCGTTTGACCTCTTCCCAGAACGGTTCCCAAATCTGTTTCGGGACGAGAGGATCGATATCCGGGATCGACAGGGAAAGAAGTTCTTCGCGGGAACGTCCTAAAGAGCGGCACGCCGCATCGTTGACGTAGAGGATTCGGCCTTGCGAGTCCATCCAAAAGATAGCGTCCGAGGCGCGCTCCACGGAGAATTGCATCAGCCGAAGCGCCTCTTCCGCCCGCTTGCGCTCGGTGATGTCGGAGAGCAACCCGTCGGCATACTTGATGCCGTTTTTCTCGTAGCTGGCGAGAGCCCGGTCGTGTACCCAGACCCACTCCCCGTCCTTGCGCTTCACGCGACACTCCACATCAAACGGACGACCCTCCGCAAAGAGCGCGCGAAGACCGTCACCTACCTTGTGAACGTCGTCGGGATGGAGAGACTTGAGATAGAGATCAACGCCCCCTTGATAAACCTCTTCTTGGGAATAGCCACTGACCCTTTCGATGTTCTTGCTGATGAAGGTAAAGTGGAGTTCGGAGTCCAGCGTCCAGACGACATCAGGGATGTTCGACACTAGCGAGCGGTATTTTTCTTCGCTCTCGCGCAGGGCTTCCACCACCCGCTTGCGCTCGGTGATGTCGTGGGAGACGCCGAAAGTTCCGATGATGTCCCCGTTGGCGTCACGCAGGGGCATCTTTGTGGTCGAGGCCCAGGTCACATGGCCATCCCGCCAGGTCTCTTTCTCCTCCTTGCCCACCATCGGCTGGCCCGTCCTGAGTATTTCCTCCTCCTCCTGAAGGAACTCGCGGGCATGTTCTTCCGTAAAGAAGTCGAAGTCGGTCTTGCCGACCGCTTGGGCAGGGTCGCTCATCCCAAATCTCTTCACGAGCGCCCTATTGATCCGGGTAAAGTGGCTCTCGCGATCCTTGAAGTAGATCACGTCGGGAAGATTGTCCATGATGGTGTGGAGGAGATGCCGTTCC
Source organism: uncultured Acidobacteriota bacterium (assembly GCA_963825395.1). Classification (GTDB taxonomy): domain Bacteria; phylum Acidobacteriota; class Terriglobia; order UBA7540; family UBA7540; genus Bog-366. Next base: position 28,616 of record CAWGTQ010000035.1, on the reverse strand, counting down.
TCAATCAGCGCCTCTTCCGCCCGCTTGCGCTCGGTGATATCGGTATTGATCCCGATGACCCCAAGGATCTCGCCGCTCGAGCCAAAGTGGGGGCTGTAAACGCTGGAGAACCCAGCCGGTCTTGCCTGTCGCGGGCACGCGGAAAGGCATGTCGGGGCAATGCACAACCTCCCCCGCCAGGGCCTGGCGGATAATCGCATCCACCTTTTGTTCTCGCAAGTGCGGGAAAAGGTCAAATCCGCACTTACCTAAAGTTTCTGAGGCCGGCACCCCGGTCATTTCTTCCATGAAGCGGTTCCAGACCTGGTAGCGGAGTTCGCGGTCATAGACGACGACGCCTTCTTGAGCATTGGCGATCACCTCGCGATTGAATTGCTCGCTCTCGCGCAGGGCCTCCTCCGCCAGCTTGCGCTCGGTGATGTCTTGCACCATGCCAACGGCGCACAGTGGGGCGTCCGTGCCTGTCCTTAACCAACGAGGCAGTCAACAGCCCCCACACCACACCGCCACCCTTCTTGAGATAGCGCTTTTCGATCTCGTACTTATCGCGTTTCCCTGCCGTCAGCTCGCTGAAGAGCCCCCAGTCCAAATCCCGATCGTCAGGGTGGGTAAACTCCGTGAAGGCCATGCGGCTCAATTCTTCCTCGCTATAGCCGAGCATCTGCCGGAGCGCCGGGTTTGACTTGATGGGATGTCCTTGCAGATCCACCAAAGCCATGCCGACCCCGGCATTCTCGAAGGTGGCGCGGAAACGCTCCTCGCTTTCGCGCAGCGATCTCCTCCGCCCGCTTGCGCTCGGTAATGTCCTGGACGACGCTAACCCATCCGGACTTGTCCCTGCTTGTCGAGCACAGGTGTACGCGTGAGAGGTGCTGAAAATGGTTCCGTCCTTGCGCTTCAACCGGAACCCAACGGCTGCGATAAGCATTCCCAGCAATGCGATTGAGGTCCGCGGGAACTCTTCGAGAGAGTCTTGGTCAACATGCCGCAGAGCACCTTCTTCCCAAGCATTTCCTCACGCTAGTAACCGAACATCTTTGTAGCGGCGCGATTGCAGTCGAGAATATCCAGATTTTTCGGTATCAGACCAAAGACGCCGTCGTACTGACTGTCCAAAGTGGTTTGCAGGTCGTTGCCGGCTAGCCCGCAACTCTTCCTCCGCCTGCTTGCGCTCGGTGATGTCGCGGGAGACGCCGAAAGTTCCGACGATGTTCCCATTGGCGTCGCGCAGGGGCATCTTGGTGGTCGAGACCCAGGTCACATGGCCATCCGGCCAGATTTCCTTCTCCTCCTTGCCCACCAGCGGGCTGGCCCGTCCTGATTATTTTCTGCTCATCACTGTGGGCCTCCTGGGCGTGTTCTGCGGCGAAGAAGTCGAAGTCGGTCTTGCCGACCGCTTGGGCAGGGTCGTTCAGCCCAAACTGTTCAGCGTGCGCCTTATTGATCCGGGTAAAGCGGCTCTCCCGATCCTTGAAGTAGATCACGTCGGGGAGGTTGTCCATGAGGGTGTGGAGGAGATGCCTGTTCCTCAATCAGCGCCTCTTCGGCCCGCTTGCGCTCGGTGATGTCGCGGGAGACGCCGAAAGTTCCAACGATGTTCCCGCTGGCGTCACGCAGGGGCATCTTCGTGGTCGTTCCCCAGCCCACATGGCCATCCGGCCAAGCCACCTTCTCCTCCTTGCCCACCATCGGCCGCCCCGTCCTGATGATTTCCTCCTCATCCTTGAAGAAGATTTTGGCTTGTTCTGCGCCAAAGAAGTCGAAATCGGTCTTGCCGACTGCTTGGTTAGGGTGGCTGATGCCAAGCTTATTTGCGACCGCCAGATTAATCCGAGTAAAGTGGCTCTCGCGATCCTTGAAGTAAATCAAGTCGGGGAGATTGTCCATCAGGGTGTGGAGGAGATGCCTTTCCGCAATCAGCCCCTCTTCCGCCTGTTTGCGCTCGCTGATGTCGATGGCCATGCCCACGAGGTAAACCTGGCCGCCGATGTCAGCGCGCATCGACGTAAGGAGGTATGGGATCCTTCTCCCGTCCTTGGCCAACAAGTGGAAATCACCTGCTGAACTGCCCTTGGCCAACGCTTCCTGTATCTTGCTGGCAGCCAAAGGCCGTTCGTCTTCAGCGATGATGGCCAGAGGGTCCAGGGCGGCGAACTCTTCGCTGGAATACCCCAGGGCCTTCCCGGCTCTCTTGTTCATGCGAGAAATCCGGCCCTTGCTGTCCAGGACGTAGAAGGTTCCAGGAAGGCTTTCCGTAACAGCCTCGGTAAAGGCCTTCTGATCTTGAAGTGCCTCTTCCGCCCGCTTACGCTCAACGCTTGTGCGCAGGGCATGGATCCCGTATGCCAAGTCATCGCTCAGGTCCGTGAGAAGCTCCACCTCCGCGGAATCAAAAGCATCCGGCTCCTTTGCGTAAATCGTCAGTGCGCCAAGGACTTGGCCATTGGAAACGATCGGCAAGGCTATGCTGGATGCATAGCCCCTCTTGCCTGCCTCTTCCCGCCATGGAGCGAGACTGGGTTCAGCCTGATAGTTTCGAGCGACCACAGCTTTGCCCGTGCGGATCGCAGCCCCGGTAGGGCCCCGCCCGCGTTCCGTGTCTGCCCACGTGATGCTCGCTGTTTGGAGAAATCCCTCTTCGAAACCGGCATGGGCCACGGGGCGCACCGACTTGCCTTCATCGTTCTCACCATAACCCACCCAGGCCATGCGGAAGCCACCCGAATGGACCAGGATTCCGCAAATATCCTGCAACAATTGCGATTCTTCCGAAGCTCGCACGATCACCTGGTTGCACTCGCTGATCGTTTGGAGGGCGCGGTTCACCCGACGCAATTCCTGCTCCGCTCGCTTGCGCTCAGTGATAACGTCAAATACGACGACGAAGTGTTCTTTTTTGGGACTGTACGCCGCGATTGAGAACCACATTCCCAAGGCATCAACAAACGTTTCTAAATGCTCGGGTACGCCCGTTAAAGCAACCCTGCCATACATTTCGAACAATTCCGGGTCAGCCTCTCGTATGCCGGGGATAACCTCGGAAACTCTCCTGCCGACGACGTTCTTTAACCCCGTGAGGGTTTCGAACGCGCGGTTGACCTCGAGGTAAGTGAAATCCTGCGGTCGGTTTTGCTCGAAATGCATCTGGCAGTAGGCGAATCCGTTGAGCATATTCTCGAACAAAGCGCGAAATTGTTTCCTGGTGCGAATCCCGGGGAGACCGGTGCCGCTCTGGGTTAGACGTCTCGTCGATTGGAGAAAAGATAACAAGATATCGCGGGGCGATTTCATGGTATTACTCCAGTTACTTGGGCACTTTCCACTTGAACTACGCCGCGCATGTTTTGGCGCGGTGAGTTACTGCTGCTTCGAGCCTGGCGCTCTGGCAACCCGCGAAGAAAGAATTTGGGTGGAGGAGGTGAAGGAGGAGCACCCGAGGAGGTGAGTAATGAAAGGGCCCAAAGTCTATCTAAAAATGCCAGGCGCGATGAGGCCTTAAAGCCGCAAGAACGCAAATAAAAAATGGCGGCGCGAGGGCGGCAAATGCGATCATCGATCGGGTTGAGGCGAGGCGAAGGCTAGTGCCGAGCTACGGCTCGGTTTGGGCCAGAACGGTTCGCAGTTGGTTAAGGCACGTAGCGAGCCAGCCCTTCACCCGACGTTCGAAACGAGCAATTTAACCGAATGTTACTGATATGTCAAGTCACGATTGATCAAACAACCTCAATTATATTCATTACATATATATATCTCACATGGTACTGACAACTAGATTACACGTGCCCGGAGAGACCTCGGGTGGGTTGGAGGTGTTGTTGCGGCGACCGGCACAGGTCCGTCCCTGTATTCAGACACTAACGGTTAGATAGAAATTCGCAAATTGAGGGGCTGCCGTTATCAGCCTAGGCATGCCTCCGCTCTCTACGATGCTAATCCGAGATCAGGTTTTTTACTATGGTGATAATGATGAATTTCTAGTCATAACACTTCGTGCTCTTTTGTAATGGTTTTTACTACAAGGTTTCCTGGAATTGGTGGAGTTTGATTGCGGTTGCAAACTTGTCTCGTGGGGTAGTTCAATCCGCCAATCCGTGCGCAATGCATAACGAATCAGCTCGTGGTAGTTGTCATCTCCATCTTCTCCAAAATCCGCGTGCGATAAGTGTCGACGGTCGGCACAGCCAGATGAAGCTCGTCGGCGATTTGGGGTATCGTCTTTCCAGAAGCGATCATCCGAAAAACCTCTAATTCTCGTTCGGACAATCTCTCATGGGGCATTCTTCTCCCTTCCTGCCCAGGTCCAGCGCAAGTTTCTCCGCCAGAGCCGGGCTCACATACCGCCCTCCGGCAAGCACCTTGCGGACTGCCTTAATCAATTCTTCCGGCGCGCTCATCTTTCTTCATGTACCCCCACGCCCCCGCCCTAAGCGCCACCTTGCCAAACTGCTCCTCCGAATGCGCACTCAATATCAGAACAGGCACCTTCGGCAGGGTCTGCTTCATCTCACGGAGTACTTCCATACCGCTACGCCCTGGCAAGGTGATGTCGAGAATCACCAACTCCCACTCCTGATTCCGCACCTGGGCGAGGGCTTCTTGTGCATTCTCGGCTTCGCCGCAGATTGCGCCCTTGAGCTCGCGCACCAGAATCTCTTTCACCCCTCTGCGCAGGAGGGGATGGTCGTCGGCAATAAGAATCCTAATCACTTTCGGTCCTTCGGCGGTGTGGGTTGAGGCCCAGGAATTCGGACTCGCACGGTTGTACCCTCTCCCAGAGCGCCAGTGATGGTGAATTCGCCGCCGAGCAGCAGAGCTCGCTCTCGCATTCCCAGGATCCCAAGCGAGGTGCCAGCCGAGATTTGCGCTTCGCTAACCCCTTTGCCGTTATCGTGAACTTCCAGGGACAGATTGCCGTCCGCCTCGGCCAGTCGCACGTTTACCTCGGTCGCGTTCGCATGCCGCGCCACATTGGTCAATGTCTCCTGAAAGATACGAAACAGAGCCGTGGCGCGCTCCTGGTCGATAACGATATCCTCCAGGGGCAAGTCGAGCCGGCACTTTATCCCGGTGCGAGCCTCGAATTCCTCCGCCGCCCATTCGACGGCGGCCACAGGACCCAAGGTGTCGAGAACCGCCGGCCTCAGTTCGGTAGAGATGCGGCGTACGGATCGAATTGTCTCATCTGCCAGTTTCATGATGGACTCAGACTGATGTTGCTTTTCTGCAGGCATGTCGTGACAAAGCGAGCTCAAGTCGATCTTGATGGCCGTCAAAGCTTGGCCCAGCCCGTCATGGATTTCACGCGCCAGCCTCGTTCTCTCCTCTTCACGGACCTTCTCAACCCGTGCAGCGAGCGCACGTAACTGGTCGTGCGATCTTTGTAGCGCCTCTTCCGCCCGCATGCGCTCCGTCACATCCAAGGAAATGCCCACGGTTCCCGTAATCTCTCCTGCCGCATTGCGCAGCGGCTCAACATGAACATCGTAGTCGCGGCCTTGGATTATGACCTCGTAGTTAAGCGACTCTCCTGCCAGAGCCCGTCGGGGGTCGGGTCGGCCTAGAGGGAGTCCAAGACTTAACATGTACTGGTCTGCTGTTTTCCCCACCAGTTGATTCGGTCCGATGCCCAGGACGCGCAGACCGGCCCCCATGTGGGAGGTGAATCGCAATTCTTTGTCCGTGGACCAGAGGACGGCGGGGAGCTGGGAGACCACCAGGTTCAACCGGGCCTCGCTCATGCGCACTTCCTCGAACGAGCGCTGAAGTGCCTGCGTGAGCTGTTCTTGCGCGGTTACATCCATCGCTGTGCCGACGACACTTTTCAAGATTCCGTTATCGAAAACGGGGGCGCCGACACAACGGATATAACGAAGTTCGCCGTCCGGCCGCAGGTGCGTTTCTTTACGTCATAATCCGTGCCCTGCGCCAATGTTTTTTCTATGGTCCCCGCGACGAACTCGCGGTCCTGCGGTGGATAGCGCCTAGATATTGCGCTAGTGTGGGCGCGCCGTTTGCCGGGTCGAAGCCATAAATGCGGAACATTTCCTGGGACCAATGTCAAAAAACCCGGAGGGGTTGTATGCCCAACTCCCCGTGCGGGTAAGCCGCTGCCCCTCGGCAAGGAAAGCCTCGCTGCGCTGCAGCTCCTCTTCTGCCCGCTTCGCTCGATGCCTTGTGCGATGCCGTCCGCGAGGATCGATAGGGTGTCAAGAGTGCTTTCACTGAGCGGTTTTTGCGAGAACATTCCCATAACGCCCACAGTCCGACCTCGACCACGAGCGGGTAACCGGCAAAGGAGGTTATCTTTTCACCCTTTGCCCAATCCTTATCTTTAATCCGCGGATCGCTTTGAACATCATTGGTCAGATGCGCTTTTCTTTCCTGGGCAATTTGGCCGACTTTGATTTCTCCCAGCGGAATTCGACTGTAACCTCCGTCCAGTCGTGTGTACATTCCGGCGCTGGCTTGCAACTCTAATTCATGGTCATTGGTGCTGAGTGTCCAGATGCGGGCAAAGGCCGCGTCGAGGTGCTGAACTATGGCCTCTGCGCACAGGCGCAAGATTTCCCTCAAACTATCTTTGCGCGCCAAAGCCATGCCGATTTCCGCGCGAACTGCTGACAGGTGTGCCCTCTCGTATACCACCGCACGGAGCCCCTCCTCCGCCCGCTTGCGGTCCTCGATATCGACACTCGATCCATACCATTTCACGATGTTTCCGCGCTCGTCGCGCAGCACTTTGCGGTGAATCATCCAACGATATTCCCCATCCGCCCGCCGCAGGCGTGATTCGTGTTCGTAAGGCTCTCCTGTGGCAATGCACCTGCGCCACTCTTCCACCGTAGCGGTAACGTCTTCGGGATGATTGACCTCCACCCATTTCCAGCCTGAAATCTCCTCCAGGAAGGCCGACGTAGTCCAGCCAGCGTCGGTTGAAATAGTCGAGATAGCCGTCCGGGCAACCGGTATGAATGAGGCCGGAACGGTGTCGATGACGAGCCGCAAGTGCTCTTCGCTGCGTCGCAGCTCCTGTTCTGCCCGCGCGGCTCGCTGGTTCGCTCCGCAACACGCATTTCCAGGTTGTCCCGCGCCTCGCGAGCAGACGCTCGGCACGTGGCGCGAAGCGCTAAACCAGCCCACCAACCCACCGAACATCGCGTAAATAGCAAGAAAGATTGCCAACCAGAGCCCCGGACTTCCGTGACGGGAAAAAGGAAAAAGGAAAAGCCAAGTCGAAGTAACGGAAGAAGACTCGACCTGTCCCCCCAAACCAAAAGGCAATGGCGATGGCGACGAAGGAGAAAGCGCCGAACAGGCGCGGCAACCCAGAGTGATCAGGATGAGGGACAACCCCATCGCCGCCGCGACGAAGCGAAGCGAGTCCATAACGCAGCACCACGCGAGTGCCGCGTGCCGGGCCAAGTTCGAAATGCGAAAGCGCACCATCCGTTAGGACCCCTCTCGTATTCCCATCACATGCCTGCGAAGTAATAATCGATCATGTAGCACCTTCTATGTTTCGCCGCTCACAACATGATGGTCACGGCGAAGCGAATAGGCAGGAGGAAATATCAAGACCGTGGGCCACTCGTATTCCACGTACCGGCAAGCTGAAGCCAGGATTCCGGTGAAATGCCTTGACCAGGTGCCAATGCCACTCGCTGCGCCCCACCCATCAGCCAAGCCAGGCGAGATCGGCCTCGGGCGGCGGCTACCCGGCCGGCCAGGTCGAGTGCGGCCCATGCGGCCAGCAAGGACACAAGAATAGAGAGAACTACCAGATGGTAGCCGTAGGAGGCCGAGTACCAACCCGGAGGACGTCATGGCCTGCCCTAGAGAGTTTCAAACCCTGTCAATAGTATACCGCCACTTTATTTGGAAAAAGTCAACTGTCGCGCCCTTGAGCTGTGGGCAAGACATCGTGGGCGTACCTGCCTTAACAGCGCCCGGAGAGACCTCGGGTGGGTTGGAGGTGTTGTTGCGGCGACCGGCACAGGTCCGTCCCCTGGGGCTTTGAAAAAACCTTTGAGCGAACACACTCTCCTGTCATCTTGAGCCCGCACTTTGGGCGAAGGACGCCTGTAGTCCGTTCCTCCCGGTGCGCCGCTACAGAGAATAAATGTCACTATGTTTTGCAAGATTCCGAAAGCGCAGGGATCTTGGCTAAGTCAAGCCGCGTATCAATTCGTAACAATCCCACCTTCCCGGACATCTCCATGGGTGTTAGTTCCATGAGAATTAGGTACCTCGACTTACTCTAATCTGTTCAATTCACTCAAAATGCAAAAAGATCAGGGGCATCGCTACGGTTGGCATTCCTTGTGCATTATCTCCACGCCGAAGACGGAAAGATTCCCGTTGCGAGGCTCTATGAAACCTTTAATGGGCGGGGCCCATGCTCTAAATGAGCATGGCGAAGCCTTAGAACAACCGAGTAGAAACGCACAAGACCAGCGTGGCAACATTCAGCTTGAGACTCCCCTCGCCTACTGGTACGCGCTGCAAACTTATCCGCGACACGAAAAGCGCGTCCAGGAGGATCTAAGGGTTCGCGCCATTGAGTGCTTCCTTCCCTTGTACGAGACCGTACATCGTTGGAAGAATGGCTGTAAAGTACGAGTCGAGCTGCCCTTGTTTCCGGGGTATGTCTTCTTCAGAATTGATCCCCGCCAACGCTTCAAGGCTCTAGGTCTTCCCGGTGCGGTATCCATCGTAGGTTCTGCAAATGGTCCGTGGCCGCTACCGGATTCGGAAATAGTGAGTCTCCGCGACCGGCTGCAATCGTGCAAGTTTGAACCTCACCCCTATCTGGCAGTTGGCCAGAAGGTGCGGATCAAATCCGGCCCGCTCGCGGATATGACAGGGTTTTTGGTGCGCCAATCCGGGGGCTTGCGAGTTGTGCTTTCCGTGGAGCTCATCCGGCAGGCCGCGGCCGTCGAAGTGAATGCCGATGACGTGGAGGCGATTGGTCCTGCCCCCGCGGGATTCGATGCGTAACCCTCTCCAGCCTGGATATCCCACCGACCCCTCGAAAGTTAACAAGCGGTGGTGCCACCCGCGGCCACAGATCGAGGTCTTCCCACAGGCTCTAAAGCTCCACCCTTGCTGACCCTTGTAGCAAACCCGGGCTAATCCCGCGAACTGAATCAAGCGGGCTCGGGCATTTCGCCCATTTGGAGTTTCCTATGATTGCAGTCGAACCGATCAGCCAATGCAAACCAAATTGCCTGATCGAACGGCGCAAGCAGAATGAGATGGTGCTCGCCCCCAGAGCTAAAGGCCAGTCGCTCCAGCATAAATTCTTCCTCGTTACTGACTTTTGCCTGGTGTGGATAAGCACAGGAATTGCCCACCTCGTCCTTCTCGCATATACCCTGGGCATGCAGAATCCCTGGCGCCAGGAGTTCCTCGATCTTGCGCCACTGGGCTTCATGTTTCTGTTTTCCGTGTTGGTTGTTCTGTTTGCCGATTTGCGCGGTTTGTACAATTTTTCTTGTAAGAGGAGTTACCCGGAAGATCTCAAACTGTTAGCCGACTCAGTCATATGCGCTGGAATCATAACCGGGACCGAGGCATATCTCGGTGGTAGCAGGGCCGGTTCGGCCGGCGCCTTTGCCTTGGCGGTCATTTTGACCTGGATTTCGCTGGCGGTTTGGCGGAAGTTTGTTCGGTCCCAGTCCATCCCCGGACTCACGGAAAAGCGCAATGTTTTGATTGTAGGGAACGGTCGTTTTGCCCATCTCCTTCAGCGGCAGCTTGAGCAAAACGCGCATTTAGGCTACGTCGTGAAAGGCTTCGTGTGCCGCCGCCGCACCCCCCGGTCAAATACCCGAGGGAAGGTGGATGAGGTGGCTCCTCTCCTCGGAACCGTGGACCAGTTGCCATTGATCGCCCGGGCACATTTCATTGATGAGATTCTCATCAGCGTGCCCACGGACCGACATTTAGTCAAGGACATCGCGCGAAAGGCACAAGCTGCCGGCGTGCAGGCCCGCGTCGTCCCAGATCTCTATGACGGCATGGCAAGCGAGCAGCCCATCGAGTACATCGGGCAGTTGCCAACATTGGCCCTTTGTCCACTATTCACACCCATGCTATCCCTCATGATTAAACGACTATTGGATATCGGGCTGTCTGGAATCGCGTTGGCCGTCCTGTCGCCACTCTTCGCAGTCGTCGCGTTCGTCGTTAAGCTGGATTCAAAGGGGCCGGTCTTTTACCGGTCAGTGCGCGTGGGTAAAAAAGGGGTGACTTTTATCTGTTACAAATTCCGAACGATGGTCGAGAACGCAGAGGACTTGAAAGAATCACTCGAGCACCTGAATGAACGCGATGGAGTCTTGTTCAAGATAGCCGCTGATCCGCGGGTCACGCGGGTCGGCAGGTACCTGCGGAAATTCAGCATCGATGAATTACCTCAGCTTTGGAGCGTCTTCAAGGGAGAAATGAGCTTGGTCGGACCTCGCCCCCCCGCGTGCGGTGAATACACCCAGTACGCTCCTGAGGACCTTCGCCGCCTGGATGTAACCCCGGGACTGACCGGGCTTTGGCAAGTCACGGCCCGCCAGGATCCCTCCTTCCGAAACTACGTTGAGCTCGACAAGGAGTACGTCAATAACTGGAGCCTTTTGCTGGACTTTAGAATTCTCGTCAAGACCGTTGGCGAAGTCCTATCCGGCACCGGGCAATAACCGGGTAACTCAATCGCACGTACCCAAAATGGCTTCAAATACCGAAACGGAGATTTTGTTTCCGCCAAGCCTCTGTATCGAATCGAGGCATTCGCACTTTCTTGGACATGTCGATGGAGGTTGATCAGGACACATTAATTGCTTTGATTCACTCTGATCTCTTCAATTCACTTGGGTTAAAGGAAAGTGTGGCAGCTTGGCGCGGTTGGTACTCCATGTGCTTTTCATCGATATCGGAAACAGCAAGACGCCTTTCCTCTGGTGCTATGAATACTTAAATCGCCGGAGCCTATTACCTAAGGGAGCATGGCGAAGCCTTACCCTGAATCGCAGCGTGCATTGCGCAAAACTGGGCCTCCCATGGATTTCGAACCTGATTCAGCGTGTGACCCCAAGACCCTCGACTCACCCGATGTACCAAGGACCCTATTTGTTTGCCCCCGGTGATAGGTGTAGCTGATCTTATGGAACTGTTTACAAGAAAAATCTGGTTGCTTCTGACTGCAACGTGGGCAGTGACGATTTTTGACCTTTCGAGGGCCCCGTACTCTTCGGCTTCCTCTGCGAGATTTATCTCGATTGTCCTTGATTGGCTTTCTATCACAATTCCTCCGCAGAATCTGGGCCTGATAAACCACTTGCTACGCAAATCTGCCCACCTGACGGAGTATGCGGTACTAGCGGTGTTCCTCTATAATACTCTGAAACCCGCGGGGGATCCTTCTTGGTCGCGAAAAGTTGCCTTCTGGGCGCTATTGGCTTCGGGATGCTACGCGCTTACGGATGAGTTTCACCAGGCTTTCGTTCCCGGACGGCACTCATCCTTGTTCGACTGCGCCATTGACACGACTGGAGCTTTCTTGGGTCTCTTGGTGCTTTCCAACGTCATCGTTATCTTGCGGCGGAAGCATGCATGTGTACATTGATCATCACAGACCATAGTTTTATTGATCGCGATCAGGTGGTCCGCGCGGGTTCTCTCGTGGTCGACACACGAAACGCAACCGCGGGCGTAACGGACAATCGCGAAAAGATCGTTCGCTGCCAGTCTCGTCCTTTTCGCAGTCTGCATATTCCCTTTTTTTTGAGCCAGCTGGTGAAAAACCTGGGGCCTCTTGGAGTAGGCCTCAGTCTATTGTCCCGAAAGTGAACGCAACCTGACGAGCCGTGGTCCAATGGATGGATCTTTCGGCAGGAACGAGGTTCGATAAGCATGACGGAGACTCAATCACGCTCAACTCAAGAAAGCGCCAACTCAAAACACAGAATTTTGATTGTAGACGACGAGCCCAGCATCGTGAAGCTGCTTGCTGAGATGTTACGGCAGGAGGGTTGCAATTGTTTTGGGTGCCTGAGCGGTCAAGAAGCGTTGCGTTGGATAAACACCCAGGAATTCGACGTCGTTCTATCCGATGTTCACATGCCCGGCATGAGCGGCCTGGAGTCTTGCAATTCATTCGGCAGAAGGACCCCCGCACGGCCTTCGTGATGGTAACCGGCGAGGGTGACGTCCGGCTGGGCGTTCAGGCAATGAAAGAGGGGGCTGACGACTACCTGCTGAAGCCTCTGAATATTGGGGCCGTCATAGTCAGCATCAACCAGGTGTTGGAACGAAAGAAGCTCGAATCTGAATTGGAGAATTATCGCCGGCACCTCGAGGAAATGGTTGAACAGAGGACCGCTCAACTCCGCACGGCGAAGTCGAGGATCGAGCAGGGCTATGATGAGACCCTGCAGGCACTTGCCGCAGCTTTGGATTTAAGAGACAACGAGACGGCCGGGCATTCGCGACGCGTGATGGCCTACGCCATGAAGGTGGCGAGCGTGATGGGCTGCAGCAAGGAGCAATTGAAAACTATAGCGCGGGCCGCTCTTTTGCACGACATCGGGAAAATTGGGATCCCCGACGCCATCCTAATGAAGCCTAGCCTCCTAACGGATAAGGAGCGCTCGGTGATGGAAGCGCATGTGGCGGTGGGGTATAGCCTCTTGAAGCACATCAAGTTCCTTGAGGGCGCGGCGGAAATTGTCCTGACCCACCACGAGCGGTTCGATGGCACAGGCTATCCTCAGGGCCTATTTGGTACCCAGATTCCACTGGGAGCCAGGATTTTTGCTGTGGCCGACACCTTGGATGTCTTGACTTCCAACCGGCCATATCACGCGGCCACGACATTTGCCCTAGCCCGCGAGGAAATCATGCAGCAATCCGGAAAACAGTTTGACCCTGACATGGTTTCTGCCTTCCTTACAATTGATGATGGTACCTGGGGCGGACTCCGAAACGGAAAGGGAGTAATAAGGTCATTGGGGAACGAGCGAGGGAAGTTCGTGCCAGCCGCCCAAACCGGCTATGCCCTTCAATCCCTCGAGGCTAGGGCATAAGCCTGTGCCCCGAGGAATCCTAGTCCGGATTCAGTACTTCACGTTAGGAGAATCTACGACTCTCCGGCGGCCTCTTTGAACCATTCCTCAGCGGAAGGCTGCTCGGCCAAACCGTGCTTCTCCATCAGGCGATAAAGCCGCGCGCGACTTATACCAAGCTTGCGCGCTGCGAGGGTCTTATTCTTCGTTTCGCCTAGAGCGTAAATGACGGCTTGTTTCTCTGCCTCCTCCAAAGTGGCAGCTGATGCGCCCCCCCGAGCAGATTGATTCCTTACCTCTTCGGGGAGGTCTTCCAAATCGAGCACTTTGGTTCGGGTGAGCATGCACGCACGGCCGATGACGTTTTCTAATTCTCTAACATTTCCAGGCCAGGAATAAGCCAGCAGGGCAGACTCCGCCCGTCGCGAGATTCTGTGAATCTCCTTGCGGTACTGGGCAGCGAAATCCAGAAGAAAGCGCCGTGCCAGCAACAAGATATCTTCGCGGCGCTCCCGCAAAGGAGGGAGTTGAATCTGCACCATATTCAGCCGGTACCAGAGATCGGGTCGAAACCGGTTGGACTTCATTTCGACACTTAAATCACGGCTAGTCGCAGCGATCACTTGCACGTTGACGAAGATGGCTTGCGGAAGTCCCAACTTCTGCACTTCGCCGTTTTCCAAGACTCGCAAGAGCTTCGATTGGGCTGCCTGGCTTAAGTCGCCCACCTCATCCAGAAAGAGCGTCCCCCCATCGGCCCACTCGAAGATTCCCGCCTGATCGCTAATTGCCCCCGTAAAAGCCCCCTTCCGATGACCAAACAGTTGGCTTTCGGCAAGGGTGTCAACGAGGGCGCTGCAGTTGAACACCGCGATACGATTCTGGGCCCGAGGGCTCAGCTTATGCAAAGCTCGAGCCACCAACTCCTTTCCTGTTCCTGTTTCCCCCGTGATGAGGGCCGTCCGCAGGTGTGGCGCAACACGGCGAACCAAGTCGAAAACCTCTAGCATCCGCGGAGAGCGACCGATCATGCCTTCCAAGCTAAATACTTCAGCGAACTGTTTTTCCAGCGTGTTCTCACGTAATGTTAGTTCCTCTTGCTCCTGCGTTTCCTGAACGATTTTGCGAATCTTCTCCCGGCTTATGGGCTTGCAAACATAATCCGTGGCTCCCGCCTGAATGGCTTTAACGGCAGACTCGATGGAATAATCCCCTGTTATCATAACTACCCGTGCCTCCGGATCGCGGAGCCGAATTCGCCGCAGGACTTCCATTCCATCAATGCCTGGCATCGTAAGGTCCAGCATGATCAAACTAGGACTGAGAGTTTCCGCCAACTCCACTCCATTGAGTGGATCTGTCGAACTCGTAACGCGGACGTCCTCGTCACTTAGTGCCGCTTCATAAAACTTGAGCATTTTGGGGTCGTCGTCAATGGCAAGAACCATCAGCGAGGGAAGAGGTTGGTCAGGGGGTTCGATTCCATCGGTCCCTGCGGCTGCTATCGGTTTGTCCAAATTGTCGCCGCTCTCTTTGCCCATTGTGTTGGCCTTTCAGATCGAAAATTGCCAAGTCGAGCCCTGTTCAACGTCGAAACCCGCCGATCCTGGGTATGGAATTGTGACTCGGGCCGCGCCTCTCCTTGGAAGAAACCTTCTCGGCCGGTCGTATCAGTCATGCCAAGTCAAGCGTGTTGACTTGGCAAAACTGCAAGAGGTCCATACCTTCGATGATCCTTCATCATGCCAAATCGGCCCTTGAGAATCCAACACTTTCTGAAGCTGACGGGTTAGGGCGGTTTGCTCATTGACTGGCGCACGAATGAGCGCGAGCAACTTCCCGATAAGGGCCGATAGATATTCCCGTATCGATTTAGATCAGAGTGTTCGGATCGGGACACTTTGATTGCTTACCGCCTTGACGCAGATTTCCGAATTTCTTGTGTAACCCCAAGAATCGGTGCGGGTTATCCTCCAATCACCAGATTGACCCAATATGGTCCCCCGGTTGCCTTACATAAGGGTGCTGCAGGTTAGAAGTTGGCAAGCGGTCGGCTTTGTCGTTGGGGAATTCCAGCAGCAGGGCCTGTAGCCGGCAAGGCTGAACGCCGAAAATTCTGAAGCGCGGACCATCATCACAGGGATGCGCTCAAAAGATGAGGAAAAAATGATTACCACTGAATCGGAAATTCGTGTTGCCTTGCAGGCTATGCTGGTCTGTGCGTTAGCTATTTGGGGATATTGGAGTTGCGCAGCTTTGCTGCTCCTCCTTCTCATACCATGGAAACCATTCCTCGCCGTAAGCGGGTATTTAGCCCAGCCCATTGTGAACTGGCGGCACCACAAAGCCCGGGCAAGTCACAAGAAAGGCATCGCCCAGATTGAGAAGGAACTCGATACCTTGCTAAGTGCGCCGAAGGACGGAGGTCAAATCCGCCCTCGGGCCGCCGTGCCTAAAGCACATGTAGCTACCAAGCCCTCCAAGCCGGAGCCTCCTCGACCCTTGCAAGCCTCTAAGTCCGATATTCCGGGAGCCACGGCCCTTCAGGACGTACCTCCGTCAGCACAAAATCTCCTCACTCCGTTGGAGATTCCGTCGGCTATCGCAGATCACGTTCGCGACCTGCCGCATGGCGCCTTTAGCAACATGGATATGCAGGTTGAGCAAGTGAAGTTCAGTGAAGACACGGCGGAAGCCGACGTGAGGTTTCAGAGTCCCCAGGTGAAGGAGTTGTCCATCCGTCAGCGCTACACTTTGCGGAAGGCTGATGGACAATGGAAGGTTGAATCCCGCAAGCCTGCTAACGGCAAAAGCAAGCTTTCATCCCAATCTCTTCCTGCTCCTGCGGATCCCCAAAAAGCTCACGTCGCCCTGGCTTGAGGCATAACCTTCTTTCGCGTCCCGCCCGGAGCACATCCCCGGCCGCGTCGCAATGGGTCTGCAGGACGGACACAGTCAAGAGCACCCATTGCGGACCCTAGGCGTGGGTTCAGTGACTTCCGCAAGGTGTCGTCCGCTCGGGCCGCAGTGAGAATGCCGCACGCGGCAATCAGCGGCGGCACCGTCTGCGTCGATCAGTTCCTGCAGCCGGGAATCGAGTTAAGTGCCGCCCCCCAAGTCAATCTGAACGGCTGGGGAGTGCCGTCAATCGCTCCATTGACAAGACTGTTCCCGTCGCTGGAGACCTGGCCGGTGTAGTTCGCGACATAAATTTGAAGCGGCGGAAAATCGAGGCGATGCAAGATGACGGACTCGCGTGTAAACTTCTCCACCGTCCATACGGAGGAGCCAATGCCACGAAAGTTGCCGCACGCCGTGGCATTCACATAACGCCCGTTCTGCAATTTCCAGGTGTTGCAGAACTCCCCGCAGAAATGAAACTCGTCGGGGAGACTCAGGAAGGCAGATTGGCCGGGGTCAGTTTGTCGCCCCACGCCCTGCCCGGGCTCGGTCTGCGATCCTCCTGACTGTTGGAGCGTGGCATTGACGGTTGTGACTTGTCCTTCCGGGAGCGCGACGGTTTCTTCGTGGTCCTGGTAGCCGTTCAGCGAAATGCGCACCCGGTGCTGCCCCGTCGCCAGGTGCGACAACTTCAAGCGGCCCGGCTGGCTCGTCGAACCCACCGGTTCGTCATCGATATAGACTTGGCTCTGGCCAGGGTTCGATTCGATCATCAGAACAGCGGAACTAGGGGTCTTCGGCGTCGGAGGGGGAGCAGGGGAGATCGACCGCAGGGTGCGAATCAAATCCTCCGTGCCCCTGGCGGCCCGAATCTCCCTCTCGACATCCGGCGTAACTTGAAAGGAGATCCCCGATTTCCGGGCCACCGCCGCGATCTCGTCGCTGGGCACATCGCCGGTCAAGAGATCGATAATGTCCTGCTTGGTGAGTTTATTTGCGCCTTTTGCCAGAGAAGGCAGAAGGACCATCGCTACGATCAACAACACCGCCGCGATCAGGGAAAGATAACACCAATTACATAGTTCCCCGCACCCACGACGGTAATTTACACCCGAGCGTCTATGAATTTAAGCTCCACTTGAACTTTCAGCCAGAGTTTCCGTTTTCAGTTCTCGCCCTACCATGAAGGTACAACCGTCCGCCACTAATTGCAAGGTCCAGTTGGGCTTTCAGTGTTTTGTGCTGCCAGGGACCCTAGAATGGGCCGGTTTTGTCTCTCCGCAGGTTCGCCAGCGGAAGCTGCGTGTTCTTCCCGCGCCGTGAGTCGGTCAGGTGCTGGGCGACGAGATCACCGAAGCCCAGCGGAGTTCAAAATGGAAATGTGGGTCTAAATGTGCTGCAGTCTACTGTCTCACGAACCTGGCGAAAACCAGCGAAGTCAGGCGGTCATCACGGTTCTGGACCCATGTGCAGGACCATTTTAGTGTCATAAGCTGGAAGTGGGTGATAATCATTGTCCCTCAGGATGAAGCCGACGCTAGCATTATTGATGATCACAGTACCGTTCGCAAAAGTGTACCCATGGCAGTCGTATACCAAAGATGGCTTACCCACAGGCGTCAATCTGTCGTAGAGATGGCTGCCCTGGGGGGAGCCCGTCGGGTTAGCCCACCACGGAATAAGTGTTGATCAAAGAACTGGCTTGGTCTACCGTCGGCGTTGACGAGCTGAGGAGCGCATTCAAAATAATCCAGTAATCTTTGAAGTATTGCAGGATCGACTGGTAATCCTGATCTAAGAAGAAAACTTCAACAATAACATTACCGTCTGTCACATAGTGTGTCGTCGAAAACGGCCCGACATATACCACGGCGGTCTTCAGCATGTTGCTACCTCGCGGCGTGTGATAGACAGCCCAATTGCCGTAATTGCTGGGAACATCAAGCGAATCGTGCTGATATAAGCCTAATGGCCCCCACGTGCTGGTGATACGGGTGATCACTACCACGGGCTTGCCGTCTGGGCCGGTCTTGGACTCAACACTGGTGATCACACCGCTATGCACCAGAACGCCGTTGGACTGGTATATGACGATATCGTTGGGCGCCGGCTGTGGGCATGGCGCTGCCGGATCGGCCGCCGCCGACATCACCCAACCTGCTTTCCATGCGCCAGTCGGCGGTTGGGCAAAATGACCAGGCCAGGTCCAGGTTACCTGACCGTTGTTGATACTGCAGCCTTCGCTTGAGATTTGACCCGTATACACGGCAGTCAGGCCAGGCGTTGAGCCTTTTGAGTCCGTGCGGTTGAAGGTAACGGACTGAGCAGTGACCTGTACCGATAATGTGGCAATGGCTCCATTGTTCCAGCTAGCATCGAAATGTCCGTTGTTCCATTTCCAGATGCCGCTCAAATTCCCTTCAGTTTCGCGTATTTCAGTGGCAAGGCCGGCGGGTGGCTGAGTCTGTGCGGACGCCCAGGTGCTGACGCACAGAAAGAGGACCAGGTAAAAGACATAGAGGCTGGCAGTTTCGAGGGGAGTCCCTCTCGCGGCCTTTCGGGTACGCGGACGGCACCTCGGCGCTGATCCACCCCGCTCGATCGACTGTCCGCCACGCCACGCCGCGAGCACGAGTAAGCCAACATCACTTCCGGACAGGAAACGCATATGCGCCCTCGCACTATTGAACCGAAATCTTGAATTTATCCCCTGGGATCAAGGTAGTGTACACTGAAGCGCCTGCTTCACTACGAGGTTTTTCGTACTCCCCGGTGTCCCAACGGCTTGGAGACCAAGGCGTGGCTTCAGCGGTCACGGAATAACCCCTTCGCGCAGTCATCCTGAGGCGTGCCCGTTGTAAGCGCTCTGCTCTTGTTCTCCGTGCACCGGGGTCTCGGATTTCCAGGACTGTTTAGAAGTGCGGCGGTGGGCGGATGCTTCAAGCTGGAGCGTCCACGCCTAAGTGGCTTGCGCCTTGCGAGAATGCTCCGTTGGGGAGACCCCCGGCTCTGCCGCATAGGCGTTAACCTAAGGGTTGGAGGGTGATGCCGATGCCCTTAGGTTATCCATAAGGGTGTGAAGGGGGTGTTTTTCCTCTGTAAGTGCACTCTTCCGCCCACTTATGGTCGGTAATGTTCCGGACGATGTTTAGGAAAATCCTTTCCCTCCGCCGTCGGCAAGTGATTGATTCTCTTCGACTGGCACCTGCTGGCCATCTTTCCTCAGCCGGGTGTGAAGGCGCAAAACACCGGCCCCTTCCAGCCGCCTCTCGAACCTTTCCCAAGCCTTTGGGTGGTCCTCGGGAGGGTGGAGGTCATCTGCCGTCATGTGAAGAATGCCTTTGTTGCTGTATGCCTCCAACTCCGCGGCTTTGCGAGTGCGTCCCAGAATGTGCAATCTGGAAGGGTCTAAAATGCGGACGACATCGGGTGCCGATTCCAGAAGCACGAGGAACTTTCCCTCTTCCTGCTTTATTACCCGCGCGATGACCTCACGGCGACGAACCATCAAGAGGCCACCGAGGAGAATGATTAATATGCCTCCTCTTGGCCCCTCCGCGATGGGTGTCCACCAAAATCGCTCCAGGGCTTCTGCGCGATCTACATTGCGAACTAACCCCCAACCGGTCAACAGGATGTGCTGGGTCGCCGCGAGCACGGGCACACCCCAGGAGTGGCTGTATTCCGCAAAGCTTGAGTCAGCTTCAGCGAATCGACGAACCTAATCCGGTGGTAGAACCCGACCCGCCATGTGTACGTAGGGCAATGTGAGTTCCATGCTCCCATGGAGTCGCTTGCTAGAGTTAACTCATTCGAATTGTGGAGATTACGGGCGTTGGCCGAACACAATTTAGGCTCAGGCGCAGAACGATATCTGTCTCGCCTGGGGGGGAACTGTTGCAAATCGACATAAGCAAAATGGACGGTAATGCTGGGCCATAGCGCGTACTGTTGAATCACGGTGATCGTGGGAGGCATCGAAATCTTTGCCCTCTGAGACGCCGCAAACCCGATTCGAAAAATTCCTGGTTCCGAGAGATCAGAATATTTTGCGCCGTTTTGTGGGGGCGGGCGCCGCGCCACCGGAGTCTCCACCCCATCTTGGCGGTGTGTCAATTTGAAGCAGAGGCGGCTTTGCGCCGCCATTTGGCGAGGTAAACTCGTCGCTACAACATCAAAATGACCCACTACCTCGTTCTTTCGCCAGTTGACCCACGCCCGGAGTTCTGCGATTCTGAAAGGGTGGTCAATCCATCCACGTGTTTGGGGCCAAGCCTGCGCGGTCGAGGTTTCACATTGCCCGCGGGGTAGCGTGCGCCAGGTCTCGAAACTGATTGAAGGGGGCGAGTTCAGACCGCATGACGGTTTCTGTCGAGAGGTTTCAAATAGCGAAGATTATCTTTCGCAAAGACCACACGGAGGATTTGTGGTCCATCCGGGTTCGGCCCGAGCACCCCATTACCTTTAAGCCGGGCCAGTATGCGACGCTGGGAATCGAAGAGGACGGCAAGGTGGTGGAGCGGGAGTACTCCATCTGCTCGTGCCCGCATGAGGCGGAGATGGAGTTTTTCTTCGAACTGGTGATGAAAGGTAGAGTTACCCCTCCACTTTATCATCGCCAAGTGGGTGATACGCTGTTGATGCGGCGTAACGCCAAGGGAACCTTCGCCTTGGATGGCAAGAGCGGTCACAAGCAGCATCTTTTGGTTTGCACGGTGACGGGGGTCGCTCCTTACGTCAGTATGGCAAGAGCGCTGGCACGCGAGGCGCGGCAGGGACGTATTGTCGATGCCCAGTTAGTGGTGCTGCAATCCGCCAGCCGTTCCTGGGAATTTGCCTATCGCGACGAATTGGAAGTCCTTGCCCATGAGTTTCCGTGGTTCGGCTACATCCCTGTCATCAGCCGGCCCTGGGAAGATCCGCAATGGAAAGGGGAAGTCGGGCGGGTAGAAGATATCCTTCGCAAATACATCGATGAACTCAAGCTCGAGCCCCAGCACACGACGGTCTATCTCTGCGGTCACCCGCAGATGATTGAAAACGGCAAGGGGATTTTGCGGCGGCGCGGCTTCGCCAAAGAATTCATCCGTGGCGAGGTTTACTGGTCGCCGCAAAGAGAAGCAAGCTAGCGAGGCAGTGCAGCAAGCCGCGGGGCAGCCTGGGGGGTTGCTTGAGGGGCCTGGACATCCAGGCCTGCGAGGTGCGAGATCATCTGCACCGCCATCTCCGCGAATCTGATGTGAGTGCTCGCAACCGTGAGCGTGTAATTTTCGTGCCGCCGGGTCAAAAATTCGGCGCGCGAGTAAAGGATCATGTTGCGGTGTCTGGCCAAAGTGATTTCGCCGTAGTCCAGCGATTGAGCCTTGGAATTGCGAAAGAGGCGCGACTCAATCCAGAGCAGGCGGCGTGAGGTCAGCAAAACCCAGGTCCGGCGCGGCCCACCCAGGGAACGCTTCCAACCCGGCAAGGCTCCGAGTAATTCCTCATTCCTCTCCAGCAGCAGGGTGAACGTCTCCAGCCGCTCCGGGGCGATCTCCAACAAGCTTTCCTTGAGATTCGTTGGATACTTCCTCCGAAAAACCCACCGGAAGATTCCTCCCAAAGCTGAGCCGGCGATGCTCAGGTCAAAGGCCAGAGTCCTCAGAATGCGCGGTCCGAGGAAGGCAAATAACACGACGAAGATGATGACGATGGCCAACATCACCCAGGGCGCATAGACGGAAAGGAGCGTGGCGGTAAGGACGCCGGCGTCTTCGCCGAGGCTTATGGCAAAGTTTGCCGTGCCATAACTCTTGGAGGTGCTCATCAAACGCAAGCCGGATTTGGTGGAGTGCGCAGCGGCCGCCAGCGTTCCGCCCATCACCATGGCCAGCGCAATTTCCAAGGCGTTGTTGGTGCTCACGGTGGCGCCGGTAGCGAGGGCTCCGGCAATAGGGCGCAGCAACGTGTGAAGGAAGTCCCAGATATTGTCGAGCACCGGGAATTTCTGGGCAAGAATTTCACCGAGCGCCAGCGCGCCCAGAATAAAGATGGCCTGGTCTGAATCCAGCCACGCGAATCGGGGAGAGAGATGAATCACGTGGCCAAATCGCGCAAAAAGGGCGAGAAGGAAGAGCGGCAGGTAGGTGTTGACGCCACTCGATAATGCCAGACCCCAGGGAAGTCCGCTGATCATGCACACCTCGCGCCGGGGAAAGCCCGCTCTCTTGCATTCTCACATTGCGCACGAAGCGGGTCAAGGGATTGCGATGGTCGATTACCGATGTTCGATAGGTGGCCTCCCACGCCGCTTACGCACAACTGGAAATCCACAATCCGCAACCCAAAATCGTCGATCGGCAATCGACCATCGTCAATCGGCAATTGCGTCGGATCGCTCGGGATGCAGGTGATACGCGACAAGGGTTTCCGGCCAGAAGGTGACCCTAACTTTGGCAATCCGGCTGGTGGGAAACAAGCGGCGTAACTGGCGCGCGGAAAGCAGACCTAACTCCTGGACGGTGCCCTTGGGAATGTGCGTGCCGAGCAATCGGTTGTATTGCATCTGAACGAGGCCGGGGCAGAAACTGGAAAAACGGCAAGTGATGATGGGTTTCAAAGGGGTACCAATAATTCGGAGTGGTAACAAACCAGCTCTTGCCCACGCGCATGACCTCTTGGGCGAATTTCTCCTGACGGCCCGGCCCGAGGATGTGCTCGATGACGGCGTTGGAAAACACCAGGTCGAAACTCTGGTCGGGGAAGGGAAGCGCGCAGCCGTCAAACAGCGCGTATTGTGGCTGCGGATAATGCCGGCGCGCCGCCAGAATTTCATGGGCCTCGTATCCGCCCGCCACAATCCGCTCGGGAAACGGGTAAACGTCCTCCAGGGAATATTGTAGAAACACCTCGCCGCTCGCGCCCACGTCGAGCACACGATCTTCCGGGCGCGGGCAAAACACCTTGTTTAACAAATCGAACTTCTTCGTCCGCGACCTGCGGCTCAGGTTTTTGAGGACACGTCGGAACGCGGAATCCTTGGTTTCTGGCACGTTTTCTCCGCCCAACCGGCTTGGTTCCCGGTTTGCCTGGCGAAACTCAAAAGTGCATGTCAGAGATAGTATACGGAAAATGGCTGGGGAAACTAGATAACGGTACGGATGAGCAACTTTTTGCCGGAGGCCATCAGTACAGTATCGCTTCCGACAATGGCATTCATTATGCCAAGCGATTAAGTGGAGGGTGGTGTCGTGGTGAAAACGCGCAGCACGGCTAGATGTCTGGTACTACGTGCCCGGAGTCAGGTGCTTAGAGATGTTAAAAATGAAGATCGACCCGGCTATGTGTATGATAACACACGCGACGGTGACAACATTTCTGGTGAAAAACACGGCCTTTACACGAAAATGCGCCCAATCTACCCCAGTCGACAAAATTCAACGGGACTTCGTGGCCGAGCAGGCACAAATTTCGCGATAAATCGTGGCGAAGACGGACCAAGACGCGCCATTAGGGGAAGGCTCGCCGAGGCAACGGCACGAAAATACTATGGTAAACTCGGCCCCCATGCGTGAGCCCGTTATCCGATCCCATTGGAATGCGCGTTTTCCCACCTCGCAGGGGGAAGGCGCGTCCGGTTCAACCCCCGAGACAGATGTATTACCCGACTCGGCGGACCCCGGTGGGCGCCGGGCGCAGGCGATCTACGTGGCGGCGTTTTCTGCGACGATGTTTTTGAGCGCCGCGTTACTCTTCCTGGTGGAACCGATGTTTGGCAAGATGGCGCTGCCGCTGCTCGGTGGAAGCGCCGCAGTATGGACGACCTGCATCGTATTTTTTCAAGTGACGCTTCTTGCCGGGTACGCTTATGCGCATGCCTCGGCGAAGTTACTGGGAAAACGCACACAGGTTGCCTTGCACGTGGTGGTGATTCTGGCCGCCCTGGCATTGCTGCCGGTTCATATACCCGGCGGATGGACACCGCCCGTGCAACCCAATCCCGTATGGTGGCTGTTGCGGCTGCTCGTCGTAGCGGTGGGCTTGCCCTTTTTCGCGTTGTCCGCCACCACCCCCATCCTGCAAGAATGGTTCGCGCATATCCGGGCATCCCTCGTCGGGCGACCCCTACTTTCTTTACGCCGCGAGCAATGCCGGAAGCCTGTTGGGTTTATTGAGTTACCCGTTCGTGCTTGAGCCCTTGCTGCGATTGAGCGATCAAAGCCGGCTCTGGACCTGGTGCTACGGATTGTTCTTACTGCTGGCGACCGGTTGCATTCTGCTGGTGTGGCGCTCGCCGCTTGCAGCTTCGGCCCACGTGAGCACACAGACCCTGGACGCGCCGATTGCAGAAGTGGCCGCTGACCATGCTGAAAGTCCCACGCCGCGCCTGCGTCTAGCGCTGGGTGGCGCTCGCCTTTGTGCCCTCCAGCCTGATGCTGGGGGTTACGACTGCGCTCACCACTGATATTCCCGCCATTCCTCTCTTCTGGGTTCTTCCCCTTGCACTCTACCTGCTCAGCTTCGTGCTGGTATTCGCGCGCAAACCCCTTCTCTCGCATCTTTGGCTAAGTCGGCGGCTGCCCTGTCTGATTCTGGCCGCCGCGATTCCTGTCGTATTGAAGGGCGCATTGCCTTTGATGGTTTTGCTCCTCATCGATTTGCTGACCCTCTTTGCTGTGGCCCTGGTTTGCCACGGGGAAGTGGCCCGCAGTCGTCCTGCCACCCAGCATCTCACCGAGTTTTATCTTTGGGTTTCCGTGGGGGGAGTGCTCGGAGGTGCTTTCAACGCCCTGCTGGCGCCGGTGATCTTTAGCACGGTGATGGAGTTTCCGATGGCGCTGGTGCTGGCCGCAATGCTGTGCCCGCCGATCGAGTGGGTAGAGGATACGCCCCGCGCCCGGAAGCTTGACTACCTTTTGCCGGCGGCGCTGGGTCTCGCCGTCGCCATCGCGACTCTGGAGTTGCAAGCAAAGGGCGTGGCGCCGGGGCGGATGTTTAACCTTATCATCTTCGGTCCTGCCGCGATCTGCTGCCTGCGCTTTGGCGCGCGGCCCCGGCGTTTTGGGCTGGGGGTGGCAGCCTTAATCCTGGCCAGCCAGGTTTATGCCGGGCCCTTCGGCCACATTCTCTACAGCGAGCGCAGCTTCTTCGGTGTTTACCACGTTAGCGATGATGTCGAAAAAAATTACCGCGTGCTGTTTCATGGCAGCACCGCGCACGGGGTGCAGAGCCTGGATCCCAGCCGCGCGTGCGAACCGCTGGCCTACTACACGCGCAGCGGGCCGATTGGCCAGGTGTTCGAGGCCTTTCAGGAGAGCCCGGTGGAGAACGATGTGGCGCTCATTGGGCTGGGCGCGGGCGTCATGGCCTGTTACCATCACCCCCATCAGCAGTTCACGTTCTATGAAATCGACCCGACCGTCTTGCACATCGCCCAAAACCGGCGTTACTTCACCTACCTGTCCGATTGCGGGCCTCCGGTGCGCGTGGTGCTGGGTGATGCGCGCCTCTCATTGCGCGATGCTCCCGCCCATTGCTATGGCATGATGGTGCTGGACGCCTTCAGCGGTGATTCCATCCCCACGCACCTTTTGACCCGCGAGGCCTTGGCCCTTTACCTGAGCAAGCTTGCCCCCAACGGTATTCTGGCCTTTCACATCAGCAATCGTTACTTGGACCTTCATGGCGTGTTGGGCGACTTGGCCAACGATGCGGGTTTGGCCTGTTTGACGAACGATGAGGCGCACGTCAGCGAAGACGAATCGCGAGAAGGCAAGTTCGCTTCCTGGTGGGTGGTGATGGCCCGCAATCGAGAGCGATCTGGAAGTGCTGAAGAGTGATTCACGCTGGACGGCACTCCGGGCTGCGCCGGGTTCGCGAGTCTGGACGGATGATTTCTCCAACATCGTGAGCATCCTTAGGTTCCATTGACGAGCCGGAGCGTCGTTCTGCCCCTGCACCTTCTCCTCTCGTTCCAGGATATGGTGAAAAGACAACTCTCAAAATGGGAGAGAAACGCACGTGCAAAACGCGCCACCCCCCGCTGAAAGCCAAAAGCGAGGGTACGGATATACGATTATGCCTCCCGGCTGGCGCGCCGTGCGAGGGCGCGCGAAGCCCCCGCGGCTCGCACGGAAACCGGCACCAACGCAGTTTCTTGCGTAGTCTCCTCCTCACTGTGCACGAGCGCACCCTGGTCCTCCTTGACGAAGATCAGTTTACCTAGGATGGCATCAAAATCCACGGTGATGAGGTCGCCGAGCTGGATCTGCTCGGTGGCAAGCAGGTTCGAGATGGGAAAGACCAGGTGGCGCTCGATGGAGCGTTTCAGATGGCGCGCTCCGAACTTGATGTCCGTGCCTTCGCGCAGCAGGAAGTCCCGCGCCGCTGTCGTGCAACGAAACACGAACTGGCGCCCATCGGTGGCGTTGATGATGCGTTGTTGCACGCGAGTAAGTTCGATGTCGAGAATCTTCTCCAGGTGTTCGCGGGTGAGGGCGCGGAACACAATGACCTTGTCGATGCGGTTCATGAACTCCGGCGAAAACTTGCGCCGCGCCGCCTCCGTGGCCGCCCGGTATATCTTCTGGTCCAATTCCTCATCCTCATCGCTGCGGTTGGCGGCGAAGCCCAGCCCGCCGTTCATCAGGTTCATCACTTCGTGCGAGCCGAGGTTCGAGGTGAGGAAAATCATGGTGTGCGAAAAATCCACGCGGCGGTTATCACCCAGCGTGAGGGTGCCTTTGTCCAAGATGCCGAGCAGGAGCTGCCAGAGCGCGTCGGAGGCTTTCTCGATTTCGTCAAACAGGACCAGCGAGAGTTTGATCTTCTCCGTGTGGTGCTGGTCGAGCACCTCCTGGGTGATCAGGGGCTGGGTTTCACGGTGGCCGAGGTACCCTGGGGGCGAGCCGATCAGCTTGGCGATTTCGTGGCTGTGTTGGAATTCCGCACAATCCACTTTTACCACGCTACGCGGCTCGCCAAAGAGGACTTCCGCGGTGGCTTCCACCAGGCGTGTTTTGCCGGAGCCCGTGGGCCCGAGAAAGAGGAGGTTTACCACCGGCCGTCCGGGCGTGGAAAGTCCCGCGCGATAAACCTGGTAGACCCGCGCCAGGCGCCGTACCGCGCGGTCCTGCCCCACGACCCGCTGGCAAAGGGCCTTTTCAAATTCCCGAACTTCCGGGCTGTTCTGACTTGGATCCAGGATTGTTTGACGTGCGCCCATCATCATCCTCCCTTTGTTTTCATGCGTCGAAAGTCGGCGCCTTAACCTTGCGAAGCTCATGGAGCTTCACGTCCAGGGTCGCTCGAAGCAATTTCAGCCCGGCAATCAACTGGGCTGACAGCTCGCGGTCTTTCGTCAACTCGAGTAACGGGCAAAGGTAAATCCGCAAGGTCGAAATGAAGATTCCGAATCGCTAAGAGCAAGTCCCGGAGGTATCGCGAGTCGTGCTCGAAGGGTTGGACCACGTTTCGTGAGGCTTTCTCGCGCAGTCCCTTCCAGTCAACTCGCACAAAAGGATGCTTGGACGCAACTCCCCGTACGACGTCATCGCTAATACAGTTAGGAGATCCCCCGGCTCTGCCGGGGTGGCAGTAGGAGTTTGACATTTTCAGCAGTCTGCTTCACCCAAGCCCTCTCACCTTTCGCCAATTAGTGCCGACGTGGCAAGGCGCGGGTTTTGATTTTGATCGGTTGCGATCAGGCCCCTTTGAGGGGCCAGCAACCGTAATGCCTCCGGCTTTGCCGGAGGATAATTACGTGTGCCGAGCATGTTCGACAGCTTGGAGGTGAAAGTCCTTTTCACAACCTGATGGAGGTGAAGTGATAGCGAAGCGCAACGGCGTCGTCGCGAGACGGGGTCGGAAAGAAGCGGGGAGCAAACGTACGAGCCGATGTACAAAAAGCGGATCAGAGGCATGCGGTGCCGGGCGAGCGGGCGTATGACCGCGAAGCCCATATCCATCAAAGGCACTGGTTGTAAATCCGACGGTTGCGTACGGAAGGCGGTCGAACTTACCTCGGGAGGTCTGCCGTTTGTCTCGGAATCGGGACTGAGGATCGAGCGATCGATCCTGACCGGGCGGCAGAAGTCAGCAGCGGGCAAAGTAGGCAGGCAACTGTCGAAGGCCCAAACGGTCCCCCGCGAGGGGGGTAAAGGGAGCGGCGAGTAGGCAGCGCGACTCATGGGCGACAGGCGGCAGAAAAACCAACTCGAGTTGGCCTGGGGGGAAGAGGTGAAGGGTGAAGCCCCGAAGCTCATCCCGGCAGGGACCGAATCGTCTACGGCGGAGTGCGAGACCGAAAACCCGGCCATTACCGAACCGTTGATGGAAGAAGTCTGCGAGCGGGAAAACTGCAAGCGGGCATTGAAACGAGTCAAGGCGAACAAGGGGAGTCCCGGCGTGGACGGCATGACGGTTCACGAACTACCGGGATTTCTGCAACAGCACT
Source organism: uncultured Acidobacteriota bacterium (assembly GCA_963825395.1). GTDB lineage: Bacteria > Acidobacteriota > Terriglobia > UBA7540 > UBA7540 > Bog-366. Next base: position 227 of record CAWGTQ010000035.1, on the reverse strand, counting down.
GGCCAACCATTCGGGAACAGTTGCTCAGCGGGACCTACCAGCCGCAACCGGTGAGGCGGAAAGAAATCGACAAGCCGGACGGAGGAGGAGTGCGCAAGTTGGGCATTCCCACCGTGCTGGATCGATGGATTCAGCAGGCGGTGCTGCAGGTTCTGCAAAAGCGCTGGGACCGGACATTTTCCGATCACAGCTACGGGTTTCGGCCCGGGCGCTCGGCGCATAGGGCA
>CAWGTQ010000034.1:0-75571 GCA_963825395.1 uncultured Acidobacteriota bacterium | reverse complement strand
CGATAACGACTCCCACAAGCTGGTTGAGCACCTGAGTGGGGTGGCCATCTATCAACCCGACTGCTGTTGTCGTCCCCTGCGCATTTTTAAAGATGGGATTGATTGCCTTGACTGCAAACACACCAGTCAGGATCGCGCCCAGCGTGCCACCCGCTCCGTGGACACCGAAAGCGTCCAAGGAATCATCATAACCGAACTTGCTTTTGACTCGCGTGACCATCAGGTAGCAGAACAAGCCCGCGAGGGCGCCGATCGCCAGAGCGGACATCGGCCCCACGAAGCCCGCGGCGGGCGTAATGGCCACAAGCCCGGCGACGGCGCCGGAGATTGCGCCCAGAACACTGGCCTTGCCATTGACAAACCACTCCGCTGCTGACCACCCCAGCGCCGCCGCGGCAGCGCCGAAGTGCGTGGCCACGAAAGCGCTGGTAGCCAGGCTCCCCGCCGCCAAGGCGCTGCCGGCGTTGAAGCCAAACCATCCCACCCAAAGCAAGCAGGCACCCACGACACTCAGCACCACGCTGTGCGGGGGAATGGCTTCCTTCGGGAATCCCACACGTTTCCCCAGATACAACGCGCATACCAGCGCCGAAACGCCGGATGTCACATGCACCACCGTGCCGCCCGCGAAATCCAGTGTGGGAACCACTCCACCCAAGGAGGCGTTCAAGAGGCCGCCTTTGCCCCAGACCATGTGCGCCATGGGATCATAAACGATGATCGACCAGAGCACCATGAATAGCAACATGGCTTTGAATTTCATTCGTTCTGCAAACGCACCGGTTATCAAGGCCGGGGTGATGATGGCGAACATGAGCTGATAGACCATAAAGGTTTGCTGGGGAATGGTTCCCGCGTAATCCGGGTCGGGAGCGGCGCCCACTCCGTGCAGGAACAGGTAACCGAGACCCCCGATGAACCGATTGCCGCCATGGAAGACTAGGCTGTAGCCGAAAAATGCCCACAGGACAGTGACCACCGCCATAAGAATGAAGCTCTGCATCATGGTGGCCAGCACATTCTTCTTCCGCACCAATCCCCCATAAAAAAGCGCCAAGCCCGGGCCTGTCATCATCAGAACCAGTGCGGCGCACACCAGCATCCAGGCGTTATCGCCGGCGTTGTGGGCATCCGCTACTTGCTGTTCGAGTGTGGCAATCCGGGCTTGGACATCCGGTGGGGACGCCGCCCCGGCCACCGGAGGCGCCTGGGCCAAGCCTGCGGGGGCCATCAAGCCGTAAGCGAGTACCAGGCCCATCATCAGTCGCGACGCTATCCGCTGCATCAGCTCTCCTCCATTCTACTCATATGGATCGATATTGTTCTGAATCATGCCTATATAAATAATCCCTAAATCTATTAAGGTGCTCCTATAGCGTCATAAGTTTTGCTATAGGTTCTTCGCGGGGAAAGCAACCGCGTAAGGCGGCGAGAGAGTACAGCGTTTTGGCAAGAAAAGAAAGTGGTTTTACCGGCTCCCCGAAACGAAGGGCGCTTAACGGCAGCCGCCATTTCGGCGCACACTAGCGGAAGAAGCGTTGCTGGTTGCTCGGACTCTCTGACCGCTCGGTAACTTTAACTGGTCCTGCCTTCTGTGCTCGAACGAGCGCACCTTTTGATCAGATGGGTGGATCGAGCGTGGGCAGGTCCGTTAGAGACTCGTCAGGGCCCGGCCGCTCACATTTCTGGATATGCTTTGACACCTCTTTCTCAACGTCTTGAGGGGTGGCCAACGCCACTCGATTCCGTCCCGCGATCTTGGCGCGATAAAGGGCGGCATCGGCGACGCGGACGAGCGTCTCTGATTTCAAATCGCGCAGGTCTTCGAGCGCCACTACTCCCAGGCTGAGGGTGACGGTAATCATGCCTTCCGGAGTTTCTATGGCTTTGCGGTCGATGCGGGCGCGAAAGCTTTCGGCAAAGCGGGCGGCCGCTGCCGGGTCACATCCTGGGACTACCGCCAGGAACTCATCTCCTCCGTAACGCCCCAGGGAATCATAGGTTCTCATGGCTCCCCGCAGGCGGCGGGAGGCTTCCCGCAGAACGGCGTCGCCGGCCGGGTGGCCATAAGCGTCATTGATCGCTTTAAATCGATCCACGTCGGCCATTGCGACGGCAAAGGGACCATGAGTGCGGGATGCACGCGCGACTTCCTTTCGCAAGATGCCGAGAATGGCTCCATGGTTCCAAAGATCCGTCAGGGGGTCGCGGCTGGCTTGGTCACGCAGCGCTTCACGAGCCTGAACAAGCTGTTCCTGAAGTTCTACGATGCGACGACCAGCCCGTAGGCGGGCCCGCAGTTCGCACGGATCGAAAGGTTTGGTAACGTAATCGTCAGCGCCCGCCTCCAACCCCTCTACGATGTCTTCCTTCTGCCCCCGGGCGGTCAGCAAGAGGATATAAATGTAGGGCCGACCTTTGCGCTGCCGTATGCTCCGGCAGATGTCAATGCCGTCTCTGCCCGGCATCATCCAATCGAGGACAGCCAGCCGGGGTGTGTCGTTTCCTTGCAGGATTCCCCAGGCCTCTTCTCCCTCCGTGGCCACGATAACCTCATAGCCCCATTTCACCAGGAACGCCTCTAGCATGCGGCGGGAAATGAAATCATCTTCCGCAATGAGAACTTTCATGGTGTCACCTCTCTTCCAAGGTTTGCCAACGCCGGCGGGACACGATCGAGTGCCACTTCTGCGCGTTTACGCTCGGTAATATCGTTCATGATTCCCAGGTGGCCGACAATTTGGCGATGAGCGGCGAAAACCGGAGCATCGGAAACCTGAATGCGTGTTCACAGAATCTTCCCAGCATGACCGTGCAAACGATCGAGCTCCGGTTGGACGAACCGCGCATAGCATTCCGGACAAATCCCGTGGCTGAACTGAGCTTCGGAATGGTCGCTGATGTATCCTTCGACCTGTTGCCAGTAATTGCGATCGTCGCGTATCTTCTTGCAATAAGAACAGATAGGCAGCAGCCCTTGCAGCGTCTTGACACGCGAGAGGGCCTCTTCCAATTCCCGCACGCGTTGCGCCAAGGCTCCCTGGAGTTCCAGGACACGGATTCCCACTTGCACGCGAGCGCGAAGCTCCTCACGATCAAAGGGTTTGGTGATGTAGTCGTCGGCTCCAGCCTGAAGGCCACGGATCTTGTCTTCCTGACCTCGCCGCGCGGTAAAAAGAATCAGATAAATTGGCCGCGCCCGCGGGCTTTTGCGAATCTGGCGGCAGATCTCAATTCCATCCATGCCCGGCATGAGCCAATCCAGAACTACCAATTGCGGCGCTTCTTCCGGCTTGCAAGACATCCCATGCTCGCGTGCCCTCTTCGACCGCCATCACGTCATAGCCCCAATTGCGCAAGTTTGCTACCAGAATGTGCCGAGATACCGATTGGTCCTCCGCCACCAAAATCTTCATGAAAGAGATCCCTTCCCCTCTCACCGGTCTGGAAACCGCCACGCGGCACTTCGGTTCCCAACCCGAAACCTTACCCAGATCGCGGCAGACCCACGCCTGCCTTGCGCAGCGAGATGGAAAGCCCTTCGAGCGTATAAGGCTTCCCAATGAAAGCTGCCGAACACGCGTCGGGAGCGTCACGCAGAATCTCGCCGGTGCTGTAACCGGAAGCGAATACCACTCGCACCAGAGGATCAACCGCACGCATCCGGCGATAGGTCTCCAGCCCGCTCAGTTCCGGCATAATCAAGTCCAGCAGAACGCAGTCGATTTCCTTTCGGTGCTGCTCATAAATCTGAAGAGCCTGCTTGCCGTCTTCGGCCACCCAAACCTGGTAACCGAGCCCTTTCAATCCTTCTGCTGCGAAAGCACGAACAAGCGGCTCATCGTCCACCACCAGCACGGTTCCGCAGCCGGGCTGTATTTGTTCCAACCCGCCGGCGCCCGTCTGCGGGGCCGGGGCCGGAATCAGGGGAAGGGAGATGGTGAATCGCGCGCCGTGGCCTGGCTCGCTTTCCACCTTCAGGAACCCACCGTGGTTCTTGACAAATCCGTAAACCATCGCGAGTCCCAGTCCCGTGCCGCGGCCGGGTTCCTTGGTGGTGAAGAACGGGTCGAATACCCTGGGCAAAGTTTCAGGCGCGATTCCCGCCCCCGTGTCATGGATGGAAATGCTGGCATAGCGCCATGCGGCGCAAGTCGTGGGAAGTCCCGGCTGTTGTGATTCGAGCGGGACGGCGCACGCTTCGAGGGTCAGTGTTCCTCCCTGGGGCATGGCGTCACGGGCGTTGATGCACATGTTGAGCAGGGCCTGTTCAAGGTAACTGGGCTCCGCGCTCACCCAGAGAGGCTCGCTTCCCTTGTGGACGGCGACCGTGATATTTCGGTCAAACGTCCGCGCCACCATGCGTCTCACACGCTCCAGGACATTGTCCACACACACCGGCTTCACCTGCGACCGCTCGGGACGGGCGAAGCCCAGGAGTTGGCGCGTCAGGTCGGCGGCGCGCTGTGCTGACTGCTCGATCATGCCCAAGGAATCTTGCAGAGGATCATCAGAGCTCAACCGCTGGCGGGCCAGTGAGGCGAAACCCAGCATGACGCTCAGCAGATTGTTGAAGTCGTGGGCAATGCCGCCCGCCAGTGTTCCCAGGGCCTCCATTTTTTGCGCCTGGAAAAGCTGCTGCTGCAACCGGCTGCGTTCTTCTTCCGCTTTCTTACGCTCGTCGATATCCTGCACCATCCCCAGGAAGTAGGCGGGACGGCCCGCGGCGTCGTGGAGAAGGGAAATGTTGGTCGCGCACCAGAGCGATTCGCCGGACTTGCGCACGTAGCGCGCTTCGAGGGTGACTTGTCCCGTCCCGTGTTCGAGCAGTGTCTGCAGCCGCTCCTGCTTTGCCGCCGCGTCCTGAGGATGGGTGATTTCGGCAAAGTGTTTCCCCTGCAACTCCTCGCAGGTGTAATCGAGCAAGCGCGCGAAGGCAGGGTTAACGGTGGAAAACCGCCCGTCCAGGCTCGCCAAGGCAACCCCGAAGTAAACCTGTTCAAAAATCGAGCGGAAGCGCTCCTCGGAAACACGCAATTGCTTGTAAAGTTCGCTGCGCTCAAGGGCGAGAGCCGCCTGCGTGGCAACCTGATCGATCAGCTTGCGCGTAACGGAGCGGATGCCATCCGGCTGATCGGCCGCCACATCCAGAACCCCCAGCACACTCGTACGGGTCTGTAAGGGAACGGCGTAAGCGCAGCGCTCTTCCGCGCCGAACTCGTGACAGCGTGGGTCCAGGTCGGCGCGCGGAACGTAAATCGCCTCCCTTTGCCGGATAGCCCAGGCCAGAAGCGTGGGCTCCTGCAGCGAAACGACACGCGGGGCGGCCCCGTTCCTTCCTCCCCACGCCACGCGCAGAAGATCCCCTGTTGACTCGTCTATTCGGTAGATTCGCGCGTGGCTGAGCTGCTCACGGTCAGCCAAGCGCGATAGGATCGTTCCCAGCACTGACTCCACATCGAGGGCACCCGCCAGCGCAGCGTTGACCTCCACCAGCAGAGAAAGCTGGTGGGTTTGGGCCTTTACTCCATCGGCGTGCCCGGCAGCGTCATGGCTGGGTTCAAAGGTCGCCGTGTCCGCGGGCCCCTTTAGGGGCGCCGGGGTTTGGGGGAATCTGACGGGAGGACTATCTCTAGGCATGATGGTGGCCATTCTGCTCCTTAAGTTAGGGCGAACCTGCCGCCGAGTCGATGAGTCTTCGCCGGGTGTTTACCCGGAGAATGCAGTTGGCGCGAAACGCTTTGGCAGACGGCGGCATGCCGCGGCCCTACATCCTGCGATGGTCCGGACAGGCAGGCCCGGAACTTGTCGCGGGCTTGCTTCCTGCGAGCTTGCTCGCAGATTCGGCCCGAACCTTTCCCTTTCCTGGCCCATGCGGCCAGCAAGCTTGCCAGGCGCTCGCGCGGGGCGAACAGAGCGGAGGAGCCGTAATTTCCGGCGGGGCCAAAGCCCCGCCCCTGGAGTTTCTACATTTTGGGACGCTCCAACAAAAATCTCATCCCTCGCCCCTTATAGGTTGTGTTCCAGCGCCGCAGGCGCTGGAACCCTTAGCGCATATAGAAACCCTCTATGACGAGCTTGAAGATGTCGCCGCGAAGAGATAAGAAGGCAGTCGCAAGACGCGCCCGGCCCCGCTACGAATTGTCGCCCCGATCGTTCGACGATCACCCAAAGAGCTTCGAGCGGGGCCGGACGCCTGGACCGACAACGCATACTCAGATGTCGTCCCGCGAGGACTCTACTATAAGGGTTGCGCCGGTTCCGGGCAAGCGCGTCGTGACTACGCTCTCGGGAGGACTGCCCATGGAAAATTCCGCTTCCTCTTCTCTGCCCATCGTGGCCTGGGCCGGTCTCGACTGGGCCGACCAAGCCCATGCCGTTTGCCTGCAGGCCGACGGTTCGGCGCACCTCGAACACTTCGAGTTGAAGCACACGGCGGAGGCCTTGCAACTCTGGGTCGCCGAGTTGCAGAGCCGATTCCCCCAAGGCCGCGTCGCCATCGCCCTGGAACAATCGCGTGGCGCGCTCTTCTCTGCCCTGATGACGTACGATTTCCTGGTGCTTTACCCCATCCCGCCGAAAGCGCTCGCCGACTACCGCAAAGCGCTCTATCCCAGCGGCAGCAAGAATGATCCCGGGGATGCGCAGCTCCTGCTGGAGTTCCTGCGCAAGCACCGGGAGCGCTTTCGCCCCTGGGTAGCCGACGATGCGCCGACGCGCGAAATCGCTCTCTTGGTGCAGCACCGGCGCAAACTGGTCGACGACCGCACCGCCCTCAGCAACCGCCTGCAAGCCCTTTTGAAGGGCTATTTTCCGCAGGCCCTGGAGTGGTGGGGGGATTTGACGGCGCCTCTGGCCTGGGACTTTCTCAGCCAGTTTCCGAGCCTCGGAGAGGTCCAGAAAGCTTCGCGCTTGAAGGTGCTGAAGGTGTATCGCGCCCACACCCGCCGCACCCCGGAACAGATCGAGCGGCTCCTGGAGCAGATCCGCAGCGCCCGCCCCCTCACCACCGACCCCGCCGTCATCGAGAGTTCGGCGCTCATGGCCCTGGCCCAGGTCGACCAGTTGCGCGCTCTCGCCGCGGGACTGGAACGCCTGGAGCAGAAGCTGCAGGAGTTGTTTGCCGCTCACCCCGACCAGGCGATCTTCAGCAGCTTCCCCGGTGCCGGCCCGGCGCTGGCGCCGCGCTTGCTGGCGGCCTGGGGAACCGACCGCCAGCGCTATGCCGCGGCCGAGGACATGGAGTGTTGGTCGGGAGCGGCCCCGGTCACCGACCAGAGCGGCAAAAAGTGCTGGGTGCATTGGCGCCTGGCCTGTCCGAAATTCTTGCGCCAGACCTTCCATGAGTTCGCGGGCCAATCGATTCTCTGGTCGCCCTGGGCGCGGGCCTATTACCAACAAATGCGCGGGCGCGGGTTGGACCATCACCCCGCCGTTCGCAGCCTGGCCTTCAAGTGGATTCGCATTATCTATCGTTGTTGGAAAGACCATACGCTTTACGACGAGGCCCGTTACCAGAAAGCCCTGCAACGTCACGGCTCGCCCCTGGCCACGGCCCTACGCCAACTTTCAACCGGGGAGGCGCGCTCCTGAATACAAAAAGCCTTGACATCGATCCTCAGATGTCTTTGGGGGAGAGGGTGGACCGCATCCGGCGTCCTCATCAGCCGGGGCGGGACGGGTGAGGGGGTCAAAACGCCAACCTGCTTAACCCCATGCTTCCGGTATCGACCATCCCATGGCCACCACTTTTTCCACAAACAACTCTGGCGCTTCGAGAACCATGCCGTTGGATATTCGCAGCACGGTATATCCCCAGGCCTCCAGGTACGCATCCCGTTGCGCCTCTCTGCTCGCCGGGCTCGGCTGCCCCTGCACACTGCCGTCCAGCTCGACGATCAGGCGGCGCTCCTGACAGCAAAAGTCGGCGATGTACGGTCCCACAGGATGCTGGCGGCGAAACCGGAATCCCTTTAACCCCAACTGGCGGAGCAAATGCCACGCGGCTTGTTCCGCTTCCGTAGGTGAGTGACGGAGTTCACGGGCCTTATCAATCTGCCCCACCGTGCGTGCGAGGGAGCGCGTTTTCCGGTAAGGATGTGGAGAACTCACGGTTTCGACCCCCTCACCCGTCCCGCCCCGGCTGATGAGGACGCCGGATGCGGTCCACCCTCTCCCCCAAAGGGGCGAGGGAAGGAAATTCGCGTTCCGCATCCTCTCTCCATCCATCCTTGCCGTCGCACAAATGTAGAAACTCCAGCGGCGGGGCCAAACCCCGCCCTTCCGGTAGCCCCATCCCAGTGTGGTGAGAAACGCGGGCTGGCGGCAACACGGTTCACTTTAGCGGCTGTCTTCATATGGACATGCGCGAAGCGCCTTGTACTGCGGCGGCTCGACGCCGCCTTGGTCGTCGTCCTCGGCGTTATTTCAAGGCGGCGTCGAGCCGCCGCAGTCCAAGGCGGGCTTCGCCCGCAATGAGAACGCCCAATTCATGACCACCGCTAACTGAACCGTATTGGGGCTAGCGGCTTCGGAGGGCGGGACGGCACTCCCTGGCCGCGCCCTCAATGTCGATGGACCTTCGGCCGGGGGCGCATCCTCCGGCAACACCGAATCGCCAAAGCCTCGCCCCACCTTGCAACTTCATTGTCCGCAGATGCTCTCATCCTGCGGTCGAATTCCCACGCAGGTGACCAGGACATTTCGGCCGAGATGCGTGCCGGCCACAACTGGGCCATGCCGAGCGCGCGGCGACCCACCAATTATCCTTCGGAAAAACAAAGGTTAGACTTGAGTAATCCTGGCAGGCTAAACCGTCTGGGTGACGATATGCAATGAGCGGGGCTTATCCGGATCGAGTCCTTTGATTTCCGCCAGCAGCGCCGCGAAAATCTGGCCAGGGACGATGTAGGGAATGGGTGAATAGATTTCGGACATTTCGCCGGGCACACGGATGACGCGCGTTGCGGATGGAATGTCCGTCTTTGGCCCCGTGATCGCCACGACTTCCGCGTGCAGCTTGTGCAGACGCCGCGTCAGCTCGCGCAGGTTATTGAACGTCTTGCCCGGCGGCATGAAGACAAATGCCGGGAAGTTATGCTCAATGAGGGCGATAGGGCCGTGCAGGAAGTCCGCCGCCGAAAAGCGCTGGGCGATCACATAGCAGGTTTCCATGAGCTTGAGGGAGAGCTCAAACGCATTGCCGTAGTTGATGCCGCGCCCCACCACCACGCAATGATCCATGTAGCGGTAACGCTGCACCAGTTCGCGCAGTTCGGGAATCAGCTTGAGGGTTTCCTTGACGCGGTCGGGGATTTCGCTGACGCTCTCCATGCTGATGCCGGTGCCCAGCGCGCCGGCGAGCAGATAGAAAAGCATGAGCTGGCCGGTGTAGGTCTTGGTGGCGGCGGCGGAGTGTTGCCGCCCGGCGTGCACCAGGAAAAGTTCGTCGACCAACTGGGCCATGGCCGAGTTCTTCTCGTTGGTAATGCCGACCGTGTAGCCGCCCTGGCGCTTGGCGGACTCCAGCACCATGTTGATGTCCGTGGCCTCGCCCGATTGCGAGATGCCCACCACCAGCGCCTGGCGGTAATCCAGCTTGGTTCGGTACAGGGTATGCACCGAGGGCGCCGCCAGCGAGGCGGGAATGCCCGTGCTGATCTCCGTCAGATAGCGGGCAAACTGCGCCGCATTGTCGGAAGTTCCCCGCGCCGCCAGTACCACCAGCCGGAAATTCTGCTGGCGCGCGAATTTCATGAATTCCAAGGCATGCGAGCGCTCGGCCCGAAACGTGGCCCGCAAAGCCTGCGGCTGCTCCAGAATCTCCTTCAGCATCAAAGACATGAATTCACCCTATGACCTCGGACTTCGGACCTCGGACTTCGGACCGTACTTCTCGCCACTGCTTTCCGAGTGTATCATGCGCGGGCTTGGCTGTAGGCGCTCCCTGCGTCGCTGCCATCCTGGGCCTGGCGATCATCTTCTCCAAATAGTCCTCAGTTTTCAGTTATCAGTTTTCAGTAACCCCCGGAGCAGTCGCGCGGGAACCTTGGAAATCGATCTTGAGAGAGGCGTTGAAGGAGACATGAGGGAAATGTTTTTACAACCCAGGCTGCCCGGTGTAAGTGATTAGTTTACGGAGAGATGGGATCATCTGTTGTGTGATCAGAGGCGCAGGCAACCTTCGGCGGACCCGGCCGCATCTTTTTTTCGCGAAAGAACCTTGCAAGGGTTCAACCGGGGTTCACAAGTTGAACCTGGGTTGTTCCCGAGCGTCGAATTTCAGAGGAGGTATGAGCCATGACACGATTCCTAAAATATTCAGCGATTGCCCTTTTGGCGTTGGTGACGTTTGTGCCGGCAGCGTCAGCACGCGGGGTCGTTGTTGTTCGACCCTTCGTGGGCATTGGCATCGGCCCGGGGTTTTATGGTTGGTACGACCCCTGGTACGGGCCGGGTTACTACATCCCCAATGCGGGCGAAGTTGAGATTAAGACAAAGCAAAAGGGCGATCAAATTTTCGTCGATGGGGGGTTTGCAGGCCGCACGGGCGAACTGAAAACATTCCCCTTAAGAGCCGGCAGCCACAACATCGAGTTGCGCAATGCCAATGGGCAAACGTTCTACCAGGAGCAGATCAACGTAATCGCAGGTAAAAAGGTAAAGATTCAATCCGATTATATTGGTTAACGCTCCCACCCAGGGACGCCACGGCGCTTGATTGGCGCCGTAGCGTCCCAAGCAAGACAAGAACGACCTGATCCCGCCACCCCTTAATCCACCTCCATTCTGAAACTTCTAGATGCACCTGGTTCGACCACCTTTCACCGGCACGCCGGTTGTCGGCTTCAAATGAGCGAGGTAAGGCACACTTTCCGGAACTGCACCTTCCCATGGTCCCCTTGGAGCATAATTGGGCGTGGCTCTTTTTCATTGGCATCGAGTGCGCCGCCCGCCACGCCTGGCACCTCGCCGATGTCGATAATTTTCGTTCCATTCATGGTCACCGTCACGCGGTTGGCAATCAGGGTTATTTCATAGGTTTGCCACTGGCCCGCGGGTCTGTCGGCCTTGACGGAGGGGACGATGAACCCGTAGAGAGCCCCTTGGCTATGGACATCCATCGGGCGGTCGTAGCCATCCAGTATCTGGATTTCATACCGCCGCGGAGATACACCCCACTGTTGCTTTCCGGATCCACGCTAAAGGACATGTATAAAATTTTCGTGTGCTTCGTCTTCTGGAGAATGGATATACTGTGAAACTTAGATGGCGAAGCCCGGAATCAGGATCGAGTCCCCGTATAATCCTCTGGCCAAGGAAAACCTCGGCAAGAGCCTCGCTGATGCACTGCGGGAACGTGACCTTGGTCCGTTAGCTCCGCCCGAGAAGTTTATCGCGGCCGGCGTCTACGCGATTCACTACAACGGGTCGTTCAAGGCCTATGCCAGGCACGAATTTGATAGATGCCAGGAGTGTCGAGCCGGAAAGGGCCGTCCAGTAAGTACCGCCGCCTAAGGTATCGTTAACGGCAAATGGCAGACCCAATGCTGCATCACAAGGACGCAGATCCCAAGAGCCAGGCACTCTTTGAGAAATTGTTTGAATTCTCTCCGGACGCCATCATGGTGATTGACTCGGAGGGGAAGATCGCGCGAGTGAACGGCCAGGTGGAAACGATGTTCGGATACCGTCGCGAGGAATTGTTGGGCCAGCCTATTGAAGTGCTGCTTCCCGAACGCTTTCGGCCGATACACCCTCGGCATCGTAAAAATTACCACGCCAACCCTCGAGTGCGGGCGATGGGGGCTGGCTTGGAGCTGTACGCACGACGCAATGACGGCAGTGAATTTCCTGTCGATATCATGCTGGGCCCGCTCGAGTACGAGGGGAGCTCGCAAGTGTTGGGCGTCATTCGTGATATTACGGAGCGCAAGCGAGCCGAGGAAGCACTGCTCTTGGAAGTCACCAATACCCTCGTCTCAAACCTCGATGATCGCAGGTTCTACGCCGCCGTCTCAGCCGGCCTCCGTCAGGTGAAGGCACATATTTACTCCAGCCTGGCGCTGTATGAACCCGAAAGCAAGAAGTTGCGTCTGCAGGTTCTGGCCACGCCCGAACAGCCGCCTCCGTCCGAACCCGATGTCTTGTTCCCGGTCGAAGGAACGCCTGCGGGGCTGGCATTTACGACGCGGGAACCGGTGGTGCTTAATCAACTGGACACGGATCGTTTCGCGCCCGAAATTCTCCAACACTGGGCTTCCTTGGGAATAAGGTCAGCGTGCTGGCTCCTCCTTACCAACCAAGGCCGCGTGCTCGGGACTTTGATGGTGGGCAGCGAACGCGAAGCGGATTTTAGCCAGGACGATATCCGTTTCCTCAGCCTGGTAGCGAATCAGGTCGCCGCGGCGTTGGATAATGTCTTGGCTTATCAGAAGGTCGCAGAAATGGGGGGGAGACTTGCCGAGGAGAAACGTTATCTCGAGGAAGAACTCCGCACAGAGCACAACTTCGAGGAGATTGTCGGCGAGAGCCCTGCGCTAAAACGAGTTTTGAAGCAAGTGGAAACGGTAGCCAACACGGAAGCGACCGTGCTTATCCTGGGGGAAACGGGTACCGGCAAAGAGCTCATCGCACGCGCTGTTCATAACCTGAGTCCCCGTCATGAGCGTACGTTCGTGAAATTGAACTGCGCGGCTATTCCCACAGGGCTGCTCGAAAGCGAACTATTCGGGCACGAAAAGGGCGCCTTCACGGGCGCGATTTCGCGGAAAATCGGCCGGCTTGAATTAGCCCACCAGGGAACCCTTTTCCTGGATGAAGTGGGCGACATCCCCCTGGAATTGCAACCCAAGCTTCTGCGCGCCTTACAGGAGAAAGAATTCGAGAGATTAGGGAGCACTCGCACTATACCTGTCGATGTCCGTCTTATCGCCGCGACGAACCGAGACTTGACCCAGATGGTCAAAGACGGCAAGTTTCGCAGCGACCTTTACTACCGCCTAAAAGTTTTCCCGATTACCGTCCCTCCTTTGCGCGCGCGGCCGGGAGACATTCCCATAATGGTCCGCTACTTCACGCAAAAGCACGCCCAGCGCATGAATAAACGAATTAACATCATTTCCCCCGAGACCATGGAGGCCCTTTCCCGCTCGCTTTGGCCAGGCAATGTGCGCGAACTGGAAAACTTCATTGAGCGGGCTGTGATCCTCTCTCAAGGACCCGCACTCTGTCCTCCCCTGGCTGAATTGAACTCAGCCGACGAACCTAAGCCCACCACCTCCGACACCCTTGAAACTCAAGAACGGCAGCACATCATCCGCGTTCTTCGAGAGACGAAGGGAGTGATTGGTGGTCCGCAAGGAGCTGCCGTCCGGCTTGGGCTCAAACGAACTACCTTGAACTTCAAGATGCGTAAGCTTGGCATCACTCGCCAGGATTTGTGACCGCATACTGTCATCTGGCAGTATGTTGCCACAACAACTGTCACTGACTGGCGGGTTGTTATGATCAGTTCCCTGTAACCCTCGTCCTACCACCAACCTAGCGAGAACACCAAGAACAATTGAATTGGCAACGTGAATGCCTTTTGGCATTGCGTTCGACAAATTTCAGAGGAGGTATGAACCATGAAGACTTTCCGTGTTGTGTTCAGCGCATTCGCGCTGCTTTTGGTTTTCAGCTTTTCCTCCTACGCTCTTGAGAGTAAGTGCAAGTGCGTAGTGGTGGGTCCAGCCGCTTTTGACTTGCAGGCAATTAGCACTGAGGCGGCTAGTGCGCAGACCAAGGCCGACGAAATGGAGGCTTATCTGCGGAGTTCCGCTTCTCCCGACTGGGAATACCTTGCAGATGAGATGGCTTATCTCGACGCGAACATCCAGCACGCCCAGAATACGGTCAACCGCTTTGAGCAGAGTGAGCCTACCCTGACCGAGGCTGAGAGTCAGCAACTGGAGAGGCTGAAGGCAGGCCTGGCTACCCTCACGGTGTTCGCCAATAACACCAACCAGTTGATTGGCAAGCAGCTGCTAATGCCGTATCGCGCCGACTTGCTGTCGAGTGTCAAGGCGATGAGCGCTCGCGCCAGCATCATCCGCGATGCCGCGCGCAAGCTGCGCGAGGTGCAGTCCGCGTAAGTACCGGCAGCCGGGCAGCACTCGGCGCATGAAGAATGGCCGGCTGCCCGGGTTGCTTTTTCTGTGACTGCGGCGAATGGGTTCCCTCGCCAGTCCACTAGCACTGCCGAGAGGCACCCAGGCCAATTAAAAGGAGAAGTCCTGAAGAGATGCGGCCTCGCAAGCAGGGAATAGGAGGCGAATTCTTATGTATATCTTCCTCGAGTTTGCCATTTGCCTAATCTTCGCAGCCTTTGTTGTGGCGCTGTTGTTTGCAGTCGGCGCACTGTTGATGATCCTCGTGGAGGGAGCCACTATCTTGGAACGGTTAGCGCGCGGGATCGCACATGACGCCAGCATTCTTGTGGCGCGGCAGACAGAGATCGTTCGCCGCCGACTCTCTGCCGTCGGGTTCCGTGCCAAACCAAGCATGCCTTTTGTGGGGGTTTCTAAGACTGACATTCCCGCCAATAATCCCGCCTTGTAATGCCCACGACCAGGGCCTCGCTTCCGGGCGAGGCCCTCCCGCCATAGAGCATAGAACTGGCGGTGCCATGCCAGGAGGGTCTCCGGCGTGACGACCGTCTTTAATTCCTGAAGCACGCGCGCGTCCAGTTTTTTGGCCTTAACGGCTAAGCGTCGACTCTGGTCATAATTCAGGCGCAGCCGCTTGCTTCCGAGTTGCTTGCGCTGTAGGGTAGAGCGAAGTCGTTCAACTCCCGTCGCCGACTCGGAAGAAATGATTAAGCAGTCGCCTCCTGGGCAGTTGCCCGGCTCCCCCGTCAGCGCGTTCGGCTCTCCCGGGGTTCGAGGAAATAACTTCCGCCTTGTCGTATCATGTTTGTCGAAGATTCCGGACGAGTGGTCGGACATGTTTTGCAAAACCACATCGGAGGGATAAATCTCCTCAGCGCTGAAAGAAACTCATCCGCGGTGCGGCTGTCATTGCACTGGCCTCGCCCACCGGCGCGGCGGCTTCGAAGTCCGCCGGGGCGCGATACCCTAACGCCGAATGCAGCCGCTGCCGGTTGTAATACTCGTCGATGAACGCCGCCAGATGCAGGCTCAGATCGTCGTAATTTTGATCCTCTCGACAGTAGACCTCCTCTTGTTTTAGAGTCTTCATGAAGCTCTCGCAACGGGCGTTGTCGTAAGGGTTCCCTGGCCGGCTCATACTGGGGATCATGATGTCTGCCACCCAGAGTTGATTCACAGCCGTGACCTCCATCCGCGCGGACAAGTTCAGATACACCTCAAAGTCGTGCCGGGAGTCGGTCGTCGGCATCACATATCTCCGCGGCGCAAGGGCGAGCAGATTGTCCTGTTGCATCAGCCGGGCCACCCGCTTCCGATTGACCAGCATGCCGCGATGGTGCAGTTCGGCGGTGATACGGCGGTACCCATAGTGCCGCCGATGCTCGAGGTAAATCCGCTGAATGGTGTCGCGCCGTTCCATCTCTTCCTCGTGGGGGTCGATTTCCACCAGATGCCGGTAAAATCCCGCCCGGCTGACGCTCGCTAACTGGCACATTCGCTCCACCGAAAGTCTGCCTTGCAATGGCATCACTTCCCGGATTTGGTCGTAGATGCCTCTCCGCCAGTCGCGGTGTTCGGCTGGCGTCGAGCCTTCACTTTTTGCAAGGCACCCTTGAAAAAATCTACTTCCAAGGTGCGGTTCGCCAGGGATCGTTTCAGTTGTTCGATTTCGCTTTCCAGCTTCTTCTCGCGCGGCTCCGGCTCCCTTGGCTGCTTCTTCTCCCTGCCGAGTTGTCGGTCTTTCCACTGGTATAACGTCCGTACGGAGATCCCCAACTCTTGGGCTAACAGTCCGATGTTTTTCGCTTCCTTCATTCGTTCAAGCGCTTGCTGCTTAAACTCTGGCTTATTCCTGTCCCATTTGGCCACTCGGTCCTCCTCCAATTAATGCAACTTGTGACATTTCCGAGTGTCTCAATTTTGGGGGTCACTCCATTTGAAGCTAACCTGAAGCGCTGCAAATGCAGCGACCTGTGGCGCGTGGCCAGTGGCGAGAAACAGGCAAAGTCCAAGGCCGGGAAGGCAGACGGACTTCGAGAATTCCAAATCCGTTCGAACTCGTCACCCATAGCTGGCCTGGGTCTTGCCAGGCCGCCCCTTTGGGGCTTCTTCGCCAATTAGGACGCCTCCGCTACGTTGCTAGTGTCCTAAATGCGTGTTGGTCTCGAGTTTTTTCGGGATTATGCCCTTGACAGACCCAAATAATTTGGTAACAAACGTGCGCTGACCCTTGTGACGGTCGGCATGATGGCTAAAATGGCCGACAGCATGGAAGTCATGTTCTACCAGCGTGACGTCGAAATCGCCAGAGAAAAAATGCTGCAAGCCGAGAAGGCATTAGAGGATTACCTCCGAGGTTCGGTGCGCGATCTTGAGCTTGCAAAGCAGCTAGGAAATGCGGTGAAAGTGTCTAAGGAGGAATTCATCAACAAATTGGCGACACCATGCCCAAATCACATGACTACTTCTGATGACTCTTCCCCTTCGACAACTGCTTCCCTTACCGGGTCATTTCGGCGGTCGAATTCATCTTGAGGATGGCGATATGAGCGTTACTACGCCATAGCATTGCTCATCGTTGTCTCATTGAAAGCACTAGGTAGGTTTCTGTGGCTTTGGTGAATGCCTGAGTCAGCCTTCTGTGCTCGCTGGATGAAGCAGTGCACTTAAGCTTTTCGTAGTCCTCAAGCGCCTTTCGGGCTTCCAGCATCCGAACCCTTGCGAATTCTATCTCGTGAGAGGAGGCCATTATCGGCCTACCTTTTCTTCAGTGTTAGAACTGTACGACCTGTGCACTTTTAGCTAGACAGTACATATCCCATATGCCATAGTTACCTAAACCACATAAGCGGAGACACCCATATATGGCACCACGCGCGATCTTAACAGGGAAGCTATGGATGCTCCGCACCCCGCTACCATTCAGGATAAGCCCGAACGTCCATCCTCAAAAACCAAATGGGCACCTCGGTTTTTGGCCAGAAGTGCCCACCCTCCCCGCTTGTTAGTGCGCCTCTTCAGTCGAGTATGGAATGACTTCAGTCGCCCGTCTGTTCACAAAATTGCACAGTTTTTGAAAAATCTTGTCTATAGTTCGCCGTGGTTCTGTAAAGTCTGACGACCAACACACATTTAGGACGCCACCGCTACGTTCCAGCGTTTGACCATTGTGGGTACTCGTTGTTGTAGTTGATGTTTGTATCTTGCAGGCAGGAAGTCATCTAGCCAATATCCAACATTCACGTAACCTTTCCTGACGGGTCAAGCCGGGAGTTTCCCCAAGGCACGAGCGCAATGGAAGTTGCCAAATCGATTGGTCCGCGCCTGGCGGCCGAGCTCCGGCCCGGCAAGGTTCACAGTGCTGAAGGCTGGGAAGAGGTTCTGTTGCCCGAGATCGAACGCCAGCAGGAGAGGGGGAAGGAAGTCGCCTTTCGGGCCGATGCCGCCTTTGCCAAGCCGGAGATTTACGAGGCCCTGGAAGCGCGGGGGGTAAAGTACGCCATCCGCATCCCCGCGAACGACATCTTGGAACGGGACATCGCCGAGTTGCTGCGCCGCCCGGTGGGACGGCCGAGTCATAAGCCGGTGGTCTGGTTCAAGAGCTTTCTCTATCAGGCAGCGAGCTGGAAGACGGCGCGGAGAGTGGTGGCGAAGGTCGAGCATCATCTGGGGGAGTTATTTCCACGCGTGGGCTTCATCGTGACGAACCTGACGCTGCCGAGCCGGGCAGTGGTGCGGTTCTACAATAAGAGGGGGACCGCCGAGCAGTGGATCAAGGAAGGCAAGCAGGCGGTAAGAATGACGCGGCTGAGCTGTCACCGATTTCGCTCGAACGAGGTGCGGCTCGGGCTGAGCGTGATCGCTTACAACCTGGGGAACCTGTGGCGGCGGCTGGCGCTGCCGAAGAGAATCGACAAGTGGTCGCTGACCAGCTTGCAGCAGCGTCTGGTGAAGACGGGCGGCTGATTGATCCGGCACGCCCGGTACTGCTGGCTGCTGCTGGCCGAGAGTCATTTGACGCGGCGACTCTTCGGGGCCATCGTACGCCGAATCGAAGCGTTGCCCGTTCCCACGGGGTAACGTAGACTCCGCCGTGATAGGAAACTGGACGAAATGACCTCCGCGATGCGGCGGTGTCTGAGAAACTGGTGGAGCACGCGATGAGTGCAGCCGTTCGGTCCTTGCAGGAAGCAGGAGAACGTCGTTCGGGGCGTCGCCGAGAAAGACGACGGACCGACAGGGCTCGATTGGAGACAAGCGGGTGTATGCTCTCAGGCGTCGGGATGCCAAAAAGCGAATTCCGGTTGAATCTCACTTCGATTGAGCGTAGAGTGCTTTGATGCATTTTGAGCTGAGTTTGCGCAATCTTCTGTGAACAACAATCTCAGGGGAGGTTAGATCTTCATGCGTAAATTGCGGCGATTCTCCGTGTTCCTTTCGTTCTCCCTTCTTGCCCTTGGCGCCTGCAAAGCGCAGACCCCATCGGCAAACCAGTTGACCGTTATCCGTTTCGAGCAGGGCGGCAAGCCTCAGGGCGGCAAGATCGTATATGGCCCGGTTGGAGCGTCCTCGCAGCCCATGGCCATGAGCAAGCTTCTGACCCTCGTGCAAAGCAGTTGCGGCGAAAAGCCGCAAATCGGACGGGTCTTCCAGTTCCGTGGAACCAACTCCGTGGGGGTCTTCTTCACGGTGACAGATCACCCGGAACAAGACTTGCCGTTAGCGGGATTGGTGATTGGCGCGAAGGCGGGGTCTAACCAGGCGGAAGCGGCAATGGTCTATGCCAAAGCGTCGGAATTCGGCGCCAAAGTCAACCCCATGCTGCAGCAATTGGCCAGCGTGTGGCATCCGGGCGGCGCGTCGCCTTCTACCGCGTCGACCGGTCGAAGCACATCAACCCCCGCATCGGGTGCGCCGCTCGCACTGCACAGGGTCGTCCTGCAAGACAGCACGGCAAGCGTCGCCATTCCCGCCGGTTGGACGGTGGATCCAAAGAGCTACGGCGGCGGCGCAATCATCCACGGCCCCCATAACGAACTCGCTGTCCTGAACAATGCTGTTTCGGCGCTGGACCCGAACGGGTCAGGCTACCGCAACACAATGCAGTATAACCACGGAAGGCCCCTTCCGGGCCAGATTATCTATCCGTCCAACGTCGACCTGGTGAAGGCGCTTCCGGAGATCGTCAATTTGATTCGCCGATCGAAGGGCCTCGGTCCAGTCGAAGTGAAGATCGACCACGCCGAGATGGTCTCCCCGCCTCCGGGCTCGTATTTTCAGGGCGAGCGTTGCGTACGGGCTTTGGGAGAGTACACCACTGCGGAAGGCAGGCAGACGTTGTACAGGGTGCTGTGTTCGTTCACGCCTGACCAATACGGCAGTTACCGCTTCCTGGACTCTTTCGTCGCTTCCTCCGATGGTTCCCCGAGCCAGGTTTACGCTTTCGGGGAAGCGATCGTTGGCGGTCTTCAGGTTGACGAAGCGCTCGTCGAGCAGCGGGCGAGTGCAGAGGCTGCTCCCCACATCGCACAGATGAAGCAGGTGGATGCCGCTCAACGGGCGGCAGTCCAAGCCAACACTGCGCGCATCGTAGGCAACATTCAGCAGATTGGGGCCAACGCCACCGCCCGGATGAACGCCGTCGAGGCTGCCAATGACCAGCAGCACGCCGACTGGAACGCCACTCAGGTCGACCATGCCCGGAACACTCAGGGCGTCAGCAACTATCTGCTCGACCAGTCGGTGATTGAGGTCAACGACGGCTATGGCACCGTCGGCCACGGCACGGTCTGGAACAAGACCGCGGAAGCGCTGGTCAAGTCCGATCCTAACCACTTTTCGTACGTGGATGTTCCCGATTACTGGGCGGGGACTGACTTCCGGCCGTGATCCGATACCCCCTCCCCACCCTAGCAATGCTAGAGACTCATCCGGAAAGTCCCCCGGTAACTGCGCTCTCCGGTTTCGGCAGGCCGAACGGCAGAATTGAAGAGCAATAAAAGTTTCCAAATTCAATGTAGATTGTTCTAATTCCTTTGAAGAACTTTCCTGGTACCGAACCTCAATCCTACCTTGAAAAAAGCGGACTCCGTCTTTCCAGAGGAAAGCAAACGGTCTTCAAGCTCAACAATCACTTCTTCGTATGGGGTTGGGTCACATACAGAGATGTTTTGCCACAGACAAAATTGCACCTCACGGAATTCTGCCAAGATATCCAGGGGGCGATGTTTAATCCCAATCCCAATTTGGCTGGTGGCCCACCGCAGTTTATTTGGGTGCCTTGCGAACACCATAATTGCCCCGATGAGGAGTGCGATGACTACAAGGAGATAGTCGAAATTGCAGGTAAGAAAAGATAGGAGCTTCGTCAGCCAAATATATTGTTGCCTTAAATGGGCACCTACCGAATTGCATATTTTCTGCCAAACTGAACCAGTACTGGACGTTGACAGTAGAGGCGGGCGGGTGTAGATTTCGGGCAGGGCGAGAACTCAAAACGGAAATTCTGGATCAATGGCAGATTGAGGAATATCTGGCCACGATGACCCCGCAAAAGCGGGTACCGGTTCCCGAGGCGTCGGGGCCGCAACTTGGTACAGGCTAGCGTAATGCATCACGGATAACGCAGCTCGTAGCGCCGACCTTGAGGGCGGCATGCCATGCCGGTCCCGCCCACGCGGGAACGGCGCTACGTCACGCGGGTGGGGACATCCGCGTTACCGTAGCGGGGAATTCTCATAAGCCTAAGTTGAACCTTGGGGATGACTCTGGGAATAAGGGAGCAACCTATGGACTATGACGACCACATCAAGAAATACCAACAGGAAATGCAAAAGTTGCAGGGGGATAAAGCCTCGGTGGAAGGCCAGCTCAACCAGGTCAACGACCAACTGGGCCATGCGGAGGCGGAATCGCAAGCAAAGGGCAACGCCCCAGCGCCCTCAGGTGGTTCGAACTCCCCCACAGGGCCGGACGGCCAGCCAACCCAGCCATCCCAGGAAGTTCCCGCGGCGCGGCAGAATGACGGAAATTCCGCCAAGGTTGCCGAGTTGTCGAATCAGCAGGCGTCCTTGCAAGGGCAGTTGGGCGAAATCAAGGTGGAGTATCTGAGTGCCGAAAAGGCTCGTGACGCCTGGGCAAACGCCAAATTTCAAGGCGAGAAAGCACCTCAGCAAACATTCAATATGGAAGGCAAGGCGGAATTTCAGAACGTCGACCAGGTTCTGAGCGCGGCAGGATCGTCCCCCTCCGGGCCTCCCCCCCCGAACCCGCCCTCGGGAGGGGGGCCGGGCGGTGGGCAAGCTGGCCAAGGCGACAAAACGGGTACGCTGGACAATCGCCTTCAGGAAAGGAATCTCGTCGATGCGGGAAAGCCCTTCGAGAATAAAAAGCGCGAACACGAACAAAACCAGGAATATGTTGGCCACGTCGGCGGGCCGGTCAAGGACTATCAAGAGAACCCTCACCCCGACGTGGGACAGGTGGCGGGGGCCGAGTTGGGGGCGATCCTCGTCGGAACCTATGTCCAACAGAAGATGGCGGAGGGCGGGGTACCGAAGCCCTACAAAAATATGGAAAAGCCCGGCCAGGGGGCCCTCGAACCTCATGATCTTGCCCACGATGAAGCGGACGCTTACAACCTGAAGCAATCGGAGGAGTTCAAGAACAAACCCTTCGAACAGCAAGCCAAGGATATGAACGACCTCTTCAAGCAGCAGGACAACATTAGGAACGCCGACTGGGACTTCCGCGAGGGTAAGGTGGCCCGTGAATTCAAGCAAGCGGCCACCGATGACCCCAAAAATAAGCTGACCTACGAGCAGGACCATGCACAACTCTGGAAGCAGATGGAGGCGCAGCGTGCCGCCGAGGACCAGAAGGCTCAGGGGCAGCGCTCGGACGTTGTGCAGGAACTTTGCCATGACGAAGCCATGAAGCAGAAGGACCAGGCCGTCCAGGAAAAGATGAAGAAATACGACCAACGATTGGACGAGATGAATAAAGAACCTAATCGTGAGGTCCGAAAAAACGCCGAACTAAGGTACGACCTCACAGAGTCCGCCAAGGTCGAATCGAAGACCACCGAATTACAGCAACAGAATTTCCCTAATATTCCGCCGCCCTCGCGGGAGACGCCTTCGGCCTCCGGACCGGCGATGCAAGCTCCGGCGATGGCGGGTCCCACGATGACCGGTCCGGGTGGCGGGGGTCCGGGCGGCCGGTGATGATGAAATCGGGAGGAACCTATGACCCTTGAGGAAGAGCAAAAAAAAGCACAACAGCAAATGCAGGAGTTGAAAGCTAAGCAACAAACCCTGGAAGGTCAGATCGATCAGGTCGACCAGGCGGCCCAGAACTTGCAGAAAGATGGTTCTTCCAAGACCGATCAGCAGACCCAGCCCTTGCAGCAAGATGGGTCTGCCAAGACCGGGCAGGAAACTCAGCAACCGCAGCCAAGCGTACCTTCCAAGCAGGACGATGCCAAAGCTGCGCAAGCAGCGGATTTGTCAAACACCAAATCAAGTCTTGAAAACCAGTTGAACCAGGCCAATGTCGATTATCTGAAAGCCGAAGAGGCGCAGAAAGCGGCCGGCGACAAAAAGTCCCAAGCCGACAAGGCTGCGGCCAGCGAGGAAAAGACACCACCCGCGCAAACGATTTCCGAAGACAGCGGCAATCGGAGCGAAGCAAAGAAACCGTCCGAATTGACCGCGGGCCAGCGAAATACGTCTCGCCCGGAGCAGGAACCGGAGCCTCATGTATTCCCGCCCCGGACTCTGTTCTATAAATACGCGGATTCGGACCGGGTAAAGGAGGGCAAATTCAGCGAGTACTGGAGTCCGGTTGAGCCGGTCACGATGAACGACGGTACAAAGACTGAGGGCCTGCAGGATCTTAGCGGCCGTTTCGGAGGAGATCCGGAGAGGTTTCGAGACCACCAACGATTTCGCTCTGCCGTAAGTTATGATTGGAACACTAAGATGGATCAGTTTGTCGTCATCGAAACCACTAAGGAGCTGGTAGGGTATGTCGGGAAAGCGAATAATCAGCCGTACCACGAAAGCGCTCCAAACGTCACCATGATGGGCAGCGATTACCAGGTAATCCTTCCCGATATGAAGGAGGGGGATTACAAAGTCGTTGACAAGGGCAAGCCCATAGTCGGTACCGTCGCCGAGCAGAAGGAGCAGAACGAGACCAGGGCCGGGCAGCAGGCGTGGCTTGACCCGCATGACCTTTCCAAAGAGCAGGTCGCTGCCAAGAATCTCAAGGATTCGGACGATTTCAAGAAAATGGAATTCGATCAAAAGGCCGAGAAAATGAATCGCCTTTTCCAGCAGCAAGACAAGGCGAGGGACAACGACTGGGACCGCTGGACCGCGATGGCTCAAAATGACCTCAACAAGTCCGACGCCGCCGGCCATGGGTCTCCACAAGGAAACGAACAAGACCGCCAGCAGCTTTTGAGCGATATAAACACAGCTCGTGGAGCAGAGGGCCAGAACGTTCAGGAGTTCCGGTCCGGATTTGTGAACGGCATGTGCAAAGAGGAGGCCACAGCGCAGGTTGATAAAAAGATCGCGGAGCACGTCGGGGACTATAAGAAGCGCATCGACGATATGGGAAGCAAGTTCATGGACGGCGACGCGATGGCGGAGAAATTCAAGGCACGACTGGAAGAGAAAAAGCCCCAGCAAATTGAACAAAGATCCGGTGAGCTTAAGCAGGAGAATTTCAAGAGCGTCGATCCGCCCTCGCGGGAGACGCCTTCGGTCTCCGCGCCGGCCGCCGAAGCTCCGGCAATGGCGGGGCCCACGCTTACGGGTCCTGGAGGCGGCGGTCCGGGCGGCCGGTGAGGATGCGCACTTATGACCCCTGAGGAGAGGATCAGAAAGGCGGAAGAGGAAATCGATAAGCTGCACGCTCATCAAAAAACCTTTCAGACCAAAATCGACTCGACAGTACGAAAGATCGACGGGCTAACGCACGATCGCTTTCTGTCCGACGATTGCCGCGCGGCACGCGCCGGGGATTTGGCCGAGATCAAAGCGCTATATGAATCCTTGCTGGCCGCAGCCCAGCGCCAGGTGGCGTCTCTGGAACAAGCCATGGCTGCGGCGGTGGCGGAAAAGAAGCGCAGCGAGGAAATCGAAGACCAGAAACGCCGGGAGAAGAAAGCCACGGAGGCCGAGGACTCGGGCGGCGGGGCGGGCGCCGGGCGCGACCTGGGGAAGGAAGCGCAGGAGCCGGTTCCGGGCGGCCAGGGGGGCGTTTCCACGGCTACTGCAGAGGCTACTTATACGACTCCCGCGGCCGCCGGGGGCTCCGGGGTATCGGGCGGGACTTCGATAGGCGCCTCACCTGGGGTCATCAGAACGAGTGATCTGTCAGTGCTGGACAATCCCTCAGTTGCCGCGGGCGGTCAATCGCACTCAGCGTCTTTATTGGACGACGCCATCGCCGCCGTGATCGGAGGCTTCACCGTCGAGGAAATCCGGACGCTTGATCCGCTGACGGCCGGCAAACTCAAGGAAAAACTCGAAGAGGCGGCCAAGAAGGCGAAGGAATGGGGCCAGGAAGCGCTCAATGCTTTGCGGAAGACGTTCGCGACGCAAGGCCTGGATCTGCACGACCTTTCCAAAGAGCAGAGCGCCGCCGGCAAGTTGACGAAAGCTCAGGGATTCGAGGAAAAGACGATGGGGGAAAAGGCGGCTGACGTGAATGGCTTCTTCGCGGAGCAAGACAAGCTGCGCGATAACGCGTGGAAGCGTGTCTACCAGCAAGACGACGCCAAGATCGCCAAGGCTCTGGGCATCACTTCGCCGCCGGGGTCCGCGCCAGCAGCGCGGCTCCAGTTGGAAAGCAGCTTACAGGCGGCGCGCGAAAGCGAGAGCCGCGAGGTCCAGCAGTGGCGTTCGGAGTATGTGAACGGTCTCTGCAAGGATGAAGCCTCGAGGCAAGTCGCTGAAGAAAATCGCGCCGCCCGGCAGAATTGGGTAAAGCGGCTGGACGATCTGAACCGAGAAGCTCCTGCGGCTCAGGGGCGGGAATTCAGGGACATGCAGGAAGCGAAGGCAGGGGGGAAGATCGTGGAAAAAAGCGGTGAGTTGCAAAACAGGTATTTCCCGGATTTGGAGCCGCCTGAGCGTGGCTCGCGCTCCGCCCCGTCACCCGAATTGGAAGGGCCCGCGCCATCATCGCCGGGTAGTACGAGCGGACCGGGCGGCGGGCGGTGATCGGCATTACTACGAGGCGCAAATAGCCGAACAGTCAAACCCTTGCCGCCACCACGAGCAGTTTCCTGCGTGCCCTGCTAGGCGTTGGCGGTCGGACCTTGTTGGTTGCGCTGCTGTAATTCCCGCTCCGCCTGCTTTCGTCCCTGTTCCGCCGCCTTCCGGTTTGCATACCGGAAAAGCAAATTCACAATAGCTGGCCTGGGTTTTGCCAGGCCACCCCTTTGGGGCTTCTTCGCCAATTAGGACGCCACCGCTACGTTCCAGCGTTTGACCATTGTGGGCACTCATTGTTATAGTTGATGTTTGTATCTTGCAGGCAGGAAGTCATCTAGCCAATGTCCAACATTCACGTAACCTTTCCTGACGGGTCAAGCCGGGAGTTTCCCCAAGGCACGAGCGCGATGGAAGTTGCCAAATCGATTGGTCCGCGCCTGGCGGCCGAAGCATTAGCGGCAAAGCACGGCGATCGGCTTATTGATCTATCGGCCAAGCTGGAGGCGGATGGGCCCATTCAATTCATCATGCCGTCGTCTGCCGAAGGGCTGGAGATTTTCCGCCACTCCTCGGCGCATTTGCTCGCCGCCGCCGTCACCGACCTTTTCCCAGACGCGCATCCCGGCATTGGGCCCGCTACCGAGAGCGGCTTCTATTACGATTTCTTTCGGGAAAAGCCCTTTACTGAGGAGGATCTGAAGAAGATCGAGGCGAAGATGCAGGAGCTTGTCAAGGCCGACTTGCCCAATGAGCGCCTCTATTTTCCCAAGGAAGAAGGGTTGAAGGTCTTCGAGCAGATGGGCGAGTTCCTGAAATGCCAGTTGATCGAGGAAAAAGCCGACCCGGTTTTCTCCGCTTACCGAACCGGAAAGTTCCTGGACTTCTGCCGGGGGCCGCACATTCCTTCCACGGGACGGATCAAGGCGTTCAAGCTCATGAGTGTGGCGGGAGCTCACTGGAAGGGTGATGAGCATTCGCATCCGATGCAGCGCATCTATGGGACCGCCTTCTTCAGCCAGAAGGACCTGGATGCTTTTCTCCAGCAGATCGAGGAAGCCAAGAAACGGGACCACCGCCGTCTGGGCAAAGATTTGGACCTTTTCAGCATTCAAGACGACGCCGGTCCGGGGCTGATCTTCTGGCATCCCAAGGGCGGGGTCATTCGTAGGGAGATTGAAGACTGGCTGCGTGAGGAGCTGACTGCCCGCGGATATGACATGGTCTACACTCCCCATGCCATGCGATTGCATTTGTGGGAGACGAGCGGGCACACGGGCTTTTATCGCGAGAATATGTTCGGGCCCATGGATGTTGAGAACGAGCAGTACCAGCTCAAGCCCATGAACTGCCCCGGCCACATTCTGATTTACAAGTCGCGCACCCGCAGTTATCGCGAGTTGCCCATGCGTCTGGCAGAACTCGGGACGGTTTATCGTTACGAACGCTCGGGCGTGATGCATGGATTATTGCGCGTGCGCGGGTTCACACAGGATGATGCGCACATTTTCTGCATGCGGGAGCAACTGGAATCCGAGGTTCAGGCCTGCGTGGAGTTTGCGCACCTGGTGCTCAAGACTTTCGGCTTCGACCAATATCAAGTGGAGCTTTCCGCGCGCGACCCGGCGGACCCCGAACACTACGCCGGCACAGTGGACGAATGGAACCTGGCGGAAAGTGCGCTGATGAACACCCTGAAGCGCATGGATATCCCGTTTAAGTATATGCCGGGCGAAGCGGTTTTTTATGGCCCGAAGATTGACGTCAAGCTGGTCGATGCGATCGGCCGGCCCTGGCAGCTCACCACCGTGCAGTTTGATTTCAACCTCCCGCGGCGCTTCGGGCTAGAGTACGTCGGTTCGGATGGGCATTTGCACACTCCGGTGATGGTGCACCGCGCCTTGCTGGGGTCCATCGAACGATTCTTTGGAGTCCTCATTGAGCATTACACGGGCGCCTTTCCTGTATGGTTGGCGCCGGTGCAGGCCGTCGTGCTGCCGATTAGTGATAAGCACGCGGCATATGCCCGGGAGGTTCTGCAAGAACTTCACCGCGGCAAGGTTCGCGCCCAATTGGACGATCGCAATGAGAAGTTAAATGCGCGGATTCGCGACTCGCAACTGCAGAAGATCCCCTTCATGCTGGTGGTGGGTGATCGCGAAGCCCAAAACCGCAGTGTGTCAGTTCGCCGGAGAGATACCGGCGACGCCGGAACTCGCC
This sequence comes from uncultured Acidobacteriota bacterium, assembly GCA_963825395.1. GTDB lineage: Bacteria > Acidobacteriota > Terriglobia > UBA7540 > UBA7540 > Bog-366. Next base: position 47,973 of record CAWGTQ010000034.1, on the reverse strand, counting down.
CTCTGGCCGAATTTGTAGATTGGGCCCGACAGCTTATCGACACCCGGGCCGCAAAATGGTAAGCTAGGCAACGGCTTTGGACCGGGTGGTCTGCAGGCTTGGAGGCAAAGCTCAGTCTTTGATGGCCCCCGTGGGGGCTGGGAGGGAAGATATATCGCCGACCGATTCGTTCGAGTGAATGAGAGGATTCGCGCCAAGGAAATCCGGGTAATTGACGAGGAGGGGGGGCAGCTCGGTATCATGCCTCCCTTCGAGGCCCTGAAAATCGCAAAGACTCAGGGCTTGGACTTGGTGGAGGTCGCCCCTACCGCCAATCCTCCTGTGTGCCGCGTCATCAATTATGGGAAGTACCTCTACCAGCTTAGCAAACGGCAACACGAGGCCCGCAAAAATCAGAAATCCATTGGGCTGAAGGAAGTCAAGATGCGGCCCCGCACCTCGATCCACGATTTTGAGACCAAGCGGAACAAGGTTGTGGATTTTCTCCAGGAGGGGGCCAAGGTCAAAGTCACGATTATGTTCCGCGGGCGCGAGATGGCGCATCGGAACTTGGGCTTTGATATGATTGACCGCTTGATTCAAGACGTGGGAGAGGCTGGGCAGGTGGAAGCGCGGCCGCGGCTGGAGGGTCCAAACCTGACCGCCATTCTGGCGCCAAAGAAAGCGGCGGGTAAGGGCGGCGGGTCGGCCCCGCGCCCTGCGGCCAGCCGCCCGGCTGGACCGCCCCCGCCCCCGCCCCCGCCCGTCAAACCCAGTGTTCCAGTGACGGCCACTGCCAAGCCCGCGGGGTCGCAAGAATCTTCAGGAGGATAGATTTGGCTAAGGTCACGAAAGGCAAACTCAAGCTCAAGACCCATAAGGGAGCTGCCAAGAGGTTCAAGATAACCGGTAGCGGCAAGGTGATGCGTCACCATTCTTTTGCTCGTCACATCCTGACGTCCAAGTCCAGCAAGCGCAAGCGGAGGCTAGGTATGGCGGTGGAATTATCGCCCTCAAACGAGGCGCAGGTTCTCCGCATGCTTCCGTACGGAAAGGCATAGGTTATAGGTTACCGGTGACAGGTTATAGGAAAAACCAGGCGCGTCTTCGCTCTGCCTTTTTTTCTGTAACCTATCACCTGTAACCTGTCACCTGTAACCTGTTCTACCAGGGTGCGGGAAGGCTTCACTGAGGCCAATAGGGTGCCTTCACTGCCCCGCAAAAGGAAGAGCAGAAGCTGGAAGTTAGAAGCCAGAAGGAAAGGACAACCCGTCTGGCTTTGTCATTCTAACTTCTAGCTCCTAACTTCTAAATTCTTTTAAAAGGAGAAACCCATGCCTCGAGTTAAGCGCGGCACTGTGCGCCGCGCCAATCGGAAAAAGCTCGCCAAGCTCACCAAAGGTTATTTCCTCACCAAAAGCAAGCTCTACCGTTCCATGAAGGAAGCCGCGGATAAGGCTGGCCGTTATGCCTTCCGCGACCGGCGTCGTAAAAAGCGCGACTTCCGCAGGCTCTGGATCATTCGCATCAGCGCCGCCGTGCGCTCGCACGAGCTTACCTACAGCCAGTTCATTCACGGACTCAAAACGCTGGGAATTGAGCTGGACCGGAAGATGCTCGCGGAGATGGCGGTGAAAGATCAATTGGCTTTCACGGAGTTGGCCGGTAAGGTGAAGCAGGCAGTTAACAGCCTACAGCCGACAGCTAACAGTTGACAGGTAAGGGTAGCAGACCTGTTTTGTAGGTCCGCGGCTTTTCCTTGGCCACAGGGAACGAGCCGCGGACCTACAGAACAGGTCCGCGCCACGCCTTTTATTCGTCGCCGCCTTGGCGGCGGGCGATTGACCTTGCCCTCGCCCCCTTGGGGGAGAGGGATGTGATTTCGAACTATTGCGTGCAGTGATATTTGTAGGGGCGGTTCGCGAACCGCCCCTACCCAATTGACCATGACCATCGACGAAAAAGTTCGAAAGACGCTCGCCGAACTCGCCGTCACTGACGCCGCGAGCGTGGAAGCGCTCTTCGCCGAGGTGCGCGTGGCCATCGAGATGGAACGAGCCCGTCTGGTCTCACGCGGCGCCGCGTCCGAATCCGAGCGCGACAAGTTGTGCAAAGACCTCCGCGACCGCTGGTTGGCGCGCAAGAATGGCCTTTTATCTTTTGTCGATGAAAAGTGGCTGAAATCAGCTTCGAAGGAGCTGAAGCCCTCCGTTGGACGGAACTTCAACATCCTTCGCCGGGAATCCGCCGCGCTCGAAATCGCGGCGCTCTCCAAGGATACGCCGTTGCGGGTTGCACCCGCAGCCCTTGACGAATCCTCTTTTCAAGATTTGCCGGCGGTGGTTGTCAATCACGCAACGCGCGAGATACCCCCTGACCTAACTCTTCCCGGTAATCGGCGGCCCCTTGGCACGCTGCATCCCGTCACGCAAATGCAGCGCGAAATTGAGGAAATCTTCCTCAATCTTGGGTTCCGGATCGAGAGTGGGCCGGAAATTGAATCCGTCTATTACAATTTTGATGCGCTGAACATTCCGGAGAGCCATCCTTCGCGCGACGACTGGGACACGCTTTACATCGACGCGAAAACGGTATTGCGTACCCACACTTCGCCCGTGCAAATCCGCGCGATGGAGAAATACGGGGCGCCGCTTTACATCATTATTCCCGGGAAGTGTTATCGCCACGACAATCCCGATGCCAGCCACTCACCCATGTTCCATCAGATCGAAGGCTTGGCCATCGCCAGCGATATCACGTTTGCCGACTTGAAGGGGACGCTCGACTTCTTTGCCAAGAAGCTTTTTGGTGAAAAAGTTCGTACGCGCTTCCAGCCCAGCTTTTTCCCTTTTACCGAGCCGAGCGGTGAGGTGTCCATCAGTTGCATCTTTTGCGGGGGTGAGGGTTGCCGGGTATGCAAAGAAAGCGGCTGGATTGAAGTGATGGGTTGCGGCATGGTTCATCCCCAGGTGCTGCGCAACGGAGGCATCGATCCCGAAAAGTACTCGGGGTGGGCATTTGGATTGGGCATCGACCGCTTCGCCATGATGAAGTATGACATCAATGACATTCAGCTCTTTTTCCAGAGCGACGTGCGTTTCTTGCAACAATTCTGAATTATGAAGATTTCGGTAAATTGGCTCAAAGAATTCGTCGAGATTGCGAGCGGCCCCCGCGAGCTGAAGTCGGACCTCACCATGATTGGCTTGAACACCGAGTCGCTGGCCCAGGTGGGCGACGATTGGGTGCTTGACGTAGAGGTCACTACCAATCGCCCTGACTGTCTCAATCATTATGGCGTGGCGCGGGAGCTCGCCACGCTCTATCGCCAATCACTGAAAAAAGTGGAAGCTTCGGTGAAGGAGTCGGGCGGGCCCGCGCTGGGAGTGGCGTCAATTGAGATCTCTGATCCCGATCTCTGCGCGCGATACTGCGGCCGTGTAGTGCAGAACGTGCAGGTGAGGCCATCCCCGGACTGGCTGGTGAAGCGGTTGGAAGCGGTTGGCCAACGGCCCATCAACAACGTTGCCGATGTCACGAATTATGTGCTGATGGAGTTGGGGCACCCTCTGCATGCTTTCGACTTGTCCCGCCTAAAGCAGCAGAAAATCATTGTGCGGCGCGCCAAGCCCGGCGAACCGTTGCGAACGCTCGATGGTGTGGACCGCACACTGACGCGCGATAATCTGGTGATTGCGGATGGTGTGCACCCCGTGGCTCTCGCCGGGGTTATGGGCGGAGAGGAATCCGAGATTTCCACGAGCACCCGCAGTGTTCTGCTGGAGAGTGCGTGGTTTGAGCCCGTGTCGATCCGCCGGACGTCGAAATCTCAGGGGATGCACACGGAAGCTTCACACCGCTTCGAGCGGGGCGCCGACATTCAGATGGCCCCGCTGGCCCTGGACCGCACCGCAGCATTGATTCAGGAAATTGCGGGGGGAGAAATCCTTGAGGGAATGATCGACGTTTATCCCCGGCCCATCCACCGTCCGGACTTAAGGCTCGGGCGGAGCGAGATTACGCGCATCTTGGGAGCAGAAATTCCTGGAGAAGAGGTTGAGCGCATCCTGCGTGGCTTGGGGTTTCAGGTTGATGGGGTAGACGGCGAGAGCTGGAGAATTTCCGTGCCATCGTTCCGGGTGGATGTTTCCCTGGAAGTAGATCTGGTGGAAGAAGTCGCCCGCCACGTGGGCTATGACCGCTTGCCAGTTCGAGTGCGGCCCGCGCCGCCACGCGTTGAAAGGGACACGACTCGCGATAAGGTCATGACCGTTTCATCTTTGCTGGTGGGTCTGGGATTTCATGAAATCATCACGACCTCGATGGTCGATCCCGCGGAAAGCGAGCGCTTTTCCGCTTCTTCGCCTGTGGTGCTCGCCAACCCTTTGAGCCAGGATGCTTCCGCCATGCGCACCTCGGCCGTTCCCAGCATGTTGAGGGCGATTCGCTGGAACCTTGACCGCGACACGAATGAAGTGAGGCTCTTTGAGCTGGGCAAAACCTACAACATGGGCGCCGACGGCGCGCCGCAAGAGCATCGAGTTCTTACCCTCGGCGCCACCGGACATCGCCGGCCTGCTTCGGTCTATGATAGTGAAGCACCCCTTGACTTCTTCGATTTGAAAGGCGATCTCGAAACGATCTCGGCAATGTTCGACGTGCCAGCATTGGTCTTTAAACCGTCCGAGCGCCCCTATCTCCAGCAAGGGCAAAGCGGAGGCATGAGTTCTCAGGGGGTTGAGTTGGCGGTTTTTGGGCTAATCCGGCAGGATCTGGCGCGTGAGTACAAATTACGCCAGGAAGTTTGGGTGGCTGAGGTCGATTTTGAGCGCCTTCTGGATTTTCCAATTCGCCCCCGGATGTTTCAGCCCATCTCCAAGTTTCCCGCGGTGGAGCGAGACTTCTCGCTTGTGGTGCCAGACGAGTTGCCTTATGCCCGTCTTTCTGCAGCGGTCGCCGGCTTGGCGCTCGAAGAGATTCGTGGCTTCCACCCGGTGGACCGTTTCCGCGGCGGCGCGATTCCTCCCCGCCACTACAGCCTTTTGTTGCGGGTCACTTTTCAGAGCCACACTCACACCTTGACCAGCGAGGAGGTTGGCGGACTGAGCAAACGGTTGCTCACGGTGCTGCAAGAATTAGACGTGCACCTGCGGGGCTAGAAATTGACGATGGTCGATTTTCGAATGGGACTCGTCAGCGACCCGTGATCAGTAGTCAGTGAAAGGCTTTGAGTGAAGTCGGGAAACTAAAAACTGAAGAAGTTTCTTTGGTACAATCGGCAATCGACAATCGACAATGAGAAGGGTAGCGCGGACCTGTTTTGTAGGTCCGCGGGTTTTCCTTGCCCCCTCGGAGACGCGCCGCGGACCCAAAAGACATGTCCGTGCTACAACGACTCGTGTGGAGAGGGGCAAGCAGGCAGGAAATCGGGTGCCGTCCTAATTTCGGATGTAGCGCCGGCTTCCAACCGGCATTGAGCCGCCAAGATGGCGGCGCTAGTGTTGCGTAGGGAAAATAGGCTTACTTATACGACGGATGTCAACTCGTTGTAGCGCCGGGCTTTAGCCCGGCATCTGGAGTTTCTACATTTCCGATGGGGGCTCTCGTCCATCGGGAGAAGGCGGGGTACTGTTTTGAATTCATCGCCCTCGCCCCCTTGGGGGAGAGGGTGGCTCGCCACCGGCGCTTCCTTCCGCCGGGGCGAGACGGGTGAGGGGGTTCAAACCGTGGGGTCTCATCTGCCTTTCCCTTCCTGCCTTCATGCCCCCACCCACCCCCTCACCCACCGCCTTGCGGTCCCCCCTCTCCCCCAAGGGGGCGAGGGAAAATGTAGAAACTCCAGGCGCCGGGCTTTAGAGGTTGCGGAAAAAAACCTCAAACTGTCATGCTGAGGAGGCGTAGCCGACGAAGGAGCCCTGCATTTTCTTGAAACTTCAAATACAGGGGTCCTTCGCTTCGCTCAGGATGACAGGATTGAAGCATTGTTCCGCACCCTCTTTAGCCCGGCATGTGCCGCCCTAAAGGGTGGCGCTACGGCAAACGCATTTTCCTTACGCAACACAAGTTAAAAATAGGACAGCACGGGAAATCGGAGGAGTACGTGGCGGATCCAAACGATCAATTCGAACGGCTTGAAGAAAAACTCTTGAGGGCTATTGAGCTCTTCAAGCGGACTCAGGCGGAGAAGCGCGATCTCGAACAAGAGGTCGAAAAGCTCAAAGCCCAGACCAAGGAACACGCGCAAGGTAACAGCGCGATGGAACGAGAGTTGATTGCATTGCGCCGGGAGCGCGAGGATGTTCGCTCACGCGTGGAAAAACTGCTGGAGCGGATTGACGTGTTGACAAGACCCGAAGAGCCGTGAATAGGACAGTGGACAGTGGATAGTGAATAGTGGATAGTGATGAGTGGCTAGTGGCCGGCAACCCTCTTTTGTTCGCTGTCCACCATCCACTATTCACTGCCTTAGGTGATCATTGTGGCAAAGGAACCCCAGAGTATCCGAGTCGTAATCTACGACCAAGAATATTTCATGCGAGGGGACCTCAACCAGGAATACATTCAGAAGCTCGCGCAATACCTGGACACGAAGATGCGCTCCATTGCGGAGCGCACTCGGACCGTTGATACCTTGCGTGTGGCGATGCTCGCGGCGCTGAATGTGGCGGATGAGTACCACCAGTTGAAGGCCCGATATGAAGAAGTCACCCTACACATGGACCAGAAAGTAGTTGAGTACACGGACGCGCTCGACGAAATCTTGAAGGATGGGATGTAGGAGACAGGCTACAAGGCCCAGGTGCTGGGTCATGGTAAAGTGTAAAGGGTAAAGGATAAAGTTCAAACCATTACGGTACTTATACTTTAGCCCTCACCCCTTACACTATTTTCCAACACCTATACCCTGTCACCTGTAACCTTCTCTATGCGAATTCTCTTTATCGGCGACATATTGGGGCAGCCCGGGCGGCGGATCGTAAAGGAAACCCTGCCGCGCCTCCGGGAAGAGTTGCGACCCGACCTCGTCCTGGCCAACGCGGAGAATGCGGCCGCGGGCTTTGGGATTACTCCTGCCCTGGTGGAGGAGTTGCTCGACTTGGACATTGCCGTCCTGACTTCCGGCAATCACATTTGGGACAAGAAAGAGATTTATCCTTATTTTCGCGATCAAATTAACGGCCGTCTGTTGCGGCCTGCCAACTATCCCCCGGACGCTCCCGGCCACGGCCTTTTCGTGGGGCAGACTCAAGCAGGGATCGGCTATGCCGTCATCAACCTGCAAGGGCGTGTCTTTATGCCTGCCCTCGACTGCCCCTTCCGAAAGGCGGATGAGCTTCTCCGCACGATTCCCGAGGACGTGAAGATCCGCATCGTAGACATGCACGCCGAGGCAACCTCCGAAAAGCAAGCTCTCGGCTGGTACCTCGATGGCCGTGCGACGGCTGTCCTGGGAACGCATACCCATGTACCCACTGCTGATGAAACGGTGCTTCCCCAAGGCACCGCTTACCTTACAGACCTTGGCATGACCGGTCCTTACGAATCAATCATCGGTATGGAGCGGCAGGCGGTGATCGAAAGATTTCTGAATCAATTACCGGCACGCTTTGAAGTAGCCAAGGGCGACGTTCGTCTTTCCGCCGCGCTCCTGGAAGCAGACCCTGAAACCGGCCGTGCCCTCTCCCTGCAAAGAATTTTGCGGAAATGACCTTCCGTAGCGCGGGCGTCTCGCCGGCTGTCGCCGGAGCGTCCCCCTCCTGCCACGAGTGCGCCGGCAGGATGCCCGTGCTACGGGATTCTTCCACGGCTTCGATCGCCCGAATAACTGCTTCTGACCGAAGTCCTCGCAGGGTTAACATGATTACTCTATGGTCCTGGCACGCACCATAAAACAGCACGCTCTTGAGGTGGGTTTCGACCTTGTGGGGATTGCTCCCCCCTCGGCCCTGAAGGATTTGGAGTTTCTGCCGCAGTGGGTTTTGAAGGGATTCGGCGGTGAGATGCGCTACCTTGCGGATCCCCGGCGCGAAGATCCGCGACGAGTCCTGCCTTCAGTAAAATCCATGATCTGCGTGGGATTGATTTACAACACCCCCTACCCTTATTCCACAGACATCGCTGACCCAACCGAAGGTGAAAAGGTTTCGCCATCTGGTGACGAGTCGATTGGGGATATGCGCTCGCGAGCGTGGATTTCGCGCTACGCCTGGGGAAAGGATTACCACGATGCCATGCGCAGCAAGTTGGAACAACTGCGGGTGGCCATCGAAAAACTGACGCTGAACGTGGAGACGCGCGTCTACGTGGATACGGGGCCCATTGTGGAGCGCGCTTTCGCACGACTCTCGGGCATGGGGTGGATGGGGAAGAACACATGCCTTATCAATGAACAGAAGGGGTCATGGTTTTTTCTGGGCGTTATTCTAACTAATTTGGAATTGGAATTGGATCTCGCCGCGCCGGACCGCTGCGGCTCCTGCACGCGCTGCCTGGAAGCTTGCCCGACAGGAGCGCTCGCGGAGCCCTATGTGATGGACGCGTCACGTTGCATCTCCTATTTCAACATCGAACTCAAAGGGGCCATTCCGGAGGAATTTCGGACGGCGATCGGCAGGAATGTCTTCGGCTGCGACATCTGCCAGGATGTTTGTCCCTGGAATAGCCGTCTGTTGTCCGTGGTCAGTGGTCAGTTGCCTGGCGGTGTCGCGCGCGATAAGCAATCAGGTACCGTTTCTCCTCAGAGGTGTGCGGCGATAACTAACCTTGCCGAGTTCCAACCCATGCAGGTTGAGGTCACGTCGCGCGAGCCACCTGCAGAACAAACCGCTGAAGACGTAGCCGTCCCTCAGAACTCAAACACCGAAGAGTTTTCGCTTTTCAATCCCCCATTGGGAGCGCTGGCTTCGGTCACAGAGGAGGATTTTCATCGAATCTTTGCGCGATCGCCTATCAAGCGCGCTAAATACCGCGGTTGGCTGCGCAATTTGTGTGTGGTGATGGGAAATTCCGGCGATCGCCAGTTTATACCCTGGCTCGAAGCGGCGGCAGGCCATTCCGATCCTGTCGTGCGTGAACACGCCGCTTGGGCCTTACGCAGGCTGCACGGCGGCGTCTGAACACACCGGTGTACTTTGCAGCGGTGCTCTATGATCGCCGAACGACGGTCATAGACCGCCGCTACAGAGCTTGGCGGAGGTTAGGGGCCGCCAGGTTCCCGCGGCAGATTACTCCAGAGGGATACGGCTCTTGTTCTGAGCGAGCCACTGCTCAAAGGTTTGGAGTGACGGGTTCAAGCTCCTGGTGACGGCGAGGTCACGCGCGCCGCAAAAGTATCCTTCGAAATCGCGCTTAAACTGGAACATGTTACCGATGTCTTCGGCGCCAGGGAAACCGAAGCTGCGGTACACCTCCGGTGGCACGTCGTTGTACCGCACCTCCTGGCCCAACGCCTTGCTGAACCCCGCGGCCATCTGAGAGCCCGTCAAGTGTTCGCCGGCAATGCCGACGGTCTTGCCGATAAATTCCCGGCCCTTCCTGAAAATGCCGTAGGCACACTGGCCGATGTCCTCGGCGGCGATCCCCGGGAGCTTCTTGTCACCCATGGGAAATGTAATCGCCAGCTTCCCGTCAGCGCCTTTCTTGGGGCCCATGCCGAAGTAAATGAAGTTGTCCCAGTAGAACGATGTCAGCAAAATCGTGGTGGGAACGCCGAGGTCGATAAAGATGTGGTCGGCCTCGCCCTTGGCGTCAAAGTGTGGAACCTTGTAATTACCCATGAGGGTGGGCATACGGTTGTCGCTCAGTGGCACCCAACGGCGGGTGTCTTCGAGCGTTGACCAAATAACGTGCTGCAGGCCTGCGTGCTTCGCCGCCTCAGCCATGGCGGTGGCGTTAGCCAATTCCTTCGCGGGCGAAAAATGGGCCCAGAAGAAGGTGACGCAATAGGCCCCATAAGCCCCTTCGAAAGCGCGTTTCAGGCTCTCAACATCGTCAACGTCGGCCGGGACCACCTCGGCGCCCAGACGGGCCAACGCTTTCGCCTTGTCGGAGTTCGGATCCCGAGTGAGTGCGCGCGCGGTGAAATCGCCCGTCGGGTCATTCAAGACAGCGCGGACCAAACCGCCGCCCTGAGCCCCTGTGGCTCCTACAACAGCGATGATCTTCTTTCCTGCCATGTAATTTCCTTTTTGAGTTGGCTGGCTAGATGCGCTGCCGCCTCGGACCTTGCATGGACCGCTTTCGGCGCCCAAAACGGAACCTCTGCGCCAGTCCCGCCGGTGCAATGACATGCGCTTCCGAAAAGGGCGCCGAAGTCATGCTTCGCTATTTTGCAGAGTGAAATCGCTTTTCGATCTCAGCCCAGTTCACCACATTCCACCACGCGGCGAGGTACTCATTCCGCCGATTCTGGTACTTCAGGTAGTAAGCGTGCTCCCAAACATCGACGCCCATCACCGGGAATTTGCCTTCCATAACCGGGCTGTCCTGGTTGGCAGTCGAGTAGATATCAAGCTTCCCGCCGTGGGCGACGAGCCAAGCCCAGCCCGAGCCAAAGCGGCCCATCGCGGCAGCAGTCAATTTCTCCTTAAAGTTGTGGAAATCGCCGAAGGCGCTTTTGATACCTGCCTCAAGCGCTCCACTGGGCTGCCCGCCAGCGTTGGATCCCATGATTTGCCAAAACATGGAGTGGTTAATGTGCCCGCCGGCGTTATTGCGGACGGCGGTCCGAATCGATTCGGGGACGATCGCGCAGTTATGGGCGAGCAACTCCTCAAGACTCTTGTGAGCCAGTTCGGGTGCAGATTCAAGGGCTTTATTCAGGTTGGTTACATACGCATTGTGGTGTTTCCCGTGGTGGATTTCCATCGTCATCTTGTCGATGGAAGGCTCCAGTGCATCGGGAGCATACGGCAGCGCGGGTAGTGTGAACGGCATAACTTTTCCTCTCCTCCTGAAAGTATCGAAGGCGCGCCACCTCATCTTCCCTTGGGAAGAGAAGCCACCGCCGGTAGGCGGCGCCGCCTTCGGCAAAGTTTGGAATGTCTCTCAATACAGCCCGGACAGTGGAGTCCTGAAATACCAGATTAAACCATGCCTGCGGGCCTGTCAAATTCCGGCAGGGCGAGGTGCTGTCCTAATTTGAACGCAGCGCCGCCATCTTGGCGGCTAAATGCCGGCTGGAAGTCGGCGCTACATCTGAAATTAGGACAGCACCCAGGGCGCGCACGATGACTTTGGAATCTCGAAAGGCAAGCTACTGTTGGCGATTTTCTATAACGATATATCCATCGATTTTGGTGTTGTCGACTCTTATGGGTTCAATTTCAACTCGCCGTCGCCTGTTGTCACGCGATGTGATCTCTAGTAGTATCCACCCCCTTGGATGCCGGAGCGTTGGTTAAACCCTAGCAACAGGCGAATATGGCGCCATCCAATGACCGAGTGGCTGTTAAACTGCTTGGCGGCGGCCCCGCGCCTTTGCTCTTGGCGGCGTTACACTGGCAAGGAAGTAAAATGCACACCACCTTGGCGCTCCGGCATATTGCGGGAGATTTATGGGGGGAAGGCACCTGTACTCTTGAAAACGAATCTTCCCCCCAATGGCCCGCCAGACCGAAAACCCATGAAGCACTTTTTCACGCGTCTGTTCCTCGTGGTCTTTATCGTCTTTCTGCTCAGCATCTTGGGGGGTGGGGTATGGCTCCGCTGGCGCACGCGTGCAAGCCTCCCTGTCCTTGATGGCGCGATTCCCGTGCCGGGGCTATCGGCGCGTGTGGAAGTCCTGCGGGACGCGCACGGGGTTCCTCACATCCGCGCCCAATCCCTTGCGGACGTTTTTTTCGCTCAAGGTTACGTAACGGCGCAGGACCGCCTATGGCAAATGGACTTGAGCCGGCGGAATGCTGAGGGCGAGCTTTCAGGAATATTTGGCGATCGCACACTGCGCCTGGACATTGAAAGCCGCACGCTGGGCTTTCCACAGGTGGCTGCAAGCGCCCTCGCCGACCTCTCCCCGGATGAGCACCGTCTTCTTGATTCGTATGCTCGCGGCGTGAATGCCTTCATTGAAAGCCATCGCGGCTGCCTGCCTTTAGAATTTCTCCTCTTGCGATACCAACCCCAACCCTGGCGCGAAATCGATTCCGTGGCCGTGGCTTTGAATCTTGCGACGGCGTTAAGCCAAAGCTGGGAGACCGATTTAATGCGCGAGCATATCGCCGCCAAGTTGGGGAAAGGTTTGTTTCCTGACGTGTTCCCTGACCACTCGGTACTTGACGTGCCGGTTGCCGATGTTCCACCCTCCGTGGCCGACGGCGCCAGAATAAGGAGCGGAGATCTGTTCTTCAATGCCTTCGACTCTGGCGATTGCCGATTGTCGATTGTGGATTGCCGGTTGATACAATCGAAAATTGGCAATCGACAATCGTCAATGGCCGGAGTCGGAAGCAATAACTGGGTTGTGAATGGATCTCACACCAAATCCGGCAAGGTGCTGCTGGCGAACGATCCCCATCTTGGCCACAGCGTCCCCAGCATCTGGTACATGATTCATCTCAAAGCCCCCGAACTTAATGTGACCGGTGTCAGCCTCCCCGGCTTACCTCTCGTCATCATTGGTCACAATGAACATGTCGCCTGGGGCATGACCAACACGGGGCCCGACGTTCAAGATCTCTACGTGGAGAACTTCAACTCTCGCGACGCCAAGAAGTATTTGCATAAAGGCCAGTGGGTGGATGCGGATGCACGCGACGAGAGCATCAAAGTGCGCAACCAGCGCGATTACCATTTCACCGTCATGGTCACGCGCCACGGGCCGGTCATTTCCCACGACGGTGGCCGGGACCTTGCCTTGCAGTGGACATTACTCATGCCGCACGCGGTCCGTCTTCCTTTCCTGCGCATAAATCAAGCAAGCAACTGGGGGGAGTTCACCGCAGCCCTCCGCGACTTCCATGTGCCGATGCAGAATTTCGTTTATGCCGATGCCGAGGGTAACATCGGCTACTACGCTGCGGGACTGGTTCCCATCCGCAAACAGGGCAATGGCGCCGTCCCCGTGCCAGGAAGCAGCGACGACTTCGATTGGACAGGTTTCATCCCGTTTGAGGACCTGCCCCACTCTTTCAATCCTCCCAGCGGGATGATCGCAACCGCCAACGGGCGCATTGTTCCTGACAATTATCCGTATTTCATTACCGCCAAATGGGAAGCTCCGTTCCGCACAGCGAGAATTTTTCAACTTCTCCGTCAGGGGGGAGCCTTCAGTTCATCAGACATGCTGCGGATTCAGACCGATATTCTGAGCCTCGAAGATGTGTGGCTTGCCAAACAACTCCTGGCGGCAGCCGAAAAGCAACCGCCTTCCAGCCCCGACGCCCAGTTTGCGCTCGGGGTCTTAAAAGGCTGGGACGGTGAAGCGCGCGCGGATTCCGCTGCGACGCTTGTCCTGGAGGTTACCCGGCGCGCCTTGCTTGCTCGCATCCTGAAACCCAAGCTGGGTGATGACCTTTCCGGATATCGTTGGCCGATGAGCACAATATTCCTTCAGAATGTCTTGGAGCAAAACCTCACTGCGTTGGCTTCCCCCGGGCGATACAGACTTCCATGCAACCCTGATGAAAAGCCTGGATGAAGGGGTCCGCCAGATACCCTCCCTGGTACACAGCCAGAACCACTCGGCTTGGAGATGGGGCGATACCATTCCCCTGACCTTTCATCATCCATTGAGTGGCGGATTGCCGTTCCTGGGGCGATGGTTGGACGTCGGACCATTCCCGCAGCCGGGAACCGGCACGACGGTGAAGCAAACGACTCCTCGCCTGGGACCCTCCATGCGCATGGTCGTGGATTTTTCCGACTTGGACCAGTCCCTGCAAAACATAACGTTGGGAGAATCTGGCCAGGTTCGTAGCCCCTATTACCGCGACCAGTTTTCAGCTTGGTACGGCGGGACAAGCTTCCCGATGCTGTTCAGCGATGCGGCCGTTGAAAAGGGCGCTGTTCACAAGCTCATGATGGAACCTGGGCGATGAAGGTGTTCGACCTTATCCCGGTTTTCGTGCTGGCTAAATTTCGCCGAGCCGACCACGGATTCAGGCAAGCTAAAAGGATCATACGCAGATGAAATTATTGTTGCCACACGATGCCCCGATTGGCCAACGAAAGTGTCTTTGTCCGTTGGTGACAGAACATCCTATGCGCATTCACGGGTTCCTGCTCCTCCTTTGCCTCACGCTGGGTCACATGGGTGGATTGCGGGCCGCTGAAGGGCTTGCCCCGAGGCCGCTTGAGCTTTTATACACAGCGCAGGTGGATCGTCCAACAACACATATGGTTGGCATTGATATCGTTGCCCGGCAGGTGGAAACAGACCATCTCCAATTCGTCTTGCCGGCTTGGGCGCCTGGTCGCTACGCGATTTATGATTTTGCCAAGAATGTTCAGGAGTTTTCTGCTGAGGGCGCGGACGATCACCCTTTGCCATGGATCAAACTCGACAAGCAGACGTGGCGCGTGGATGCCGGCCAGGCCGCGGGAACCGTCCACGTCCATTACAGACTTTTTGCCAATGATCTCACCGGGTCGTTCTCTCAGGTTGATAACGTGCACGCCAACTTGAATGGCCCCTCGGTCTTCATGTATGTCGATGGGCATAAAGCCAGACCCCATCACCCTAAAGATTGAGGCCCCTGCCGAATGGAAAGTCATCAGTGGGTTTTCGACTTCCACAACGGAGCGAACTTTTCTCGCGCGCAATTATGATCTCCTGGCGGACACACCGCTTGAAATCTCCGGTGAATGCTCCCTCGATCAGTTTCAAGAACAGGATAAGACCATCGAGGTTGCGGTGCATACCTACAACGACGATGATAACGATCGATCCCGTCTTCTCGCCGGGTTAAAGAAACTTGTGCACGTTGAAATGGCGGCGATGCCCCCGCCGGATTTTCAGCACTACCTTTTCATTTTCCATTTTGTGCCGGACATCTCCATGGGAGATGGCATGGAGCATTTGAATTCGACGCAGATCATCATTCAGGGCAGTGTCCGGGACAGCACGCAGGAAGCGCTGGAGACGGCGGCCCATGAATTCTTCCACCTTTGGAACGTGAAGCGGCTTCGCCCCGCAGCATTGGGACCTTTCGATTACACCCGCGAGAATTACTCGCGTTCTCTCTGGTTCGCCGAGGGCATCACCACTTATTACGGCTACCTCTTCCTCCTCCAATCCGGACTCTGGACGCGCGAGCAGTTTCTGAATCATCTGGCAAATGAGATTTACACACTGGAGAGCGAACCCGGAAAAAACCTGATGTCGGCTGGAATCGTCCAGTTTCAATGCTTGGTTCTTTGACCGGTCACCCCAGATGCAGGAAACGAATTTCGCCAATACAACAATTTCGTACTATAACAAAGGCGCACTTCTGGCCATGTTGCTGGATTTGGAAATACGCTCGCGCACCCAGGGGCACAAGTCCCTGCTGGACATGATGCGGTTGATGTACAACGAGTTCTATCAGACCCCCGCCACGAGCTACTACGGACCGGGCCGGGGTTTTGAGGAAAAGGACGTGGTGGAGGCTCTCGATTCCATCACCGGATCAGATTTCGCACCGTTCTTCGAGCGTTACGTCAGTGGGACTGATGCTCTCCCGTATCAGCAGACTCTGGCGATAGGGGGACTTCGAGCTCCGCGCGCAGACGCCCCCCGACGCTGGCCCAACCTTGGGTGTTGCGGTTCAACCCGAAAGCCGGGGGACGCGGATCCTTTCGATTCTTCCCGGTGGCGCGGCCGACCGGGCCGGACTCAGCCGCGATGACTTGCTGATCGATGTCGACGATCAGTCGCTGGCGACTGAGGATCTTGCGACCCGCCTCAAAGCCTACCCGGTCGGCGCCAAAGTCCCGATCGACGTGGAACGGCACGGGCGCCGCGAACTGATTACAGTGTCGCTTGACCCACCGATCCGCAGCCTGTATTCCATCGTCCCTTTGCCTTCGGCGACGCCTGATCAGGTCGCCATAAGGGAGGGTTGGCTTGCTGCGCATTGAAGGCAATATCGTTCGCCTGTTTATTTGGTTTTAATGCCCTCGCCCCTCTGGGGAGAGGGTGGACCGCAACCGGCGCTTTCCCCAGCCGGGGCTGGCCGGGTGAGGGGATTCCCAGGTCGGACAGGGAACAGTCTGCTTGAACTAGCTTAAGTAAACACTGTTGGCACGAAGGGGGGTCTTCCATTTTCTTACCTTGTGATTTGAAGTGCCGGGCGACAATTACACGAAAAGTTTCCGTTTCCGTATTGACAGCCATGATGCTGTGGCCGCTACTCGCCGGGCTGGGTCTTGCGAGTGTTTCTGCCTCCGACCCCCAGAGCGAGGACGCGGAAGCGCTGATCCAAGGGGGCCACTGGAAAAGAGCTCGCGCCATTCTTGAGCCTCAAGTCAAAACCCATCCCCAAGACCCCAGGGATTGCTACCTGCTTGCGGAAGTGAAAATGTCGTTTAAGGATTTCGACGGTGCGCTCTCCCTTGCCCAACACGCCGTTGACCTCGACGGCAAGAACTCAGACTTCCACTTGAAGTTGGGCCAGGTTTATGGAGAAATGGCTGCCCGGGCGAGCATTTTTTCAGCAGGATCGCTGGCCGTGAAGTTCCGAAAAGAAGTGGAAATTGCCATAGACCTTGATCCCAGGAACTTGGACGCGCTGGACTCCATGATGCAGTTTAAGTTTCAGGCGCCCGGTCTGATGGGGGGAAACAAGGACGAAGCACGCGCCTTGGCAGAAAAAATCACACTTCTGAATGCCAGTGAAGGATACCTGGCCCATGCAACGCTCGCGGAACTGGAAAAGAATATGGCCCAGGTGGAAGGATACTTTTTGAAGGCTGTGCAGGCAAACGCGAAGAATTACGGTGCGGTTACGGCACTCGCAAAGTTTTACAGTCAACCTCCCCACGCCAAATATGATGAGGCCCCGAAGTATGCCCGGGACGCCTTGCAGCTTGATCCCAAGCAAATTGGGGGGTACTGGATCCTCGCGCGGGTTTTCGCCCTCCAGGAGCGGTGGAGCGATCTTGAGCAAATTCTTGCCACATCAGAAGGGAACGTTCCGGATGACCTGCGCCCGTTTTATGAGGCGGCCCAGGCATTGTTGGAAGCCGGCAAGGAGTTTCCGAGAGCGGAGAGCTACGCGAAGAAATATCTTTCGCAGGAGCCGGAGGGCGAGGAACCGGACAGCGCAGAAGCGCACAGGTTATTGGGACTCTTGTTCGAGAGGGAAGGCCGGAACGCCGAAGCGCGCGCAGAAATTCAGACCGCCCTCCAGCTTAGACCCAACTTCAAAGCTGCGAAGGACGATCTGAAGAGGTTGGCGAACTGATAGGTCGAGCGTCTCAGGAAGGCTTCCTTTGCCGAACCAGGTAGAGTAGAAGCACCGCCACCACGCCACCTCCAATAATCGTTAGAGCAATGCGATCCATTCGGCCCACGATGTTGACCAGCGTATCCCAGTTACTCCCAAACAGGAAACCTATGTAACCAATGACCAGTGCCCAGCAAGCCGCGCCCGCGAAACTAAAAAGTAGAAAGATCGAAAAAGGCATACGCAAAGCACCGGCTAAAATTCCGGCAAATACACGCAAGCCCGTGATGAAACGCGCCGCAAAGACTGCCCATTGACCGTACTTGAGAAACTTCTTTTGGGCATCATCGTATCGGTTCGCAACCCGGGGGAAACGCTTCAGGAATTGATTGACGACAGAAGGCCCGCCGTACCGGCCAAGCAAATAGCCAAGACTGGCGCCTATTGTGGCGCCGGCAATGGCGGTAAGAATCGCCGGCAGAACGTGGATTTTGCCTTGAAAAGCGAGGAAGCCGGCAAACAGGAGCACGGTCTCACCGGGAATGGGGAGGCCAATATTTTCCAACATCACGCCGAAGAAAACAACCCAGTAACCGTAACGTGCGAAAAAGTCAGACAATAATTGATAAATTGAGTTGGCCACGACTACCGCAATTATGCACGAAGTTGGGCTTCACCACCCAGAGGATTTTGCGCGTGGCCCCCATACTCTTCACATAAGGGTTTTCGGGAAATCACTTCTCCATTCGTACCGGGGTGAGGGGGGGGCACGTCGTCGAGCACGGATAAGTCAACCCGACAGAGCTTGATCGAATAGCATTGAGCCAGGCGCGGATTTCTCATCACGAGTTTGGAAGGGCAGCGTTCGAGCGCCCAAGCGTGGTGAGAAATGACAGTTAGTGGTACCCTACCATGCGGTTTCGCCAAGCCACCAGGCAGAGAACGGTGGCAGAGGTGTGCACGAAACCGGAGGGAGGAGTCATCGTGATAGATGTAAGTGAATTTACCGACAGGGTGGCGGTGGTAACGGGTGGGAGCGAAGGCATTGGATATGATTTCTGCCGCGCCCTTTGTGAAGTTGGCTGCGAGGTCTATTTCTGTTCCCGCAATGCCGCGAAGGGCCAATTAGCCGCCAAAGGTCTGGGAAGGCGCGCTCACTACTATCAAACCGACCTGACTGAGCCGGACCAGATCAAGGCCTTTGCGGCCTATGTGCGCGAATTTGCAGGGCATATTGATTACCTCGTCAATAATGCAGCGAATGATGACAGGATTAAGTTTGATGACCTTACGGTCCAGGAATGTGACCGTATGTGGGCCTTGAATTTGCGATCCTTCTTGCTCATGTCCAGAGCCTGCCTGGAATTAATGCGGCAAGGAGAAGGCAAGAGTATCGTCAACATCAGCACTACCAATTACATATGCGGTCTTGAACCTTTTACGATTTATAACGCCACCAAGAGCGGGATCCTTGGTTTTACACGATCGCTGGCGCGCGAACTGGGAAAGGAGGGGATCCGGGTGAACATGATTAGTCCGGGATGGATCATGACGGAAAAACAACTCCGCAAATACGTGACGGAGGAAGATAAACAAGACCTGCTTCGCCAGCAATGCGTCAAACATTTGATTGAGGCCAAGCACGTCTCCCCCGTCATGCTCTTCCTGTTGAGTTCCGCTGCGTGCGCGATGAGCGGTCAGAACCTGGTGGTCGACGGAGGAAAGCACTTTCAGTAGCCTTGTGCGATTCGCAAAGGGATGGAAAAGGGCGGTACGAACCGAACGTCGCCGCTACTCTCATCGCGATGCTTTGGTTTTCCGGCGCTCGTTCCTATGCCCTGTATGTCTCCTGGCCGGGTGGGTACAGCCCGTGATAACATTTTTGGGGCGAAGAATGAATCTCCCCCCACGACGGGCAAACCCTTATTCCCTAGTTGAGCATCAATAACAATAGGGGTTTGATATAAGGGTTACAGTGGGAATTTGAAAAACCGCTAGGGAGAAATATTACGTGAAGGCACGGACCGACCCCCCGCCTTGATGACATAATGAAACGAATTCCGTCTAAGAACTCAGGGGCTCTGTTTTAAGATGCCCTGGAATAATCATGGGCGAATTGACACGACGGTGGTTCTCATGACGTGCCAAGCGGACTCATCTCATGCGAATGCAATGACCGGTGTGACACATAGCCGGCAAACGGCGAAGAGATTCGACCGGTCGTCTGAAGGAGGAAGATTCTATGCGAATAGACAAACGGTTTTTGCGGGAAAACTTGGGAGGTTTGAGTCTGACATTGATTGGGATCTTGACCCTGGGACTGTCGTCTATACTTTATCAGGGGCATCACCTGTTTCCGGATTTTGCTCTGGCGCAAGGAAAGGCCCTGGATGGGCCTGATATCGACGTCCTGGAGCGGCAGAACCAGGCTTACGAACGGATCGCCAAAGCTGTTACGCCCGCCATTGTGGCGATTCAGTCCACCCAGGTTATTAAGAACGTTCAACAGTCGCCGTTTATGAACGATCCGTTTTTCCGACAGTTTTTTGGGAACATATTTCCCCAGGTTCCCCGCGAGCAGCGCGAACACGCGCTGGGCAGCGGTGTGATTGTGTCGCCCGATGGGTACATTGTGACGAACAATCACGTGGTCGCCAAGGCGGCGGAAATTGAAGTGACGCTCTCCGACAAACGCACGTTTAAGGGGAAAGTGGTGGGAGCAGATCCCCAGACGGACGTTGCCGTCATCAAGATCGACGGGAGTGGGCTGCCCACCGTGCCCTTCGGCAATTCCGACCAGCTCAAGGTTGGAGACACGGTTATGGCATTCGGAAATCCTTTTGGGCAGTATTTCACCGTGACGCGCGGCAGCGTGAGCGCCTTGGGCCGTACTTCTGGGGGGATCGAAGAGTTGCAGAACTTCATCCAGACCGATGCCGCAATCAACCCGGGGAATTCCGGCGGGGCTCTGGTCAATATCCATGGCCAAGTCGTGGGCATTAACACCGCCATCTTGAGCGGCAATTCCGGACCCGGCGGGGAAGGCGGGTCCGTCGGAATCGGATTTGCCATTCCTTCGAATATGGCGAAGCACGTGATGGAGGATTTGGTCAAGAGCGGAAAAGTGAGCCGCGGATACCTTGGCGTTCAGATCACGAACTTGACTGAAGATTTGGCCAAGCAATTCAAAGTCCCGGATACAACGGGCGCCCTCGCCGAAGACGTGACGGAGGGCGGACCTGCCGACAAGGCCGGTCTCAAGACCGGTGACGTCATTCGTAAGCTGAACGGCCAGGCCATTCCGGATGCCGGCCAACTTACATTGCAGGTGACGAACCTGAGCCCCGGCTCCGAAGCCACGTTGGAGGTCTTGCGTGATGGCCAACCCATGACTCTCAAGGTGACACTGGGCGAGCGTCCATCGGATATCAACAGCGTGCGCCCGGGTGGTGGTGGAAGCGTTCAGCATGGGACTCTCCGTGGCATCGGCGTGCAGAACCTCACTCCCTCGGTCCGCGACCAGTTGGGTCTGCCCCCGAATGTGACGGGCGTTGTGATTGCCCAACTCGACCCGGATAGCCCGGCGGCACAATATGGCCTGCAAGAGGGCGACGTGATTGAAAGTATCAACCGCCAACCGGTGCATAACGTTGGTGACTTCAACCGGCTGGCCGCTCAAGCGAAGGGCCAGACTCTGCTCCGAATCAACCGCCAAGGGAATGGCGTTTTTGTGGTCATCTCCCCGGACGAAGGCGGCGGCGACGGCCAGTAACCCGGGTGCTGGGGACTAGGGACGGGGTTCTAGGGCCAGGGATTTGGGGTTGGGTTCTTCCCAGCCCCTAGGCCCTAGCCCCCAGCGCCTTGCAAGCATAGGGAGGATCGTCCGAAAGGTGAAAAAGCTCTTGACGATGGTTCTGGTGGCAGTCGCGGCCGGACTTCTGATTGTTGTCGTCACCCTCAGGATTATCGAGAATCGGCTTATCTTCTTTCCACCGCGCTATCCCCAGGGCTTCCCTCCAGAGCAGACGTACGAAGGCGAAGTTGAAGACGTTTGGCTGCTGACAGAGGATGGCGTCAGAATCAACGCCTTCTACCACTCAAACCCCGCATCAAAACAAGTCCTCCTTTGGTTCCACGGGAACGCCGAAAACATTGGATACGGCCTGGACCATCTCAGGGCGCTCGCGACGGTCGGGGTCAATATCCTTGCTGTTGACTATCGCGGTTACGGGAAAAGCGAGGGCAAACCCGATGAAGCGGGCGCTTACCACGATGCCGACGCGGCCTATGACTATCTGATAAAACAGCGGCATTTCCGCCCCGAAGACATCATCATCTATGGACATTCACTGGGCGGCGCGGTGGCGATAAACCTGGCGTCGCGCCGGCCGTGCGGGGGCCTCATCATTCAGAGTTCTTTCACCAACGCGCGGGCGATGGCACGGCGACTTTTCACAATTCCGCTCATCGAGTATGTGGTGAAATCCCGCTTCGACTCACTCCAGAGGATTCGCGATGTGCACGCTCCGATTCTAATTGTTCATGGGACCCGGGATGAGGTAGTGCCGTTTCGAATGGGTCAACAACTCTTTGCAGCGGCGCCTGAGCCCAAGCGCTTCTACCCCATCGAAGGTGCAGGTCACAACAACCTGATGGAACGGGGCGGTGAGAATTACCTGGAGTGTCTCCAGCGTTTTGTGGCTGAATCTGCGCGGGAGTAACCCGCCAAAAGAAGAAGAGTAGCGCGGACATGTTCTGTAGGTCCGCGGCCTTTCCTTGCCAGTAGGGGACGAGCCGCGCACCTACAGAACAGGTCCGCGCGACACCCGCTCATCGAACCAGAAATCCCGACAAGGCTACGCCCACGCCGGCCACTCCCATCAGAATTCCCAATTGCCAAAATTCCCGCCGCTTGGTCAGGAGGGTAAGTGAGGCAATCACAATGGCGGCTTCCAGGCAGACCTCGCCGAGGTCGAAGCGATTGGCCCGGCGTTGCTCCCGGGCAACCTCGTTTTCGAGTGAGAGGGCTTCCGTTTTGATCTCCTTCAGATCATCCTCGTAGCGCGCCACCTCCTGGGTGTACTTCTGCTTCATCTTTTCCGCTTGTGTGGGGTCCTTCACCGCGGAGACGGAAAGCAGGTCCAGGAAGAGCTCATAAGTATGCCCCCGGATATTCTTAGCCTGATAATATGCCCACTGATCTGTTGCCTTGCTTTGAAATAGCAATTCTTCCGTATGAGCGCGGTGCCCGAGCAGTGTGGTTGCTGCCAGCACGACGGCCAGCACGGCCATGGTAAAGGTGACGGGCAAAAGCGAAGGGTCGTGCGCGGAGTGCTCCGCGTGCTCTTCCATCTCGTGAAGTTCCTCGATGCTCATAGCGCCTCGGTTGTACTGGTAGGCCTCAGCGGCTGGTTTGGGAAGGGAGAGCCGCCGGGGATCTCGCTGTCATGCTGAGCCGGTTCTTTGGGCGAAGGACCCCGGTAGTACCCAGAAATGCGAGCGCATGGGAACTACAGGGGTCCTTCGCCCCGATAAAGTGCATCGGGGTTCAGGATGACAGACTACGCTCTGGCGTCCGGTTTTGACTGCCCGCCGCCCTTGGGCGCGGCGGCAGCCATCGCCCCCCCCGCCCCGTGACACTTCTTGTATTTCTTGCCGCTCCCGCAGGGACAGGGATCGTTGCGGCCAATCTTTTCGCGCCGGATGACCTGCTGCGGTTTTTCCACTGCCCCCGCGCCGATCATTTGCATTTCCCGCTGTTCGCGCCGCTTGCGCTGCTGGTATTGCCGGATCATTTCCTCTTCTTCCTCGGGTGTGCGCATCAGGAAGAGGTAGCGCAAGGTTTCATCTTCCACGCGGTCCATCATGGCTTCGAACATCTCGAAGGATTCGCGCTTATACTCGACGAGGGGGTCGCGCTGGCTGTAACCGCGCAGGCCGATGCCTTCCTTCAGGTGATCCATGGCCAGCAGGTGATCCTTCCACTGCCCGTCGACCACCTGCAACATGATCATGCGTTCGTGCATCCGCATGCGCTCGGCGCCCCACACCGTCTCGCGTTCATCGTAGTGGGTGTGGACCAGATCCTTGAGCTGGGCGCTGAGCTCGTCAAGGCGTTTGGGATCGAACGGAAGGTCGTGCTTCTTCAGGTCGATCCCGACCCGGCCCCAGACTTCCGTGCGCAGGCCGCTAGTGTTCCACTGGTCGGCGTGCTGGTCCTTGGGGCAGAATTTCTCCACCAGCCAATCCACCACGCGGTCGGCAGCCTCCAGGACGAAGTCCTTCTGGTCGGTTCCTTCCAGCAATTGGCGGCGCAGGCCGTAAATGGTCTCGCGCTGCTTGTTCATGACATCGTCATACTCAAGCAAATGTTTGCGCGATTCGAAGTTCTGCGCCTCCACCGCCTTCTGAGCGGCCTCGATGCGTTTCGAGATCAGGCGGGATTCAATGGGCACGCCCTCTTCCATCCCCAGCTTGTGCATGATGCCGGAAATACGCTCGCCGGCGAAAATGCGCAGCAGGTCGTCTTCGAGCGAGAGGTAGAACCGGGAGGAGCCGGGATCGCCCTGGCGGCCGGCGCGCCCGCGCAACTGGTTGTCGATGCGCCGGGCTTCATGCCGTTCGGTGCCGAGGATGTGCAATCCCCCGAGTGCCACCACCTTCGCGTGCTCGGTATCCGTAACCGCCTTGAAGCGGTCCACGAATTCGGCCCACTGTCTTCTCCAGGTGGCGTAGGCTTCCACGTAGGCGCCAAAGACATCTGCCCCCGACCCTTCCGGCGGCCGCTCGGGAGGGTCGGGACTGATGCCCTGTTCGCGATATTTCTCCGGCGCCTTGCGGAATTCCTCGCGCGCCATGGTTTCGGGATTGCCGCCCAGCAGGATGTCGGTGCCGCGGCCCGCCATGTTGGTGGAAACGGTGATGGCGCCGACGCGTCCCGCCTGAGCCACAACCAGCGCCTCGCGCTCGTGCTGCTTGGCGTTGAGCACGTTATGCCGGACTTCTTTCATTCCCAATACCTCGGCCACGCGCGCGGGCTGGCAGCGATGCTCAACCAGATAATCCAGAACCGATAGGCACTTTGCATCCGTGTCATTGGCCAGAGCTAGGAGGTCGGGAAGAATGGATTCGTCCGCGGCGGGCAACCCGTCGTAGGGGTATCCGCGGGGCGCGCGCTTCAGCACGGCTTCCAGGAAAGCCTGCCGCGTGCCGTTGGCGCCAGCCGCCAGGGTCTGGTAACGGCCCTGCCTTAGCATCTCCTTCACCGTGGAAACTCCCACCCCCGCGCGTGTCAGCCACTCCAGCCCCCGATTGGGGATTTGCGCCAGGCGCTCCACAAACATCTTCAGCTTCGGACCTTCGAGACCCGCTTGCTTGGCAAGTTCTTGCAGAGTGGCGGGCACGACGCCGGCTTTCTTCAGTGCATGGCTTAACCGCTCGGATTTCTCGATGGCGATGCTGCCCACCAGCACCGGCTGGCCGCACAGGTGATCGGCTTGGATTTCCTCGATCACCGCGTTGAATTTCTCCCGCTCCGTGCGGTAAACAACGTCGGCATATTCGTG
Source organism: uncultured Acidobacteriota bacterium (assembly GCA_963825395.1). Taxonomy (GTDB): domain Bacteria; phylum Acidobacteriota; class Terriglobia; order UBA7540; family UBA7540; genus Bog-366. The sequence continues at coordinate 23,066 of CAWGTQ010000034.1, read as the reverse complement.
CCGGATCAGGGTCCGATTGGTGGGGACGATGACGATTTCCAGGTTGTAAATCTTCTCGAATTCCGCCGCTTCGGTTTCTGCCGTGCCGGTCATGCCCGCCAGTTTTTTGTACATGCGGAAATAATTCTGGAAAGTGACCGTGGCCAGGGTCTGGTTCTCACTTTCGATCTTTACGCCTTCCTTCGCCTCGACGGCTTGGTGCAGGCCGTCACTCCAGCGGCGGCCGGGCATCAGGCGGCCCGTGAATTCATCCACGATGATGACTTCGCCGTCTTTGACCACGTAATCGCGGTCAAGCTTGAAGAGGGTGTGAGCTTTCAGCGCCTGCTGGAAGTGGTGGTTGTACTCGATGTTGGCGGGGTCATACAGGTTTTCGATTCCCAACAGCTTTTCGGCCTTGGCGATTCCGGATTCGGTGGGCGTTGCCTGGCGGTGTTTCTCATCGACTTCGTAATCTTCCTTTTCGATGAGATGCGGGATGACCTTGTCCACGCGGAAATACTTATCCGTGGCTTCGTCGGAGGAGCCCGAGATGATCAGGGGCGTGCGCGCTTCGTCAATCAGGATGGAGTCGACCTCGTCTACAATCGCGTAGTGGTGGGGCCGCTGGACGTAGTCCTTGAGGTCGAACTTCATGTTGTCGCGCAGATAGTCAAATCCGAACTCGTTGTTGGTGCCGTAAGTGAGGTCGCAGCCGTAGGCGGCGCGCCGTTCGTCGTCGCTCAGGTCGTGGACGATCACGCCCACGCTCAGACCCAGCAGGCGGTAGATCGGTCCCATCCAGGCGGCGTCGCGCTTGGCCAGGTAATCGTTCACGGTCACCAGGTGCACGCCCTTGCCCTCGAGGGCATTCAGGTAACAAGGCAGCGTGGCGACCAGCGTCTTGCCTTCCCCCGTCTTCATTTCCGCGATCTTGCCTTCGTGCAACACCATGCCGCCGATGAGTTGCACATCGAAGTGCCGCATGTTAATGGTGCGGCGCCCCGCTTCGCGGCAGAGGGCAAAGGCTTCGGGAATAACCTCGTCGAGCGTGGCCCCGCCGGCAAGGCGTTCCTTGAGTTGCTTGGTGCGCAAGGGAAACTCGGAGTCCGCGAGCTTCTGCATCTCGGGCTCGAGGGCGTTGATTTCAACCAGCCGGTCGCTCAGACGCTTCAATTCCCGCTCGTTCTTCGTTCCAAAAACCTTGCCTAAGGCGAATTGTAGATAATTTCCCATGGGGTATAGATTATTTCCGACCTGACACTCCAACCCTGCTATTGTAAAGCCCCCGTGCCCAAGTTGACAAGGAACGGGCGGATCGACTTATCGGGTCGTCGGATCATCGGGCCATCGAGTGATTTGCGATTTGTGGTTTGCAATTGCTTGTCACTCGTCACTCGCCACCACTCTCGCGATAATCATTTCCTCGTCCTATCTCCTTTCCTTTCAATAAGTCATCCCGAAAATACGATAACTTCTTTATTTTCATGAACTCATTGGGAGCACTTTTTTTCCCCCTTTGTTTTCAATCAACCATTGGGAGCACTCTTCATTTTTAACATCTTTTTGTGTTGGGTGATCTCGATAGCACGTTGGTGAGTTTGGGAGATTTTAAAACGGGCCCTGCTGCGCCTGGCCTTCATTGCGATTCTAGCCTATACCCATCGACTCGTTCTGTCAAGAGACAGTCTGTCCCCCTGGCAAAGACAACGCGGGTGCCACATGCTTTGCTTTTCATGTATGCGCTCCGGCAACACGTGCAACCTCTCGATCGACACCTTCCAACTCTCGCCTATTCTGGCTTCTTAACGGTCGCCGGCATAAAACGCAATGCTGGTGTCACCCCCGCGCAAACTGAAAGCGAAAACTCTAGGTATACTAGGAAGAGTGCAAGTTTACAGGTTGCGCCGGATTGCCGGCCAGGGCAAAGACGCAGTTATGGCAAATTTCCGGTGGGAAGTTGGAAAGCCTCGCTCCGCAGGTCACGCTGCGCACCGCAGGGCCAAGAACGCGTGGCCCGCACGATGGCGGGATACCCTGGGGATGCTCCTCGGAGCGCTCCTGGCCGCCGTCTCGCTCTGCGCGCAGAGCAACACTGGAGAGCTGCGCCTCAGGGTGACTGACCCCGCAGGGCTAGGCGTGCAAAGCGCGGTGGAGGTGATCAGTGATGCCAACCAGGTCCGGCGAACGCTCACGACGGACGATAATGGGAATGCCGTGGCCGAGCGGCTGCCCTTTGGAATTTACAAGATCCGCGTCGCGCGGCGGGGTTTCGTAATCTTCTCGGAATCTTTCGAGATTCGTTCCGTCCTTCCCACTCCTTTCCGCATCAAGCTCACCCCGGCGACGGTGAATGCCTCCGTGATCGTTAAAGACGTGGGCACGCTGATCGATCCTCACCGGGTAGGTGACATCAATCGCATCGGCTCCCAGACCATTCAGACCCGCGAGACGTCCATCCCCGGGCGGTCGGTAGTCGACCTGGTGAATTCGCAACCCGGCTGGCTGTATGAAGGCAGCGCCGTTCTGCACCCTCGCGGCTCAGAATACCAGACGCAATTTGTGGTGGACGGGGTTCCTCTTACTGACAACCGCTCCCCGAGTTTCGGGCCCGGTATCGAGGCGGACGATGTTCAATCCCTGAGTATCTACACGGCCAATTTTCCGGCAGAATATGGGCGAAAGTTGGGGGGCGTAGTGGAGATGGATACCCTCAAGGACACCCGCCCGGGCTGGCACGGCAAAGTGGTTGCTACGGGAGGCAGCTTTGACACTGCGGATGGATATGCCTTGGGGCAATACGGCTGGGGAAAAAATACCCTGGGTTTCAGCGCCGATGGCGCCGCCACGAACTGGTATGGGAACCCCGTGGTTTCGCAGAATTACACCAATACCGGCACCACATCGGATTTCGCCGTCCATTATGAACGGGATCGAACTGACCACGACCGGATCGGACTCATCATCCGTCATGAACAATCCGTATTCGAGGTGCCGAACGAGCAGGTTCAGGAGGCCGCGGGCCAGCGCCAAGACCGCAACAACAAGGAAACGATGGCCATTTTCTCCGACCAACACATCTTTTCCCCCGATATCCTGGGCGACTTCCATGCTATGTTCCGGCAGGATTCTGACGACTTCTGGTCCAACCCTCTTTCCACCCCCATCATTGCTTTCCAGCAGCGCGGCTTTCGGGAGGGATACCTGAAGGCTACCGTGGCGATCAATCACGGCATCCAGGAGTGGAAGACCGGAGTCGAGGCTGACTTTACACCCCTTCACGAAGCCTTCAGCGATACCATCACGGATTTCACCCAATTCGACGCCGGGACACCCGGATCATTCACCTTTTTCGGCAAGGGACACGATTACGAGCAGGCGGCCTTCGTCCAGGACGACGTGCGCTTCGGCAAGTGGAGCCTGAATGCGGGCTTGCGGTGGGACCACTATCAACTGTTGGTGAATCAGAATGCCGTCAGCCCGCGCCTTGCCGTCGCCCGGTATTGGACGGCGGCCAATATGGTGTTGCATTTCTCCTATGACCGGATTTTTCAGACGCCGGCCTTGGAGAATATCCTGCTATCGAGCTCGCCCCAGGCGGTGAGCCTCGATCCTGATTTCCTACGCTTGCCCGTTCTTCCCTCCCACGGCAACTACTATGAGGCTGGGTTCACCAAGGGGTTTCTCGGCAAGTTCAAGCTGGATGGAAACTATTTCCGCCGGTATGTGAACAACTATGCCGACGACGATCTGTTGCTCAATACCTCTGTCAGCTTTCCTATTGCTTTCCGTAAGGCCGAAATTTACGGTGCCGAGGGGAAGGTCGATCTTCCCGCCTGGCGGCGCTTTTCGGGGTTTGTGAGCTATTCGTATCAAGTGGGGTCAGCCTATCTTCCGGCCACCGGCGGCCTCTTCCTGGGTGTCGAGGATATCAATGCGAACCTACAGGGCACGGGCCGCTTTTGGGATTCTCAGGACCAACGCAACACGTTGCGGACCCGCTATCGATATCAGCTTTCCCGGCGTGCCTGGGTGGGCTTGGGGGCGGAGTACGGAAGCGGACTTCCGCTTGAGTTCGAGGGCACCGTGGAGGAAGCGCTCGCGCAATACGGGCCGGCGGTCGTCGCCCGCGTCGATCTGGCCCGCGGGCGTGTGCGCCCCCAGTTTTCGCTCGATGCTTCCGTCGGCGCCGAGCTCTACAAAAGCGATTACGCCACCCTGCGCTTGCAAGGCGATATCGAAAACCTCAATGATCGGCTCAATGTGATTGATTTTGCAGGTCTGTTCTCAGGAAACGCCCTCGGGCCTCCGCGTAGCGGCTTTGTTCGCTTGCAAATGGGCTTCTAGCGCGTCACGAAGCACAGCCAAGAGCGAAGCCCAAAGCGGCGCAGAGTTCTTTCATTCGGTCGCGGCTGAGCGTCGCCACGCGACGGCCCAAATGAGCCTTGGGCACGGTGACGACATTGTGCAGATTAACGGCGCACGCGCCCTTCATTCCATCGGCTTCGGTCAAGCGGACCTCTGACGGCACGCCCCGAAGCAAGCCTTTCCATCAAGGGTGGAATCCGCGGTGAAAACCGGGCGCACGCTTGATAATATAGAACCATGGGATATACTTTTAAGGTCCTCGCAGGGACAAGCGCACACCGCAGAAGGAAGTCTGCCGCTCGGAGCATTTATTTATGGCACATGATCCCGGCAACGAAAAGCAACATGCGCATGAACTGATCGACCGGCTCGATGCGGCCCAGGTATCCGCCGTCGTGCCACTGTTGCAGTTCATGCTTCTGGACCCGGTGTCTCGCTCTTTGGCTGCGGCTCCGGTGGAACAGCAACTCGTCTCCCCGGAGGAAGCCGCTGCGCTCGATCAGGCCCGTGCCTCGCTCGACCGCGGCCAAGGCATCTCGCATGAAGACATCCTCCGCGAGTTTGGCCTTCCCGCCCGGTAGCCCGGATTCATCATGGCGAAGAAGAGCGTTACCTGGTCGCCGGAAGCTCGCGCTGATCTCCGCGCTATTGACCGCGAGACCGCACTGCGCATACTGCGCGTCGTGGACACTTATCTCACGACGGGCGCGGGCGATGTGAAAAAGCTCCATCCGCCTCGCCACGAGTTCCGCCTTCGCGTCGGCGACTACCGTGTCCTGTTCCTGCCCAAAGAGGAACTTACCATCGAGGTCCTGCGCGTGCTTCACCGCAAGAACGCTTACCGGTGATGCTGGCCGTGCCTCGAGCAAAACAATCCCAACCCTCTTCCTTTCCACGCCGCCTAATGCGCGTCCCGATGGAATATCCGCCCGTCGGCTGACGGACTGAAGCGCGAGGTTTGAGCTACATACTCTTCCAATGGCCCTCGCCCCGAGGCCGAAGGGCAGGGGAAAGCGGGCGGATGATGGGCATCGGTCGCATTATAATGATTTTGCCTGGGACAACTCGAGGGTTGTGACACACCACCTATGAATTCGAAGGAATAACCATGGGAATGGCAGGAATGATGGGCTCCATCATGCGGGACCCATCCGTCGTGAAGCAAAAGGTGAAGCCGGGGACAGCGAAACGCATGGTGCGATTCGCCTTTCCCTATGCCGGCCTTTTGGCGCTCTTCCTTTTCGTCGTCATTCTGGACGCGGGCATTGGCATCGCGAGTCCCCTGATCTATCGCGAGATCATCAATAACGGTATCCTCAAGGGCAACGCCCCGCTCATCATCCGGTTCGCGGTCCTGGCGGGCATTCTCGGCCTCATCGGCAGCGCGCTCGGCCTCGCGCAGGGCTATTTGTCCGCCACGGTCGGCGCTCGCGTCGTACTCGCCCTCCGCACCAGGCTTTTCAACCATATCCAGCAAATGCCGCTCGCCTTCTTCACCCGCGTGCAGACAGGAGCCTTGGTTAGCCGGTTGAACACGGACGTCGGCGGCGCGCAAGGCGCCTTCACCGACATTCTCTCGAGCGTTGTCGGCAACAGCGTGACCCTGGTCTTAACCCTAGGAGCGATGGTCGTGCTCTCCTGGCAGATGACGCTCGCGGCTCTCATCCTGGTTCCACTTTTCATTCTTCCGGCCCGCTTTTGGGGGCGGAAACTCCAGCAAATCATGCGCGAGAGCTTCAATCTTACGGCGGCGATGAACAGCCTGATGGTCGAACGATTTAATGTCGCGGGCGCTCACGTTGCCAAGCTCTTCGGCCGCCCCCAGGACGAAAGCGAGGAATTCAGAACAAAAGCGGCGCGCGTCTCCGATATTGGCGTCAAGAGCGCTATCTACGGCCGCCTCTTCGGGACTGCGCTCATGCTCATGGTTATCTTCGCGACCGCCTTCGCTTACGGTTGGGGTGGGGTGCTCGCTGTCCAGCACCGGCTTGACGTTGGCACGGTCGTGGCCTTCGTCTCTTACCTCGGTCGCCTCGGCGTTACGCTGATGGGGATTTCCAATATCCAGGTCAGCCTGATGACCGCGCTCGTCTCCTTCGAACGCGTCTTCGAAGTGCTCGACCTGCCACCGATGATTCAAGATGATCCGCAAGCCATCGCGATTCCCAGCGGTCCGGCTCGGATTTCATTCGATCGTGTCTCGTTCCGCTACCCGTCAGCGTCGGAGGTCTCACTGGCGTCGCTAGAATCGATTGCCGTGCCCGAAAAGACGCCGGAGCAAACGGTGCTGTGGGACATCACCTTTGTCGCCGAGCCTGGACAGCTTGTCGCGCTCGTGGGCCCTTCGGGGGGAGGGAAGACCACGATCACTCACCTCGTTGCCCGGCTCTATGACGTGCAGAATGGCTCGGTCTCCATCAACGGGGTCGATGTCCGCAAGGCGAGGCTCGATTCTCTGCATCAACGCGTCGGCGCCGTTACGCAGGACGCCCACCTTTTCCACGACACGATCCGCGCCAATCTTCTCTACGCGAAACCCAATGCCACCGAGGTGGAACTTACCCAAGCCTTGCGCGCGGCGCAGATCCTCCCGCTCATCGCCTCCCTGCCGAAAGGGCTCGATACACTGGTCGGCGACCGCGGGTATCGTTTCTCGGGAGGCGAAAAGCAGCGCCTGGCCATTGCCCGCCTTCTTCTCAAGGCGCCCGACATCGTCATTCTCGACGAGGCGACCGCGCATCTCGATTCCGAATCCGAGGCCGCCATCCAGGGGGCGTTCGAAATGGCACTCCGAGGGCGCACCTCCATCGTGATCGCGCACCGCCTCTCGACCATCCTCAAGGCCGACCAAATCCTCGTCGTGAATGAAGGGCGCATTGTTGAACGTGGTACGCACGCCGAACTCTTAGAGTGGCGTGGTCTTTATGCGGAATTATATCGACGCCAGTTTGCCGATACCGAATAGCATGCCTGGTGGGTACCCACGGGTGGAATCGCGAATCTCCGATTTGCGCCTTTGCGTGAAATGCATTGGCTCGGGTGGGAGGGGACTGACGGGAGGGGCTACTCGTTCGCGGTCATATCGGCGCGCGCAGGGCGGCGGAGCTCGTCGGCCAGGAGGATGGCCTCAGCAACATCTTTCATGGGTTTACGCCGCTGCCGGCTTTCGCGCTGCAAGGTGAGGTAAGCTTCTTCTTCGGTGAGTTTCAGGTCGCGCTGGAGGATACCCTTGGCGCGTTCCACCAGCTTGCGCGTTTCAAGCTCCTCTGTAAGCTGCAGGTTTTCGCTCTCCGGGCGCGCCATCTCGATGACGGCTCCCACCAGAAACCCGACGGTCGAAATCAACCGGATTTGCCGGGGCCGGTAAATGTGAGCGAGGCGATGCTGCACGTTGATGACACCGACCACCCGGTCGCGGCAGAGGATCGGCACGGAGAGGAAGGCTTCGAAGCGGTCCTCGGGTAACTCGCTGAGGAATTGAAAACGCGGGTCCTCGGAAGCGTTGCGCCGGATCGCGACGGGCTCGCGGTGTTCGGCAACCCAACCGGTAATGCCCTGTCCCATCCGCAGCTTCAGCCGGTCCACGGCTTCCGGATGCGGATTCTTGGAAGCGCGCAACACCAACTCGTCGTCTTCGAGAAGGTAGACCAGGCAGGAATCGCATTTCATCACGCCCGTCACGAACTCCACCACGCGGTCGACAACCTCGTGCAGCTCACCGGAAGCCATGCGCGTTCCGATGTTGTGCAGAAGATCGACCTCGGAGGTTTCAAGAACCATCGGGGGAATCTCCGCATGCGGAATAAATATCAGATAGGACGTAAGGCCTTATCACCTGTATTTGATGTTCGAGAGGGTGCGAGGGTTACCAGACCAGATCGCGGAAGTAAAGTGCGGGAGGCGTCCGCAACCGGTACGCCTCCCGTCCATCCCCGACGCGAGGAAGGAACTACTTCCCTGAGGAAATTTCCCCGAGTCTTCGCTCGGGCAGCGAGCTCCGCTCGAGGGAATCCTTGTTTTTGAGTTTTGGCGCCGTGTACAGAAGCGTCAAGCCCTCATTTCCAAGTTGCAACTCTTTCACGAACGCCTCGCCGTTCTGACGGTCTATGACGAGTTTGGTCGCTCCGGAAGAAGGGGGCATCGTGTCCAACCCCTGAGCCGTGATGAAGTAACCGGTATAGGGGCTGCCCTCCTTGTGAACGCACATCGTCGCGGGACTCGAGGAATCCGTTGTGAAGGTGTAGCCTCCTGCCGACAGCACGGCCTCTCCCCAATGAACTTCGAACGGCAGGGTGAAACTTCCGGCTAAGGTTTCTTGGGCCATGGCCGCTCGAGGTGCCAAGGTTAACGTAAGTGCAACGAAAAACAGACCTTGCAGAACTAAACTGATGGGTTTTGCTTTCATGGTGGTTTCTTCTCCTAATTGAGATTGGCGGACGGTCCGGCAGGGGCCGACACGTCTTTCGCCTTGATTGCATTCCGGTTCAACGAACGAACCGGCCTCGCCCTTCCCTGCGGCAAGCGCAACGCGGCGCCAAACACGAATCAGGGTCTCTCCTTGTTGGAAACTGCGCGGTTTCCCTTACGACAAGCGGTAGGAGGCGGCCTTCTGAGGTCGCCCTCGGAGTACGTGGTGCAGAAATAGCACGCTCAGTCCTGGAGCGCGCTCGAACAACTTGATTATCCGACGGGGGGCGACAGAAAGTCCAATCAAAAAAGGTAATGTCGGCGATAAACCATCCGCAAGCGGAACTTGTAGCTCCGCCGCCGGCAGCAAGCATTTAGCGCCCAGATATTTCCGATCTTGCGTTGTCGTCCCAGCTCCCCGGTCTTTACAGCACAGCAGTTTCGTGGATGAGGCGGCCTTCGGCGAAACGGGCGAGGTTGAGGGCGCGCGCGTCGATCAGGTCAGAGTGGCCGCGCAGGATCAAGTCTGCCAGAACCCTGCCGGTGGCCGGTGAGTGCATTACTCCGTGTCCGCTGAAGCCGTTGGCGAGATACAAACCGGGGACCTGCGGCACGGGCCCGAGAATGGGATGATGGTCCGGGGTCATTTCATAGAGGCCGGCCCAAGCACGCTTGGGATTTACTTCCAGATCCTCTAAGCAGGGAACGCGGTCCACGGCGCGCAGAAGAATTTTCTCCACGAACGCCGGATCAAAATGGGTCTTAAATCCCGGCGTCTCTTCCGGATCGTTCCAGGCGAGCAGGATACCCAGGCCTTCAGGGCGGAAGTGAAAACCCGTGGCCATATCGATAGTCATCGGCGCCTCGCGCGCGATGAGCGGGAAAGGTTCACTTGGCACCAGCATGCGGCGCAGGGGTTCGACGGGCAATTCGACTCCGGCCAATGCTGCTACTTGAGCTGCCCACGGTCCGGCAGCATTCACCAGAGTGCGCGTCATCACCGGTCCGCGTGTGGTCACGACGCCCGCGATGCCCTGCGCGTCCTGCAAAATCGCCGTGGCTTCCGCGGCCCTCCACAGACGGACGCCTTTTTCGGTGGCGCGTTGCATGAAGCCGGTCATGACGCTGTAGGGGTCCACGAATCCATCGGTGGAACTGAAACTGCCCCCCAGGATGTCGTCCGCGCGCAGATTTGGCATGCGGTGCAGAACCTCGGCGGGCGAAAGCAATTCCACCGTCTTTACCCCGCACGCAACTTGCAGTTGGTAATTGGTTCGTAAATAGTCCAAATGCTTCTCATTCGTCGCCACGAACAGATAGCCTTGCGGACGATAGCCGCCGGGGCAGCCCATGGCCTCCTCGAAGCGGGCAAAAAAGTCGAGAGCAAAGAGCGACAGGCGAATGTTGATCTCGGTGGAGAACTGGGCGCGCACGCCTCCCATGCTCTTGCCCGTGGAGCCACGGCCCAGGTGAAGTTCGCGGTCCAGCACCAGGACCTTCGCGCATCCGGCCTCGGCAAGGTGATAGGCAATGCTCGCGCCCACAATGCCTCCGCCGACAACCACCACATCGAATGTTTCCGCCACGGCGCCGCCTCCGGTTGCGAGCATACTCTCATCTACAGATTACGCAGATTACGCACACAGGGCAAGGCAGCTCAATTCGGCTCTGGGAGCCGCAGAATCAGGACAGCAAGTATCGGCCACCTTGCTTATCGCACGCGGGGCCGGCGGACCCGCCACGGTGGGGTCACGTTTCCGCCTACTCCGCTAGTTAGCTCCAATTCAAATTCTCATAAACCAGGGAATGTGGCGGTGAGAAATCTCCTGAGGGGTGGCACCACCAGGCTCGTGGCACGGCCACCTTGGCCGTGTCGGATCGCGGGCGAGACGCCCACGCTACGTCCAGAGGGTCCCGGCTTTCACTTTTATGTCGCACACCCCGCCCAACCGTGCTTGTTGCGTCCCGGCGCGCATCGCGTCAGAATAGGGTCGCCTGTGTTGTCGGTTGTCAGTAGTCCGTTGTCAATCAGCGCTGACCTGGGGGTATTATGAGGTCGGCAGCCTACGGCTGGTCCTTCTACTGATGACCAAGAAGTCATAACTGGCCTCTATCCATGGGCAATGGACTACGGACAACCTCGAAGGAGAATTTATGAGGGCAGCGGCAAGCATCCTGGGGTTGGTCATCGTGGTGGCGATTATCTGGTTTGTGATGAAATCGCAGTTCTCTCAGGGACCCGCAGGCGCGCAACCTCCCGCCGAGACCATCGACGTGGTGGGCGTAAAGAGTGACCTGCTGGCCATTGCGCAGGCCGAGAGGATGTACCTGGCGAGCCACGGGTCCTATGTCTCGGTTGACGAACTCCAGCAGGACGGCTCGATTACGTTTTCCGGCGCGAACCGGCGCGGCTACAGTTACACTGCGGACGTGGACGATGGCCAACATTTCAAAATTACGGCCACAGCCCACGGACCCCGCCAAAGCCAGCTGGCCGACCCTTTCAATTGATGAAACGATGCAAGTGACGCAGCAGTAGGAAGGTAATCAGTGGTCAGTTTTCAGTTCTCAGTCAAGAAAAGCCCGGAGGAACCATGTTGCCACTTAAGAATGCGAACTGATAACTGACAACTGATAACTGACAACTGATAACAGATGAATTTTGAGGAGCCTCCATGCGAATTGAAGCGCGAGCACCCGCACGAGTTGATTTGGCGGGCGGAACGGTGGATATCTGGCCGCTCTACCTTTTTCATCCCGGAGCACAAACGGTTAATATTGCACATCAGATGTTATGCCTCGTGTGTGATCGAGACCCGCGCCGACCGGCGCATCGTCCTCGCCTCGCAGGACCAGGGATTGCGGGAAAGCTGGGAAAACCTCACCGACCTTTCTCTCGGCAAATCGCAATTGCCCTTGCTGCGGGAACTGGTGATGTTTTTTGAGCCCCGGCGCGGCTTGAACATCAAGACCAGTTCGCAGGTGCCGGCCGGCGCCGGTCTGGGAGGCTCCTCGGCGCTGAATATCGCCCTGTGCGGAGGCCTGGCGCGCGTCACGGGCAAGCGCTGCACGCGCAGCACGATCCTGGAGATTGCCAAGAACGTGGAGGCCATTGTCATCCGCGTGCCCACGGGCTGGCAGGACTACTTCCCGGCGCTTTACGGCGGCGCCAATTCCGTCCATCTGGAGCGCGACGGCGTGAAGGTCGAGCGCCTGCCTCTGCCCTTCGCCGACGTGGAAAAGCGGTTTGTGCTTTGCTACACGGGCCAACCGCGCAATTCCGCCATCAATAACTGGGAGGTCATGAAATCCCACATCGACAACGACGAGCGCGTCCTCAAGAATTTCGATCAGATCACCACCATCGCCAGCCAGATGCGGGAAGCGCTGCTGGCGCGGGATTGGAACGACGTGGCGGAGTTGCTGGCGCTGGAGTGGGAAAATCGCAAACGCAATTTCAAAGGCATTTCCACCCCCAAGATCGACCGCATGATCGAACAAACCCGGAAGCAAGGAACCATGGCCGCCAAGGTTTGCGGGGCCGGGGGCGGCGGATGCGTGGTCTTCATGGTCCGCCCGGGCACCAAGCCGGCCGTCGAAAACACCCTGACCCAAATGGGCGGGCAGATCATCAACTTCGCCATCTCCAGCACCGGGCTGGAAGTTCGCGCCGATCAAGTCGAGCGAACCCGGGAAACGCGATGAATTCGACCGGAATATTCATTGACGATAACCGCCTGCGCCCCATCTGGCGATTCTTTCTTTCCGTCGTGCTCTTGTTCGCGGCTTTCGTCCTCGCGGGGGAAATGGTGGGAGCAGTCTTTCTCATCGGGAAGGTTCATCCCAGTCTATGGGTGGCGGCTCTTCTGGCAATCCCTCGTGGGCCTTGTTGGCGATTATCGCTGCATTCAAGCTGATGACGGCGGTTTTTGACCGGCGCCCCCTGGGTTCCGTGGGCTTGGCGTTTCACCCTCGATGGTGGAGGGAACTGGGCCGCGGCCTGGCGGTGGGCGCCGCGATGTTGTTCGCTCGCGATCGTGCTGGAGTGGGTTTGTGGCTTCGCGCACTTCACGTTTACTCCGCATCCGATGCTGCGGGCGGGATCCTTCAGCTTTGCTGTTGTTTGCCGTGGCGGCGGCCAATGAGGAGGCCATCTTTCGCGGATACCCGTTCCAGCGGCTGGTGGAGTCCATTACTCCCGTGGGGGCCATTGCCGTCACTTCCGCGTTGTTTGGCCTTGCCCATCTCGCCAACCCGCACAGGACGTGGATATCCACCCTCAACACCGCGCTGGTGGGAATCCCCTTCGCCGTTGCCTATTTACGGACCCGCTCCTTGTGGATGCCCATCGGGATGCATTTTATCTGGAATTTCCTTCATGGGCTTTTTCCTGGGGCTGCCCGTCAGCGGCCTTACCGTTCCAGCCAGCGTCTTGACCGCGCGCGTGCGGGGTCCCATTTGGCTGACCGGCGGCGAGTACGGCCCGGAAGGCGGCTTGTTGGCGATCGGGACCAATTTTGCTTGTGACCGTATACCTATCGTTCACGAAAAGCATCTATACGAGTGAGGAAATGAAGGCCCTGGTTTTTGCTCCGGTGACATCACGATGGCCTGACCCGCCGATCACAATTTTTTCGGCTCCTCCCGAAGAAGAGGCGAAAAGGGACTGATTCCCATGTCTGCCTGGCGTTTAGAGACTCATGCCCGCTCTGAAAAAGCCACCCCCAGTTGGCTATGGCGGGGTTTGTGGGTGGCCACGGCCTTCCTGATCATCCCTTGCGGCTTTTCCAAGGAGGGCATGGATCGCAACGCCCGGATTGAAATCATCCGTGGCCTCCTGCGGGAAATGGCGGTGACAAAGGTTCCCCTGCCGCGCGGGAAAAGGGGCGTGCGCGTGGATGCGCAGGGAAAGTTGGACCACGCAGAAGCGCAAAAGGAAATGCACTTCAACGGCATGGCCATGCAAGCGGGCACGCCTGCTGTGATTACCAAGATTGAGTTCAAGTCGAATCAGATCATTTTTGAAGTGAACGGGGGCGGAAGATCTGGAAAGAAGTGGTACCAGCACATCGAGATCGACGGGGGAATTGGAGCTACCCCAATTGCTTCCGAACAACAGCAGACCCCGGCGTTCGGGTCGTCCATCGCGGTGGATTTTGGCAAGGCCCTCCCTGACCTTACCATCCCCCAGGTGAAGAAGATTCTCTCCGGCGTCCTCGATTTCGAGCGTCACTCGCCCACCGTGTTGTACTCGCCGAATGTCACGCCCGAGGTCAAGCAGGCCATCAAGGACCACAAAGTAATCGTGGGAATGGACCGCGACGCAGTGCTTTCTGCTAAAGGCACACCGGACCGGCGGGTGCGCGAGGTGCGGAACGGCTCTGAGCAGGAAGACTGGGTCTACGGGACCCCTCCCCACGTACTTTTCGTCACCTTCGATGGCGACCAAGTGGTGAGTGTGAAACAGTATTGACCGAAATTCAAATCAACACCCCCACCGCAACTCAGGACGCAATACTTATGGGGTTGTAATCACCTTTGGAATCCTGGGTGCGGCGTCCTCGTGTTCTATACGTGTGTTGAGCTTTTTCGCGCATGCGAGGGGGGCAATCTGTCCCCATCGACCTTTTAGCTTTGACTTAGTTTGCGAGGCCGAATAGAATTTTTGATTTGAGTCAACTCTGTTGAACTACACTGGAGGTAGCAATCATGCCTGTTAAGGTTGGAATCAACGGTTTCGGGCGCATTGGCCGAAACCTTCTGCGCGCGTCTCTGAACGACCCCGGGATCGAAATCGTCGCCGTAAACGATATCACTGATCCCAAGACTCTGGCCCATTTGCTGAAATACGACTCGGTATTCGGCATCCTCGATGCCACGGTTGGCCACCGCGAGGACGCCATTACCGTCAACGGCAAGACGATCCGCGTTTTTAAGGTAAAGGATCCCGCTGAAATCGACTGGTCCTCGCTCGGCATTGAGGTGGTTGTCGAGTCCACGGGCTTATTCACCAAAGCCGACGACGCCAAGAAACATCTGAAGGGTACGGTGAAGAAAGTCATCATCTCTGCTCCGGCGAAGGGTGAAGACGTCACCATCGTGTTGGGTGTCAACGAGAATATGTACGATCACGCCAAACACCATATTATTTCCAACGCTTCATGCACCACCAACTGTTTGGCCCCGGCAGCGAAAGTTGTCCACGACAACTTCAAGATCCTCAAGGGATCGATGACCACGATTCACGCCTACACCAACGACCAGCGCATCCTGGATCTCCCGCACAAGGACATGCGGCGGGCGCGGGCTGCGGCTCTCAGTATGATCCCCACCACCACCGGCGCCGCCAAGGCCATCGGCCTGGTAATGCCCGAACTCAAGGGCAAGCTGGATGGTTACTCCATGCGCGTCCCCACGCCCGACGTTTCTGTGGTCGATCTTGTGGTGATCGTCGAGAAACCCACGACTATCGAGGAGGTGAACGCCGCCCTCAAGAAGGCTGCGGAAGGCCCCATGAAGGGCATCCTGCAGTATACCGAAGAGGAACTTGTCTCCAAGGACTTTACCGGCAACCCGCATTCGTCCATTGTCGACTCCAGCTTCACCAAGGTCATTGACGGCACGTTGGTGAAAGTCATCGCTTGGTACGATAACGAGTGGGGATATTCCTGCCGCGTCCGCGACCTGATCAACCTTGTGGCGAAGAAGGGGCTGTAGAAGAACAGTAGGCAGTAGGCACTAAGCAGCAGGCAGCGGGCGGCTGTCCGTGGTCCGTGGTCAGTCGTCCGTTGCCCTCCGGACGTGCAGTTGGTATAGGTGGGATCTAGCAGACCCAAGGTGTGAGCTGGCTTGCTGGTCGGTCGCACGGATCCACCCCCGCCACCCCCAACGGACCACGGACTACTGGCAACAGACCCTATCCAGCTCGCTTCACATCATGAAATGAGGAATCATAACTTATGGCCAAACTTTCAGTGCGTGACCTCGACCCCAATGGCAAGCGCATATTCATGCGCGTCGATTTCAATGTGCCCTTAAATGACGCTGGCGAAATCACGGATGACACGCGCATCCAAGCCTCGCTGCCCACCATTCAGTACATTGTGGAGCGTGGCGGGCGGCTGATTCTGGCCTCGCACCTGGGCCGGCCCAAGGGCAAACCCAATCCCAAAATGAGCCTGAAACCCGCGGCCACGCGGCTGGCGCAAGTGCTGGGCAAGCCCGTGGCCTTCGCGGCCGATTGCATCGGTCCGGAAGCCGAATCCGCGGCCAAGGCTCTCAAAGACGGCGATGTGCTGCTGCTCGAAAACCTGCGGTTCCACCCGGAGGAAGAAAAGAACGTGCCGGAGTTTGCGCAGAAGCTTGCCGCGCTCGCTGAGGTTTATGTGGACGATGCGTTTGGTTCCGCGCATCGCGCCCACGCCTCGACGGAGGGCATCACTCACTTCCTTTCGCCCTGCGCGGCGGGATTGTTGATGGAAAAAGAGCTCGAGTACCTGGGCAAAGCGGTGGGACACCCGGAGCGGCCCTATGTGGCCATCGTGGGCGGCGCCAAGGTATCCGACAAGATCGAACTACTGCAAAACCTGATGAAGTTTGCGGACAGTGTCTTGATCGGCGGCGCTATGGCCTACACGTTCCTGAAGGCGCAGGGCGTGGAAGTGGGGCTATCCAAGGTGGAAGCGGACAAGCTCGACTTGGCTCGCGACTTGCTGCAATTTGCCGAGCGCCGCAGCATTGACCTTCGTCTGCCTCAGGACCACATCGTGGCGGAAAAGCTCGACGCCAGCGCGGCGGCGGAAATGGCGCCGACGCGCAGCATTCCCGCCAACCGCTTGGGTGTGGATATCGGTCCGGCGACGCGCGCTGACTACGCCGCCCAAATCGCCAAGGCCAAAACCATCGTCTGGAACGGCCCCATGGGAGTATTTGAAATTCCCCAGTTTGCGGAAGGTACCGTGGCCGTCGCCCGCGCCGTCGCCGCTTCATCCGCGGTTTCGGTCGTAGGCGGGGGAGATTCCGTCGCCGCGGTGAAAAAGGCAGGTGTGGAGGCGAAAATCTCGCATATCTCGACCGGCGGCGGAGCCTCCCTTGAATTTCTCTCCGGCCTCACCCTCCCTGGTGTCGCGGCGCTGACGGAAAAGTAGGCAGTTGGCGGTCAGCAGTGGGCAGTTGGCAGGCAGCAACTATCGGTTCGATTCCCAGCGGGTGATTTGGTAAGATAGGTGTAGTTGAGGAGAATCAGAATGAGCTCCGCAGTGGAAAGCCGGCTGCGAAACTGGGATCGTATTGTGCGTGACCCGCAAATCTGTGGCGGGCAGCCGGTATTTAAGGGCACGCGAGTCATTCTGCGAACCGTGCTCGCCAGCCTCGCGGATGGCGACTCGATCGAAGAAATCCTCGAGGCATTTCCCACCCTCAAGGCGGATGATGTGCGCGCCGCGATTGCTTTTGCGGCGGCTTCAGCCGAGGAGGATCTTCCTGTCCCTGCCGCGCCGCAGATTTAATGAAGATCAAACTCGATGAAAACTTGCCCTCGTTCTTGGCGCCAAGGCTGGCTGCTCTGAGCCACGACGTACAGACCGTTGTGGAGGAGGGAATCGCAGGCAAATCCGATCCGGTCGTCTGGCAGGCTGCACAGAGCGAAGCACGTTTCTTGATAACCCAGGATATGGATTTTTCCAATGCGCAACTCCTCGTTCCTGGGACACACCATGGCATCCTGCTGAT
This sequence comes from uncultured Acidobacteriota bacterium, assembly GCA_963825395.1. GTDB lineage: Bacteria > Acidobacteriota > Terriglobia > UBA7540 > UBA7540 > Bog-366. The sequence goes on along the minus strand of CAWGTQ010000034.1, from coordinate 5,582 downwards.
TCGTATGCACAACCCCAGTTGGCGGGCGATAGTCGCACGGGTTGCAGATTTGTTCGCTCAAGAAGACGTAGCCCAATGGGCGAAGTGCTTTGTCGTGGCAACAGAAAGCAAAGTCCGGGTGAGACGACCGGCAAAGTTGACGTGACGCTTCACTAGGGAACAAACGGAGAAGCCGAGGATGAATCTCAGCCACCTTGGAGACGCCTTAGATCATTGGAAGGGCTCAGTGATCGAGATGATCCGTGACGAAAAGTTGCAAGTGGTACCTATGCTTACGGATCCAGGCCGGTGGACCGAAGAAGACATCAAAACCTACGCGCGACTATTACATGTCAGACCCAATGATTTTCTCAAGAAGGGAAAGGACGACCTTTTTTCAAATGGGACGCGCGGCAGCTACTTTTGCGATTTCGGAGAACATGACTTATTCCTAGACCCGGACGCTGGCATCGCCCCTAAGAAGGCCCGGAAAGAGCACATCAGTTTTTCAGAGATTGCTACCCTCCTTTCGAAGTCGAAGTCGCGGATGCTCCTAATCTACCAACATACTTCTCGTAATACTGTATTCTGATTACTGCCTACTTCTAACAAAGGACGGTAAACATGCGCAAACCCGTAATTGCAGGTAACTGGAAAATGTACAAGACCATCGCGGAAGCGGTGGATTTCATTGAGAAGATCAAGCCGCTGGCGGGGAAAGCCGAGCATTGCGAAGTGGTGGTGGCGCCGCCCTTCACGGCCTTGGCCGCCGCGGCGCGGGCAGCCAAGGGATCAAAGGTTGCGGTGTCCGCGCAGGATATGCACTGGGACAAAGAAGGCGCGCACACCGGTGACGTGTCCCCCGCAATGTTGCTGGACGCCGGCTGCACTCACGTCATCATTGGCCATTCCGAGCGCCGCCACGATCACGGCGAAACCGACGAGCAAGTGAATCGCAAGCTCAAGGCGGCCCTGTCCGCGGGCCTTACCCCCATTGTGTGCGTCGGCGAAATGCTGGCGGAGCGCGAATCCGGCCGCACGGGAGAAGTGTTAAAGACCCAGTTCGAGGGCGGCTTAGCCGGATTGACCCCTTCCGACTTTTCCCGTATCATAATTGCTTACGAGCCGGTTTGGGCGATTGGCACGGGTCGGACCGCTACGCCGGAAATGGCAGCGGAAAGCCACCGCCTTTTGCGTGAACTGACCCGGCAGAAGTTCGGAGAAAAAGAAGCCAGCGCCGTGCGCATTCTTTACGGCGGCAGCGTAAAGCCCGACAATGTGGGCGGGCTGATGGCCCAGGAAGAGATTGACGGTGCACTGGTGGGCGGGGCGAGTCTGAAAGTGGATTCGTTTGCCGCTCTAGTAAATTATCCTCGAGGATAATCGGCGCGCGAGCTAGGAGCGGAATGATCACACTTGTCGGAATTCTACACGTCTTTATTTGCCTCTTGTTGATCGGAGCAGTGCTCTTACAGGGTGGCGAAAACGTGGATATCACTGCGGCCTTCGGGGGGACCAGTCAGGCGGCCTTTGGCCCGCGGGGCTCCGTTACCCTTTTGGCCAAAATCACCTGGGTGCTGGGAGCAATATTTATCGCCACGTCGATTACTTTGGCCGTCCATGCCTCGCGCACGGGCGGAGGCTCGGTGTTGGAAAGGGTACCGGCCAAGACCGCACCGGCAGTACCTGCACCAGCGAAGAAGTAGGTAAAGCAGCTCTCAGCGTTCAGCAAAGGCAAGTGTTTTCCAATTGTTAGGTGTCCCGCTGAGAGTTCATCATTAACACCTAGTTGACTGGACTCAGCGGGCGTCGATAGTGGTTCTTGCTGATTCCGGAGATTGACGGCTGATTCCTTTCTTACTGAATGGTCAGGTCTCAGCGATGGTAACGGTGTTCTAGCTGATTGCTGATGGCTGAACGCTGAATGCTTCTCTCAGCCCTCTTTTGTGCGGAAGTGGCGGAACTGGCAGACGCACCAGCTTGAGGGGCTGACGCTCGCAAGAGCGTGGGGGTTCGAATCCCCCCTTCCGCATACCACCTTTATTTTCAGTAATTTATGGATTGGTTCGGAACGAAGGATTCCGCACCACATACTGAGTAACTCTTTTTGCCTTAGATGATTACGTCGAAATGTGGTGTCCTGTGCCTGGAAAAAGCAGACACCAAGCATTAAACCATTCCCGCACTGTATCTCGCCAAACCCCCATCGGCTTAATAGCTATCGACTACTTAGAGCAGTTTCGATTGGGAGGGCTCGGCGCATTCGCTCGTGGAGCGAGCGTGGGGATTCAATTTATGGGCAAGAGCCATTCCAGACCACACTTTGTCTCCAGAGTTGACCACTGACTTCCCCCTCAGTAGCCCCCCTTCACAACGCCCACAAACCCTGATCGGCGCGCATGCTTGTGTGCATAATGTGTGCCGCCCTAAGCGTCCCTCTTTAGTTCCTTTGAAGTAGAAGGCCTTCTGCTTGACCGACAACGATAGATTGCGGTCAACCGCCTCAGATTCGACATAATCTCATTCCCGACGAAACCGAACGTGACCCGTCCTCGTCGCAAAGGTGATTGTCGGGGCCACGAAGAAATCCATTGCAACGATAGCTTCGCGGTAATCCTGAAGAAGCGCGCCAACGTTTGCATGGTTCGAGATCCCTCGGGGCTCGATTCGCCCCATGTGAGATGATTTTCCCGGAGATATCAAAGTCGAGGATGAAGAACTCACCGTGTATCCGCAGCGCTCCCGAAGCCGGATTTCCAGCCGCTCTCCGGAATATCCATTGCCGGACTTCCTACATCAGCGGTGATCTCCCAACTGACCCGTTGAATCGATGGTGTCGTTTCGCAGTCCAGGAGAGCCATGCCCCAACTGCCTCCGAAAGTCCTGGACGGCCTTTCCCTTCTCGAAACGTGCTTGTGGAGCACTTCGACAACGAGCCCAAGCGGAGCGTAGTCGAGACTCTCGCACGACTCATAATCGTTGGTCGTGGGACGCCGCTATCCTGAGCAATTACGACCAATCGATTGAGCAGGACTGACCTGACACGCCAATTACAGCCAAAGTATAAAAGAAGAGTGAGTCGAGCTTCCAGATAGTGTCCGGCGGAAGACATGTGGTACGGGCAATTCCCTGCGTCGAACTGTAAGAGCCTGGATTTGATGCAAGTGGGCTGTCATCCTCGAAGCAAAAGGGGTTCGATCGATAGCAAAATTTCTCGGGCTGTGAAAAAACAAGAGCGGCGTCTTGAGTTCATACGGAACACGCTTGGTGAACACGTGGAAACGGCGTCTACGATTGAAAAGATCGCGTTCGTCGGCAACTACTTACCCCGCAAGTGCGGCATCGCTACCTTTACATCCGACCTGCTTACCTCAGTGGCGGCGGGGCACCCCCAAACCCAGTGTTTCGCTGTGCCGGTTAATGATGTCGTGGAGGGCTACGAATATCCCGGCGTCGTTCGTTTCGAAATAGAAGAGCAAGACCTTTCGTTCTACCAACGCGCGGCGGATTTTATCAACCTCAGCAACGTGGACTTGGTCTGCGTACAGCACGAGTTCGGGATTTTCGGCGGGCCGGCAGGGAGTCACTTGCTGGCGCTGCTGCGCGAACTGAAAACGCCTGTGGTCACAACGCTCCACACCGTCTTGCGCCAGCCGGACTTCGAGCAGCGGCGCGTCATGCAGGAGGTGATTGCACGCTCGACCCGACTGGTGGTTATGACCCAGCGGGCTCAGCAGATGCTTCAGGAGGTTTACCAGGCACCACCGCCCAAAGTTGATCTAATCCCGCATGGTATTCCCGATACACCGGTTGTCGATCCGAACTATTACAAGGGCAAGTTTGGCGTGGACGGAAGGGTTGTCTTGCTCACCTTCGGACTTCTTTCGCCCAACAAAGGAATTGAGCATGTACTGAACGCGCTCCCGCAGATTCTGGCGGAATTCCCGGACGTGGTTTATATCGTTGTGGGCGCGACGCATCCCCACGAGTTGCTGGAGCGGGGCGAAGCCTATCGTCTCAGCCTGGAAATCCTCGCAAAGAAGAACAATATCGAGAAGAGCGTTATTTTCTGCAACCGTTTCGTAGAACTCGGAGAGTTGAAAGAGTTCATTGGCGCAGCAGACCTCTACATTACGCCGTACCTCAACGAGGCGCAAATCACCTCGGGCGCGCTGGCATATGCGTTCGGTGCGGGCAAAGCCGTCGTTTCAACTCCTTACTGGCACGCCGCGGAATTGCTGGCGGAAGAGCGCGGTTTTCTGGTGCCATCTGGCGACTCCAAGGCCATCGGGCGCGAGGTGGCCGGCTTGCTGCGCGATTCGACACGCCGCCATACCATCGGCAATAACGCCTATAAGCTGGGCCGCGAAATGGTATGGAACAACGTGGCGCGTCTCTACATGTCCTCCTTCGAACAGGCTCGGCTCCAGGGCGCCATAGAGACCCGAAAGCTGTTCGCTACGAGGATTCTCGACCAGCAACCTCCGGTGTTGCCAGGAGTAAGGCTGGGCCATCTCCCCCGGATGTCCGATTCGACCGGCATTTTTCAACGCGCCATTCTGACGTTGCCGAGTTTTTCCGAAGGATGCCGCACTGACGACAACGCCCGTGCCTTGATTCTTTCAACCCTGCTCGACGAGCTGAAAAGAGAGCCTGCGCGCATGAGGAAACTTTCCACCACTTACGCCTCTTATTTGAATCAGGCCTTCGATGACAAAACGAAACGGGTCAAAAACTTTCTGGACTTCGACCGCCACTGGCGTAATGAGCAGGGGTCGGAAGACTTTCACGCGCGCACGCTCTGGGCGCTAGGCCCGGCCTTGGAGCGCTTCCGGCATCAGAACTTCCAGATCGTGGCTGGGCAACTCTTCGCCCAGGCGCTCCCCGGAGTAACGGAGTTCACTTCGCCGTGTGCATGGGCGTTCAGACTCACTGGGATTAACGAATGCCTGCGCCGGCTGGGCGGCCTCAGCGCGGTGAATCAAACCCCCGAAGCGCTCATGGCGGAGTTGAACGAGCTTTTCGGCAAGTCGGGACCGCCGGAGTGCCCGTGGGGTGAAGAGAATTTGACATACGACCACGCTTGGCTCGCACGCGCTTTGATTCTGAGCGGGCTGGGTGCTGTAGAACAATCGATGCTTAAACGGGGCCTCGAGCGGTTCCGTTTGGAGCGGCGCTATCCGAAGGACAAAGTGGAAGATCCTTTCCGCCGGGGTTTCGAGCGCGGTCGCGCTTATTACGAAACTTCCGATAAGCTGGCTGCCCCAGCGCGGGCCTAGGCGCGCACTTTTGCCGCCGAGTCCCCGTTTTGTAATTGCAGCGGAAACCAAGCCACAGCAAATTCCTAATTTATTAACTAAATGGGAGAGCGCCCTGCGGCCCTCCCAGATCAACAGCCTCGCATTTCGATCTCGATGCGATTCGGGTCTATTCGGGTACGCAACGCAGGAGCTAAGAGACTACCTCAGACAAGTTGTGAGAGCTGAGTGACAAACGAAAGGAGCAAATCGAGTGGCTGACAGAAAGACGAAGTGGCCCACCTTCTGGCGTGAGGATCGACTTCTGAGTTTCTTCCTGGCATTTCTGGTGCTTATAACTATATT
>CAWGTQ010000033.1:0-69895 GCA_963825395.1 uncultured Acidobacteriota bacterium | reverse complement strand
ACCGACGCGATCATGAATATCGAGGTCGCAGGATGGAGAAAGGTAGGCACGACCATCGATCCAGGCCACCGCAGCCCAAACATGCCGGTTCGCCGAGTGCACGTCCCGCAACGTCGTGGCGATCACCTTGATGTGAGGAAAATTTTCCAACACCCGCTCGATCATGCTCACAAATGCGGTCGGGTCAAGCTTCGACTTCGCGGCCGCTTCCGGACCGCGAATACCGAGTCCTCGCTGCAGGTCTTCCTCGTTACCGACCAGGATATCGGCCCGGTCCGCGATACGTCGGAGAACTGCCTGTGCGCGCACCGAACCGCCGGAAAGGTTCCAGAGTTTCTCACGGAAATTAAGGTCGAAGGAGACCACCGTAATGGGGATAACAGGTATGAGCAAAGGACAGAAAGTAGCGATCTTTGACACGACGCTGAGGGATGGCGAACAAGCGGCTGGGTCGAGGCTCAGCAGCCCCGACAAGCTCACGCTCGCGCGGCAGTTAGCCCGACTGAAAGTCGACGTCATCGAGGCGGGATATCCCGCTTCTTCGCCCGAAGACTTCGAGGCCGTCAAGCGGATCGCGCAGGAGATTGACGGCCCGGTGATCTGCGGTTTGTCGCGTGCCGTGCCCGAGGACATTGAGGCCTGCGGCAAGGCGCTGGCGAAGGCCAAAAGGCCCCGCATCCATACCGGCATCGGCGTTTCGGATATTCACATCATGGGGAAATTCCGCGACGAGAAATACGGCAAGACGCTCGGTGAGAAGAAGGTCAAAATGATGCAGATGGCGGTGGAGGCGGTCAAGCGAGCTCGCAGCCACGCCGATGATGTGGAGTTCTACGCCGAAGACTCCGGCCGCGCCGAGCCCGCGTACCTCTACGAAATCCTCGAGGCCGCCATCGATGCCGGCGCCACCGTGGTCAACATTCCCGATACCACCGGCTACGCGGTGCCGGAGCAATACGGGGCACTGATTCGGGGTATTGCCGAGAACGTTCGCAACATCCAGCGCGCCACCATCAGCGTCCACTGCCATGACGACCTGGGCATGGCGGTTGCCAACTCGCTGGCGGGCATTCGCAACGGCGCCCGCCAGGTGGAGGGTACGATCAATGGAGTCGGAGAGCGGGCGGGCAACGCCGCGCTGGAAGAGATCGTCATGGCCCTCCGCACGCGAGCCGACTTCTTTGGCGTGTCCACCGGCATCGACACCCGCGAACTGTACCGCACCAGCCGCCTGGTATCCGATCTGCTCGGCACGGTGGTTCCGCCCAATAAAGCCGTGGTGGGCGGAAATGCGTTCTCGCACAGCTCGGGAATCCACGTGGATGGATTTCTGAAAGACCGGGAGACTTACGAGATCATGCGCCCGGAAGACGTGGGCCTGGCGCAGAGCCACGTGGTTTTGACGGCGCGCACCGGACGCGCCGGGTTGCGCGCGCGCCTGGAAAAGCTGGGACACAAGCTTTCCAAAGAGGATCTGGACGTCATCTATCAGCGCTTTCTGGCAGTGGCGGACAAGAAACTCGAGGTTTTTGACGAGGACCTGGTTGCCATCGTGCGCGACGAATCGCACCCGGTGCCGGAAGTCTGGCAGCTCGAATACTTGCAGGTTTCCAGCGGTACGTCGGCCATCCCCACCGCCACCCTGCGCTTGCGCGTCCATGGGGACGTGCGGGAGGGGGCCGCCATCGGCAACGGTCCCGTGGACGCCGTCTATAAGGCGATCACGGCACTGGCGGGAGACTCCGCCCACCTGGTGCGCTACGACATTCACGCCGTCACGGGCGGCACGGGAGCCATGGGCGAAGTCACCGTGCAGCTCGAAAAAGGGGAGCGGCGGGTCGTGGGGCGGGGCGCTTCCACGGACGTGATTGAAGCCAGCGCCAAAGCGTACCTGGACGGGCTGAACCGGCTGGCGAGTCTCGGTTAGAAGGCCGGACGCCGGGGCCCTCATGGCGCCGCCCTCGGGTCATGCGACATCATTCGATAGGGGAAGCTTTCGGAAACGAAGGCTCCCCGACAGTTATCGGTAAACGCTGGGCGACACGGCAGGATATATTTCCTCGAACGCCCTCTCTGGACCCGGACCCGCAGTGGCTAAGGATGACACTCTGCCGTGTCAAGAAATCGGCGAAGAACAATTGAAGGGAAGGGCGCAACGATTGTTTCCGAGCAGGCAACGATGCGGGGGTGTGCCAATTCGGCGACAGCGGGCGGCGTCGCACGGGTTAACGTTCGCGTTCTTATTCGGCTTAGGGCAGTGCGGGGGATGCCATCTTGGAGGTCAATAACAGCTTTGGAATTCTATCTGGCGGCGGTGAGTCTGACGACGGCTTTACGGGTGACATTCGCAAGCGTGCTGCCGCTGCTGTCAGGGCCGAAGCGCGCCTGGAGGGTGCGGTAGCCGGCGAGTGCTTCATCGCGACGACCGGCAGCTTCCAACAGAGCACTGCGAATGTAGGCATGGGTGAGCGGGTCGGGATCGTCGGGTCCGGCCCGTTGAAGCAGCCAGTCAAAAGTGTCCAGGTGATCCAGAGGCGGTACGGCGCTCAAGAAAGCAGCCTTGTGTTCATTGGGCGGAACCATATGTTCCCAGTATATGTTCAGGATGTCATGGGGCCAGTGCGGGTCCAGATCGCCGTGCTCCTTGCGGATATCGTTGGCCACACGAATGATTTCCTCGACTGCCTCGGGCGTGTCCTCGTTATTGAGCGCGCTTAATTGCATGGATCGGATGTAAGGGCGCAGGGCGGGCCGAGGGGCGGCGAGAGCGGCGGCGAAGTGCTCAGAGGCCTTCGCGATGCCTTGGTGGTTCCAGAGAATCCAGTGGCCCCACATGGCGTGCGCGTAGGGGTTGGCGGGATCCTTCTGGAGGGCGTCGCGATAGGCGGGCTCGGGATCGGGGCTAGAGGGCAATTCGCGAGCTACGCAGAAAATACGACCAGCCGAGATGCGCCATCAGATCGGCCTGGCGCTGGGGCGACTTCGCCGATGCCACGCCGCGGGTCAGGACGGGTTCGAGCTTTTCGGTGGTCGAGGCAAATGTCTGGTCACCCGAGATATGCATGTTATCGAGCCACTGCATGGCAACATCTTCTTGGGCCTGCTGGACGCGCGCGGAACTCGAATCGATTGTGGCGGCCTGGGCGAGGGTATTCCAGGCTGACTCGTAGTCGGAGCTATGGAGTTGTACTGCTTCGGCGGCGAGAAGGTGATCAATGGCGCGATGCCTGTTCGAGCTGGCCGGAGAGGAAGGCCCAGCCGCCGTAGATTCCAGCGATTAGAGAGAAGACGGCGGTGATGGAACCGACCCACGCTAACGGGGTGGAGGGCTTTTTGGCCGTCATGAGATGCTCATTATTTCACTAAAGACTTTGGACGTCGAAACCGCGAATCTTAATCCCTCGATTCGATATCGGCGTCGTAGTCGTGCCACGGCGCAACCGAAATTATACGCCAATTGTGCCGCATTGGGATTGACACCTGACCGGAATCTCGCGAGCCGGTCCAGAAGTCTGCTTCGAGGAGGTTTGTGGTCACATTGCACCGGTTAGGATTGATCGTGTTCGTTCAGGCCCTGGGTGATGCCCGCTCCGAGTTGGTCGTGAACTCTTGGCGCGAGTAGGTCGCAATGCGACAGCTCGGGTCGCGGACATAAAAGGCAATGTCTGCGCCACCGGCGTATGACTTCACCGACGCGAAGCCCCACACAATAAGCTAACCACTTCCCCCAACACAACGGAAGCCGCTGTCGTTAAACCTGTCGGCCGGGCTGAAGCTATAGCGGACCGAAATGCGAACGTCCCTGGAAAGGATGCCCCAGGATCCGCCACGCAGAACGCGAAGCTGTCCGCTCGCAGGTCCCGAGGGATCTCGCGACGGGCTCCCCAGGTAATAGTCCTGGCCGTACCAGTCGTTCACCCACTCAATCACGTTTCCCAGCGTATCGTAGAGGCCAAAGCCGTTGGCACGCTTTTGCGCCACCTCGTGCGGATGAGACCCGCTGTTATTCGTGGACCATGCGATCTCGTCAAGGTTGCCGTAGCTGGGCTCTGCGCTCCCTCCCCGTGCCGCGTACTCCCACTCTGCCTCCGTAGGCAATCGTCCTCCCGCCCACGTACAATAATCGTGAGCGTCATTCCAGCTCACGTACACGATGGGCATGTTGCTATTCATCCAGACGCCGTGGAAGTCTGGACCAGACGGCATCTGATGGCCCGTCGCTTCTGTAAAGCGCTTGTATGCACCCACCGTGACTTCGGTTTGCCCTATCCAGAAACCCTTGCTGAGCGTCACGGTATGGGGCGGCTTTTCGTTTCCGCGGCACCTATCATCTCCCGGCGAACAGCCCATCGTGAAGGTTCCTGACGGTATCCAAACGTAATTCAGTCCGTCTTTGGCGTTCTCTCTCACTTGCATCCCAGTCGTCTGAGAAATTGGACTTTCCTGCTGCGGATTGATTACGCGCTCGGTCCTGGCGGGCATGCTTTCCCCGGGTCCAGATTGAGGGCGGGGCGGCTTCGGCCAGTATACCCAGGCGAGCACCCCCACAATCACGACCACAGCAGCGCAGGCGAGAAGCACTGCCACGATTTGAGGGCCTTTCCCTTTCGAGCTCGTCGGGAGCTGCGTCCTAAGGGGCGGTGGAGCGACAGTTTTCGGTTTCGGGAGCGGCTGCGGCTTTGAAACGGCCGGTTGGTGCAGGCCGAGAAGAATCCTTGTTTCTTGCTCCACCGGCCCAGCCGACTCCGGCTCCGGGGCTTCGGCCGGTGCCCTCACTTCGTCGGTGGTAACCGGCTCCGGAGCTTTAACTGGTACCCTCGCCTCGACGGCGGCAGCCGGTTCCGGGGTTTCGACCGGTGCCCTCACTTCGGCGGCGGCAACCGGTTCCGGAGCTTCGACCGGCGCCCTCACTTCGTCGGTGGCATCCGGTTCCGGAGCTTCGACCGGCGCCCTCACTTCGGCGGCGGCAACCGGTTCCGGAGCTTCGACCGGCGCCCTCACTTCGTCGGCGGCAACCGGTTCCGGAGCTTCGACTGGCGCCCTCACTTCGTCGGTGGCATCCGGCACCGGAGCTTTAACTTGTACCCTCGCTTCGTGGGTGGCAACCGGTTCCGGAGGTTCGGCCGGTGCCCTCACTTCGTCGGTGGCATCCGGCTCCGGAGCTTCGACCGGCGCCCTCACTTCGTCGGTGGCATCCGTGATACCCATTGCGCTCGCTTGAACATTAAGAGCCCGTACCAGGCGCTGGTAGCCACCTTCTTGAGATACATTAGGCCAGCGCCACTGGCTCAAGCGTTTGGGGACTTCGACTTCGTCCAGCCTAGCAGGAATGACCCAGATTGTACCTGCAGGCTTCTCATCCGCCACATACAAGACTTCCCGGACCTCTCTATCGAGATACCCGTCGCTGAAAGCGGACTTCTGCGAAAGGCAAACGATCACAATATCGCAGGCACTTATCGCTGCTGGAATTTCCTGTCGCCAATCTTGGCCCGGCAATAGTTCTTCTTCCTCAAGCCAAGGCGCGAATCCATCCGCTTTCAACCGGTCATACAGGTCGCGCACCGCAGCTTTGTCAAGGGATGAATGGCACAGGAGCACCCGCAACTGGCGTTTAGGCATGGGCTATCCCGGGCTTACAATCATTCGGCTGATCGCAATATAACACATTATGGCAGCGGACTCGAACGCAGTGCAAGGAGACCGGAGGGTTTGCCCTCCCCCAGTTTTGCGGTGGGGACCGATTGTAGCGGGGTCGAGTCGAATCTCTTGTCGACTTGCTCCCCGCAGGGGATCGATTGAGTAGCCGTAGGTGAAACCTACGGGAAACGAAGGCGGGAACTGGTTCCGGCCCTGGGGGCCGACTCGAGGCCGGGCGCAGTCCGGCCTTGGAAGGTCAACCCCTTGGGGTTGGGAGATCGGCTGGAGTCACGGTCTATTCGTACCAGTGCCGTGCAACCGCACAGAATCGTAATAATCATGCGGGAACCTAGCCCGTGCGGCACGCAGGGGCGACAGGGTTGGGTTGAAATACCTCTTATTCTGCAATAGGTTACATGGCGTGGCTCACACCTCTAACACTGGGCGCCATTAGTCCGAACACCATCCCGTCCAACTCGCCCTGGTGCTTTTGGTGAACTCACGTGAAGGGGAGGTACGGAACGAGGGGGTTACGGTGGATGTCTCCCAAAACGGGTGTCGGGGTGAGGGTGTTGCAGCACTTTGCGAAGGGCAACCAGTTCGAATGCTTCCTTGGGAATCCCCCGGACCCGTCATTGCGGGCCATGCGGTGTGGGTGGGTGAACCGGCCTCGAACTTGGCAGGCGGAGCAGGGTTCGAGTTCCTCGACCCGCCCTCCTCGGTGGTCAGGACAAATCGCAGTCCTTAGTCGACTGCTGAATTATCATGGAGTTGGGACGCGCCGAAACTGCCTACGCTGACGGAAGAATAGGCAGAGATTGGACGGTTAACCCGTTCACTCTCCCAATCTATTGCCGAGCCGGATCAATCCTATTCGCACTGATGCTACAGCCCTCGATACTATCCGCCTCAGCCGTGTTTTACCCCCGCATCGCTTATATCGCGCGTACCCGGGACCAGTTACGGCGTAAACCCCGAAATGAGGTTCAATGATTGATCCTTCGGACTTAAGCCTAGCCAGAAACGGCTGAAGGTCAGTGAACGCGATTCCGGTTTGATAGCAGAAGAAAAAGATATCCACGCCAGCGGCGGATCGGCACTCAAAGTTCTTGATCAGGCAAGAAATGTAATCGTCTGCGTATCTGACTGGGGTCATTACTACACCATCATCAATCCTGAGTGACCACTGGCAACGGGCCTTTTCACAGCAGGCGGCAGAACCCAAATGCAGTCAGAACTGGGCATCCTCTTGTTCCACGCAATCGCGGCATAAATGGGTCCAAGGAACAGCTCTGAGGCGAGCCCTGCTGATGGGGTTCCCACAAGAAGCACAGATCCCATAATTCCTCTTTTTGAGACGGAGCAGTGCCCCCTCGATAGCTTGGCGCAGATGGCTCCTGGCCTGACTCAGATGGGCGTCAATCGTCGCTTCGCTCTCTGCAAGTGCTTGGTCCATTATATCGGCCCCTGCAAGCCCTCCCGCGGGTGCTAAAACCAGCCTGCCGCCGTTGGCGGTGAGCAACTCCTGCTGCTTGGCCAATAACGACTGCCTGTACTGATCCAGATCGGTCGGGTTCTTCACGGCATTGCCTCCTGCTCCCCAGAAGCGCGCCTGCTTCCTATGCCGAGATTCTCTCTTGCCGGCCCCGAGCGCGCAAGGGCACGGGAGTACTGGTACAGCAGTACGCGAGCTCGAGATCCGCTTCAGTACTTAGGGTGGCCAAGCGGTTGGGGGGTAGACAGAGGCAGGTGCCCCTCAAGAGGATACGTGTGATCCACGAGGATCGCTGGGCGCCCCGCCTCGATAGCGGCAGGCTGGTAGTCGCAGGATATTACCCATCGTGGGACTTCCCTTTAAGCTGGAGAAGATGCTAAAGGTTAGCAACGGCATCGGCCGGGGCCGAAATGGCTCCGGGCGTGAGCGTGGTTTCGGCAGAAGTAAGAACTTGAGTGAGGTGAATCGATGGTCCTGACCGTCCTGATCCTCGTCCTCGCTACCGCGTTCTTCTTTTTCTATCTGCAGGCCACTTGCCAACGCATCCTGCGCCAGCAATTCGACCGAGAGTACTTCCTAGCCATTGTCAATGCCAACCGCCTGGAGTTCCCTGCGGTGCGCCGGATGTTGGGAGAATTCAACGCGCCCGTCGACTACCCCCGGCTGCGCATGATGCTCAAGTGCGATTTCCTGGCACTTACTTACCTGCTCAAGAATGCCGTCAACGTGAAGCAGCGCTATTCGCGGTGAAGAGCGGTTATTGATGTTCTACTTCCGCCTGGTCTTCGCTTCCCTTATCACCCGGCATTGGCTCCGCGTGCGTGAAAAACCGGCCATCCTGAAGCTGACGGCGATTCTCCAGTACTTCGCCAACGTGGTGGGCGAGCGCGTGAACACCGTCCGCTTCGCCAACCTGACCGCCTCCGATTACCGTCCTGGATCTTTAATCCTCGTTCTGGCGCTCTTCATACTATGGGGGGCAATTCTATCCCGCTCACCCGCTTACCCGCTGCTAGGCAAGGTTCCTGCAGGATTTGGTCCCGCGGGCAGGGCATGAACATGCATTTGCGATCACAGGGACCGGCTTGCTATATTCAGACTACGATCGTGTATCAAATCTTCACCGGCAACCGGGGCGTGGCGGGCTCGGGATCCCACTTCGATGGCTGCTTGCTGAAGGGCAGAGACTCTGCCCGCTCATGCTCCAGCTCGGGCACGACATTCCCGAGTTTCTCTTCCAGCCACTCCTCCATCTGTCGTTGGGCGGCAGTGGACACAGAGGTGACGGCAACCCGCGGCCCTACATCAGGTGGTGCGAATATCGCTCACGATTGGCGTGAGGAACTGGCGTAAGGTCTCCTGAACCTCGTCGAGTTTTCCGGCAAAGAAGTGTTCAGCGCCCTGCACCCAGTGAATCTGTTTGGGCTCGGCAAGCGAGTCGTAGAACTCCGAAACTTGGGCGACCGGGCCAAACTCATCACGAGTTCCCTGGAGAATCAATTTGGGTTTGCGGACATCACGGAGAAAATCGAAATTGTATGTGTCCACGGGAACTCCCAGCCCCACCAGCGTGGAGACGCGCGAGTCGGAGGCTCCCACGGCAAGGCCTACCCACGACCCAAAGGAGAATCCTATTAAACAGACCGGCAATCCCGGGAAATGCGCGGCCAGGTAGTCGAGCGCCGCGCGAACGTCTTCCCGTTCCCCGTCGCCCCCGGTGAATGTCCCCACGCTCTTTCCCGCCCCACGGAAATTGAACCGCAGGGTAGGGACGCCTAAGAGGAGTGTGGCTTTGGCGGCACGAAACACCACCTTGTTGTGCATAGTGCCGCCGTACAGAGGGTGCGGATGGCAAACCAGCGCCACATGGCGAGGAGTGACCTGCGGGTTCCATTCCATCAGCGCTTCCAACGGCCCGTTGGGACCGGAAATAAAAGTGCGGTCGATTTTCGTAATTCACCTCGGAAGAAATTAGCTGTCAGCATTCGGCTATCAGCTATCAGCGGTTGGCTTCCAGCCAGGGCTTGAGCTGACAGATGAATGCTGAGAGCTTATTGCTTCAGCGGACGGCTGATTGCTGATCGCTACACTTAGTGTAGAATGAAGGCGGCGTTGGCGTCATCCTCGGGATGTGCCCATTTTGGATTTTAGATTTTGGATTGAGCATGTCGCGCGACCTGTTGTCGGAGTCTGTAGCGATTCGATGTCAAGGGCCCATAAGCCGCCCCGATAAACCGAGGCGCTACCCCCTCAATCCGAAATCGCAAATCTAAAATCCAAAACTAAAATGAGGTGCTGCCATCAGAAAACTCTCTTTATTATTATTATTGATGGCTACGGTGGCTTCAGCCTATTACTACTTTGTGTATAGGCCGGCGCACACCCTCCCTGTCGAGGCCGGCTACGTGCTGCCACCCAGCATCCAGGTAGTTGACACGCCCGCCGAAGTGCGGATCGTGGTGGGTTCCCTAAAGAGTGGCGAGCGCGTGGGGATCATCAAACGGACGCGTAATTGGGCGCAAGTCCGAACCGCTGACAACCTGACGGGTTGGGTGGAAAACGTTGACCTGCTCGATTCCCAGACTTACGAACGCGGTCAAAAACTGCTTCGTGATCTGCATGCGATTCCTGTGCAGGCAGAAGGCCACACGGGCGGCGCGGTGAACCTGCACCTTGAACCCTCCCGGGACGCCGCCCAGCTTGCGCAGTTACCGGAAAACTTAAAGGTGCAGGTTTTTGGCAGGCGCTTGGTGGAACGCCTCGCTCCCGACGGCCAGCCCTCCGCGGCCAAGGTGCGGGACGCATGGTATCTGATCCGCGCCGACGCGCGTGCCGGTTGGGTGATGGGACGATTCGTAACCCTGGACATTCCGGAGAAGCTTGCACCGTATGCCCAGGGCTCGAACTTGGTCGCCTGGGTTGTCCTCAAAACGGTCGAGGACGATGGCCAGGCGGCGCCGGAATATCTCACGGCGGACCGTTTGGGCACCCAGGAGGCGGATTTTTCTCACATTCGCGTTTTTACCTGGTGGCTCAAAAACCACATCTATGTGACCGCCTACGTGGAGAGCGGCCTAAACGGCTACTTTCCCATTCGCGTGGCTGAGGTCAATGGCGTACCCTACTTCCGCCTCCGGCTGGTAGATGAACAAGGCCAGAAATTCCAGAAGGTATATGGGCTGTTTGATACCATAACTCGCGCGGTCGGAACGGTACCGGGTTGGGAAAGCGATGCGATGCCCCCACCGCCCGAGACCCATCACCGCAAGCGTTCCCGGCGGCGAAGAAGTTGAGCTCACCCATGGAGAAAGGTCCAGGAATTCCGTCAAGCCCCGGATTATACCGCTGGCTGATCCGTCGGTGGTTTGCGCTCACCGGGCGAAAAATCCGAATGCTTCAAGCCGGGGACGTGGCCGCGGAAGGTTCGGCCTTATTTGCAGCGAGTCACCCGGCGGGATTCTTGCCCGCGCTGGTCCTGGTGGCAGCGTTCGAGCGCCCCGTCCATTGTTTGCTACCGAAAGGTTTCGCCCGTGGCCCGCTCGCCCGATTCTTAGCTCGCCACTTGGGGGTCATCCTTTATGAAGGTGAAAGGCCGTCTGAGGCAGCCCTGCGGGAGGCCATCGACGTCCTGGCAAGCGGCGGAGCACTGGTGGTGTTCGCTGACCAAAGCGCGGCGGGGCAGAGCGCGCCCGGCACGTCGGCCACAACCGCCGCGGCGCTGGTTTCGCGCGCGGAAGCGCAGCATGTGGGGCGACACGTCACGGTGTGTCCCGTGCACCTTTTCCTGCCGGATTCAACTGCCCAGTCGCGCGAAATCCTGATCTATGTTGACTCGATAATGGTTCGCCCGGAGGGCCGGCCCGAGATGCTTTCGCACGGTGCCGGAACGCAAGCCTTTGCCGCTGCGCTCGAATCGCGGTTCCAAGAGAACGCCTTCCAGCTTCGGCCTAAGGACCTGCAATATTTCCTCGCGGATCTTGAGGAAGTCCTGCGAACCGATTTGCAGGAGGACTGGGCGTCTCGCCCGGATTGGAAACAAGACGTCGAAGGGTTTGTGCTGAGCCGGTTGGTGATGCACTGGGTCAAGCAGACGAATTACTTAAATCCAGGACGGCTGGTCATCTTGTGTAAGTCTTTGGACGACTATCGCCGCCTCCGGCGGCAATGCGCGCTGCGGGAAATGGAAGTCGAGCAGGCGGACTCCCTGCGGCACTCAGGATTGGGCCGGACCATCGTTGGGCTTGAGATGCTGCTGGGCCTGCCGATTGCTTTCTATGGGTTGCTGAATCACTTGGTGATTGGGTTGGCGCTTTTTCTGGCAGGATCATTCAAAAGGGACAATCTTCGCGCCCGCACCACGGAGTGGACGCTTCGCGGTGCAGTGACGCTGGGGTTTTATGCCCTCCAAATTTTCCTGGTGGCACGTTGGTGGGGCAGGGCCGCCGCGGGATATTACGCCCCCACTTTGCCAGTGTCAGGCGCCTACTTGTGGAGATATGTGGGGTTGATCCGGCCCCAGGCGCGTCTGCTGTTTATTTCACTCACCATTCCCGCCATGACGAGGAAGATCAAACGACTGCGGCATGCGCTGCTGGAAGATCTCGACCAGGGGCTGGGGTCATACGAAGAGAAAACGAGCGTGCTGCGCTGAGTTGGGCGAGAGAAGGTGGCAATTACAATTCACAACCCTCGCCGCGACGAAGGGTAGCGACCTGTTTTGTAGGTCCGCGGCTCGTCTCCTAGGGGAACGGAAAAGCCGCGGACCTAAAAAACAGGTCGCTACAACTGACTAAGGCCAACATGACACTTTTTCTTACTGAATCCGACGTGCGTGAGCTCCTGCCGATGGAGCGTGCACTGGAGTGTGTGGAAGCGAGCTTCGTGGCGCAGGACAACGATCGCGCCGTAAACCGTTCGCGCGAGCGCATTCTATTGCCTCACGTGTCGTTACACTACATGGCGGGAGCGCTGCCGGATTCCCAGCATGTGGGGATGAAGATTTACACCGTCACGCGTGAAGACTTCCGGTTTTTCGTTCTGCTTTTCGACGCCGTGAGCGGCAGGCTGCTTTCCTTGATGCAGGCGGACCATCTGGGGCGCATTCGTACCGGAGCTGCAAGCGGCATCGCTACCAAATACATGGCACGCCCGGATGCCTCGCGGGTCGGGATGATCGGCACGGGCCGACAGGCGCGCACGCAACTCCAGGCCATCGCCGGGGTGAGAAAGCTCACGGGGGTCAAAGCCTTCGGACGCGACGCAAATCGCTTGCAAAGTTTCTGCCGTGAAATGTCAGAAGGGCTTGGCGTACCCGTGGAACCTGCTTCCAGCGCCGAGGAAGCAACCCGCTTCGGAGAGATCGTGAGCACCGCGACCACCGCTCAACAGCCGGTGGTGCGAGGTGAATGCTTGCAGCCCGGAGCGCACGTTAATGCTATTGGGGCCAACATGGCCAATCGCCGCGAATTAGATGACGAAGCGGTACGGCGCGCCACGCTCATCGCGGTGGACTCCGTTGAGCAGAGCCGGAAGGAATCCGGTGACCTTATTCAGGGACTGGCGAATCTAGGGAGAAGCTGGGAAAGTGTCATTGAACTGCACTCGGTGGTGGCCGGAAAACATCCCGGGCGATCGTCTTCGGATCAGGTCACACTCTTCAAATCACACGGAATCGCCTTGTGGGACGTGGCCGTCGCCGGCTTTATCTACCAGCAGGCGTTGCAGCAAGGAAAAGGAAGGGAACTGGAAATTGATTAACAGGTAGCCACTCGTCACTTTTCACTCGTCACTGCTTTTCCGACCCTTCCCCTTCGATCTCAATCCTCTTGGCAGTGATTTCTCCGCTTTCCGCCAGGTCACCCGCCACTGATATCCTCAATCCGGTATGCAGGTCTTGGGCGGCCCCAAGGCTTCCGTCCTTCTTCCTGATTTCTGTTTTGTCGTTGTAAAGCACGTGGAAGATCATGTTTTCACCGGTGCTTACCGTCAGCTTACCGGCAGCCTTTTCGGTGATTTTACCTTCCAACGTAAAATTGTTATCTTCCTGAGCTGATAGGGTGGGCAGTGCTGATGGGGGAGAGGCGAAAGTCGTTCCCAAAAGTTGCAACGTGCAGAGCAGAAAGCCAGTAAGTACGCCGACGCGGTGCATAACCATGAGCGGGCTCCTCACCAGATGGATGCACGTATTCTACTGCTACTTGTGCTCCAAGTCATGATTTCGGCCGGGAAATATTCCTCGAACGGAATGACCTCGTCCCACCAGTTCAATCGCAAGTTCCGTCAGGCCCCCTCATGTGACGTAAGGATGCGACAAGTCGACAAAAACGATCGAACCCGACTTCCATTTCGCGCATATCGTCTAATCTGCTATCCTAGAGAGGCAGAGGGTTGCTTGCCCCGGGACATTGCGGTAGCGCACGTCGTTTCCACCAAGGAGCCAAGCAGAGTTTCTCTGCGCTGGAAGATCTCCACCGCTGCACTCGTGAGTTGGTTTTCTTAACGCCCTTTCACATGCCGGGACCGTGTCGTCTGAAGAATTCCCTATAGAGGATTTGATGCCTACCGAAATCTTTTTCATTTTGGTGCTGCATTCGATTGCGGCCGTCATCACTCTGATCATCGCGCTTCGTGATGGCCTGGGTTTCTTGCAGGCTCTCCGGTGGGGGGGACTCGGCTTTATTACGGGGCTCCTCGGGCTCATCACCCGCGCGCGGATGGATCGCCGCCATTTGGACCACATGCATGTTGTGCAAGATGCCCTGCTCAATTTCGGTATGGAAGCGGTTGCCCTCTACGGCATTCCTCACATTTTAAGGTAAAGCCGACATCATCCCGCTACGACCCAAGAGACCACACCCCTGAAGGGCAGACCGAGATTCACCATTCGTCCCGGGGGAACTGCTCCTGTCTTATGAAGTCGTCAGGAAGCGGGATGTTTCCGCAGAAAATCCTCAAGTTGTGCAAGTGTGGGGGCCGAATCCGCGCCACCCAAACCGAGCGTGGCGAGCGCTCCAGTGGCGTTGGCATGGCGCGCGGCGAGGGTAAGAGATTCGCCCCGGCAAATTGCGGCCAGAAATCCCGCCGCAAAGCAATCGCCCGCGCCGGTGGTGTCCACAGTCTGCACGACAAAGCCCGGCGAGGTGAACGAGCCCTGGGGCGACTCCACGTAGCATCCTGCCGCTCCCAGCTTGACGATAACGGTCTTCACCCCCGACCCGCGTAGCCGAGCCGCAATCGCCGCGGGCTCGGATTCCCCGGTCAGTTGCCGGCCCTCCTCTTGGTTGGGAAAAATGAAATCCACGTGCGCTAAAGCAGGCTGAATATCCTGGAGCCAACGCCCGCGAATATCCCAACAAATGTTCATGGACGTCAGGCACCCCAACTCGTGAGCTCGCTTGAGCGCGGGCTCAAGTGATGTTTCATCGAAAGCTGCTAGAGAAAAGGCGCTGGCGTAATGGAAAATCCGCGCCCCCTTCACCTGCTCCCAATCGAGATTCTGCCCTGAGAACACGGCGCTCACACCGCGCAACTGAAGGAATCGGCGTTCGCCGGTTGTTTCTACAAGGACAATCGACGTGCAGGTCTTGGCGACGGGGAGGGTGACAAGGCCTGAGTCGTCAATACCCTCGGCGCGCACCCGGTCGCGAATGAGCTGGCCAAAGCTGTCATTGCCGATGGCGGCGGCAATGCGGACCGATACCCCCAAGCGCGCCAGTGCGATCGCAGTGTTGATGCTGTTGCCGCCCGGGCAAAGCACGACGTCCTCAAGAGCTTGACACGTCCCAGGTGGGGCAAGATATTCCACCGGTCGCGCCAGAACATCGGCCACCGCGTTACCCACGCAATATACTTGACAATCCATCATAAGCCATGGCCTTGCCCTTAGAGACCGTCTTGACAATAAGAGCCCGCGCCGGATATAAGCCTTTTTGTCAGAAGTCACCCGATCAATCTTGGCCCGGCGGCTGATTATACGCGCCTTGGCCAAACGGACAAGGGGCGAATCTTCACTCAGATCGGACTCAGAATTGCTAAAGTAATCTGCTTGCACCCGTTTCGTCCTTTGGAATCATCATAGGAACGGGTAGGTGGGGGTATTTTTTCTACTGGCTGGACTAGAAGTCCCTGATTTTCAAGGTCGTGACAGGCTCTTTGCTTGACGTCAATTTTTTCTGCGTGCTATTATGCACCGCTCTTATGGTTTATCCTCAAGCTATCCTAGGACATTCTTCCCGAGATTGAATTTCGGAGAAGCCAAACATACCCACCTTGGGGGGCGAAGAGGAAGTTTAGTTCGGAGGAAACCCAATGCATGTTTTTCCAATCGTCAGTCTATGCGTGCTCACATTAATTCTCTCTGATTTAGGTCAAAAAGTTATCCGAAACTTACTTTCAGGCGCTTGGGCGCGGCGCAGTTCGATTGCCAAGGCGTTCGCGGCGGGCGTAGCCTTCCTAGCGGTGGCGACCCCAGCGGCGTTTGCCGCAGGTGGCGATGAGGCCGCCGCGGGCGAAGCCAACCTTAAGCTCCCCGATCTTTCCCAGGTGCAGTTTCTGGGCGTTGATGGCCATAAACTCCTCATGGTCGGCATCCTCTTTTGCATCTTTGGGCTGCTGTTTGGATTGGTCATCTATAGCAATTTGAAGAACTTGCCGGTTCACCGCGCTATGGGAGAAATGTCCCAGTTGATTTGGGAAACCTGCAAAACCTACCTGCTTACCCAAGGGAAATTCCTGTTGTTGCTCTGGGTGTTCATTGCTCTCATTATCCTGGTCTATTTCAAAATGCTGCTGGGATATCCGGCCCTCCGTGTGGCGATCATCCTTTTCTTTAGTCTGGTAGGAATCGCCGGCAGTTACGGGGTGGCGTGGTTCGGCATTCGCGTCAACACGTTTGCCAACTCCCGCACGGCGTTTGCCAGTCTGCGCGGCAAGGCCTTTCCCATTTTCCAGATTCCCCTCCGGTCCGGCATGAGCATCGGCATGATGCTGATCAGCGTCGAGTTGCTGATGATGTTGATCATCCTTCTCTTTATCCCGGGCGACTATGCCGGGCCCTGCTTCATCGGGTTCGCCATTGGCGAATCCCTGGGAGCGGCGGCTCTACGCATCGCCGGCGGCATCTTTACCAAGATCGCCGATATCGGCTCCGACCTCATGAAGATTGTCTTCAAGATTAAGGAAGACGACGCGCGCAACCCCGGCGTGATTGCCGACTGCACGGGTGACAACGCGGGCGATTCGGTGGGACCCACGGCCGACGGCTTTGAGACCTATGGCGTGACGGGCGTGGCGCTGATCACCTTCATCCTGTTGGCGGTGAAAGACCCGACCGTCCAGGTGCAATTGCTGGTTTGGATCTTCGTGATGCGCGTCATCATGTTGGTGGCCGCCGCCGTGGCTTATTTCCTGAACGGCGCCATTGCCAAAGCGCGCTATGGCAACGCGGATCGGTTTAATTTCGAGGGCCCGCTCACTTCGCTGGTCTGGATTACCTCCTTCGTTTCCATCGCCTTCACCTACGTGACCTCGTATCTTATTATTCCCAGCATGATGGGCGACACCTCGCTGTGGTGGAAGCTCGCGACCATCATTTCCTGCGGAACGCTGGCGGGCGCGCTCATCCCGGAATTCGTCAAGGTTTTCACTTCCACCGAATCGCGGCATGTCCGCGAAGTGGTCATCTCGGCCTCGGAAGGCGGGGCCTCTCTGGGTATTCTTTCCGGCTTCATAGCCGGAAATTTCTCCGCCTATTACCTGGGTCTAACCATGGTGTTCTTGATGTCCATCGGTTTCCTGGTCAGCACCCTGGGGCTCAGCAGCCTGATGCTGGCGCCGGCGGTCTTTGCCTTCGGCCTGGTGGCTTTCGGTTTCCTGGGGATGGGACCGGTAACGATTGCCGTGGATTCTTACGGCCCGGTAACGGACAACGCCCAGTCGATTTATGAACTTTCCCTGATTGAGCAAGTCCCCAACGTCAAGGAAGAAATCAAAAGAGATTTCGGCTTTGAGCCGAATTTCGACCGCGCCAAGGACATGCTGGAAGAAGGCGACGGCGCGGGCAACACCTTCAAAGCCACGGCCAAGCCGGTGCTGATCGGCACCGCCGTGGTCGGCGCCACCACCATGATTTTCTCCATCATCATGGCGCTCACCAACGGCCTCACCGAAAACGTCAGCAAGTTATCGTTGCTGCACGCACCCTTCTTCCTCGGTTTGGTCACCGGCGGCGCGGTGATTTTCTGGTTTGCCGGCGCTTCCACGCAAGCGGTCTCCACCGGAGCGTATCGCGCCGTGGAGTTCATCAAAGCCAACATCAAACTGGAAAGCACCGAAAAGGCCTCAGTATCGGACAGCAAGAAGGTGGTGGCCATCTGCACGCAATACGCGCAGAAAGGCATGCTCAACATCTTCATCGCCGTATTCTTTGCCACGCTGGCCTTTGCCTTTCTGGAGCCCTTCTTCTTCATCGGCTACCTGATTTCCATCGCCATCTTCGGCCTCTACGAGGCGATCTTCATGGCCAATGCGGGCGCCGCATGGGACAACGCCAAGAAGATTGTCGAGGTCGAGTTGAAGCAGAAGGGCACGGCGCTACACGACGCCACCGTGGTGGGCGATACGGTGGGCGACCCGTTCAAGGACACCTCCTCCGTGTCGCTCAACCCCGTCATCAAATTCACCACCCTCTTCGGCCTCCTGGCCGTGGAGTTGGCCGTCAAGTTGACCGTGACCAACGGTTCCATCCTGACCCACATTTTGGCGGCGGTTTTCTTTGCCGTGTCGATGTGCTTCGTCTATCGGTCGTTCTACGGCATGCGGATTGGCGCCACTTGGCCACCCAGCGTAACGGCTGAGTCCAACAAAAAGGCGGCCTAAGCCTTCGCGGGCACGCCGCTGACCGAAGCGGCGTGCCCGCAACTCTCAAGCTGACCCAATGAATTGTAGCGCGGGTGTCCCCACCCACGATTCGTCTTTATTTCCCTATCACTCGAAGACGCGGGTGAGGACACCTGCTCTACCAAGAAAGAACCGCTCAACCCCCCATTCCTATTTTTGCCCCTAAAAGGGCGGCAGAAAGCCGCCTCTACATCAAACCGGAGCACTTATATACCTGATAGCTGATTGGCAATGAGGGAAGACTCTTCAGTACACATCCGTTTCGCCCCGGATCTTCTTTGCCAGCTTTCTAATTTTTTCGGCGCGGTTAACGATTTCCGCGGAAAGGCCATTGACGTTCGGCTTGTTCAGTTCCTCACGGAGTTCTTTGGCCAGGGCCGCCAATTCTGCCGCGTCGTGTTTCGACTTTTCGTAGTTGGCCTGCATAATCCGTTTCTGCTTGTCGCTCAAGGGTGGGGCGGTGTTTTCGTACGTACCGGACTGATTGCGGTGGATCCTCTCAGCTTCCTGCTGCAGGGCGTTCGTCCCTGTTTGCGTGGAAGCGGGAGGCGGCGCGAGGCAGGTGACGGCGATCAGCAAACCCAAGGAGAGAATTATTCCACGCTGCCTGGCAAACCAGGGAGATCGTATCATGGTGACATCCCGCGCCGGAGATTGCCAGGTGGTGTTGTTCTGGTCACGGGATAAAGGCGTTCGCGACATGCTCCGGGATGAATCCCTTTGGTCCGTCCCTGGGGGGTACTCTGCCGCCGTTGGGAATTCAACTTCCGTACCCATGGGCTTCTCCCTTGATCTTCTTGGCCAATTTCTCGACCTTTTTGGTTTTTTCAATAATATCGAGCGATAGGACATTGACGTTCGTCTTATTCAGCTCATCCCGAAGTTGTTCAGCTAAGGCGGAAAGTTCCGCCGCATCGCTTCTCGTCATCTCAAGATTGGATTTTGTTGGCTCCTCCCTGTCCTTTGGAGCATTCATTGCGGCTTGGTTACTCATCGCAACCGGAGGAGACTGGACCTTCCCATTGTTGGGGGGAGCAGGGTTCTGCGCACTCCACAGGAGTACGGTGGTCAGCAAAACCAAAACGGTTACAGCCCACATACTGAGGGGGAGCACGAATCTTCGCAACTCACGCAGCGGATGAGATCGAATCATGGCGGAGCCCTTTCTTAACTGCAGCGGCGTTTGCGCCAGGTCACCCGATAACCCCTGCTCCTAAGATTGTAGCTCCGCCGCCGCCCCGACTGCAATCGAAGCTTAAAAGGCAGCCTACGCCCACTTGACCGGTCCAGCGTGCGACCGGTCAATGGGAAACGAGTTTCCCTCGCCACCTCCATGACGACGTTACAACGATCAAGTGGAGAGGAGCGCAGATCCAGACATCCCAGAACCCCGTTTTGCATGCGTGAGGCAGTTCTACGGTTCGACAAACCGTCAAGTGGCTGCATGTTGTGGAGGGCTGGCTGCGATTAGACCCATCATGGGTGGCGCATACATCGCTTTTTATGTATGCGTCCCCCGGCCGTGTCCGGTAAACTGCACGGGTGGCGCATACATCGCTTTTTATGTATGCGTCCCCCCGCCATGTCCGGTAAACTGCACGGGTGGCGCATACATAGCCTTTTACGTATGCGACCCGTCAACACCTCATGTAAACTGCGCCCATGTCGCGCCTGCAGCATTTCTACGGTCAGAATCACCTGCACTACCTGACCGCCGGCACCTACCGGCGAGTCCGCATCTTTGACTCCGACCGCTTCAAGCGCAAATTCGTCCAAACCCTGGACGATCTCCGCACAGAGTTGGGTTTCAGGATTATCGGATATGTGCTGATGCCCGAGCACTGTCACCTGCTCATCTGGCCGGGGCCTCCGGCGAACCCTTCGCAAATTATGCAGAAGCTTTCGGAACGCACGGCCAACTTTATTCTTCGCAACCTGCGTGGGAACCTAGCTTTCCCTTGGTGTCAAAGGATGTTGAAGCGGTTTGAATTGCCCGCCACCGTGCACCAGCACGCACACCATCGAGTTTGGAACCGGCGCGGGTACGACATGAACGTCTGGAGCGAAAAGAAGCGCGCTGAAAAAATCGACTACATGCACAACAACCCGGTCAAGCGGGGATGGGTGACACAACCGGGTGATTGGCCGTGGTCAAGTTGGAGATACTACTACCTTGAGGATAGCTCTGTCCTGGCGATGGATCATTTGCCGTGAACTTTAAACGCGAGGGGTCGCAACACGGCAGACTGGGACGCAGACATAAAAGGCAATGTCTGCGCCACCCGCGTCTGGTTGGTGACCGATCTGTCGAGCCGCCAGACGAGGATAGCGTCCAATTCGCGGCGGCGGGCGGCGGCGAGAAGTTCCTCCCGCATTGGCCGCTGCAGAGCGCCGGAGCCGACTTCTTTGATCTCTGCGACGATCTGCCAGCCACGTCGAGCCGCGTATTACCGTATGGTCCACTGCAGAGAATGAGCGAGAGCGTCGTGTTGTAAGTGCCTCATTCGAAAGACTCGTGCCCTCACTAACGTGCTTTAATATTCCAATTCTGACTGGACCCCTAGTTCAACCTCTGTTAAAGTGACAAAAATGTATGTGTCAGGTCAGTAACCGAGGGAGGCAGGAATGGCTATCGAACCCAAAAACGTGGGCACCGGTCCGCTTGCAGTGCCGGTTACCGTTGTGTTTCAGAAACACCCGTTGAACCCGCCGGCGCCCGCCAGGTTTGCGACCTTCACCATGGATAGTTTCGGGATCTCGCACACGAGATCGCTGCACAACGACACCGATTTCGTCTACCTCAGCGCGAGCGTCGGGGCGAACCCCATGGTGTTCGTCACAAAACCGATGGGAGATGTGAACAACGGGACCCATTCCGTTGGGCTGAGTCTCGAAGTCGACATTCCCGACGACGATACGGTCGTGGTGTTCAACTACCTGATCGTGAACAACAGTCACGGTGGCAACGATGCCAAGGAGAAAGCCGCTCAGTCGGCGTTGAACACCATTGCCGAAGAGATCATCAAGCACGGCGCCATCACGGTGGCCGCTGTCACCGTCGGATCCTTCCTGGTGCCGTTCTTCGCCTCTGCCCTCGCGGCGTTCGCCGGAATTATGGCGGCGACCGAAGCGGCCCTCCTGCTGTTTGCGGATTGCGATGGGCTAGTCGCCGCAGGCTCACTGCCTTTCACCTGCAGCGACCTCATCAAGAGAACGACCTCGGGTCAAAAGATTGCCGAGAACGCAAACCATCCTGGCACCAATTCACCAGACGGCTGCGGCGGCAACTCTCAGTATTCCACTGCATGTACGATTACGACGGCGCCTTCGATCCAGACTGTCTTGGATTTGAGAGGCGCGTGGGCCAGTGGCGGGGTCGCGGGACCATTTGTCTCCGTGACAGGAAATTCGATCTCCATCGACATGTCCGCGTCGCATCGCCCCACGGCCAGCGGCTCGGTTCTCGACAGTACCCAAATCTCGGTCAACTTCCCCGACGACAAGACCTACACGGGCACCCTACAGGCGCCCAATGTTATCAAGTGGTCGAACAACTCGAGCTGGACGAAAGTCCCGGCGATCGAGACGGTGATCGACTTGAATGGCCAGTGGATGAGCGGCGGCGTCCTCGGCCCCGTCATCACGGTTCACGGCAATTCCATCTCGATCGACATGACGGCGTTGAAGCGTCTGGCGGCGGTTGGAACTGTCGTCAACAGCTCGGATATTTCGGTAAATTTTCCCGATGACAAGGCCTACTCGGGCGTGCTGGAGAAACCAGGTACGATCCGTTGGTCAAACAACTCGACGTGGACGAAGTTCGATACGTCGGTCATCAAACATCTCTTCGTATTGATGATGGAGAACCGCTCGTTCGATCACCTTCTGGGATTCCAGGGGATCACGGGAAAAGACGCGCAGACGGGAGCCGCAACAAAGGCGGAAGACCTTGCCGAGCCCAGAGTTGTGACGCTCCAGCAGCCTTCTAATGAATTCGCCAATCTGAGATACACGGTCTCGCCAACCGCAGGCGACCGGACCTACAACACACACGATGTGAAGCATCAGTTCCCCGACGTCTTGATGCAACTTTGCGGCCAGGCGGAAGGACAGGCCGTCATCAAGAATAATGGTTTGAATGGCGCCGCCTATCCGCCAGTCGCCGAAGCGACAGACCGCGGTTTTGCCGCCGACTACGCGATCAATTCGGACCCAAACAACCCAGGGGAGCCGATGCGATGCTTTGCGCCGGGCACGCTCCCAGTCTTGACGGCGCTGGCGAAAGAGTTCGTGCTTTGCGATCACTGGTTCAGTTCAATGGCCGGGCCGACCGAGCCAAACCGGATGTTCGCCCACGCCGCAACGTCTGGCGGATGGGACGATTCGCCTTCGAACAGGGACTATGAGGTAATATTCAGCGCCAAAGCTGTAGGCGATGCTAGCGTCGGCGTTTCGTTTGCGAATGGCACGATCTTCGATGCGCTGCGCCGAGCGAACGTGCCGTTCCGTATCTACGCCGGGGACCAATTCCCGCAGGTCGGACTGCTCTCTGGGATCAGTCTCTTTTCCGACGTCGATGACTTCGAGAACTTCGCCGGCGATGTCAACGACCCCACCTACGACGCTGCCTATACATTCATAGAACCCCGATACGATACGATTTCCCAGAACCTGGGACTTCCGTTCGTGAACAACGCACAGCATCCTGCCAATAGTGTAGAGCTCGGCGAAGCACTGATCAAAACAGTCTACGAAACGATCCGAAATTCGCCGCTTTGGAACCAGAGCATGCTGATCCTCACCTGGGATGAGCATGGCGGTTTCTTCGACCACGTAACGCCACCGCCCGCCAAGCGCATTCCTACCGGCTCACCGCCAAAGGACATCGAGGGCAAGAGTTTTGGCTTCATGTTCGATCAATATGGGCCGCGCGTTCCAGCGGTTGTGATTTCGCCGTGGTGCCCTCAGAACATGATCGACCATCGACAGTTCGAACACTCGTCTATCCCGGCAACAATAGAGCAACTGTTCGGTCTCAGGCCGCTCACGATACGGGACACCGAAGCCATCGGCGTGCAAACGCTTGCATCCCTCAGTGCGCCGCGCAACGTGACCACGCCTATACCGGACGCCATTACCGTCAGTCAGCCCAGCGGGCCGGTGCCGGGAACGCCCGCCGGCTCCTCCGGTTCGACGATAACTTCGTCGGCCGGGTCGATCTCCGGCAAAGTGCTGTCGGCGACTGCAGTCGGACCGGGCGTTGCGGCTTCACCGCCGGCCGCGCAAGCTGTGGCAACGTCGGTGTTGGATCTCAACGATCCGTGGCTGTCGTCGGCGCTGGCGGTCGCCATCAAAGCGCATATGGAGGCGGTGCCAGCGGATGCTGCAAACATCAAGGCACGCGGATTCGGACTGAAGACCGTTGGAGATCTCGCGCAATACTACAAAGAAATCACGCCGATCGTTCAAAACGCACGGGTGCTGGCGCGCCAGCAGAAGGTTGCCGCACGAAAGCTGTCTGCTTCGCGGACCGGCAAACTCCAGATAGCTCAACAGGCTGTCAGAGCCCAGGTGACCGAGAAGCTCGATTAGGCTCCGCGCCGGGGGGGAAATGGTGGGGGGGGAAATGGTGTCAGGAACCTTTCTCCGCACCTGCCCAGGACGGAATTCTACCGCTCTTTTCGTTGGAACGAAAAGGTACCCACCTTTTCCACCTTTTCTGCCTTGTGCCTTGTTGGCTGCATCCGACTGGACAGTGCATCCCCTGTACCGATTCCACTGTTGCGCTGCTTCTGTCGCCGGGGTTATTCGAGGGCGAACGCGTATGCCAAATTCAAGGGCAGAGTCCAAGACAGCTCGACCGGAGAGCGGGACAAGCGTCTGTATACGCTTTTCCATGAGTAGAATCGCCTGTTCGCATACTGGAATCCGGCCATGAGTTCCTCTGGACTCATCTGTCTGGGCAGGAAGACCACGTCAGCCCGGCCGTTGTACTTGCTCCAGTCGCGTGTCAGAATCCGGCCCTCTGCTTCTAGACGTTGGTACAGCCGAGTCCCTGGAAAGGGAGTCAGGATGTTGAACGTCGCATTCTGTACTCCTGCTGCCTCAAGGAAGTCCAACGTCTCGCCGAAGATCGCCCGCTTGTCGTTGTCGAAACCGAAGACGATTCCCGCCTGCACCGCTATACCATGGGAATGGATCCGCTCGATCGCGCGAACGTAGTCGGCCACGCGATTGAACCCCTTCCGCACTTCATTCACGCTGGCTTGCGAAATCGACTCCAGCCCAACGAATAGTTGCTTGCAGCCGCTTCTCGCAGCCAACTCAAGGAACTCGTCGTCCTGAGCAGCATGAATGCTCGCTTGGCTGCTCCACCACTTGTGATGGGGAGCGAGAGCCCTGAACAAGGCCTTGGCGTACTCGATGTCGCTCGCGATGTTGTCATCCCACAGTATGATGACCTTGCCCGGGAAGGAGCCATACTCTTCTGCGACAGCCTCCACGCGTCGCTTGCGCACGCGGCTCTGATACATGACGGCGAGCGTGCAGAAATCGCAACTGTATGGGCAGCCGCGCGTGGCAAACAGGACTCCACCCGTATGGTCGCGCCGGTGAAACAGGTCTTTCCGCGACATCGGGGCATCTTCCAGAGTCGGCGATTCAGTGGAACAGTACCGCTGGCTATACCGCCCCGCGTCAAATTCGCGCATGAATTGCGGCCAGTTGGATTCAGCCTCCCCGACGAAGATCACGTCCGCGTGCGCCTCCGCCTCATCCGGCATCAGGGTCACATGTGGTCCACCCAGTACTACCGGAATTCGCCGCTGCCGGAACCGCGCTGCCAAGGCATACGCGTGAGGCGCACTCGGGGTATGGAAGGTAATCGCCACCAGGTCCGCTTGCATCCCGAAATCGACCTGCCTGACCGCCTCATCGATGTGGAGCACCGTCCAATGTGGCGGTGCGAAGGCGGCAAGATACGGCATGGTGATCTGCTGGAAGTTCAGGATACGAGAACGCCGTACCCTCTGGATCTCCGGTGAGGAAGCAGTGATCAGAAGGAGGATTCGCGCAGCAGAGGACATGTGCTCAGGGTCGTCTCCTTGTTGCAGCTAACAACGATTAGATTGATCCGCACACTATCCGGAACACCGGTTTCTGGCACTTATAACGCGCCGTTAAATCGGCGAATGCCGCATCGACAATGCCCTCAGGCTCTACCCTTTGGTTGTTTCGGTACTCGTTATCTCGGCATCTTATGCGGGAGCAGCATACCCCCCCCTGATTTCACAGCCGGCGGACGGACTGCAGATTCCGGCAGGCCCCTTGTGGGGTTAGTCATGACATCCGGCCACGGCGGAATCTATGGCGGCGGTCGTCAAGGGTATCTCAGGTCAGAGGCCCGATCAACCCTTCGAGTCAAGGGCGCGGGCGCTTGGCTATCAAGTGCGTGCTGGTGATGCCGGATAAATCCCGAGAAACGGCGTAGGGTAGACCAATACAGCACAAGCCTAGGATTTTATCGACTCACATGTTATTCCGTCGGAGCACATGGCCGGTTCGACGCCTTCGGAACCGGACCCAGTGCTTTCGTGTGTCGATCATCGTGTGTTTCCCCCCATCTGCGCGCACGAGTAGGATTTTGCCATTAATTGTGGCGAGTTTTGTCATTAATGGTGGCAAGAATTGTCACGAATTCTGACAACCTACAGAGAGACGCTCTTATGCCGAGATTCTCATCCAGATTTTGCGCGGGTTGTCCGATGCCAGCATTCGCTTTGCGGACCCCAGGGCGTTCCTGTTGCGCCTTGTGTTGCGTAAGGAAAATGCGCTTACCGTAGCGCCGCCCTTTAGGGCGGCACATGCCGGGCTAAAGCCCGGCGCCTGGAGTTTCTACATTTGTGCGACGGCAAGGATGGATGGAGAGAGGATGCGGAACGCGAATTTCCTTCCCTCGCCCTTTGGGGGAGAGGGTGGACCGCATCCGGCGTTCTCATCAGCCGGGGCGGGACGGGTGAGGGGGTCGAAACCGTGAATCCTCCACATCCTTACCGGAAAACGCGCTCCCTCGCACGCACAGTGGGGCAGATTGATAAGGCCCGTGAACTCCGTCACTCCCCTACGGAAGCGGAACAAGCCGCGTGGCATTTGCTTCGCCAGTTGAGGGGGGAAATGGTGGGGGAAATGGTGTCAGGAACCTTTCTCCGCACCTGCCCACTGACACCTTTTCCCCCTCACCTTTTCCCCGAATGTTCAACTGATTGTCTGCAAAACCTGGCGCGACCACTGCGGATTGCTCGAAAAGGTTCGCGCCGGAATCGTTGGCGGCATGCCTGACATCAACGCGGCCAAATGGTTGGCGGACAAAGTTATTACGTTCTGACGGGTATTTTGTATTACTCTGACGCGAGGTGAATCTGATGCCCGCCGGTCGCCAACCTCTGCCCTCGATGTCGCGGCCGGAGTGCATTATCGTGGGTCTTCTGGTCGCGTCGGTTTTCGTAAATTACATCGACCGTGCCAATCTCTCCATCGCCGCCCCCGTGCTGCAATGGCAGCTCAAGCTGTCGTCGTTGCAAGTAGGATCGCTGCTTTCGGCCTTTTTCTGGACTTACGCCTTCCTGCAATTGTTCGGCATGGCGGGCTGGATCGTGGACCGCTTCCCGGTAGGGCGCGTTTTCGCCTGGGGTTACTTCAGTTGGTGCGCGGCCACCATCGCCACCGGCTTCATGTCAGGATTTATAGCCCTTTACGCGGTCCGACTGCTGCTGGGCATGGGGGAATCCGTCACCTACCCCTGCTATTCGCGAATTTTCGCCGAACTTCCGGAGCATCATCGCGGCCGAGCCAACGCGTTCATCGACGCGGGAACCAAGGTCGGTCCCGGCATCGGGACGTTGGTTGGGGGCTTTCTCCTCATTCGCTTCGGCTGGCGCATGATGTTTATCGTGTTGGGCGCGGGGGCGCTGGTGTGGTTATTGCCTTGGATCAGGCTGATGCCGCATTCGCGCCGGGAAATTACCGCTTCCGCTGAGCCGCTGCCGCCCACTTCCGAATTGCTGCGCGTCCCCTCAGCCTGGGGCACGTTCCTGGGGCAATTCTGCGGGAACTACTTCTACTATTTCTTGCTGGCATGGCTTCCTATCTATTTCGTCCAGGAACGAAACCTCTCGCTCGGCGCAATGACCCGCCTCACCTCCGCCATATTCATGGGCATTGCTTGTACCACGATCACGACGGGGTGGATTGCGGATCGCCTGATCGGTGGCGGCATGTCACCTACTCAGGTGCGGAGAAGCATCGCCGTCGGCGGCCTCCTGCTGGCGTCGAGCCTCACCGCTTTCGCTTTCGTTGATAATCTCACCGGATCCGTCGTTCTCCTGATGGTCGCCTGCCTGGGTCATGGAGCTTTCGCTGCCAACCACTGGGCCATCGGCCAAACCCTTGCCGGGCCCACCATGGCCGGACGCTGGGGCAGTATTCAGAACGGCGTCGCCAATCTGGCGGGAATCGTCGCGCCCTCAGTGGCGGGTATCATTCTCCACACCCGAGGCTCCTTGCGCCTGGCCTTTTCCTTGGTGGGCGCCGTTTCGCTCGCCGGCGCCCTGATCTGGTATTTCATGGTGCCGCGCGTCGAGCCCGTGAAGTGGAAAAAAAGAGTTCCGGCAGCAGCGGTGTAGCGCGGACCCAATTCAGAGCTTCGGAAATCGAGGCTGGGTCGCGAACTCCTCGGCATTCGTAGAACGCATATCGGGTTGAGCTTCCCGGCCCGGTCCACAGTGTTATGGCTTAAGGCGGCCAGCGTACCCAGCGGCCACGATGTTGCTCTGGACCGCTTCCATGGCCTGAGTGTTGGGCATTCCCCTGGTCATCACGCCCTCAAAGAAGTAGCCCTTGGCCCAATTGCTGTTATCGCCGCCGATGCCGAGGATGATGGCTCCTTCCTGTCGCATGGGCTGATAGCCGCTGGGAAGAGCGATGGTGCCGGTCGTGGTCAGGGTTCCGGACTGGGCGTTGCCCTGGTAGATGGCGTAGGTGTGCTGACCGTCGCTCGTGCCCATGTCGGTGACGAAGGTGGTGCCGGCGGGAACCTTGAGGTGGCCGTAGATGCCGTCCTCCATGTCGAGCCCTGCGTCGGGACTGCATGGGTTGCCGTGACACATGATGTTGATGGCGTCCATGTGGCCCGCCTTGTTGTCGAGATTGTTGGTCTCGGCGTTGCCGAAGTCGAAGCAGCACTTTTCGTTGAGATTGAGGGCGGAGGTAACCATGTAGACGCCCTCGGGCTGACCGTTGACCGCTGTTTGTTTCGGGTTGTCGTTGCGGTAGCCCATGCCAGGGGAGATGGCGAGGCCGTAGGCCTTGTGTCCGGCAACGGTTGCGGCGAGAGCGTTGGCTACGGCGGGGATGTCGTAGCCGTTGGGGCCGGGTCCGCGCGCTGCGCCGCCTGGAGGCGCGGGCGTGAGGTCGTTATGGTTGGGCGACTGGTCGTAGAGTTTAGTGATGGTGCAGGATGTGTTGGCGCAGAAGGTATCCTGCGCGGCGGCGTTGGCGTAGCCGTCGGGGAGGAGGCCGATGTTGGTGTGGGCTTTATCGGACTGCCGCGTGACCCGGTAGAGCGGGCCTGTGTATGCGCTGTACAGGGCGCGGGTGGTGCTGAAGGCGGCAGCACAGGGAGTCGTGGATTCGTAGAGGTCGCACGGACGAGGTGTGATCGTTTGCGCTGAAGCGACGCCGACCGTGGTGATCGCGACAGCGAAAAGAATAATTGTGGGCGACAGGATTTTTTCGAACAACGAGTGTGATTTAAGTTGCATGGAATCCTCGTGAGTTCCTTTGCTTTATTGGTTTCGCTTTTGTGCCTAACAGTTTATCAGGCGACGGAATTCTCGTATACGGCACTCTCCTGAAGTGGCCCGGAGGCCTGCGAGGGTAGCTGCTGAAAGAAAAGATACAAAAACAGGTGGCTATCATCCCACCTACTTAGCGAATAGCGTCCCGATGCATCGGGGCGGTTCTTCCCCCATTGACCACAAAAGCCGCGGACCTACAGAACCGGTCCGCGCTACTCGCCTGCTCCAGGTTCAAGGCCGTGCAGGGACGGCATGATCCCTATAGCCATACCCATGCCGTAGCCACGCCAACCCCAACATCGCCAGCCCCCAGCCGCAGACCCCGCTCCATTGCCAGCGGGTCCACGCCATGGCGGAAAGGGCCGATCCCAGTGCGCCACCCATAAAGAAAATGATCATGTAAACGGTATTGATCCGGCTGCGCGCCGTGGAGGAAAGAGCGAAGATGCGAGTCTGGTTGGAAATCTGCATGGTCTGCTGTCCGACATCGAGCACGATCACACCCGCAATCAGTCCTGCGAGGTGATACCCGAAAACCCAGAGGAGCATATACCCGGCGCTCAACAGCCCGAGCCCGAGCGTGAGGGTGAACCGTGTTCCGTAGCGATCGGCCAGCTTCCCAGCCGGAGAAGCCATCATGGCTCCGCCTGCACCCAGCAACCCGAAGCTGCCGGCGACGCCCGCCCCCCAATGATAATGCGGCGAACCGAGAAAGTACGCGAGATTTGTCCAGAAGGAAATAAACGCGCCGAAAACCAGGAAGCCCAGCGCCGAAGCTTCACGCAACACAGGCTCGTGGCATAGCAGATCCCACAGGGAGCGCAGCGCCGCAGCATAACGCACCGGCCGCGGCGGCGGCAGTGCAGGTATGCGCCACCGCAGCAGCGGCACCAAGGCCCCGGTAGAAACTGCCGCCAGCAGGAACACGCCGCGCCATCCCAATACCTCGGCTACGGCGCCCGAGGCGGCGCGTCCTAACAATACCCCTAGCAACAAACCGGTCATCACCGTGCCAATGGCCCGTCCTTCCTCACCGGGGTCAGCCAATTCCGGCGCCAAGGGGACCAAAATGTGGGTCACCGAGGCGGTGATGCCGATCGTCACGCTGGCAACGACCAGGGCCCAAAATGAAGGCGCCAGACCGGCGGCGACCAGAGCCAACGAGACCGCGGCAAAGAACCGGAGGATCAGTTTCCGGCGCTCCACCACATCGCCCAGAGGCACAAAGAAAAAAATCCCGGCCGCAAATCCCAACTGCGTGGCAACCGCAATCGCTCCGCCGCGACTGGGAGAAACATGGAAGGTGCGAGTAATCTCCAGCAGCAGAGGCTGATGGTAATAGATGGTTGCGACACTGACGCCGCTGGCCATCCCAAAAAATGGCAACATTCCCCGGCGGGCCCGGTCGATAACGGGAAGATCCGCTATTTTCATTCTCCCCGCTTCACCACCGTATGTTGCTTCGCCATAATTTCGCTAACGAGAAACATGTCCGTAAGCAGCGCGCGTGGATGAATGGACGCAGTCATTGATCCCACCGCACACCGGAATTTGACTTTTGCGCTTTACGTTTTGACTTTCTTTACCGCCGCGACGCTGAGGCGCAGACCGGGTATCCACGCAGTTTGCGTTCCTGTCCGTGGGCTCTTCAACCCTAGACGAGACCACAGTCAATCAATGGCAGATTGACCGTGGCTGCCGCTCTCCCAATGGCAGCGTAAAGCCGCCTCTCCATTAAATTGACTCACGAATGAACGTGAGGAGTGATTAGTGTTGCGTAAGGAGAATAGGCTTACTTATACGACGGATGTCAACTCGTTGTAGCGCCGGGCTTTAGCCCGGCATGTGCCGCCCTAAAGGGCGGCGCTACGGTAAACGGACTTTCCTTACGCAACATTAGCCACGGGAGAGAGCCTTCAATATCCCTTGGTCTCATCCCGGATCCTCTTCGCCAACTTCTCAATTTTTTCGACACGGTTAATGACTTCGGCGGAAAGGACGGCGTCCGGCTTGTTCAGTTCCTCACGGAGTTCCTTGGCCAAGGCGGCCAACGCGGCAGCGTCGCTCTTCGATTTTGCGAAGTTGGCTTGTACAAGGCCCTGCTTCTGCTGGAGGGTCAGCGGTGGGTAGATGTCGGGGCGGTTGAGGCCCGCTTCATGGGAATCAGGTGACAGTATGGGGCGGCCGCCTGACTGAGTGGTCGAGCCTTGCGAGCTCTGCGGGAATTGCGCGGGGGCGGAAGGCGGGATGAGGCAGGCGAGGGTGATCAGCAAACCCCAGGAGAGCATTGCCCCCCGCTTCCTGGCAAACCCGCGAGATCGTATCGGGAAATTAACCTTAGTCCTCATTGGCCTCTCCCTTGATTTTCTTGGCCAATTTCTCAAGCTTTTCGGTTTTTTGAATAACATCGAGCGGGAGGATGTGGACGTTCATCTTGTTCAACTCGTCGCGGAGTTGGTCGGCTAAGGCGGAAAGCTCGGCCGCATCGGTTCTCGTCTTCTCGAGATTGGATTTCTTAGGCTCCTCCTTCTGCTTGGGAGTAATCAGTGCGGCTTCGTTATTCGCCGCAGCCGGAGGAGACGAGACTCCCCCGTTGTTAGGGGGAGCAAGATTCTGCGCACTCCGCATGGGTGAGGTGGCCAGCAGAACCAAAACGACCACAACCCCCGCACCCAAGGGAAGCAGTAATCCGCTCAACTTGTGCAGCGGATGAGATCGGATCACGTCAGAATCCTTTCGTGACCGCGGCGGAGATTGCGCCAGGTCACCCCCTTGCCCCTTGCAAGATTGTAACTCCCTCGCCATGCCGACTGCAAACGAAGCTTGCGCTCAAAGCTGGCGGCCTTTTATGGGTAACAAGCAATCTCACCCCTGGCGCGCTTAACCCTTGCGCAGAACGTCATCGCGGCAATCCGCTTCCGCGCATAACCTTCGCCCGCTTGCGGTGAATCCGGTGTAAAATCCGCGTCTGCTTCGCAGAGACTTCGCAAAGATGACGTCGCCGAGCCCAACGATTACGCAAGCCGGCGTTTGGACCGGCGGGACAGGGATCTTCATGGACTTGCAAGGTAAACCGGATTTCGAAAAGTCTTTGCAGCGCATCGAGGCTTGGTTCAATCACGCCACGCTCGATCGCCCGCCTGTGCGTTTCGCCGAGCACAACGCTGACTTTGCCAGTTCGCACATGTTGGCGGGACGCGCGTGGCCAACCCTCAAAGCGCGCTGGTTCGACGCGGAGTTTCAGGTGGACTTCTTTCTGGAATCCATCCGCAACCGCAGGTTCTATGGCGAAACCTTCCCCGTCTTCTGGCCCAACCTCGGCCCCAACGTGTACGCCGCCTTCCACGGGAGTGAACTCGATTTCGGCGAAGTCACCTCCTGGATCCGGCATTGCATCTATGACTGGGACGACCTGCAACGCCTGAAGTTCAGCCGCGACAACGAATACTTCCGCGGTATCGAGGAACTCACCCGCGTGGCCTTGGAGAAATGTGCCGGCCAGTTCATGGTCGGCTACACCGATTTACACGGGAGCCTCGACTGCGTCGCGGATTGGCGTGACCCTCAACAGCTCTGCCTTGATATCGCCGACAACCCGGGAAAAGTCCACGCCATGCTCCGCTTGGCCAATGAAAACTTTTTGCCCGTATTTGACTACTACGACCACATGCTCAAGGCCCATGGCCAGCTCTCGATCACTTGGATGGGCATCCCCTCGCGCGGCAAGATGCACATCCCGAGCTGCGACTTCACCGCACTCATCTCCACTGAGACCTTCTGCCAATTCTACCTGCCCACCCTCCAGAATGAAGTCCGCCACATGACCCACAACATTTTCCACGTAGACGGTAAAGGGATCCTTCACCATCTCGATCACATTCTGAGCATCCCGCAGATCCAAGCCATTCAATGGGTGCAAGGCGTGGGCGACGATTTACCCATCCTTCAGTGGTTGCCGGTCATCAAGAGAATCCAGGCCGCCGGCAAGGGGGTGGTAGTGGACTTACAATTGAGCGAGTTGGAGGCATTCATCGCGGCGATGGAACCCGACGGCCTCTACCTCTGCATCCCGGCCGAGGAGAATATTCAGCCGGACATCCTTAAGCGGGTCGAGAAGTGGTGACCGGCGGCCGGCCGCAGCCTGGGCGTGGAGGTGCGGCGTTTGCTGTCAAGGCGTCGAGGCGCAACGCGGCACAGGCGCTCATGAACCTCAAAATGCAAAGCATAAGCAAACCGTCCTTGATGGACTTCTACGGCGCCTCGCCGTCCTCGCTTCGCTTCAAGGTCACGGCAGGGAAATAACCTCCCAGCAGGCGGCGACGCCACCACTCACCTTCGGCCCGGCGCTCTGGCCAGGTCGTAAATTGATAGTCATAGACCACGGCGCGCACATATTTCGGGGGCGACCGCGGAAACGGGTTGCGCTCGAACAACGCCAGGACGGGGGGAGAGCCCTCCAGCAGCCGAAGCATGAGATGGCTGAACCAGGGTGAACTGCGATAGTCCCCTAGCGCGGCGAACCACATTTGCCAATC
Organism: uncultured Acidobacteriota bacterium; assembly: GCA_963825395.1. GTDB lineage: Bacteria > Acidobacteriota > Terriglobia > UBA7540 > UBA7540 > Bog-366. Next base: position 36,476 of record CAWGTQ010000033.1, on the reverse strand, counting down.
CAGGCGGGGCTGAAAGGGCTCAACCCAGCGCGGGGCGCGGCGCAGGTCCCCCGCCTTAAATTTGAATTCGTAGTCGTGCCAGGTTTCAGCGTCATTGCTGCCTTCGATGATGATCTCCGGGCGCGAAGTGGTCATGACGGCGAAGAGTCCGTAGCCGTTGACCACGCGTACCGGTTCAAGGTCAGATAGCAGATGGAATGCCGAGGGCGGCAACCACTCGATGGAGAGGAGATCCGCTAGCTGAAGGAGTCCAGCCGCGAAAACAATCAGCGCGATCGGAGCGGTAATCCAGCGGCGAAGTGAAGACCGCCGGGGATTAGAGGTTGGGACGCGCAGGCGCCCCGCCAGGACGCGCGGAAAGGAACGCGCCAGGAAAGCGTCATCAAAAAGCAGGACGCACAGCGCGAGGGTGAGCAGGTTGAAAAACGCATAGTTTCCGGTCAGCGCGATCAGGAGCTGTAGAAGAATTAAGAAAGCTCCTCCCACAAATCGCCAAAGGCGCGGGGCAAAAATCAGAAAGGGAATTGCGAGTTCGACGAAAAGCACGAACCCTGCTGAGCCGTGCTGAAACCAGGCCGGCGCAAGGTGAATGTACCAGGCGATGGGCGTAGGCAGCGGTTGCGTGTAGTAGTGGTAATCCAGGGCCGTAAGGTTGCGCCACGTGGGATCGCCGCTCGTGAGCTTGACCATTCCGGAGGAAAACATCAAGCGAAATAGCAGGAACCACAGCAGCCATCGTGGGACTTTGGGCGGAGGGGCTTTCCGGGCGCGGCGCGGCCAGAGATGCCAGGGGGCAATGAATATGGCCAGAAAGCCGGCCTCCAGCAGAAGGCTGTCCCATTGAAAAGCGAGAAAATCCTGACCCACCGTGACCAGAGAAAGGTAGAGGATCCACAAAAGAGATAAGACCAGAATCGGGGCAATATCGAAAATGAGCAGAAGAGAGCCGAACACGCCGCCCACACTCATCACTTGCAGCATCGTGTCGCTCGAACTGAGCCAGGCGAGCGTGGGGAAGAACCAGTAGCGCTCCGACCCCACGCGGGAGCCAACCATGGCGAGGAATTCCTGGGCCGGGAGGATACCTTTTTGGCCCATCAAGCCGAGGATCTGGGTAGCGAGAGAAAGGAACGCGAAGAAATAGGCGGCTCCCATCAGGCGCAGAAACAACCAGGAAGCGAGTGAGAAGGATGGCCGCTCGAAATGCATTCCCCAAAATAGGCGCGTGAGGCGGTAGAGTGGATTCCTGTGCCGCGCTACAAACCCGTAGAAGAACTCTGCGACGAACGCGGCACCGGGAAGATGCTGGTAGAGCCAAAGCATCCAGGCGCGTCCGGGGACGAAGGCGAGGGTGCGAAACACCGCGTGCGCCGCGCTGAACACCTCACCTCCCGGCAGGATCAACTGGACCGCACGGGCGAAGGCCTCACGCGGAATTTCCGGGAACTGCGCCGCCACTTCCTGGAAGGGCGCATATCGAACCCGGTCTGCCGTGAGGGCGCGCCAGCGGTCGATCCAAAGGCGGCAAAAGCTGCAATCACCGTCAAAGACCAGAATCGGTTTCTCGGAAGCCGGGGGATCCATACCCTGAACCCTTGTAGTCGAGCCTTGCGATGCCCTGGGGCAAGGCAAATTGGTATTCTACTCCGCACCAGACTTCAAAGAGGTGGCAATTCCCCTCATTTGCGGTAGAATCACCTCACCGTTTCTTCTCAGTTCACGACAGCCTCGCGAGGTGGCAATGAGATCCCACAAAACGCTGATCTTTCTCACCCTGGCGATGGGTTTGGTCTTCTCCCTGCCGGCTTGGGCGCAGGATCAAGACAAGCCCTTTACCGAGCAACAGGTGCTTGATATGGTGAAAGCCGGCCTCGGAACCGATGCTGGGGCGAAGCTCGTCGCGAAGCGCGGGCTCGATTTTATTCCCTCACGAGCGTTCCTCCTCCGCCTCAAGGCCTCGGGCGCGAAGGGGCCCTTCCTTAAGGCGCTGAGTGCTAACAAGCCCTTAAGCGAGAAGCAAGTGAATGACATGGTGCAGGCCGGGCTGGGCGACGACTCAGGCGCGCAAATCGTCACGCAGCGGGGACTAGACTTCGCGCCGACGGAGGAATATGTCCAAACCCTCAAGACGGCCGGTGCGAAGGACGCATTCCTGAAGGCGGTGCGCGATAAGATGCCGATAAACCAGGTGCAGATTGTCGCCCAACTCGCCGCAGAGTCGCCGACCCAACGGATCACCATGTTGGTCAAGGCCCGCGGCGTCGACTTCAACGTGAAGGATGATTATCTTCAGCAGGTGCGGCTCGCGGGCGGTGATGACGATCTGGTCGCGGCGGTGAAGGGCGCCAACGTACTGTTGCCCGACTCGCCCAATGCTGCCGCTCAATCGAAACAAGTCGAGGTTCGGCAGCACGTGGCGCACGGAGCAGAACTCAAACTGAAAGGGCAATATCCCGATGCGGAAAAGGACTTTCGCGCCGCCATTGCGCTGGGGCCGCCGAACCCCGACGTTTACCTGGCCCTGGCCATGGTCCTCGGCCGGCAAAAGAAGTGGGACGACGATGTGGCGGCCGCCCACCAGGCTCTGAAATTGGATCCCAATAACGCCATGTCGCACATCGTCCTCGGCCTGGCCCTGGCCGGAAAGAGCGACTGGGACGGCGCCATCGCGGAAGACCGCGAGGCCTTGCGCCTGAACGCGAAGGATGACTATGCGCACGCCTACCTGGGTGTGTCGCTCGGCGGCAAGCAGGATTGGGACGGTGAAATCGCGGAAGAGAAAAAGGCCCTGGACCTGAATCCCCAAAATGCTTTTGCCCGCGCCAACCTGGGCTCGGCGCTTGCGAGCAAGGGCGATTGGGACGGCGCCATCGCCGAGTGCCGCAAGGCCCTCGAACTGAATCCCAATAGCGACATGGCGCACGCCAACCTGGCGATGGCCCTTGCAAACAAAGGCGACTTGGATGGTTCCATTGCCGAATACCGCAAGGCGCTAAGCCTGAACCCGAGTAGTGACGTGGGGCACGCGAACTTGGGCGCGGCATTGGCGAAAAAAGGTGACTGGGACGGCGCCACCAAGGAATATCGCGAGGCGGTGCGCCTGAACCCCAATGACGATCGGGCGCACGTCAACATCGGCGATGCGCTCAGAAACAACGGCGACTGGGACGGCGCCATCGCCGAGTACCACACGGCGGCGCAGTTGAACCCCAATAACGACCTGGCTCACGCCGGTCTCGGCCTGGCACTGGCCGGCAAGGGCGACTATGATGGAACCATCACGGAAGATCGTGAGGCTCTGCGCCTAAACCCCAATAGTGCCTCGGTGCACGCCGGCCTCGGCGACGCCCTGGAACAAAAAGGTGACCGGGCGGGCGCCCTGCAGGAATACCGCGCGGCCGCCACCCTCGACCCCAAGAATACCAACTATAAGCAGAATTGCGAACGCCTCATGCAGCAGTCCAACCGCTAGCTTCCAGAGTCAGAAGTTAACTGAAAAAGTCTTCCTGTTACGGCTACCCCCTATCTTCCGGTGGTTCCCGCCTCACGCAGTTCTTTCGCGGCGACCTCAGGTGGGGGTAGCGAATTAAAGTAGACTTCTTTGAAGGAGTAGGAGCGGGACTTCCCAGGAATGATCGGCAGGATTTCAAAGTGCCAGTGGTAGTCCTCGGCAAGAGTTCGCCAAGTCCCGAGTCGGAGAGGCTTAGCGTTGACGTTGGGCGAAGTATGAAGAACCAGGTGAGATGCCTTCGCTACGATCGATAAGCGGCGTAAGGCGGATTTCAACAAACGCGCAAGCTGCGACTCTTTTTCCGGTGAGGTCACATCCTCCTCGAATGAAGCATGGTGATAGATCGGCAAGACCCAGGTCTCATAGGGGACACGAGAGGCGAACGGACAGAAAGCCAGGAAAAGTTCATTCCATTCCACGGCTCTCACCTGTTGCTCTAACTCTTGTTTTACGATGTCGCAGAAAAGACAACGCTCTTTGTTTTCGTAATGCGTAAGCGCAGCGCGCAACTCGTAGGCGGTGCGCCGCGGAATAAAAGGGGTGGCGGTAATTTCCGAGTGGGGATGATCCAGCTCTTGTCCGGCCTCTCGCCCAACATTCCGGAAGAGGGTCACATAGCGGAATCTAAGGTCCTTCTTCAAATCCGTGATTCTCGCCACGTAGGCGCGCAGGGCTTGGGTAACCTGATTGTCGCTGAGGTCGGCAAATTGCAACGCATGATCGGGATGTTCGATCACCACCTCGTGAGCACCCAGGTTGCGCATCTTGTCGTAAAGACCCTCAGCTTGTCGCGCGGGGTCTCGTTCAATTTGGTAAACGGGATTCCGATGCGGAATGACGCGGACTTGCCAGCTCGCTGGGGCCAACGGATACACATAAAGATTCGGCGGGCACAGCGCTTCATTGCCGGGACAAAGAGGACAGATTCCGCTCTTGGCCCAACTATCCTCGGCCGTCTGTTGTATGACCCAGCTCTGTGTAATCGGGTCTCTTCTTAATTGCATAAAAACCTCGTCACGGGCAGAATCTCCTCAGACACCCAAATTAGTAAAGAACATCCAACGCGCTGTCAAAGAAGCGGTGCTGGTCGCCCACGAAATGGCCGAAGTAGGGTGAGGCGATGTTGTTGAAAACATCGCGGGGGTTGGAATGGTTTGTCAAATTGAAAATCATGAGCGATCCGCGCATCATGTGTTTCTTCAAAAAGGGTAGGGGAAGGTGGAATTCCTTACTCAGTTTCATATCGAGCGAGAAGAAGAGCGGGAATCGTTCGATGTTGGGCGCGCCAATGTAATTCTGCCGCACGTCCACAGTCGAGTAAGGAAATCCCGAATGGAAATCGGCCACGGGGCCGGCTTCGATTCCCCACAGGTGCGTTTTGAATCGTCCCCAGCTCACAATGCGATTCGGAGTGTCAGACGCCAGGTTGGAATACGCGTTGGGACGAATCACCGGATCCTCAAAGGGCACAAACAATTGCGCCAGGGTGTTCAAGTCGCCGCGCGCTTTGCTGTACACGTAGGAGACGTTTAATTCGGAGAATCCGGTGAGTCGGATATGCGCTGTGGATTCCCATTCCTTGTAGACGGAAGCGCCATGGGCAGTGAGCAGCATTGCGGGCCCCGTAGCCAGGTCGGTGAAGGGGTTGACAATGTACTGATCGTAGGCGGTGCTGGAAATATAACTCAGCCGCACCATGACGCGGGGATGCAACTCCCGGTCTGCTTCCAAGCTCCAGGTCAAATCGTAGGGCATAATGCCGGGGAAGGTTGGCGAGGCCACCCAGCCCCCCTGCCGATTGAGTTCGCCATAGGCGTTCACATAGGTAACCGGAGATCCCTGAAGATTTCCCTGGTCATCAAATAAGCTCACCTGGCGGTCCGGGTTCATGGAAAAGCTGCCGGCAAGCAGAGGGGCATGACCGTAAAAGCGGCCCGCGCCGACGCGAAAAACTGTCTTTCCATCGCGGCCGGGTGAGTATGCAACTCCCAGGCGGGGGGCGAGGTTCGACGCGTTGCCCAGGGACTCGCCGGAGTAACGCAAACCAAGATCAAGCGAAATCCGGTCGTTGGGTACCCAATGATCGGCGACAAAGAGGGATCCTTCAAAGTCCCGCGCGGCCAGCGTTCCCGCTCCCAGGAAGTTGATCTGCTCGGTCACCGATCCGTCGGGCGTCAGCAAGTTCACGGTATGGGATTGGCTGCTTGCCATCGTAAGTGCGGTTGAGGAGACCCACTCCCAGCGTCCATTCGTGCTTTCCCCACCATTTCTGCCGGGGGAGTTTGTACGTCTCCGCGAATTGCTCCTGTTCGCTGTCGCGCCGTAAGCGTTGAAGAAGTCTCCTCCCCAGCCGTTTGGGGTAACCAGCATATCAATCAGGCCATGACCATGTCCCCAACTGTCGAACTTCATGCCGTCAACGATGGTCGTAAAAATGCCGCCACCCGTGGTTATATATTGGTCGGTCAGGGTGATCTTGAAACCATGCTGGCCATAATCGGAGGAGGCCGTTTGGGGCACGAGGGAGTTGATATTGGCAAATTGGCGGTGCAGCGGGAATACATTTGCCGTGATGATCGCCAAATGCTGGGGAGAAAAGACGTAATGGAAATCGGTGAAGGAATTGAAATCGTGAGTCCAAATCTCGTTGTGCGGCCAAGCCAGGCCACGCACCGGCTGCTTATCGATGTCGTATCCCAGAGCCTCGGAGAAACTCAATCGGTTGGAGAGCAAGGGGCCGGTGATGTACACCCGGGGATTGTAATCCGCGATCCCTACCAGCGTACCGCTCTTAATGCGAGGATTGGGAGGGATGTTTTGCACCTCAAATCCCCACCGGTCGGCCGGCGGCCGCGTGTGAATGGTCGTCAGTCCGCCGGTGAAACTGCCATATTGCGCATCATATGCGTTTTTGTAAACCTGGAGGGAATCGATGGCGACCAAAGGAATGTCAATGGCCTGACTCCCGGTCACCGGATCGGAGGTCTCCGCAGAGTTTACGAGCAATTGCCCCTGGCTCTCCGGAACCCCCTTGATGTTGATCTTCCCGTCAGGTGTTCGGATCACGCCCGGCAGGTAAGGCAGGGCCGCTTTGAATTTCTGTTCGACGAGCGGCAGGTTGGCCACTTGCGTAGTGCCCAATTGGGCGGAGGGCGGGCTCGCCTCGGTGGAAATCGTCCCAACCTTCTCCCGAACTTCCACGGTCTGGTGCAGAACCACCTCAGGCGGCAAAACCAATTGGAACTCCGGCGGCGGAACGTCCGTCACTTCCAGCACGCGCTTTATGGGTTCATGACCCGCGGCGGCGCAGACTAAGGAATACGTGCCTGGCTGTAAGCCTGAGAACTCGAACTGGCCTTTGTGATCGGTCGTTGCGGTGAGACCGTCCGGTGGTAGCAGCCGGCTGGTTATGGTGCAAAGGGCTTCGGCAATGGGGAGATTCTTATCGTCGAGGGCTTCGCCACGAACCGTCTGCGTCGAAGGCAGTGCCGCCGCCAGGCACCACCCTGCCAGGAAGAGTCCCGCCCCGAAAAGAAAAACTGCTGCGTGCCATCGGAGCCGCTGGATACACATGATGGTTCGAGCCCCGGTGTCTCTCCCTGTGAGGAGGGAACTCCGTATGTCTATCTCCAATTGCGTCTTCAAGGTACTCTTACTCTTGGATGCTCTGATTGCCTGGCCGATACCATGGTCCGCATTTTGATATGGTGGTCAAACATGCGGGCGTATGGACTGTGGACAAATTGCCACACAGCCACCGTCAGTCAATTTGACTATGGCAACTTGGCTTCCAGAAGCCAGCGGCAAACCAATGGCGTTTCCAGTAAATCGGATGGGGTTGCCATTGCCACCCCCGCCCCACGAACTGGCCCGGAAGTCATTGCGGGCAGGTCTCTAAAGCCCGTCAGGGAAGCGCCGAAACGCATACCCCTCTCGGTGCACGCATAAGGGGGCTTTCACCATTCCCACGGGCCTCAATTCGACGCGGCAAAGTGTACAAGTACGCGGTCTCGACCGGCTTCGCTCCCGCAATGCTCGGGTCCGGGACACAAGCCTCCTCCCCTGCATCCATCACTAGGGGATAAAAGAGCCACTGGAAATCTAAGTTTAATCCTGGGAAAAAATCTTCACAACCGAATTCTTGGTAGCGCAGTTTGCTGTACCGGCTGGCAAAGGGGGGCCTCGAAGGGGTCCAATGTCGTTAACCGCGGATTGTGGCACCATGCCCTCGGCGAGACCTGGGTGCCGTTCTCCCGCCGAGACCCCGGCAAGGCGTCGATGCATTGCCGGGCGTCGATTCCCCGGATGACCAAACCCAAGCCTTTTCCTGCAGGTTGTCAGGACTTGGCGGAGGAGGATGGCTTTTCACTTTTGATGATTCCGGCACCCTCCTTAATGGTGAGAAATTGATTGGCGGGGATATTGGTGAACCTCTCCACCTTTTGGGTGGTGGGCCACTTTACCTCGATCGCGTCCACATGCGGGGATGTCCCCAAACCGAAATGGAGGCGCAGGTCGCTCTGCGACATCACGCTCGTGCCGGTATGAACTTCGTCAATTTGCGCATGCTTTCCGGTCACCACGCGCACGCGCGCGCCAATGGCCGTGCGGTTGCACTGGGTACCGAGCAATTTGATGGTGATCCAATTATTCTTGTTTCCGCCGTCGTTCCGTAGGAGCGACGGGTAATCGTTCATGTTCAGAATCAGCACATCCATATCGCCATCGTTATCGTAGTCGCCAAAAGCGCAACCCCGGCTGGAGAATCGTTCTGTTACCCCTGGACCCATTTCTTTTGAAACGTCCTTGAATTTGCCGTTTCCGAGGTTGTGATAGACGAGCCGGGGAGAAGTGAATTGCGCGTCGATGTGGGACTCCTCGATTTCCGGGTAAACCTGGCCGGTGACGTGGAAGATGTCCGTCCACCCATCGTTGTCGTAGTCCATGAAGCCGGCCCCCCAGCAAACGTATTGCGTGTTGACGCCCAAGCCCGATACGAAAGTTACATCGGTGAACGTCCCGTCGCCGTTGTTGTGATACAAATCGGGTGTGTCGTCGGAAAAATTAGTTTTGAAGATGTCGAGCCAGCCGTCGCCGTCGTAGTCCGCTACACCGACGCCCATGCCGGCCTGCTCCTGCCCGTCTTCGTTGTAAGCGCACCCGGCCATGACCGCGATGTCTTCGAACGTTCCGTCGTGTTTGTTGTGAAATAAGATGCTAGGCTCGGAATCGACCGCCACGAAGATATCGGGCCAGCCGTCGTTATCGAAATCGTAGGAGACGGCGGTGATCGAATAACGCGGCCCGGGCTTCAGGACGCCTGCCTTCTCCGAAACATCCGTGAAAGTTCCGTCGCCGTTGTTATGGTAGAGGATATTCATTCCTCCCGGCAGGCCGCGGGGGCCGCACATCACCGGGATACCTTTCCATTGGCAATAGCCGGTCTGCCCTGGCACCGGTACTTTTTGAAGGTCCAATTCAATGTAATTGCACACGAACAGGTCAAGGAATCCGTCGCGGTCATAGTCAAGCCAACTGCAGCCGGAAGCCCAGCGGACGCGGTCTTCCCATAACCCTGCCTTCTTGGCCACATCCGTAAACGTGCCGTCGCCGTTGTTGTGCCACAACACGTTGTGACCCCAATAGCAGCAGAACAGGTCATCCCAGCCGTCATTGTCATAGTCGCCCACGCAGACGCCCGTGCCCCATCCGGTGCGGACCATGCCGGCTTTTTCCGTCACGTCCGTGAACGTGCCGTCGCGGTTGTTCTTGAAGAGGTGCTGCGTGGGAGTTTTACCATCGGGATAGGGTTCTTCGTTCGGGAGGCGGTCACCATTGGTAAGGTAGATATCGAGCCAGCCATCCTGGTCGTAATCGAAAAAGGCCAGCCCGCTGCCCTTGGCTTCGACAATGTAGTTCTTGTGCTTAACGCCGCCCCACACGTTGGGAACATTCAGGCCAGCCTCTTTCGCCACATCTACGAAAGTGACGGGGGAAGGAGCTTCAGGGTGAGGTACGGTGGCTGCCTGAAGCACCGGAGTTCCTGTCCATCGCCACAGGGGTGTGGTGAGCGCATCAAGAATTCCTGACCCCAGAAGCACTGCCGAAGAACCCAGCCAATTGCGACGCGAAAATTTCATATCATCCTTGAGGCGCCTCAGCCACCTGTCGCCTTCCCTCCTGTTTCCCCTGCCCGTGTAGAAAGCCAGCTCAAGGCGCGGAATTTCAAAACAGCCATTATACTATGCCTGTCGTTGCGCCCCCCAGTGAAGCCCGGGCCGTAGGAGTATAGCTCTGGTCTGGCAATTCCCGGCGCGGCAAGCTAGAATCCCTTTCGAGGGCCCACCGCATGTCTGAAACCCATTCTGAGAATCCCTCCGCGGCATCCGCCTCCGCCAGCGTTCGAATCATCGCCATTGCCGTTCTTTTTGGTTGCATCTACTACGCCAGTTCAGTGGTCATCACTTTGATCTGCTCCATCCTGATTGCCGCGGTCTTGGACCCGGGAGTCAAAGTGATGGAGGTTTATCGAATCCCGCGTTGGTTGGCTTCGCTTATCATGGTGCTGCTGATGCTTTCCGTCGCCTACCTGGTCATCTACGTGGTTTATGACCGCGCGCAGGCCTTTTTTGAGGAAATGCCTAAGCTGGTCGAGAGGCTGAAACAAATCACCGCGCACATTCAGCTGACGGCCCATAACATCCAGCAGAGCACGCAGACCATTATACCGGCTTCGCCTGAGTCGAGCGTGCCGACCGTGCGGTTGCAGCAGGAATCCCCTTACGCGCAATTTCTGTTGCGGGGCATCGGATCGGTTTACGCCTTCACCGTCACCGTGATGTTCATTCCTTTCCTGGTGTTTTTTATGCTCACCTCGAAGAACCAATTGTGGGCGTCGTCGTTGAACCTTTTTCCCATCCAACGACGCCAGCAAGCAGAAGATGTGATTCATGCCATCGCCCGCATGTTACGTCAATTCGTAGTAGGGAACCTATTGGTCGGGTTCATTTCCGCCTGCCTCATCACTCCCGTTTTCGCCCTCATCCATCTCCAATACGCCTTGTTGATGGGGCCTCTTGCCGCGCTTCTCAGCCTGATTCCCTATATCGGCGTGGCGCTGGGAATTCTTCCTCCCTTGCTCGTCGCGCTGATGCAATACGATACCACGGGCCCCTTCATTGCCATCGGAGTGTCCGTCGCGGTGGTTCATTTCGTGGCCGTCAACGTCCTCACACCCAAGCTCGTGGGCCAACGCGTCAACCTGAATGCCCTTTCAGTGACCATTGCCATGATGTTCTGGTCCTGGCTGTGGGGAGGTTTCGGCCTGGTCCTCGCCGTGCCCATCACCGCGGCCATCAAAGCCGTGTGCGATAACGTGGAGGCCCTTAAGCCCTATGGCGCTTGGATGGGCGAAGGATGATCCGTTTCAAGATAATCCAATTGCGCGGGGTCGAAAGTCTGAGATTGAAGGCAATGCCGCGGCCCCTGCGGTGAGCGCAGGCTCTAGCCCCAACACTGTTCACTTAGCGGCTGTCTTCATATGGACATGCGCGAAGCGCCTTGGACTGCGGCGGCTCGACGCCGCCTTGGTCGTCGTCCTCGGCGTTATTTCAAGGCGGCGTCGAGCCGCCGCAGTCCAAGGCGGGCTTCGCCCGCAATGAGAACGCCCATTTCATGACCATCGCTAACTGAACGGTATTGGCTCTAGCCCGGCTTTCCCACCACGGGCCTGGAAGGGCGGCGCTTTACAGGCTGCGGAAAGACCTTAGGCGCTGGCATTCTTAGCGAAGCTTTGATGGAGTGCGGGAGTTTGCTGCGGCACTCCAAAGCTTCGCATGCCTGCACCAAATGTAGTCGCGATCGGCACCAGGGCGACGCATTTTTCCCCACCCTGCTTTTCCCCGACCTTGCAGGGCCTACCTGATTATTCCTGTTCCCCGCGCAACTCGCGAACCAGGTTCTCCATAGAATCGCAATCCTGAAAGATTCGAATTCCGGCGATTCCCGCCGCGCCGTTCTCGAGGCAGGGGGCGACACGGTCGATCGTAATTCCACCCAGTGCGAAGACTGGGGTGGAAATCTGTAGAGTCACTTCGCGCAAATTTGCGAGCCCGAGCGGCGGGCCGTACGGAAGCTTGGAGGGAGTTGCGAAAATCGGTCCCAGCAGGATGTAATCCGCTCCCGTCGCCTGCGCTGCAAGGGCCTCCGCTAGTGAGTGGCAGGAAACTCCTATCACGAATCCATCCGGCGCAAGTCTTCTTACCAAGTCTGCCCGCATCGAGCGCGTGCCCAAATGCACGCCGTGGGCTTTGGCCGCCAGCGCTACGTCCAACCGATCGTTCACCATCACGTGCGTACGTCCCTGCTGGCGCGCGGACCGAAGGGCAGCTTCCGTGACGTCAAGCAGGCTGCGCGCAGGCAGATCCTTTTCCCGAATCTGCACCCAATCCACGCCCGCGGCGATGGCTCCCGCAATGCAGGTATCCAACGTGCGGGACTTGATTTGGCTGCGGTCCGTTATGTAGTAGAGCTGGAGGTTGGCAGGCATTTTATTTTCGATTTTGGATTGAAAGGCCTTCAGCCTTCTCCTTCCTGAGATGAGGAATCCGGAAACTCGGGGTGGATCTTCATCCAAAATCTAAAATCCAAAATACCTTTATCGATTCGGACGGGAACCCACGAAACCTAATTCACGGCGGAAGCGCCACAACTCAAAGAAGGCCAGCCAGACGTCGGCCAGCCCGAGGCCGGAGACCGCGCCTCGCAGGAAGTAGTTGCGCGCGATGCTTGCAAACAAAGCGTAGTGACCCACAAAATAGTTCTTGGTCCAGAGCGAAATCCACGGAAAGACAAACAGAAACACGCCAATCTCGAAGCAAAACACGATGTACGCGATCGTCAGCAGGCGATTCATTTATTTGGTCAATCCGGGAATTCGGTCTCAGGTAAGGCGATCAGGGTCACCCTGCGGCAGCGGGTGAATTGTCTTTCAGGCCTTTTGCTGGAGCTCGCGGATCTTGTCCGCCACATTGCGAAAGTCGATATTCTGGCTATAGACCTCAGTGAATCTTTCCAAGGCACTGCGGGAATCGCCGGCTTGCTCATAGGCCACGCCCAGATCGTATTGCAGGGCCATGAGCGCCTCCTCCTCGAGGCCAGGTGTTTCCAGCGCACGCACGTACCACTTGACGGCAATTGCGGGCATCTTTTTTTCCATGAAACAAATCGCCAGGAGGCTGCACGACGGGAGGAAGTTTGAGGGAAAGTTTCCTTTCCCCGCACCCCTTACAACTTTTTGAAATTCCCCAATGGCTTCGTCCAATAGTCCCATCTCCCGGAAAGCCACACCCAAATTGTAATGCGTCTCGGGATCATCCTTGGCGGCCGCGGCGGCGCCAGGCTCCTCCATCTCCGCCAGCAAACCGCTGAGTTGCGCCACGCCCTGAGATGGGCCTGCGGGGGGAGCGGCCGCAGACATCGGTGAGGCGGCAGGTGTCGCGGGGGAAGCGTCTGCGGATTGCGTCAACCCATCCACCGATGAAGCCAAATCCCCGGCCAACTCGTCCAGCATGCCCATGCTGCCACTCTCGGCGGCGACAGGCCCTTCAACCGCGGGCTCATGCGCGGGCGGCGGGGCCTCAGGCACGGTCACGGCAGGTGGAACCGCCTGTTGCATCAAGGGCTTAGGGTGTGAGGTGACAGCGTAACTAGTGGGAAGCTCCCATTCATCGCGCGCGAGCTCTTCCGCCACCGGCGCGGGCTCAGGTGGAGGTGCAACCTCTGGTTCTGCTTGCACAATTTTTGCCGGCGGTTCTGCGGCCACCGATTCATTCGGTGGGGCAACTTGCGCCTGCGGTTCCGCGGGGGAGGGGCCACCGGCTCGCTCATACAACCGCCGGCGGAATTCCGCAACAAATAGGCTGCCCGGGTACTTCACCTCCAGCCCGGCCACGGCTTGGCGAGCCTCGTCCATAAAACCATTTTCAAGGTAGAACTCAACTTCGATCCTGCTATCTTCAAGATCGTCACGGATGGCTTCTTCCCCGGCCGCAGGGAGCGGTTCAGGAATCTCGGGGGCAGCTTCGGCGGCCGGTCCCGCCTCCTTCACTACCGGCTTCGGAGCGGGTTCCTCCGCAGAAGCCGGGATATCCACCGGCACCGTCATCTCCAATGGGGGTGGAGTGACCGGTTCAGAGACAGAGGGGGCTGGAGCCTGATAACCAAGGGCCGCCATGGCCTCCAGGTCCCCGGAGAGATCCAATTCCATCACCTGTTCGGCCAGCACGGGGGATGGTGATGACGCAATCGGAGGTTCGCTCGCAGCCTCGGGAGGCGGCTTGAGGTCAGAAGCAATTTCTCCCTGCCGTGGAGTTGGTGCGGCCGCAACGGGTTCCTCCGGAGCGATCATTGGAATCGGAGACTCCGTAGTCATTCCTGCCCCCGGCCTCTCAGGGGGGGCCGGTGGGAGCGTCACGGGCTCTTCCACCTGCAAGGTGGGGGAGGATGGAGGAGGCGGAATTTCATGCAAGGCGCCTTTTGCTGACGCGAGGGCCTCGTATTTGCTCGCCATCTCGACATCACCATGCTCAGTGAATATTCGAACTAACTCTGCGGCCGCCAGTGCTCCCCGCTCCGGAAAACCCTTGCGGGAGATTTCCAGGATGCGCTGATTAACTTCGATTTGGTCAGGGTAGACCCGCAAGACTTTTTCCAGCTCGGAAATTGCCTTCTCGGCCAGGTTGTAACGGGCAAAAAGGTCACTGTTTTCGAGGGCGTCTTTAACCATCGCTTCTTGGTTAGCATCAACGCCCGACGGCTCCGGGGGAGGCTCCTCCTCCGCAAGCGCCATCTCCTTGGCAGAGAAATCTACTGGTTTGACCTCCCGGCCAAGCTTTTGCTGGACTGCATTCAGAAGACCATGGTAATTCTCATTGTCGGGTTCCCGCTCAATTAGCTTTAGATAGGCCTCTTCGGCTTTTCCCAAGTCCCCCGCCTGTTCATAAACGCGGCCTAGCGCTTCCAGGACTTCGGGCAAAGTCAATTCATCCGCGGTCCGTTCGCAAATACGGTGCATCAATTCCAGGGTAGGAATGTGCTTCGGGGCTCTGATCCAGACCCGGCGGAGGGCTTCCACCAGAGGACCAACATTGTTCTGACCAATCAGCGGCTCCGCCACGCTCGCGAGCAACTGATACGCTTCGTCAATATCCCCTTTTTCCACCAAGAGCGTAGAAACGCTGGAGATCGGCGCAAAGTCCGCTGGATTTTCGTGGAAAACCTCTACCACCAGCTTTTCTGCCTCAGGAAGCTTTCGGGTACCAAGATAGGAATCCAACAATATCCGCTTGCCCTTGGGGTCCGATCGCAATTCCACCGAGGAATTGATGATTCTCTCGGCTTCCTCAGGTTCCTGGCGCGCGATGGCCACGCGAGCTCGCAGAATCTGGACCTTGATATTCTTCGGGTCCAGCTCCGCGGCTTTTTTCAAGGCGGTTTCAGCCGCCACTTGGTCTTCGCGGCGGAGCAAAATCTCCGCCGACTCCAGACAGACCTTGGCGGCGTCTTCACGCTTACCGAACTGTTCGCATTCCGCCGCCAAGCGGTTACGGAAGTTGATATTCTCAGGGTCAAGCAGCACCAGCTTGCGGAGAACCTCCAAAGCGCGGTCGGTCTGATTTCGCTTTTTGAAAAACTCCGTCGCCTGGAGATACTGTTCCCGAGCCTCGCGACTCAAGCCTTGGAGCTGATACAGCTCCGCCAACTTCAGGAGAGTGTCCACGGAATTGGGTTCAACCTTCGAGATCTTCCTGTAAATGGCGATGGCTTTAACGTTGAAACCTTCGCGGACGTAAGCTTCCGCCAGCCGATGGAATTGCCTCAAGCCCTCGGTGATGTTCCGATCGCGAATATAGAGGTCACCAACCGTGTTGAGCAGAGACACATCAGACGGGTCAACATCAAGGATGTCTTGATATTGCTTAATGGCCTGAGCAATCTTGCCTTGGGCTACAGACTTCTCAGCTTCTTGCAGCGCTCTGGCCTTATGAAAAGCCATCTATACGCTCCAACGGCCCCTCGGTGGTGTGGACTATCCGCTAAACGTAACATACGCCCCCACCCAAGTCAACGGATGTAGGGCACTCTCCCGCCATCGATACAATTGTCTAACCCATTACAACACTTGAAGTTGGCAATAACCGCGAACTCTCCTGCCAAGGAAGGAGGTCGGGGTTCTCCGCGAGACGATACCACCCTCCACCCCTAGGTGCTGCCCCCGGCCGGCAAAGGGCCCGAATTTCCGCGCGCAGTTCTTGGCCTTTGCTTCACCCCTATTCCAGCCGCTCTAAGCGGGCTTGGGAGCCGGAGGTGGCAAGGTCCGCGCCTTCACTTCCGACTGAAAACTCACCTTTCGGTGGGTGCCGTCACAAAAGGGCTTGTTCTCCGAATGCCCGCAGCGGCAAAGGCCAATCGCGGTCCGCCCTGATAAGTCAAAAGTGCTCCCGGTTGCGTCGCAGATCGTAAATTCGCCTTCCACCCGGATTGAACCGTTGTTGTTGATAGTGATTTTCGCCAAACTATCCTCCCGTGATAGATAAACTTAAAGGTAACTATTCAGTAATCCTTCTCGCGAGAAATTGCAAGTTTTCCGCATTGCAACACAGCGAAGCCCTGATGTCAGGGCCCAATACTCCCGCTTGTTTTTCCAGCCCAGCTTAAGACCTAGTGAGCTTGGCCGCGGGCGAAAGTCCTGCGTGTCGCAAATGTACCTCTGTAATCGGATCGCGGGTTTCCCCTAACTGCGCTCGGTGCCGGTGCAGGCCAAACGGTTTGATCAGGACCAAAATCAGAATTGCGAGGAACACCAGGGAGATGGCTCCGTGCATGATCATGCATTCACGGCGGCTTAACTCGATAGTCCCCTCCTGAAATGACCGCGCTCGAAACGTGAGCCGCAGATCGAGCGCCACCAGAATGACCACCAAAAGCAGTTTTGCATGCAACCAATGTTCCCGGAGGTAATTGGGGTCCTGGGTCACCAGGATAAACCCTGTGACCACCATGATGGCTGCGCCGGGGTGAGCCAACCCCCTCAAGAGCTTCGACTCCAAGCGCCCCAAGGTTGCGCGCGTCTCAGAAGAAGTTTCCTCCGTGTGAATCGCCAGGATCTGAGTGACCACCAAAAGACTTCCCAACCAGAAAACCAAGCCAATAATGTGAAAGACCAGCGTCCAGGCTACCATGCGACCTCGCAACAATGAGATTAAGCGCTGCGTCAGTACGAGCGCAGTGTTGACGTTCAGGCCTCCTTCTGGGAGAATGTCCTTACATACAGGGTGAGGAGGACAACTTGACCGAGTATTACATTCCCGTTGGGGAAGTCGTCAAGAGCGAGCCCAAATCCATTGGTATTGAAACTCCACGCAAGAAGCGACCCAAGGAGCTCGCGGTCATCACCGAATGCTGCACGGGCTGCTCTGGCTCGCCGGCCTGTGTCCCTTACTGCCCTGTCGCCGACTGCATGTACTGGGTCCCCGATGAGGACCATCCCCCCTTCGGCCGGATCGAAGTCGACCCGGTACTTTGCATCGGCTGCAAGAAGTGTACCAGCAAAGGTCCTGACGGCAGCTTTCTGGACGGCTGCCCGTGGGATGCCATCGAAATGATGCCGACGGAAGAAGTCGAGTCTCTTCTCGGAATCAAGTTCTCGATCTGACCCCAGACACGCCACTCAGCCTTTCCCTTTCGCCGACCGCTCCCGGATGGCGCGGGCGGTAGCTTCCGCTTGCTGACGCACTCGTTCGGACATATTGGGCATCCCGCGGGCGAAGCGCTCCACGTCGTCGAGGTCCTGAGGCTGGCCCACCAAATAAAGCGCCCGCAGGGATTCGGTCACTTGGCTTTCGTCCGGATCGATTATTGCCACTGCATCTCCCGCGGCCACAGTTGCACCATCCTTAGTGAGCAAGCGCGCGATCGTTCCCCCCACAGGAGATACGAAATCACGCCGCGAGTCACCCTCTGCCGGGAGAATGCGGGCAATGATGCTGCCATTGCGAACGGTGTCTTGTTCCTTCATGCGGAATTTAATCGTGCCCGCGTCCGGGGCGCCGAGTGTGAAGGGTTGCAGCATGGACCGCAATTGCGGCTCCGCTGTCCCGTCACCAAATCGCACCAGCGCCAACGCGGCATTCCAGCGCACCATGGGCACGGGATCATCCAGCAACTTGCCCAGCGCCTGGTGAAATTCCTCGGAGTGATTATCCTGCCCCATCGCCCAGGCGGCTTCCAAGCGCAGTTGTGATTCCTTATTCTGCGCCAAGGCCAGCAGTTGCGGATACCAGCGCTTAACTGTTGGGTCGCCACGCGCGATACGGTCAGAAAGCTGTGCCAGTGCGTGTTGCGTCTTGTGCGGCACGGAAGTGTCCGCCAGAACCTGTGCCATCTCCTGGTCGGAGAGCCCTCGCCCAAACCAGGTCTGATACCAGAAAAGGAAAGTGATCAAAACCAGGAGGATGGGAACAATTACAATCACCGTGTTGCGCGGGGAGCCCAACGCCCCACTTCCACGCGCAGGCGATGACGCGTCAGGCGCGGTCACAGCCTCGATCTGCGGCGGTGCTGACTTCGATGGCAAGTTGCTTCTCCGTACTCCATTATAAGAGAAAGGACGCCGGGCCCGCGAAAAAACCCTGTGGACAAGGCATTTCTACAAGTTATGCAGAAGGACGAAGGGCCTGGCTCGGACTTCCCACCACGTTTGGACGCCGCCGGAAGGGCGGGCTTCAGCCCCGCCCCTTCAACCCCCCGGAGAGAAATCCTGCCTAGGGTTTAACCCTCGCAATCAACCGAATGGGGCCCGTCAGCCCCGAAGGTATCGCCTTCACCAGATTATTCCCTTGATCCTGGAACCTCTCTCCATAGCGCGCGGTTAGGTCCGCCCGATTGGGCAAGGGGCTTCCCGCCATTTCGTTGATCGCGAGATTACCGACCACAATGCGCAGTTCGTTTTCGCCCGCGTGGAGAAAGGGGGTTACGTCTAATTCGTAGGGCGGATGCCAGATTGTGCCCACACGCTGGCCGTTGACGTAGACTTCCGCCGCTTCGCGCACCGGGCCGTCAAGCCATGCCTGGAAGTGGGCGTTATCCTGAACCGGAAGAGGGGTTCCCTCACCGAGGTTCAACTCCGCCCGCACTCCTTCCTGCAGGAAGCCGGCGGGAGCAACGAATTTCTTCTGGTACGTCGCACGCCCGGAGAAATACTGCAAGCCGTCGAGTTCAGTCCAAGAACGCAACGTGTCCATGGAGATTTCTTTTCCTGTGCCCTCGAAAGTGACTTGCCATCCGCGACTGATGTCCAAGGGCTCCGGCCGGTGTGCCTCCACCGGGGCCGGCGCCTTCGGTGCCTCCCGGGCGCTAAAGACCAGGAGCCGCGAACCGTAAGGCTCAATGTCGAGTTTCAGGACAGCGTTGCTCTCCGAGCCGGACAGGGCTTCCGTAACTTCGCCCGTGAAGAGGTTCCACCATTCCGCGTTCTTGCCCTTGACGCGAAAAGTGGCTGTGCCTTCGAAGCGCCGGTTGGAGGTGTTGGCGAGGAAATAGATCTCCGACGTGTCCGTATGGCGGCGAATAAAACCAACATCTCGCGAACGAGGAGAAAAGGCGACGTCAGGAGGGCAGAGGCGGTTCAGTTCATCTTCGAGAGGCTTACCCTCATCGGGAACGAAATGCCCCGGCGCGGAGGGCTTTTGGAAAATTTCTCCCACCTGCCGCGCCACCTCCGCACTCTCGGAATCCTGATGGAGAAAGCCCGGCCCAAGCGCAGGCAGGTGCCGCGTGGCGATCAAAGTCCCGCCACTCCGGGCGAATTCGCCAAGTTTGGTCAGGATCGCGGGTGGGATGCGTTCGATTCCCGGCAGAATCACGATGGAGAAATTTTGACCGGCAATGGCCAGCTTGCCTTTTTCGATGTGTCCTTTTCGCGCTAGGATTTCGTCATCGACAAAATCCAAGTTGTATCCCGCTTCCAGCAGGCTAGGCAGGAGGGTTGACCCGAGTTTCTTCCAGATCGCCTCCCACAGATTCACCTCCCCGATGGGTAAGCTCGCCCAAGCGTCGTGGGTGGGCAGGTAAACCGCAATGTCGTTGGCGGGCCTGCCCTGGCGTAACATGAAGCTGCCGCGCTGCAAATAGCTCGCGAGGTCCGGCATGGCGAACCACCAAGGGTTATGCGGGCCGAGCGCTCCCGCCGCGTAGAAATGCCACCCGGGCTCAGGCACCCCGGGCGGCGAATAGGGGTAGCCGTGCGCGACGAATTGATTGATTCCCTGCAGAAAGTACTCATCGGCCGTTGCCTTGAAATCGAGCGGCGTGGCTCGGAAGGGCAGCGTATGAATCCACGTCCAGGCCTCGGCGGAGATTACCGGCACTCCATAGAGATGTCCGGCGGAAGAAGCCCAACGCGACGCCGTGAAATGGTTCCAGTGGCCGGCCTCATCCCCCTGCTCGCCTTCCGGAAGGTCCACGAACCGGTAGCTCGAAAGCTGTGCCGGCGGCTGGCCATAGGCTTGTACTCTTGCCAGCACGTGATGCTGGTGGCACCACGCCTGAAAGGGCTCAAGGAAATTCTGGTCCAGCAGTTCAGTGAGCGTTTGGCCCCAGTCGTGGCGCACCGCCGCCGTCTGCGGTCCGCTGCCGGCTACGAGCGCGGGCAGATAGGGCGTCAGACTCGTATCCGCGCCGATGCTTGAACTCTTCCAGAAAACCCGCGGTCCAATCTGACTGGTAGACTTCCAAGCTATCGCAAAACATGGCGCGAATATTGCCGCCACCTGCTGCCGCCAAAGGCGCTCCTACGGCCTCCAGGTGTTTTTCGATAGCCGCGCGGCTGTAATGGTCAAGAACTAATCCTTCCGCTCCCACTGCGGCGCGCTTCACTTGCTGTCCGGTCAATCGCGCCTCAAAGAACAGCAGGACTCGCGGACCGCCCGGATAAGGGGGAACCGGAAAACTCCCATCCTCCTGCGGGTTCACCTGATGCACGGAACTTGCGTCGTAATGGCTCGCGTCGCCGGTGGCCACGAACGCCGCGAGGAATCGCTGGCCCTCTTGCAATTCCGGACCAGGGATCGTCCGGACGCTTTCCTTGATGGCGATACGAAGGCAGTGTAAACCTTCGGCGGCGACCTCCGGTGTTATGTGGGGCCCACCGAACGGCCATCCGCTGCCCATGGTCATGTCCATGCGCAGGCCAAGCTCGTGCGCCACGCGCGCCGTGGAACTGACCGCGGCAAGAAATTCGGGAGAGAGGTAGCGAAGATTCACCAAACCTTTGCTGGGATCGTCGAGCGTGAGGGGATAGACCGGCTGGACTTCAAACCCACCGATGCCGCCATCTTTCATCTGATGCAATTCCCGATCGAGTTCTTCCGTCGTCACCGCCGGCCCAAACCACCACCAGCGCACCATGATTTTCGAGTCTTCAGGAGGATGACGAAAGCTGTCCTGAAGCGCCGGGATATCCAAGTCTCCGGAGGACTGGGGAAACGCGGATGCGGGACCGCCCCATGCTATACGACAAACGGCGGCGCCGGCCAAAGCCAGCAAAGCAAATGCCAGATACTCAGCAGTTTTCAAATTTCGGAAATGCATAGTGACCTCGCAGGTTCCACCGATTCTCGCGGAAAGGAAGTCGTCAGTTGTCAGTAAAATCCATGGCGACCTCCTCTGCCTTCCGTCAGACCGCACCAATCTAAGGTTGGGGTTTGTATTTAAAGTTGACGATGCCGTCGCGATAGTCGATCTGGATTTCCAGTAAGTGGAGCGTGGTAAACACCAACACCCCGGAGATTTCGGTGCCCACCCGATCACTGATATGGGAGAGGTCGAAGGTGATCATTTCTTGATTCTCCTGCCGCAAGTGGCCAAACTGAAGAACCGCCTTATCAGCACTGTAGACGTTGGCCACAGAACCGCTCAGCCCCTGCACGTGCCTGTTGGGGTCGCCGTGAACTTTGGTACTCTCTTGTGCCGCCTTCAGCGACATCAGGTTACTTGACGATCCGGTGTCAAGCAAGAATAGCCGTACGGTCGTATCGCTAATCCTCGTCGGTATCAGTAGATCATGCCCAAAGCGAAAAACCTCTGTGTAGGATTGCATTTCGGGAGCAATATACCGGTCGCGGGGGCCGTGATGCGCCGAGGGGGAGGATTTCAGGCGCAGGTCCGGCCCTGTTCTTTCAGTTGACGGGTCCCCATTGGATGCCGAAGCTTCCTTTCCGTTTTGAAGCGTCACATCCGTAGTGTTCTCGTCCGGCCGCTTAGGGAGGGGATTGAGCCTGAGTTTTTCGTTCGGGAAGTCGATGTCCACCAAGAAAGCGCTGAACACGTCCCCGCCAATCAATCCATCATCGCCTAACACGGAACGCTTTTCTATAACGCTAACCCTGCAATCTTGAAACTCGAGCTCGCCGATTTTGATGGAGTTCGCGAAGCCAAAGTAGCCGCCCGAGCGTGCCTTGTCTCCTAAGCCGCCGATATCCGTTTCGGAAACCTCCGCGATGCCTGCCTTCCGCGCCAGGCCCTGATCAATCAGGATGCCGCTTGCTCCCGTGTCCAGCACCAATTTGCCCCTCTTCTCATTCAGCGATACCGCGAGGCCATAGCCACGCATATGCCTGGGGTCCGTTAGGATTTTAAGCAGTTTCACCTCCGTCGATGGAACATGGCTCACCAACCGGCAGGCATGATTTGGCTGATTTTGCATCGCCCGCAGGTAATCCAGGTGGTGTTGCATGTCGGCGCGGGTCTCGGCATCGTCGTTGGTGGGGGTGGCAAGATAGTTCTCCCAGAATTGAATCTGTTCTTCGCGGCTCAAAGAGTTGATCCAGTATTTTTGAATGTCAGGGTCCGTCGGATCAAGTTCGTGCGCTTTGTCGAGCATTTCCTTCGCCTGCTTGTAGAATGAGGTCGCTGTGCGCACCCGTGACAGTCCCCAAAAAGCGCGGGCGCTCGGGTTACCTTTGTTGATGACGTTCGCCCACTCTTGTGCCGCCTCAAAGATCTTGCCTTGGCGGAAGTATACTTCCCCCAAGGCGGCGTGAACGGTGGGTGCATCCGTGGCCTTCACGCCATTCGTGACGATTTCATAGGCTCGCTCCACGTTTTTTTGCTTAAGGTATATGCGCGTCAGGCCCGTGTACGCGTCGGGAGATTTGGGGGTTTTCTGCAGGACCTCATAGTAGCTTTGGATGGCCGCATCAAACTCACCACTGCGGTAGTGACGATATGCTTCCGATAAAGCGTTGTGAGCTAAATCAGGAACTGTGGAGACGTTTGGTTGAGGAGAACTGGAGGGTGCGACCGCGGATGGCGAGGCAGAACCGGGACCGGGCAAAGAAGATTTAGGGGCGTCGGTTGCTCCCTGTTCAAATAATAACGATTCGAGAAGCAGCATGAGAAAAGTGCACTGAAGGAGGGAACGTAACATGGCTGGAAACTCCCCGGGGCTGATCTATGAAGCGTGGGCCGCCTGCGTTCCGATGCATTCTACCGCCCCAGCAGCAGCGTCGCAATGAGGGCTTTCAAGACGAGCGGGTAGCCGCGCTCACCGCTTTTGTGACCATGGGTTTTCCCTTCGATGACGAAGCCCAAGGCCAAATCCCAAGACGAATTGACCGTGGCTACCTCCGGGTCGAAGATCCTCAGGCGACGTTCGAACTGTAATCTCTGCGCTTGTACCCTCCCACCTTGCGCAACTCGATCACGACGTAGGGGTAGGCCTCGTGCCTGCCCTGGGGCCGATCCGGCCCATTTGTGGGCGGCCACGAGGGGCACCCCTACGCTTCCCGGTCCGGCGGCAATGCACACGGAGGGGACGGCAATCCGTCCCCCTACAGCGAAAGGCCGTGCGGACATCGGGGTCCAGGCTGGTAGCCAGTGCCCGCTCTCCGTCGGTGCGGGTTCCTGCCGCGCCGCCATTAAGATAGTTCGAGTTCGGTTGGGCTGCACCGCCCAATGCAAACGCGAATCTTGACGTGCATTTTCCTTCTGACCCCCTCACCCCCACCCGCAAAACGTGGGGCCCCCTCCGCCTTGCGGTCCTCCCCTCTCCCCCCAGGGGAGCGAGGTTTGCCGTAATTCATAAACTCTTCGATGTAGCCTCTTTTCCGCTTGACAAGATACATAGCCGTGTTATACTAGCTTACGGACTGGTAGCCGCGGGCGGGCATGAGGCAGCAGACGGCAGACGGCATACGGTATGCGGCACACGGTAAGCTCTACGCAGAGTCCTGGCTCCAGAGCGCTGACGAACCACTATGAACTCACCACTACCCTTCGAAGATGCCAGCTTGCGCGCATGGTGGCGGCTCACCCACACGCTGACCAGGGTCCGAAACGGCCCGCTGACCCAAAGAGATGTTAAAAATTAAGGTCGACACGGCTATGTGCTTGAAAACACAGGCGATAGGGAGAAGATGTCCTGCGATGAACAGCACTTTTCGACGAAAATGCACAGATTACATCACAAATCGGTCGAAGTTGCCCTGACCCATAGAGCCTTCCCTGAGTACCATTCGTTTCACTCAGGGTAAACTTCGCGAACGGTCGGCACGTACGGATGTAACGTCGACCTTCCGGGCCTGCCCTGAGCACCGCGAACGGGTCGGCACAGGCTGAACTAAAGTTCAGCATGGAGTTTCTACATTTTGGGTCCAACGGCACGGTGTACGGAGTGAGGCTGGGGAAGGGCGGGCGACCAACTTCCGCGTGACATAGAACACTACCCCGCATCGGTAATCGGTTATCCCAAGTTCGAGGATGAATCAATTTGCAGACTTCGCAAATCGCCAATCACAAATCGCAAATATCAAATCGTCTTATGACGCGATGGGCCGAATCTCCGAGAGCGCGGGGGCTAGCCGGCCGCGCCTCAAACCCCCACTCCCTCCCGCTTGCGGAATTTGCGGACATCGGTGTGGTCGACGACGGGTTCCGCGTCGCACTCGATGGCAAGAACGGTGACGGGATTGTCGGGTGCGTCGATGGGCAGGCCGGTGAACCTTACGTATTCGTCACCCTGTTCGAAGGTCACGGGCTTGCCGGAAGCAAACAGCCGCGCCGATTTCACCTTGGCGCGCAGCCCGCCGATGGCCACCACGCTGGGTGGGTTGAAGAAATCCAGCCAGTTGGACGCCGGCGTTTCACCCGGCCAGTGGTAAACGTGTATATAAAGTGTATTACCTCTGCGGGTATAATTTGCATAGACGTGCCAGTCCGATTGGCAGGGTTCCGTTGCGTAAATCGTCGGACCATTTTTGTCCATCCACTCGCCCACCTCCGTCAGGATGCGAACCGATTCCTGGGGAACCGAACCGTCGGGCTTGGGGCCGATATTCAACAGGTAATTACCGCCGTCGTGCGCACAAGTCGAGAGATTGCGCACGATCGTTTCCGGGGATTTCCAGTCGGTGTCGGCCTTCTGGTATCCCCAACTTTCGTTCATGGTCATGCACGTTTCCCACGCCCGGCCGGCTTTGGCGGGATTGATTTCCTGTTCCGGGGTGGTGAAATCCCCTGGAAGGCCATTGCGGTTGTTGACAATGATGTCGGGCTGCAACTCGAACACCATCTTGTTCATCTTCTCCGATTCCCACTGTTCGGCACTGAGCGGCCAATCGACGTCGTACCAGAGGACATCGATCTTCCCGTATTGCGTCATGAGCTCGCGAATCAAGCCGTGCGTGTATTCCACGAACCGGACGCGCGCCGCCTCATCCGTCAAGCAACGCGCACCGTCAGGGTGGTGCCAATCCATCAAGGAATAATAAAAGCCCACGCGCAAGCCTTCGGCCGCGCGCCGCTTCCACGAACTCCGCCACCAGGTCGCGGCCGCACGCCTGCTTGGGAGCGCAATAGTTGGTGAGCTTCGTGTCGAAATTGCAGAAGCCCTCGTGATGCTTGGTCGTCATCACCATGTATTTCTGACCGGCGCGTTTGGCGAGCTTCGCCCATTCGCGCGCGGCGTGCGGCTGGGGGGTGAAATGCTTCGCCAATTGCTGATATTGCGCCACGGGAATGCCCTCAACCTCCATGGCCCACTCGTGCTGGCCGATGACAGAATAAAGGCCCCAGTGGATGAACATGCCGAACCTGGCGTCATGCCACCACTTCATCCGCCGATCGCGGTCAGCTTGCTCCTCCGCACTCGCCGGGCCCAAGCCTGCGGGTTCAGCCCCGAATGCAACATTATTACTGAAAGGTATAACACCTGCCGCCGCGCCCGCCAGTGCGGTGGCGCTGGTCCCCAAAAACCGCAAGTGGTCACGTCGGGTCATCTTCGCTGGTCTCATCGGGTTTTGACTCCTTTGAATCATGTGGCTGGGGGGTGGCGGACGTCGTCCCACTTCCGCCTGAATCCCGTCCCGAGCTGCGTTAAGAAAATACGCCAACTCGCGGTGGGGTTCAAATCATTTGGTGGGGAGATCACGCTTGAAGGAAAGGACGTCGCAGCCGGGGGCATCAACTTCCAGAATCCATTGTCCCACCCATACGCGCCACTGGGCCGTAACGGGCAGGACACCGATTGCCTCGCTCCGCTTGGGAATGAGTGGAACCACGCCTTCGGCAAAGACGCCTCCGCCCTGGTTGGGTGGGTTGCGCAATCGTACTTTTACATTTTGGGCGTCCCTGTCGCCGAGATTCATCAGGTAGGCGCGCATCGCCTTCGGCTCCCCGATTCCTTTCCCATCCTCGTTGTAATTGGGCTCCACAAAACTGGGGGACACGGCCAAAGTCGGTTTTTCATAGCGGCGGGAAAAGGTCTTGGCGAGATCGCGCACCTCGGCAGGCAGGCCTGAACCGTCGGTCGGAAGCTGGAAAAATTGGCCGCAGAAGGCGTCGGCATCGGCAAGCAGTTCGGGGGTGCCAGAGTAAAATCCTATCCCCGGTGATTCGGGAGCAATCAAGCGAACGAAACGAATCTGCTGTTCGAGTTCCTCTTTCGTCTCTGCCCAATTCTCGCCGGGATTACCGCCCTTCCCCACGCCGAGTACGACGATCGTTTTCGGCAGGATGCCATACCTCCGCGCCGACCAAACCTGGCTGGCGATGAACCAATACTGCCGCTGGCTGCCGACGTAGCTCTCCAACATGACGAGGTCCGCCACGTCGCGGTAAGCCTCCGCCAAAACCTGCGGGATCGGTCCGCGCATGTCCCAGACCGCCAAGGCTAAGTCCGGTTTCTTAAGCTTCGTCTGGCGAAGAACCTGCGCGGATTTCTGATCCATCAAGCCGCCGTAATCGAAGCCGAACTCATCGATCATCGTCACCGGCTGCGGGTTTCCGCCATAATCTTGTCCCACCAGGGCATCCACAGCTTTGTCAATCGGTGAGCGCAGCAGGTCGAACCAGGTATGCCCGACTCCCGTCACCACGCCTCGCGACCGCCAATACTTCCAGTCGCCGGCGCCCACCGGACCAACAAACGTCACGGAGTGCAGTTGCTTCGGATCAAAGTCCTTTCGCGGGGCTGTATGTGAAAGCGATCACCTTGTCGAGACCCAAGACCTTGGTCTTTGCGTGCCGGGCGGCGACAACACGAACGGCCACCGCGCCGCCGGCCGCGGCCAACAGCAGAGCCCCGGCAATGAGCCGGTAAATCGAGTATGGTTTCATTATGATTTGCCTGCCGTGCACCATCTCCCTGAAGCGAAATTTATTGTGGCCCTGCGGCGCGGGAATGTCTACACGCGTCTCAAACCGGCTATGGCGAAAGTCAGAAATTCGACATTCTGTGTCGCCTTCCAATTGATTCGGCTCGAATCCGGCGACGGGATGGTGGACGCGGTTCTGCCAATGGCCCGAACTCGTGGTAGCATGGGCATTGCACGCGTCGTGCGGGGGTGGCGGAACTGGTAGACGCAAGGGACTTAAAATCCCTCGGTCCGCAAGGACTGTGCGGGTTCGATTCCCGCCCTCCGCACCATTCTTTTCTTACGGTTACAAGAGCCTCGCTCTGCCCATTTCTATCGCCTTCGTCGACTCTTGGTAATGATTTTGGTAAAAGGCGCTCTATCCTCTCGACCGCTGTGCCGAGATTTTCCCCGCTCAGGTGAGCATACCTTTCCTTCCCGGACCTTCGTCAAACACTAAGGCCACATCCTCATCGTATCCCCGTCTAGACAGCTTTTCCGTCAAAACTCCAAGGGCAGTCTGAAAGCAAAATGACTCGGAAGAATCACCAAGGGATCGACAGGCTGTCCAACCAACTGGACGGAGAATGACCGGTATCGGGCCAATCGCAGTTCTTGCGACTGGCTAAATTGCTAAAGGGATTCGAATTCTGAAAAACTTGAACTGTACGGAAGATTGGCAGCCTGGATGCATTCCTAAGAGCTGTGGAGTTCCGAGATCGGGTTTACCTTGCGACGCGGAAACTGACAAACCAATAAGGAGATGACGTAAGTTTGCCTGTCGCTAATGTGCAGCAATCAGAGCAAAGGTTCAGTGGAGCGATTTTGATGAGAACAGATACGTCGTTGCTATTAGCTCTCTTCCTCAACATAGGCATGCTTCCAGGCCGGGCGCAAGCACAAACTAGCCTTGACTCAAATTCTGCACCCAGCCCACCTGCTGTCGACTCATATTCCCCCTCTTGGCTGTTTCCTATCGACAAACTCGACAAGTCTTTGCCCACCTGGCTTCACATTGGCGGGGAATATCGTGATCGCTTCGAGGGCCCGACAGGGATTGGCTATGGGCCCACAGACGATTCTTACGTGCTGGACCGCCTGCGCGTGACTGTGGCGATCCAACCCGAGGAGTGGCTCAAGTTTTTCGGGGAAGTGCAGGACACCCGCATCTTTTTCAATCGCCATATTCCCAACGCGATTCCATACCAGGACACCTGGACCCTTTGGCAAGGCTACGCTCAGTTCGGTAGTTCCACATCAGGTTGGGGCGATGTGCTTGGAGGTCGCCAAGTCCTAAGGTTCGGCGACGAGCGTGTAATCGGACCGTCCGATTGGCTCAACGTTGGCCGCACTTTTGATGTCGCGCGCGTCGACCTTCATCATCCCGGGTACGAAGTGGCAATCTTCGGCTCCTCGGTTGTGCCCGGCAGCAATTCCTTTTTACACGAAGCGATTCAGGGGAACAACTTCTACGGAATCTATACAAGTTTCCAAAACGTCATCCCCCGCGCTAACTTCGAGCCGTATGTTCTGTGGCGCGTTGCTCCAGGAAACTACGATCTTCCTGAAACAGTCGGACGCGGCCACCTCAATGAAGTCACCCCCGGCCTACATGTCAAGGGCACGCTCCCCGCGGATTTCGAATATGACACCGAGTTTGACGGGCAGACCGGCTCTCTCGGCCCATCTCCCATCCGTGCTTGGGCGGGCTATGCCCACGTGGGCAAAAACTTTCCCAACGTTGCCGCAGCGCCGCTGGTCTTTATCGAGGGCAACTACGCCTCCGGCACGAAAAATCCGGCGGGCCGAGACTGGAATACCTTTGACCAGCTCTATCCTTCTAATCACGACAAGTATGGCTTCGCCGATCTGGTCGGCCGCAGGAATCTTGTACAGTTCAGGGTCGGCGTGGAGGAAAACGTCGGTAAGAAATGGAAAATTAAACAAGCCTTTGAAGGCTACTGGCTGGCCACTTCAAATGACAATTATTACGCCAGCAGCGGGGCCATTGCGGTTGTCGCCCATCCCGGCGCAAGCCGGCACATCGGCAACGAACTCGATTTGGTTGCCGAATACCAATTGAACGGAGGAATCAACTTCGGGTTTGGCTATGCCCGCCTGTTCGCTGGACAATTTCTCACGACCACTACGCAGGGACACGATTACACCTACCCATTTGCTTACCTTGAATATAATTTTTCCAAGTCTGGCTTCCATTTCCCGATTACTCCAAATAAACCGAACTAATACAACGCTCACATGATCTTGGAGGACTTGGCCGAGAAAACCCGCACGGCAACTGATCGGGAGGAACTGGCAACACTCCTCGACCATCATCTCAATCAGGCGCTGCAACTGAGCTTTCTCGCTGTCTATCTTTAAGCCCGTGACCATCAAATCTCTGCCCTGCGTGGTAAAGCGATGGGACTATCAGTATGAACAGTTGGCCCAGGAGGTGGTTCTCCGAGTCATACGGAGATACCTTGCGGACAAGCGCGCTCTGCTTCAGAATGACGACGAGTGTCAACGCGCGCTCCGTGAGGTTCTAGAAACCTTCATCGAAGCTGGCTGGCCAGCGGCTCAGCAGTCGGCATACAGAATTGACGAGATACATCGCTAGAGGCTGCCTGCGGGCTGGCGCGCCCAAGACGATTGGCCCTGCTTGACGGCATAGAGTTTACCGACAATTTCTCCCCCCAGATTCCTGGTGAGTTCCCATTCCACCAGTGACTTCCATGTGATTTATTCCCCTGTGAGCGGATCTGGCCTGATAAGTCCGCATCTGGGAACTTACCGTACCTCCTTGCGACCACTTGGCCGTGTCGCCTTATCGGAAACTGGCCGCTGCCAGGTACACGTACCACCCAAAACACTTTCTTGCTGGTCGCGTTATTTATTAAGGCGTGGTTTGCGATTCAATCCGGAGAGACCCACTTCCAAGAGATCTGTAGAGTCTGCTATAGAGTTTTTACCGCGTCCCCGCCGATGAGGCTCTCAAGACTTGGCTCCCCTGAAACTGGTGATTTCGGCTCCCTTTTATCCCGGTGCTGACAGAGGAGGATTACGAGCCGCGGCCGGCAGGGCCGGGCCTAAGGCCCATAAGCGCTAAGTTAAGCTTCTCAATTCTGCATTTTATGCAAACTGACCGCTAATAAAAGGCCGGATTTTGTCTTTATCTTAGCGCTCATGGGCCTAAGGCCGGGGATGTGAGGGTGGATTGGGTCAAGTTTTCTTGCAAGAAATCTTGACGCTAGGGGATGTTGTCGCACCACTTGACGGGCAGGGGCGGAAGGATTTAACGCTAAAATTCGTTGACGCGGGAGGCTTGGCGGGGGCGGGGGAGCAAAAAAAGCTAATTCATGCTCGACATGATAAGCTAATAATGCTACAACACAATAAGCTAATAACGACACGGCGTAATAAGCTAACCTGAGGACGTCTTATGTCTACACCGTCAGAGAAACTCGCACAGTCTTTAGAAATCCTGCACAAGCTTCAGAATTCGAGCGGCGCGGGCGCTATACGCTCAAGGGATCTGTCGCGAACCTATCGCGAACGCCTTGTTGCGAACGGCTTCCTGCAGGAGGTCATAAAAGGGTGGTATATCCCGAGCCGCCCGGATGAGGTAAGAGGGGAGAGCACGGCGTGGTACGCGTCGTTCTGGCGTTTTAACGCTGCCTATCTGGAAGAGCGCTTTGGTAAAAACTGGTGTCTTTCGCCGGAGCAATCCCTGTCCCTGCATGGGGGGAATTGGATGGTCCCCCGACAGCTTGTTGTCAGGTCTCCCAAAGCCCGCAACAAGGTGACCAGGCTCCCGCACGGGACGTCGCTGCTCGACCTTCGGGCAGCGCTGCCCGCCAAAGGCGACAGGGAGGAAAAGGACGGATTACGAATCTTCCCGCTGGAATCGGCCCTGATTGCGTGTTCTCCCAATTATTTTTCTGCCCACTCGACGGATGCCCGTGCGGCGCTGTTGATGATTCGCGATGCCTCCGGCATCCTCGCCCGGTTGCTGGAGGGTGGGCACAGCACGATTGCCGGGCGGCTTGCCGGCGCATTCCGCAATTGCGGGCGTGACCGCATTGCGGATGACATCGCGAAGACGATGGCCGCAGCGGGGTATGACGTGCGTGAAAGCGACCCCTTTAAGAACAAGCCAGCCTTTGCATTGCCCGCCCGCGAGCCATCTCCCTATGTGAACCGCATACGGCTGTTATGGCAGAAGATGCGGGAGCCTGTCGTTGGCCGTTTCCCGAAAGCTCCCGGTTTGGTGCGTGATATCAACGCTTACCTGAAACGTGTGGACGAAGTTTACGTCACCGATGCCTACCATTCGCTATCCATCGAAGGGTACCGCGTCAGCCCCGAGCTGATTGAACGTGTCCGCAGCGGCGCGTGGAATCCGGAGGCGAATGAGGATGACCGGCAGCAGCGCAATGCCATGGCTGCGCGCGGGTACTGGCAAGCCCACCAGGCTGTTCGCCAGAGTGTAGGTAGGGTGCTGCATGATGAAAATTCCGGTCTGGTTGCGGATGAAGATCATGGGACGTGGTACCGGGAAATGTTTGCTCCCAGTGTGACAGCAAATTTGTTGAAAGCCACCGACCTCGCGGGATACCGGAATGGACAGGTTCATATTCGCGGGTCCATGCATGTGCCGCTTAACTGTGAGGCGGTACGGGATGCGATGCCCACTTTTTTCGATCTGCTGCGCGCGGAAACAGATCCGGCGGTTCGGGTAGTGCTGGGGCATTTCATATTCGTTTATATCCACCCCTACGTGGACGGAAACGGACGGATGGGGCGTTTTCTCATGAATCTCATGCTGGCGTCAGGCGGTTATCCGTGGACGGTCATACCCGTTGAAAACCGCAAGGTTTACATGGGGGCCCTCGAAAAAGCGAGCGTCGGGGAGGATATTGTCCCGTTTGCGGATTTCCTGGCCGGGCTCGTCAGGAAAGGATTGGCCGGCGACCCGATGCCGACGGTCCCAAAGTCTTCTAAATAACCGGATTCGTTAAGATACTTTGTGTAACAAAACCCCCTTCGAGAGCGTCACACATACACCCGCACCACCCAAGTGCGCGGGACGCGTCCGATGATCTGGCCACTCTTGCGGGCGATGAGTCCACCTCCGGCTACAAGCGGCACACATTTGGCACACACTGAATGATAGGTCGTTCATTTATTGTGAGTTAGGAGGCGGATGGCTGATCGATGGTCAGCCGATCACATAAGCCCAGCGTGCCGAGGTGTTTTCAATGTGTCATGGTTGCTGGATGCATCTAATATCATTCATATAGCAACTATAACACAGACAAGTTTTACAAAAGTCTAGAATATGTTATATTTGGCGAGTGACCCTGCAAGACAGAGTTCGTGAGTATACGGAGCGTGGCTTTCAGAGAGCCGAGGCCGAAATCCTTGTTCTCATCGAGGAAAGTGCAGTCGCTATCTTTGCCGCATTCCCGGACCGCTTCATCATATTCGGCGGAGCTTCACTTGTCCTTTTCTATGACAGTCCGCGATTTTCTCGTGATCTGGATCTCTTGGCCTCGCCGGCAAAGCTCCCGAGTTCCGAGGAGATTTTGGGGATTGTTCGTGCTCGCATCCAGCCCGTTGCAGAAACGTTCGGCCTCGGCCAGTTCGAGTTCCGCAACGACCGAGAGAGCGCCGACTTCGTGAAGCAGTGGGTAATCGCCAACCAGGTTGCTCTATTCAGCATTGATCTCACCAGATTTGGCGGGAACGTTCTGGAAAGTCACATCCTCAAAAAGACCATCGCCGGCACGCCGCAAGGAACCGTCCTTGCACCAAGCGCCAATTTTCTCCTCCTTCAGAAATGCGAGACTTTTCTCGACCGACGCTACATCAAAGCCCGCGATGCATTTGATATCCACCTTCTCGTCCACCAGGGCGCAGCACTGGACGACCACCTCCTAGCGCATCTTGAGGATTTCACGTTGATCAAAGAATTAGATCGTGAATTCATCACGGGTCGAATCGAGAAAATCATTCCAAAGCTTTGCACCGTTGAACTCCGCGCAGTTCTGCCACTACCAGTGTTTGAAGAGCTTGCCAAAAAAGAGTTCGAGCCGATCCGACACTCGCTACGGGCTGTGTTTTCATATTGGTTGGGGGAGGCTGCGCAATGAATTGGACAGATGCCCTAACCGAAGAAGCACGGCGAGATTGCCTTGTGCGGACCGACGCCCTAGCCCGCAAATACGGGCTCTCCGAATCTGTTGTCCGCAATGCTTTGCGCCGGTATGAGTCCCGGGGTCTGGTTGAGCGAGTCTCGACAAAGATTTACATCAACCACTTTAACCAGCAATTCCTGCCCCGCGATCTGGTCAATGTACTTCGATCACGATCTTACATTTCTCTGGATTCCGCACTCGTCGAGCGGGGTGTCACCACCCAAAACCCGTCAGTACTCACTTGCGTGACGCCCGGCTATCCGCAGACGTTTCGAAGTAAATCGGTAACCATTGTGTACCGGAAAATCTCTCCCGAGCTCTATTGGGGATTTGAGGAAAAGGCCACTCGCTACCACAACTATCTCATTGCGGAACCCGAGAAAGCGCTACTCGATTGGATTTATCTGAACCGCCAGGAAGGACTCTCCACACCCTTGGATGAGCTGAATCTGCAATTTCTCGCTCCCGCGAAGTTGCGATCCTATGCGCTACGATTTCCGCGTACCGTCAACGACACGGTTAAGGACTTGTTGTTAGAAGCGGCGTATCCACCGGCGAATCCTCACGAGCGACTCATCGAGGGGCAGCGTTGAAACTCACCACCGTCGTAAGGCGACGATAGCGGCGTATATAAAAGAGCGACTGATGGCAATCTTCGAAGGCTCGGAGCTTCCTGGCATGTGCGCGCCCATTCCCTGGTCTGGTGGCCAAGGCAACTCGGATTTTACAACTCGGGCGGGTTGACACGGAACATCCAGCGATGTACCATGGCCGTGGTATATATCATGGCCACGGTACAACCGATGCCTCCTCAGATTCACCGCCGCAAGCGCCCTCAAGAGAAGGAATTCGAAGCTCTTCTCCTGGACACCTTTCGCCGAGCCGGTTGGAGCATCCACGAAAAACCGCCTCTCGGCGGTCAAGGCGATGTGGTTTTAGAGTCCCGGGGCAAGAAATATGTTATCGAAGTCAAACGGTCGGCCGAGGGTCGGCGTGACCGACTAGTTCCCCTTCTATCGCAAGCCATTCTACAAGCGCAAGCGGCAGCGCGGCATTATTCAAACTCTGTCATCGCGGTGGCTGTAGTTGCTTCCCCTCATATTTCCGATTCGGTGGCCGCACAGGTCCAACAATTCGCTCTGAGGCACGCGCCAAATGTTGGTATCGGGGTTATGGATTCGGAAGGATTTCGAGCTTTTCATGGATTCGGCTTGGAAAAATTCAACTCGGAGCGGTCAACCCCTTCACAACTCGGGTTGCCGATACAGAGTGAATCATCCGCGTACCTGTTCTCAGATCTAAACCAATGGATGCTCAAGATACTGCTAGGGCAAGATATTCCGGAATCTCTGCTTACCGTTCCTCGCGGACAGTATCGAAGCGGAAGGCAGCTTGCCCAGGCAGCGGACGTTTCCGTAATGAGCACATCCCGCTTGGTTCGACAGCTCTTGAGCGAGGGTTTCCTTGACCAGCGAAAAGGTATGTTGCGCCTCGTCAGGAGGGAAGAACTGATGCGGCGGTGGCAAGGCGCAAGCCAGAGAACCGCACGTGAGGTCCCGGTACGCTGGATCATCCGCGGCGGTAAGGAACAGCTTCTGACCGCGGTTAGGTCATACTGTTCGTGGTTGGACGCAAGACTTTTGCGACCTCCAAAGCCGCGGGTGGGCCGACCCGTTGTGCCAGCTCCTCGCATCGCGATCGGGCTGTTTGCAGCGGCCGATTTGCTCGGAGTCGGATTCGTTCGTGGAGTCGCTCCTTATATCTACCTGGAGCATCTGAACCCGGGCACCTTGGAGCAGCTCGGCCTCTCGGTCGAAGATGCGGAAGGACAGCCGGACGCATACATCCGAGTCCCAGAAAACAAAGAGGCGGTGTTCCGGGCGGTGGTCCGACATGAGGGGGTTGCCGTGTCGGATATTCTCCAGGTGTGGTTGGACGCGTCGAATCATCCCACGAGGGGCAAAGAACAAGCGGACCAAATCTGGAAACGGGTTCTGGCTCCTTCTATTCAGCAGGCGCATCGATGAACGGTCATCCCGAAAATGAGCCATTTGCTCGATTGATCGCTTCCCTTGAACCGTGGCTCGCGAATGTAGTGATTATTGGCGGGTGGGCTTATCGGCTGTATCGCCTTCACCCCAACGCACATCAGGTTACATACGTCCCGCTGATGACGTTGGATACCGACGTTGCTGTCCCCCCTCGATTGCCGGTCACAGGCCAGGACATCCGGGAACGATTAATGTCCAATGGATTCGAAGAGGAGCGATTAGGTCAGGACACACCACCCGCAACACACTACCGCCTGGGTGACGCTAAGACGGGCTTTTACGGCGAGTTTTTGACTCCATTATTTGGCGCTCAGCATGGAAGGGATGGAAAACCAAAGGTAACGCGGCGGATAGCCGGAGTGGTTTCACAGCAACTCCGCCATCTCGAAATCCTACTTTACGCCCCTTGGACGGTTGCCATCGACCGCTCGAATGGATTTCCGTTTGTCGAGCCTAAGCAGGTTCAGATTGCGAATCCCGCGAGTTTCCTGGCTCACAAAGTATTGATTCACAATAAGCGCGGCCGCGGCAAAGTCGCGAAGGACATTCTATACATCCATGACACACTCGAAACATTCGGTGCAAGGCTTGGAGATTTAAGCCTTGAATGGGACACCAAAGTGAAGCCGCGAATTCATCCGAACGGCGTCCGAAAAATCGAACGTGCAGCGACCGGCCTTTTCGGTGATGTGAATGACGAAATTCGCGAGGCTGCCCAGATGGCCGGCTCCAGAAAGCTTTCGCCAGAGGCCGTGAGGGAACGGTGTAATTTCGGCCTGAAGCAGATTTTCGGTTAAATGAAGCACAAACAAGGCGGTCAGGCGCTGGTGCTTAATCTCCAATGTGGAGTTGCGCTGACATGGCCCATTTCCAAGGCATGATGAGTTCTGACCTTACGCATAACCTGCGCGGATCCAGGTGGCAGGAGAGAAGCTTCGTCCGAACTGGGGGGCTCACAAACATTTGAAAAGGTGAGCGACGATATAGACTGCGCTTCCGAGAGCAGCCGCCAGTAGCAAGAAGC
>CAWGTQ010000032.1:0-64910 GCA_963825395.1 uncultured Acidobacteriota bacterium | reverse complement strand
CTGAAGCTATAGGTCAGGCCGATGCGCGCAAAACTGCGCCGCAAAGGATAGCTGGCAAACATCGTGAACCCGTCGGAATTCTGGGTGAAGTTCTGCCCATAATATTGGCCGTATTGCGACTGCGCCAGCAGATTGGGATTGATGCCGCTGTAAATTGCGAGTTGGCGGATCTGGTTGTAGTTGTAGTCGCTCTTGAACACCGTAAAGCCGGCGGTGATGGGCTTATCAAGAAAATAAGGCTGGGTGAAACCGAACGAGTACATTTTCTGGAAAGTGCCCCATTGGAAACGCCAAACTCAGGGTCGCGCCCAGACCCAGAAAGTTGTTGGTGGCGTAATTGAGGCCAATAAAGTTCCCGGCCAATCCGCTGATGCCACCGGAAAACCCGATGGAGTTCTTTCCCTTCTCCTTGACCTTCACCAGGATGTCAACCGTCTTATCCTTGGCATTCTGCTTGATGTCGTAATCCTCTTTTTTGATCTCATCAAAAAAGCCCAATTGGTTCATTTTCAAAACGCTATAATCCCACAACTGGGAGCTGAAGACGCCGCCTTCTTCCAGTCAACAATTCCCGGCGGATAACCTTGTCGCGCGTCTTGGTATTTCCCGAAAACTCGATGCGGTGGACCGTGAACTGATTGTCTTCCTCAAAATCCAGCGCCAGGTTGATGACTTTCCTCTTGTTGTCGGGCTCGATATCCGGCGACGCCGTGAAGTTGATATATCCGAACTTGCCGTACAGCTTGGTGTAATTCTCAATCGCCTTGCGAACCTTCGAAAGAGCGAAGATATCACCGGGCTTCATCCCCAAGACAGGCGCCAGTTTATCTTCCTTGAAAAGCTTGGCGCCGCGAATGTGGAAGGTGCCCAAACGGTATTGCACGCCCTCTTCGATCGCGATCTTGATGTCCACGCGCTTGCCGTGCCCCCAACTCCAGAAAAAGAAGGGCCAGCGCTGTCCGGTGTCAACCATCTTGGTTTCGGGTTCTTTCGGCAGGGCATAGAAGTAGCCGTGGTCGCGGTAAAGGTCGCGAATGTTTTCCAGGTCCGCCTCGATGCGGTCCTTGTCGTAGGTCTTGTGGAACCAGTAAAACCAGGGCGGCGCACCCGCGGGGCGCGAATACTTCATCGAGCGCACCATTTGGCTGTCGGAAAAAACCGTGTTGCCTGAAAACGTGATATCCCCGAGCTTCACCTTGGGACCTTCCACCACAATAAAGGTCAGCGCCACGGAATTCGGGGGAATGTTGCGCGTGCGGTGGCGAACCGTGGCGAACATCTTGCCGTGCGCAGCCAACAATTCTTGCAGCACGACCTCCGCGTGCTTGATCACTACGGGGTCATACTGGGATTCGATGGTAAGCCCGACCTTCTCCTTCTTGAAAGCATCGAGGACGTCGGACTGCTGCCACGCTGCTCAACCCTTTATAATCGATGCTGCGGACCAGCTTCTTTTCGCGCACATAGAAAGTGACGATTTTATTGCCATTCGGCGCGTCGGCGACTTCCAGGCGAACATCATCCAAGAAGCCGGTATTCCACAACGCCATGAAGTCACGTTCCAGGGCGTTCTCGTCATAAACGTCCCCGGGGTGCGAAAAGATGCGCGCTCGCAACGTGCTTGCAGGAATGCGCCGTTTGCCACGGAAAATAATCGATTCAATGGTGGGCTTATGCTCTTCCTGGGGAGGCGCGGCCGGCGCCGTGGGATTCGTCAGTTTCGGGGCTGTTGCGGCTGCTCCCCGGGTTTGGGCGGGTGGCTGGGCCGCTTGGGGAGTTTCCAACTGAATCTGTCCCGGAGCTGGTTCCGGCGGTTTCTTTTCCTCAGGCTTTTGCGGAGCCGGGGCTTGCTTACTCGCGTGGCGGGCGGAGGATTCTGCGTCTTTTGATCCGGCGGGGGGTTCTGTGCCGCAGTCGAGAGAGGTAACCACAAAATCAGTGCCAGGGCGGGAGCTCCCAGCCGGTACAGCTTCCCTCGAAGTCCAGGCACACACCATCTCATCTTTTTCAAGAGAAAGCGATCCCCCCCTCACACACGCGAAAACCAAGACATTCCGATGCCGGGATTCCGCCAGAAGTTGGCCGGAAGTATTTTTGCACCAGAAAGCCTCTCGCCCCCTCCCGGAGATTCCAGCTTCCCAGGAGCTGGGCGTGTGGATTGTCCGCTTAGCGGCCGGGATAACCTTGGCGACTCGCCCTAGTGGGAGAGCGGTGTGGCACCGACCAATTTGTCGTTTACTGAACGATAGTAGAGCGCCTCGTTCTCGACGATAACTTCCAAGACCGCCGGAGGATGAATCTCACCTTGGATTAATGCCTCCGAGAGCGGATCTTCAACGTACTTCTGCAAAGCGCGACGCAGAGGCCGGGCGCCGTACGAACGGTCCACGCAGGTCTTGTCCAAAATCCACCGGGCGGCCTCAGGCGACAGCGTCAACGAAATATTCTTCTGGGCAAGATTCTGGTTCATCTGCCCGACCAGCAAGTCCAGAATCTGGATGAGGTCATTATCCGTCAGGGCATTGAACACGATGATCTCATCCAGACGGTTGAGGAACTCGGGGTTGAAAAGCCGCTTCACCTCGCTCATCACCAGTTCTTCGGCCTTTTTCTCCGTGGCGCCTTCCGCCCCCGACTGGAACCCCATGTGCGACCGGCGTTCCAAATAGCGCGCGCCGATGTTCGAGGTCATGATGATGATGGCGTTCTTGAAGTCCACCGTGTTGCCGAGGCCATCCGTCAACTGGCCATCCTCGAAGACCTGCAAGAGAATGTTGAACACATCCGGGTGGGCCTTTTCAATCTCGTCCAGCAGAATCACGGAATAGGGAGCACGCCGCACGCGCTCGGTAAGCTGGCCGCCCTCTTCGTAACCCACATATCCCGGCGGCGAGCCGATCAACTTGGAGACCGAGTGCTTCTCCATGAATTCCGACATGTCAAAGCGCACCAGGGCGCGCTCCGAGCCGAACAAGAACGCGGCGAGGGAGCGGGCCATTTCCGTCTTGCCCACGCCGGTCGGACCCAGGAACAAGAACGACCCACCGGGCGGCCGGGCAGCTTCAAGCCCGCCCGCGAGCGGCGGATGGCGCGCGCCAGGGCGGAAATTGCCCGGTCCTGGCTGATAATGCGCTTATGCAGTTCTTCCTCGATGCGCAGCAGCTTGGCGCCTTCCTCTTCCTTGATGGCGGTGACCGGAACGCCTGTCCAGCGGGCGACCACCTCTTCAATGTCTTCCTGCGTCACCACGCCCATGGCGGTCTCATCGATATTGTACTTTTCGCGCAGCAGGCGGAGGTTCTCGCGTTCCTTACGTTCTTCGTCGGAGTAGAAGCGCGCCTTCTCGAATTCGTGGTTGGCAATGGCGTTCTCCATGCGGTGCACCACAAACTTGATGCGCTTCTGCACGTCGATCATTTCCTCGGGCAACGAACTCTGCCGCAGCTTCACGCGCGCGCCCGCTTCGTCGATCAGATCCACGGCCTTATCCGGCAGGAAGCGGTCGGGGATATAACGATTGGAATGGTACACGGCCCCATTCAGCGCCTCGTCCGTGTAGGTCACCGCATGAAATTTCTCGTACCGGTCCTTGATGCCAAACAGAATCTTGATGCCTTCGGCTTCCGAGGGCGGCGGAACCTTGACCGCCTGAAAGCGCCGCTCCAGCGAACGGTCTTTCTCGATGGACTTGCGATATTCCGCGGGAGTAGTGGCGCCAATGCACTGGATTTCGCCGCGGGAGAGGGCGGGCTTCAAAATGTTGGCGGCGTCCAGCGACCCTTCCGCCGAGCCCGCGCCCACCAGCGTGTGCAGTTCGTCGATAAAGATGATGGCGTTCTGCGCCTCCATCAATTCCTTCATGATGGTCTTCAGGCGCTCTTCAAACTGGCCGCGATACTTGGTGCCCGCCACAATCAGGGAGAGATCCAGCGCCAGAATCCGTTTGTCGGCGAGGAAGGACGGCACGTCGCCGTCGGCGATGCGCTGGGCCAAGCCTTCCACAATGGCGGTTTTTCCCACGCCCGGTTCACCGATCAGCACGGGATTGTTCTTGGTGCGGCGGCAGAGAATCTGGACGACGCGCTCCAATTCCCCTTCGCGGCCAACCAGCGGATCCAATTGATTTTCCATCGCGGCACTGCGTCAGGTCGCGGCTGAACTCGCCCAGCAGAGAAGTCTCCTTGGGGCGGGCGGCGGCAGCCTTATCGTTCTGCACGCGGCTCAGTTCTTCGCGCAGAGTGGAGAGCCGCAAGCCACGCTCGTGGAGGATTTCCGCCGCAAACGACTTGTCCTCGCGCAGCAGGCCCAGCAGCAGGTGCTCCGTGCCGATGTGCTTGTGCGCCAGACGTTCAGCTTCCTCCGCGGCATAGGCCAGCACCCGTTTGCATTCCTGGCTGAGCGGCAGGTCCACAGAGGTCGAAACCTTCTCGCGGATGGGCGTCCGGCCCTCGATCTGTTTGCGAATGGATTCAATGGAGGCGTGCGACCGCAGAAAACGGTTCGTGAGTGCCTTGTCTTCGCGCAGTAGCCCCAACAACAGATGCTCCGTCTCAATGAAGGGGCTGCCGAATTGACTGGCTTCGTAGCGCGCGAAAAAGATTACTCGCCGGGCTTTTTCAGTGTACCTCTCGAACATAGCTCCTCAGTCCTTCGTGAAGCCCCGCCTTCCCTTCTACCCGTCGTGCCCCAGGAAGTGCGGGGGTCATGGAACTATTGGAACTACCCATTCCGTCAACCTTCCATTCGCCAAGCGCAAGGTCCGATTGGCGCGACGGGCCAGGTCCAAGTTGTGCGTCGCCAACACCGAGGTTAAATGATGCGCCCGGTGCAGGTTTTCGAGCAGGTCGATCACGCGCTCCGCCGTGCGATGGTCCAAACTTCCCGTGGGTTCATCCGCCAACAAAACCGCAGGCTGATTGGCGAGTGCGCGGGCCAAGGCTACTCTCTGCTGCTCCCCGCCCGATAGTTCACCCACACGGCGTTGTGATGCGTTTTCAAGGCCGACTTCGCCCAGCAATTCTCCAGCGCGCGCCCGGGCATCACCCATCCGACACCCGCGAATC
The DNA here is from genome assembly GCA_963825395.1 of uncultured Acidobacteriota bacterium. GTDB lineage: Bacteria > Acidobacteriota > Terriglobia > UBA7540 > UBA7540 > Bog-366. The sequence goes on along the minus strand of CAWGTQ010000032.1, from coordinate 59,847 downwards.
AACTGCGGGATGACAACGTTCTCGAGCGCGCTAAATTCCGGCAGGAGATAATGCATCTGCCAGACAAATCCTATCTTCTCATTGCGATACAGAGCGCGGTCGTCTTCGCGATACTCACTCAGTCGCCTTCCCTCAAAGTATACCTCACCCTTCGTCGGAGTGTCCAGCGCAGCCAACAAATGCAATAGCGTCGTCTTGCCGGAACCCGATTCTCCCACCAAAGCCACGAACTCCCCTGCCTGCACTTCCAAGCTCAAATCGTCAAGGACCAGGACTTCTTCACTTCCCGACCGGAAGGATTTTGTCAGGGCGTGGGCGCGCAGAAGCGTCCGTGGTCCGTGGTCAGTGGTCCGCCGTCCGTTGTCCGTGGTCAGTTGCATGGCCTCCTTCAACTGTGGTCCCAATGCCGGAGCGTCCGTGGCCCGTTGTCCGTGGTCAGATGCATGTCACCCTTCAACGATGGTCCCATCGCCAAAGCAAGGGACAACGAACTACTGACTACGGACAAGGAACTTCATTCGTAACGAAGAATCTCCACCGGATTCAGCCGCGCCGCCGCAAGGGACGGATAAAGTGTTGCCAGAAAGCTAATGGTTATGGCCGCAGCCGCGATCCACACCCCATCCAGCGGGTGGGCATGGAAGGGCACCGAAGACAGCGCATACACGTCCGCCTGGAGCGGAATCAACTTGTAGGTATTGCCCAGCCAAGAGACCCCATAGCCCAAGACCAGTCCCAGAAAAGTGCCCAAGCCACCAATCGCCACACCGTGGAGCGTGAACACTGCCCAAACCTGCCGTTGCCGCGCGCCCATGGACATCAACACCGCGATGTCGCGGTTCTTTTCCATCACCATCATCACCAGCGCAATGAAAATATTCAGCGCCGCCACGACGACAATGAGGCCGATCGTCAGGACGGTGACCAGCCGCTCCAAGCGCAGGGCGCTGAACAGCGAATGGTTCTGCTCAATCCAGGTGGTGGTGTCAAACCCCTTCCCCGCCGCGCGCCGAATCTCTTCCGCCACCTCCGGGGCGCGGTAAATATCATCGATCTTGAACTCGATCACGGAGACCACGTCGGCAAGATCAAACAGGCGCTGGGCCGCGGCGAGATTCGTGAATGCCCAGGTGGCGTCGAAATCATAGAAGCCCGAATCAAAAACCCCCACGACGCGAAAGTGGCGGAATTTGGGCACGATCCCCTGCGGAGTCAAGTAACCTTGCGGGCTGGTGACCAGCACCGTGTCACCTACATAAACCCCCAAGGCAGTCGCCATCTCCTTGCCGATGATAATGGGGTCGGCGTTAGGAAACGTCTCTGACAAACCCTTGAGGGATCCCTCGCGCAAGTGCTGCAGGAGGGTACCTACCTTCACTTCTTGCTCGGCATCGACACCTTTCAGCAAAGCTCCCTGCGCGCGCGAACTGCTGGAAACCAGGGCTTCCTCATAGAGCGACGGCGCCGTGGCCACCACGTGCGGCAGGGGAGCCAGGCGGCTCGAAAGCTGATCAAAGTTACGGATGCCATCATTCTCCTTACGCACCAGATTGATGTTGGCGGTGGCGCCGAGCAAGCGGCTCTCCAGTTCCTCGCGGAAGCCGTTGGTGATGGCCAGCGAAATCACCAGCGCGCAAACGCCCGCCATCACACCCAACACGGAGATTACGGTGATGATCGAAATCGCCGCCTGCCGCCGCTTGGCCTTGAGGTAACGGAGTGCCACAAAGAATTCGAAACTCATACCGGTCAACATTACCACCAAGCGAGCGCAACGCGGACCTGTTTTGCGGGCCTGCAGCACATCCCTTATAGGCAAGGGAAAGCCGCGGACCTAAAAAGCAGGTGCCGCGCTACACTTCTACTCGCTGTGTTTCTCCGGGCGAAGCAGGGGGAAAAGGATAACGTCGCGGATGGAGCGCGAGTCGGTCAGCAGCATTGTTAGCCGGTCAATGCCGATGCCTTCACCCCCCGTGGGCGGCATGCCGTAGCTGAGCGCGCGAATATAATCCTCGTCGATGGCGTGCGCGGTCAGATCGCCTTTTTCACGCAGTTGCTGCTGGTATTGGAAGCGGTTGCGCTGCTCCTCGGGATCATTCAGCTCGCTGAAGGCGTTGGCAATTTCCATTCCGCCGATGTAAAGCTCGAAACGCTCGACGAAGTTCGGGTTGTCGGGCTTCTGTTTGGAGAGCGGCGAAACCTCGAGCGGGTAATCCACGATGAAGGTGGGCTGAATAAGGTGCTCCTCCACCACGAGCTCAAAAAACAGAGCCAAGAGTTCGCCCGATCGCTTGTCGAGAGCGGCTTGCGCTGGGATCGGCGCCACGCCGCGCTGCACCAGCCATTGGTTAAGACCGGGAACTCGGTCAGCCATAGCTTGATAGTCATCCAATTGTACCGGGGTTAGTCCGTCGACCTCACTGGGCCAATAGCGCAGCACAGCCTCTTTCATCGTGAGCTGCTCAAACTTTGCAAACGAGATGCGCTGGCCACCGTAGTCGAACTCCACGCTCCCCAGCACCGCTTCCGCCGCACGGCGCAGCAGGCGCTCGGTGAGGCCGATCATGTCGTGGTAGTCCGCGTAGGCCTGGTAGAACTCCAACATCGTGAACTCAGGGTTGTGCTGCGTGGAGATCCCCTCGTTGCGGAAGTTGCGGTTGATTTCATAAACGCGGTCGAGGCCGCCTACGATCAGGCGCTTCAGGTAGAGCTCCGGGGCAATACGCAAATAAAGGTCGATGTCGAGCGCGTTGTGATGGGTGACGAAAGGCCGGGCCATGGCTCCGCCCGCCAGGGGCTGCATCATGGGCGTCTCAACTTCCAGGTAACCCTCGGCCTCCAGGAAATCGCGGATGGCGCGCACCAGTTTGCCGCGGCGCTCGAAGACCGTGCGGACTTCTTCATTCGCGATCAAGTCAAGGTAGCGTTGGCGATAGCGGATTTCCACGTCGGTAAGCCCGTGCCATTTCTCCGGCAGCGGCAGCACCGCCTTGGCGAGAAATTGCACGCGCTCAGCATGAATGCTGAGTTCGCCCGTCCGCGTACGGAACAGGTACCCCTCGACCCCGATCAGGTCCCCCAGATCGAGGAGCTTGTAAAGCTCGAAGTCACGCTCCCCGACGGCATCCAGCCGGACGTAGATTTGCAGGCGCTTCCCCCCCCCTGCCAGGTGGGCAAAACCCGCTTTGCCGTGCGGGCGGATGGTCATAACGCGGCCTGCCACCCGAACGGAAATCTTGCGCGCGGCAAGCTCTTCCGCCGAAAGCGCGGCGTATTCCGCCACGATTTGCGGAATCATATGCGTGACGTCGTACTTGCGCGGATAACCCTCATAGCCCAGGTCGACGATCGCCTGGAGTTTCTTTTTGCGCTGCTGGATCAAATCTGACTGTTCATTCTCGGACACAAGGATTACCCACAATCTGCGGAGATTTTTGACGCACGGATTAAACGGGCATTATAGGTGGCAGCCGAAAACAGTGTCAAGGAAAGGGGTGTAACGAATCGGATGAATCAGTCCGCAAATGCCAGAAGATCAGAGACAGCGGTGGTTGGGTGCAAGATCATGAAAGATCGCCATCCCGCACAGGGCAGATGGGACCATCTATGACAAGCTCAGCTTTGCTTGTAGCGCATTGGGCAGGGCTTTGGTTGACTCAAGCCAGATTCGAATGTCGGTTTCGTCATCACGCGCTCCTGCGATTCGCAGAATAACCCTCGCGGGGCACCCTCAGCCGTGATAAATCTCTTTTCCACGCTATGAAAACCGTCTCAATTAATGGCTTGAAGTCAGAGCGATATTTCCCTATAGTACAAGATGTGCGGTGGCTGATTGGCGGTCTGATTCTCGCGGCCGTGGCATTGTTGTTGCGCCGGATCCTGCACATGGGCGCCACGGAAAAGGCCCAGGAAGGCGGGTCGGGATTCCTGCGCGCAAGTCTGGAAGCCGTCTATCAACCTCTCGCGCAAGAAATTGAAGCACATACGACCATCATAGGCATCACCCTCAATGACGCGTTTGGCGAGCGGGAGGCAAACCGGCAGGGCATGGCGTGGCAATTTGTGCTTCTGGCTATGGGAGAATGGGAGCGTCTTACTGAGCTTATCGTCGGCCTGCAAAACACCCTTTTCAAGTTCTTGCCAGGCACCACCGGAATCGTCCCCGTGCGCCACGTTGCTGTGCAGCACTTCAAGTCACGCGCCGTGATTGACAACGTTGGGCTTTACGAGTTTTTGGACCAAATCCTGTTCAACTCCAAACGCCGCTATGCGCTCCAATTACGGTTATTGTCCCGTTCCAGCGCCATCCTGAGCAAGGAGTTCCGGCGCGCTTGCCGGGAGGGGGAACGCACGCTCGATTCTTCTGACGAATTGTGGACCCGGATGGATTATTACTTCCACGATTTCGACCTGATTGCCAAGGAAACGCTGCTGGCGTTCCGCACCCTTCTGCTTTGTCAGTCATCGGAGGGAATGCAAGAACTCGCCCTGGACCTCCAAGCGCTCCTCGAACGGGGCGTCCGTGTTTCCGTCTCTTCCTCGAATCAGTAATCTTACGCTGTCCCCTTCCCGCTCTTAACATTACTTGCTGGTTGGTGCTTTCCCTCATCTCAGGCGGCTCGATTTTCAAATCTACGATCCGCTTTTAGAACACGTTGACTTTGGTAGTAGCGGTTCACGGAACCGTGCCCGGTCCTCCATCATGCACGTTGTCATAGTGGCGCTTCGCGAGGCGCCCCCCCAAGTCGGGAACCAGGACGGTCCTGATCGGGGCTACCCCATGGCTGTCCAGCACTTCACAGGGCTCCCTACAGGGTGTATTATTCGTCCTTCGCCACACTCGTGACTCTGGAAAGGGTGGCTCCTGATGCGCACCTGCCCGAACTGCCAGCGTACTTTTTCAGACGACACTGATTTCTGTCCCCGCGACGGAACTGCCTTGCCTACGGGCGCAACCGCCACGGCCGCGCAATTGACCGCAGGTCTATCACGGCGATTTCGCATTGTCCGCGAACTCGGAGCAGGCGGTATGGGGGCAGTTTTCCTGGCGGAGCAAATCCAAGTCGGGAATCGCCCCGTCGCCCTCAAGATCCTCCTTCGCAAGCTTCTCGATGATCCGGAATTCCTGCTGCGGTTCCAGAATGAGGCCGCCTCCACAGCCAGGATTCATCATCCCAATGTAGTAACGATTTATGATTCGGGGCAGACTGACGACGGGACGCCATACATTGCGATGGAATACTTGGAAGGCGGAGCCGATGCGCCGCGCCCAGCCCTCGCGCCACCTGCTGGAGGATCTCGGCGCATTCCATGACGGGTAGCGCACCGCGCCGGTGGATCGTTTCACGCAGCGTCTCGCCTTCCAAGTATTCCATGGCAATGTAAGGCGTGCCGTCGTCAGTCTGCCCCGACTCATAAATCGTGACGACATTGGGATGATGAATCCTGCCTGTGGAGGCGGCCTCATTCTGGAACCGCAGCAGGAATTCCGGGTCATCGAGAAGCTTGCGAAGGAGGATCTTGAGGGCGACGGGGCGATTCCCCGATTGGATTTGCTCCGCCAGGAAAACTGCCCCCATGCCGCCTGCTCCGAGTTCGCGGACAATGCGAAATCGCCGTGATAGACCTGCGGTCAATTGTGCGGCTGTGGCGGTTGCGCCCGTAGGCAAGGGAGTTCCGTCGCGGGGACAGAAATCAGTGTCGTCTGAAAAAGTACGCTGGCAATTCGGGCAGGTGCGCATCAGGAGCCACCCTTTCCAGAGTCACGAGTGTGGCGAGGAACGAATAATACACCCGGAAGAAGCCCTGTGAAGTGCTGGACAGCCATGGGGTAGCCCCGATGAGGACCGTCCTGGTTCCCGACTTTGGGGGGGCGCCTCGCGAAGCGCCACTATGACAACGTGCATGATGGAGGACCGGGCACGGTTCGTGAACCGCTACTACCAAAGTCAACGTGTTCTAAAAGCGGATCGTAGATTTGAAAATCGAGCCGCCTGATGAGGGAAAGCACCAACCAGCAAGTAATGTTAAGAGCGGGAAGGGGACAGTGTAAGATTACTGATTCGAGGAAGAAACGGAAACACGGACGCCCCGTTCGAGGAGCGCTTGGAGGTCCAGGGCGAGTTCTTGCACTCCCTCCGGCGACTGACAAAGCAGAAGGGTGCGGAACGCCAGCAGCGTTTCCTTGGCAATCAAGTCGAAATCGTGGAAGTAGTAATCCAACCGGGTCCACAATTCGTCAGAAGAATCGAGCGTGAGTTCGCCCTCGCGGCAAGCGCGCCGGAACTCCTTGCTCAGGATGGCGCTGGAACGGGACAATAACCGCAATTGGAGCGCAAAGCGGCGTTTGGAGCTGAACAGGATTTGGTCCAGAAACTCGTAAAGCCCAACGTTGTCAATCACGGCGCGTGACTTGAAGTGCTGCACAGCAACGTGGCGCACGGGAACGATTCCGGTGGTGGCGGGCAAGAACTTGGAAAGGATGCTTTGCAGGCCGACGATGAGCTCAGTAAGGCGCTCCCATTCTCCCATGGCGAGACGCACAACTTGCCACGCCATCTCCTGCCGGTTTGCCTCCCGCTCGCCAAACGCGTCATTGAGGGTGATGCCCAGGATGGTCGCATGTGCTTCAATCTCTTGCGCGAGAGGTTGATAGATGGCTTGCAGACTTGCGCGCAGGAATCCCGACCCGCCTGCCTGGGCCTTTTCCGTGGCGCCCATGTGCAGGATCCGGCGCAACAACAATGCCACGGCCGCGAGAATCAGACCGCCAATCAGCCACCGCACATCTTGTACTATAGGGAATTTCGCCCTGACTTCAAGCCATTAATTGAGACGGTTTTCATAGTGTGGAAAAGTGATTTATCACGGCTGAGGGTGCCCCGCGAGGTTATTCTGCGAATCGCAGGAGCGCGTGACGACGAAACCGACATTTGAATCTGGCTTGAGTCAACCAAAGCCCTGCCCAATGCGCTACAAGCAAAGCTGAGCTTGTCATGGATGGTCCCATCTGCCCTGTGCGGGATGGCAATCTTTCATGATCTTGCACCCAACCACCGCTGTCTCTGATCTTCTGGCATTTGCGGACTGATTCATCCGATTCGTTACACCCCTTTTCTTGACACTGTTTTCGACTGCCACCTATAATGCCCGTTTAATCCGTGCGTCAAAACTCTCCGCAGATTGTAGGTAATCCCCGTGTCCGAAAATGAACATTCCGATCTGATCCAGCAGCGCAAGAAGAAACTCCAGGCGATCGTCGACCTGGGCTATGAGGCTTACCCGCGCAAGTACGACGTCACGCACACGATTCCGCAAATCGTGGCGGAATACGCCGCGCTTTCGGCGGAAGAGCTTGCCGCGCGCAAGATTGCCGTGCGGGTGGCGGGCCGCGTCATGACCATCCGCCCGCACGGCAAAGCGGGTTTTGCGCACCTGGCAGGAGGGGGAAGCGCCTGCAAATCTACGTCCGGCTGGACGCCGTGGGGGAGCGCGACTTCGAGCTTTACAAGCTCCTCGATCTCGGCGACCTGGTCGGGGTGGAGGGGTACCTGTTCCGCACCCGGACGGGCGAGCTCACCATTCATGCCGAGCGCCTGCAATTTCTCGCCAAGGCGGTGCTGCCGCTGCCGGAGAAATGGCACGGCCTCACCGACGTGGAAATCCGCTATCGCCAACGCTACCTTGACCTGATGGTGAATGAAGAAGTCCGCACGGTCTTCGAGCGCCGCGGCAAACTGGTGCGCGCCATCCGCGATTTCCTGGAGGCCGAAGGTTATCTGGAAGTTGAGACGCCCATGATGCAGCCCCTGGCGGGCGGAGCCATGGCCCGGCCTTTCATCACCCATCACAACGCGCTCGACATCGACCTCTATTTGCGCATCGCCCCGGAGCTCTACCTGAAGCGCCTGATCGTGGGCGGCCTCGACCGCGTTTATGAGATCAACCGCAACTTCCGCAACGAGGGCATCTCCACGCAACACAACCCCGAGTTCACCATGCTGGAGTTCTACCAGGCCTATGCGGATTACCACGACATGATCGCCCTCACCGAGCGCCTGCTGCGCCGCGTGGCGGAAGCGGTGCTGGGGAGCGTGGAGTTTGACTATTGCGGCCAGCGCATCTCGTTTGCGAAGTTTGAGCAGCTCACGATGAAAGAGGCCGTGCTGCGCTATTGGCCCAGTGAGGTGGACGGACTGACCCTGCCCCAATTGGATGACCATCAAGCCATGGCTGACCGCGTTCCGGGCCTTAACCAGTGGCTGGTGCAGCGCGGCGTGGCGCCGATCCCAGCGCAAGCCGTTCAGGACAAGCGATCGGGCGAACTCCTGGCTCTTTTCTTTGAACTCGTGGCGGAGGAGCACCTGATTCAGCCCACCTTCATTGTGGATTACCCGCTGGAGGTTTCGCCGCTCTCCAAGCAGAAGCCCGACAACCCGAACTTCGTCGAGCGTTTCGAGCTTTACATCGGCGGAATGGAAATCGCCAACGCCTTCAGCGAGCTTAATGATCCCGAGGAGCAGCGCAACCGCTTCCAATACCAGCAGAACCTGCGCGAAAAAGGCGATTTGACCGCGCACGCCATCGACGAGGATTACATTCGCGCGCTCAGCTACGGCATGCCGCCCACGGGCGGTGAGGGCATCGGCATTGACCGCCTCACCATGCTGCTGACCGACTCGCGCTCCATCCGCGACGTCATCCTTTTCCCGCTGCTTCGCCCGGAGAAACACAGCGAGTAGAAGTGTAGCGCGGCACCTGCTTTTTAGGTCCGCGGCTTTCCCTTGCCTATAAGGGATGTGCTGCAGGCCCGCAAAACAGGTCCGCGTTGCGCTCGCTTGGTGGTAATGTTGACGCGTATGAATTTTGAATTCTTTATGGCGCTTCGTTACCTCAAGGCCAAGCGGCGGCAGGCGGCGATTTCGATCATCACCGTGATCTCCGTGCTGGGTGTGACGGCGGGCGTTTGCGCGCTGGTGATTTCGCTGGCCATCAACAACGGCTTCCGCGAGGAACTGGAGAGCCGCTTGCTCGGCGCCACGGCCAACATCAATCTGGTGCGCAAGGAGAACGATGGCATCCGGAACTTCGATCAGCTTTCGAGCCGCCTGGCGCACCTGCCGCACGTGGTGGCCACCGCGCCCTCGCTCTATGAGGAAGCCCTGGTTTCCAGCAGTTCGCGCGCGCAGGGAGCTGTTGCTGAAGGGTGTCGAACCCGGGCAGGAAGTGAAGGTGGGTACCCTCCTGCGGCATTTGCGCGAGGGATCCCTCGCGGGTTTGTCAGAGACCTTTCCCAACGCCGACCCCATTATCATCGGCAAGGAGCTGGCGACTGCCTTGGGGGTTTATGTGGGTGACACGGTGCTGGTCACCAGCCCGCAAGGTTACTTGACTCCGCAGGGGATCGTGCCCAAGTTCCGCCACTTTCGCGTGGTGGGGGTTTTTGATTCGGGCTTCTACGATTTTGACGCCACTTGGGCGTTCACGAATCTCGCCGCCGCCCAGCGCCTGTTTGATCTTGCCGACGTGGTCTCCGTGATCGAGTTCAAGATTGATGATATTTACCGCGCCCCGGAGGTGGCGGAAGAGATTCGCCGCGCGGCGGGAAAGGGGTTTGACACCACCACCTGGATTGAGCAGAACCATTCGCTGTTCAGCGCTCTGCGCCTGGAGCGGCTGGTCACCATCCTGACGATCGGCCTCATTGTGGTGGTGGCGGCGCTGAATATTTTCATCGCGCTGGTGATGATGGTGATGGAAAAGAACCGCGACATCGCGGTGCTGATGTCCATGGGCGCGCGGCAGCGGCAGGTTTGGGCCGTGTTCACGCTCCACGGCGTGGCGATTGGCGGCTTGGGTACCTTTCTCGGACTGATCCTGGGCTATGGGGTCTCGTGGCTGGGGAATACTTACAAGCTGATTCCACTCCAGGCGGACGTGTACGCGCTGTCATCGGTGCCCTTCCATGCCCACCCGCTGGATGGCGTGTGGATTGCGGCCGCGGCCATCACCATTAGCTTTCTGGCAACACTTTATCCGTCGCTCGCGGCGGCGAGGCTGAATCCGGTGGAGATTCTTCAGATACGAGTGAAGTTCGATTGATCCGTCGTCAGTCAGTTCGTTGTCCCTTGCTTTGGCGATGGAACATCGTCGAAAGGTGAAATACATCGTGACCACTGACAATCGGGCTATGGACGCTCCGGCATTGGGACCATAGTGTGAAGCGAGGACATGCAACTGATCCGACGGACAACGGATGACGGACCACTGACCACGGACCACGGACGCTCCTGCGGGCCCACGGCCTGACGAAATCCTTCCGTTCCGGCAGTGAAGAAGTCCTGGTCCTTGACGATTTGAGCGTGGAAGTACAGGCGGGGGAGTTCGTGGCCTTGGTGGGAGAATCCGGTTCCGGCAAGACAACGCTATTGCATTTGTTGGCTGCGCTGGACACTCCGACGAAGGGTGAGGTATACTTTGAGGGAAGGCGACTGAGTGAGTACCGCGAAGACGAACGCGCTTTGTATCGCAATGAGAAGATAGGCTTTGTCTGGCAGATGCATTATCTTCTGCCGGAATTTAGCGCGCTTGAGAATGTTGTCATCCCGCAGTTGATTCGCGGGTGTGGCATGAGTGATGCCCGGGCGCGCGCCCGAGAATTACTGGGCGAAGTCGGGCTTGAAAACGCATCACAACGCCGTGTGGGTGAACTATCGGGCGGGGAGCAACAGAGAGTAGCCTTGGCCCGCGCACTTGCCAATCAGCCTGCCCTCTTATTGGCAGATGAGCCCACGGGAAGTTTGGACCATCGTACGGCGGAGCGCGTGATCGACCTGCTCGAAAACCTGCACCGGGCGCATCATTTAACCTCGGTGCTGGCGACGCACAACCTGGACCTAGCCCGTCGCGCCAATCGGACTTTGCGCTTGGCGAAGGGAAAGTTGACGGAATGGGTAGTTCCAATAGTTCCATGACCCCCGCACTTCCTGGGGCACGGCGGGTAGCAGGGAAGGCGGGGCTCCACGAAGAACTGAGGAGCTATGTTCGAGAGGTACACTGAAAAAGCCCGGCGTGTAATCTTTTTCGCGCGCTACGAAGCCAGTCAATTCGGCAGCCCCTTCATTGAGACCGAGCATCTGTTGTTGGGGCTCCTGCGCGAAGACAAGGCACTCACCAACCGTTTTCTGCGGTCGCACGCCTCGATTGAATCCATTCGCAAACAGATCGAGGGCCGGACGCCCATCCGCGAGAAGGTCTCGACCTCGGTGGACCTGCCGCTCAGCCAGGAATGCAAACGCGTGCTGGCCTATGCCGCGGAGGAAGCTGAACGTCTGGCGCACAAGCACATTGGCACGGAGCACCTGCTGCTGGGCCTGCTGCGCGAGGACAAGTCGTTTGCGGCGGAAATCCTCCACGAGCGTGGCTTGCGGCTCTCCACTCTGCGCGAAGAACTGAGCCGTGTGCAGAACGATAAGGCTGCTGCCGCCCGGCCCAAGGAAACATCTCTGCTGGGCGAGTTCAGCCGCGACCTGACGCAGTCCGCCATGGAAAACCAATTGGACCCGCTAGTTGGCCGCGAAGGGGAATTGGAGCGCGTCGTCCAGATTCTCTGCCGCCGCACCAAGAACAATCCCGTGCTGATCGGTGAGCCGGGCGTGGGAAAAACCGCCATTGTGGAAGGTTTGGCCCAGCGGATCGCCGACGGTGATGTACCGTCCTTCCTCGCCGACAAACGAATTCTGGCCCTGATCTCTCCCTGATTGTGGCGGGCACCAAGTATCGCGGCCAGTTTGAAGAACGACTGAAGACCATCATGAAGGAATTGATGGAGGCGCAGAACGCCATCATCTTTATCGACGAACTGCACACGCTGGTGGGCGCCGGCTCGGCGGAAGGGTCGCTTGATGCCGCCAACATTTTGAAGCCCGCCCTCTCGCGCGGCGAAATCCAGTGCATTGGCGCCACTACGCCCGCTGAATATCGCAAGTCCATCGAGAAAGACCGTTCGCTGGAGCGGCGCTTTCAGGCGGTCAAAGTTCCGCCGCCCTCGGAAGGCGAAGGCATCAAGATTCTGTTTGGCATCAAAGACCGGTACGAAAAATTTCATGCGGTAACCTACACGGACGAGGCACTGAATGGGGCCGTTTACCATTCCAATCGTTATATCCCCGACCGTTTCCTGCCGGACAAGGCCGTGGATTTGATCGACGAAGCGGGCGCGCGTGTGAAGCTGCGGCAGAGTTCGTTGCCCGAGGAAATGATCGATGTGCAGAAGCGCATCAAGTTTGTGGTGCACCGCATGGAGAATGCCATTGCCAACCACGAATTCGAGAAGGCGCGCTTTTACTCCGACGAAGAACGTAAGGAACGCGAGAACCTTCGCCTGCTGCGCGAAAAATACAACATCGATGAGACCGCTATGGGAGTGGTCACGCAGGATGATATTGAGGAGGTGGTGGCCCGCTGGACAGGCGTTCCGGTAACCGCCATCAAAGAAGAGGAAGGCGCCAAGCTGCTCCGTATCGAAGAAGAACTGCATAAGCGCATTATTAGCCAGGATCGGGCAATTTCTGCCTTGGCGCGCGCCATTCGCCGTTCCCGGGCAGGCCTGAAGCTGCCCGGCCGACCGGTGGGCTCGTTTCTGTTTCTTGGCCCAACCGGTGTGGGAAAGACAGAAATGGCCCGCTCACTTGCTGCCTTTCTGTTCGGTTCGGAGCGCGCCCTGGTGCGCTTTGACATGTCGGAGTTTATGGAAAAGCACTCGGTCTCGAAGTTAATCGGCTCCCCGCCGGGGTATGTCGGTTACGAAGAGGGTGGCCAGCTTACCGAGCGCGTGCGGCGGGCTCCCTATTCCACGATTCTGCTTGACGAGATTGAGAAGGCCCACCCGGATGTATTCAATATCCTTTTGCAGGTTTTTGAGGATGGCCAGTTGACGGATGGCCTCGGCAATACGGTGGACTTCAAGAACGCCATTATCATCATGACCTCGAATATCGGCGCGCGTTACCTGGAACGCCGGTCGCACATGGGGTTCCAATCAGGGGTGGAAGGCGCCACGGAGAAAAAAGCCGAAGAGCTGGTGATGAGCGAGGTGAAGCGGCTTTTCAACCCTGAGTTCCTGAACCGTTTGGATGAGATCATCGTCTTCAATGCCCTGACGGACAATGACCTGATCCAGATTCTGGACCTCCTGGTTGGGCAGATGAACCAAAATCTTACCCAGAAGAATATATCATTGACGCTGTCGCCGGAGGCCGCGCGGTGGATATTGGATAAGACTTGCGTGGACCGTTCATACGGCGCTAGGCCTCTGCGCCGGGCATTGCAGAAGTACGTTGAAGATCCGCTCTCGGAGGCATTGATCCAAGGTGAGATTCATCCTCCGGCGGTTTTGGAAGTTATCGTCGAGAACGAGGCGCTCTACTATCGTTCAGTAAACGACAAACTGGTCGGTGCCACACCGCTCTCCCACTAGGGCGAGTCACCACGGTTATCCCGGCCGCTAAGCGGACAATCCACACGCCCAGATCCTGGGAGGCTGGAATCTCCGGGAGGGGCGAGAGGCTTTCTGGTGCAAAAATACTTCCGGCCAACTTCTGGCGGGATCCCGGCATCGGATTGTCTTGGTTTTGGCGTGTGCGAGGGGGGGATCGCTTTCTCTTGAAAAAGATGACATGGTGTGTGCCTGGACGTCGAGGGAAGCTGTTTCGGCTGGGATCTCCCGCCCTGGCACTGATTCTGTGGTTGCCTCTGTCGGCCGCGGCGCAGAACCCCCCGCCGGACCAAAAAACGCAGAATCCTCCGCCCGCCGCGCAGAACCCACCTGCGACTCCTCAAAAGCCTGCGGAAAAGAAAGCGCCTGAACCGACTCCGGGACAGCTTCAGTTGGAAACTCCCGAAGTGGCCCAGCCACCCGCACCAGGACCCGGGGAAAAGCCCCAACAGCCCCAAAAACTGACGACTCCAACGGGGCCGGAGCAGCCTCCACAGGAAGAGCACAAGCCAACCATTGATTCGATTATTTTCCGCGGCAATCGGCGTATTCCTGCTAGCACGTTGCGAGCGCGCATCTTTTCGCACGCGGGGGATGTTTATGATGAAAGCGCCCTGGAACGTGACTTTATGGCATTGTGGAATACCGGCTTCCTGGACGATGTTCGCCTGGAAGCCGCCGACGCGCCGAATGGCAACAAAATCATCACCTTCTATGTGCGAGAAAAGAAGCTGGTCCGCAGCATCGATTACAAAGGGTTGAGCAGCGTGGAGCAGTCCGATGTCCTGGATGCTTTCAAGAAGGAAAAGGTCGGGCTGACCATCGAATCCCAGTATGACCCGGTGGTCATCAAACACGCGGAGGTAGTGCTACAAGAACTGTTGGCAGCGCATGGAAAGATGTTCGCGACGGTTCGCCACCGCACGCGCAACATTCCCCCGAATTCCGTGGCGCTGACCTTTATTGTGGTGGAAGGCCCCAAGGTGAAACTCGGGGATATCCGCTTTTCCGGCAACACGGTGTTTACGGACGCCCAACTGGTGCGCTCGATGAAGTATTCACGTCCATCGGGCGCGCCACCCTGGTTCTACTGGTTCCACAAAACTTACGATAAGGACCGCATCGAAGCGGACCTGGAAAACATCCGTGACCTTTACCGCGACCACGGCTACTTTTTCGCCTTACCGAAGGAACCCGAAACCAAGATGGTTGACACGGGACGGCGCTGGCCCTTCTTTTTCTGGAGCTGGGGGCGCGGCAAGCGGGTAGATGTCAAGATCGGTGTTGAGGAGGGCGCCCAATACCGATTGGGCACCTTCCACATCCGCGGCAACAAGCTTTTCAAGCAAGAGCAACTGGCCCCGATTTTGGGGATGAAGCCGGGTGATCTTTTCGCTCTCTCGAAGGTGCGCAAGGCGATTGAAAATTACACCAAGTTGTACGGGCAGTTCGGGTACATCAATTTTACTGCATCGCCGGATATCGAGCAGGATAATCGGAAGAAACTCATCAACCTGGCGCTGGATTTTGAAGAAGATAATCAATTCACGGTCCACCGCATCGAGTTTTCGGGAAATACCAAGACGCGCGACAAGGTTATCCGCCGGGAATTGTTATTGGATGAAGGCGGCGTTTTCAGTTCCCAGTTGTGGGACTATAGTGTTTTGAAAATGAACCAATTGGGCTTTTTTGATGAGATCAAAAAAGAGGATTACGACATCAAGCAGAATGCGAAGGATAAAACCGTTGACATCCTGGTGAAGGTCAAGGAGAAGGGGAAGAACTCCATCGGGCTTTCCGGTGGCGTCAGCGGACTGGCAGGGACCTTTATAGGTCTCAATTACGCCACGAACAATTTTCTGGGCCTTGGCGCGACTCTCAGTCTGGCGTTTCAAATGGGGCACTTTCCAGAAAATGTACTCGTTCGGTTTCACCAAACCTTATTTTCTTGATCGCCCCATCACCGCCGGCTTTACCGTGTTCAAGAGCGACTATAACTACAACCAGATTCGGCAGCTTGCGATTTACAGCGGCATCAATCCCAATCTTTTGGCGCAGTCGTCCTACGGCCAATATTACGGGCAGAACTTCACTCAAAATTCCGAAGGGTTCACTTTATTTGCCAGCTACCCCTTGCGGCGCAGTTTTGCGCGCGTCGGCCTGACCTATAGCTTCAGCCGAAGCAGCTTGCACGGCATTTAGTGCGGCGTCCGAGGCTTATTTCGAGGCCATCAATTTCAGTGGCTTGACGGGTCCCAACGCCCTGACCGGCATTATTTCCAGCCAGATCATGCCGACGTACCTATACAGCACGATCAACAGCGCCTGGACCCCCACGCGGGGCAAATATCTCTATGCGTCGCATGGGCTTTTCGGGAAGCGCCATCGGCGGGAACGTGAACACGATCACCCCCATGATCGAAGCCAAGTATTTCCACCCGGTTCGCAACGTTCGCTCGGACCACCCCACCGCGATCGGGATGCGGTTCCTCGTCTCCAGCGTCATCGGTTACGGCGGCCGAGTGGTTCCACCTTTCTCCCGCTACTACATTGGTGGTGAGATGGATGTGCGGGGTTTTGATATCCGCACCGTTAGCCCGATGGCGTTTTATCCCACGGTGGTTTCTGTATGCAACCGCAATGTTAATGGCCAGCCGATTACCGGGACCACCCAGACCGGAGCAAGTTCCAATTCGTGCGGTTCTTCCACCAGTTTCCCCATTGCATCTCCGATTTTCCCCGGCGGCGACACGGAGGCAATCTTTAACTTCGAATATCGATTTCCCATCGTCGGATTCGACCGCCAGCATGGCTTTCTTTGTCGGACGCTGGAGCGGATATGGCTTTGTGGCCAAACCAGCTCAAACTTACCCCCGGATCCTTGAGCTCGATTGAGAGCCAATACCCCTATTTCCCCATTCCCTCGGAGTTGAAACCCATTGCCGTGACGAATTACCGGCCACGCGCTCAACGGGGCTCGATTTGCAGGTTCTCCTTCCCGTCGTTAACGCTCCGATCCATATCTTTTATGGGCTCAACTGGCTGCGAGTGAACGATGTGATTACGCCGCCGCAGAATCTGCCGCCCGAGTCGCTGTTTCCGAATGAGGCGACCTATCTCGACGCCTTGCGGAATTTCGTCCCATTCCGCCTGAAGGAGCGCTCCGGCCGCGTCGGATTCACCGTGCAGCGAACGTTTTAGGCGAGAGCGAAATGAGTTAAAATCAGGGTTTGATTTGGAACTTTAGCTTTTTGAAGGAGCTTGAATGAAGAACCGATTGATCACACTCATCCGTATTTCTGGCCATTATGGGAGTCCCCCTTGCTGCGCACGCCCAGGGCAAGATCGGCGTCATCAACATTAATTCCGCGATTGCGAGCACCGCAGAAGGAAAGAAAGCGATTGCGGACCTGCAAAAGAAATATCAGCCGCGTCAGCAGGAACTGGAGCGGCTGCAGCAGGAAATCCAAGCCATCCAAGATCAGTTGAGCAAACAGTCGGCCACGTTGAGCGACGAGGAACAACGTCGATTGTCGCGGGATCTGGAGGACAAACAGAAAGCTCTTAAAGCGTTCGACCGACGACGCGCAGAGTGATTTTGCCGCTGACCGGGATGAGGCCATCCGCCGGATCGGCCAAAAGATGGTTCGCATCATCAGCGACTATGCCCAACAAAATGGCTTTGCCCTGGTTATCGATGGCGCCCAGATCCCCATTTATTACGCCGCAAAAGACATTGATCATCACGGCGGAAATTGTGAAACGCTACGACGCTGCGAACCCGGTCGCGGATGCCGGAGCATCTGCCAAGCCCGCGGCGCACCCGGCCTCGCCATCGTCGGCGACGAAACCCAAATAGGTTGTTCCGTCGCGCCCGGGAGTGTACATTTTCGTTCCTCCTCATCAAGGGGCAGAGGAATGACGGCCAGATGCATTCCGTGTGCGAAGTTAGTAGTTTAGAGAACGAACTCGATTTGGAACTTTAGAATTTTGAAGGAGTTTGAATGAAGAACCGATTGATTGTACTTGCCGCACTGATGGCGGTACTGGGAGGCCCGTCTCTCTCTATGCGCCCAGAGCGCCACACCTGCCCAAAGCAAGATTGGGGTAATCAATATGCAGGCAGCGATCGCCAGTACCGCCGAGGGCAAGAAGGTTTTTGCCGATTTGCAGAAGAAGTACCAACCCCGCCAGCAGGAACTGCAACGTCTGCAGCAGGAAATCCAGGCCATTCAAGACCAATTGACGAAGCAGTCCGCGACGCTGAGTGACGAAGAGCAGGGTCGTCTAAACCGCGAGGCGGAAGACAAGCAAAAGCTGTTGAAGCGTTCTGCCGAGGATGCGCAGAACGATTTCAACCATGACCGCGACGAAGCCATTAACAACATCGGACAAAAAGATGGTCCATGTCATCACGGACTATGCCCAGCAGAATGGCTTTACGTTGGTCTTGGATGACGCGCAGATTCCTATTTACTTCGCCTCCAAGGATATCGAAATTACGGAAGAGATCATCAAGCGTTATGACGCTGCGAATCCGGTGGCGGATGCCGTGGCCGCCTGCCAAGCCCGCGACCCCTTCGGCCGCGTCGGCGGCGACGCCTAAACCCAAGTAGCAATCCCTGCTACGCCGTAAATGCTCCTGGAGGTCTCTTACCGTGACCCGGTGGTGACCAGGGGGAGTGGTATCTTTGCGTATGCCCTCCACGGCGCACATGCGCGGGCAAAACAGGCTGGCAAATAACTCCCCTGTCCTGGCCTTCCTCTTTCTGATCCGCGTCTTTCCCCGCACAACTTACTTCGGATTTTGATGTTTCGCGGGCGGATACGAATTTCCGCAACTCATGCCTTGCCCAGGGGCTCGGCATGGATCGTGATTTTGGAGATTTGCGGGAAAGCTTGGCGGCACTTGAATTCCAGGGTTTCCGTGATGTCATGTACCTTGCCGATGGGGAGATCTGGCTCGAATGTGCATTGAAGCCGAACCACGGCATTGCCGCCCACCTGGTGGACTTCGACGGAGTGGCAATCCAGTACTCCCGGAGTGTCGCGCGCGAGCTGCTCCAACTCATGCTCCACCGCCAAATGATCCATACGAGCCTCGTTTCCGGTTTCCACCGCCACGAGGAGAGGTTCGAGATGCACGTTCACTTCGTTTACTTCCGGCAGGTTCGCCTTGATCTCACTCTCGAGTTGTGTTGACCGGTCGTGAGCTTCCGCCAAGCGCAACTGAGGGTCAACTTCCAGATCGAGGTGAACGTTGATTCGGCCGTTCACTTCATAGGCCGTCACCTCATGCACCAGGAAGTTCTGGCGGTGCGCTACGGCGCGGATTTTCGCCACCAAGTCGCCGGAGGAGGGCTCCTTCGGCGTAGTATGGATGACGACGTCCGCCGTGGGAAACAAGCGGTGAACTTCCCCTTCCACAACGTCGGCGACGGATTTTGCATGCTCGAGAGAAATGTTGTCGGCGAGCGTGAGCCGCAAATCCACGAACAACCGGCTGCCGCTCTCGCGCGTCCGAATGCGGTCGAGGCTGAGCACGCCGGAGACCCGCGACACGGTCTCCGCGATCAACGCGCTTGTTCCCGTGGGTGCCGCGTCGACCAACGCGTCAACGGTCCTTTTCCCCAGGCGCAGCGTGATGTAAACGACAATCCCCGCCACTACCAGCGCCGCCGCCGGGTCAGCGTCCTGCAGCCAGTGCAGGCGGCGTTGTTCCGAAGCATACACAAGGATCAATCCCAGAATCACCACGGTCGAGCTATAGACGTCGGTGGAGAAGTGCAGGGCATCTGCTTCCAGAGCCTGGCTATTGTATTTGCGCGCCACGCGGAAAAGCGCGCGCGAGCGGAACGTATCGATGGTAACGGAGATGAACATCACTCCGAAAGCCCAAAGGGACGGTTCTACATGCACCTCACGGAAAAAGAGCCGCCGCACCGCTTCCCAGACAATCCACCCACAGGTGACGATGAGCAGGCCGGTCTCGATGAAAGCGGAAAGGTGTTCCACTTTGCCGTGTCCGAAGGGGTGCTCTGGGTCCGCGGGTTTATCCGAAAGACGCACCGAGAGGTAGGTGATTGCCGCTGCTACCAGGTCCAGGCCGGAGTGCATAGCCTCCGAAAGAATTCCCAGACTCCCGGTCCAAATCCCGACCGTCAATTTCATTGTGGTCAGCAACACCGCCGCCGCGACGGAAGTCAAGGCAACAGCCTGCTTCTCCCGGCTGTAATCACTCAGCGTGTTTGTACCCGGATTTGTGGACATTCGCCAGCGTGAAATTATACCTGAAAAGGGCCGCAGAATGGTCTCGTAGGGTCTTATAACCTGTCGTTGAGGTCGTCCAAGGCAGCCTGAAGTTCTGCCTGGGCGTGCTGTTTCCTTTGGTGGCCGGTGATTTCCACCCCGGTGGCAAGAACTTTGCGTGCCTCGTCAAGGCGTCCCTGCTTCACGAGGAACATCCCAGCCTGGTAATAGGTGGCTGAGTATTCGGGATGGTGCAGGAGAAGGTACTGGAAGTGGGTCCAGGCGGCAGCGGGTTCGCTATTTACAAACTCCAGCGCCAGCCCGTAGCGTGCGAAAGTATTATGGGGATCTTGGCGCAGCGCCTCTTCCAGGAACTCGCGCCGGGTCTTCTCGGCTTCCGGAGACATATTCTTTTCCTTTGCTTTGGGTCGACTCTTGCCCTTCCCACGCTTTCGCGCAAGGCCCGCCGGAACGTTTCCCAGTTCCGGGACGCCGAGCTATTGATTCCGGTTGCAACGACCCGCCGGCTCGCATAGTATAGGCGTACGGACCAGCTAAGGCAAACCGATCGGCCGGGCTCCGCCGTGCCGACTGTGGCGTCTGTAGATCGGTTCCGATCTTGCTTTGGTTCCGAGACCTCGAACGAGAGCGGGCCTGTCCCCAAATGAACCAGAACGCGCATCTGCTCGCTCATCCTCCGAGTGCTCCGCCAGACGGCCTTGTGTCGCACCGCGACTCACCATTTTGAAGATTGAACAACATGGCAAAACTCCCAGGGAAAACCGTTGCTGAATCTGCCGCCGAGATGTTGGAAGTGGTGCTCCCCAACGACGCCAATCCCCTTGGAAACCTACTGGGCGGCAGGGTAATGCACCTGATCGATATTGCCGGAGCGATCTCGGCGCATCGCCACGCGCGTTCCCAGGTGGTAACGGTGGCGGTGGACAATCTCGATTTCCTTTATCCGATTCGCGTGGGTGAACTGGTGGTTCTTCGCGCCCATATCACTCGCACGTTTCGGACGTCCCTGGAAGCGGAAGTGAGAGTGTACCGGGAGGATTACTTGACGGGCGAGAGGCAACAGACCAGTTCGGCCTTCGTTACCTATGTGGCCGTCGATTACGCAGGGAAGCCGCAAGAAATCCCTCCCCTGATTCCTCACACCAAGGAAGAAAAACGGCGGTATCGCGAGGCCCTCGTAAGGCGCAGGCAACGCCTTGCCTTCGCCGCGCGGGCCCATCGACGCTACTTTGAAAAGGCTTAGCAAGCGCACGCACCCCGCAGTGATGAGCCGATCGCTGCGAAGATGAATTCGGAGGTCTACAGATGAAAATCAAACGGAATAAGACTTTTTCCGGTACCCCCTGGGAATCCAAAATGGGATACGCGCGCGCCGTGCAAGTGGGGGACGTCGTGCACGTCTCCGGAACCACGGGCACCGATCCCTCCGGCAAAGTGCTGGCCCCCGGTGATATGTACGCACAGACCGTGCAGACCATCCGCAATATCGAAAATGCTCTGAAGCGATTGGGATTGAGCTTGGAACACGTGGTCCGTACCCGCATCTACGTGACCCAAATCGAGCGATGGGAGGAAGTCGCCAAAGCTCATGTGGAATTTTTCGGCGAAGTTCATCCCGCCACCAGCCTGATCGGCGTGGCTCGCTTGATCGATCCCGAAATGCTGGTGGAAATTGAAGCGGAAGCCGTGGCCTGAGTCCGGGGTGGCCTTGCGGAGTGGCCCCCTCTTTGGGGCTTGCTCACGACGCGGAGGAAACCATGCTCTCCCACTCGTTGGCGAATGGTGCGGAGCTGCGGCTACTGGAGTACCAGCACGCGGAAGAGTTGTTTGCGTTGATGGGCCAGAGCCGCGAGTTCCTGCGCCAGTGGCTGCCGGAGTGGGACGCGCAGAAATCCCTCGACGATTGCAAAACGCTTATCAAATCGTCGCTCCAACAATTGACTGCCAATGGCGGATTCACCCTGGGTATTTGGTGGAAAGGTTGCCTGGCGGGAGTCATTGGTGCGGGTAACATCGATTGGGAAAACCGTTCCACCTTGATTGGCTATTGGTTGGGGGAGAGCTACCAGGGAAAAGGACTGATGACCGGCGCATGCCGCGCCATGATTGATTACCTATTTTTTGAACTCAAGCTCCACCGCATCGAGATCCGGTGCGCCACCAGTAATCCCAAGAGTTGTGCTGTTCCCAAACGGCTCGGCTTCTCGAAGGAAGGCGTGTTGCGGCAGGCCCAGGCGGTCGATGACCACTTCCTTGATACCGAGGTCTACGGGTTGCTCGCAGAGGACTGGAACCGTATCCTGTTGTCACACCCGGAGGAAGATCTTTTGCCGATAGAGGAAATACAGGAACAGCCACATGGTGAAAACCACGCTACAGCTCCAGATCATGGGTTCGATCTGGCCAATCATTGGCAGGAGACCGTGCAGGAAGACCTTGGTGATGACCCCAAAATCAAAGAACCGGTCGACTAGATAGATGGTGATGGCGTTCATGCCAATCACTTTGAAGAAGAACGACCAGCGTTGATAACCCCGCACGTCGATGATCCAATAGAAGAGGGCGAGCAGCAGCAGGCTCCAGCCGCCAGCGCAGAGCACGAAGGAGCTCGACCAGATGTTTTTGATGATGGGAAAGTTAAAGCTCCACACCCAGGCGACGAATAGGCTCGCGACGCCCGCCGCCGCCAGTCCAAACACCTTGCGATTCGGTGTGTATTTGCCGGAACGCAGCCAATGTCCGGCCAGCACGCCCAGCAGGCAGGTGGAGATTGCCGGCAAGGTCGAAAGCAGGCCTTCATTGTCGCCAAAAGTGTAACAACAGAATCGCAAGGGAATGATGAGGCGGTCCAGGTAACCTGCCAGGTTGCCCTCCGGAGTGATCACGCCAGCTCCGATGCCTGGGACGGGGATAAGCTTCATGATCAGCCAGTAGACGATCAAAATGCTGCCCGCCACAATCGCCTGGCCGCGAATGCTGGTATTCATGACCACCAGGGCGGCAATGAAATAGCAAATGGCAATGCGTTGCAGGACCCCGGGTAGGCGCATGGTGTGCATGTTAAAGTCGAGCAGACCGTTGTATACCAAGCCAAACAGGAAGAGCAGCAGAAAGCGTTTTAGGATGTGGCGGTAAAACTGCCGGCGGTCCGCTCCTTCTTCCATCCGCCGTGTCAGTGAAAAGGGCAGGACCACACCCACCACGAAGAGGAAGAGGGGAAAAATCAAATCGTAGAAATGGAAGCCATCCCAAGGCACGTGCTCAAATTGCATATTGAGCGTCCGGGTGGCCGCACTGGGCCATACCTTGTAAAGCGCATGGATGATGCTTTCTCCACCTGCGATCCAAAACATGTCGAATCCGCGCAAGGCGTCGACGGAAGCAATGCGCTTTTGAATGAACGCTTGCGTTTGTACGACGTCACCCATAAAGACCTCATCCTTCAAATCGGGCGCTGGGCCGGAAAAGACAATCGCCAGCTGGGACATTATCCACAATTCGATGGGGCAGAGGAAGCAGAAGTTAGGAACTCGTGTTTGAAGGACTGAGCCGGAAGCGCGTCGCAAAAACCCTCGGCGGAGCACCCCGGTCGCGGTGTGCCCTCCACCCCACACTTTCGCCGCCCTCGGCGCGGGCCGTTACGGGGCCTGAAAGTGGAGGGGGTCCCTCAGGCTCTGGATCTCCCGGTAATAATAGAGTGCCGTAGGGCTTTTCCCGTTGAAGCGCAGTTTTTTCAAAAACTCGATTTCCTCCGCGGTTGCATCGCCGCGAAGGGAAGCATTGTGAAGAAAAGAGGTGAGCCCCGGTTCTTCCTGGGGAGTGGTCTCGGGTTCCTTTTCCACGTACTCGAATTTCTTCACCCGCCCAGGCGCTACCCGGTGGTTCAGGATGATGTCCATACCAAAAGTCGTTAGGTCGATATCCCACGATTGAATGAGCGGCTGCAAAAAGGCGACGCAGTTCTTGGGTGACAGGTTGAAGACATCTTCATCGAGAAAGTCCAGAATGGTGACGCGCATTTGTTCGTAGCTTTGATGACTGAGTCGAGCCACCTGCCGCAGCCATTTTTCGTTCGCGAGCTCTTTCTTGGCGACTCCCTTCACCACCTCCAGAAGCTTTTGCGTCACCAGGCGTTCAAGTTCGCCGAAGGGTTGCTGCTCAAAGATCGTGCGCATCTGCTTTTTCTTGTCGGGTTGGCATTTACTCAAGACTAATTCACGAACCTCCATGAACAGCGGTGCGGGCGAGGCTACCAGCTTTCTTTTTATTTCTTCCTGGCGCTGGAGTTCTGCCATGCGCGCAAGTTCGCCTTTCGGGAACTTCAGCAAGGGCTCCAGCTTGTCATAAATATCGGTCCGGGTAGGAGCGGGAGGAGCTTTTCTCCCGGAGAGCAACTGCGAGATGTAGGATTCCGTGACTTGCGCGGCAGCGGCCAGACTTCGTTGCTCGAGGTCCAACTGTTCGAGGCGCTGCCGGAGGACGAGTGCTAGATCCATGGGGTTTCTCCTGGACTTAACTAATGGTATTAATGCTGATTGAGACAGTGCCAGATTTTAGTTGACAATTCAAGTTAATTTACTTAGAATGGTTAAGAAGTTGAGCCTTCTCTCCTCACCTTCCAGGTCATCTGAACCGCTTCGGGTTATCTGAAACTGCCCGGCTGGGGCGCGACCCCGGGAGACCCACTTTCTCGCTGCCCGGCGAGCAGAAGTAAAGAGGCTTTCGATCTTTACCAGAATCATGAAAGGGTTTTCCATCGTGTTTCTCTGCCCGCGCAGGCGGGCTGGTGATCTCCAGTCCAGACAGGTGGGGGGCTCATGGCGGAGACAATCAACGCCGGCTCGATCCTGATTAGAGTGGACGCGAGCCTGCCGGAAACCCTGCGGGTCGAGGGCAAGCCTTTTGCTTATTGCTGGAGACTGGTCATAAACCTGGATGGTTACGGACTGGACCGGAAAATCCGTGAAATGGGATGGTCCCTGATCCGTATAGCGGGAGAAGTCAAAGCGCTGGCCCTGGGATTTGACGAGCAAAAGACGGCCTGCAAGGCGCTCAAGCGGGGACTGGCGCGGCTTCAATTCTGCCGATTCAATTGCCTGGAAATTAGCCAGGTCAGGATGAAGCGTTTTGTGGGACTTTCTCACGCCATGGTGTCGATCTGCCCGCGAAATATTCAGAAAGGGCTTCATCAAGAAAAGGCCGAACTGCTTAAGGATTGAGGCCCGTTTGGAGCCGCAGTTGCCCCAGAGATTGCCTGGGAGGGAACCATGTCTCAACGAAACGGTGACAAAGCCAGATTCGGGCGGCAGCAGTACCGCAAGACTCTCCTGCGGAAGCACACGCGAGAGTTGCGAAAGGTCCTGACGGGCAAACCGCCAGAGCCAGCTATCGCCGCAGCCAAGTAAGGCGATCCCGCGAGGTTCGCGCCGGCGCCAATTTCCCCGTGCGGGAAGAGGTCCAAGGGGCAAACCGACCCTAGCATCAACTCTAGTTTGATGGGTCAGCCCTCACAGCCAGCAAGAAGGTAGTGGCATGTATATTCAGTACACCGGATTCAAGGTGGCCGTTAATTCTCGAATTTACAACTTTCAGGTGCTCGACGCGAGCCGGGAGCCCCGCGAATTCACCGTCAGAATTCATTCCGACACGAATCTTTGGGTCGCGTTGAAACTCCAGGACGGCCCAGGCATATGTTTTGAGCGATTAGAGCGGGAACTGGGCAGGGAAACACCGGCTTGCTGTGCTGAGCTCAACCTCCGCATCAGCGAGCAGGACATCCGCGAATTTTTGGCGCGCCACTACCCGCCGGTAAAGGCGTTCGGGCACAAAGAATTTCCAGGGCTTTCCGCTGAATCTTTCAACGCGCCGACGATCGCGCCCCCGGCATCGGCCAGGCAAGGGTTTCTGGAACCCGGTACTCTGAAAGAAGTGGTTGCGGCGGTCCTGCTGCACAGAGCCGGGGCCTCGATGGATTTGTTGAAACTGGCTCTGGAGAGTCAATCGATCCAGATCCGTTGGCTGACCACCGTCCAGGAACTTGGGCCCCTGCTGCAAGAGGCGAATCCGCCCCACTTGGTCTTTACCGAGGCCAGGCTGCCCGATGGTACATGGGCGGACGTCGTGAAGAAGGCACTGGGCGCACCTAAGCCTGTGAAGGTCATTGTGGTGTCGCGCTTGGTTGACGTCAGTCTCTATGTGGATACCATGGAAGGGGGCGCGTTTGATTTCATTGTGCCTCCCCTCTCCGCTAACGAACTCGCGCATGTGGTGAAGTGCGCTGTGGAGAATGTTCTGAATCTGCGCCGGGTGCAATCCGTTACCAACTAATGTCGGCGTCACGATGTCGTCTCCACCAAGATTCACTCGTGCTCACAAGAAGGAAGAAAGGCACGGGTTTTAATTTCGTAATCCTCTCGCCAAAAGGAGATTGTTATGCAGTCACTCCCAGAAGGCCGGTGCGTCAGGCACTTTCAGTACGGACTAGGTGTGGTAACCCAGTCGGATGCGGAACGCACTTCCATTGACTTCCATCTGCATGGGCCGAAGAAGTTTGTCACCAAGCTCATGGTGGTTGAGCTATCCAATGAAACTCCTCCGCCCAAACCTGTGCCCGCCCGACGCCGGAAAAAAGCCATCATTCAGCCTCAGGCCTAGTCGTCAACGATGACGCGCTGATGAAATGTTGCGGGCGTAGCCTGCCTTGGAGTTGCGCTGAGCTGTGGCCCTTCCTTATCCCCTTGCCGAGCACGGAAAACCGCCGCTTCATTACGGAAAACCACCCACGCTTCCGTCCTCTACAGTCCACGAATGACCTCCGTTTCCGACATCACGGAATAGCCGCTCTCGGTTATCATGTCCAGAATTCCGAGACCGCCTGCTAAATTTTCTTCTCCTTCCACCGGCCCTGCCGGAATAGGAGAACCATCGCGACGGCAATGGCGGATTCGGAAATGGTGATTGCCCAGTAGACGCCGTTCGAGTGCATGCCGAGGGGAATGGCCAGCGCGTAGGCAAGCGGGATTTCAATCACGATGAAGCCAAAAAAATTCACGATCGTGGGGGTAAGAGTGTCTCCGGCACCGTTGAAGGCTTGCATCATCACCATTTCGTAGGCATAGCCGATGTTGCCGATACTCACGATGCGCAAGCAGGCCGTGGCGAGGGAAACGATCTGCGGGTCGTGAGTGAAGCAGGCGGACCACGGGTCCGGCGAACACGATGAAGAATGCGCCCACGCCCCCCATCACCAGCGCGTTGTAGACACCCGTCTTCCACACGGACTGCTCCGCGCGCTCCGGTTGCCGGGCGCCGAGATTCTGACCCACCAAGGTGGCCGCGGCGCCGCTCAATCCCCATGAGGGCAAAATGAAGAAGATGATGATCCGGATGGCAATGGTGTATCCGGCCAGGGCGGCGTTCCCAAACACACTGACGATCCGCATCAGGCTGATCCAGGCGATATGCGGAATCAGCATCTGCGCGATGCCGGTCAATGACACACGGAGCAGTTGAACCATGACCTCCGCATGGATGCGCAACTGCCGCGCCAAAATGCGGATGTGTTCGCCGCCGCGGAACATCCGGTAGAATTGATACACCACTCCAACGCTGCGGCCGGTGAGCGTGGCCACGGCGGCGCCCGTCACGCCCAGGCGTGGGAACGGTCCGAGGCCAAAGATCAAGCAGGGGTCGAGAAGCAGATTGATGGAATTGGCCAGCCACAAAACGCGCATGGCAATGGCGGCGTCACCTGCGCCGCGAAAAACTGCATTGTTCAGAATCAGGAGCAACACGACGAAGCAACCGCCCATGGCGATTCGGGCATAGGTAGTGCCTACGGCCAGTACGGCCGGAGACGCCCCCATGAGCCGCAGCAGATGCGGCGCGAAAAGGAGACAGGGAGCGCCCATCGTGAGGCCAGCAAGCAATCCCAAGGTGATGGCCTGCACAGCCGCGACGGCGGCTCCTTCGCGATCCTTCTCGCCGACGCGCCGCGCCACCATCGCCGTGGCGGAAAGGCCCAGGCCCATTCCCACCGCATACACCAGCGTGAGCATCGCCTCAATCAATCCTACCGTGGCTACTGACTCCGCTCCCAGGCGCGCCACCCAGAAGACGTCCACGAGGGCAAAGAGAGATTCCATGAGCATCTCGAGAACCATCGGCACGGCGAGAAGGAAGATCGCGCGCGTCAGGCTGCCCGTGGTGTAGTCCTGGTGCGATCCCCGCAGCGCTTCGCGCACCGATGCCCAAAGAGAAGGCGATGGACGAGTTGTAACGGCAACGGCCATAAATTCCTGGGTATGAAGTGGGTAGGAAGTTGGATAAACAATTCAGCCCGGACCGGGGCTCTGCGGATTCAGAGCGTCACGAATAGGGAACTACCGCGGCATGGTTTTCATAATGTAATTACCTTACGATAAGGCGTGAGCCGCGCGCAAGCGGAATCGCGCCAACAACAGGACACCTTGCACTACACACCAATCTTACAATTGTGCCCAGCACCGATCAGATGTATGTTATCGGTTAGGACGGAGGTTGATAAGGGTATTCCGGCATCGTTGGGCGATATACCAGAAATGCCGATTCTGCGTTGTAATTTAGCCCTGGAGGAGCGGGAGTCCGTATTGCTCAGCCTGGGCGGCGGCAGCGACCCATGAAAATCCTCGTAGCCGAAGACGATCCCGTGACCAGGCGGATGTTAGAGGCCTACGTGGTGAAGTGGGGTTATGAGGCTGTGATGGTGGCAGACGGCCAGGAGGCTTGGCAGCTTCTCCAGCAGAACAACGCGCCCCGCCTCGCCATCCTGGATTGGATGATGCCGGGATTGGATGGGATGGCGATCTGCCGGGCGGTGAGGAAACTTGACCTTCAGCCATACATTTACCTGATTCTTCTAACCGCGCGGGGCTACAAGCAAGATCTCGTCGAGGGCCTCGAAGCTGGCGCGGACGAATATCTCACCAAGCCTTTCGATCCTCACGAGCTCAAGGCGCGGCTTCGTTCCGGAGCCCGGATTGTTGAATTACAGGATAGCCTGATCCAGGCGCGAGAAGCCCTTCGCGAACAGGCGATGCACGATCCTCTGACCCATCTTCTGAACCGGCGTGCCACCATGGATTTCCTGCTGTCGGAATTGAGCCGCGCCGCCCGCGAACAGAATTCCCTTTCTGTGATGATGGTAGACATCGATTTTTTCAAATCGGTTAACGACAGGTTTGGGCACCTGCCTGGGGACGAAGTGTTGTGCGAGGTGGCCCGGCGGTTACGGACATCCGCGCGTATCTATGACCTTGTCGGGCGCTTTGGTGGAGAGGAGTTTCTGGTCGTGGCGCCGGGATGCTCGAATACGGAGGGGCTTATCCAAGCGGAGCGCCTTCGTGAAATGGTTTGCTCCCAGCCCATTACGCTCAAAGACCTTTCCATTAAGGTCACCATTAGCGTGGGAGTAGCGACTACCCTCGATCCCAACCAGCAGGATATGGAGGTGTTGCTCACTGCCGCCGACGAGGCCCTCTACCGCGCCAAGGCAGCAGGCCGTAATCGTGTCGAAGGAGAATCCGCCGCCCCTCCTTTTCCCAAGCCCAACGCGGGCAAAGGCTCTGTCTCTGCGTAATTCAGTAGGGCAATTTTCGTCCACCTCCTGCAATGCCATCCAGTGAAATGATATATTGCAAATGGGATATGCCATTGATAAACTTTGTCCCCGTTGTTGCAATGGTAATTAAAGATTTCGTCAACAATCTTATCCGCCGGGATATATGGCAGGAACAGCAATTGTCTGGGCCCGGGGGCCGATATGGTCAATCCGATCGCGAGGAAGCCGGTACCTACCTTAACCACCCCCAAACGTTTCCAATTCCAAAACCACCTTGCAAACAAATCCCCCATTGAGCGGCCCGATATACCCGATTTCCCGGGCGAACCGCGAATCTGCCCACACCCACTAAGCGGCCGAACGTGAAGAGAAGGAACTATTCTGGGTGATGGGAAGGAGTTGCTCTATGGACAGCTTGAAGCTCGAAGTGGAAGCGTGCCACCAGCATTCTGCTGACTGGCGCCTTTTTCGCCCTTTATCATACCTGTCCTTCGCGGTGATGGGCGGCGTGGCTGCTTACGAGGGGCTGAAAATGGTTCTCTTTCCGCACCTCACGATATGGGTTTCCCATTTAATGACGATCGGCGTCAGCGGTGTTGCGGCGGTTGTGGCGGGTTATTTTGTATTGCAGAGGCACTCTCGCTTGCTGGAGAGACCTGCCGTGGAACTTCGCGAACGCGAGCGGGCAGAAGCGGCGCTGATTGAGGAAAGGCATCTCCTCCATACGCTTATGGACAATCTACCCGACTTGATCTACTTCAAGGATTGCGAGAGCCGCTTTAGTCGGATTGATCTGGCGCTCTCAAATAAGCTTGGCCTAAGCTACCCTGACCAAGCGGTCGGCAAGACCGATTTCGATTTCTTTAGTGCAGAACATGCCAAGGAGTTCTTCAAAGATGAGGAGGAAATAATTAGGACGGGCCAGCCAATCGTGGCCAAGGAGGAGAAGGTAGCCTGGCCGGACGGCCACGTGACCTGGGACGCGACCACGAAGATGCCCCTGCGTGGCGCCAACGGGAACATCATTGGAACATTCGGCATCTCCCGCGACATCACCGAGCGCAAGCGGGCCGAGGAGCTGCTGCAGGAATACGAAAGGGCCGTGGAAGGCTCAGACGAATTGATTGTTGTTGTGGACAGGGAATACCGTTACCTGCTGGCGAACCGTGCCTTCCTGGACAAGCGTGGATTGAACCGAGGAGCTGTAATCGGGCATTCCGTTTCTGAAGTGTTGGGAGAGGAGTTTTTTGAAACAACGGTCAAGGAGAAACTGGATGAGTGCTTTCAGGGTAACGTCGCCCAATTCGAATTCAAGAGCTACTATCCCCAGCTTGGGGAAAGGGACCTATTTGCGTCATACTTCCCAATCCAAAGCTCCAATGGCATTGACCGGGCAGTGTGTGTTGTGCAGGACATCACCGACCGCATGAGGGCAGAACAGGCGTTGATCGAGGAACGGCGTCTCCTCCACACCCTTATGGACAATCTCCCCGACGTGATCTACTTCAAGGACCGGGAGAGCCACTTTACCCGGATCAATAAGGCACACGCGAAGCAGTTTGGGCTGAGCGACCCAGCCCAAGCGGTCGGCAAGACTGACTTTGACTTTTTCACCGCAGAGCACGCTGAAGAGGCCTACAACGATGAACAGGAAATAGTCAGAACGGGCCAGCCATTGGTGGGCAAGGAGGAGAAGGAAACCTGGCCGGATGGCCACGTGACCTGGGTCTCGACCACCAAGATGCCCGTGTGTGACGCCAACGGTTACATCATCGGAACATTCGGCGTCTCCCGTGACATCACCGAACACAAGCGAGCGGGGCAGGAACTGCGCCGGGTGAACCGCGCCCTCCAAACGATCAGCGAGTGCAACCAGGCGATCGTGCGGGCCGAGGAAGAATCTCATTTGTTGGAGGATATTTGCGGAATTTTGGTAAATACGGGTGGCTACCGCATGGCGTGGGTGGGTTATTGTGAACACGATGAGGGCAAGTCGGTACGCCCTGTGGCCCATGCTGGCTTCGAGGACGGGTATCTTCAAACCGCGAGCATCACTTGGGCGGATACGGAGCGCGGGCGCGGGCCTGTGGGGACATCGATCCGCACCGGGAAACCTGTGATAGCTCGAGACATCCAAGCCGATCCCAGCCTTGCTCCGTGGCGGAAAGAAGCCGTCGATCGGGGCTATGCGTCCAGCATTGCCCTGCCAATCATTTCCAATGACCAGGTCATCGGCACACTGTCGATTTATTCGGACAGGCCGGACGCTTTTGACCCCGAGGAGATGCAACTGCTCACGGAGTTGAGCAATGACTTGGCGTACGGGATCAATGCACTGCGCACAAGGGCCGAACGCACCCGGGTGGAAGAGGCGCTGATTGAGGAACGGCATCTGCTCCACACTCTCATGGACAATCTCCCCGACGTGATCTACTTCAAGGATCGCGAGAGCCGCTTTACTCGGATCAATAAGGCACTCGTGAGGAGCTTTGGGATGAGCGCGCCTGCCCAAGCGGTCGGCAAAACCGACTTTGACTTCTTTACCGAAGAACATGCTCGAGAGTTCCACAGAGAAGAGGAGGAAATAATAAGGACGGGCCAGCCATTGGTGGGTAAGGAGGAGAAAGAGATCTGGCGGGATGGCCATGTGAGCTGGGCCTCGACCACGAAGATGCCACTACGTGACGCCAACGGGGTCATTGTCGGAACTTTTGGCGTCTCCCGCGACATCACGCAACGCAAGCAGACGGAGGCGGAACTTCGTCGTGCCAAGGAAGCGGCCGAAGCTGCCAGCCGCGCCAAGAGCGAGTTCCTGGCCAATATGAGCCACGAGATTCGGACGCCGATGAATGGCATCATCGGCATGACGGAACTGGCGCTAGATACATCCTTGAGTTCCGAGCAGCGTGAATACCTGACTATGGTCAAAGATTCCAGCACCGCCCTGCTGACTCTGCTCAACGACATTCTTGATTTTTCTAAGATCGAAGCCGGCAAGCTGAGCCTCGACCCCACGGAATTCAATCTCCTTGACTTACTTGCGATCAGCTTACAGCAGATTGCGGTGCGGGCGAACCAGAAGGGGATTGAAATAGCCTGGGGAGCGAAGCCTGAAGTGCCGGAACGCGTCCTTGGGGATGCTGGCCGCCTTCGCCAAGTGATCGTGAACCTGGTCGGAAATGCCATTAAATTCACCGAGCAGGGTGAGGTGGTGGTCGATGTCGCTGTTGAATCCCAAGAGGACCAAAGCACCCTGCTGCACTTTATGGTCCGGGACACGGGGATCGGCATTGCTCCAGAAAAGCAAAAGGAGATTTTCGAGGCCTTTACGCAAGCAGACAGCTCAATGACCCGGAATTACGGAGGAACGGGCCTCGGCCTGACCATCTCTTCGCGGCTGGTTCAAATGATGGGAGGCAAAATCTGGGTCGAAAGCGCGCTGGGTGAGGGAAGCACGTTCCATTTCACAGCACGATTGGGCCGGGCAAAGGCCTCAACGGCGGAATCTACTCCAAAGGAAGTCGTCAGCCTGCGCGACCTCCCTGTCCTCGTCGTCGACGACAATGCCACCAACCTGAGGATACTGGACGCGATGCTCAAACATTGGTGGATGCGGCCGGAAGTGGCAGCGGGCGGGGAGGAAGGCTTCGCCGCGCTCGAACGGGCTGCTTCCGCGGGCGCCCCATTTCCACTGGTCCTTATCGACGCGCAGATGCCGGAGATGGATGGATTTACGTTTGCAGAGCGGATCAAGCAAAACCCGAGACTTGCCGGGGCAACCATCATGATGCTGACTTCGGCCGGACAGCGCGGCGACGGTGCTCGTTGCCGGGAGCTGGGAATCGCTGCCTATCTCATCAAGCCGATCCGGCAGTCGGACCTGCTCGAGGCTATACTGGCCGCCCTGGGGAAAACCCCCGGGAAAGAACGCGCGACGGTCATCACCCACCACACCCTTCGCGAAAATCGGCGAAAACTCCAGGTTCTTCTGGCCGAGGACAACACGGTCAATCAGCAAGTGGCCGTCCGTCTTCTCGAGAAGCGTGGCCACATCGTGACGGTCGCTGCGAGCGGCAGTGAGGCGGTAGCCTTGGCCAAGAAGTCGCGATTCGACCTGGTTTTGATGGACGTACAAATGCCTGGGATGGACGGGTTTGAAGCCACAGCTACCATTCGAAAGGAGGAAGAGTCCACCGGAAAGCATCTACCGATCATCGCCATGACCGCCCATGCCATGGGGGGTGATCGCGAGCGTTGCCTCGCCGCCGGCATGGACGGCTACGTCGCCAAACCCATCAAGGTCGTAGATTTGGTCGAAGCCATCGAGAACATTAGTCGGCCACCTGGAGTCGCCAAGGGGACAACAAAGGCAAAGGCCCCGGAGCAGGAGCCGATCGACACCGCCGC
This sequence comes from uncultured Acidobacteriota bacterium, assembly GCA_963825395.1. Classification (GTDB taxonomy): domain Bacteria; phylum Acidobacteriota; class Terriglobia; order UBA7540; family UBA7540; genus Bog-366. The sequence continues at coordinate 26,077 of CAWGTQ010000032.1, read as the reverse complement.
CGCTTTAACGCGTGTGGATGGGGACGCCGAGCTGCTGAAGGAATTGGTGGTGCTGTTCCTGAAGGGCCTTCCGGAGATGCTGACAAACCTTCGAGAGGCCGTCACGGCGGGCAACGCCAAAGTCATTGAACGGGCCGCGCACAAACTCAAGGGATCCGTTGGCAATTTCGCCGCTCAGCCGACCTTTGAGGCGGCCTTGAGGTTAGAAGTCTTGGGCAGGGACGGCAACCTTTCCGAAGCCGAGCCTGTCTATATTGAGCTGGAGAGGGAAATCCAACGCCTCAAATCGGCGATGGTCCATTGGGCGAACCTGGAAATGCTCTCATGACAGGCTTGATTGCGGATGACGCCCACACGCAAGGACGCCCGGAGATCAATGGCCCAGGGGGAGAAAAATGAAAGTGCTGGTGGCGGACGACGACGCGGCCACGCGCCTCCTATCGGAAACGGTGTTGAAGAGTTGGGGGTATGAGGTTTGTGCGGCCACCGACGGCGCCGAAGCCTTGTGCCTCCTCGAAAACGGGCCTCGTCCGGACATCGCTCTTTTGGATTGGATGATGCCGGTAAGGGACGGCTTGGAAATCTGCCGAATTATCCGCGCGAAGCCCCAGACAGTGCCCGTCTATGTCATCCTGCTGACCAGCCTCGGCGGCCGGGAAAACATTATTCAGGGGTTACAGGCGGGAGCCGACGATTACATCACGAAGCCTTTTGATCGCGGAGAATTGCGCGCGCGGTTGGAGGTTGGCCGGCGCATCGTTGAGTTGCAGCGCAGCTTGGTGGAGCGCGTCCAGCAGTTGGAAGACGCTCTGGCGCGCGTCAAGCAGCTTCAAGGGCTGGTCCCCATTTGTTCCTACTGCAAGAAAATCCGCAACGACCGCAATTACTGGCAGCGGCTGGAAAGTTACCTGAGTGACCATTCGGAGGCACAATTTAGTCACGGAATCTGCCCCGAGTGTTACGAGAAGGTTGTGAAGCCGGAGCTGGAAAAACCTCATTAGCTGGAATCGAGTATAACGACAAGGTATGGATTTAAGTTATGCGGACGCTTGGGTGGGGCCGGAATTCTCGGATTGGCAATGAACGATGAATCTTAGCTTTGGTGGACTCCTCACACCGCGTATACGCACTGGCGACCTTCGTCGGCGTAGGCACGGATTAAGCGCGGGTCGGCGTCGAAAAAGTGGTCGGATGGGGAGAGGATAAAACCGCCGCCTTCACCCGCGGCATCAAAGCACGCTCGCACGGCGGCGCGCGTTGCCTCCGGTGTGCAATCGATCAACGAATGAAACTGGTCGAAGCCACCGACAAAGCAGACGCGGTCGCCAATGCGCCGCTTGGCCTCCGCTAGGATGACATCGCCACCCATGGCGGCGGGGGTAAAGGTTTCCATGGCATCGGGCTTCATGGCAGCGACTTTTTCGAGGATCGGCATCATGCCGCCGCAGGTATGGTAAACGATCCGCTGGCCTGCTTGGTGAGCGAGGGCAATCAGCTCCGAGTCATAGGGCGCCACGAATTCCTCGAAAAGCTTGGGTGAAATGACCGTGGAAGAGGCTGACCCGCCGCCTAGTTCCACCAGATCGACCTTCGCGCCCGCCATCGTCTGGATATAGGCCTTCTTGCGCCGGTGCAGGATGCGCAGAAACTCGTGCACCCAGCCAGGATCGTCGTAAGTGGCAAGTATGAGTTGCTCGGTGGGGTAAAGACAGCACGCGTCCTGCCAAGTGCCGGGTTGCCCGTACACGTCAAAGCACGGAATATGGCTGCGCACCAGGCCGCGCTCGCCGTATTCCTCGGCGGCCTGATTCACCGCTTCCACGTCGCACCACGGTGTGGTGACGAATTCGCCGATCATATCAATGTCGCGCTTGTTTTTGATGGGATGCTCGCTGACCCAGGTGGTCTGATCGTTCGATTGCGTCACCATGGTGAGCGCACCCTTGGGCGTCACAAATCGGTACCGTCGGGCCTTGTACGATTCGTCCGGAATGTCCTCACACTCCGTCCGCCACTCGTGGGACCAGATGCGGCGCGCTTCCAAAAACCCTGGCTCGCCTTGCAAGGGATCGAAGTAGTCTCCAGTGCCAGGAGCGGGCTTGTGCTTCACCACCCAGGTAATCGGGTCCAGACCGTAACGATCAAAGAATTCCTGCGTGGAAATTCCACCCTCATACTTGTCGAGATAATATTGCATGACGTGATGTGTGGTCACCGGCAAACGGTCGGGTAGGCGACGTTCAAGCACAGCGAGCATGCGTTGTTTAGAGGTCATGAGATGACTTTTGTAATGGCGGCAATAGGCCGATGTTGAGATTTAGTGCGGCAGGCTGGTTTCGGCCGCAGTATCGGTAACCGTAGCTAAATGGAGACTTACCATGATCGCTTACGCGCGGGGCGACGTGACTCGCGGTAGACTTCGAGCTCTTGGTCGGACAGAGTGGTGCGCCGCGGCAAAGGCTTCTCGGCTGTTTCGAGATCGAGGGCCTTTTGCAACTTCTGATAGCAGAGCGCGGCAGCATCCTGAAAAGGTAATTGCTTTTCCATAAAGGCGCGGTTGGAGATGCTGAAGATAAACTCGCGGTCTTCCGTCTGTTTATCGATGACCCGGTAGGTGTAATCCCGACCATGCGCTTTCAGTTGAAATCCGACATATTGGATTTGCATTACGGTTTCCTCCCGGGGATTAGGATGTCCGCCCGCGCCATTGCGATAGAGCAAGGCGCGGGCAGTACGCTAATTGTGAGGTGGTTCTTAGAGCTTCTTGACGCTCTCAGCTTGCAGGCCTTTGGGACCCTTCGTGACGGCAAACTCCACCGCTTCGCCTTCATTGAGCGATCGGTATCCTTCTGCTTGGATGGCGGAGTGATGGACGAAAACATCATCTCCGGAAGCGCGCTGGATGAATCCATAGCCCTTCGAGTTGTTGAACCACTTTACGACACCTTGTTCTCTTTCCATATTGTTTCAGTGTTCCTTTGATTGTTTAAGTTTATCTTGTTCTCGTCTCGCAACCGCCCCCCAAAAGGCAAAAAAGCCGCAAAATCATTAGTTTTGCGGCCTTCGGCGAACGTGGTGTTCGGTCACAAAAACTGATCAAGCAGATTAAGTATACATGTTTGGCCACTGTTTTGCAATGGGGAAAATCTCATATTGAAAGGTGCGACATTTTACCTCTTTCGCGCCGGCCGCAACGCAAGTAGCTGGATTGACTGGGACACATCGCCTGAGGCGTATGCCGAGGTCTGCGGCAAAAGAAAACGGGCCCCCCAGATTCGCCTGCGCAAGGATGCGCGAACTTCGCGTCCTGCTTGATGCACCGCCATCGGGCGGGCTGCCGCCAATCCCGGCGAATTTGGCTGAGGCTATATCATTGCAGGGACAAGAGCATGGTTCGTGCTATCCCTCACAGACGGAGCTCTTGCTTGGCCACGCGGTCGACGGCTGCAATGGCACCGATAATGTGCGGAGACGCGCCAACATCACCGTGAGGCCAATTCTTATGAGCGAAGCAGAAATTACTGATCGTGACCGCGCCATGGCCCAGTGCTGCGTGGAGTGCCCGGTATGCACTCGGGCTCGTCGCAAGCAGAGAGGTCTGGCTTTCTGGTTTGTCAAGCAGGTGGAGGGCAGTGTGTGTCCTTTCTGCCAAGCCTACGAAAAGGTTTACGGGCGTAAGTCGCACCAGCCCGTAGGTTCAAATCACGGACCAGCCTGATTCCCACCATGGGTCTTACCAGCCATCCGAACGGCTGGATCTTCATCTCGAGCCGGAAGGGGAGAATGCATCCCGTCTGATCCTGTGCTCGCGCGGCCGGTCGGCGGGTTTGCTGAAGAGAGCCTTCGATTATTTTATACTTGACCCTGCCCATTTCATTATGGAGCGCGGGATGTTGCTCGGCATCAAGAGGCGAGCCGAGAGGTTTTCCTCCTACCACTAATGCCCCTTGAGAATTTGCGCGACGCGCGGGAAGAGGCCGTCGGCCTGTTGGGCCTGCGGATCGCCTTTGGTTGCAAGCTCATCTCCGCGTTCCAACCCGTATACTAAGCTTGTGAGCTCCACTTTGAGCCTCACCTTCAGATGGTCCTGATCCTTTGACCAGTACTCATCGGGAACGCGGACGCCATTGCGTTCGAGGGATGTTTTGAAGTTCTCCAACATATCGGGTGAGACCTCGAAAGGCTCAGCTAGTTTGCCGTGGGTGGTCAAATAAGATTCAGCGTAGCTCGTCAGGTAGCCGCGTTGAGTGATAAATGCGAGCCAGGGGTCATCCGAGTGGCCCGCGATGGTCACATCGGGGGTAATGCCACCGCCACCCGTGACGGGGCGCCCATTGTCAGTATGAAACGTGGTGGCGGTGGGGGCGGCGGGATCATCGCTGGTGGCGGCCTTCTCCGCTTTCTCGTCGGGCGCAGCAGAGGGAGAGAGCGACGCAAAAGTGAGTGCGGTGCCGGCCAGCGGCCGTTGGATGGATCGTCCGCTGGGCGTAAAGTATTGCCCGGCGGTAAGCGCCAAGCCGGTCTGCTCACTAAGTTCCATCACCGATTGCACCACGCCTTTGCCGTAAGTCGGAAGGCCGGCAATGACCGCCCGGTCGTGCTCCTGGAGTGCGGCGGCCAGGACTTCCGCGGCGCTGGCGGTGTCACCATTCACCAGCATCACGATGGGCAGGTCATAGTGCCGGGGCATTGGCGGAACGCGGTAAACCTTTTCCTCCAGGCCGCGGCCGCGCGTGGTCAGAACCAGTTCACCCTGCTTCAGGAAAAGGCTGGCCACCGCCGCGGCGGAATCCACGATGCCGCCGTGATCGTCCCGCAGATCGAGGAGCAATCCCTTTAGGTGGGGTGCGTCCATGCCATCCAGCGCGGTTGATACCTCCTCGCGGAGTTTTTCCCTCAAAGCTGGCGATGTGCACATAGGCGACGCCGGGAGACCAAAGGAAGGCCTTGTCAACGGAGGGCAGAGCGACCTCAGCGGGGCGCAGGTTGAAGTCCTCCGGCACGAGTCTGCCAGGTTGGATGACTCCCAGGCGCACGGGGCGCGAGCGTGAGGCCTTCAGAAGGTCGAGCAGCGATTGGAAGTCCAGCCGATCGATCCGTTGGCCGTTGATCGCCACGATTTCATCTCCGGGCGCCAGACCGGCTCGAAAAGAGGGTGAACCCTGCGTCGTCTGCAATATCAGTACCTTCCCAACCGACACATAAAGGATCGAGCCAAATCCTATCGATTCCCCACGAGCCTGTTGCTTCATCAGCTCGAATTGGTCGCGGTCGAGAAATGCGCAGAACGGATCGAGGGCTGACAACATGCCGCGAATACCGCCATCAAAAATGGCATGATCGGGATCGAGCGGCTCCATGTAATGCCGCTCGATGGCACCGTAAAGTGCTGTGAACTTCAGAGCTTGCGTGGCCACATCGTCGGGCGCGGCCGAAGAGGTCTGCTGCGGGTACAGCCCAGGGGCGATAAGGAAAAACAGGGCAACGAGAATAACGGTGCGCAAAATCAGGGTTGGAACCTTAAAATACGTCGGAGTATCCTCCTCGTTCAGTATAACCTAGATGCAGAATTTGAACGGCGGGGTGTTTGCCGGAGAAAGCGTCATTGGACGATCAGATTCTCCGGTGATTTGAGATCTGCGATATTCCAACTTACTTTCATTTTTTGACTTTTGACTCTCTTTTGCGGTTTTGCCGCGCGGCGCTACGCATTCCGCAACTCCTCTCGTGCCGCGAACAAAGGGTTCACCACAGAGCGCACAGAGGCCACAGAGAAAAGGACGTCCGCTTGTGCGGGTAGGGATTACGCAGATGCAAAAGGTCTTGCAGACATCGGAGTTCAAGGGTAGGTAGCGCAGGGCTCCCACCTCGGCTTTGCGGCGTTTGCAGCGGTGCGGGTTCTTGCCACGCCACAAACGAGATAATCCAAACGGTCTTGGGCTGCGCCGCCAAAGCCGCGTCGCTGTAGAAAAGACGAAAAGCTGCAGAGCGAGCTTTGCACTACATCTTTTCTTGCGCCCGCACTGGCAGTAGAGGCGCCGCGGCGGGATGTCTTAATTCTTGTCAATATTCCCCACCGCGCGGTAGTGACTCATTTTGAGGTGGCACGGGCGGGACCCCCGTGTCACCTCGAAATGAGTCACTACTCACCGCGCCACCTGCTATTCCTCAGGAGTTTAGGCCCGTAGCTTGTTAGAGCTTCCCGCTCACCGCGGCGGCACGGGGGCCTCCGCCGGCAGGTCACCGGGAAGCGGCGGGAGCGGGAAGTCCAAATTGTTTCCCGGGACACCGCGGAACAAGAAAACTTTCCGTTTCCCCTCCTCGGCGGCTTCGAGAGACTTCAGCTTTTTCCACTGCTCGACGGACAGCCAGCGGCGAATGTCCAGCATCATCATGGCGTTTTCTTTTTCCAGCCTCCCGCGGGCCGCCGTAATCAGGTCAATTTGTGCGCCGACCTTGCTCTCGTCCGGTTGGTCAATATCCATGAGGGGCTGCAAACGCAGCTCCTGTTTTTCAAGATCTGCCTGGAGATCGATGAGTTTCAATTTGTGATCAAGAAAAGTCTGCGAGATCTTCTTCACCTGCTCGTCAGAAAGCTGCAACTTGGAGACGATCTCGGAGTTCTTCCACCACGCTCCCAAACCCATGCCAGATTCAGGCCCCCCCATCGTCATATAGGTTGCGTTCCCCGGACCGCCACTGGTGATGACTCTTCTCTGAATCACTTGCGGGGGTGGGGGAACGTCGGCCTGGGTCTGGCCGGCAATGACTGGTCCGCCAGGCATCTCACCTGGATTGGGCATGGGCGGCTCAGGCGGAGTGTTTTGAGCCCACACTGCGAAAGGCAGGAAGAACGAAGCAATCACGATAAGTGTTCGAAACGGTTTCATGTTTCTTCTCCTTGTCAAACGTTGGTCAGGGATTTCGCCGCGATGCCGCAGCGCGATCAATTTCCTGGGTCAGCAGCGTTGCCGGCCTAAGCGCCTGGGGTAGATCGCTGCGAATGGATTGCTGCACGCTGAGCAGAAGCGCATCATCGGGGTCGGGTTGTGCCACAGTTTGGATAGGTGGTGCACTGTTGCGCAAAAGCAGAGCGGAGGCCAGCAAAATGAGTACCATGGTGGCCGTAACCCAAATCCAACGCCTCCATGGACGAGTGAAATCGCGGTCCCCCAGGCGGGTGCGGATGCTTTCGCGCTGTCGCTGCCAAAAGGCCTCAGGCAGGTCCACCACTTTGCGCGCTTGCGCTTGAGCTACGCTTGCCGCCGCCGCGAAGGATCTCACCTCCTCGCGGCAGGTGGCGCACTCCGCCAGATGCTCTGCCGCCGCTCCTTCGTTCTCGTTGAGAACGGCCGCAGCCCATTGTTCATCGTTCAGATGCCCGTTCATTTCTGCTTCTGCTCCTTCAATTTATTCCTGACCGCAATTACCGCGCGGAACAGGTGTGCCTTCACGGTCCCCACTTCCAACTGCATGGCCTCAGCGATTTCCTTCAAGGTCATTTCCTCAAAGAATCGAAGGGAGAAGGCCAATCGTTGTTGTGGCGAGATTTTCTCCAGGACGGATTCCGCGGCCGCCAGTTGTTCACGTGCCAGGAGGGCACGCTCGGCCGAGGGACCGGGGTCGGGAATATCGGTCTCTGGCGCTTCCTGCTCCGGCGGGGAGGGACGCTGCAATATATTGCGCCAAAACGCCAAGCGGCGATTGCGCGCATGATCGCGAGCCAGATTGACAGCGATGCGGATGAGCCAAGTTTCAACACTTGCTTCGCCGCGAAACGTCGCTCGCTTCTGGTAAGCGCGTAGAAAACAATCCTGGGTCAGGTTATCGGCGAGGTCCCGGTCTCTGACCACCGAAAGCAGCACCCGGAAAACTCGCCGTTGATGCGAGCGCACGATGTGGTCGAATTCCTCGGCGGCGATGCCTTCCGTGCGCCCCCGGCTGGCGGCCATTTCCATGGTGGTCGTTAGAGCGCTCTCCATGATCTCCCTGCCGGTGTTCTCCTCTATAGACGACGCGGAGATGGGGAGGTTTACAAACGCAAGAAAGGGTAAAAGATAAAGGGTAAAAATTAAAGTATGAAGGATTAAGGGTAGAGTATAACGGGTAAAATTAAGGGCAAAGGGTAAAGATATAAAGATGAAGCTATGGCAGATGGAACTTTATCCTTTACACTTTACCCTTTACACTTTATGTTTGCCCTTTGGCTCCCCCCCAGATCAAACCGTGGAGTACTTCCTGCAAAGCGTTTTGACCTTTTCAACGAGCTTAGGAACACCCGTCATGGCGTCCTCTTCCCCTTCGTATTCGACCGACATGAACCTCTGGTAGCCGCCCTTGGCGAACAATTGCCACATGCGATCGAGGTCGAGCGGTTGGCGAGGCTTGCCGTACCAATCGCGGATGTGAGTGTGCGTGGCGTAGGGAACCAATGCCTCTACCTGCGAATAAGGGTCTTCCATAAAGTTGCTGATGTCCAGGTTGCATCCGGCGTACGGGGAATCGACGCGGCGGAGAATGGCGAGAATATTGGAAGCCTTGGAGGTGATTCCACCATGACTCTCAATACCCAGAGTTATGCCTTTTAGGGCGGCGTAATCACATGCCGGCTTCATGGTTTCCGCGGTCCACCCCACTCCCTGCGCGTCGGAGGCTCCCGGCGGGAGCGGACCTCCGAACACCCGGAGGTGTGATGCGCCCAACAGGTCTGTGGCATCCACCCATTTTTTGATCTTGACGATTTCATCCGCCCGCCGGCCGGGATCGGATTGGCACATTTCCGTGCCGATGGCCGCACCCGAGAAGGGCAGGGCGTGCTTGAAGGCAAGGTGACGCAGGCTGACCAGATAGGTGGGGTCCGTGGATTTCACCCAATAGGTGGTGACGTCGACGCCCTCCACCTCAAGTTCCACGGCCTTGAGAAAGAAGTCCTCCATCGTCATCTTGCCGGACTCCAAATATTTCCTGTAGGAGTACGCACAGCAGCCGGTCAAAAGCCGGGGGCGCGGGTTGGCAGTCTCCTCCGCCCGGCGGGCGGCTGCACTCGGCCCCTTAACCAGGGAACCTGCGGCGGCAAGTCCCACAGCTTGCAAAAAGCTCCGGCGCGGCAACCCTTTTTTCATAGTGACTCCCTACATTTATAACCTTGTCGATATGATGATAATCTCCCTGAAACTCGCCATTGTACACATGCGAGGCGGCGAATTGGAGATTAAATGCTTTCGATCGCGGTGATGTACGCCCAAGCGATTTTTGATGCTGTCCTAATTTGAACGTAGCGCCGGAATCTTGGCGGCCCAAGGCCGCCTGGAAGCCGGCGCTACATCCGAAATTAGGACAGCGCCCGATTTTTTGGGCCTTGGGAAATCTCCGGTAATATCGTAGGATATCGGGTTTCTGCTTGTGACTCGCCTGGGAGGTGGCCAGGTGCCCAAGGATTTATCCGCCGCTTGGAAGACTCGGCATCAACGCTGGCTGCGTTTTGTCCAAGCGAACGTCAAGGTGATGGATAGCGGGAAGGCCATTGGCCTCGGACCCTCCGCAAAGCCGCTGGCGGCGCCCGTTGTGAAGGCGAGCGAACGTCCGCCCGTCAAGGTGGTGATGTGTTCGCCGCATCCTGATGATGAGGCACTCATCGGTGCTCTGCCGCTGCGCCTCGGCCGGGAATGTGGCGCGAGGGTCACCAATTGTGCTATCACCTTGGGAAGCGACCCTGGACAGCGCGCCCGCCGCCTCCGCGAACTGAAAGCATCCTGCGCAGCGCTGGGCTTCGATCTCGCTATCGCCAACCCGCCCTGGGGTTTTGACCACGTCAATCTTGACAACCGCAAGGATCACCCGGCGGAATGGGCCGCCAAAGTGCGCGTTCTCAGCGAAGCGCTGGAAAAGGAGAGGCCCGACGCGATCTTTGCTCCCCACGCTGAGGACTTCAATACCACGCATATTGGGACGCACTTCCTTGTCGTGGACGCCGTGGGCGACTACTTGGAGCGGACGGGCCGCGGTCCTTTAGCGTTGTTCGAGACCGAATTCTGGCATCAAAACTCGCGCCCCAATTTGATGCTGGGAGTTTCCCCCGAGGATGAAGCGATCCTGATTATGGCGGCCGCCGAACATGGCGAGGAGGTCCGGCGAAATCCCTATCACTTGCGGCACCCAGGCCGGATGATCGAGAACGTTCGCTTGGGAGCTGAGGTAGTCGGCGGCCAGGGTGGAGCCGCACCGGATTTTTCCTTCGCGGAGCTTTATCGCTTGGTCTTCATGGCGGGCAGAAATCTGGTTTTGCCGCGCCCAGGGGGACGCGTGATCGGACCGGACGAGAAAATCAATTTGCAGGATTTGATCAGAAGCTTTTGGCCCGAAGAAGACAAGTGAGAATCAGAGACCGGCGCTAATGCCGTGCCAGGCTCGGCAGGCTGCCGGAAGGGCTATCGCAACTTGCCCAGAGGAGGTGCAAATGGCGAAGAAATCAATCGGTGCAAAGGTGTGGCTCATTGCTGACAGCTATTTGCCGGATCAAAGCACTGGGGGTCTGAAGAGTCATGAATCAGTGTGCGTTCTCAATCTCAACCGCCGTCCAGCGAAGCTGAAGATCACAGTCTATTTCGAAGACCGCGAGCCGTTTACAGGATTGGAAGCGGAATGCCCCGCCCAGCGGACGGTGCATGTGCGCATGGAGCAAATAAAAAATCGCAGCGGGGAATTGATTCCGATCGCCAAGCCGATGGCCTTGATGGTGGAGAGCAATGTGGAGGTGGTGGTACAGCACACGCGGCTCGATACTACGCAACCGGCCCTGGCGTTGATGACCACTATGGGCTTTCCGTTGAGGTGAGGAGTATTCGTGTTCGCAAGGAAGATTCGCGTTGAAATCGCCAACCCCGAGGGTCCGCGTGCTTGCCCCCTGGCATGGTTGGATAGTTTCTGCATGCGAAGTTTCACCGGCCGCGAGGCCTTTGATGAGACGCTGCCGGTGGCGGACGGCGCGCTGGAAGTGAGTTTCCAAGTGGACACGGACAGCCTGCGCGCTGATATGGAAGACTGGTTCACCAGGAAATTCGGAGAAGGTAATCCCGTTAGGCTGACACTGACGGAAAGCGGGAAGCAGTAGGCAGAGAGCAAAAACTTGAACGTTGAATGTTTATGGCTGAGTGCTGAATGCTCGGCGCTGGATCCTGAATCCCCAGGCCTTTCATGCTTCATTGACGATTTTGATGGCGATGATCACTTTATCGTCCATGTGCGTTCCCCCTTTGGAGTATTCAGTCACCTCATCGCACACCTTGAGGACGATCTCCTTGGCCTTGCGTTCGGGAACTTGGCTGACGCTCGCGACGAGTCGTTCCATGCCAAACTCTTCATTTTGCACATCCATGGATTCGGTAATCCCGTCGGTGCAAAGGAGCAGGATATCGCCGGTTTGGAATTTAACGTGGCCGCGCTCGAACTGAATGTTCTCGAAGAGGCCGATCACCATACCACCCTCGGTGAGCTGAAGAGGTTCGCTGCCGGGCCGCACGATGACGGGAGGAACGTGCCCACAGTTTATGTAGTGAATTGCCTTCCGGCGCGTGTCAATAAGCCCCATGAACATGGTCATGTATTTTTCGCCGCGCGTATCGTGCAGGATCATCCGGTTGACGGATTCGGCGATGTCGTTGAGGGAGTGCAGGTGCAGGACGAGCGCCCGCAAGGTGGCTTGGAGGTTCGACATCACCATGGCGGAACTGATGCCTTTGCCCTCGACATCGGCGATGACCACCAGCAAGGTGTTGGGCCCCAAGCTCAGGAAATCGTAGTAGTCGCCCCCCACTTCAAAGCAGGGTTCGTTCAGTACCGCCAGGTCGAAGCCCGGGAGGACGGGAGCCGTTTCAGGCAACAGGCTGCGCTGAATGCCGCGGGCCAACGCCATTTCGCGTTCCAGGCGCTCTTTTTCCAAAAGATCGTGGTGAAGTTGGGCGTTTTCCAGACTCATCGCCATCTGTCCCGACAGCGTCAACAGGACGTCCGTGTCGTCGTTGGTGAAGCTGCCGCCCGTCTTGTTCAGGAGTTGCAGGGCCGCAACGATTTTGCCGGCCTTGTTACGAATGGGAAGAGTCAGGATATTGCGCGTGCGGAATCCCGTACGCTTGTCGACCTCCGGATTAAAGCGGTCGTCGGCGTAGGCATCGGGAATGTTGACGATATCACCGGTCAGCGCCACATGGCCGGCGATCCCTCGCCCGCGGGGAAGGCGTATTTCCTGTTTTTCCATTCCTTGAGCGATCAGCGACCAGATCTCGTCGGTCTTTTCATCCACCAGGAACAAGGTTCCGCGCTCGGCTTTGGTGAGAGTCTTGGCAACATCCAGAATCTTGCCTAAAAGTTCAGAGAGGTCCAGGGTGGAGTTGAACACCTTGCTGGCCTCGACCATGAACTGAAGCCGTTCCAAATTGTGCTGCGCGCCCACGAACAATTCCGCGTCGCGCCAAGCGATGGAAGCCAGCCTCGCGTGCAAGCGGAAGAGCGCTAGCAGCGACTCGTTGGGTACTTCGGGGGCGGCCAGGAGCAAGACACCGGACGTCTTGGACTCATCCGCCAGCGGGAAAGCGCTCAAGAAGCGGAACTGGTTTTGTTCCGCCCATTGCGCCAATTCGTCTCCGTCCGCCGCCGATCCCTGATAGACCTGCGGCACCTTCGCTTGCGCGGCCCTCCCCAGCAAGGAATGGCTTGCGGAGATCTCGTGCAAAGAGGCAGGGAACGGTGGACCGCCGGCACAGGCCGCAAGTGAAAGGTTCGACTGGCCGGCGTTCAGACGCCAGATGCCGGCAGCAGCCATCGCGTAACGGTTTACGAGGCTCGTTACGAGTGCCTCCATCACCCCCTGGGGTTTGAGGGGTTTGCAGAAATCACAACTTAGTTCGTCGATTTCCCTCGTCAGGTTCATGTGTGAAGTCTCCGTTGTGTTTCCTGCAAATCAACCGGCCTCACCAATATGTGAGACACAGCTTAACCCTTGTGGGAATGTGGAAAAGCGCGAGGAACGCCAGTATATAGCTTCTCCCCGTTCGGTGTAAACCGATTTTAACCGAACGTGTGCGTTCTCAAAACCCGCCCTTTTTATCATTGGGATTGGAAATTTGATTCAGGAATGGAAGGAGGAAGTGGATAATTCGGCGAATCCCGGACTACCCACTTCCCCAGGTAGTCAATAGAATAGGATTACTTATATAGACGTCCGCAGGGCCTTAAAGGTTGCACAAAAATTGTTGCCGGGCTACCGCTGGGAGTAGGTTGACCAGCGTTTGCTCCATCGCACGCTCCATCGCACGATTTGTCTGGTTCTGGAAGCGGGTTTATAATGTGGCGTTTATAAGCACGCAGGGTCTTAACTCCGGTCGCCTGGATATATCACACCATGAGCTATATTGTTACGCCCTTTGAAGTCAGTTCGCGAGCACTCGCAGAACCCGTCAAGGTTCGATTCGTGCATCTGTTCCCTGCCATCGCTACCCGGCATAGCGATACTATTGATTGCGTCTTTCTCGTCGACGGCCAGCACGTTACGGTTTCCATTTCCTGTCCTGCCCTTACCGAACTGCGGGAGAAGGAACAGAAGTATTTGAGCGACCAGCAGCTTGCCGAAATCGCCGCCCTCCATTTGCGCCGTACCCTCGAGCACGGCTACGATGCAACGCAAGCCGAACTCATCATCGATGGAACCCACCTCCGCGCCCTGGGGAAAGAATTGAGATACCTCTAATCATCCTTAGTGGTGCGATTCGCTTTCGTGCTTTTCGCTTTTTTCTCCTCCTGAGGGTTTCGAACCGTGCTGTTGGGGTTGTCGTTGATGGGATAAAGCTTGGTGGTTCGATCCCGTCCCACGTGAAGATTCGTTGTGTGAGGGTGATGTGGAGTGAAATTGTCCCGTGGCCGTTCCTGATTGCTTCGCGCCGGAGTTATGCGAAGGGGGAGTATTTGCATGAGCCGTCATGACCTGGTGAGTGCCGCCACCGCCCGGATTGGGACTGCGAGTGCCGGTATAGCCATTCGTGTGGCTGGGATTCGAGCCGTGGTATTCTTTAGGGTTGACCGCACCGCCTGCACGGCTCGCCTGCACCACGCCAGCGCCTCTAAATTCCCCCGGCCTCCCCGTGGCAGCCACACCAGGCACGCCATGGTTTACGGAAGCAAATTGTGAGCGGTCATTGTGCGCTGCCATTTCGTGTTGCCGCTGCATGGAAGTGGCTTCCACGTGCCGGTCATGCTCCGCAGCAAGTTCGCCAGCAGTAGGTCGAGCGTTGATTCCGCCCGCACCGCCATTGTAGCTGACGCGATTCACCGCGAAATTGTTCACCACCGTACGGTTGTAAACGTTTGTAATGTGCGTCACGTTGACATTGGTCACAGACCGGTTATAAAAGAAAGTCCCACCCCTCCATTCCCCACCAACAAAGCCCACGCCACCATAACCGAAACCATAATTGATGCCGCCGTAGAAGCCAACGTGGGGGCCCCAGTAGCCTGCATGCCAGAAAAATGCGGCTCCGCCCCAACCCCAGTAACCGGGAGTCCACAAAAAGCCGGGGGTTGGCGCCATCACCCAGGTGCCAGGAACCCAGTAGTAGCCGTCTTGGGGATCGTAAGCCCAATACCCAGGAGTCCACATGTAGCCAGGGCCCGGACAAACCGGTTGGGCATAAACGGGCAGTGGCGGAGGACCGATCCTAACGGATATGCCTATGCCAATTTCTGCAGCCCGCGATACGGTCGGCGCAACCAAAATCGCCAGGGCCAGCAACCCGAAAATCAACAGGCCTGACATCATTATTCCCCTTGATTGCTGCACAGGCTCTTGGTCTGATGACCTCCTGGTGGTATCGTGCCTTTCCGGTTCGCGACCGGGAAGGAACTCGCCGAACTTCTGGTTCGTCGGTCCTATTGAAGCCAAAAAGTTCGATTCAAAGTTTCTCTTCATGGCGTTACCCCAACCTTGGTTTATTGGACTTATCGTTCCTTGCACTTGGATGCTCATTTCCGCCTGGTCGAATAGCATTAGGGAGCGATCACCTCGGGTAATCTCCCTTCACTTTTGGGCGCACAGCACTTCTCAACTCCCACACACTATTGCTAACACCTGAAACCGTGCGGAGCTCATGGATGGTCACACTGCTCCGAGAGTCCGTTCCATCGGTCATAAGGCAATTACCGGGCCAGGATTGCTCAATTTACTGTATCGCTATGATAATACAATGGGTTGTATATCATCAAAGCGGCTCACGTCGGCAGGGTCTTTCTTCCCAAATCGGTAAATCTTATATACCGAATAGAGTAAGTGGCACCGCCGCACGCGGCCGCTCTTCGAATTTACGTGGGAAAATTGAGGCGTTTCCTCAGAAAGTGGCCAGATCGGTGACTGGACCTGTGGTCTACTTTTCTCGATTGTCAGTCGAATGCCAATTCCAAGCATCCTGAATGATCGCTTCCAGTCCAGAATGCTGGGGTCTCCAACCCAGGGCCATACCTGCATGGCTCGCGTCCGCAAGCAGCACCGGCGGATCGCCCTCGCGCCGGGGACCTTCGCGGAAAGGTACGGGACGGGGAGATATTTTCCCCACGGCATTGATGACCTCGCGTACAGAGTACCCTTGGCCTGTACCCAGGTTTAGCGCGCGGCTTTCGCCACCGCCGGCGAGATATTCCAGCGCCCGCACGTGGGCGGCGGCCAAATCCGTAACGTGGATATAGTCGCGGATGGCAGTGCCGTCGGGGGTAGGGTAATCCGTGCCGTAGATCTCGACATGTGGCCGCCGCCCGAGTGCGGCATGCATGATCAACGGAATCAGGTGGGTTTCTTGGTCGTGGCTTTCGCCTATTTCGCCGTCCGGATCCGCTCCCGCCGCGTTGAAATATCGCAATGCCACCCATCTCAAGTCATAGGCGTTTCCGTACCACTGAAGGGCGCGTTCCATCGCCAGCTTGGTTTCCCCGTAGGGATTTACCGGTTGTTTGGGGTGATCCTCCGGAATCGGCACCTTCTGCGGATCGCCGTAAACTGCCGCAGAGGACGAGAAAACGATCCGTTTCACTCCTGCCTCCAGCATAGCGTCCAACAGGCGTAGCGTGTTAACAACGTTGTTCCAAAAGTATTTTCTGGGGTTCTGGATCGACTCGCCCACCAGCAAACTCGCGGCAAAATGCAGGATGGCTTCCACGTGCTCCTTTTCGAGGAATTGGGGAAGCATTTCCGTATCCGCGAGGTCCCAGTCTAGGAGGCGTCCCCACTTTACTGCCCAGCGATGCCCGGTGCTGAGATTGTCCAGAATCAGCGGTTCGTGTCCAGCCTTCGACAATGCCTTGGCAGTGTGACTGCCGATGTAACCCGCCCCGCCCGTTACCAATACCCGCATACTTTTCCCTCCGATCGTTCTGCCCGTGATGTTACGGCGAACCCTTGGCAACATAGCGCTTTTGCCGCCAACAGTGCAATACTGAAATTGCGGTTATTCCCTTTAATACGGCGCAGCCACGGCTTGGGGGGAGTGAATGCGGAATAGTGTAGTGTTGGGGATAACATGGTCAACTGTCAAAACCCGCTATCCTCGCTCTGAGAGAAATTAAATTGTGGGCTGATGTGCTGTGAAAGGAAAGACCCGTCCGGCTCAGGGCTTATCAGGCAGGATTGTGGGGTTGCTTAACAAATCCCGGACGGGTCGGTGGGCTCGTTGGTAGTTCGTCTATTTTCCGTGGTGCTTGCTCTTCCTCCTACCAAAACTTGAAATACTCGGAATCCTGCCGCCAGGAATCGGGCTTCCTCAGATCGGGCGCTCTCCTCACTGGCCTAACACCGGGCGCCTTCTTCGACCTCTAGCCCGCCTTGCATCCACCCTGGAGCGCCGAGTCGGCCACCGCTTGCGGCCTTTTCCCTCTCCTCGCGCTGCCAGCCGCCTCGCGTAGGCGGCAGGACCGACAGGACTCCGGAACTGCTGCCAACATGGACTGAGAACCGGTCCACTTCTTCCTGGTCCCACGTTAAGGATACGCTCCTTTACAGGAGTGTCAAGGCGATCGGGCCTCCTGAAGCCTTTTTATTACATATGTGTTAAGATCTACACGATTTGGTCAAAAGGAGGCCCTCGAATGAGCATTGGTACGCGCATTATTCAGCTCCGAAACCAGAAAGGATTGACCCAGCAACAGTTAAGCGATCTAACAGGGTTGGCGGCCTCATACCTTTCGCGCATAGAGAATCGTCATTTGGAACCGCGCCCCCATACCCTGAGCAAGATTGCCTTGGCCCTGAGCGTACCCATGAGCGAGATCTTTCAGGAGCGCTCCTCCCAATTGGGCACGTTGCAATGCGTCATCACCTCATCGGGGAACTGCATCATGAACCTGCTCAATTCCAAACGCGGAAAGCGGGTTCATCCCATCGCGGAAAGCTACGACCCCCGTCAATTACAATTGCTGCGTATGGCGAACTACCTGATTCAAACGGCCGACAGGCGTGTTCTCGACTCGCTCGATGTGCTGCTGGGGGCGCTGCTTAACTCGCAACAGCGCGGGGTCCCCACGTCAGTCAAGACCTCGCCGCCGGCGATCGGCGAAGTGGGCAGCGAGGACGCAGCCGGCAAAGGGAAGGAGAGGTCAGAAGGCGGAGGACCGTGGTAACTCGTCAGCCGGCCTCGTCCCTGGCGGGGAGTGGCCGGGGGCAACGGCCCCGAAAAAGGTATTTAGTCTTGCGTTTTGCATTTTAATATTGCTGCTCCGCCGCGCGGTGCCCTGCAAGTGCACAAGATAGATGGCCCTCCGTCGTTCTGTTGACAGACCCTTGCGGGCTACATAACATGGACGCGCAGAGATGATTGGGAAAACCGTTTCTCACTATCGAATTTTGGAGAAGCTGGGTGGCGGCGGAATGGGAGTGGTGTACAAAGCTGAGGACACCACGCTCGGGCGCTTTGTGGCGCTCAAATTTTTGCCCGAAAATCTGGCTGGAGACCCCCAGGCGCTAGAGCGCTTCCAACGTGAGGCGCGTGCGGCTTCCGCGCTCGACCACCCCAACATCTGCACCATTTTCGAAATCGGGGAGCACGAAGGCGAGCCCTTCATTGTGATGCAGCTTATGGAGGGGCAGACGCTCAAACATCGCATCGAGTCCAAGCCCCTCAAGACCGATGCCCTACTCGACCTGGCGATTCAGATTGCCGACGCGCTTGATGCCGCGCATGCCAAGGGCATCGTGCATCGGGATATTAAACCCGCCAATATTTTCGTCACGCAGCGCGGCCAGGCTAAGTTGCTGGACTTTGGTTTGGCGAAGGTCGCGCCTTTCGGTCATCCGTCCGTGGGAGGGGGCGCCTCCGGTATGTTTACCGCCCCGACGCGCGAAGAATTCATCACCAGCCCGGGCGTCGCTATGGGGACGGTGGCCTACATGTCTCCCGAGCAGGTGCGCGGAGAAGACCTCGACGCTCGTTCGGATGTTTTTTCCTTCGGTCTGGTGCTTTACGAAATGGCCACCGGCGTGCCAGCTTTTAGTGGCAACACCTCCGGCGTGATTCATGAAGCTATTTTGAACCGTGTCCCGGTTTCTCCGTTGCGCCTGAATCCTGATTTGCCTCCCAAGCTCGAAGAAATCATTTCCAAGGCGCTCGAAAAAGACGCCGAAATGCGCTACCACAACGCTTCCGATCTGCGAACCGATCTCAAGCGTTTGAAGCGCGACACGGATTCCGGGCGCTCTTCCCGTCGGGTGCAGGTGGCGGATCCCAACGGTTTCATACCTACCCGGTCCAGCCAACCACGGCAAGACGTGCCATTGGAGATGGCGCCTTCCGTGGTGCCGGTCGTGAGCGGACCCACGGCGGTCACCCCTCCGCCAAGTGGTGACCGGGCTGTCACGCCCGCTTCGCTCCCGGTGGAAACCTCGGGCGCGGTCATTCCCTCGCCTCTGATATCCGCCGAAACGCGACGTCGCAGGTTCCTGATTTCTGCCGTTGCGGTTTTGCTGGTTGTCGCGTTGGCTGCAGGCTGGTGGCTCACGCGCCACCGCCCATCATCGGGACCGGCAGCAGCGAAAGGCCATAAGGCTTTGGCGGTCCTTTACTTTTCCAATCTTTCGCAAGATCCCTCGCTCGACTGGCTGAACCGCGGCCTGACCGAAATGCTCACGACGAATCTGGCCCAGGTCAAGGGTTTGGACGTGCTCTCGACCGAGCGCATTCTCGCCGAGGTTCAGGACTGGGGATGAAGGAAGCGAATGAACTCGACCCGGCCTCGGCCGTGAAAGTGGCGCGCAACACGGACGCCGACGCATTCTATCACCGGCACGCTCCTGCGCGTCGGCCCCAAGCAGCTTCGGCTCGACGTGCAGGTTCAAGACACCAAATCCGGTCAGATTCTTTTTTCCGACAAGGTGGAGGCCGCGGACGTCCAAGGCATCTTCAGCATGGTGGATGCGGTGACGGGCCGCGTCGCCCAGCGCTTTGTGCCTTCGGCCAATATAGCCACCAATGCTCCCAGCATCGAAGAGGCGGCAACATCCAACCTTGAAGCCTACCGGCACTATCAACTTGGGGTTGATTTGGCGCGACGCTTCCTTATGACGGGAGCGATTCATGAGATGGAGGAAGCCGTCCGGCTGGATCCCCAGTTCGCGCTGGCCTACTGGCGGCTTGCCGGGGGCTACGCGTTCCAGGGCGATCTTCGCAAAGCCCGGGAACTTTGGCCGAAGATCGAACAATTGCAGTCCCGCCTGCCGCGCCAAGACTTGTTGGAGTTCCAAGCGACACGAGGCCTTTCTGGCCGGAGAATCAGGGGGGCACGACAGATTCTAGAATCACTTCTCCAGGAGTTTCCCCGCCAGGACCAGGCCCGCACGCAGTTGGCCCTTTCGCTATTTTCCGCAGGCGAGCCGGACCGCGCCATCTCCTTATTGAAGGATGGCCTCCAACTCGATCCCCGGAATGACATCTTCTTGAATCAGCTCGGGTATTCGCAGGCGGCAAATGGAAATTTGGCCGGCCGCGCTTCAGGCCAACGATCAATATATGGCCCTTCGCCCGAACGACCCGAATCCCTGGGACACGCGCGGGGACATCTTCTACATGTCGAATCACGACGATGAAGCCGTGGAGGCGTATCGTAAAGTCATCGCCCTGAAGCCGGATTTCATTGGCTACGGGGACTATGCCAAATTGGCCGTCGTCTACGCGGACCAGAAGAAATTCGCCCTGGCGGATTCGGCGCTTCAGGAATACGGCAAACGAGCCACGGGCGCGAGCAAATTCTACGTTTCGGTATTTACGGGGCAGTTTCAGGAAACGCGGGGAGACTTGGAGGGCGCGCGCGCGAGTTATCAACGCGCCGTGCGGGACCTGGCTGGCGCCGGGCAAATCGATGGCGCCGAGGGCGCCCTCGCGTCTTTGGCCTCGATTTCGCTTCTGACGGGCGAGGGAATTGGCCTCCGATCTCGCCTTTGCCCGTCAGCAAAAGCTCTCCGGACGTGAGAATAACGTGATTGCGCTTTTGCAGGCGGTGCAGGGTGACACGGCGGGCTCCGAACGCAGCCTCCAACTCTATGCGGCGGCCCGCCCGGAACTTGGTCCGCAAGGCATTGAACAATCTCCGGAATTACGCCGCCCTTTACGCCGCTCTGGTGCGCAACGACCCGCAAGGTGTGATTGCTGTGGCCGGCCGGCTGCCGAATTCCGGCGATGCAGTCTTGCGATATCCGCGCGGATGGGCCTATTTCCAGGCCAAGGACTACAGCCGGGCAGAGCAGGACCTTCGAGCGGCGATTCTGGACGAGAAGCTGTTGTCAAACTTCAACGCCATGCGCACCCACTCCCCGCTGCTCGCCGCGCTGGCGCACTTCTATCTGGGCCAGGTCTATGAAGCGACGGGAAAGCGCGAGCAGGCCGCCAACGAGTACCAGGAATTCCTTTCCCACTTCGAAAACTCCCGCGCCAGCCTTCCCCAAATTGCCTTGGCGCGTGCCGCGCTTCAGCGCTCGCTGCCGTAATGCTCTCGTTGGCTCTGGGAAGGTTATTGCGAGCGCTCCAGAGCGGGTGCGAAAACGCCCCGTGGCGTGCCGTGGCGGCGCTAGGGCGAAAACTGGAAACCGAAATTCCTGCTCCAAATGAAAAAGTCACGAGCATTTGGTAAATAGTGGTGGCAAACTATTTTATGGAAGGGCGTCTCTCGGGCAAATGGAAGTTCCCATTACGGCAAATTGGTGGACCGCTGGGCTTTCCGTTCAATCTTTGCTTGCGTCCAAAACGATGTTTTAGACAAGGATGGGTTTATGTTTTCAACCTCTATGAAAGGGCTGGATGAATTGCTGGTTACCAAGGGTTTTATGGAGGATCCGTATCCGCTCCTGCGTCGACTGCGCGAGGAGGATCCGGTCTATTGGAGTGGTTCCATCGGCGGATGGATCCTGACTCGATACGATGATATGGTGGTCACGTTCAAAGACGTGAGCCATTACTCGAACGAAGGGCGCCTCGGGAAGGCGGTGGAGTACCTGCCCGCCGAATCGCGCGCAAGGCTTAAGACATTTGAAGACCACTACAATGTGAAGAGCCTGATTCATTCCGATCCCCCCGATCACACGCGCTTGCGCGCTCTGATCACCAAGGCTTTCACTCCCCGCGTGGTGGAAGCCATGCGGCCGCGTATGCAGGAAATTGTGAATGAGTTACTGGATCCCGTGCAACAGGCCGGAGGGATGGACGTCATCAAGGACTTGGCCATTCCGCTGCCCGTCACGGTCCTAGCTGAGATCTTCGGCGTGCCCAAGTCCGACATACACCTTTTCAAAGACTGGGCGGATAATATACTGACATTCCAGGGAGTCAATAAGCCTGCTCTCGAACTGCTCGAACGTGCGCAAAAGGCCCTAGTGGAGATCCGCGCGTATCTGGGAGAGTTGATCGAAGTGAAGCGGCGCCAGCCCGGCGAAGACCTACTCAGCGAGCTCGTGGCCGCTGAGTCCGAGGGTGACAAGCTTTCGGAAACGGAATTGCGCAATTCCTGCATCACGCTGCTCGTGGCGGGTCATGAAACCACCACCTCCCTGATCGGCAACGGGCTGTATACCATCCTAGCCCACCCCGATCAATGGCGGCTCCTTCAAGATGACCTATCGCATCTTACTTCCGCCATCGAGGAAATGCTCCGCTACGAAAGCCCAGTCGCTCGCCAACCGCGTTTGATAAAGCAGGATGCGGAAATGGGGGGCAAACAGTTTCATCAGGGAGAGATGGTTTTTCAAATGCTCAACGCGGCAAATCGCGACCCCGCCTACTTTACCGACCCTGACCGGTTTGACATTCGGCGGCAACCGAACCGCCATCTTGCGTTTGGTGTGGGGATTCACTTTTGCGTCGGCGCGACGCTTGCCCGCACCGAGGGACAGATTGTGTTTTCGACGTTGATGAAACGCCTTCCCAATATCCGCCTGGTCGACGAAAAGCCGAATTGGGATCTGCAAAAACCCAACTCCCGAATGCTGAAGACATTGCCCGTGCAGTTTTGAAACCGATGCATGGATTTCCGACCGTATGACGGATTCATAGCATGCCGGATTAACTAAGAATGAAAATGCAAACGCCCGCTTTGAAGGTTGTTGGCGCGAGCCAGGAAGAACGTTGGCTTCGAATAATCCCCACCGCTTTCATCATGTACACGATCGCTTACATTGATAGGACCAACATCTCTATGGCCCTGCCATCGATGAGCCGCACACTTCACATGACCCCCACACAGGCGGGCGGTGCGGCGGGGATTTTCTTTTGGGGTTATCTGCTGCTACAAATTCCGGGCGGGTACATATCCGAGCACTGGAGTGCCAAGCGGTTCGTGAGCGCCCTGCTGGTGGCTTGGGGAATCTGCGCTGTGGGCTGCGCCTTTGTCCACACGGCGCGGCAATTTTGGATCATGCGTTTTCTCCTTGGAGTTACCGAGGGTGGTGTATGGCCGGCAGCTCTGGTGCTCCTCTCCCACTGGTTTCCCCGTGCCGAGCACGCTCGCGCCAATGCCTATTGGATGCTGTGCCAACCGGCGTCCGTGATTCTTTCCGGCCCACTTTCGGGATGGATACTCAGCCATTGGGATTGGCGCGTATTGCTTGCCTCCGAGGGGGCGCTGCCTTTTGTGTGGCTGATTTTCTGGTGGCGGTTCATCGATGACCATCCTCATCAGGCAAGGTGGATATCGACGTCCGAGCGCGACTATCTCGAATCCACCTTGCTCTCTGAATCAGTCGAACTTGTTCCCGTTTCGTCCGAGCCTTTCTTCCGTACGCTCGTGCGTCCCAAGGTGCTGTTGTTGGCCTTCGTCTACTTCCTGGAATGCAGCGGAGGATATGGCTACTTGTTTTGGCTGCCCAGCGCTCTTAAGAGCGTAGGCAATCGGAGCGACCAGTTGGTGGGATTTCTTTTCGCCATTCCCTATCTCCTTACTGCGGTCGGTATGATATTCATCTCTCGCCATTCTGACCGGACCCGGGAGCGACGCCTGCACGTTGTCGTGCCGCTCGCCCTGGCAGGCTTGTTTATGCTTGCGGCTGTGCTGACGAGTGGACGATGGGCAGCGCTTTCCTTCGTCTGCATCTGCCTCGTGGGCCCGGGGATCTACGGAATACTGGGACCTTTTTGGGCAATTCCACCCGAGTCTTTCCCCCCGCCGTTACGGGTTCAGCGATAGGGTTGATCAATGCCATCGGGGGTCTGGGAGGGTACTTCGGGCCCTTGACAATCGGCTATATCAGCCAAAGAACAGGTAATATCTATTACGCTTTCAGCGCGTTGGGCTTGGCACTCATAGGGAGGCTCGGCGCTAATGCTTTTCCATCCGTCCCGCTCGATTGCGATGGACAATATCCCGGAAGCCTAGTTTGCAGGCTATTTGAGCCTCTGGCGTTGCATCATTGCAAGGTATCGCCCTTACAGTTGACGGGCTGGCCGTGCGGGTAGGGTTCCGGGATGGTTCTGGCTCATTTCGTACGGACCCTTGACAAGGAGGATCTCAATATGAAATCCGAGAAATTGGTTGAATTAATCTCATGTCAGTCACGATGCGTAAGCCCGTTATTATTCGTCGTTGGGATTTTCTTCCTTGCGATGGTCCCCGCTTACGGGCAGGGTGACAAAGCTTTGATTAACGGGGCCCCGGCGGAATCCAGCAACCTGCTCGTCAAACCGCTCCAGCTCGCTGCGGCGGGGAGAGCGCTCACCGGCATCTCTGGTGGAACTACCGCAGTTGCATCGGACCCAGAGCGAAAGCTCGAACCGGGCCTCGCGCCGACTCCGCCTATGGGATGGAACAGCTACGATGCGTTCTGTACGGTTGTGACCGAACAAGAGGTGAAGGCGACCGCGGACTATATCGCCAAGCATCTTTCCCGCTACGGCTACAATTATGTGGTCATTGATGGCTACTGGCAGTATCCCCACCCCACAACTGTCGAGAACTCGGAAGAGTCGTGGGCAGTGACCATAGATGGAAATGGCCGCTTCTTGCCGGCTCTCAATCGCTTTCCTTCCTCCGCCCATGGACAGGGATTCAAGCCGATAGCGGATTATATCCACGGCAAGGGACTGAAGTTTGGCATTCACATCATGCGAGGCATTCCCCGCACCGCCGTCGAAAGAAATCTTCCGATCCTGGGCACGGACGCTCACGCCCGAGACGTGGCTCTGGCCCATAACACTTGCGCGTGGTCGAAAGCCATGTACGGTGTGGATGCCAGCAAGTCGGCTGGGCAGGCCTATTACGATTCCATCGTGGCCTTATATGCCCAGTGGGGGGTGGACTTCATCAAAGCCGATGATATGAGCCGTGGGGAGAACCCGGCGGGTGAGAGTTACCACGGGTCGGAAATTCGTGCGCTCGACCGGGCTATCGAGAAAGCCGGACGGCCAATCGTGCTGAGCCTGTCGCCCGGACCGACCAATCCTGCGCATGCGGAAGAGGTGGGGCAGTCCGCGCACATGTGGCGCGTCTCGGACGATTTCTGGGACACCTGGGAGCAGTTGAAGCAGGAGTTCTCGTTGTGCCGCCCCTGGCTAGGTCACATCGGCCCGGACCGTTGGCCCGATCCCGATATGATCGCGCTGGGCCGCATTTGCGTGCGAGGATACAAGGACCCTCCGCGCCAGACGCGGTTTACACCCGCGGAGCAACGGACGCTGATGACGTTGTGGTCGATCTTCCGCGCTCCGCTAATGATCGGGAGCGATCTGCTCAGCATGGATCCCGCCACGCTGGCATTGCTCACAAACGATGAGGTGCTTGCGGTGGATCAAAAAAGCACGAACAATCGCGAACTGTTTGGGCGCAGCGATGCTATCGCCTGGGCGGCGGATATCCCCGGCACGGACGAACGGTACCTGGCAGTGTTCAACCTCGGCGACAGTGGGCCTGCCGCGGTGGATGTAGCATGGACCGACTTGGGGTTGAAAGAGAAGTGCACAGTTCGCGATCTCTGGGAGAGGAAGAATCTGGGGACCGTGGAGAACCACTTTGCTCCGAAAGTGGAAGCGCACGGAGCTCGACTTTACCGGATCACACCGGCGAAGTGAGATTTGAAGATGGCCGAACAGAATTGGCGCGGGGTGAACTTTCAGCCCATCGTCGGGCAGGGTATCAATCCACCTCAATTACCGTTTTCAGGCCCTCGCGCGCCGTAATCTCCTCGAAGCGCGCGGGAACCTCATCCAGGGAGAGTCGGTGGGTGATCCAGGGGGAAGTATCAATAACTCGCTCCTCGATCATACGGATGAGGCGGGGGAAATGCCCCGCGCTGTTGCGGGAAGCGAACAAGGTGAGCTCGCGATGGTGAAAGAGTGGATCGTCGACGGGCACCGGGCCTGGCACAATGCCCACCCAGACGACGCGGCCACCGAAGCGCGCCCGCGAGAAGGCTTGACTCATCGAGGTGAGGTTGCCCGTGGCATCAATCACGACATCGGCCAAGTTGTCGTCAACCGCCACGAGAGCTTCCACCCCCATGCGCTCCACCAGGGCGCGCCGGTACGGGCTGGTCTCGAGGACCCGAACGCGCGCTCCCGCCGCCAAGGCGAGTTGCGCA
>CAWGTQ010000031.1:0-98184 GCA_963825395.1 uncultured Acidobacteriota bacterium | reverse complement strand
AGGAAATAGCATCAATCACTGCGGGACCAGAAGTGTCCATCTGTTTCTCCAAGTGGACACTATCGAAGTGTCCATTTGGAAGAATGCCTGCCTATTCTCGATTCGTCGAGACGGCCCAGACCGTACGCTTACGAGTATACTCGCCCTCATGACGGAGAGGAGTAAACTGCAAAAATGAAGATTGAGGCTTTTGTTCGATGTTTTTGTTTCGGACTCCACCTCACCTCACTCTGTGCTCAGACAGCAGATGGCGATCAACCGACGGTCAAGGTCACCCAAATAAAGGGCAACGTCCCGGCCGAGAACGTGTACATCCTCAAATACTATGTGGATAAACCCTCTCCCGATTCCGGATACGAAACCGGAACCCTCCGCATCGCTTACAGCGATAAGACAGAGATTGTTGAAGCACTGCTTCCAAAGGAGAAGAGCACCGAAAAGAACATCGTTTACAACCAGGAAGGCATCACGGATGTCAAGGTGGCAACCGACAAGAGGACTATCGGTTGGGCAGAGACTTTTGATAATTGCTGCACGTCGTATTCCATCCCCATCGCCTTAGCAATCTATCGGTCTGGCGACACCATCTTGCATATACAACAGGGGCAGGCGCTTTGGTACTGGACGTTCCGCGATGGTGGGGAGCACGTGGCGGCGGTGTGGGGGACGACGCACGGGCCTTACGGTGGTGATTATCAGCTTTATGACGCCAAAACAGGTCACCTAATTTCCGAAGTCTTCGGCGATCCGAGAACCCAATCCCTGAGCGCTGATGCCCCTGAATGGGCAAAAGAGACCGAACGTCAGAAATAGATGCTGGTCGGTGGCAAGGGTCGTCAAGAGCGAGAAGGATACCGCCACGGCGCTCTCCAACTACACAGAGACCGAGATTATGTATGGCGGAGATGGTCAGGGAGTGGCGGCAGGCTGGCGTCCGGCCTGCCATTGGTCGGGAAGCAATTCGGCCAAGCGGCTGGCCGGGTGGCTGCTGATACGTCGGAAGGTGTCGCGTAGGTAGGCGAACGGGTCAATCCTCAGCCCTTTGCAGGTGGCGATCAGGCTGGTCAGCACGGCGGCGGTCCGTCCCCCTTTGTCGCTGCCATAGAACAGTCCAATTGCTTTCGACCGACGGCGACTCCACGCAGGCTGCGTTCGGCGCCGTTATTGTCGATTTCCAAATTGCCGTCGTCGCAGTAGCGGGTCAGGGCCTTCCAATTTGACAACGTGTAGGCGATGGCCTCTCCCTCGGGACTCTTCGGCAGCACCCGTGGCTGCTCTTGCTCCAGATAGGCGTGGATGTCTTCCAGAATCGGTTTCGATTTCTCCTGCCGCAGCGCCCCACGGGCCTCTCCGTCGAGCTTTCGGTCGCGAGCTTCGCGCTCCACGTCATAAAGCAAGCGGATATAGGCCAGCATCACCGTCGAACGCATCAAGTCGGAAGATTGCGCCTCGAAAAAGCGCCGCCTCGAATGCGCCCAGCATGCCACCTCGACAATGCCGCGGTTGGGCTCCTTATAGAAATGATCGTACCCGGAATACGCGTCGGCCTGCAGATATCCCCGAAACTCCTTCAGGAACTCCTCCGGTCCGTCGCGACTGCGGTTGGGGGTGTAGTCATACACGGTGAAGGGATGGTCGTCATCCCCGACATACGTCCAGATCCGGCCCGTGCGGGTGCGGGGCAACGCCGGGTCCAGCACGGGGACCGGCGTGTCATCGGTCTGCACCGCTTTCGAGCCCAACACGCCCTGTTTCATCAGTTCGTAGAGCGGGCGGGCGAGATCGGCGCAGGCGCGCATCCAGTCGCACATCGTCTGGCGTGATATCTCCACCCCCTGGCGGCGAAAGATGTCCGCCTGCCGGTGCAGAGGCAAATGATCCCCATACTTGCTCACCGCCACCTGCGCCAGCAGCCCCGGCCCCGCCAACCCTTTCTCGATCGGCGCCATGGGCTTCTCCGCCGTCACCACCGTGCATCCCTTGGGGCAGGCGTATTTCGGACACACTTCCTCGATGACCACCAGGGAGGCGGGCACATACTCCAGCCGCTCGCTGACCTCTTCCCCCATCCGCTTCAACTCGCCCTGGCACTGGGGACACTGGCGTGCGCCTTCCCCCAGATCATGGACCACCCGTTGCCGCGGCAAAGATTTCGGCAGCGCGCCCCGGCCATGCCCGGGACGCTGGGGCGTCGACTTCGCACCCGCAGGAGGCGCTTCCGTTTCGCCGGAGGCAGGAGGAGTCTTCTCCGCTCGGGCCATGATCTCGGCGGCAAACATAAACAACTGGTTTTCATCCACCCGCTCACGCCGCGGCCCATAGCGCGCCCGCAGCAACTGCTCCACCCAATGCTGCAGTTGCCGCAGTTTCCGCTCGCGCTCCACCGCTTCCCCGAGCAGCCCCACCACCATCTGCCGCAAGGCCGCCGGATCATTCGGGAGTTGGTTGGGATTAATTTCCACCGGCGTGTTTCTCCTGCGCCCGCTCGGCCTGCTCCCGCTCGACTTCCAGGTCCACCCATTCGTTCACCAGTTCCCGGAAGCGCTTGTAGTTGGCCACCTTCCGTTGCATCCCCTCGACCCGTTCCGGCCGCACAAAACGCGTCGTGCTCTTCCCTCGCCAGGTGTAGCTCAACTGATAATAGGGCCCATGCTTCTGCGGTTTCTTGGGATCTTTGCAGCGGCACGCGGCCTTCCCGCACACGTTGTACTGCTCCCCCAGGCTGCCCGGGTGCATCGGCCCCAGGTGGGTCAGACGGTGCTGGATGGCTTCAATCCGCCGCTCGATTTCACTCAGATTCATATCCTGTATCATAAGAGAGCTATCGGATTCTGTCAACAAAAAAATGCCTTCTCCATGAAAAAATATTCAGGAAGCACCAGTCGTAAGCGTACGGTCTGGGCCGTCTCGACGAATCGAGAATAGGCAGGCATTCTTCCAAATGGACACTTCGATAGTGTCCACTTGGAGAAACAGATGGACACTTCTGGTCCCGCAGTGATTGATGCTATTTCCTCGCGTAAGGCACTTCCCACAGCCAAGCGACAGTACCGCAGTGCGGAGCTGAAGCGCCAGATCGTAGAAGAGACCTTGGCACCGGGTGCATCGGTGGCCCGGGTAGCGCGGGCGCATGGGGTGAACGCCAACCAAGTGTTCGCCTGGCGGCGCCAGTACCAGCGTGGTCTGCTGAAGCCCCGGAACCGTGCGACGGCCAGCTTGTTGGCGGTTCGCTTGACGGAGGCGGGAGCGGACCCGACCGGTGCGGCGATGCCACGAAGCCTCTCGGGCGTGATTCAGGTGGAACTTCCCAAGGGACAGTTACGACTGACCGGCGCGGTAGATGGCGAAGCGCTACGGTTGGTGCTGAAAGAGTTGCTGGCATGATCGGGCTAGCGGCGGGGACGAGGATCTGGATCGTGGCGGGCGTGACGGACATGCGGCGGGGGTTTGTGGGACTGAGTGGGATGGTACAGACGGCGCTACAGGAGAATCCCTTTTCGGGGCAGGTCTTTATTTTTCGTGGGCGACGCGGCGACCTGCTTAAAGTGCTCTGGTGGGATGGCGACGGCCTGTGTCTTTTTGCCAAGCGGCTGGAGTGCGGGCGTTTCATCTGGCCGCAGGCCACCGGGGGCGTGGTTTCGCTCACGCCGGCGCAGCTTTCGATGCTGCTGGAAGGGATTGACTGGCGACGTCCCGCCCGCACCGCGGCACCGCAGATGGCGGTGTAAGCCGGAAAATTCCTCGCCCTCGGATATTCTTATAATAGATATTGCATTGTCGTGTGTTTTCTTCTTGCATATCACAGAATATCTGGCATACTGCGGTCGTGATGGTTGCGCGCCCCGCCCTGCCGAATCTCGACACGCTCCCCCCGGAAGCCTTAAAGGCTCTCATCCACGCCCAGCATCAAACGCTCACCGTGCAGGCGGAAAGAATTCAGGTGCAGGACGAACAACTGGCGGGGCGGCAAGCCGAGATCGAACGCTTGCAACTGCTGATCGCCAAGCTGCGACGAATGCAGTTCGGGCGCCAGTCGGAGAAGCTGGATCGGCAGATCGAGCAGTTGGAGCTACAACTGGACGAACTGGCCACCGCGTCGGCGGAGCCCCCGGCGGCTTCCCCCACGCCGGGGGCGACGGCACCAGCGGCTCCTGGCCGCAAGCCGGCGCGACGGCCGCTGCCGGATCATCTGCCGCGTCAGAAGCGGACGACTCTGCCCAAGGAAACGGCCTGTCCGGACTGCGGCGGCGAGTTGAAAGCTTTCGGCGAAGATGTCTCCGAGATCCTGGAGTACGTTCCGGCCCACTTCCACGTGATCCAGCAGGTGCGGCCAAAGCTCGCCTGCACGCACTGCGACAAGATTGTGCAAGCGGAAGCGCCCAGTCGTCCGATCGCACGAGGTCTGGCGGGACCCGGCTTGCTGGCGCACGTGCTGGTCTCGAAATACTGCGACCATCTCCCGTTGTACCGCCAGGAAGAGATTTATGCGCGGGTCGGGGTGGAACTGGAGCGCACCACGCTGGCGGACTGGGTGGGTGGCGCGAGCCAGTTGCTTCAGCCGTTGGTGGAGGCCCTACGGCGTCACGTGATGGGTGCGGCGAAGTTGCACGCCGATGATATCCCGGTGCCGGTACTGGCGCCCGGCCTGGGAAGAACGAAAACGGGGCGACTGTGGACGTATGTTCGGGATGACCGTCCCGCAGGAGACACCACGTCGCCTGGGGTGTGGTTCGCCTACTCGCCCGATCGCAAGGGCGAGCATCCCCAAGGTCACTTGCGCCACTTCGCGGGTACGCTGCAGGCGGATGGCTACGCGGGGTTCGACAAGGTATATGAAACGGGGCGCATTCGCGAGGCGGCGTGTTGGGCGCACGTCCGAAGGAAGTTCTACGATCTTCACGTCGCGCACCATTCGCCGGTGGCGCAAGAAGCTCTGGAGCGGATCGCGGCTCTGTACGCGATCGAGCGGGAAATCCGTGGCCGTCCGCCCGACGAGCGGCATGCGATCCGGCAAACCCGCGGGCGGCCCCTGCTGGAATCGTTCCGCCAGTGGCTGGAAAGCTCCTTGACCAAGCTGTCGCAAAAATCGGATACGACCGCGGCGGTGAAGTATGCGCTGGTCCGCTGGGAGGCCTTGACGCGTTACGCGGTGGATGGTGGTCTGGAGATCGATAACAATGCCGCCGAACGGGCCTTGCGTGCCGTCGCTCTCGGACGCAAGAATTACCTCTTCGCCGGTTCGGATAAGGGCGGCGAACGCGCCGCCGTGCTCTATAGCCTGATCGGCACCGCGAAACTCAACGGCCTCGATCCGGAGAGCTACCTCCGCGACGTGCTCTCCCGCCTCCCCGATCATCCCATCAACCGCATCGAAGAACTGCTACCCTGGAATGTCGTTCCACCAGCCACCGTCCCACGCTCCGACCAGTAGTAGCCATCCGCCAAGTGTCCACCAATCCGCCCGTGGACATATCCCCCAATGCCTGTCAACACGGCCAATTTCGGACGCTTACGGATTACTCAGCATCGCGGCGGCTCCAGCGCGGCCAAGACCGCCCGCAAGGTCTCCTCCTTTACGCCTCGACGAATGCCCTGCTTCCGCCCGTGACCCAGCACCAACTCGATCCCCGCATCCGTCGCTCCCCCTTCGTCGCTCACCAGAGCAAAACTGGCCGGCCTCCCCTGGCCACCTGATTTCGATGTCGTCCCGGCCTTTCGACGGGCCCGGAGCTTGTGCTGCCACCAGTAAAACTGGCTCTCTTTCAACCGACGCTGACGGCAAAACTCCCGAATCGACATCCCGCTTCGCGCTGCCTCGCTGATCGTCCTCTGCCAATACCGTGCCTTCTCCGTGTCACCCTTCCAGCAGTCGCACATCCCACACCTCCAACTCCCGTGCAAGTTACCCTTGCACGTGCGCGTGTCCACATATGTGGCCTCTATCTGTGGGGAAGTATCGTGAGCGCTACATGAAGCACTGCCTCTAGCCGGGCGCGAGTAACGGCAGGTTATCGAGGGTGGTGGAGTTTCGCTGATTGAGGTTGTCGAGGCGGCTGCGTGGTTGAGTTTCCACTGGTCAGGCAGCCAGACGTCGAGGTCGCGCGCGGGCCAGGCGGGGAAGTTCATGAGGAGTTGCGTCAGACAGAGTTGGGGATCGACCTCGTGGCGGCGGCAGGTGGAGGTCAGACTCGCCAGGATGACGGCGGTGCGGCGGCCGCGCGGGTTGCCGCGAATAAGGAGTTTTTCCGATTCAGCACCACCCGTTTCATCTCGCGTTCACTCACGCTGTTATCGATGGGCACCCCCCCGTCCGAACAAAAGACATTCAGTTCCGCCCGCTGGCCGAGGGTGTAATTCACCGCCTCGGTCATGGGATGCTTGGGTAGCAGTTGCTCCTTCCAGCCGAGCAGTTTCTGGCACAGTTCGGCCAACCAGGGCGCCGATTGCGCCCGGCGCTGTGACAAGCGCTCCCCGACGGAGAGCTCTTGGGTCTGCTGTTCCAGCGCGAACAGCCGGCGCAGCACGGCGACGACCTCGCAGGCGATCTCCGGCGCGCTAGGCTCCGCTTCAATGAAGCGTCTCCGGGCGTGCGACCAGCATCCCGCGCGCGTCAGGGCGTTGCCCGCCGCCACGCCGTTGTAGCCGCCATAGGCGTCGGCCAGCAGAACCCCGGTGTAATCTTTCAGAAACCGTTGCGGCCCGTCGCGGCTGCAGGTCAAGGTGAAGTCGAAGACGTTGTAGGGATGCGCGGCGTCGCCCACGTACACCCACATGCGCGCCGGCCGCGTCTTGCCCACGCTCAGCATGGGCAACACCGTGTCATCGGTGGCCACCACGTGCGACTGCCGCACGCGCTCGGCCATCCGGCGGTACAAGGGTTCGACCAGGTCGGCCACGTCACCGCACCAGACCGACTGCGTGGCCCGCGAAATCTCGAACCCCTGGCGGGCAAAAATCTCCTCCAGCCGGTAGAGCGGCAGGTAATCGGCAAACTTGCTCGACACGATGTACGCCAGCAGCCCCGGCCCCGCCAGACCCCGCTCCCGAGGTGAGTCCTGCCGCGCCGTCACGGTCATCTGCGGCTTCTCTCCCGCCGCTTCGCATTGGGCACAGGCATACTTCTTGCGCACATGCCGAATCCGCTCGAAGTTTCCGGGCAGGTACTCGATCTGCCAGCTCTCCTCGGCGCCGATCTCTCTTCGTTCCTCGCCGCAGCCCGGGCAGGCCCTCTCTTCGGCACTCAACGCGTAGACCTGCGTGGTCACCGGGGGGTTTTCAAAGTGGGCCAAGACGCGTCGGCCCCGGCGCCGCTTCACCCGCCGTAATTCCGCGGCCGGCTCGCTCGCCGCGGCGGCCCCCTTCCGTGGCACCGGTTTCTGCGCCAGTTCCTCGCCGAAGTTCAGCAGCGCTTGCGCCGCAAGCGTCCGGTGAACCTTTCAATTACCCACAAGTTTGGCCGCATTGAACCCAAGCTCGATGTCGGTGAGCCGGGAGAGCCCACGCTATATGACCGTATTACCCGGCGGGGGATCACCAGTGCGAGCAAGATAGCCACCAAGACTGGCCAGTTTTATGATGTAGAATGACAGTGACCTGTTTACGGCGTGATCTACGTGGCAATCCGAAACAAGATGATCAAGCAATTGGCGCTCGGTTTCTGAAAACACCGCGCCTGAGGGCATTCCCGAAACCGAGCGGTTGAGCATGGTCATCCAGAGAAGTCTCCAACGCAGAATGCGGGAGATCGAGATCAGGTTCACCAGCCGATCCGCTGTCCGCAGCCGAGATTCCTCCGCCTTACAACCAGACTTCAGGATCTTGTGATAGGTTTCGACCTTCCAGCGCGATGCATACCAGACCAGTTTCTGGATAGCCTCGGTCCGAGAACTGACGGGTAGATCCGTGAGGAGTTTCCAATCGATCGGTTCCCGATCCTTTGGCGTTCCAAGCTCTTGCGCGTGGATTACCGTCAGCGTTAGTTCGGGATACCGCTTCTGTTCTCCGATAGGAGGAAGGACCCGGATACGGCGGTATCGAATTTCCAAGGTGGCTTCCGAGCGATTACCCGCATGGTCCCTCACCACGATTCGATGCAACCCTCTGCTTGTGCCTCGTCCATCCCCTGCGAGATCGTGTGCGTTCCATCTTCTGCCAGACGATCCACACAGGTCCATACCAGGAAATGGGTTTTAGCTTCTTGAGCGGCGCAGAAGAGTTCATAGATGTCACTTTCCCGATCTCCAATTTGGACGCATCGCTCCGGCTCATTCAGGAGCGCGGTTGCCTGCTTCAGGTTCTCCAGCCAGCGTACGCTTTCCTTCTCTTCAATAGTAACCTGTGTCGGATTAATCTTCTCTTTGAGCGCGTTGCATCCCTTGAACTTCTTTCGCGTCCAGAACTTCACGGCCGCGATTCCGAGCGGCAGGCCCTCCGTCGCGACCACGAGGCTGGAATGCATCAGGAGGCCACGCACCGTGTGCGTTCGCAGGCGCCCTGCCTGGTCCTTGCCACTGTTGACCTTATTGGTAGCTCCTATCGATGGGGGATCTTCTCTCTGAAAAGAGAATTCCGTCGTGTCGTTGAGTACCAGAACCCATCCCTCCGTAACCCGGAAACGATCCCGCGTCGCCTGGAAATGGCCAGCGAGAATCTCCTGCTCGCTGACTCTCCCATTGGTGAAGAATCGGTAAGCGGCCTTGGTGCTGGCCCAATCCTGGCAGGCCATGGGGATGGTTTCGCCGATTCCCTCGGAGAGCCGTTTCAGTAAGGTCCTGAACCTCTTTCCCAAACGCACGTCCGCAAATCTGCATTCCGCCAGTTCATCGTCAAGCCAGGTTGTCATTGAACGCGCCTCCACAATTGTGCCTTGATCTGGTGCTAATCCTAATGTAATACTACATTAGGATATCACTGTGAAAAAGACCCTTGAACTCGAGTGGCCGATTCTACCGGGAAGTGTCTCCACAGCAAGAAGCCGCTGCGGAAAAGCCCGTTGCGCGTGCAAGCTCAAGTCGCCCCGCCTGCACGGCATCTACTATCGATGGACCGGGTTTATCGGAGGAAAAAGAACAACGAAGACCGTCAGCAAGGAAGTGGCTCAAGAATGCATACGGAGCATCCGCAATTACCGCAGACTGCAGAGAGACATTGAGACGCTTCTACGGAAAGCTCTTGCCAACGGGCCATGGACATCCCGTTCCACGTCGCCGCGAACGAAGCCGAAGCGGTCATGAACCAGCAGGCCCAATTTGTGGGTAATTGAAAGGTTCAGCGTACGGATGCTAAAAGAGCGTCAAGGCGTAGGGGTGGTCTTCAGTCATCTGTCAGAAGCCATTGGTCATCTGGGGTTGCCGGTGCGCAACGCGATGCGTTGCGACTTCCATGCGATGGGCTCGCACGACATGCCGGAGCAGGCTATCCATGTGTTAGGTCAGTGCGGATGCCGCTCCCTGCCCGTGGAACACAACGGGGGAACTGGTTGGGATGGTCACGCTTGAGAGCGTTCATCGAAAGGCAATGGATCCATCCCTCCATGCTCCCTCGCAGGCACGCCCCGGGCCCGGGATGGGTCGTCTTCCGAAGCGGTTGCAGCGCGCCGGAAGACGACCCGCAGCGGCTAGGGCGAGGGTACGGTGGCTGAAGCTTCGTTCGAATCTGAGCTTTGGCTAGTATCATTCGAACCTATAGCCGTCACCATATAATAATACGTTTGCCCGGCTTCAACATTTGTATCGGTATAGGCGGCGCCGGTAAGAGGAGAGGAATTCACTGGCGTTGCGCTCTCCCCACCCGATGTCGTGCCGCGGAAGACGTTGTAGCCCGCAATTCCTGAAGTCGTGCTGGGGGTCCAGGCAAGAATCACGTCGTGCGTTCCCGTGCCTGAAAGTGAGACCGACTGCGGGCTGCCGCTGGCATTGTCGGCAATGGTCAGCGAGGCCACGCTGGCCCCGGCTGCTGAGGGCGTAAACAAAATCGCAATGGTGCAGTTGCCTCCCGCCGCCACGGAGGAGCCGCAGGTGTTGGCTTCCGAGAAATTGCTGGCATTGGCGCCGGTGAAGGCGATGCTCGTGATGGTCAAGGCCGCGCTGCCGGTGTTGTTCAGAGTGACAACCTGAGACGAACTGGTCATGTCCACCGGTTCGCTCCCAAAAGTCAGGCTGGTGGGTGAAAGACTGGCTACAGCGCTTGTGCTTCCCCCGGTGCCGGAGAGGCTCACGGTCTGTGGGCTGCCGGTGGCGTTGTCGGTGAGAGTGACGGCCGCGGTGAAACTTCCACTGGCGGCCGGCGTGAAGGTCACGCTGATCGTGCAATTGGCCCCCGCCGCTACGCTTGACCCGCAATTATTGCTTTGCGCAAAGTCGCTGGGATTGGTGCCCGTGAGCGCGATGCTGGTGACGGTCAAGGCCGCGTTGCCGGAATTGGTCAGAGTTATGGTCTGAGCCGCACTGGTGGCGCCGACGGCTTGGCTGGCGAAAGTGAGGCTGGTGGGGGAAAGACTGGCGGCGGCCGCCGTCCCGGTGCCGGAGAGGCTCACGGCCTGTGGGCTGCCGCTGGCGTTGTCGGTGAGGGTGACGGCTGCGGTGCGAGTTCCACTGGCGGCGGGTTTAAAGGTTACGCTGACCGTGCAGTTGGCTCCTGCCGCTACGGAACTGCCGCAAGTATTGGTCTGTGCAAAGTCGCCGGGATTGGTGCCCGTGAGCGTGAGGCTGGTGATGGTCAAGGCCGCGTTGCCGGTATTGCTCAGGGTTATGGTCTGAGCCGCGCTGGTGGCGCCGACGGCTTGGCTGGCGAAAGTGAGGCTGGTGGGGGAAAGACTAGCGACGGCCGCCGTACCCGTGCCGGTGAGGCTCACGCTCTGTGGGCTGCCGGTGGCGTTGTCGGTGAGGGTGACGGCTGCGGTGCGAGTTCCACTGGCGGTGGGCTTAAAGGTGACGCTGAGCGTGCAGTTGGCGCCTGCCGCTACGGAGCTTCCGCAATTATTGGTCTGCGCAAAGTCGCCGGGATTGGTGCCCGAGAGCGCGATGCTGGTGATGGTCAAGGCGGCGTTGCCGGTGTTGGTCAGGGTTACGGTCTGAGCCGCGCTGGTGGCGCCGACGGCTTGGCTGGCGAAAGTGAGACTGGTGGAGGAAAGACTGACCACCGGGCTCGTGGCTCCGGCCGTCTGCGCTCCGGACGAAGCCGGTTTGAACGCCACCATCTGGTCGGTCCAATTGTCAGAAGAATTAGTGTAAGGAGCGTTGGTGGCTGTTGCTGCTGTTTGAATCCAGTATTCCGGCCAGAGATAGGTAGTACTGGCATTGTCAGTAAGAACGTAATTAGGGCCAGCTGTGGGAACCTGAGCCGAAGTTTGGAGATTCCCAATTATTAACTCTCCAGGGCCAGCAGGAGTTATAGCTGAACCCGCGGTTGGGTTGGCCGTGGAAGACTTATCCTGCTGCTGGGTCATTGTGGTGTCTTGCGGAGAGGAAGTCACTACTCCCCTCCAAGACTGGCAGGCTATTGCCTGATAGCTAGTGGCCCCTCCGGTCCATGCCAATGAGACGCTATAACTCCCGGCAACAGCGTTTGCCACAAAATAAATTCCAACCTGCTGCGTTATCGTAGCATTTGTGTGGAGAGTTATCGCTGGAGAATATATGCCGTTCAAGGGATCGGATACAGAGGTGAACGTGACACTCTCTTCGAGAGATATTTCGCAAACAATCAGATCGCCAGCGGCTACATTGGATAAAGATACAGCGATGGGAGAGGCGGTCGAGGTTGCGCCGACATCGTTAACACCATGCGCGTTCCGCGTGATGGCTGCCGCCGCCGAGATGGTCAGCGTCAGGGTGGCGTTCCCTGTTCCGTAGCTGTTCTTCGCGCTCAGCGTCGCTGTATACGTACCCGCCGCCGTGGGCGTCCCCGAGATCAACCCTGTCCCGCTGTTCACCGCAAGTCCCGCCGGCAATCCCGTCGCTCCGTAACTGGTGGGCACATTCGTCGCCGTGATCTGATAGGAGAAGGCGCTTCCGACTACCCCGCTCGCCGTCGTCGCGCTCGTGATCGCCGGCGAAGCCGGTTTGAGCGCCACCATTTGCATCGTCCAACCGCTGGTCGCGGACCCGGTCGCGGCATAAGCGCCGGGGTTGCCCGCGATCTCGTCCTCAATGAGATTGTTGTCGATGGTCGACCGGGCCGTAAAGCCCGAACCCGCTGTGCACGTCCCGTCGCCCACGCAGTAGCCGTAGATCACGTCACTGGCGACCGTGGTTGTGGCGTCGCCGCTGGAGACTGTACCGGCGCTGCCCGTGGCCCCCGCCTGAGCGTCGATCGGACTCGTGGGATTCATGCCGAAGTATTCGGTAAGATAAAGTTTAATAGAGGTACAGGCCGCCGAAAGTTTGACTGTTACGGTGTCGGGCCCTCCCTTGATGTTCTTGGCGTAGTAGACCGCGCTCCTGGCGCCCCCCGGAGAAGCTAACTGCGTTCCCACCTGGGTGAAGGTGTTGCCTAGGGAATCGGTGACCGACAATGGCGTGGCGTTCGAGTTGAAATCGAATCCCACCATAATAAGATCACCTGCGACAGTGTTATTAGGGAGGTAGAGGCCCAAAGTGGCCGTACCGGAAGCGGCATGGGCCACGGCTTGCACAAAATATGACGTTGGGATGATGGTGAGCGCCAGGGTGGCGTGCCCTGTTCCGCTGCTGTTGGTTGCACTCAGCGTCACGCTCGACGTTCCCGCCACGGTGGGCGTCCCCGAGATCAACCCCGTCTTGCTGTTCAGCGTAAGTCCCGCCGGCAATCCCGTCGCTCCGTAACTGGTCGGCGCGTTCGTCGCCGTGGTCTGATACGAGAAAGCGGATCTTACCGTCACGCTCGCCGTCGTCGCGCTCGTGATTACCGGTGCCGCCGCCACAGCATCTTGGGCGACACCGAAGAAACAGAAGAACAGGATTAAGAAAAAGGCAAAAAGGGAAAGTCTAGAGTGGCGCAGTGCGCACGGTCTCTCTCGGGAGTTTTCAAGATAAATTTGGCTAGGCATACCTCTCCTGTTAGGGCTCAGCAACGGTTCCAAGCCGCCAAGAGGCGGGTGCATCAGTCTTCGGCACAATCGCCGAGGCTACCGACACACTTACAGGGAACGCCAAACCTCTTTATGACCAGGTACGGTTATCGGCAGGATGCTTTGTTACCTTAGAGAGTTCGTGGGAGAAGGATTAAGAGAGGAAAAACTGCCCGCTGGTTTAAGATTTATTTAATGAGGCCACCAAGACCCCGTAAGAGCATGATTGCCACCCCAAAGGCATTAGACCTATTTAC
Source organism: uncultured Acidobacteriota bacterium (assembly GCA_963825395.1). Classification (GTDB taxonomy): domain Bacteria; phylum Acidobacteriota; class Terriglobia; order UBA7540; family UBA7540; genus Bog-366. The sequence continues at coordinate 84,879 of CAWGTQ010000031.1, read as the reverse complement.
TAATCCAAATTATATTTCGGGGCGTTGCGGGCTGTTCACGAGTTGTTCTCAAAGGTTGATTTTCGCATCCGTCTTGCACACACATACCCTGAGGATTGAGTTCCCACATCCTCCCGGCTCATGACGTACCGAGCCTTCGAAGCGCCAGACGGCGTGCTACACAAATGCTGCGCGATCTGGTCGAATTTTGTGAGGGGCTTTCTGTCACAACCCGGACGGAGTTGCGACTCGCGGGATGAGGGCCGCGTCCGGTCATTAACTGAGCGACAGACTCGATCGTACTCGTGCTGCTTTACTGGCCGTCTCTGCGTGCGACCCAGAGGTGCCAGTGGCTTACTTCTAACTGCTGTGCAAATTGACTGCCGAATGATTCCCTAATCGTAAAGACCTGATTCGACGAGGGTGGGGTAGCCCTTTTGGGCCGTCATGGCTATATTTGGATGTAAGTCTTACAGGAAAAAAGGGAGAATTTACTCATTAACTTACGGACAAAGTGGCTTGTGGCGCTCGGAAAATGGCAAATTGTCTGGGGCACTGTTTGCCCGGGCAAAGTCTTTCGATACGTGTACCTCATGGAATAGTGCCATTACACCCATTTTTCAATTTCTGATAGTGCCTAGCACTTAACAGTGCCGTGACAAGTTGATTATGGATTGTAATTCGCACACGCGCCCACCTTCAGAGGTAAGGCGTGATTAACTGCCTCACCTCGCTCCGTGCTTGAAAAGCCTAACATTCTCAGTTCAGACCTTGGTATGAAGCGGTTTCGATGGGTCCGGCGTACACGCGGGTAGAATTTTGCCGCAGCTTCATTTTCCAGCCCACGCCGTCTAGAAACCCAAGGACCATTGGCTAGGCCTGGGATTTTCAATCTACCTCTATTCCGGGGCAGGCTGGCACCCAATCCCAAAAAGTTGGACAGCCGTTTACATCTGCCTTTTTGGTGAAAGGTTTTGTCCAGGGCATAATCGTCGACCATATCGTTGTCGCAGGTGGCAGCGCATCTGGAGGCGCCGACAGCTAATTGCTGTTGCTGCACATCTTGCTGCGACAATGCGAGTTCATACGCTTGACTGGTGAAGACCGGGGCCATATACTTTCGCCCGATGAAGACAAACCTTAAGTAAGGAGAACAATCCTGCCGGAGAATCACCGAACTAAGGTTTCGACCCGCGAAACGGAAATTCTAAATAACATTTCTGAAATGTGGAGGATATGAGCTAATGTCACCGTTGTTGATGGGATGGGCTGAAATCGATACGACCCCCGACGGCAAAGTCGATCTTTGTGGACAGTATTATCACCGGGTTAGCAAAGGCATTCATTCGCGGCTTTCGGCGACCGTCCTGGCGCTCGAATCTGCTGACAAGGAGCAGGCCGTCATGGTTTCGCTGGATCTGGTGGGCTTCGAGTCCACCTTTCAGGACCAGCTCCGAGCGATGCTTCGCCCCGCCTTGCCCGATTTAGATGTTTCCAAAGTTATTCTGAATGTTATTCATAGCCATAACGCGCCCGCGGTGGACTCGATTGAGGCGATCGGCTGGCTGGCGGAACTGCCCGAGGTCCTACCGGCGTCAGCATACCGCAAATTTCTGCTGGAAAGGATCAAGTCGGCGGTGATCGAAGCCTGGCGGAACCGCAAACCGGGTGGGATGGCAAGAGCGCTGAGTTTCGCCCGGGTGGGGCATTGTCGGCGCGCCGTTTATGCCGGCGGCACCACGGAAATGTACGGCCTTACCGACCGCGAAGACTTTGTGGGCATGGAGAGCGGCGAAGATTCCGGTGTCGATCTGCTGTTTTCTTTTGATGAAAGCCATAAGCCTACCGGCGTCATCCTCAATCTTGCCTGTCCGTCACAGGTGATGGAGGCGACCTATTCCATATCCTCCGACTTTATGGGGGAAATCCGGCGACTGCTCAAACAGCGTTTCGGGGAATCTTTTCGGACGCTGGGGCAGATCAGTGCTGCGGGTTGTCAGTCACCCCGCGATTTGACCCGAAACTACCGGGGGGAACCCGATTTCTGGCATGAGGACGGGGTGGCAGAGATCGGGCGTAGACTTTTGGCCGCCGTGGAAAGCGTTTTCCCCCAGGCCGCCGCCCATATCGATGATGCGCCGGTGATGCGGCACCAGGGAGAGGTTATCGCTTTGCCGCGGCGTCGCGCGTCCTACCAGGAATACCTGGAAGCAAAGGAGCAATTGCAGCAACTCGAAGCGGCGATGCCGGAAGAGGAAGCTTTTCGCCACTTCTGCAAAGAAGTCGAACACCACGAGAAGATTCCTGGCCGTCCTGGACCTTATGACAGCAAACTGCATCACTTTGTGCTGATCCAGAATAACAAGGCGGTGGTGGCCCGCTACCACGATCAGAACACACGTCCTTGCTTGGAGGTGGAATTCCACGCCCTTCGACTGGGTAGCGTGGTATTCGTCACGAATCCTTTTGAACTGTTTTTGGATTTCGGGCACCAAATCAAGGCCCGAAGTGTGGCGGGACAGACGTTCATTGTCGAACTCTGTGGGGGGATGAGTGGCTACCTGCCCAACGCCCGCGCCGAACAACTCGGCGGCTACGGGGGTTTGATCATCAACGGTCATGTCGGTTCTGACGGCGGCAAGTTGCTGGCGGACATTACGGTGAAAACGATCAACGATCTTTGGAATTGATCGCGACACGGGACTTGAATCCCGAAGCAAAAGGGCATATTGGGGGAATCTCAACCGCGCAGGGGGATGCCCATTGCCTGTGGGGCACCTCGTACTTCCTGCTCATCGCGTGGCCAAGTCGCTACGCGTTTCCAACATTGAAAGCGCAGGTTCACTGAGGTGAGAAGCCGAAGTTTGAGATGGAAACTGTTTCATTCCTTGGGATCAGAAAACCGAACTTGCCGCGGGAGAAGTCCTGTGCCGAGTCTTTCCAGGTGTCGAGCGGCACTAGTCGCTGACCGGCGTAAACTTGGTGGACGATGCTCCCGGATGCGACATCTATCCGTACTGAACAGCATTCGCTCTTGCTGACCCCGGTGGTTACGCGCGAAAGCTCCCTGGTCTGACCGCGCACAACTTCCTTGCGGGAGAAGGCCTTGGCATCAATCTCGAACAAAAGATAGTTATCCTGGTCAGTATAATTCAAGACCCATGCGAGCCGTTTACCTTTGCGGAGCAAAGCTGTGAAAACAAAAGTGCCGGCTGTTGGGCTGGGGTTGAAAAGGACAATTCCGCCCCCCCCATGAACGTATGAATTGCCCTCCGCACTCCACTCCTTTGGATTTTGCCAGCCCTCCATGCCGATCTGCTTGAGGTTGAGGTCAATTGGAAGTGTTCCGCCAGCCACAATCTCCAAGGGTATGGTCTGCTCACGCCCACTGGACCAACGGGCAGTCACCGCGTAACTCCCTGGAGGGAGGTCCCGCCGTCCCGGCGTGATGGAAACCCCACTTGTTTCTCCCTGACGGCGAAGGGTCAACTCCTTGGCAGGTGGTGAGACATTAACCAGCAGCGCTCCTAACAACTGCTCTTGATTCCCCTTTACCGTTTGCATTTGACCCGCAACGAATTGCTGGCGCAGTTGCTTCGGCTGGAATCCCTCTTTTCGAAACTCCAGAGTGTGCTCGCCCGGAACGATATCCGAGGCAGAGAGCGTGCCGTCAGATCCGACGGTTCCAATAGGCTTGCCGTCGAGGGTTACTGCCGCTCCGGCGAGTGCTCCCTGGATGGATAGTGCAGCCATGTGCAGAACCGGCTTCAACTCGAAGGTCAGCGTTATTTCCTCACCCTTCCTAACCTGTGCAATCTGGCTTGCGGTCTTCTCATAGCCATCTTCCGTCACCTCGACATTGTACTGGTTGGGTTCCAGGTTGGAGATACGAAGCCGGCCATCTTGGGTGGGACGCCGTTGGGGCTTGCCGTTAAGCGATACTTGTGCTCCGTCCGTACCCGTAACCACAACCATAGTACCCACGTTGCGATTTGAACTGAGGTAGACCGTCAAGGTTGGCGCGCCACCGATTTCAATGACTTTCTTCTGCTGGTCGCTGCCCATTGCAAAAGTGAATTCATGAGATGCCGGCGTGAGATTGTCGAATGTCAGGCCGTCGGTCCCCACAACCTGAAGAGGCTGGTTATCCAAGCCCACCTGAAGGGTCTTGGAGTTGGAGAATACGCGCGCATGGCCGCCCAGATCGCTCACGGCAATAACTGAGAGATTTTTACTCGCGGCAGCTTTGGTCAGGACCGGCATTGTTCCCGGTGAGGTTTCGAATTCTACAGTGGCCGTTTGCCCGTTGCTGGTCACCTGTATACTATGCTTGCCGGGAGCGATACCGTCCAGGGCGAACTCACCATCCTGCAACTTAGCAGCAGGCTGTCCCTCCAAGTGGACAACGCCCGATTCCAGATCTGTGAAGATGCGAAGGCTGGGGCTCAAGGGCTGCAATTCCAATGAGATGCTGGCCGGGGTTCCCGTAGCGAGGGTTAAAGATTTATCAGCAGGCTGGTAGCCTTCGAGCACTGCCTCCAATTTGTGGAACCCCGCAGCGGCACCTTCGTTCAAGGGCGCCCGGCCTAACACCTTGCCATCCATTGAAACGGCGGCCCCGGGAGGAGACGTAAGTATTTCCAATTGGACAAGCGTGACCGCACTCTGTTGTCCTCTGTGTTTGAGAGCCACTACACCCGCGACTACCAGAATAGTGAGGACTATCAGCGAGGCCACGCCCAGGAAAACCAGTTTTCGTTGCTGGTCGGAACGCGCCATGGTCTCCGGAGCCGGATACTCTTCGCTCGGCGCGTAGGGCTCAATCTGTGGCATTACCGCCGGAGGAGTTGGCGATGCAAAAGGTTGGGCAGGATGGCCCTGGCCTGACGGCGGGGAAAAATCTTGCGCGCGGAAGATGCCCGTGGCGCCGACAAGTTGATCGGGCGGCTGCTTCGCACGGCCCTCGGTCGCGGCCTTCAGGAGATCCTCAAGTTCAGCATTTCCAGGGAATTTTTCCAATGAACTCGAGGCTTGGTGAATTGCTTCATCGAACCTGCCGGCCTGGTTCAACCCCCTGACGGACTTGAGCGCCGCAACGAATAGATGTCGTCGAGCCGTCACCAGTAACCGCGAAAGATCGGGGTTGCCTGGGAACTGAGCTAAAGCGCTTTCAGCTTGCGCCGCTGCCTCATCGTGCCGATCGGCGGACATTAGTGATTGAATCGCCTGAGAAGCGGCACCAATCTGCCGCTGCAGATCTCCCGCCTGTTTTTCGCTTTCCGCCTGCGCCTTCAATCGCAAAGCCTCGGAGCTCTCGGGAAATTTCTGCTGCAGCAGTAAGCATTGTTCAATCCCTTCCGCGTACTTCTTATGCTTGATCAGGCTCTTGATTTTTGCCAGGCCAGTTTCAAGTTCGCGCTGGCTCTCTGCTGCTTCATATTGCGACCGGGCTGTTTCGTAAAGTTCAGCGATGTCGGGGCGTCCCGGGTATTTTGACGTTAGGACTGCCGCCCGGGCAGAAGCTTCCCGAAGCCGGTTGGCTTGAAGAGAAGCTTTGATGGCCTCGACCTCCTTTCGCAAGCCCTCAGACTTCTGGCGAGCCTCTTCAAGGAGTTGCTGAACACCGGCGTCGTTCGCATAATCCCTCTTTAGTTCGACCGACCTTTCGAGTGCCTGTTCGTAAAGGTTTTGTTGCAGCAAGTTACGGACCTGCCACAGTCCTTCTTGAAGCCGGCGCTCCATGGTTTCACATTGGGAGCGTGCTATTTCGTATAACTGCGCCATGTCGGCACGGCCGGGGAACTTTGAGGGCAAAGCTCCAGCCCCCTTGAAAGCTTCCCGGAACTGATTCGCTTGCAGGCAGGCTTTGACGGTCTCAACCTCAATTCGGAGGGCTTGCGACTTCAGACGAGCTTCCTCGCGGAGCTGCTGAACCTCAGCCTCCGCAGCGAATTCGTTTTGCAGTCCAGCCAGTTTTTCCAGAGCCCCTTCGTAATTGTCCTGTCGAATCAGATTGCGTACTTGCCAAAGTCCCTCTTGCAACCGAAAGTGCTTCTCCCTTTCAGTGCGTTCGTTCTGGATTTGTGAGAGAAGATCTTGGGCCTCGGGGTTCTGCATGTCCAGCTCAAGTACTTTTTTCAGAGAAACCTCGGCCTCTGTCAGATCTCCACTCCGATAGGCGCTTCTGCTGGAAACAAGCTGTATGCGGACCTCCTCGGCTCTTTCCAGTTCCTGCCGTGCAATCGCTAGAAAGGAGTGCGCCTGCTCGTGTTTAGAATCAAATTTCAGCGCTTCCTCAAAACTCTGGACGGCTGCCTTATAGTCACCTTTCTGGGAGGATTCCTGCCCTCGGTGCAGACAATCTGCAATTTTCGTTGACACTTCCTGCCGCCGGATTTCCGAGTTGACCTCCGCCAGCAGGTTCTTGGCCACGCTATGGTTGCGGTTAATGGTGAGAACTTTGAGCAGTACCTCGCGGGCTTGCGAGAAGTCGCGTCGCGCGATCAATTCCGGAACCCGGCTAACGATATGTTGGGCGAAATCTTGTCCCAGCTTCTCTGCGACGGGTTCCAATTCCAAGAGCATTTCTTCCAGGGTCTGGTATCTCTCGTCGGGGTCCTTCCGCAGGCATCGGCTCACGATCGCTTCCAATTCGGCTGGGATGTCAGGGACCCACTGCCGGAGAGGGGCAGGTTCTTTGGTCAGTACCTGACTGATCATCGATATAATCGTAGGCCCGTTAAAGGGGTTCACATATGTGAGGAATTCATAAATCACAACTCCCACCGAGAAGATGTCAGAGCGGGAGTCCACCTTGATATTGTTGACCTGCTCCGGGGACGCATAAAGGACCGTCCCGATGAACACCCCGCTCTTGGTCATGGAAGCCGTTTCCAGGTGAGCGATGCCGAAGTCGACCACCTTGGTTGTGCCGTCACTCTTGACCAGGATGTTGGCGGGCTTCACGTCGCGGTGGGTTACTCCATGTTGGTGCGCATGGCCGAGCCCCAGGCAGAACTGTCGGATGATGCTCAACTTCTGTGCCAGCGGCATGGGCGACTGGCGAGCAATGATCTCGCGGAGGGTTTCGCCTTCGACGAGCTCCATCGCGATATAAGGAGAGCCAGAAAATTCGCCGAGGTCGTAGATTGTCACTACGTTCGGATGCTGCAAATTCCCTGCCGATTGAGCTTCGCGGTAGAACCGCTTCAGCAAATCCGGCTCCGAGAGTACCTCGGGAGAGAGAGTCTTCAGGGCTACCAATCGACCGATGAGCGGGTCGCGAGCTCTATACACGACCCCCATTCCACCGCGTCCTAGTTCCGCGATAATCTCGTATTTACCGAACTTTTGGAGGGCCTTCTCTTCCACGGTATCTCGGCCCCTTCGCTTGAGAGAGTTGGATAACTTTTGCAAGCATACCACATGTGCGTCTGCCATTACGGGAGAATTCCTCGCCGAAGTAGTTGTTCGGGCCTAGATACTCTCAATGGATATATTGTCCGCTTTCCATGGCGAGTATTGTCCAGGAGCGGGAAAAACAGGGCGCAACACATCGGCCAATACACGCGGCTGGTTTGCGAACGGGAGCAGGAATCCTCGCCTGATGCGCTGCTCAACTCGTTAGTGGGCGGGCACGTTATCCTGCAAGCGGCTATCTCGCCGGATGGGCAACGCGCGGCATGGGTGGAAGCCCATGGCGGCGCACGGCACGGCTAAATTCCGCCCGCAAAGTTGACATAACCGGAAATTGCCCCACAACCAACAGCAGGGTACGTTGTGCAGCACCGCTTGCCGTGGAATGCAGGTTCCGCTACGATGTCGCTTCCGGCTTTGTTCCTTCGGGTATGCGCCCACATTGATTGAACCTGTGTGGGATTGAATAGAACTTTCAGGAGCCCTGTCATGGTGACCCGTATGGCGCGAATCGTCGTGCCGGTTGTAGCCGCCCTTTTCATGCTGCTCTGCGACAGCGCCGGGGCGCAGGAGTCCCTCCTTGACGCGATGCTCGATTCGCTGGCGGGCGCGCACGGCATCCGGCAAGTGGCTATTTCACCGGATGGTCAGCATGTGGCATGGGTTGAAGCCAATGGCGCCTCACCGCACGGAATCTACGTTTGCAGCTTGGCGTCGCCGGTTTCGACCCGGCGCCGCATCACGGCGGGCAGTGGCGATGACGCATCCGAAGAGCACGATATCGCCTGGTCCCCGGACAGCCGCCAACTGGCTTTCTTTTCGAATGCTCAGACGCCTGACCAGTTGCAGCTCTACGTGGCCAAAGTAACAGGCGGCGAGGCGCGGAAGCTTACCGACTTGAAGGGCTCGCTCGATGCCCCGTCGTGGTCGCCTGACGGCAAGACGCTGGCGTTGCTTTTCACTGAAAACACTCCACGCCTGCCCGGGCCGCTGGAGCCCATGGCACTGCCCTCCGGTGTGATCGGCGGCAAAACCTACGAGCAACGCCTGACGACGGTAGACGTGGCCACGGGACGCGTTCGGCAACTGTCCCCCGCTGACATGTACGTTTATGAATATGACTGGTCGCCGGACGGGAGGAAATTTGCGTTGACGGCGGCCCGCGGCCCGGGCGACGCCAGTTGGTACGTCGCGGAAATTTCTACTCTCCAGGCAGACTCCGGGGAGATGAAATCCCTGTATAAACCGGCACAACAAATCGCTGTGCCGCGCTGGTCTCCGGACGGAAGCACTATCGCATTCATCGGGGGGCTGATGAGCGACGAAGGTTCAACTGGCGGCGACGTCTTTCTCGTTCCCGCAACAGGTGGTGTGGCCCGCAACTTGACACCCGGCCTCCAGGCATCGGCCAGTTGGCTTGCTTGGCGGCCGGGTGGCGGCGAAATTCTCCTGCTGGAAAGTGTCGATGGAGCCAGTGGCATCTCGACGCTCGATGTCCGGAGTGGCAAAGTTACCCCGCTGTGGAGCGGGCCGGAAACGCTTTCCCTCGGCTCGTGGAACTTTGGCCTTTCCGTGGCGAGCGACGGGAAAACCTGCGCGGTGCTGCGCGAGACGTTTTCCGACCCGCCGGAGGTGTGGGCCGGACTGATCGGGGCGTGGAAGCAAATCACCACGTCACATCGCGCCGAGCGCGCGGCCTGGGGAAAGGCTGAGAGCATCCATTGGACGGATGAGGGCCTCAACCTTCAGGGTTGGCTCACTTATCCCGAGGATTATGACCCTATGCGGCGCTATCCCTTGCTGGTGGAAGTCCACGGAGGCCCGGGCGCTATGGCGCGTCCCAGTTGGCCCAACTCGCTCTTTGATTTCACGCTTTTTTCCCACTACGGCTATTTCGTGTTGCGGCCCAATCCCCGCGGCAGTTTTGGCCAGGGTGAGACCTTCACGCGGGGCAACGTCAAAGACTTTGGCTACGGAGATTTGCGCGACATCCTCGCCGGTGTTGACTATGTCGTGAAGCATTTTCCGGTGGACAACGACCGTGTCGGCATCGGCGGTTGGAGTTATGGCGGGTACATGACGATGTGGGCGGTCACCCAAACGCACCGCTTTCGCGCTGGGGTTTCAGGAGCGGGGATCGCCAATTGGCAAAGCTACTACGGCGAAAACGATATCGATCAGTGGATGATTCCCTTTTTCGGCGCGTCCGTTTATGACGATCCGGCGGTGTATTCGAAGAGTTCCCCCATTAACTTCATCAAAAACGTCAAAACGCCGACGCTCATCCTGGTCGGCGACCGTGACGGCGAGTGCCCAACCCCGCAATCATTTGAATTTTGGCACGCCCTGGAGACGTTGGGTGTCGAGAATCAATTTGTAGTTTATTCCAACGAGGGGCACATGATTTATGACCCTGCGCACCGCCACGACATTATGCAGCGTACTCTAGAATGGTACGACCGTCATCTGAAGTAACTTTCCAGTTGACGCCGGAGCGGCCGGGCTATAGATTTAGCGTCTTTTCGAGTGGAATCTGGTGATTGTCAGGTTGCCGCGGAGGCGATTGTTGGCCGCGCGCATACGACCGGGCAACCTCCGAGCGCCAAGAGGGGGAGATACACCATGAAGATAGGACTCTTTACGGCACTGCTGGCCAAACTGAGTATGGACGAAGTGATCCAGAAGATTAAGCCACTCGGTATTCGGACCGTGGAGTTGGGCGTGGGGAATTTTTGTGGCGACCCGCACCTTAAGCTCGAGTGGCTGCACCAGTCTTCCAAGCTCAAAGAATTCAAGCAAAAGCTTGAAGACGAGGGTATCAACATCAGTGCGTTGAGTTGCCACGGTAATTCATTGCATCCCAACAAGAAGCTGGCACAACTCCATGCCGCCACCAGCAAGAAAGCGATCCTTCTGGCGGAAAAACTGGGCCTCAAGACCGTCATTGATTTCTCCGGCTGCCCGGGCGATTCGGACAATTCCAAATACCCCAACTGGTCGCCGACGGCTTGGCCTCCCGACTTTCTGGAAATCTTGAAATGGCAATGGGAAAAGAAAGTCATCCCCTATTGGACGAAGCACGCCAAGTTTGCGGAAGACCACGGCGTACGCGTCGCCATTGAAATGCATCCGGGCTTTGTGGTCTATAACCCGGAAACCATGCTGCGCTTGCGCGAGGCAGCGGGGCCCGCCATCGGCTGCAACTTCGATCCCAGCCACATGTTCTGGCAGGGTATTGATCCTTGCGCGGCCGTTCGCAAGCTGGGTGACGCGGTGTTCCACGTCCACGCCAAGGACACGCGCCTGTACGACGTTAACATCAAGGTCAACGGCGTCGTTGACGCCAAGCCTTACAGTGACGAGAAGAATCGCTCCTGGATCTTCCGGACCGTCGGCTACGGCCACGACGCGGATTTTTGGTGCGACTTCGTCTCCACATTGCAAATGGTGGGTTACGATGATGTGCTCTCCATCGAGCACGAGGACAGCCTAATGTCGATTGACGAAGGCCTGAGCAAAGCCGTGGCCTTCCTCAGCGAGGTCGTCATCAAGGAAAAACTCAAGGAAATGTGGTGGGCGTGAAAGCCGAACAATGAACGGGAAACGCGGAATAGTGCCTAGAATGCTTTCGGTCACCCCCCGAGGCCGTGGGGTGGAGCCAGTGCGTTGTACGGTCTGCTGTTCACTGTCCACTGTTCACTGTCCACTTTTTCAAAAGGAGACGGACAAATGCCAGAAATTAATGTGGCCTTGATTGGTCACCGCTTCATGGGTAAGGCGCATTCCAATGCCTATCGGCAGGTGCGGAGATTCTTCCCGGGAAATCTGATTCCGCGTATGAAGGTGTTGTGCGGCAAGGCGTGCACGGAAGAACTGGAAGAAACCGCGCGCCTGTACGGATGGGAAGAATCTGATTGCGAGTGGGAGCGAGTGGTGGAGCGCAAAGACATTGACATCATCGATGTCTCGACGCCCGGCTATCTCCACCATCCCATGGTCATCGCCGCGGCACGGGCGGGCAAGCACATCATCTGCGAAAAGCCGCTTGCCAATAGCTTGGCGGAAGCCAAAGACATGCTGAAAGCCGTAGAAAAGGCCGGTGTAATGCACATGGTCAATTTCAATTATCGCCGCGTGCCCGCCGTCGCCTTTGCGAAGCATTTGATCGAAGAGGGCAAGATCGGCGAAGTCTACCACTATCACGGCGCCTATTTGCAGGACTGGATCATGGATCCGGAATTCCCGCTGGTATGGCGACTGGAAAAGAAATTTGCCGGCAGTGGCGCGTTGGGGGATATCGGTGCGCACGCCACGGACCTGGCCGAATTTCTCAACGGCGAAATCCAAACATTGACGGGCCAGTTGACAACCTTCATCAAAGAGCGGCCTCTACCGGCTGAGGGTGAAGGCGCCTGGGGGGCTAAAGGCCAAAAAGGCAAAGGCAAAGTCACCGTTGATGACGACGCGAATTATCTGGCGCGCTTCAAAAACGGCAGCGTGGGAGTTTTCGAGTCGACCCGATTCGCGGGGGGCCGCCGCAATTTTAACACTTTCCAGATTTATGGTAGCAAGGGAAGCATTGCCTTCAACATGGAGCGCATGAATGAGCTGGAATTTTTCGATCGCACTGAACCCTCGGAGGTACAGGCGTACAGGACGATTATCGTGACACAGGCTGAGCACCCGTACGTCGGCGCGTGGTGGCCCCCCGGGCACATCATCGGTTACGAGCACACCTTTGCTCATGGCATCCACGATTTCCTCACCGCGATCGACGAGGACAAATTGCCAGAGCCGAACTTCCGTCACGGCGTCCGGAATCAAGGGGTGCTCGACACCGTCGAACGCTCGTCTAAATCCGGACGGTGGGAGAAAGTGAAGACCTAAAGAATCGGGATTCGGGATTTGGGCGAAACCTGAATCCCGAGTCCCGAATCCATCCCCGCGGAGCAAACCTATGGCCTATATGATGGGAATCGATGTTGGGACTACGGGCACGCGCGCCGTGATCGTTCGCCCCGATGGGTACGTCGTCGGAGCGGCGACGGGCGACCATCAACCGATGCGGATGGCCAAACCCGGTTGGGCCGAGCAGGACCCGGAAGACTGGTGGCAAGCAACGCTGGTGGCAATTCGCGCGGCGCTCGAACAGGCGGGGGTGAAAGGCTCTGACATCGCTGCCGTGGGATTTTCCGGGCAAATGCACGGGGTGGTTCTGCTCGACAAGTTTCTCGCGGTGCTTCGCCCCTCCCTCATTTGGTGCGATCAGCGCAGCCAGTCGCAATGTGATTGGATCACTCAGAAAGTGGGGGCGGAACAGCTCATTCAATATGTTTCCAACCCCGCCCTTACCGGTTTTAGCGCGCCCAAAATCCTTTGGGTTCGTGATAACGAGCCCCAACTCTATGAGCGCGCCGCCCACTTCCTCCTCCCCAAGGATTTCGTCCGCTTCCGTCTGACCAGGGAGTTTGCCACCGACGTTTCCGATGCTTCCGGGACTTTGCTTTTTGATGTCACCCATCGCCGCTGGTCTCGGGAGATGCTCAGCGCGCTGGAAATCGATTCGCAAATTTTGCCCAAGGCTTTCGAGTCACCCGAGATCACGGGTGAAATTACCCGGGAAGTGGCGGTGCTGACGGGCCTCAGCGCGGGCACGCCAGTGGTAGCGGGCGCGGGCGACCAGGCAGCCAGCGCCGTGGGAAACGGCATCGTTCTTCCTGGACTTACCTCCGCCACGCTGGGGACTTCGGGCGTTATCTTCACATTTACCGCCGCGCCCAAACTCGACCCGCGCGGGCGCATCCACACGTTTTGCCATGCGGTTCCAGGAAAATGGCACGTTATGGGCGTCACGCAGGGCGCGGGACTTTCCTTGCGATGGTTTCGCGATAATTTTTGCCATGCGGAATCCTGGTATGCCCGGCAAGCCGAGGTGGATCCCTACGAACTGATTATTCGCGAGGCGGAAAAGGTTCGTCCCGGCAGTGATGGCTTGTTATGGCTGCCGTATTTAATGGGTGAGCGGACTCCCCATCTGGATTCGCAGGCGCGGGGCATGTGGTTCGGCCTGACGGCGGCGCACACGCGAGCTCACTTGGTCCGTTCCATTCTGGAGGGTGTGGCGTTCAGCCTGCGCGATTCTTTGGAGATCTTCCAGGAGTTGGGTATCCCTGTGGAGCAGATCCGCGCTTCGGGCGGCGGTTCGCGCAGTTTTCTGTGGCGGCAAATCCAGGCGGACATCTATGGCAAAGAACTCGTCACGTTGCGCACCTCCGAAGGGTCAGCCCTTGGCGCCGCATTGCTGGCGGGCGTGGGAGCTAAGATTTATGCCTCAGTGGAGGAGTCTGCGCAGGAAGCCATCCAGGTGAAAGAGTCCATGGCTCCGAAACCGGATTACGATGCGGCCTATGAACGGTACTATAAGGTTTATCGAGGCCTCTATCCAGCCGTGCAGGAATTCTCGCACGCACTGGCAAGGTTAGGGTCTGGCGAGGCCTGAGCCGGGGCAGGGAATAATCCGGGCAAGGCTTTTCAGTCAAACGCGAATCATTCCAACCGGCTTGCGAGGGAGAATCCAACTCTGAGGTTCGCTTGATGAGACGATCATTGCCATTGCTGGCTGCGCTCAATCTATTCACCATCATCATAGGCTTGGCGGCGGCCCCCTCGCTGCGCAGCCCCGGCCTCGCCGGCTTTGCAAGATCTAGCATGTCATATTTCTCCGTGAGGTCAGTTATGGCAGCGCCTACATCGGGATATTCCGCCAAGCTAGAACAGACGCAATACAGGAACTGGAATGTCTACAAACTCAGCAATGGTTTGATCTCTTTATACGTTGCTCCCGAACTTGGGGGGCGCGCGATCCAGCTTCAGCTCGGCGATCACGAGTTCTTCTTTGTGAACAGAGCCCTGGAGGGCAAGGTCCTGCCGGAGTCACAGAACAACCTTCAGGCCGGTTGGGCGAATTATGGCGGAGACAAGGTCTGGCCGGGCCCAGAAGGTTGGATGAGCGATGCCGAGTGGGTGAGCATTCCCTATTACATCCTGGACGGCGCAGCTTACCAAGCGGAAGTCACCACCAACACGCCTGCCGAAGTCGCCATTCGGGTGACCAGCCCGCAAGACCCTCGTACCGGCACACAATTCACTCGAACCTTCCATGTTTACGCTGACACCACTCGGATCAAGGTGGATCAGGTGATGCGAAACATCAGCCGGCGGGAGATTCGCTGGGGTATTTGGCACCTGATTCAGAATGACGCAGCGGATGCAAACGATCCCTCCAAGCCCAATCCCGATCTTTACATGTACATCCCCCTGAATCCCCATAGTAAATACCCAGGGGGCTATTACAAACCCTATGGGGACGTGCGGCACCCCAGCTACGAAGTCCTTCCCGGCGGGCGAATGCTCAAGATCCACTATTTGTATCGGGTGTGCAAGGCGGCTGCCGATTCCAGCGCCGGCTGGTATGCCGTGGTCAACGGGCAGAAAGATATCGGCCTGGTGGAGAACTTCAAATACTTTCCTGATCAGGAATATCCCGATGGGGCTTCGGTGGAACAATGGAACGACGGGCCAGGGACTATTTCACGCGGGCCCTTCGACCAAACCTTGGCAGACGACCCGGAAAAGACGCCTTACTTCCTGGAGTCTGAAGGCATGAGCCCTTACGCCACGTTGCAGCCGGGTGAAGAATACTCTTACCCGATTTACTGGTCGCCGACGCGCGTGCCCAACCCTATTGCCAGCGATCCAACCTCGGGTGGAGTCGCGAGCGAGCCTCTCACCGGGAAACTCGACGGAGCGAGTGTCACCCTGAAGGGTACATTTGGAGTGTTTTCCCCGGGAACACTACAGGCGGATTTTTTAAGTGCAATGGGTGAGGAGTTGGGCCATGTCACGCTCCAGGCGGTTGATCCGCGCGAGGTGGTCAGGTTGGACAAGACGGTCCCTTGCCCCGGAAACGCCTTCCGTATCAGCCTGACCGCGCGTGACCGTGACGGCGAAAATCGCGGCTTCCTTGGCAACTTCATTTTGCGGCCACGGCAATTTTAGCGGGCAGCGAACAATCCAAGCTTTCTATGTCCCGCGCGACCCTTACAGTATAAGCTTCAGCGAGAACTGGAGTTGCCGGGATGTGCCTGCCGTCTTGGAGATCACCCCGAACCCGGTGCCTCGCACCACGTTTGCCGGCAGTCCCAGGTCAACCAGGTTGAGGACGTTGAAGAACTCTGCCCGGAACTGGAGGGTGACGGCTTCACCGGAACCCCTGTGGCCAAAAGTGGTGTCTTTGATAAGTGCGACATCGAAGTCCGTATAAGCCGGACCTCGGAAACTGTCGCGACCCAGAGTGCCCAGACGTCCCTGATTCGGGCCCGTGCCAACCGGCAGATCAATCGGGATCTGGAAGAACGAAGCGTTATCGGCGCCGCGGCCAAAGTAATCCTCCCGCACCGTCCGGCTGGTCGAAAAGACAGGCATCCCCACTTGGTCGGGACGATCGGCACCAACGGAGCCGAAGCCGCTCTGCTGGATGCCTGAATACACAGTGAAAGGGGATCCGGAAGTCAGAGTGCTGATATTCAGGAACTGCCACCCTGAGGTAAGACGACTTCCCAGCGGCCGCAGAAAATCGACACGATTGAAGGGTAGCACCTGGATCACGCTAAAGGTCAGGATATTCCTGATATCGAATGTTGCCGGTCCCTTGTCCGCCCCCGGATTCCAGGGATTCTGCGGAAAGGCGAGCTGAACGTTCCCCGCGCCGGCGACACTGGGCCCGAAAACACTGCTGGTATCGTCGAGTGCCTTCGCGAAGGTGTAGCTCGCCATCAAGCCAAGCCCGTACCTTCCGGAGGTCTTCGAGGCCGAGGCCTGTAAGGAGTGGAAGGTGGAATGCGACCGACTGCTCAGCACCGTCTCTTGGGAGAATCCGCCCAGCACATTGCCGTCGGCGTTGAACTGGGTGTAGGGCGCGAAGCCCGGGGTCGCGCCGCCGTAGCTATTGGGAAAGATAGCGCTCGGCAAATGCACGCCCACAGTGGCCACGTAGTCCGCGCTTACCTTCAGATCGCCGAAACTGTGCTCAAAGCCGGTGGAGTAAGTTGCCACGTAGCCGTTCCGGAAATTGGGAGTGATGCCGTAAATGGAGAGAGGATGTAACTGGTTGCCCGGGCTCCGAGCCGCCAGGTCCTCTTCGAAGCGTTGGACGTCGATCAATGTATTGGCAGGCACGTCCTTGGAATCGCCGGTGGTGAAGACCAAATTCCCCTCCGGCGTGTACACTGGCGGTCCATGGAAGGGCGTGACGGCATTCTCAAAGGGCACCGGAGCTCCGGCCAAAGCCGAGGTGAAGGGGCTGAAGGCCATGGGGATGCCCCCGGTAAGGAGGTTGTCCTGCCAGAGGTTCGGCAACATGGTTACAATGGAGCCGCCCCCATGGAAACTGGTGTGGTCCGTCGCCTGCCAATCGAGGGAAAGCCGCGGCCCCCATCCGCGCCGGTCGCTGTCGTAGGGCGGCTGCGGGTTGAAAACAAAGATCTCGTACGTCCCGGGGTCCCAATACCGGGCTGGCTTTCCCCCTGGTCCCAGCATCCTTGGCCCGGAGGTCAGGTGATTCGGTTCGTGGATAGGCGTGCCCAGCTCGTAACGCAGACCGTAGGTCAGGCTGAAACGCTGCGTTGCCTTCCAGGTGTCCTGAAGGTAAACATTGTAGGCCTCGCGTTGAGTCTGCTCCTCATCGATGTGATCACCCTGTGGGAATCCGGGAGAGGCTACCCAAGTAGTGTATGAGAAAGGGGTGGCGGTCAGGAGTCCGGTTAGCGAATCGGGCAACCGATCGCCCGGCTGGATATTGTGTTCACCGCTGGCGGAGGTTATGCCTACGGGCGAGTAGGCGGTCCCGCCGCCGAAGGTGTAATTACCATTAGGTGCAGTGCCGAAAATCACGGAATCACGGTTGAAGCGTGCTTCAAACCCCATCTGGATGTTGTGTCGGCCATGGATGTATTGCACGGTCTGCCGGAACTGGAAGACATTGCCGTACGATTCGGTCCGGGTGCCGCCTGCGCTATTGAACGGCTCGAATAAACCATCGCCAAAATTCATTGCCGGCTGCACGCTGTTGTTCGACACGAAGGAGGGTGTGCTGCGAAGGTAGCCGAGAGTGGTCTCGATGACCAAGTGCGGCGACGGCGTGCGCGTGTAGTGTAGTCCCAGGTTGCGCTGGTTGTCCAAAAAGGTGGTGGCGAAGCTGGGATCGATAGCCGTCTGATTAGGATTGGTTAGAGGGCCGTTGGTGTTATCCAGGTTGAAGCGGGTAAAGAGCCGAGCTTCACCGGAAATCTTGTGGTCGAGGCGGAGAGAGAACTGGTCACTCCTGGTCCCGACCTTGGAGGAGGTCGCGTAAGTGCGCTCGCCGAAGGGACCCGCAGGGTCGTTGGGCAGCGGATATCGTGCCAACACCGGCTGGATCGTGGGATTGACCGGCACCATCAGCGTATCGCCGGGAAAAGTCAAGGTATCGATTCCCAGACGCTCCTCCGCCGTGGGCACCGAAAGAATCTGGGTGGTACCCAGCTCCTGGCGGAAGCCCTGGTACTGCCCGAAGAAGAAGGTGCGCCCGCGGTCTTTGTAGATGCCCGGCAGCGTGAATGGCCCACCAACGGTGAATCCGAACTCGTTGCGCTGGAACGGCGGGATGCGACCGGGGCTTGCAAAGCTCCGGCGGTCGAAGAAATTGCGCGCATCGAACGAAGCGTTGCGCACGAATTCAAACGCGTCGCCGTGCACTTGGTTGGTGCCTGATTTGGTTACTACATTGGTGTAACCCGCAGCGCCGGCGCCAATTTCCGGCGGCATCACGCCTGACTGCGACTGGATCTCCTGAATCGCATCCACATTGAAGTTGGAGAAGGTGGCGCCCCCCAACTCGGGATCCGTGGTGTAAATGCCGTCGATGGAGAATACTGCCGTGGTACCGCGCTGCCCGTTGACGGCAAACTGCAAGGTGAAATTGTTGGCGCCGTTCGTGTCGGTGGTGGTGCCGCCCGCCAGGCTCAAAAGTTTGGTAAAGTCACGCTTGTTGAGCGGCAGGCTCGCCACCTGCTTGCTCGAAAGCTGCGTGTTGCCCTCGCTGGAGTCCCCTTGCGGTCGGGATGTTTGCTGGTCATGAGAAGCCTTTGCCCGCTGGGCGTCCGGAGGACCCGGCGCGGTTTCTTGAGACTCCTGTGCCCTCGCATCGAGGATCCATGCCATCCCTAGAATTGGGAACAACAGGGCGAGCGCCAAACCCACTCGCCGCAGTTTGCGGAACATGCAGATGATCTCCAACGCCCCGGGGATTTGACTTTTTCCAGCACCGAAACATGAATTATGGCGTGCGGGGCGATGCGGACTGGGGCAAGCCAACGGGGAAACTCGGACCATCTCCCTTTCCTTCGATGCCCCCTTCCAGCACCCGTAAGGCGGGAGACACGGAAGCTTATTCCAGGACATCTTTGCGCGCAACCGAATTTGTTCCATCTGCCCAGACGGCAAGCCCGTTCCTGTTGGTCGGCAATCGGTCCGTACGCCGCGCACCGCCACACACACTGCACCCGCTGGACTTGGGGCTTGCTTGGTGCTCACGGCAACGCCTGCTTTAGCCGTTCGCCCGAATCCTCTGTAAACAGTTGATGTGGTCGTATCTCTCCCTCCCCCGAGGAGTCTCGGAAGAAGCACCAATTAGCAGCTCTTTGAATGCACCGGGCTATGAAATGCGGATCGGGAGGCTAGAGTGGGCCTTTCCCCTGCCGAGCGATAAAGTCCTCAACCTCTTGAAATGTCGGCAGCGAGGACTGCGCGCCTAACCTCGTGGCCGCCACGGCACCCGCACCGTTCGCGAAGCGAATGGCATCTTCGATCTTGGCTCCCGCCGCGTATTCAACAGTAAAGGCCGCGGTAAAGGCATCGCCGGCCGCGGTCGGATCGACGGCGTCGATTTTATACGCTGGAAAATGATGCACGCCTTGGGGCGTTACTAACATTGATCCGTCTGCGCCCAACTTCAAGACGATCGTTCCCACACCTTGAGAGAGCAGTTTCCCCGCCGCCTCCTGCGCTGACATGCGGTTAGAAACATCTTCGCCGGTCAATTGCGCCAGTTCCGTTTCATTGGGCGAGACAATGTCCGCAAGCCGGAGGATTTCCGGAGGGCAGTCGCGCGGCGGCCCCGCGTCCAGCACCGTCAGCGTGCCGGCTTTACGAGCCACGCCGAAGGCAGCTTCCACCACCTCCAGGGGGATTTCCAAAACACTGAGAACCGCATCGGCCCGCTCGATGACTGCCCGCGCCCGCTCTATGTCCGCCGGGGTCAACTCCAGGTTGGCGGCGGGATCAACCGTAATGCAATTGTTCCCATTGGGGAAAAGCATAATGAAGGCACAACCGGTGGAGCGTTGCGGCGCACGCTTGACCCCTGCAGTGTCAATCCCGCTGGATTCGAGGCCTCGAACCAGAAAATCTCCTATGATGTCCCGCCCGACGCAGCTCAGAAAAGACGCCTTAGCTCCCATCCTCGCCACTGCCACGGCCTGATTGGCGCCCTTGCCTCCCGGGAAAAATTTTAGGTCCTTCACCATCATGCTCTCGCCCTCTTTGGGCAAGCGCTCGGCCCTTACCGCGAAGTCGAAATTTGTGCTTCCCACCACCACCACGTCAATTTCCCGCTCACGACGCATGACTTGACCTCACGGGGACAAGAGGAGAACATTGCTTTACATGCCAAAATCGATGGCGTATTTTAACATCACTTAATTGCGCGGCAGAGGAAGAATGTGCGCAATCTCCTAGCGTCAGAGTGAGGGACAGATCATGACTAAGGTAAAACAGATCACTGCGTGGGTTGATAGCAAGCCCGGGGAACTGGGCCGCATCGCGGAAGCATTAGGCAACGCAAAAGTTAACATCTCGGCCATAACCTGCTGGAGCGCGGGGAGTGAAAACCCTGTTCATCTCCTCGTCAGCAGCCCCGCCAAGGCGAAAAAGGTTCTTCAGGAACTTGGCATGCGCGTAACGGAAGAAGAGGTCCTGCGCGTGACCTTGCCGGACAAGCCGGGAGTGCTGGGTGAATTGGGTGTACGTCTGGGGGCGGGGAACATCAACATCGAATACGCATACGCCAGCGTTCCAACCGGCGGTAAGAAAGCGGACCTTATCTTGTCAGTCTCGGACGTGGTGGGAGCTTCCAAGGCGCTGCGCGGACGGAACGGGTAGGTGGTAGGTTGTAGGTGGCGGGCGGGTAGTCGTTTCGACTCGTTTGGGGTTGTCAGACCAAACCTCTGATCCCATGGGAGTCCTTGCGTCGGCTTGTGGACATTTAGGACCAGCCGGTGCGGCGTCTACCAGACTTCCAGTTGCTTGTCCCCACCTACCACCTACGACCTACCACCTACCCTTAGCTCACGAGAACGGATAGCGGTTCATCTCCAGCGCGTGGTCCGCCAGTTGCCGCTTTAAGCCAATCGAATCCGGCGGCGTACGCCGCAGGAATCGTCGAAGGACGGAGAGATGGGTGCGTAGCGTGTCGCCTTCCGCGATGCGCGCAAGCGCCCGCCGTGCCTCGATCTCCATGCGATCGGCCGCCTCGTAGAGGCAAACGCGCGCCACGGCGATTGCGGGCTCGTCGGCAAGCGCTGAAGCCTTCGTTAACTTCTTTTGGGTGCGAAGCAGGACGCTTTCCATAGCGTAGACCGCCATTACCAGATTGCTGATGACGCCGACCACTTCCTGCTCCTGCTCCAGCGCCAGCATGTAGCGCTGTACGGCGCTTCCCGCAACCAGCAGCACGACCTTCCTCGCTCCCTGCACCAGCCGTGCCTCCTCGGCAAAAGGATCATCATTATCCGTTTCCTCGATCGGGGCCATCCCCAGGATTTCGTCACTCAGCTTTTGCGCGGCCGATAGCAAGGGCAATTGGCCTTTCAGAGAGCGCTTCATGAGCATGTCGGTGATCAACAAACGATTGATCTCGTTGGTGCCCTCGAAGATCCGATTGACGCGTTGGTCGCGGTAGGCGCGCTCAACATCGTAGCCACTGCAAAACCCGTAGCCGCCGAAGATTTGCACCGCCTCGTCCGCCATGAAATCCAGCGTCTCCGTGCCCATGACTTTGAGGATGGAGCACTCCGCGGCATACTCTTGCAGGGCCTCCAGAATTTGTTTCGGTGCAGGCGCGGCGCCCCGGTCAATTCCCTTAAGCATCGCATCGATCATTCCACTGGTGCGGTAGGAAATGCTCTCGAGGGCATAGATTTGTGCCACCATCTCACCGAGCTTTTCCTTGATCATCCCAAAGTCGGCGATCTTGCGCCCGAAAGCGTCGCGCTCCTTGGCCCACTTCAGCGCGTCGACTAGCAAGTATTTGCAACCGCCCACGCAGCCCGCGCCTAATCGGTGCCGGCCCATGTTCAGAATATTGAACGCAATCAAATGCCCCTTGCCAATTTCGCCTAGAACGTTTTCGACGGGCACGGGGACGTCCTCAAGATTGAGCGGCGTTGTGGAGGAGCCGCGAATTCCCATTTTGTGCTCTTCTGCGCCGGGCGACACTCCCGCAAAGTTCCGCTCCACAATAAAGGCTGTGAATTTCTCTCCGTCCACTTTGGCAAAGACCACGTACACGTCAGCGATGCCGCCGTTGGTGACCCACATCTTGGTGCCGTTCAGGAGGTAATGTTTTCCGGTTGGATCGAGCGTGGCCCGCGTTTTGCAGTTCAGGGCGTCGGAGGCTGACGATGCCTCGCTCAGGCTGTAGGCGCCCACCCACTCTGCGCTCGCGAGCTTGGGGAGGTACTTCGCCTTTTGCTCTTCCGTGCCAAAAAAGGCAATGGGAAGAATGCCGATGCCGGCTTGTGCTCCCACTGTGGTGGCCCAGGAGCCATCGCGCGCCATTCTTTCGGCGACGAGAATGGAAGATATCTTGTCGAGTTCCAGCCCGCCAAATCTTTGCGGCACGTCTGTGGCGCACAGGCCGAGATCCGCGGCTTTCTTCAGAAGCTCACGCAGCACGCCGGGTTTTTTTTCTTCTATTTCGGTCAGGCGGGGCACAATTTCCTGGTCGATGAATTCCTGCGCCGTCTGCGCAACCAAGCGGTGCTCGTCGGTGATGTCCTCGGGCGTGAACACCTCGTCCGGTGTGCGCGATTCAACCAGAAAGCTTCCTCCCTTGATCCGCGGCGCGACTGCTGCAGATGTATTTGCCATATTTCCCCCTGCCTTTCAGGTTCCCTACTCAGATGTAAATCGCGGCCTTCCAAATTAGCGAACCCCGCAATGGGTCAGCGCGGCTCTACCGCCGGCCAGATGGCGTACTTGCTTCCTTAGCCCCGGAAGGGGCGGCGTCCTGTAGCCCACGGCGCCAGCCGTGGGAAACAAGTGAAGCCGAAAATATCTCTCAAGCCCCGGTAGGGGCGACACCATCACAACAGGCCCAGCGGGATACTGATGTCGCCACTACGTAGCTCCCGCGCCACTTCGCTCCTGCCTGATCCCGCGGCTTTCGCCGTGGGCCCCATGATGACGCGCGCTACGCGGGCTTTACGATGATAAGCGGTCATGCCACACGTTCAACCACCTGCAGGTGGTTCCCAAAGCTCAATGCGATTTCCCTCGGGGTCCATGATCCAGGCAAAGCGCCCGTACTCGCAGTCCTCACGATGCGGGTCTATTTCCACTCCCTCTTCCTTCAGCGCTTTCAGGAGTCCGTCGAGGTCGGCAACGCGAAAGTTCATCATGAAGTTCGCGCGACTGGGTTGGAAATAGGTGGTCGATTTGGGAAAAATCGCCCACGCGGTCCTCCCCTCTTTTGCCTTGTCATTATTTTCGCGCCAGATAAAATCCACGGCCCCGTAAGCATTGCGCTTTATCCCCAGATGCTTTTCGTACCACGCGTACATGGCTTCCGGGTCCTCTGCCTTGAAAAACAAACCGCCGAGACCGGTTACTCTCTCCATCAGAATTCTCCACCACAAAGATAAGCGGTGTCCTCTCGTTTTAGGCACTTATGTGTTTCGTTTATCACTCCGCGGTTTCCTCGCCGCTCTTGGTTGCCTCAAGCATGAAGACCTTCTCCACCTGATCGCGCTTCGTGTGGAGTTCCCAATAGAGCGGCGCGATCGCCTCGGGCGTGGCACCAGGCTGCTGACCAATCCACGCGCCGATCGAAACGTGTCCCACCTGCACACCGCGAGGGGCGAGAGCCGCGTGAAGCGCGTGGGCGTAGGCACGCAGAGCGGCGCCCGCGACGGCGAAGTTCGCGAACATCTTGTTTCCCAAGTGCGGGTATACCGACGACGCCCCCGTGGTGAACAGGACCGTGCCCGCGTTGCGGGCCAACATGTCTGGCAACACGGCCTGGACGGCCGCGAGCGCACCGTGCACGTTGAAGTCGAACGCGGTCTGAATATTGTCGTGGCTCAGATCGGAGATGGACGCGAGCGGCAGACCTCGGTCCGCGGGCGAGTACTCGAGCACGTCGATCGAGCCGAACCGCTGCTTCACCGTCGTGAGACCGGAGGCGATGGACGCACGGTCGAGCACATCCGCACTGAAAGCGGCCGCTTCGACGCCTTGTTTCGCGAGCGCGGTCAGGAGCGGCTCCTGCTTGGCGGGATTGCGCGACAACAGTGCAATCTTGTAGCCTTGCGCGCCGAAGGTCTTGGCGATAGCAAGCCCCATTCCGGGACCTGCACCGATGATGGCAATGACTGGCATGGATGATCCTCCTTAACCGTGATAAAGATTAGTTGTGAGTGGCAAACGAATGATCGAGGTTTGCCCTCAATACTTCTTGAAGTCCGGTTGCGGTAGAGGCGGTTCGCGAACCGCCCCTACGCCTTGTCACGGGGCGAAGCATCACTGCATGTTTTCAAAGATTCCCGCCGCGCCCATTCCACCGCCCACGCACATAGTCACCAAGCCATAGCGGGATTTCCGGCGTTTCAATTCGCCAAGCAGGGTGGCTGTGAGCTTCGCGCCCGTACAACCCAGCGGATGTCCCAAGGCGATAGCCCCGCCGTTTACATTGGTTCGATCCAAGTCGAGCCCCGCCAGCTTGATGACCGATAGCGCTTGGGCGGCAAAGGCCTCGTTCAGTTCAATCACGTCCATATCCGGCAACTTAAGCCCGGCCAATTTTAAGGCCTTGGGAATGGCATACACGGGACCCACGCCCATTTCCTCGGGCGGGCATCCGGCCGTCGCATAGCTCACAAACCGCGCCAGCGGCGCCAAGCCCAAAGCCTTGGCACGATCGAGCGACATCACCACCGCAGCCGCGGCTCCGTCGCTCATTTGCGAGGCATTGCCTGCCGTCACCGTTCCGTGCGCGTGAAATGCAGGCTTGAGTTTCGCCAGAGCTTCGATGGACGTATCACGCCTTGGACCTTCGTCCGTCTCGAAAGTAATCTTCCGCGTTTGAGGTTTACTTCCGCCGTTCAAACTAACGTCGAGGATTTCCAGGGGCACGATTTCCTCGCGGAATTTTCCTTGCTCGATCGCGGCAACTGCCAACTTGTGGCTGCGAAGTGAAAACCGATCTTGTTCTTCCCGGGCAATGTGATGTTTCGCTGCGAGGTTTTCCGCGGTCAGCCCCATGCTCAGATAGGCATCAGGGTAAGTCTCCATCAGGTAAGGGTTGGGAGAGAAATGGTATCCCCCCATGGGGATCATACTCATGGTTTCCGTGCCACCTGCGATGACCACCTCGGCGAAGCCCGCCATGATGCGTTCGGATGCGAGGGCTATCGCCTGGAGTCCGGAGGAACAGAAGCGATTGATGGTCATCGCCGAAATCGTTACCGGAAGGCCCGCGCGCAGCGCCGCCACGCGTGCCACATTATTCCCTTGCTCGGCCTCCGGCATCGCGCAGCCAAGGATAACGTCCTCCACATCGCTGGAGTTGAGCGACGGCACTCGCCGCAGAGTTTCCCGGATCGCTGCCGCGGCCATGTCATCCGGCCGCGTGGAGCGCAACACGCCGCGTGGCGCCTTGCCCACCGCGGTGCGGACGATGGAAACGATAACCGCTTCCCTCATACTCTCCTCCCGATTCCAGACTTCTAATGGTAGCGCGTTTATCTCCCTGCCGGCGGGATTACGCTGCGGATTTCCCCACCCAACACGCCCGGAAAGCGCAATTCACATCAAATTGTCCTTGCACATCCGCAATATTCTGCAAAATCAGCGTCACTTTGCCATAAATGCCCGACATTTTTCCTGACATTCTGTCATAGTTTTCTTTGTTTTCATATACATACCGGCTTTGATCGTAATAAATTAACATCTTTTTTCTGGGTCCGGCCTCGTTTGTGATTTTTTGTTTGTTGAGGTGGTGACCGAATCGCCACACCGGGCGGAGGTTGGAGGCTTCCATCCTTGACATGTGCACAGCCCTGCATCGCAGAGCGCGACCTTGCCTATTCAGAATACACACATTGCTAGCCTTTGTCAAGGAAAAAGAGGTGGTGTCCTAATTTGGGGAATGACTTACTTCATTCACCCATGTGTCGAACCCGACAGGAACCCGCGCGCCTGGCGCGCCTTGGACTGCGGTAGCAGCAGCTACCGCCTTCCGCCTTTGGTTCATACGGCAAATGGGCAAGGCCGAAGTAAGAAAGGCGGTAGCTGCTGCTACCGCAGTCCAAGATGTCTTCGGCATAGGTACTCTTACGACTGCCTTCCCGGCGAACTGCCATCCTGCGTGCCACCGCACCCCTGCCCCCAATCGTTTTTATTCTCGGCAACACTATTGGGTGACCCAAGTAAGTCATTCCCCAAATTAGGGCAGCAGCAAAAAGAGGAATCTCCTATGTTTTCTTTACGTTCTTGCCGCTTGGCGTTTTTGCGTGAAACGCTTTTGCTTTCCTGAAAGCTCTTGTGCCCCCGCCCGGCTTGTCAAAAAACGCTCATCCGCCCTGCGAGATTGGCCGATAAACGAAGCGGGGGAGTGTGGGGGGCACGGCGAGGGGGGCGGGATGCAGGTGCCGGGATACAGGAATAGCCGTGGGTCTGGAGTTTCTCCATTCCCGGCGGGGTGCTCCTCTGATCGGACCCTCCGCCTGACATCCCATACCCCCTGCGCGCTTTGCCGACGGCCAGGTGAACTGTGATGCGTAAATCCTACGGCGTTGATGGCGGGGAATCGGACGTGACCGATGCTTTCGTGAAGTGCTCTGCGGGGCGCGCGGCACTTCCGCGGGAAGGGCGTTTTACGGCCTAGTGGCGAGAGCCGCAGATCCAGACATCCCAGAACCCCGTATCTCGGGAGTTTGCATGCGTGAGGCACTACTACGGTATTAACTGTACGTCCAAATGACGGGGATTAGTAAACAGTGCGCCGTTACCCGCGGGTAATCGTATCAAATGCCGACTTTGGTCGGGTGGACTGGTTAGTGGGTATAGGCGGATTCCTCTGCCGCCCGCGAGAATGAATGCGATCATCGGTGGAGTTATTTCCGGACTTTCTGTTGTGAGCGCTCAAACATTGGGAGCAACTCGAGTGCTTATGCGAGACGTAACCGTGCAACGGAGGCGTGCGCACATCCCCCGCTGATGTCCGGAACGATAATCAGTTCCAGCGTCGTCAACCCGTGGAGTTCGACGGTGTAGTCTTCAAGCTCTCGGGTAGTGCTGGGAGGGCTGAAGTTATATTGCTGACGAGCAATTTCCCGGTAAGACTGACCGCTGTCAGGAGACCACCGCAGCACAAACTCGTGCGTGCGCTCCTGCTCATTTTCCTCAAACACTAAACGGATGCTCCGAATCTTCTGCGGCTTGTCAAATAGCAGGCGGACCGTCTGCGTCCCGGCTTGTGCCGCCCGCCAACCCGATCCGCTATTCGGTATCAATGCCGATTCGATTGGGTGTGCCGCATCCTCGGACGAGACTTCTGCTAGGGCAACACCTTCCAGGTCTAGCCAGTTTTTGTCCGCCGTCGAAACTCCTTCAGCACCCTGGTTAATTATCCGCTTGCGCATGCGCTTACCTCCCTATCTTTCAAGTATCCCACGGAACACAAGGCCTAATCCACCAGCAAGCTTGAGCTGCTGGATGCAGCGCTTGACGAGCTGAATTCGCCGCTGACGCCGGTCTATGCGCTCACTTGCTCGACCAGCCCGGGTGCGACGTCAAATGTTACCATCAGAACGACTGATCCCGGCCGGGCCATGATTAGCGGCCATTGCGGGGATATCGGAAAGTTCAAGAGACCGATTCTGCGCGGCTTGGCGGCGCGCGCTCCTTACTTCCAGAATGGTTCGGCGGATTCGCTCGACCAAGTGGTTGGCTTTTACAACCAGCTGTTCCAAATGGGCCTGACCGTCAACGAAATGGCGGACCTAGTCGCCTTCCTGGCTTCGTTATAGCGAGCCACGGTCAACGCCGTCCTAACCGTGGGCTTTCTCATGCCCGACCCCCAGCGGGAACCGCGCGGCGTCAATCTGGAAAGGCAAGCTACCTCTGTCGGTTTGTTCAAAGCAAAATGGTTGTAACTCAATCCCCGTCAATCTTCCGGTAGCTTCAGCAGCCCCTTCCGCGCGGTAATTAGTGATTTCAGCAGGCTATGCCTTCGCCATCAAGGGAAGACCCACGGTCAAAACTGCAATGACCGTGGCCGCTCGAACCCAAAGAGGGCAACTAACGAGCGCGTCAGGCAAGCGCAAACTAAAGGGTTTTGCTATGGTTTTGTTACGTTTTCAATGTTAGGGCGATTATAAAAAATGGGAGAGGATTGCATTTGACGGCAACCTCGCCGGAAAGGGCGGTTTTCGTTCCCAACGCACCGTCCAAGAGGAGACGAGGGGATGTATAATCGGAGCCGCTGGAAGGCGAAAATGGAATTCCAGTTTGGAGGTTAAGCTGAATGAATTTTCCGCAGGGAATTGACAGCAAGTTCCGTTTCATTCTGGTCGCGGCCGCGCGGGTACGACAGTTGCAATCAGGGGCTAGGCCGTTAATCCAGACACCGTCGAAGCGCGCCACTCGGATTGCACAAGCGGAAGTGCAAGCCGGACTGCTTCCGTTCCGGGTGGAAGAACCGGATAAACTCGATCTGCCAGGGAAGGACCGGACGCGATCGACAAAAAGCGCATCGTGACCTGCGGGGGAATGTAACTGATCGAACAGCATGGGCATAGCGAAAGGAGTGGCCCTATGAAGAGTGACATGGAATTGCAAAGAGATGTTTTGGACGAACTCAAGTGGGACCCAGCTGTCAACGCCGCGCAGATTCGGGTCGAAGTGAAGGACGGCCTGGTAACGCTCGCCGGCTGTGTTGAATCCTTCGCGGAGAAGTGGGCGGCCGACGGGGCCGCCAAGCGAGTGTCTGGCGTCAAGGCGTTGGCCGACGAGATAAAAGTTGAACCTACTCGCTTCCGCGAGCTAACCGACGCGGATCTTGCCCGGGCGGCAGAGAACGTACTCAAATGGCATGCCCACGTGCCGCAAAACCGCATTAAGGTGAAAGTAGAAAAAGGGCGGATCACTCTGGAAGGCGAGGTTGAGAAGCAATTCGAGAGGGAGATCGCACTCCAAGTCGTGCTCCACTTAGCGGGGGTCACGGCTGTCAACAACCAGATCGTCCTCAAACCGAAGGTGGAGCCAACCGAGGTCAAGGCACAGATCGAAGCAGCTTTCCAACGCAGCGCGGTTGTTGAGGCGAAGAGGATCACGGTGAAGGCCGAAGGTGGTAAGGTCATTCTGACTGGGACCGTTCGCACTTGGGTGGAGTATCAGGACGCCGAGCGGGCAGCCTGGGCCGCGCCGGGTGTGCGCGAAGTCAAGAATCTCCTCAAAATAGAAGACTGAAGCTGCCGGGGGTTGCCCGTGGAGGGCTAAGCCGTGCGCCGATCTCCTGCCTTGAGCTTCAGGCTGCTCTTATTTGCTTCCAGGAAAGCTCGCAAGGCCTCTCCGGCATAAAGGAGCCTGGTCCATTATTCATAATACAATGTGACGGGGAAGCGTCCCCGTAATGTAAGCAGCTTGCTGGGCCATCTCCGCGATCCGGCCACCGGTGCGGGATACGGGCCAGATCGGCCTTCTGGGAAATAGCTCCTTCCTTGTCGCCTACTGTTTACCGACGGATTTGCAGTCGCAACCCCTGCTTCTGGCTGAAGCACCCGGCAGCCATCCACGTTACCGTATTACGGCCTACCCATCGGAGCGCGCCTGGCATGCTGTCCCAGCGCTTGCTGTTCATGAGCTTTAGGTTTTTCAGGAGGGCATGGAGGGGGCCGCTTCGGCAAAGAACTTCAAAAAATTAATCGGCGAGGGCACGAAAGATGTAGAAACTCCAGGGGGCATACGTCGACATCGATGCGCGCGCCAGTCCCCGAGGGACTGCCTTCGAGGCGACTCTACTCGTCAAGCCCGCCGCTCTGTGGCGGTGTCTAACGCCGGGGAGGTTGTACATTTCTGAAGGGGGAGCCTCCCCCGGACGGGACCCTCAGAGGTGACAACGCAGACCCGAGGCAGGGTTGGGCGACCGTCAAGTGAACTCGGATACGTAAATCCTACGCCGTCAGAACGAAGCCGCTGGCGCGGCGGACGCTGCGCGTGCACGATCTCCGCGATTAGTCTTGCGATAACTTGGGGCACAGAGAAAGGAGGTCTCTGTGACCCATCTACGCAAAATCATGCTGGAGGAACTCCAGCGCCGAAATTACGCTACGACGACGATCGAGAACTACATTCATGCGGTGGAAGAATTCGCCAAGTACTTCCGAAGACCCCCCGACCGACTGAACCGGGAGCATCTGCGCGAATACCAGGCTTATCTGCTCCGCGAAAGGAAGCTCGAACCCCGCACGGTCAAACTGCACGTTTCCGCCTTGCGATTCTTTTTCGTTAAGACGCTCAAGCGTCGCTATCTGCTGGAGGACATCCCCTTTCCCAAAGTGCCGCGGCGGCTGCCCATAATTCTCAGTGTGGAAGAAGTGGGCCGGCTGCTCGATTCGGCTCGCAACCTGATGGATCGTACCCTGCTGATGGTGCTCTACTCCACCGGCATGCGGAATCGCG
Source organism: uncultured Acidobacteriota bacterium (assembly GCA_963825395.1). Taxonomy (GTDB): domain Bacteria; phylum Acidobacteriota; class Terriglobia; order UBA7540; family UBA7540; genus Bog-366. Next base: position 54,426 of record CAWGTQ010000031.1, on the reverse strand, counting down.
AACTTCGCAACCTGCAGGTCAAAGACATCGATAGTAAAGCCATGCTGATCCACATTCAGCACGGCAAAGGAGGGCGTGACCGCTACGTTCCGCTCAGCCCCAAGTTGCTGGAGACTTTGCGCGAGTACTGGCGCTGGATGAAGCCGAAGACCTGGCTGTTTCCCGGCACGGTCGATGGCTGGCGGGCGGATAAACCGATTACTCCGAAGGTGGTTTGGGACGCCTGTCAGTCCGCCGCGGAGCGGGCCGGCCTCGAAAAGCACGTATCGGCGCACCTGCTCCGCCACAGCTATGCAACTCACCTGTTAGAGGAAGGCGCCGACCTGCGCACGATTCAGTTGCTGCTCGGTCACGTCGACCTTCGGCACACGGCCCTTTACTTGCACCTCTCGCGGCGGCACCTGCAGGCCGTGGCCAATCCGCTGGACACCATGAAGGTGTCCGGCCCCGAAACCCTCTACCATTCGCGGAAGAGACACAAAAAATGATTCGGCCCACCCTCGAGGTGGCCGATATCATTCGCGCCCAAGGCGAGCACTTCATCGAACGCAGTCGGTCCTGGTTGACATGGGCACAGCGGAAGGTGCTGTACGCCATCGCGCGTTGCCGCACCGCCGCTCTGGGCGGCCACCGGGACCGATGCGTGCGTTGCGGCCATCGTGCCATCTCCTACAACTCGTGTCGCAATCGCCACTGCCCCAAGTGTCAGACGGGCGCACGCAACCGTTGGCTGGCCGAGCGCAGCAAGGAATTACTCCCGGTTCGCTACGTGCATGTGGTCTTCACCCTCCCGCACCAACTGGCACCCCTCGCCTATCAGAATAAGCGCCTCCTCTATCGCTTGCTCTTCCAAGCCAGCGCCGCGACCCTCCTGGAAGTTGCCGCCACTCCCCAACATCTCGGCGCACACATCGGCTTCCTCAGCGTGCTTCACACCTGGGGACAGAACCTGCAGCATCACCCCCATATCCACTGCGTGATTCCGGCGGGCGGTCTGTCCGCCGATCACACACGCTGGATTCAGCCCCGGTATCCTTTCTTTCTACCGGTGAAGGTTCTCAGCCGCGTATTTCGCGGCAAGTTTGTGGCGGGCCTGCAACGAGCCTTCCGACAAGGTAAACTTGGATTTTACGGAGATCAAAAGTCCCTCCAAGATCCGAAGCTATTCCGCGCGCTGGTTCGTTCCCTCTTCCGCCAGGACTGGATCGTTTACGCTAAGCCGCCCTTCGGCGGTCCTCAATATGTTCTGCATTACCTGGCCCGTTACACCCATCGCGTCGCCATTTCCAACCATCGGCTGATCTCCTTCCAAAACGGCCAAGTCAGTTTCCGCTGGAAGGACTACGCCCATGGTAGCAAGCAGCGGATCATGACCCTCAGCGCCGACGAATTCCTGCGGCGATTCCTCTTCCACGTCCTGCCCAAGGGCTTCGTTCGCATCCGTTTCTTCGGCTTTCTCGCCAACCGCCGACGTGCCACCCTCTTGCCCATTTGCCGACAACTGCTCGCCGCTCAATCGAAAGCGTGTTCTCCCTGTCCGGCTCTACCCCAGCCGCCACCCCTGTGGTCTTGCCCCATCTGTGGTGGACCCATGGTGATCATCGAGCGGCTCACGGCGGTACAGATGGCTCTGCGGGCAGTTGACCTGCGAGGTTTCCTTGACAGCTCCTGAGCCCTGTCCAGTCTCGAATGCCCGGCGCGTTCCGGCGCGCACCCTCGAAGTGTGCACGCGCACCGAAAATCCCGCAGCCACGCCCTGCCGGCCAGCGTCTGCGATCGTTCTTGGTCACGCTAATGTCCGCCACCGGCTATTTTCAAAGTCAATGCCGAGGATTCTGGTCGAGGGTCTTGATAACCGAGCACGTCCGGACCGTATACAACTCACATAATCCCGGTTGCCCGCGTCCGCCGCAAACGCCAGCGGCTTCATTCAAACGGCTCTATCGAAAGTGACCCGGCGAATCACCATTTCCGCGCTTTCCCAACACTTTCGCGCCGGGTCACTCCCGATAGAGCCCTAACGTTAGGCACGGGTAATGCGGTCAAGTGCCCAGCGGACAGCCTGCGGCTACTCAGTGGCCAACTTCCGAGTAGCTCGTCATATGCCCACAATGAACAAAGACCACCAACGGAACTCTTAACTTCCCATCACGGGAGTTTTGGGGGCGTTAGAGGAGATGTCAATTCTGTGAGGGGAGCGAAGTGTCGAAAGTCGAACGAGACTAGTTGTAATGCAGAGCCTCCATAGGATCGACTGTTGTGGCCCAACGCGCAGGAAAGTAAGCGGCCAGAGCCGCGACTAGCGCGAGAAGAGCGGTCAACACAACGAAGCTAGAGGTATCCATCTGCACCACGCCGAAGAGCGCACTGGAGAGGGCGCGCGCAAGAAGGAAGGAGATGCAGAGACCGATCGCCAGCCCCGCACTGGCCGTCTTGGCCGCTGACGCAAGCACTAATCGGAGAACGTCAATGCGCCGTGCTCCGAGCGCCATGCGCACGCCGATCTCGTGAGTCCGCTGGCTGACCGAGTAGGCCATCACAGCGAATATTCCCGCGGCGGCCAACGTCAGGGCAACCGTCCCGAAGATGAGCATCATACGTGCCGAGGATTCAACGCCGCTGACAGAATCAGAGATGACCTGCTCCAGACTTCGCACGTCGTAGGCTGGAGTATCAGGATCGGCGCTCCTGAGTTGCGCGGTCACCAAGGCAGCCAAGTTCCGAGGGTCGGTCCTAGTGTGTACGACGAAGGCGGACGATCTCGTCGGCATCTGCGTGAGCGGTATGTAGGTGGTCGGGCTGGGGCGAGGATCGAACGGGTTGGATCGAATGTCCGCGACAATCCCCACGATCCGGCGTTCCGGCTCTTGGCCTTCGCGAGGGCCAAGTTTCAGGTGTTTCCCGATCGGGTCCTGCTCGGGCCAGTTGTGGCGCGCCATGCTTTCACTGATTACCGCAACGGGCGCCGAATCGCGAGTATCCTCGGCAGAGATAGCTCGGCCTTTCAGCACAGGCACCCGCAAAGTCGCAAAGAAGTCTGAAGTTACGATCTGCGAAACCGTCACCGGCGTTTCTCCGGGAGTAGCGGGCGGAGCGCCCTCGGCGCGGTACTCCGTCCAGTCCCAGGACCAACCGGAGGGCAAGCTGGTTACGCAAGCCGCAGATCGCACGCCGGGCATGGCCTCGAGCCGGCGTAGAACGCGGTCGTAATAACCTAGGATCTGATCGTTGTTCTGGTACCTTACTTCCGGCAAAGCAACCCGAAAAGTCAGGACTCGAGTGCGGTCGAACCCCATCTCGACGTTCAGAAGATGCCGGAAACCCTTCACCATAAGGCCCGCTCCCACTAGTAGCACCAGGGCGAGGGCAATCTCGGAGGTGACCAGCAGAGCACGGAGACTTCCAGCGGCTGCGCTTGCGCTCGCCCCGCGCGGGTTCTCCCTCAAAGCGTCGATGGCCTCACATCGCGAGAATCGCCAAGCCGGTGCAAGTCCAACCACAATCCCGCCAAGCACGGCGACGGTCGCAGTGAACGCCAACACCCGCCAATCAACCTCAACATGCTTCAGCCCCGGCACATGAGCGAGAATAAACGGCGGGATATCGCGCCGCAGCACGGCCATTCCCCAACTGGAAAGCACAAGCCCTGCGCCCGCGCCTATCATCGCAAGCAAACTGCTTTCCACCAGCAGTTGTCGAATCAACTGCCATCGGCTCGCGCCCTGCGCAATGCGAATGCCCAACTCCCTCTGCCTGCCAACAGCGCGAGCTAACTGCAAGTTCGCCACGTTCATGCAAGCAAGCATAAGAACAAACACCGCCGCGCCGAACAGTACCCACACAAAGGGGCGAGTTCCGGTCGTGGCGTCCTCAGCCAGCCGCACGACGCGAACACCGTGGTCCAGATTCGTGTTTCGGAATTGGTGCCCAAGACGGCCGGCAATCGCCTGGAGATCGGCTCCGGCACTCGCAACAGAGCTGCTCGCCTTGAGCCGACCGAGTACCAACAAATAGTGGTTTTCACGATCAGCATGATCACTCGCGCTTAGATCAAGTGGGGTCCATAGCTCCGCTCCCGCAGGGAAGTCTGCTGCTTGTCCAGCCACTCCGATAACGGTAAACTTCTGACCGTTCAGCTGAAGGTTTTTGCCCACGATCGCGGCATCGCCCCCCAAATGCCTCTGCCAGAATCCATGACTGATTACCACTACGGGCGCGGCTCCATTCTGAAAATCCGCCGCTCCTATATGGCGGCCCAGTTGTGAGGTGACTCCGAGAAGCGGGAAGAACTCAGGCGTTACACGATAGCCTTCCACCCGCTCGGCAACTCCTTCACCCGTTAAGTTGGCGTCCCACCCGTGCGCGGCTGCCAGATGCTCGAAGGACGTGCTTTGTTCGGTCCAATCCACGAAGTTAGCAGGCGCTGCCTTCACGCTCGTCGCATTTTTCTTGGGGACTGTCTCCCAGATGGCCACCACGCGGTCCAAGTCTGGCAAGTCAAATGGCCGGAGGATTAGAGCATTGACGTTGCTGAAGATTGCCGTAGTGGCGCCGATGCCGAGGGCGAGCGTGATCACCGCCACCGCGGTGAAGCCGGGCGATTTGGCCAGGGTGCGGAAGGCAAAACGCAGATCGCGGGCCAAGTCCTCGAGGAAGCGGCCGAGACGTATGGCGCGGACCTCCTCCTTGACTTGCTCGACGCCGCCGAGTTCCATGAGCGCTTGGCGGCGAGCAGCCGCGCGCGGTAACCCCTCTTTCATCTTCTCCTCCGTCAGAAGTTCGACGGAGGATTGAAGCTCGTCATCCAAAGCTCGCTCGACCGTGTCTTTGCGCAAGAGGTTCCGAAATAAGCTAGCGATTCGACCTGACATGGCGCCTCCAATTGGACCTAGGCGGATTCCACCGCCGCCGTCATGATCTTGACTACCTGGTTCCAATCCCGTTCCTCGACCTTGAGCTGTGCGCGCCCGGAGGAAGTCAGCCGGTAGTACTTGGCACGGCGATTGTTTTCCGACGCGCGCCATTCGGCTTCCACCCATCCCTTCTCTTCCATGCGGTGCAACGAAGGAAAGAGCGAGCCGAAGCTCACTTGAAAGCCTCCCTTGGTAATTTGCGTGATGCGTCGGGAGACACCGACTCCATGCAGCGGTTCCAGCGACAGCGCCTTCAAGATCAGCAGGTCGAGCGTGCCACGCAGAAGATCGGTTCGTTTAGTGCCCATGGCGTCCTCTTATCGGAATACGATAGTAGCCACCAAAATGTTCCAAGGGATTTCATACACAAGCGCTTGAGCCCGACAGGAGCCCCGCAAACGGGCGCCGACCGGGACGGTTGGCTGGCCTGCCAGGCAGATCCAGAAATCAGCCCCGTGGGAAATGGAGCGGGATTCTGAGCGACCTGTCCGCGACTCGAAAGTTGGTCCACACCTTCGCGGATTACTCCTGCCTTGTCACCAAGTGTTTAGTAATCGTCGCGAGCCCCGCCACGCAGGGCACATCGACGGCCTACTCGTTGAAGTGCGACCCCTGACTCCCGCGAAGTCCCCATCTGGGAAGTTACCGTGCCTGCTTGTGATCACTTGGCTGTGTAGTCGCGGGTGGCGCATACATTGCTGCTTATGTATGCGACCGGAGCCGTCGCCCTGCGACCTCGCGCACCCAGGGTTCAGGGGCAGGTGATCCTTCGCCAAAATAGACCCATCCTCCCGCCCGGCATCGGCGCAGCTTACCTGAGGTGGCAAGTGGACGCATACATAAACAGTAATGTATACGCCACCCAAGCATTGTTTGATTTCCCCGCAATTCGCGGTCACCTTGACGGTTTGTCACCTAACCTGATATGCAACCCGACGCTCCCAATGGGGTTCAAGAAAACAGGTCGTGCCTTATCGCCAAGGGTTTACAAATTGTCGAGCGTACGTCCAGCCGGGGACTCTGACGAGAACGGTCTAACCACCGAGGTGCGGGCGGCATGGCAGGCCCTTGGCAGAGCAGGTGGGAAGAACTGTCATTGGTGATTTGCGATTGGTGATTGAGGATTTGCGATGGGTGATTGCACAAGGTAACCGTGCAGTCCTCCCTGACATTCAGGGGGATTGCAATCACAATTCACCAATCACAAATCGCCAATTCCCTCAGTTTCTCAGGGGCTTGCCGCGTCTTAAAGTGAACTGAATGCGTTCCAAAGTTTTCTTCTGGCCGCAGAGGCTGAGGAAAGCCTCGCGTTCCAAATCGAGCAAATATTGCTCGGAAACAAGTTGCGGTGAGGTGAATTCCCCGCCGCCGGATAGCACCTTGGCGAGCTGGGTTCCGACCACGACGTCGTAATCGGAAATGTACTCGCCGCGACGCATCAAGTGAAGGCCGAGTTTCATCTTGGTGAAGGCGGGCTGGCCGAGGGCGGGAATGTTCTGGCGCGGCTGTCCGGGACGATATCCCAGACGGACCAGGTCGAGCGCCAGTTGCTTGGCGTCAGAGATCTGGCGGTCGCGATTCATGCTGATGGAATCCTGCGGGGAGAGGTACCGCAATCGGCGCGCTTCCGCGGCGCTGGTGGAGACCTTAGCCATGCCGATGTTGAGAAACACTTCCTTCACATATGTGAAGGGGTCGGCGTCGGGATCCGCTGGGGCACCGTCCAGGGCGCGCAGCAGCATCTCTTTCGTGCCGCCGCCCGCAGGAATCAGGCCGACGCTGGCCTCGACCAATCCCATGTAAGTTTCCGCTGCGGCGCGCACGCGGGTGGTGTGAAGGCATATCTCCGTTCCGCCTCCCAGTGTCATTCCGAAAGGCGCCGTCACCACCGGTTTGCGAGCGTACTTCAAAGCCATGTTGGCATTTTGGAAAGCGCGAACGGCATGGTGGACCTCGTCCCAATCGCCCTCCTGAATCGCGGTTAGGACCAGCAGCAAGTTGGCGCCCACGCAAAAGTTTGGGGCTTGATTGCCGATAACCATGGCGTCAAAGCCTTCTCCGAGGGCCTTCAGCCCCGCATGCACCATTTGTACGGTGTCACCGCCGATGGTGTTCATCTTGGAGTGAAATTCCAGGCATAACACCCCGTCCCCCAAATCGACAAGGCTCGCCCCCGCGTTTTTTTTCACTTCCTTCTTGCGCGCTTTAAGCGCGGGCAGAAGGATGACGCCCTGCCTCTCCGGGAGCGGGCGATAGCCGGCTGATGCCCAGTCAAAGTAAGTGGGAGTTCCGTCATCTTCAACGTAAAATGATTGGCATCCGCTGGCCCGAAATTTTTCCACGAGCGGCGGAATGGGCCGCTTTTCCCCTACCCAATCTTCGACGATGCGCCCGACACCCCGGGCATCCCAAAGTTCGAAGGGTCCCCTCTCCCAACCGAACCCCCACTTCATGGCGTTGTCGATGGAGACGATGTCATCGGCGATTTCCGGCACGCGCATCGCCGCGTAATGGAAGATGTCGGAAAACAGCTTCCGATAAAACTCGCCGGCTCGATCGGGGGCTTGGAAAAGTATCTTGACCCGCTCGCGCAGATCTTCCAAGTTTCGCGCCAACTCAAAAGAGGGAAAAATAGCGCGCTGGCGAGCACGATACTCGAAAGTAGCGAGATCGAGGGTCAGAATTTCGCTTTCATCTCCGCTTTGCCCTTTAACCTTCTTATAAAAGCCTCGCCCTGCCTTGTCCCCCAGTAGTCCGCGTTGAATCATCTGATCCACAAAATCGGGAATTTGAAAAAGGGCGCAGCGCTCATCCTGCGGCAAGGACTCACGCAAGTTCCTCACCACATGCGCCAGCACATCCAGGCCGATGATGTCGAGGGTGCGAAAGGTGGCGGATTTCGGCATGCCCAGCACCGGGCCGGTCAGCGTTTCAATCTCTTCGATGGTGTAACCGTCCTCCTGCATGATGCGGAGCACGTCCAGGGTGGTGAAGACCCCGATCCGGTTGGCAATGAAGTTCGGTGTGTCCTTGGCCACCACGATGCCCTTGCCAAGAACCCGGTCACCGAATTGCGAAATCACGTCGACCACCCCAGGCAGCGTTTCCGGAGTGGGAATGATCTCCAGCAGGTGCAGGTAGCGCGGTGGATTAAAGAAGTGGGCGCCCAGGAAGTGCCGGCGGAATTCTTCGTTGCATCCTGCGCTCAGAAGGGAAATAGAAATCCCTGACGTGTTCGAACTGACGATTGCACCCGGGGAACGAACCGCTTGGATTTTCTCCAGCAGCGACCGCTTTACGGCGAGATCCTCCATCACTGCCTCGATGATCCAATCGCAATCCTTGAGCCCGGCGAGGTCGTCTGCAAGGTTCCCGATGGTAATCAGGCGCGCAGATTCCGGGACGAAGAAGGCCGCCGGACGCGACTTGAGCGCTGCGTCCAAGCCCGCCCGCGCCAAGCGGTTGCGAACTCGGGGCGCATCAAGTCCCAATCCCTGGGCTTGCTCTCCGGGCGTTAACTCTTTAGGAATGATGTCCAGCAGCAGGCAGGGGACGGAGGCGTTGGCAAGATGGGCGGCGAGGCGAGCCCCCATTGTCCCAGCCCCCAAAACAGCCACTTTGCGGATGTCGCGCACGACTTGCCCCCAAATCTTGAGATAAAGAGGTTACTTCCAATTGATCTTGGGAAAGTTCCTGGGGATAATCCCCACGCCTTCCTTCACGGTGACGGTCTGGTTGATCGGTACGTTCGTGAGCTTGTCCACGATACCGCTGGGCCAGGTGATTTCGAGAGATTCCACAGTCTTTCTCTGTCCCAGCCCGAAATGGATACGCGGGTCTTGCGCCGACATGTAACTCATCCCTCCCTGCGCTTGCCGATATTCGAAGAATCCCTCGGAGACGAGTTTCAGCGCTGCGCCGCGGCCGTCGCGGTTGGACTTCACCCCCACCAGCATGACTTCCAGCCAATGGTTGGTATTCCCCCCATCGTTACGCAGTAATTGCGGGAAATCACCGCTATTGGAGACGGCAATGTCCAGGTCACCGTCATTATCGAAGTCCCCCACCGCCGTACCCCGTCCCACGGTGGGCTTCATAAAGTCGGCGCCCATCTGCTCAGACACCTTCTCAAACTTGCCCGCCCCCAGGTTGCGGAACATCAGCTTGGGCTCCTTCCAGGAGACCTCGGTGTGATAGAGGTGAATATTGTCAATCATGCTGCCATTCGACTGGAAAATATCTATCCATCCGTCATTGTCGTAATCGAACATTCTGGCGCTGACCCCACTCAGGAGTGTGGCCTTGTTCCCCAAGCCGGAGCTGAAAGTGGCGTCGTCAAAGGACTCGTCGTGGTTATTGTGATAGAGGCGGTTCAGTTCAAAATCCAAATGTGTGACATAAATGTCCAGCCAGCCATCCCCGTCGACGTCTGCTGCATCCACACCCATACCCGCTTCGTATTTCCCGTCTTCGCTGGCGGCCACGCCCGACATGAAGGAGATATCGCGGAATGTCCCATCGTGGTTATTGAGAAAGAGAAAGTTCGGCCAGGTGTCGTTGGCCACCATGATGTCGGGCCAGCCGTCGTTGTTCAAGTCAGCCAGAACAACCCCCATTCCCTTTGCCTCCGGCTTGCCGACCCCGGAGGCATCGCTCACGTCGGTGAAAGTGCCGTCGCGGTTGTTGTGATAGAGTTTTAGCCGCTCTCCACGATAATTATCAGGATGGCAATAGGCGCGATAGCCCGGCTTGTGCTCACCGCACCAGAGATTGCTCTTGGGTGACCATTGGATGTAGTTGCAGATGAGCAGGTCGAGGTATCCATCCTTATCGTAGTCGAACCATCCTGCGCTGGTGGACCAGTTACCCTCATCCGCCACCCCGGCCTTCGCCGTCACATCCGTGAATGTTCCGTCGCCGTTATTGTGGTAGAGGATCGTGTGGCCGAAACCGGTCACCAGCATGTCCGGGTAACCATCGTTGTCGTAGTCACCCACCGCTACACCCTGGCCGTAAAGGCTCTCCGCGCCAACGCCAGCCTTTTCCGTGACGTCGGTAAAGGTTCCATCGCCGTTGTTGTGATAAAGGGCCGAGCGGAGTGGCCGCGAAGGTTTGTACCACTCTGCGGCTGCTGACTGCACCAGGTAAAGGTCCATCAGCCCATCCTGGTCGTAATCGATCCAGCCAAGGCCGTTGCCCATTGTCTCGAGGTATTCCTTTTCATCGCTCATTGTGGCGTCGTGCTGAAAAGTGATTCCGGCAGCTTGGCGCACATCGGTGAAGTGTACAGGGATAGGGGTCTCACGGGGGTGCGGAGGCTGTGCGTGGAGAGTACTCCGCACGATCACAGCTCCCATCAGGACGGTGGCGGCCACAAGGCCCGCCGTCAGCACAGGGATCATCGAATTCCGCTCATGGGTCTGTTCTCTCAAGTTTCTTCCTCACCAGGGTTTCCATCAAAACTATAGCGCGAACCGCCGTTTGACCTCAAATATCTTTCGCGCCGGGAGCAAGGGATTTCACGCGTGCCTCCCTCCGCTTCAGCTTTCAGGCAGTAGCCCGCAGTCGTGGCGGCTGGCAAAGAGAAGATCCTTGCCAAGTGCCGGATCAGGCGGGCTGGCGATATCGGTAATGGGCGGGGCTGCGGCCGGGGCGGGAGATGCCGAGCTTGGCCATGCGCGATTGGAGAGTGGTGCGTTTCATGCCCAAGCGCGCCGCCGCCCCATTTGGACCGGCGATGACCCAATTGGTGTCGTGTAGGGCACGCAGGATATGGTCACGCTCCGCGGCCTCCAGAGTTATCGGAGATGCGCCAGGCGCGTCGCCGGAAAGGCGGTCCTCCGGCAAGGGTACATGCAGGGCAGGTCCGCGCGAAAGGATAACGGCGCGTTCGATAAGGTTTTCGAGTTCGCGCACATTGCCTGGCCAATGATAGCGCGTGAGCGCTTCCATTTCCTCGGCGGGAATGGTCTCAATGCGGCGGTCCATGCGGCGGGCGTGCTTCTGGGCGAAGTAACGGACCAGCAGGGGAATATCCTCGGCGCGGTCGCGCAACGGTGGAACGACGATGGGGAAGACGTTCAGCCGATAGTAGAGGTCGCTGCGGAAGAGGCGGTCCTCCACCATCTGGGTAAGGTCGCGGTTGGTGGCGGCGACGACGCGTACATCCACGTGCAGAGTGCGGGTGCTCCCGAGGCGCTCGAATTCTTTCTCCTGAAGAACGCGCAACAACTTGGGCTGGAGTTCCAGGGGGATATCGCCGACTTCGTCAAGAAACAGAGTACCGCGGTGGGCGAGTTCGAAGCGCCCCACCTTTTGCGCGATGGCGCCGGTGAAGGCGCCTTTCTCGTGGCCGAAAAGCTCGCTTTCCAAAAGCCCGGTGGGGATGGCAGCGCAATTGACTTTCACAAACGTGCGTTCACGGCGCGGGCTCAAGTCGTGGATGGCGCGTGCGATCACTTCCTTGCCGGTGCCTGTCTCGCCAAGGACCAGCACGCTTGAATCCGTCGTGGCCACGGTTTCCACCTGGCTCAGCACACGCTTGAGCGCGGGGCTTTCACCGACGATTTCCTCAAACGTATATTCGGTCCGAATTTCCTCTTCCAGGTAGAGCTTCTCGTCGGCCAGCTTGTTTTTGAGTTCGGCGATCTCGCGATAGGCGAGAGCGTTCTCGATCGCAATGGCCACTTGGTTCGCCACGCGCATCAGCAAGTCGACGTCCTCCTGGGTGAAGACGCCGGCCCGGAGGCTGGACAGGCTGAGCGTGCCGAGGGTCCGGTTGGCGGTAATCAGAGGCACGATGCAGCCGGAGTGCAGGCCCTCGGCGAGGAAGAGGCGGCTTACGCTCGTTTTGTAACGGTCGAGGTTGGCGCCCGAAATGATTAAGGGTTTGCCAGTGACGACGACCTCACCGGAGGGTGTGCCCTCTATCGGGAAAACCATTTCTTCCTGGAGCAGTCCCTTGCCCTGTGGGAAATCCAGCGCTTGCAGGCGAAGTTGCTGGGTGGCGGGTTCATAAAGCGCCAGGCTGGCGTAATCGTGGTTCATCACCCGCCGCAGGGAGGCGGAGATAGCGGAAAGCAACTGGTGCAAGTCAAGCGTGGAGACGAGCGCGTTATTAACTTCCAGCAGGAGGTGCAGGCGGTCGCGCTCGCGCGCGAGTTCTTGCTGGTAAATTTGGGTATTCTGGGAATTCAAGGCGTTGTCAACGGCCACGGCGACCTGCACGGCGACTTGTCGGAGAAACTCGAGGTCGGCGGCATCGTAGGCGCTGGATTCGACCGAACCGAGTCCCATCGCACCGACCCGCCGTTGGGCCGTCGTAAGCGGCAGCACGCAGAGTGACTGCACACCGTCATGGCGTAGCAGGTCGCTGACAATCGGAAAACGCGCGTCGTTTTCGAGATGGGAAATAACCAGTGGCTGCTGATTTTCCCAAACCAACTGGCGCACGTTTTCCACCATGGGGATTTCAAGCCCGGGCTGGACCCGAGTGGGGAGTGAACTCTCTAGGACGTGCAGCCGCACGATGTTGCGCGCCGGGTCCGGAAGGGTGAGGCAGATGAAATCAAATGTTACCAGGCGATGCAGCAATACCGCGAGAGAACGAAATAGCTCCGGGAGGTCCCGGTGTGAGGCGATGGATTCGGATACCTGGAGGAGTGCGCGGTAACGCTCGACACTCCCGAGGTTCGAGGGTTCAAGACTGCCGGGGCTCGCCATTTTTTGAGCTTAGCATTCTTAGGCATCGTGGCTCAAGGTGCGTGACTTGGCGCTCCGTCCGGGAAGTTCGGGCAAAGGCTGCACACATCTCGGCCAGCCTGCGGTGGGGATTTTGGCTCAATGCTTCGACCGTGGAATTGGCCGGCAAGCCAAGGACAAAATGACTCAGGGAAAAGGGCTGTTGAATTTTACAATACGGGAAGTGGCGGATTGCCGCCCGTCAAGACCTGAGTGGTTATAAGACATAAGCGAGACGGGAAGAGGGAGTAGAATCAAGATGTCGTAGCGCTTTTCACGGAGATGCTGTGTTTTCAACTGCTTGCTGCTGGTCAAAACCTCGCCCCGGCACTTGACCGCACCATAAAATCAGCGAAGACAAGACTGGACCTCAATTTGCTCTGCAAATCATGATGACGAGCATCTCGGAGGCCGTGTTCAAATCCGTCCTGGTTCAGACTCACAAGAGTCGAGAACTGGAGGTTCGCCCCTTCGCCCGGGAAGATTTTGGCGCGCTCGTGCAGATGTACAAGAGCTTCGAGCCCAAGCGAGTAGCCCAAGGTATCCCGCCGCCGGACGTTCCCCGCATTGCGCACTGGCTCGACCGGCTGGAGCAAAAATCCCAGGCGTTGCTGGCATGGGACGGCAGCAAGGCGGTTGCGCATACGATTCTTTGCCCCATGCCGGCAGACTCGGTGGAATTCACGATCTTTGTCCATCAGGACTATCGCGAAGAAGGACTCGGTACGCTGATAAGCCGGCATACCTTGGGTTGGGCCCTGCAGATGGGCTTTACCCGCGCCTATCTCACCACGGAGATTTCCAACTTTCGGGCCTTGCGCCTCTTCCGCAAATTGGGCTTTCAAACCACCAGCAGTTACGGTGACGAAGTTGAAATGAAACTCGATCTTCCATCGTTTGACTGCGAACGCCCCCAAGCCGCCTGAGATTCCCAACCTTGCATTTCTTCCCGGGTTCACCCATCAAAAAATGGCGTAACATCTCCCGCCGGAGCGGTGTCGAATAGGGTGGAAGGAAGGGCAAGCAGTCGTAGGAGCGCTCCGCGGCTGTCACCAAAAAAACGGGAGCAGCTAACTGGCAGAGCAGGCCGAAAGCCTACCTCCGCACAAGGCGAGTTCGCGGAGGTATGAGGTTCGAAAGTTAGCAAGCAGCGGCAGACAGGGAAGATGCTTTCCATCAGGCTACTTCTTTCCCTCCTCCTTGCAATCTCTCTCGCTGCCACTGAGAGTTGATGGCGGGATAGAACTGCTCGGGGTGTTCGATGGCCCAAATCTGTTTGTGAATGATCCAGTTATTGGGGTCGAGGTCTGAGGCCTGCTGGAGGGCGGAGAGTGCTTTGTCCTTTTGCCCGAGATCGAGGTAGGCGGTGGCAAGCCCCACCAGCGCGCGGGTGGATTTGGGATTCAAGTCGAGCACGGACTGGAATTCGCGCCGCGCCGCGGTCATCTCTGTTTGCTCTCCACCAGGCGTTCCGCCAACGCCAGGCGAAGATCCAGATTCGTTCGGGTCGCGCTTTGCGGCTTCCTCCGCCTGATGGAGCGCCTCTTCAAGCGGGCGCGTGTATTCGCTCCCCGGCTGCACAGCCTGCTGATGGCTCGGCGCGGAAAGCAGACCTTCGATCGCTGCCACGTCGGCCGGGTTCCGGGCATCGAACCCGCCGATCTTCGCGTAGCGGATGATGCCCTGCTCGTCAACAAAAAAGCCGTTCGGGACCACGGGGAATCCGTAAAGGTCCCATAACCCCTGGGCGCGATCGACAGCGGAAGGGAAGGTTACGCCCGCCGCCTCGGTAAAGCGCCGTGCCACCTCCGCTCCCTGGGTGTCCATGGAGATCGAGAGGATTTCAAAATTCTCGTGCATGATGCTTTTCGTAGAATTTCTGCCAGACCGGCAGTTGCTCGCGGCACACTCACCACGAGGCCCAGTTGAAGATGAGCACGCGATGGCCGCGGAAGTCGCTCAGCCGGTAGGTGGTCTTGCCGTCCAAAGAAGGAACCGTGAAGTCGGGCGCGGGCTCACCGACCTGGATTTTTTGCGCCTGCCCGAAAGAGAGGTTCGCCGCCATGAGCGTGGCTCCCAGAATAAAAGGTATCAGTTTGCGCATAGGGCCTCACCGATCGCGACAAGTTTGATTCGATTTTTGATGCTTACTGGCCCGCTTTATTTGCTCCTGAGTCAACTGGCGCATACATGGTCGCCGCCGGATGATGCGATTGTTCGAACGCCGTGATGCGATCGGCAATGCGCAGGGTGAGGCCGATGTCGTCCCAGCCGTTCAGCAGGCACTCGCGGCGGAAAGGATCGACGCGGAACTCGAAGCGGAGCCCGGCGTCGTCGCGTGACGGTTTGAGTTTGCAGGTCGACCGTCAGGCGATAGCCTTCCTTGGCGGCGACGCGGCGAAAGACTTCGTCAATCTGCGCATCGGACAGGGTCACGGGCAGAATACCGTTCTTGAAGCAGTTGTTATAGAAGATGTCGGCGAAGCTCGGCGCCAGGATGGCACGAAAGCCGTAGTCAAGGAGCGCCCACGGCGCGTGCTCGCGGCTGGAGCCGCAGCCGAAGTTGGCGCGCGCCACCAGCACCGACGCGCCCTTGTAGCGCGGCGCATTCAGCACAAACTCCGGGTTGGGCGTCTCGCCGTCGTCAAGGTAGCGCCAGTCAAGGAAGAGCACGCGGCCATAACCTTCGCGCGTGAGCCACTTGATGAATTGCTTGGGCACCATCTGGTCGGTGTCAACGTTCACGCGATCGAGTGGTGCCACAAGGCCGGTGTGTTTAGTAAAAGATTGCATAGGTCTCCAGTGCGATTATCTGTAACATTGTGAATTGCTGAATTTCTGAAGCTTCGCGAACAGATGCAAGAGTCGCACGAGCACTCACCTCTCCGCATTCACCATTCACCAATTGCAGCTAATTCAGCCAATTTCTTATTCACTCCGCGTGTCCCACGCCCCACTTCCGAATATCCACAAAGTGCCCTTCAATCGCGGCGGCGGCGGCCATCATGGGGCTGACCAGGTGCGTGCGGCTGCCTTTGCCCTGGCGGCCTTCGAAATTGCGATTGGAGGTTGAGGCGCTGCGCTCGCCCGAGGGCAGCACGTCGGGATTCATGGCGATGCACATGCTGCACCCGGCGTCGCGCCACTCGAAGCCGGCGTCGCGGAAAATCTTGTCCAGCCCTTCCTTTTCCGCCTGAGCCTTGACCTGCATGGAGCCCGGAACCACCAGCGCTTCCTTGAGAGACTTGGCGACGTGTTTGCCCGCCACCACGCGCGCGGCCAAGCGCAGATCCTCCAGCCGCGAGTTGGTGCACGAGCCGATAAAGATGCGGTCGAGGGGGATATCCGCGATGCGCGTGCCGGGCTTGAGCGCCATGTATTCGAGCGCGCGGGTGGCGGCTTGGCGGTCCACAGAATCAGTAAAAGAGCTCGGGTCCGGCACGCTGCCAGTAACGTCTGTGACCATGCCGGGGTTGGTGCCCCAGGTGACCTGCGGCGCGATCTCGGCGGCGTTGAGGTTGACCACCTTATCGTAAGTTGCGCCGGGGTCGGTGGGCAGCGACTTCCAGCGCTCCACCGCGGCGGTAAAGTCCTTGCCGCGCGGAACAAAGGGGCGGCCTTCCAAATAGGCAAACGTGGTCTCGTCGGGCGCCACCATGCCGGCGCGCGCGCCGCCTTCAATCGACATGTTGCAAACCGTCATGCGGCCTTCCAGGGAGAGGCCGCGAATCGTCTCGCCCCCGAATTCGATCGACGTGGCCGTTGCCGCCGGAAATGCCGATCTTGCCGATGATGGCCAGAATGATGTCCTTGGCGGTGACGCCCGGTGCGCGGCGGCCGTCAACCTGCACCAACATGGTTTTAGACTTGAATTGCGGCAGGCACTGCGTGGCGAGCACGTGCTCAACCTCGCTGGTGCCAATGCCGAAGGCGAGCGCTCCCAAACCTCCATGCGTCGAGGTGTGGCTGTCGCCGCAAACAATGGTCAGGCCGGGCTGCGTGATGCCCAGTTCCGGCCCGATGACGTGGACGATGCCTTGATTGGGGCTCTGCATGTCGAAAAGTAAGATCCCATTTTCGCGGCAGTTACGCGCCAGGGCGTCCATCTGCGCCGCCGCGATATCATCCGCGATGGGCAGATGACGGTTCTTGGTGGGCACGGAGTGGTCCATGACGGAGAACGTCAGGTCCGGCCGGCGCACTTTGCGCCCGGCCACTTTGAGACCGGAAAAAGCTTGCGGTGACGTCGCTTCATGCACCAAGTGCCGGTCAATGTAGATGAGCGCCGGCTGGCCAGGCTCCTCCGCAACCAGGTGAGCCTCCCAGATTTTTTCGTATAAAGTTCGAGCAGGCATAAGTTATAAGCTCTCAGCATTCAGCTTTCAGCGGTCAGCTAAGTCGCGCACTGGCGGGATGGTTGCTGACCGCCGCGTAACCCGTGGGCAGAATTTTCAATGTCGCCCTGGGAGTTTGATTATACGCTAGCGGGGCGAAAGGAGTAAATTCCCGGGTTTACAGCAGAGAGGCCGGGCTGGGAATCGAACCCAGCAGAACCTCGCGAGAGGCACTCAACGGGTTTGCGGCCCGCGGGCAGCGCCAGCTACCTAGACCGGCCAAAGGTATTATATCGAAGGCTCGGTTGGCCATCACATTCGGGAGACTGGCGCAGACGGCCGATGTGTGCAGTTTGCGGCCCGCGCCCGTCTACGAACTTGCAATCGCAATGATCTGCCTTTCCCTGCGGGCAAACGCAGACCCCGCAGCACGGGGGTGTGCGCCAGCCGTCGCCCCATTTATCCCCTGGCGGAGGTTTTTGGTATCTTGGATGACAATGGTATATACTATAGGGGGTATGGTATATTGGAAGGGAAGCTTGAATAATGAGCCACACGATCAAGGACAAGCAGGAACTCATTCTCAGGGCCAAACGGATTCAAGGGCAGGTGGAAGCTCTGGTGCGGGCTCTCGACGAAGAGCGCGATTGCTCCGACGTCCTGCAGCTCATGAGTGCAGCAAGAGGGGCAATGAACAGTCTGATGGCCGAACTCCTGGAGGGCCACATCAGGAGTCATGTACTCAATGGAAAGCAGAAGCCCACATCCGAACAGGTAGCGGCCGCCGATGAAGTGATCGCCATGGTCAAGTCTTACTTGAAATAACAGGTCCCAGTTGAGGGGAGAGGAGATTGGTATGGGCGCTCCTAACCTGGTTGAAAAAAGCCGAGAAATAACTCCTCCCCCCGAGGTGGGGCGAAGCTCCTCTCGCCTGATAGGGCCTGACGAGGGCCCGGCACACGCGGGACATGAGCACGGATTGGAATGGGTCGAGCTCGCGCGCATTGCGTTTGTGGCGCTCGCTGCTGCGGCCGTCTGGTTTCGCGCGTGGGAGCCCTTTCCGCAGATCAGCGTAATTGGCATTGTGGCCACTCTGATCGGCGGGTATCCCATTTTCAAGGAGGCCATTGAAAATGTCGTCGAAAGAAAGATGACGATGGAACTCTCGATGACCATTGCTCTTCTCGCCGCTTTGGCCATCAGGGAATTTTTCACGGCTCTGGTTATCACCGGCTTCGTACTTGCTGCTGAGGTACTGGAGGGCCTCACCGTCGGCCGGGGCCGGCGGGCAATCCAGGACCTGCTCGATTTCCTTCCCAGAACAGTCCTTGTCCGGCGTAATGCGCAAGAAACTGAAATCGCTGCCGACCAGGTTCAAGCCGGTGAGACGGTCATTGTGAAGCCTGGCGCGCACATACCCGTCGATGGCGTTGTGCTTGGCGGGAGTTCATTTGTGGAGCAGGCAGCAATTACCGGTGAGGCGATGCCGGTGGAGAAGGCGGCGGGAGACTTCGTCTATGCGGGAACTATTAACCAGTCAGGCGCCCTGGAAATCGAAGCGCAAAAGCTGGGTCGCGATACCACGTTCGGGAGGATCATTGAAGCCGTGGAACGGGCCGAGAAGTCGCGGGCTCCGATCCAGAAGACGGCGGACCGCCTGGCCGGCTATCTGGTGTATTTTGCGCTGGGGGCAGCAGCCCTGACCTTCCTCATCACTCACAATGCCCGATCTACGATTTCGGTTGTAATCGTTGCCGGTGCCTGTGGCATCGCGGCGGGAACACCCTTGGCCATACTCGGTGCAATCGGTCGCGCCGCGCATCAGGGGGCGATTATTAAAGGCGGCCTCTACCTGGAAGCGCTGGCCGCTGTGGACACCGTGTTATTGGACAAGACCGGGACCTTGACGTTCGGAAGTCCGCAGATTCGAGAGGTTGTCTCCAACGACGGTTTCTCCGTACAACAGATCATAGGCGCTGCCAGCATTGCCGAGCGCAAATCCGAACACCCTCTCGCCAAAGCGATTATTGCGCGGGCGGCCGATCTGGCCGTCCCGATCGTGGAGCCAGACGAATTCTCCTATACGCCGGGAAGGGGAGTTCGAGCGACTTCACGAGGCGAGGAGATTCTTGTCGGAAGCCGGACCCTTATGATGGAGCGGGGTGTGAGAAGCATTCCGTCTGCCCATGGCGAGAGCTTGGGTGGCGCCTCAGTAGTCTATGTCGCTCGAGGGGGACAAGCGCTGGGAAGCATCCATATTGCTGATGTTCTGCGCCCCGAAGCGCAACATGCCGTTGCGGCGATGAGGGGGATGGGCTTGAGAACGGTTCTCCTCAGCGGAGATACCCAATCCGCTACCACCTCAGTGGGGCGGGACCTCGGCGTGGATGAAATGGTGGGAGAACTCTTGCCCGAGCAGAAGGCGAAGTGGGTGAGGGAGCTGCGCGGGAAGCATCGTAAAGTCGCCATGATTGGGGACGGTATCAACGACGCTCCAGCCTTGGTAGAGGCTGATGTAGGAATAGCTATGGGATCGGGGACAGCCGTCGCCAGGGAGAGCGCAGATATCATTTTAATAGGAAATGATCTTTCCAAGTTCGTCGAAACGTTGCAGATTGCACGGCGCTGCCGCGGTATCATTATGCAGAATTTCGCGGGCACCTTGGCAGTGGACAGCGTAGGGGTGGGAATGGCCGCCTTGGGATTTCTGAATCCGCTGTTGGCCGCCCTAATTCATGTGGTCTCAGAGTTGGCTTTTATACTCAATTCTACCAGGCTGCTGCCCGGGCGTTCCCCTGCCGGGACGTGAGGCCTAAATTTGCGGCGAACTCAGGCCGGGCACCTTGTAGGGGTTTGCCTTTGACGCGCGGCGCGATTACCCACTTTCAAAGGTACAAAATTTAGTGCAACTTACAGGGTGGCGCGAGCATCTCTATCCTTATACCAAAGGCAAAGGGCATATAAAGTACTCCTGAGCCGGCAAGTTTTTGTTATTGTAGACAACGGTTAGGGCTGAAGGGCCAATTTGTATCCAAACCCAAGAAAGGGTGAAACCATTGAGGTGAGGTCCCGGGGAAAATTCCGGCACAAGTACTGGGTGCGCGCCCTGATGGTGGGCTTGCTGCTCACGGGTGAAGTCCACCTATTTTGTGCCGAAATCCTTCACCACCATACCGAGGTGGCCAGGGTCTGCCAGATTGAGCACCATGGGGGACCCTACCTGCACGCCGCTCAGGACCTCAGTCCGCTCTGCCCCCTTTGCCAGATCGTTCGTAGCAGTTCGGTTCGCCCGGCAGCCCAATCGGTTGTTCAGAAGCCGGACGAGGAATCTACCTATCAGCCTATAACTCGACCGGACCGATATTCCCCCACCCTCACTACATCGCTGCTTGCCCGCGCCCCTCCTCTCTCCTGAAAGCTTTGCCTCAATTCAATTCGACGCAAAAATTTTCATGAGCCTCAAGGAGGAGACTATATGGTTGGTAGGCGCGCATCTTTACTTGTTCTGATTTTGTCTCTCGGGATCGCCGCTTTTCCCGGCCTGGTTGTCGGACAGAATTTGGGGGCCGCCGGGGTAGTGAAGGGTACGGTAAAGGACCCTTCGGGTGCGGTGGTTCCCGGCGCTGCAGTGACCATTTACAATCCCGTGACGGGCTTTGAACGCGCAGCTTCCACGGATGCTTCGGGTAACTTCACCTTCAACAACGTGCCCTTTAATCCCTATCACCTGACGGTCAGCGCAACGGGGTTCGCTCCGCACGTACAAGACGTAAACCTCAACTCTGGGGTGCCCCTCAATTTAACCATCTCCCTGCAAGTTTCCGGCGGAAAGACGACGGTGACCGTGTCGACCGAGGCTGGTGATCTGGTCGAGGTTGATCCTACGGCCCATACGGACGTGGACCGGGCCCTTTTTGCCGACCTTCCGCTCGAAAGTCAGTCTTCAACCTTGAGTTCCCTGGTCACGTTGACCTCGCCAGGGGTCGCGGCCGACTCGAATGGTCTCTTTCATGGACTGGGGGATCACGCTTCCAACTCCTTCTCGATCGATGGCCAGCCCATCACCGATCAACAAAGCAAGGTTTTCTCAAATCAACTCCCTGCGGACGCCGTGCAATCGATGGAGGTGATCGAGGGAGCTCCTCCGGCTGAATACGGTGGCAAGACCAGCTTAGTGATTGTGGCAACCACACGCTCCGGCATGGGGGAGACCACACCGCATGGCGGGGTGACGGCCTCCTATGGAACCTTTGGGACGTCGAACGAAGCCTTCAATCTCGGTTACGGTGGGCAAAAGTGGGGTAACTTCATTGCCGCCAATGGATTGAACACCAGCCGGTTCCTGGATGGGCCGGAATTTAACGCCATGCACGACAAGGGTAATGAAGAGAATGTGTTCGACCGCTTCGACTTTAAGCCCGCGGAAAAGGACACGGTCAACGTGAACTTCCAGTTTACGCGCTCCTGGTTCCAGACGCCCAATTCCTACGACGCCCAAGACGCGACGGCGTGGACCGGACTGGTGGTGGACAACGGAGGCTTGGGCCCTAATGGCCTGCCGGTCGGACCCACCGATCAACGTTCGCAGATCAAGACGATTAACATTGCGCCCACCTGGACGCGCCTGATCAACAACAACACGGTGTTCACGTTTGGGGGCTGGATGCGCCGTGACGGGTACAACTACTACCCAAGCGGCGATCCTTTCGCCGACCTCGAACCTGATCTTCAGCGCCAGTCCATTGGCCAGGATCGCACGCTGACCAATGCCGGGGGTCGCGCCGAGGTCTCTTATGTGAAAGGCATCAACAACATCAAGGCAGGAGTGGTGTTTCAGCACACCTTTCTGACGGAAGACGATCAGCTTCGGAATCGTCGATCCCACCGCCAACGCTGTTGCTTGAACGCTGACGGGAGCGCGTATACAAACCCGGGGCTGACCGATCCGGCGAATTGCACCGGGCCGCTCACACCCAACCCGGGTTTTATACCCATCCTGGGCTGCTACGACTTGACTCGAACCGCGCCCCTGCCGACCTCCGACGGTTGCCCGAAGTGGCACCAGCGGCTTGTACCCCTATGATGTTCACACCGACATCAAGGAGTTGGCCTTCTTCGGCCAGGACACGATTAAGGTAGACAACTGGGTCTTCAACCTTGGCCTCCGGGGCGACCTGTATAATGGCATCTCGATTGCCCGCCAAGTGGAGCCACGCGTGGGTTTCGCTTACAACATCAAGAAAACCAGCACAGTGATTCGGGGCTCGTATGCCCGCACCATGGAAACGCCGTTCAACGAGAACCTGATCCTGGCGAGCAACGGATGCTCCGATCCCGTGATCAACGCGCTCATGTCGTCGACCGTCGCTCCTTGCGTCACCACCGTGCCGCTGAGCCCCGGCACCCGCAATGAGTTCCACGCCGGCCTCGAGCAGGCTTTCGGCAAATACCTGGTTGCGGATGGCGAATACATCTGGAAGTACACGCGATAGGGCTTTCGACTTCAGCATCCTGGGCGACTCACCGATTACCTTTCCCATCGAGTGGACCAAATCAAAAATCCCCGGATTTGCACTCCGCTTGAGCGTCCCTAACACCCATGGCTTCACGGCGTATGTCGTGATGTCGAGCGTGGCCGCGCGCTTCTTTCAACCGCAAGAAAGCGGCATCGGCTCTACGCCGGCCTCGTATTGCGAGAAGACGGCGTTGGGATGCGAGGTATTCCGCATCGACCACGACGAGAAATATAACCAGACCACTCACCTGCAATACCAGCCGTTCAAGCGCGGACCGTGGGTTGGCTTCAACTGGCGCTACGATAGCGGTCTCGTGGCAGGCCCCATACCGTGCGCGGGCGGCAATTGCGTGAACGGGCCGGCTGGGGCCGGAGGCGACACGGCAGTGGATGCGTCGATCATCACGCCCGATCAGCAGTTCCAGGCGGGAATCTCTTGCAACGGCGTGTTTGCGACTCCGACGATGGGGATCAGCTCACCACTCGGATACGGCGTTTGCCCGGCGAACGAGTACTCTGCCAAATATGTGCAAGTTCCGGCGCCCGGCACCGAAAACGACGACCACAACCCACCCCGGATCGCGCCCCGCAACCTCTTCGACCTCTCGGTGGGCGAAGATAACCTCTTCAATGGTGACAAGCACAAGTGGAGCCTCCGCTTGACGGCAGTCAACATCATGAATAAAGAAGCCCTGTACAATTTCATTTCCACCTTTAGTGGGACCCACTATGTGACGCCGCGAGCCTTTACGCTGGAACTGGGTTTTCACTTCTAACCCTAACCGCATCCTTAATTCAGGCATTGGACCGGACAAAACTCACGTCCTCAGGGGCCTGCCTAGAATTCTACTGTACCTCGTTCAGGCCAGCTTGAATTTGCAGAATTCTGTGGGCGGGCTCATTGTTCTGGAACGAGCTTCTTGGCCGGCGATGAAAACCTAGCCTCGTGATGCCGCGCGGCCGCTCGCCTCGAAGCCGGAGACCCGTCAAAGTTTTTCCCTGAGTGGGGGGAGCTATGCTCTGGTCAAAACGTCTTCCCATGTTTAGGTCCTCTCCATTCCTCCCGTCACACCTCCCCAGCTCAAACCGCGGCGGCTAACAGCGTTTGCAGGAAACTTTGGTCAAAAACGATAGAAAGTCAGCGCCAGCAGCAAGGGCTAGGTAGGTCCAGATAATCATGACATATCGACAAGATAGTTGACTTCCCATCTGTTAATGGCCTAAAAGTATCCTAGGGAATAATATCCTCCTCCGGCCCGCAGGCCCCGGGCCAGACTCTTTGGTTACGGGGGCGGAGATGACATGGTTACAATTCAGTTTCAGGTTTGGGGACTTGAAATTGCCCGCCACACCTTCCCTTGCGGGTCGTGGGATCATTCCGGGAAAAGGGGAAATGTTGACTATGAAAGTAACACCCAGGACTACGCAAAAAATGGCACGGCAAGCCTTTGGGTTGTTATTGGAATTGCGCGAGCGCGAAAATGCTCACCAACTCTTAACCCAAGCCATTGCACTTCTGGAAATGCTGGCACGGGAGAAGGAGGTCAATGCCGCGCCGATCATGCTCTCCGTTCGTGTGATGCAACTGCGGAAATCTTAGGCTTCGTTCCACACGAATACTCATATCTAATCCCGTGTATGCAGAACCCTGGATAGCCCTAGACCTCAACTTTGAAAGCCTACATTCCTCTTCCAGGAATCAAGTTTTGTAGGATCTGCCCCTGGGCAAAACGCGCCCAGGGAGGTTGCCCCGATTGGCTCCCGCGCGCCCCACGGGATGGATTGAAGGGCCTTCCCCGCCGGGAAGGCCTCCAAAGGAGCAGGCTACAGGTATATAGATCCTGGTTATTATACAACACCGAACATTGGGAAATAAAACGCGCCCGCCTGCGTCGACACCTCACCCCGAGCGTGGCGAGGGTAGAACTTTGGGCAATCTTCGGAATTCCGTCCCGCGGCGGGAGGTCAGTCCTGCGTCGGCGTGGTGGCGCTTGGCACAGCGGCCGGAGCAACTTCCTGACTCGCCCTGAGCTTGGCCATTTCGCGCTGGAGTTCGGTCGCGAGATCCTCAAGGATCCGTAGTTGCTCGGTCCGGCGTTGAACCAACGCTTCCAGTCGCGCCACTTGACGCTGCAATTTGTGATTCTCGCGGCGAAGATAGATGAAGCTTCCGCCGGGAATTCCTATAGCCCCCCCGCCTTCACCGGCTTTTGCTAAATCCCCGGGTTTGAAATCAGGCAAAGGCGCAAGCCGGGACTGGGTTTGCTTAATGAGCGTATCCAAATCCTTCCGCTCCGCTCCCGGCGGGCAAAGCTGCCGCAACGCATTGAGCCGAGCTAAGTCGGGATTATTGCGTCCCCTCTCCCAGTGCTGGACCGCTCCTTTGGTAGCATTCAGCAACCGAGCCAAGCCCTCTTGGCTTACCTCGATCCGCTTTCGAACTCTGCGAACAACTTTTGCTGCAGTCATGGCTTCCATACTGTCGCACCTCACTCTCAAAATAATTGTTGACAATTTCTAATTCTAGCCTAGAATATATATGTACGCTCGCGGGGTCTTGCCTAGATCCCTCCTCGGCAAAGCCTCGGCTCCGCTTGCGCTCGCCCACCCCATACCCGGGGTGGGCACCTTTTCCTCTCCGATCGCCTGATCTGAGGGATGTGTCCTTGAAGAGGTAACTGAACGTGAACGGTACTCGGGAGATAAGTCATCAAGGTCATATTCGTCGCTCTCCCTCTACCCGTATAGCCCTCGTGCTGTCCGCTGGACCAAGTCTCTGGGGCTCCCGCGGAGCGTTGTGCCGGACTTGCGCCCTGCCGGGAAATGCGTTCCCCAACATTTTCCCTCTCCGCTACGCTCCCCACTCTAATCTGGACTGGCCTTCCTTACCCGTGGCCTACCGTGTACTGGCAATTTCTCGGCTAGGGTGCTCGCCAAACTTGGGCTTTAACACCGCCTATCATACCACGTTCTACAAATCTCAGGGGAGCACAAATCAATGTCTATAAAAAAAATAAAAGGTCTCCTCACTTCCAGTCCGGTTGCAAGGTTTAGCCTCGCGCCCGCCCTTATCTGTCTTGTAGCCCAGTGGCCGAAGTGCTTTTCCCGCTCTTGGAAAAAGTGCCACATTAATGCCCAGGAGCTTCCGACTATCACAGCTTTCATAATCGCTCGAACCACAGAGAGGACTAAGTACATGTCTAATCATATACTTCCATTGCCTTCGTTCGTCAGTATTCCTTCCCGCCCCCCGTCCGCGCCTTGTGGCGTACTTGACCCCCACCCTGGCCTGGCTTCCGTCCCTGCGGTCCCTGTGCCGTCAACCCTCCCGGCGGTTCCCCTGCCGGAAAAGCCAGCCTCCGCCGCCCCGGCTCCGAGGCAGCCAGCGAGGTGCTCGGTAAAAGGTTGCGTTTTCCCCGCCCCCTTGCAAGGACACACACAGTGCCATTACCACGAACTCCTGCAATCGGAAGGCGAGCTTTTTCAATCGCATCAGCCATCGCACTTGCTGTCGCTCCACGCGCCCTTTGGCATTCCCGACTACGAGCCCGACGATTCCCGCCAGAGGGATCGAGAACGCCAAGCGGCGGAGCGTGAAGCGTTCCTCTTGGATGAAGCTGCCTGAGCGCGGACTTAAAGGTCGTGCCTACGACAGCCTGTGTTCGGCCCCTCGGCGGCGAATTCTGCATGCGCCACGCCCAGACGCTACGGGCATCACGGTGAGCTGCTGCGAAGGTGAGCCGTCGTCCGTGCGGCCACGTTGCCAGTCTCGACACCTGAGCCGCCGCGGAGAAAACCCGCGGACGGCCATGATCGTGCACGGCCCGGAGCCCCGACGCGTCGGCCTCGGCGTTGCGCTTCCGCCTCCGCATGGTACGTTGCAGCTCCACGAAAGCCACAAGTTCGTGACCACTCGGTCATCAGCGCAGCGTAGAGAACTGCAAAGCCGGTCGAGATAGTCTACGCGGCCACGGCAGCGGTGTCGCACGAATCGATGGCGACGCCGTTGCCTCGATCGATCTTGCTCGCACCTTGGATTTGAGCAGCGAGACTGAAGCCCTCGCCACGAACCCACGCCCACGCTCCACCGACTGTGCCCCCTCATGGCTTGTACCTGGACACCCGCCTCGATCATTTGGGGTCGCGTTTTCGCAATCTCAGCGTTGAAAAACCTTCATTCACCCCAAGTCAACAGCCGATTAGAGAGTTGAACGCCGAGCCCGGCGGGAAGGCCGCATTAATAGCCGCCGCCGGCCGGTGGGGAGGCCAGCATGGAGTTCATCATCCGGATTGCCCTCATGTTCTTCTTCATTCAGTTTCTGGTGGTTATGGCCATCATGACCGTGGCATTGCTCTTGGCGCGGCCGGAAGTTCCGCTGTTGGGGCGCCAGACAGGCCGCGAGGCCCTCAGACGAAATTTCGCACTTGTCATTCACCTGCCCCGTCGAGTTCTCCATTCCGCGGCACGGCTGGTGCACTCTGTGCACTCCTTGCGCAGCGTGCAATGATGATTCGCCATGTGTAGCGTTGCCGCCCGATTGGTGCGGTGCGGGCACGATGCTGGCTTTGCCCCAAGCGCGCTGTCCATACGTTTCCTCCAAACTGCCCTCGCGGACTCGGATCGCTCGCTGCCCAACTCCGTGCTCAAGTTGGCGGCAGCACCCGGATGAGATATAATTAGCAAGATGGAGGGCTGGCGGATGAGTCCCATCATCAGAATGCGTAGAGTCATAGTCGTTGTGGCGCTCGGTTGGTGGGCGATCACAGTTGCCTTGGCTCCAGGTTGGGCTCAGACCACTGGCCAACCGGCGCTTGCAGTTCCCTCTCAGGCTGCTCCCCCCGCGGGGTCCAATTCGGCAGACAAGAAGTCCAGCGAATCCGGCGTTTGGCATCACTTTGGTGAGAGCCAAAGCGCACCCTCCGCAGAGCCTCGCCAATCCGGTGTCTGGCACCACTTTGGGGAGGGAGGTAACGCGCCGCCTTCCCCGCATGAATTCCCGACTTGGCGAAGCCCGGGGGTGAGCCGCACCCAGGAGATGGAACAACAGATGTGGGAGTTGGTCAACCGTGATCGGGCCGATCCCGCGAACACGCCTGAAACCAACGGTCGAGCGTTGCCCCTCCGGTGGAACGACAGGCTGGCGGCGACCGCGCGGGCGCATTCCCTCGACATGCTGAATCAAGGATATTTCTCCCACGAGGACCTTCAGGGAAGATCCGTGGCCACACGCGTGGAGGCCGCCGGAATGGAGTGGCAGTCTGTGGGTGAAAACATCGCCATTTACGGCAGCGCGGCCCGTGCAGAAGCGGCTTTCATGAACGAGCCGCGATTTCGCAAAAATCATCGGGCCAACATCTTGAGCCCGGACTTCACCGACGTCGGTATCGGGATCGTGCAAGGACCGGATGGCAGACTTTATATTACGCAAGACTTCTACTCAGGTCCTTCGGGCTCAGGAGCCCGATAGAACATCCTCGGCAGTGCCAATTCTCGATCCCCGCATGGAATCTGCAGAATAAACGGGTGTTGCCCCGGCTACTACCTTGTGCCCTTGGCAGGGAACGAATTTATTCGTCGGCCCTACAACGCTTTCGGGCCATTCATCCAACCACAAAATTACTCTCTCCCAACCTAAGAATATATTCATGAAGTTCTGAGCCCCCGCCGATAACACATGTGAACGCCGAAAGAGGCTGACCGAACGGCAAGATAGAAAGCGCCAAGGCCGACCGGCGGGAGGCGAATATGGGCACCCTACATCAAGTGGTTCTAATGTTTTTCCTGGTCCAGTTCTTGGTTGTTCTGGTGGCATTGATTGCCGCGACGCGCTTGGCTGATCCGCAATGTTCATTTCCCACCAGAAAATCCTCTCGACGCGTGATGGCGCGGTTCGTGACGGGTTTGCACAATTAATCCCGGTCAAACCTCTCACGGGGTCGAACCCCCTCCTCTCTGCCCAAGACGAAGCCCGAGGGGCGGCCCACGCCCTACTCCGCCATATCAAAGTCTTCCGCCAGCGGCGTGGCCATCCGTGTATGACGGATTGACCCTCTGCCGCGCCTTTCCCCGACACTAGCCAAGCCCCCGGGGGAATGCATAGTGACCTGAAGCCCAGAGATTGACCTTCCATGTTAGACCCTATGCGGTCGGAGAGTGAATTAACTATTTTTTTTTCAATGACATAGATTTTTGCAAGATTTTGTCGAATTATGACTGACCCTTTCTTTTTCTAGCATATCGTGGCAAGCCGCGGTATTTGTAACGCTGAGCTTTAGCTCAGCATGGGCCGGTCCTTCCCCCCGCTCAGGGCAGGCTCTGAAGGTCGGCGCCACATCCGTCCGTGCCGACTTAGGCGCGGTGCTCAGGGCACGCCATGAACATCTGAGCTCCTGACACATTCGGAGCCGAATCTTTCGCGTGTGTCTGGTCATCTTCAACATCTATCTCCTTTCCTTTCAGCAAGTCATCGAGAAAGCGCGGTAACTTATTTATTTTCATCAACTCATTGGGAGCACTTTTTTTGCCCTTTTGTTTTCAATAAACCATTGGGAGCGATCTTCATTTTTAACATCTCTAAGGCTACAGTGGTTCTGCCAAAGATTTTGACTCTATAAGTCCGTAAGTCCTTGGATTGCCTTCGAGAAACGCGGTTTCTGCTTTCTCCCCCCTGGAAGCGGGTACAGCAGGGCGTTCGGGGGTGAGCCGAAGGCGGGTTGGCACTTGGCTGAGTGTCGATGGCGGCTTCGTCGTGGGACTTGACGGCAAAGAAAAAAGGCGGTGAAGTCTCTCTTTCCCAATTCACCGAGCAGGGAACCGGCCAGGTTCCCGAGAGACTCACCGCCATGGGCAACATACCACGATTGGTGCTTTGGCTCTGCAGAAAATTTACCCGCCAGGATTTGCAGGAACTCGTCCAGCAATTGCAAGAGATCCTCGCCGGCCGTCAGCCCGAGCCGCAACCGCGCGATGATTTTCGC
The DNA here is from genome assembly GCA_963825395.1 of uncultured Acidobacteriota bacterium. Classification (GTDB taxonomy): domain Bacteria; phylum Acidobacteriota; class Terriglobia; order UBA7540; family UBA7540; genus Bog-366. Next base: position 24,946 of record CAWGTQ010000031.1, on the reverse strand, counting down.
CAGCAGCATCCGCACTACCGCGATTTCTACGTCGATCCTCTGGCCCCCTTGACCCAGCCACCCCCGCCTCCCTCCCGCACCTTGCACTGGCGGCAGTTGTTGGCTCAGTACCAGCGCCAGCACCGCCGACCGCTGTCTCCGATTCAGCGTTCCGGCGCTCACCCCTTGCCTGCCACCTGTCGTTGTGCCCACTGCGGCGCACCCCGCGACTTCCTCTACGCCAACGATGGCCGGAAAGCCTGCCAACTGCGCTGCAAAGTCTGTGGCCGTGTCTCGCAGATCGCTCGCCGTCATCGCCCGACGAAAACTCCTTACTGGTGCCCCTACTGCGGCAACTCCCTCTTCGCCTGGAAGCAGCGTGCCGACTGCACCATCTACAAATGCCCGGGCGAGCACTGCCCTCACTACCGGCAGAAGCAACAAGCGCTGAACTGGAATGAGAAGCTGCTGCAGAAGTTGCGCCGCACGCAATTCAAGCTGCGCTACCAATATCGCCAATACCACTTCCAGCCCGCCCAACTGACCCCTTCCGCTCCCCATCCGCCTCACGTCGACGTCACCCGTCTGCATCGTTCTTCCGACGTGTTGGGCTTGGTGCTGGCCTTCCACATCTCCTTTGCCCTCTCCGCCCGCAAGACTGCGCAAGTCCTCGGGCGAGTCTTCGGCGTGCCCCTCAGCTACCAGTCCGTCCTCAACTATGCCCAGGCCGCCGCTTATTACTGCCACGCCTTCAACCTCCGCCACAAAGCCCCCCTCAGCGACACCGCTACCGGCGACGAAACCTATATTCGCGTCGCCGGCAAGCACCAATTCACTTTCTTTTTTCTCGACCCCCAAGGGCATCACATCACGTCCTATCACGTCGCTCCGGAGCGCGATGCCTTGGCCGCCACGGTGGCTCTGGGCGAGGCCTCGCGCACCCTGCCCGAGGGTCAGGCCCTGCGCTTCATCACCGATGGCAACCCCGCTTATCAGGCCGGCGTGCACTTCCTCAACGCCCACCGCACCGCTGCCCAACCCTCCCACACCTTGCGTCAGGTCATCGGTCTGGAAAACCTCGACGCGGTCTCCAAGGAATTTCGCCCCTTCAAGCAACTCATCGAACGCCTCAATCGCACCTACAAATACCACGTCCGTCCCGCTGGTGGCTTTGCCACTCGCAACGGCGCCGTGGCCCTCACCACCCTCTTTGTCACCCACTACAACTTCCTGCGCCCGCATCTGGCCCTGGGCTACCGAGTACCGGTCCCCTTGCCGGAGTTGAGTTCCCTCACCACCTTGCAAGGCCAGTGGAATAAGATCCTCGCTCTCGCCCTGGCGGCCTGAGCAAGGTGGGAGTAAACTTCCCAGTGGCCGGGGCGGAGGATAGGGCTCCGCAGGGATGCGACCTGAGCGCCGACTCCGGGGCCGAGATCGGTCGGGAGCGAGCCTCACTCGCTCCCCCAGCCCAGACCCATCTTGGCACCAAAGCGATAAGTCCTGGGGGTCTGGGGGCAAAGCCCCCAGCCTCTATCCACCTCCCCACCCTTCATTACCTTTCATTAAACTTTTGACAGAACCGCTACAGTTCCCAGCGTTCAACCTTGAGCAATCGCAAATCGTCATGGTCAATTCTGACTCCTGACTCCTGTTCCCTAACACCTGACACCCGACGCCTTGCCGTACTGCGTGATTCCACACCGGCATAATTCTCCGCCTTATAGGCTAGCATGTTGCCGACCAGGGGCAGGATCGATATGTACAAATTGTCCATCCGCAGGAGGAATCGTGTCGAATTATCTTCACAATTTCCTACCGGTAGGAAAAGGTGGTTAAACATTTGTTGCGCCCACTGGCAGGCCGCCCGAGTGCTGCGATCCCGCGCCAGCCGGCGCGACAGCATACACCGGATAACAACCCTCTCCCGAGGTGAGAGGGTGCCGGCCTTGTGCTGACGGGTGAGGGGTTACTTATGGCAGTGATGATTCGCTACGATCGGTTTAGAGCGCCGACCGCACCACGCCCCCCTCGGCTCGGAGGGCGGCACCGTTGATGATGGTGCCTTGGGCGCTGGCGACGAAGGTTACGACGGCCGCGACTTCCTCGGCTGTCTCGAACCGTTTCAGGAGCGAACTGGGGCGCGCCTTTTCGAAAAATTCTTTTTCCACCTGCGCAGAGGTCACACCCTGCTGCTGGGCCATTTCCCGCAAAAAGTTGCCCACGCCCTCGGAGTCGGTGGGTCCCACCAAAATCGAGTTCACCGTGATGCCGGTGCCGGCGACGGACTCCGCCAAGCCCCGCGCCACGGCCACCTGCGCTGTTTTGGTCATTCCGTAGTGAATCATCTCGACGGGAGCATTCACGGCTGACTCGCTCGAGATAAAGATCACCCGCCCCCAGTTTTTTCCGCGCATGAAGGGCAAATAATAACGCGCCAGGCGCACTCCGCTGAGTACGTTGACCTCGAAGAATCGCAGCCAATCGGCGTCAGTTATTTCCGCAAAGGGCTTCACTTCGAAAATTCCCAAATTATTGACGAGGATATCGGCTTCGGGCGCCTCGTTGAGAAATGTCTCGACACCATCCAGCGTTCCCAAGTCAGCGGCGGCGCCGCGCACCTTCGCGCCCATCACATTGCCCCGAATCTTCTTAATCGCCGCTGCCACGCGTGCTTCCGTGCGCCCGTTGATGACCACCGACGCGCCTTCCGCGGCAAGCGCCGTGGCAATTGCCAATCCGATGCCCGCCGTCGATCCTGATACCACCGCGGTTTTGCCCCTGAGTCCCAAATCCATGCTGCCCTCCAAAGCGCTCCGTCTCGCTGGATTGTTACCATTTGCGGTAGAGGCACGCTTACGCAAGGCTCGTCCAAATTACGATCCGGCCGTTGAATGGCGACAAGCGGGAAAGCCGAATCGAAGGCTAAGTTCGCTCACTAATTTGGACAGAGGTGGCTTTGCGCCGCCATTTGGCGAGGTAAACTCGCCGCTACAACAACGATTGACTTCCTTCCCGATGCCGTCCTCTCTCACCTTCCGCGAATCAGGAGGGATGCCTCGATTTTCAACCGTCACATAAAATAGATGTCCTGGGGGGGGAAGAGGTTCCGAGAAGCGTTAAGTTCGGGGGCTTCGGCGCCTTTGCATGAAATTGTTATTTACCGCTTCGCCAGCCGTGGGATCGCCCCGGATTTCGCTCCACGCCAAACAGCCATTTTCTGAAACGCCAGATTGCGATAGACTCACCAGCCCAACGTCTTACACATTGCGGAGGTGTCCCGATGGTTCCAGCGAAGGAAGTTATGGTGGGAATCGACATGGGGGGAACGAGCCTGCGCGCGCTCGTGGTAAATGCCCGGAATGACATCCTTGCCATCGAGAAAGTGCCGACCAACGTCGCGCAGAGTCCCGATGGATTGATTCGCGACCTGGCGGCGATCGTGGAGGATGTGGTGGCGGCGGCGGGCCTGCGCAAATCGCAATTGCGCGCCGTCAGCATCGGAGCGCCGGGGGCGGTCGATCCTGAGCACGGCGTGGTGTACCACGCGCCCAACCTGGGGGGTTGGGACGAGGTGCCCCTGGGCGCGAAGCTGGGCAAGTTGTTGCGCGTTCCCGTCTTTGTGGAGAACGATGTAAACGTGGGGGTAGTCGGCGAACATGTTCTCGGGGCAGGGCAGGAGGCGCAGGAATTGGTCGGCATTTTTGTGGGGACGGGAATCGGCGGCGGCATCATTTTCCGCGGGCAGCTTTATCTGGGTGTGCGCGGCGCAGCAGCGGAAGTGGGCCACATGATCGTGCAGGCGGATGGCCCCCTGTGCGGGTGCGGGAACCACGGGTGCATCGAGGCGCTGGCTAGCCGCACCGCTATGGAACGCGATGTGCGCGCGGCAATTCACGCCGGGCAAAAAAGCTGCGTGCTCAAGCTCATGGAGGAGCGGGGCAAGGACCGCATGACCAGCAGCATCATCCAGCGGGCGATGAAGAGGAATGATGCCGTCATGCGCAAGGTGATGAAGCGCGCGCAATATTTTCTGGGCTTGGCCGTGGCGAGCGTCGTCAATATGCTCGATCCCGAGTGTGTGGTGATGGGCGGGGGAATCGCCGAACGCCTGGGGGAGCATTTTGTGGGGCCCATCCGCAAGACAGCCTATGAGAATTTCCTGCGGCGTCACGACGCCGAACGGGTGAAGATTGTCTCCGGCACGCTGGGCGACAACGCCGGCCCGCTGGGCGCGGTGGTTCTAGCGCGGAAGCGATTGCAGAAGTGAGAGACAAGTAATTCCGGAGGGAGCCAGGGTTTGCGGGTGGCGCCGACATGGTTTTTTTTACAGGCGACCGTCAAGAAGCTGGGACTCACCAAGGGTAGGATGTGACGACAGAAGAAGGGGTGTTGTGCGTGCTGCCGGAGCGCATACATAAAAAGCAACGTCGGCGCCACCCACGAGTCTCGTGAGATTGGGAGGTTGGAAATGGCTTTCATTAATCGCCGGACGTTCCTGGCACTCGCAGTGTGGGGGCTCGCCTGGGCATCGCCGGTATGGGCGCGCCAGCCTGATACCGGATTCTTGGACCGGATGGCCGTCGTGGACGGCGTGACCTATCAATACCAGGTCTTCGTTCCCCGCAATTGGAACAAAAAAGTAAAGTGGCCGGTGATTCTCTTCCTGCACGGGTCCGGAGAGAGGGGCACGGATGGCGTTATCCAAACCGACGTGGGCATTGGCACGGCCATCCGCAAGCACGTGGACCGTTTTCCCTTTGTGGTGGTGATGCCCCAGTGCCGCACGAACGACTGGTGGACATCTCTAGCCATGGAAGCGCAGGCGCTGAAGGCTTTGGACCAGACTATGAAGGAGTTCAAGGGTGATCCCCAAAGGGTCTACCTGACCGGACTTTCCATGGGCGGTTTTGGAACCTGGGGATTGGCCTCCGAGCACCCGGGGAGATTTGCGGCCATCGTGCCAGTTTGTGGGGGAATCCGCCTGGCTCACGGCGCCAAGATTAACAATTACCGCGATGTGGACGATTCTTCGGACCCTTACGCCGGCACGGCCCGGAAACTCGGTAAGATTCCCGTTTGGGCCTTCCACGGTGACGCTGACGATAGGGTTCCGGTTACGGAATCGCGCCAAATGGTAGCGGCCTTGAAGGCTGCCGGTGGGAACGTCCGCTACACGGAGTACCCTGGAGTGAAGCACAATTCCTGGGATAATGCCTACGGCGAACCGGAGTTGTTCACCTGGTTGCTCGCCCAGAAGCTCTCGCCGGTTAAGTAAGGGGGGGCAAAGCAGGTTTCCGAAATCCACCTTGATTTGAGGAGAAGATTCGTGAAACGTGTGAAGACGTTGCTTCGTGTTTTCGCCTTGTTGCTTGTTGCCGCCGCGCTCCCGGCACACTCCCAAGAACCGGCCGGTCCCGGGGTTGTGGCGGTGAAAGCCGGACGCCTTCTCGATGTGCGGTCCGGAAACTACCTCAGCGACCAACTCATCCTGATCGAGGCTGGCAAAGTCCGCGAGGTGGGCAACGCCCGGGATGTGCAGCCGCACGCTCCACCCCACGCCAAGGTCATCGACCTTTCCCGCTACACGGTTCTGCCGGGACTGATCGATGCTCACACGCACCTGACCTTTGATCCGGATACGGAAGGTTATCGGGGCCTGGGAATCTCTATCCCCCGCGAAGCGCTGATTGGCGCGCGCAATGCCCGAGTGACATTGCAGGCGGGATTCACCACGGTGCGCAACGTCGGCGCGGGAGGTTACACGGACATTGCATTGCGCGATGCCATCAACGCCGGCGACGTTCCGGGCCCGCGCATGGTGGCTTCCGGGCCGGCGCTGGGCATCACCGGAGGCCATTGCGACAACGACCTGCTGGCGCCGGAATTTCACGCCTTCTCGCTGGGCGTCGCGGACGGGGTTCCCGCGGTGATGGCAAAGGTTCGCGAGAACATCAAGTACGGATCCGACGTCATTAAGTTCTGCGCCACAGGTGGCGTGCTCTCGCAAGGCGATAGTCCGGAGTTGGAGCAATATAGCCCGGAGGAAATGCGCGCCCTTATCCAGGAAGCTCATCGCTTGGGCCGCAAAACTGCTGCCCATGCGCATGGAGCGCTGGGAATCAAGGATGCCGTCCTGGCCGGAGTGGACTCTATTGAGCACGGAAGTTTTATCAATGAAGAAGATATCCAACTGATGAAGGAGCGAGGAACGTACCTGGTTCCGACGCTGTACCTGGGTGACTGGTTTTTGGAGAATTATCAGAAACTGGGATTGACGGACAACATGGTGGCCAAGGCCAAGTACGTCATGCCTGCCGCCCGCCAGCACGTAGCGCGCGCGTTCCTCGAGGGTGTCAAAGTGGCCTTTGGGACGGACGCGGCGGTTTACCCGCACGGCCTCAACGCGCGCGAATTCCCCGTCATGGTGAAGCTGGGCATGACGCCGTTGGCCGCCATTCAAGCGGCCACCATCAATGCCGCGGATTTGCTGGGATGGTCCGACCGTGTGGGCTCGCTTGAGCCGGGCCACTTTGCCGACCTGATCGCCGTGGAGGGCGATCCGCTCCAGGACGTTACGGTTCTCCAGAATGTGAAAGTGGTGATGAAAGGCGGGGAGGTTGTGAAGTAAGCGCCGGGGGCGCCCTTCTCCTCCAAGGGGCAAGGGAAGTAAATTCAGACTGGAACATACTTGAACGGTATGACCAACCCTTCCACAAGCTCTAATGCGACGGTATATGACCGCGCCAACCAGCGCAATGCCCTGGCGGCGGGCTTTCTGGGCTGGACGCTGGATGCCTTCGACTTCTTTGTGCTCACTTTTGTGCTCGTCCCTGTAGCGCGCGATTTCCACGTTTCGTTGGTGGAGATGGCGGCTACGATCACGGCGAGTTTGGCCATGCGTCCGGTAGGCGCATTTTTCTTCGGTCTATTGGCGGACCGCTATGGACGACGTTGGCCCTTGATGCTCGACATCGTTTTCTACTCGGTTGTGGAGGTCCTCTCCGGCCTTGCTCCCAATTACCAAGTGTTTTTCGTTCTTCGTCTGCTCTACGGAATCGGCATGGGCGGGGAGTGGGGCGTAGGGGCGTCATTGGCCATGGAATCGGTTTCCCCCAAGTGGCGCGGCATCCTTTCGGGATTGTTGCAGGAAGGTTATGCGTTCGGAAACCTCCTGGCGGCGGTGGTCTATTCCCTGGTTTTCCCGCACTGGGGTTGGCGCGCGATGTTTTTCGTGGGGGGATTGCCCGCCCTGCTTTCACTGTTCATCTTCGCCAAGGTGAAGGAGACCGAAGCGTGGCACCAGTCGCGCACCGATTGGGGCGCTTACGGCAAAGCCATCGCGCGTAACTGGAAACTGTTCCTCTACATGGTTCTGCTGATGACAACCATGAACAGCATTTCCCACGGCACCCAGGACTTGTTTCCTACTCTGCTTCAGCGGCAACGGCACTTCAGCCCGCAGACGACGGCGATGATTACCATGATTTCCATGGTGGGGGCGATCACCGGCGGTCTGCTGTTTGGCCTTTACTCGGACCGCCGCGGACGCCGGCGCTCCATGGTCACCGCGGTAATCTTTGCCCTTCTGCTCATACCCGCCTGGGTGCTATCGTCTACTGTCCTCCTGATCGTCCCCGCGGCGTTTCTGATGCAGTTTATGGTGCAGGGAGCGTGGGGTGTCATTCCCGTCCATCTGAATGAACTTTCCCCCGGAGAGTTGCGCGGGTTCTTCCCCGGTTTCGCCTACCAACTCGGCGTGCTGTTCGCTTCCAGCATCACTTTGATTGAAGCGCTTTTGGCCAGGCACCTGACTTACGCGCAGTCCTTGGGAATACTCGCCGGTCTCGTCCTGCTGATCGGAGTGCCGGTGATCGGGCTGGGGCCGGAAGCGAAAGGGGTCGCGTTCGGGAGGCCGACGCCGGAAAGTCCATCAAAGTGAAAGCTCAGGGTTGTAGCGCTCGCTCCTCCCGCGACGCGTGGGACACCGCCCTTGAACTCGGACGCAGACTTGGTTTCGAGGTTCAGTCATGCACTTATTTTACGGATTCCTGGCTTTCGTATCGATTCTCCCCATGGCTGCGGCTCGGGACCGGTCGGCCTATGTTCGCACCAGCGCCGACCGGAAGAGCTGGACCATTGGAAATAGTCTCGTGGAGCGTGTAATTCGCTTCGATCCGAACGATGGACTATGTACGACATCCTGGCGGAGCAAGGTTACGGGAACGGATTTCATGAAGGTGGCCGGCCAGCGCCGGTGCTGGGGCAGGGAATTCGCCTTCGTCGCGGGCGGCAAGGAGTACGCGGGAGCAGGCGGCGCCCGGGGATTTGACCTGGAATCGGATGGCGCCGGCGAAGCTTCACCTTCTGGAAAGGACCTTCGCATCCTCCTCCGGTCCCATGACCAGCGCATCCACGTCATCGTGCATTACGTGGTGTATGAGGGTCACCCGGTTATCCGGAAGTGGATCGAAATCACCAACACCTCGGAAGCGCCCATGGCCTTGTCACACCTGGTTTTCGAAGCCGTGAACCTTGCTCCCTCCACTCCCGATGATTTGCAGGTATCAGCGTTCTACGGCGTCGAACCACGTGAGATCTTCTACACGGGCCGCGTGGACGACCCCGCCATCACGGTTCGCAGCTCGCGCTCGGGAGAAGGCTACATCGTGATGAATGAAGCGCCCGGATATCTGAAGCGCACGGAGATAAGGGACTGGGGCCAAGGGGTGGAGGTGATGTACGACACGGATCTGTTTCCCTTCGAGCGCAACCTTGCTCCGCAAGAAACGTTTTCAAGCGCCAAGAGTTCTGTCGCTTTCTTTCAGGAGGGCGCCGGCCAAGCGGACCCCCACTGGGTGGTGCCGTCTTACACTTCCGCAGTGATGCTGAAGAAAGGCAGCGCCTATCAGCCGCCGTGGATTTACAACACCTGGGAACCATTCCAGCGCGGCATCAACATGGATATCGTCAGCAACTTGATCCCCATCGCGGGCCGCATGGGACTTGACATTTTCACGATTGACGACGGATGGCAGGCGGAATATGGTGAAAACCAGGTCAATTTGCAGGCCTTCCCCCAGGGGCTTGAGCAAGTCGTGCATCTCGTCGAGAGCCGGCACATGCGGTTGGGCCTCTGGGTGCCGCTGGCCGCGATCAGCACGAAGTCGGCCGTTTATCGTGAGCACCCCGAATGGGTCGAGCGCGAAGCGGACGGCCGGCCCAAGTTCACCTCTGCCATGGCTGGCCAGTCTGCGGTCATGTGCCTGGCCACACCCTATCGAAAAATAGCCGCGCGGCGCATCAGCGATCTGATTGGCCGCTACCATTTGAAATACGTGAAGATCGATTTGACGACCGTGTTCAACGCCTATGGCGAGTCGCCCGGATGCCACGCATCGGGTCATGAGCATAAGACTTGGGCGGAGTCGCTTGAGCGGATCTACGCGGGGATTCAGGATGTGACGGACACGATTTATCGCGAGCATCCCGACGTATTGCTCGACTTGACGTTCGAACTTTGGGGGCAGAAGCACGTGATCGATTACGGCTTGCTTGCCGCGGGTGATTTCGATTGGCTCAGTAACGTGGACGACTCCACACCCGAGGCGGCAGGGCCACGCCAGGCGCGCACCCTGCTCTACTTGCGGTCGCTCGCCATTCCGGCAGAGGCCATGCTGATCGGAAACCTCCATGCGGAAACGCCACCCATCGAGGAACGCCTGGCAACGGCGATGGGGTCGGGACCGTTGTTCTTGGGTGACCTGCGAAAGCTCACGCCCGCTGAACAGGATTTGTACGGGGAGAAGGTCCGCTGGTTCAAGACCCTCCGCGCGCGCGCTGCAATTAACCAAGGATTTTTCCCGCTGGGGAGTTGGTTTCAGCCGCAGGCCGCGGCCTGGGATGGCTTCGCGCGCTTGAGTCAATCTGGTGAGGGCATGGTGGCCCTTTTCAGAAATGACTCGGGCGCCGAGCGGGTCACGGTGAAACTGCCAGCATTTCCGGATGGATTTTTCCATCTTCGCTCGGTCATGACGGGTCAAAAGTCCGGAGAGTATACCGGTGAGCAGTTCCGCCGCGGCGTGGAGGTTCCTTTGCCGCCAAAATACCCGGTGGAGATCCTGGAGATCGAAAAATAACAGGCCTTTCCGCGCGCCGCGGCGTAGATGACTTGTGCCCGCCCCAGTGGTGGCGGATCAAAGAGAATCGAAGAAAACCAGGTAAGAAGATCCCCAGAGGTTGGTGGGAATGGAGCCGCGCGAGCGGCTGGTGATGACGATGTGAAAGCCGCGTGCGGCGGAGGCGATGCGCGCTTGCAGGTCGCCCATGGATGAAGCTGCGCCCGCCTTGGGCTCGACCAGCGCCAGCGTTTCCAGCACCGGGTAGATGATCTCTCCCGCGGGCGCCATCGGGGTTTCGAATGCATCCGCAATGAACTGCATCTGCGCGTCGATTTCGTAAAAGTGCCACGCCAGGCAGGCACAGAAGTTGACGCCCTTCTCGAACTGCGCGAGCGTTTTTTCGTCGGTCGTGGGCATGCTGGCGTCAAAGACGAGCACCAGCCGCCGCTCATCCTCGCGCGTGAACTCCCGCACCTTAAGTTGCTGGGCCTTGGCCGTGGCCTTCCAATCCACATGCCGGGCGCTATCCGATTCCTCGTAGTTCCGGATGGCGTAAAGGTCGTGGCCGCGGCCCTTGGAGAAGCTTTCGATCTCCCCGCCAATCAACGGCAGGATTTCGTAAAACTCTTCTGTGGGTTGCACATTGGGCAACACCAGAATTTCCTGCTTGCTCGCGACTTCATGCGCTTTCAGCAGGAGGCCAAAGGGGAACTTGGTGCTGACGCGAAATCCATCCTGCGTGTAGCGCCCACGGCGGGGGAAGGTGAGCTCCACGTGCTGGGTGACGGCGGACCGGTGGGGGATGTAGGGTACGTAAATGGGGGCGTCCAGAATCTGGCGCGGCGCGGCCGAGGGAGCCCTCTTGCGCTTGCCTTTCCGGGGGCCGCGGGCAGACAAGGTGAGGGAAAAAGAGGGGAAAACCCACTTCAAGTTCTGGACGGTCAGGCGCGAGATCAATGGGCGCTCGGCGAAAACATGCTCCGGCAGGGCAAAATCCAATTCGAGTTGCGAGAGCACGATGGCGGAAAGAATTCCTGACAACAAAATTCCGGATAGAAGATTGGCCAGAATGATGAAGAGGAGATTGTTGCCGGTGTTGAGTGCGGCGATGGCGATGACCATGATGATCATAAAATAAACCACTCCCTCGCGCGTGAACTCGTACTCGACACTCATCATCCAGCGCTCAAGCGCCGAGCGGCGCGCGAGAAAGGGAACGACCTTGATGGCCACGATAGCGGCGATGAGCAGCGACAGTGAGGCGGCCGCCATGGCCCCCTCCGTGTGGCCCGTCTCACGAAGAGCCGTTGAATACAAGGCGAGAAAAAAGGCAATCCCCAGCCCGAAGAGCGCCAGGAAGAAACGACGCCAAGCAGCCCGGTCAATATGCGTCATCCGGTAGCGGGCCAGGGACCGAAGGTCGCGCCACATGCCACTGCCTGTGGATTGGGTGATGGTCGCCATGTGGTGTTAATTGTAACTCAGGTGGACGGGGGAGCAGTAGGCAGGAAGCGGCAGGCACTAGGCAGTAAGCAGAAGAACCTATATGCAGCCGGCATACCGCCGGTCTCCCCTCAACCGTAGGCGGGAGTGCCTACTGCTTTCTGCTATGCCTACTGCTCTTCACAGCGGCACGGGCGTGGATTCCACGATTTCGCGCAGGATGGAGTCCGACTGGTCTGATTTCTTCATGGTGGAAAGGTAGCGGGAACTTACGATGCAGCGATGGGAGAAAACGGGGATCACCAAGCGCTTGAAATCGTCGGGGATGCAGTAGTTGCGGCCTTCCATGACGGCCATGGCTTGGGCGGCGCGGTAGAGCGACATCGAGCCACGCGGGCTGACGCCCAGGCTGAGGTATTCGTGCTGGCGGGTCTTCTCCACGATCGCCAGCGTGTAATTCATCAACTCGTCATCGACGGCCACGCGGCGGACTGCTTGCTGAACTTCCATCACCTCTTCGGCGTTCATGACCGGCTCGATCTTAGCCAGTGGCTCGGAGTCGGCAAAATTCCGCAGAATCTCTTTTTCACTTTCCGGGCTGGGATAGCCCACGCGAATCCGCATCAGGAAGCGATCCATTTGCGATTCCGGTAGCGGGTAGGTGCCGTGATGCTCAATGGGATTCTGCGTTGCCACCACCATAAAAGGGCGCGGCAGGGGGTACGTGCGGTTGTCCACCGTCACCTGGTTTTCATTCATAGCTTCCAGCAACGCGCTTTGCGTTTTGGGCGTAGTGCGGTTGATTTCATCGGCCAGGACGATGTTGGCAAAAATGGGCCCGGGGCGAAACTCGAAACGTTGCGTGGATTGGCTGAACACACTGATGCCCACGACGTCGGAGGGCAGCATGTCGGAGGTAAACTGCAAGCGTTGGAAAGTACAATTAAAGGAGCGTGCCAGCGAATGGGCCAGCGTCGTCTTGCCCACACCCGGGACGTCCTCGATCAGCAAATGACCGCGGGCGAATAACCCCACAAGCGTGAGTTGGATGACTTCATCTTTACCCCGGATGACGCTCTGCACGGACTGTTGCACGCGCTTGAGAAGGTCCGGAGCGACGGCGGGGTGATTGTTCACTGCGGCATTTTCCATGCGGTTGAGTCTCGAGAGTCCGTGTCTGCGTGTCTAGACCCTGCGCCAAAAATCTGTTATGTTCATGGATTGCCGCGGGCGATTAACTCAGCGGTAGAGTGCTATCCTCACACGGTAGAAGTCACAGGTTCGAATCCTGTATCGCCCACCATTTCCTTTCAACAAATTAGCAAGTTTACCACAAATGTTGACCTTGCCCCTGCAGTAGAAAAAGTAGCAGGCGCGTCTATGATCGCGTCACCTGTGAGAACATGTACCAGCTAAAGTCCCGCCGGTCTTGTCAAGAACATTGGGCCGTTCGTTACTGTGGCAATCCCGGTTGGGTGAAACGCGAAACAGATCGCTCCAAAACGAGGCAGTGTGTGGTATATTTTGGCCGTCAGAAATGCCAAAAGACAATTCTGGCGTAATGTAGGTCTCCCCTATCGATTCCAAAGATTAACGTGTGACTTGAATGCTCCAAATTCGAGTTTCTTTGACTATATTTTAAGAAACTGTCAAAGGGTGAAAAATATGATGAGATTCCTACGCGGACAAATGATGGTTGCTACCTTAACAACCCTCTGGATTATGGGATCGATTCTTGCCCACGCACAAAGTACTTGTGTTGTTGATGTATCAAAACCGGGGGCGATGGTTGCCGCTATTTGCCGGGGTCAGCAACTTGAAGAATTCAACCACCAGTTCGAAGGAGGATTATACGCACAGCTCATTAACAATCCTTCCTTTGAGGAGCTAAAGAACCCTATAGCGGGATGGTATTTGGTGAAAACAGGATCCTCCAATGCCAACTTGTACCCGCAAACTTCTTCCGATACCGGGATGCTGAACAGTCGTCAGGACCATTGTATTAAATTTCAGGTTACCTCTGTGGATTCAGGAAGCGTAGGCCTGGCAAATGGTGGTTACTGGGGAATCGGGTTGAAGAACAATACAACTTACAAAGTCTCCTTTTGGGCTAAAAAAGGCCAAACTTTTACGGGTACTTTAAAGGCAAAGCTGGAAAGCAATGACGGCGTTGTTTATGCAGAATCTAGAGATTTCAAACCGACAGCAAGCTGGCAGCATTTTACCTGCGACCTCACCACCCGCGGTCCGTCAAAGGTTTCGGGGGACAACCGTTTCGTATTATATGCCTCGACAACTGGAGATGTGTATTTTGACGTGGTCACGGTAATGCCGCCTACCTGGAAGAATCGGCATAACGGTCTGCGGCTGGATTTGGCGGAAAAGTTGGCCGCCCTGAAACTCAAATATATCCAGTTTCCGGGAGGTTGCACGGCTGAGTCTGCCGGTGTGGATGTCAGTTGGAATTGGAAGAATTCCATCGGCCCTCTTGAACAGAGGCCCGGCTCCACAAGAAATCGATGGGGATATAAGAACGACCTGTATTTTGGTTTGGATGAGTATCTTCAGTTGTGCGAAGACCTGGGAGCTGAGCCTGTTTATGTCACCTCTGCTGGAATCAGTGAAAATCCGGAGGACAAAGATTGGTGGGGTATTTGCCCGCTGGATAAAATGCAACCTATCATAGCCGACATTCTGGATTTGTTAGAGTACTGCAAAGGGCCAACATCCAGCACCTGGGGAGCCAGGCGCGCGGCCAACGGTCATCCGGCGCCCTACAACCTCAAATATATCGAAATCGGCAATGAAAACGGGTGGAAGACAGCGGATGACTATCGCCCCCGGTATGCCATGATCCATGACGCGTTATTGGCGCGTTATCCTGATCTGAAGATCATGTACAACGGAAATCTGCAGGAGGACGCTCCTACGCACACTTTTGGCAATTCTCTCGATTTCGTGGATGAGCATTTTTACTTAAAAGATCTCTCCGTTTTGTACCACAGGTACGACAGCATCGATCCGGCCTGTAAGAGAATATGTGTAGCGGAGTATGCATCCTCGGACTCTGGAAACGGAGGAAATGTAATCGGCAATTTCGGAGATGCACTTGGAGACGCTGCATTCATGCTGGGATGCGAAGGAAATTCTGAGAGGCTGTGGTGGACGGGATATGGCAATTATGCCGGCTTCGTAGGTCACGGTGATTTCGGACCCTGTATTGTCTGGAATGATTCTGTATCTAACTTTGCATCACCTTCATACTATATGGAAAAAATGGTATTTTCCGATAATCAGGGGACTCGTCTTTTACCTTTCACTCAAAATACCACCCAGTGTTTCTGGTCCACATCTCTCGACACCGCATCCGGCAAAAATGATGTCCTCCTTAAAGTAGCCAACAAGGGAGGCACGCCCGAAGCGGTCAACATAACTCTCCGCGGTGCTGGCAGGATTGATCCCGCCGGTCACTCCATGACCTTAACCGGTGCGCCTAAGGACGAAAACTCGATTGCGAATCCAACCAAAGTAGTTCCATCAAAAGGCATATTTGCTGCCGGCGCCAGTTTCCATTATCGCTTCCCGGCTTATTCGGTTACGGTTCTAAGGATTGGATCTTCAAAATAGAAATGCATGTGAGGCCATCAGAGAGCTCCTTTTTCACGAAAGGGGCATTTTAGAGGCTTTCGTGGATTGGCCCCCGGCGAAATGGCCTTTTCGGGGCCGGGAAGGGCATTCCCCGGCGTTTCGGGGATTTTGGAGCTCTTTGGATACGTTGAAACTCGCTTAGTGACTCGGTTCGAGAATCAGCTTTTGAACCCGCCAGTTCAGCAATTCGGCAACGAAGAGCACATTTTCCGACGGGCACGCGATCTGGTGAATCCAGCCAAATTGCTTAAGTTGCTTGCCGGATTCGCCGAGCACGCCGAGGACCTTTCCATCCAGGCTGAGCTTATAAATGCGCCCGGGATAGGCATCCGAACTGTATAGCACTTGATGTGGCGGAGGCGTGATGCAAATTGCCCACGGTGCGCCCGGCGCCATGGTTTGCGCGCCGCTGATGGGCAGTTCCGGTCTGTTACCGATCGCCAGACGGGCATTCGGATCGAACGGTAAGTCGATCGTGATCTGCCGCAGGAACTTTCCTTCGGTATCGAACACTTGGATGCGCCGATTGCCGCGGTCGGCAACGTAGATGTGATCCTCCGCATCGAGAGCGATGCTGTGCGGCGTACTGAACTGTCCCGGCTGGTTGCCGGGTTCGCCCCACGACTTGATCCAGTCGCCGTTCTTGTCGATTTTGGCAATGCGGGAGTTGATGTAGCCATCGCTGATGTAAGTGTTTCCCGCAGCGTCCCAGGCCATATCCGTGACTTGGCGGAACATTCCATCAACGGGAGGCAATGGCGGCTTGGGATGTTTCAACGGTGCCGTGCCCTCATCGGAGGCTTCCTGCTTGCGTCCGAAAACCAGGGCGACGCGTCCTGCCGGCGTGAACTTGATCACCATATCCGAGCCCTTGTCCGCGACCCAGATATTGTCTTGTCGATCAACTTTCACCGAATGGGCGAACGACCAAGCGTAAAGGTTGTGGCCGATCTCACGCAGAAACTGGCCGTCCGCGTCAAACTCCAGGAGTTGCGCGGCGCTGGCGCCGTAGGCGGGGCCGGTGGAATTGCCGCGCGAAAAGACAAAGACATGCCCTTTCGAATTAACGGCAACTCCGGCAACCTCGCCCAGATAAATGTCGGACGGAAGCTTCAAGAAATCGGGAACGGATTGATAGCCGATTTCCGGCACTTGCGGCTGTTGTGCGCAAGCAAAGACCGCGATCAAGAACACGACGAGAGCAACGGCATATCTCATGCAAAGTATCGTGAGACGCATAAGTAATGATTGCAAACCTCTGCTCGTTTCGTCAGCCCTTCTCGCGCGGCCGATCTTCGCCGTGTGAGAACCAGCCTGAGACGTAGCACGCCGCATCATTCAGCGCAGTAACGCCAACGCGCACCGCAGCGGCGGTGCCTGGCCATGCAGATTGCCCGTCAGGCACGCGCGGTCCATAAAGGACCGCATGTCATTCTTCTTGCCTGTGCCCTGGCAAACGTCGCGTAAATCTGCGTTTGAATCCAGATAACTATACTTCGATACCTTCGCCCGTGGCAAGCTTGCCTAGCATGATCATGCCAATCTGGGCATGGTTGTTCGAGATGCGCATCGGCAGCCCGCGACGGGCCAGGCACCGCGAATCGTCAATGTTGATGGCGCGCAGAGATGCTGCCGCCAAGAAGAAGCGTTAGCTGCGGGGCTGGCTGGAAGCAAGAAATGGTCGAAGCCACTCAGCAGACCGGCTGAGCGAGGCGCGATCGCCAGCTAATCGTGGCCAGGGCGATTGGTGCTTGACACGAGAGAACAGCAGGCATATGGTTTTGCGCGGAGAAGATTGGCACAAAAAGTGCCAGTGGAAATTTTCGAAGTTATGATTTTCGGTAAACCGGCGGAATCCAGCTTCCGCTTTGGGGTTTTCGGTGGTGGATCGCGATCCTTCCGCGGGACTGAGCAATCTTGATGTGCCCCCATTTTTCTAAGCGAGGTTAGCGATTCGGAGGCAAAATTGTGTCGGCGCACTTGCTATCTATCCCACCCGGGCACTCACCAGACACTTGCGATGGCTCCGAGGCCTTCCACATTCAGCCTCTAGACCTGACGAATAGGCCAGCTCAAACATTTCAAGGTTTTAGCAAAAACTCAATACACCTTTCTTTCGAGAACAGGAGCGCCGTCCGTGAAAGCCTTAGTATTGGAAGCGTACAACCGGCTTGAGTACAGAGAAGTGACAGAACCTGCTCCCGGTCCAACCGATGTCTTGGTCGCCGTTAAGGCATGTGGCATCTGTGGCAGCGATGTCCACGGCCTGGATGGCAGTACCGGACGAAGGATTCCCCCCGTCATCATGGGACACGAAGCGGCCGGTATTGTAGCCCAAGTCGGCTCTCAGGTCCGCGGCTGGCAGCCGGGTGACCGTGTAACTTTTGATTCAAACATCTACTGTGGGGTATGCCGCTATTGCCGAAAGGGCATGATCAACCTATGCGACGCCAGGCGCGTCCTGGGTGTTTCTTGTGCTGAGTTCCGCCAAGATGGCGCCTTTGCCGAACAAGTCGTGGTGCCCCGGCAGTGTGTTTATCGCCTGCCTGACGGTCTGCCCTTCGAGCGCGCTGCCCTGGTGGAACCTGTTTCCATCGCGGTACATGCTGCGAGCCTCCCAACCATTAAGCTGAATGACAGCGTTGTGATTGTGGGTGCCGGCATGATTGGGCTTCTGCTTGTGCAAGCATTACGGGCTGCCGGCTGCGGCCATATTGTTGTTCTCGACTTGGAACCGAGCCGGCTCAATCTGGCGTGCCAGCTTGGGGCGAATGTCGGGTTGCGCGCCGATGCTGCGGATGTATTGAATCAAGTGCAGGATGAGCAGGCCGGAGGCGCCGATCTGGTCTTCGAAGCCGTTGGCTCGCCCGCTGGCGTGCAGCTTGCCTTCGAGTGCGTCCGCAAGGGTGGGGTTCTAACTCTGATTGGCAACCTCTGCTCGACTGCAGTTCTGCCCTTGCAGAGAGTTGTTACCCGCGAATTAACCATCTACGGTTCATGCCAATCTACCGGGGAGTATCCTGCCTGTCTGGAAATGATGGCCCGGGGTGCTATCAAGGTTGACAGTCTGATTAGCGCCGTCGCGCCATTCGCGGAAGGTTCTGCCTGGTTCGCGAAACTACGCCAAAGGGGTTCGGGGTTGCTCAAAGTTGTCCTCGCCCCTTGAGGCGACTTCATTGTCTATTCTTTCATAGGAGAAATCGATGAAACCAAGAATTGGATTCATTGGGTTGGGGATTATGGGTCAGCACATGGCTGGGCATCTGCTAGATGCCGGCTATTCGCTCACGGTGTACGACGTGCGGCCTGAAGCCATGGAACCGTTCGCTGTTCGAGGAGCCGCTCGGGGCGCGACTTGTGCCAATGTTGCTTCCAGCTCCGACGTCGTCATCTCAATGGTGCCTGACTCCCCGGATGTGGAACAGGTTGCTCTCGGTCCAGCGGGGATTATCGAAGCAGCCCGCGCCGGTCTTACCTACGTTGATATGAGCACTATTGCGCCTGCCACGGCCATCAAAGTGGCCGCGGAGTTGGACAAGAAGGGGGTGGCCTGTCTCGATGCGCCCGTGAGCGGCGGCGAAATGGGAGCGAAGAACGCGGCCTTGTCGATTATGGTGGGGGGTTCGGAAAAACTTCTCAATCAGGTTTTGCCTATTCTGCAAGTGATGGGCAAGACCATCACGCTATGCGGAACAAATGGCGCCGGCCAGACGGTTAAAGCGTGTAATCAAATTCAGGTTGCGCTCAACCTCATCGGCATGGCGGAGGCGTTTGTGCTGGGGGCCAAGGCCGGTGTGGACCCGGCCGTGATTCTCAAGGTGCTGAGTGGGGGGTACGCTCAGACCCGTGTCATGGATGTGCGCGGCCCCCGGGTGATTCAGGGTGATTTCGCGCCGGGTTTCAGGTGCCGATTCCATTACAAGGACCTCAATATCATCACCGAGACCGCCAAGCGACTGCAGGTGCCACTCCCGGCCACGGCGCTGGCACACGAACTGTTCGCAGCTCTGGTAGCTGCCGACCGTGGGGATCTTGATCACTCTGCCGTGATCACAATCTTGGAGGATCTTGCCCACGTGACCGCGCGGACGGCTGGGGAGAAAGTA
Organism: uncultured Acidobacteriota bacterium; assembly: GCA_963825395.1. Classification (GTDB taxonomy): domain Bacteria; phylum Acidobacteriota; class Terriglobia; order UBA7540; family UBA7540; genus Bog-366. Next base: position 5,652 of record CAWGTQ010000031.1, on the reverse strand, counting down.
TGACTTCTGAGTCTCAGATCAATTCTTTGCGCCGCCAAGCTGCTGACTTGCGCTCGCAAATCGTACGGATGATGGGCGCGAACAAAGCTCACCACTTTGGCGGATCACTCTCCGCGGCCGATATCGTCACGGCCCTTTACTTCTACAAAATGCGGTACAACCCCGCCAACCCGAAGTGGCCCGACAGGGACCGCTTCATCATGAGCAAGGGGCACTCAGTGCCCGCCCAATACGCGGCTTTGGCCAAGTTGGGGGTATTTCCCGTGGAGGAATTGGCCACACTGAAGTACCTCGGCAGCCGCTTGCAAGGACACCCAGCCATGCAATTAACCCCGGGGATTGAGGGGTGTACCGGTGCTCTTGGTGAAGGACTTTCCTACGCCAATGGTATGGCCTTGGCCGCCCGGCTGCAGGGGAAGTCTTACCGCGTATACTGCCTGTTGGGTGATGGTGAACTGCACGAGGGACAAGTGTGGGAAGCAGCCATGACATCAGTCAAACATTGTCTCAACAACTTGGTAGCAATCATCGATCGCAACCGGCTAAAGGCCATGGATGCAACCGAGTGCGGCAAGGTTCTGGATCCCCTGGCGCTGCGCTGGGCCAGCTTCGGCTGGGCTGTCAAGGAGGTCGACGGGCACGACATGGCAGCCCTTTGCGACGCCCTGGACTGGGCCGATGGGAAGGTTGACCAGCCCTCAATGATCATTGCCAACACCGTGAAAGGGAAAGGCGTGTCCTTCATGGCCGGACAGGCAGCCTTGCACAATGCCTCCATCACGGAAGAACAGTACCGTCAGGCAGTGGCCGAGCTGGATTTGGCACTTCAGGAGCAGACACAATGAGTGGCTTGACTGAAACGCGCTTCGCTTACGGTGAGGCTTTGCTGGAATTAGGCCGGCAAAGACCGGAGGTAGTAGTGCTGGATGCGGATCTTTACAAGTCAACCCGCACGGTCCTGTTTCGTGATGCCTTTCCCCAACGCTTCTTCGATGTCGGCATCTCGGAGGCCGACATGGTGAGCACCGCCGCCGGGATGGCGGCCTGTGGTTTCATTCCCTACTGCAACAGCTTTGCCATGTTTATCACCGGCGTCTGTTATATGCCGATTCGCACGCAGATCGCCTATCCATCGCTCCCGGTCAAGTTGATCGGCTCCAGCTACGGCTTGACCCAAGGGCCCGACGGCGCCAGCCACCAATCGCTGGAAGATGTCGCACTGATGCGTTCCCTGCCGAACATGATCGTTATTTCGCCTGCCGATGACAACGAGACGCGGCAAGCGACTTTGGCTTTGGCCGATTGGCCCGGGCCTGCCTACATGCGCGTGGGGCGCTACCCCACGCCGCGTCTGTTCGGCGGGGATTATCACTTTGAAATCGGCAAAGCCAAGCGGCTGCGCGAGGGAAACGAGGTGGTGATCTTCGCTACTGGTCACATGGTGGCGAAGGCGTTAGCCGTTGCGGAGGATCTCGCTCAAGACGACGTGGAAGCAGGTGTCGTCAACGTCTCGACAATCAAGCCTTTGGATGAGGTCCTTGTCAAGGACGCCGCCGCCCGGGCTGTCCTTGTTGTGACGGTCGAGGAGCACAGCATTATTGGAGGGCTGGGGAGTGCGGTGGCTGAGTGTCTGGCGGAGACTCGCCCGGCAGCTCCGCTCCTGCGATTGGGTGTGCGTGATTGCTTTGGAGAATCAGGACTGGCGGATGAGTTGCTCGATAAACACGGCCTGCAACCGAAAGGTATTCGTGCGAGCATCATCCAAAGGTTGGCTCTCGTGTCATGAGGGTTTCCTGTTTCGTCCAGCTTCAATGCAACGCTACCGTGGTATCAGCGTGGACATCGGACGCGTCCAAAATCAGCGCGCTCGAAATGGTTTTGATTTCATGGCCACCGGAGAACGTCCAAACGACTCGTTTGTCCGGCGTGACTTCAATCAAGTCCGGCGCGCTGCCAAACTGGTTGGCATGTCCGAGCCAGTTGGCCATGAGCGTGTCGCCGTTGGGCAATCGCTCGAGGCCGGCCATGAACTTGAGGCTGACGCCGGCCAGTTCATTGCCTTGCACCTGCCAGACCGTTTTGCCATCGGCATTCACTTCAAAGACCCGTGAGCCGCCTTCGCCGTCGCCGCAGGAAATGAGCGTGTTTCCATTGGGCAATCGAACCACGCTGTGCGGTCCGCCCGGCGCGGGGATCTCCCGCACCACTTTGCCCAGCGGATCGTATTCGCGGACGACGTTCTGGCCGAAAAGGGCGACGAGATAATTTCCATTGTCCAGCCGCCGGGCGTTCCGCATGAAAGCATGGCCGCCGTCTTTCCCTTGCGGCAATAGGTGAATTTCCTTCACGATTTTCCCGTCAGGATCAACTTCGAGCAGCCGTCCGGCGTTGCACTCGCCAATGAACGTGTTGCCGTTGGTCAACCGTTGGCAGGCATAGATTTCGCTTTGTGATTCGTAGTCGAACACCACTTTCTTGCCGCGCGTAACTTCCTTCACGCCGTGGCCGGTGTTGAACAGCAGGTTGCCGTTGGGCAGCACCCAGACATCGTTGCAATTTGTTGCGCCTGCATACTCCCATTCAACTTTGCCTTCGGCGGAAACGATGAACACCTTGCCCTGTGTGTAGTCCGTGCCAACAAACGAATGCCCCTGTCCGGTTTGAACCGGTTTTGCCGTCGCACCCGGATTAACGAGGTGGGGAATGGGAGGTTTCTTCAAATGTTCCAGTTGCGGTTTCTCTACCATCGCTGTGGCCCAGAGGAAACCTGCCACAGCTTCCTTGGCATTGATGGACCGCTTGAATTTGATGTAGCGATCGTAACTGTCTTGCACTCCAACGCCGTCGCAGGCGCTGTAAATGTCCAGCAGCCCTTTGCTGTTGATCCTGGCATTGCCAATAATGCCCTGGTAGCCCTTTTCAACCACCGGCGCGTATTCATATTTGTCGAGCAGGCCCAGTTCAATCCCCTTGGCAATGGCGTACGTGAACATCGCGCTGCCGGACGTGTCGGTCCAATTGCCGGGCTGGTCGCCCTTGTCCACGACTTGAAACCATCGGCCGATTTTCGGGTCCTGCGTGCGTTTCAACCCAGCCGCAAGCCGGCGGAAAATATCCTCCACCTCGGCGCGACGCGGATGGTCCTTGGGCAGGTCGGCGAGCGTCTCGACCGTGACGAGGGCATACCATCCAAGACCCTCGCTCCAGACTTCGCGCGACAAACCGGTTTGCGGATCAGCCCATGTGGGCGGGGCCTTCTCGCCATGGCCGGATTCAAAAATACCGTGGACGTACAGCCCGGAGTCGTCTCGCTGGGCGCGTTTGGCATAAACACATATCTGCTTGGTTGCTTCGTCCCAACAATACTGGCTGTCGCCGATGGATTTGCCGTAGCGGGTGAGGAACATCTGCCCCATGAAAATGCCGTCAATCCACATCTCGCCGGACAGGCTGCGCGAATGCCAGAAGCCGCCGTCGTGATTGCGCGGATAGTTGTCGAGCGCGCGGCGGATCTTTTCAGCGGCCTTTCTGTACCTGACATCCTTGGTGTATTCGTAAAGCATCACCAGCGTGTTGCCGGTCATCATGTTGTCGAGATTGTAGAAGGCCGGCGTAAACACCTCACCTTTGGCGTTGGTAACGCTGCGAAACTCGCCCTGGTCATCCACAAACTGGTCAATGTAGCGCTTGGTGTATTCAAGATATTTTTTATCGCCGGTGGCGCGATACAGCATGTCAAACCCGTAAAGCTCGTAGCCATTCACGTAGGTCCAGGAATTGAAATATGCCTTCGAGTAGTCGGGCCAACGCGCCATGACAGTTTCGGCGGCGGCAACCGACCAGAATTTCGGCGCCGTGCCCGGAGCGTAATCCAAATGCGCGTCCGGCACAGCCGTAGCGGCCGCGTCCTCGGGGGTGGTGTCGGCAGATGTTCCGTTCGTCACGGCGTTGGCAAGGCTCGGCAACTGCATCGCGGCCAACACGGCGATGCTGGCGATGACCACCAGCAATCCGGTGAGCGTGATGATATCCTTCCGCGCCGTTGAGTACTTCCTGAATTTTGTTTGTTTCACAGGACTTCTCCGCACTTCGCGAGGGTTGTCTTTTCATCGTCAGGAACCGCCGAACACGCGGTTAAAAGCCAAAATAGTACCATTGAAACTTAACATCTTTGGCATGATGAACGAACGATAATACTTTCATTTGCCCGTTTCCCATCCAGTGGGCGGAAGATCAGATCAGCTTGGCCAAAGCAACGGTTGAAGAGACGCAATGGCTCCAGCTCAAGCCCAACGAAAATGTTCTCGTGATGGAAAGAGTCACCTACACCCGCGCGAACCGTCCACGGGAATTTGCGCGGGGGGTCTATCATCCCAAACATTACACCTTTTCCGTCCGGCTCGAACGATAGATCGCGTTGGCAATACACAGCCAGAGGATTACAAACCACCCAAGCGCTTGGACAGCGGCAAGTAGGGCCACGACGAAGACCTTCCACCGGTCGCGAAACAATCCGCACATAGTTTGTTGTTTTGCCGCCAGCTCTCATCGGCTTTGGGGGTGATGGTTCAGAGGGATTGGGCGCGATCACTTCAGGTTGTGGCAATCGCGAGGACGAAGCGTTCTGTGGGGTTACGCCGGGAACCGGCCTAGGGACACGGCGCCTCGACGGGCTCGTCCTTCTTTCCCTTGGTAAGCTCGCGACTCCAGTGCAGGGCTTGCATATACAGTTCGCTGAGCGTTTCCTCTTTCAGGGCCATTTTCTTTGCCAGCTGGGAACACAGCTCCCAACGGCCCTGTTCATAGCTAATGACGGTCTGGAGGACGTCGTGCAGCGGGTTCTGCTCGCCGAGCAGCGCGGCGCCTACGTCCGGTGCTATGGGCAGCTCCCCCAGCATTACGCGCATGGGGCGGCGCATAAGGACATCGATACTGGAAAGCAAACCTAAGAAGAAGTAATCGGACTGGCGTTTCTGCGCGCCCACCAGGGGCGCAAGGGATTCGCAGAATGCCGCGCGGATGAGAGCCATTTTCACAAGGATAGGGGGACCACCCTCGCCCAAGGCGGCCACGGAGGTCAGCCCGATCCACTTGCGAATTTCTTTCTGCCCCAGGAGCAGGAGGGCGTGCCGGATGGACTTGATCCGCGAACAAAAGCCGAATCGCGGGGAGTTTAAGAAACGCAGCAGATTATAGGACAGTGCCAGATCATGCTTGATGGCATCGGCAACTTCCTGCACATTGATTTCCGGCCGGGTGACGGCCCGCAGAACGAGCAAGTAGACTAACTTTGTGGGTGTAACCTCGGAAGTCGCGTAAGGTTCCGGCCGGCAGAAGAATTGGCCCTGGAAATAGGAATAGCCCCGCTGCACTGCAGCCTGAAACTGCGCGCGATTTTCCACCCTTTCCGCCACGAACATTGCGCCCCTCGGCCGATATTTCCGGATGAGGAGCCATTGCGCCCGATCCGTAGAGGCGGTTATATCCAGTTTGATGATGTCGGCAACATCCGCCAACGGTTCCTGCCGCCCACCCAGGAAATTCTCCAAGGCGATTAGAAACCCGGCATCTTTCAACCCGCGGCAGGCGGCCACAATCTCATCATCGGGCTCCATGGTCGCAAGCATTTCCAGCACCACCTGGACACGATGC
>CAWGTQ010000030.1:0-47136 GCA_963825395.1 uncultured Acidobacteriota bacterium | reverse complement strand
TACGTTCCAGCGCCATGCAGTAATTCAGCACGGACGAATGTTCTACTTGGGATGTCACGATGTGGCGTTTCGTGGGGTTGGCCCGGAGCGCCGCCGCGATGGCGGCGTTGTTGCTTTCCGTGGCGCATGAAGTGAAAATCACATCCAGTGGGTGCGCTCCAATCAGCTCCGCCACCTGTTCGCGGGCCGTGGAGACAATGTAGGGACCAGCAGCGCTGGTCCATGGCCGAACGCTGTTCGGCCCCACGGATTGCCCCATTCCGTCGTGAGGTACGGCATCATCGCATCCAGTACCTCCGGCAGTATGGGCGTGGTCGCGTTGTGGTCGAGGTCGATCATGCGGGGAGCTTACGGCTCACAGCTTACAGTTTACAGTAAAAAACCGGTCAGGCGATCATGCAGCACCCCCTTTAATGGATGGGCGTTACTCCTTTCAAATCCGGCGAAGGGTAGTGTTTGAAAAGTGCGTTGAAGATTGAATCTGGATGAGTGAGCAAAAGTGGACAGACAAAATGTCCATAGAGTTATTATTCTGCTGCCATGATTCTAGTCTGCAACTGTTGTGCAGCCTGTACGTGTTCTAGGGGCGCATGGCGCAAACCTCTTCCTATGGGGGCGCCCCTGAACTTTTCACCGCGACAGGCTTCATTGACATCAGAATCCTGCCTAGTTGCCTTGAATACGGGGCCTCGGAAACGAGGCCCCCTCGCCAATTGTGGCTAGTATCTGAAGTGCGTTGATTCATTTTTTATCTTTTTGTGGTGGGGGTGGGGGCGGAGGTGGAAGAGGTTTTATAATACGAGGATGCAGAGTTTTTTCAGCATCCTTTCCATAAGGGTCGGGCTCGGAGTGGTCGAAGATTTGAACTAACGGCTAGATGCCCATATTTTCCTTCATCCCGCGAGGCCGGGGGGCTTGGTGGCTTCGGCGGGATGGGCCTGGGCTATACGGTCGCCGCCTAGGCCTGCGCTCGCCGCAGATCCAAAACGTTCTCAACTGCGCATGCCAGGACGTGAGCGAGTTCATCGCTGGTCATGGGTGGCACAATGAAGTCAAAAGCCCCACCGGCCACCCGCCCTATAGAGAAAGCTCCATCCCACCCCAAAGAGTTTCCGGTCCATTCCCGAGCTAACTAGGTTCTTCACCAGTCTCCAGCCCTTCAAATACGGATCGCTTTCCAAGGATAAGGTTTCCGGTGAAGGCGTGCCCTCCTTAATGAGGAGCGTCCCGATCTCGATTGTTTGTGCCATTAGCTATATCCTTACTCTGCCCGTTCGCTCTGACCCGTCACGTTTGCGGCCTCAGAGCGATTCGCTTCCCAATTAGTACATCCCTCCGCCCATGCTTCCCGGAGACGCTGCCGAAGCCTTCTCTTCCTCGTCCTTGTACTCGCTTACCGATGCCTCCGAAGTGAGCAGGAGTGAAGCAATGGACGCAGCGTTCTGAAGCGCGGCGCGTGTGACCTTGGTAGGGTCGATGACGCCATCGGCGACAAGGTCGCCAAAGCTTTCGGTCTCAGCGTTGAAGCCGTAGTTCTGGTTGGTGTTCGACTTTACTTTCTCCACCACCACCGCGCCTTCATGACCAGCGTTGGCGACGATCATGCGGAGAGGCTCTTCCAGCGCGCGCATAACGATGTCGATGCCAATCTGCTCATCCCCGTCGCCCTTCAACTTTTGGAGGGCGGGGATGCAGCGCACCAGAGCTACTCCGCCGCCAGGCACGATGCCCTCCTCGACGGCCGCCTTGGTGGCGTGCATGGCATCCTCGACACGAGCTTTCTTTTCCTTCATTTCGGTCTCGGTCGCCGCACCCACTTTAATCTGAGCGACGCCGCCGACCAGCTTCGCTAGGCGCTCCTGTAGTTTTTCACGATCGTAGTCGGACGTGGTCTCCTCGATCTGCGTCCGAAGTTGCTTGACGCGGCCATCGATCCCAGCGCTCTTGCCGGCGCCCTCGATGATGGTGGTGTTGTCTTTGTCGATGGTGATCTTCTTGGCCTCGCCGAGGTCCTCAAGCTTCACGTTCTCAAGCTTGATGCCCAGGTCCTCAGAAATAGCCTTGCCGGCTGTCAGGATGGCGATGTCTTCCAGCATAGCCTTGCGGCGATCGCCAAAGCCCGGTGCCTTCACCGCACAGCACTGAAAGGTTCCGCGCAGCTTGTTAACCACCAATGTCGCCAAGGCCTCACCCTCAACGTCCTCGGCAATGATGAGCAGCGGCTTGCCCGACTTGGCAATTTGCTCGAGCAGGGGAAGGAGGTCCTTCATCGAGCTGATCTTCTTCTCGTGAATCAGGATCACCGCGTCCTCCAGCACGCACTCCATCCGCTCGGCGTCGGTGACGAAGTAAGGGGAAAGATAACCGCGGTCAAACCGCATCCCCTCGACCACTTCCAGCGCCGTCTCCATGGTCTTTGATTCCTCAACCGTAATAACCCCATCCTTGCCCACCTTTTTCATCGCCTCAGCGATGATGTTGCCGATGGTGCGATCGTTGTTGGCGGAAATCGTGCCCACTTGGGCGATCATCGGGCCCTCGACCGGCTTCGAGATCTTGTCGATCTCGCCCTTGACGTGCTTCTGGTTGCCGTCCTTGCCGGTCTCATCGTAACCACAAACGGCGCGAACGGCCCTTTCGATGCCGCGCTTTACCGCCATGGGATTGGCGCCCGCGGCGACCGTCTTCGCCCCGACGCGGAAGATTGCTTGGGCCAGCACGGTCGCAGTGGTCGTGCCATCGCCCGCCACGTCGGAAGTTTTGGAAGCGACCTCGCGCACCATCTGCGCGCCCATGTTTTCCAGTGGGTCCTCCAACTCGATCTCTTTGGCCACCGTCACGCCGTCCTTGGTGATCGTCGGGGAACCGAATTTCTTATTCAACACCACGTTCCGCCCCCTCGGACCCAATGTAACCTTCACCACATCCGCCAGTTGATTCACTCCGCGGAGAATCGCATGACGACTCTCTTCGCCATGGGTAATCAGTTTTGCGTTTGCCATATTCAGTTCCTCCAAAATTTCTTTAGATAATTTCCCTTGTCCTTGGTCCGTTACGAAAACCCTGCGGCAGCCGTTGCGAGCGAATCGCCGCCGTCATCGGTTCCTGACAACTGACCTACTTCTTCCCACTCGCGGTGACCGCCTTGCCTTCTACCACGCCCAGCACTTCTTCCTCTTTCAAGATCAGGAAGTCTTCGTTGTCGACCTTGATTTCCGTGCCGGAGTACTTGCCGAAGAGGATGCGATCACCGGCCTTTACGTCCAAGGGGATGATCTTCCCGTCTTCAGTCTTTTTGCCATTGCCCACGGCGATGACTTCGCCTTCTTGCGGTTTCTCCTTGGCCGAGTCGGGAATGATGATTCCACCCTTCGCGGTTTCTTTCTCTTCAATTCGCTTAATCAGGATTCGATCGTGCAGCGGTCTGAAATTCATCTTGAGTCTCCTCTCACGTTTGGTTCAGAATGTATCGATCTCAATTCTCATATCTCACCTTCGAGGCTGTCGGCATGTGGACGCCCTGGCGAAGGTACTTACTGCGGTTTACCTGGAGGGCCCAAATGGCCGCCACACATGCCGCGACTCCCAGTCGTACGTAGTAGCCCGCGGGCGTGGGCCACAGAAGCGCCAGGAGCAGCACCGGCATGAAAACCCGCTTCACGATTCTCGTAAGCATTGGACACCTCGTTTTCCCTTAGCTATTCTTCCCAGGACAAGAAGCAAAGACGTGGTTCGCAATAATGCGCATGGATTCCTTAACACGATTGGACCTTAGGTGTTTGGAAAGTGCTTCGAGCAAACATGGGGACCTCCTTGGATCTTGCCTAAGAGGTGCAACTGCAGATGACCTGACTTAGTTCAGATGACCTGGAAGGTGGGCGTAGATGGTCTCATCTCCTTAACCAGAGTAAGTTAATTAACTGTCTTTGTCAAGTTAAATGTGACAAATCTTCGATAGTTTAGTAACGTTAGTTAAGGCCCGTAGCCACTGGATGGACTTGGCCTTAGGACTCAGGCAGTGCCCCGAACCGCTTGCTGATAGGCTGAACGACCCGCGTCCGTTCCGCTAACACGCACCGCACCACAATCCCACCCCACAGCGGAAGCTTGCCAGTCGGCGCAGTTTATTGCCAGTCGTTGAGCGGGATCGTTGCGCCCCCAGCGCAGGATTCGCCTTGATGCCGATCAATTCGGACACGATATCGTGTCGAACTTACCTTGCACACGTAAGTTTTGCTAAGTCATAATGCCATTGGAGTTCTCAATAAACCCACAAATAATAGAAGCAAATAGTATTAGACTATAACCCGATTGGCCACGGGCGTGCCTATACTTCTAGCCGGGAAGCGAATGGCACGCAGCTTGTGACGCTCCCCAAAGCAATTTCGAAGAAGAAGGAGAAACTAACATGGCGATCTACAACACGACGGGACAGCAAGTTGTACCCGTGCCGCCTTCCCAAGAGTCGGGGCACGGTATCAAGTTCATTGTGATTTTCCTCGTTCTCGCGGTTCTAGCTGGCGGGATATTCTACGCGGTCAACAAGACGAACACCACGCACAGCGACCTCGTGGCGCAGCAGAACCAGCTGCGAAAAGAGTTGACGGCGCAAATCCAAGATCAGGTTTCAACTCGTCTGGCCGCCATGGAGCAGCAGACCTCGCAACAACTGGAAGCGGTGAAGACGGAGCTTGACAAGTCCGCCAAGCATCTTGGCTCGCAGGGTGGCGAGTTGAAGCGTGCCCACGCGATGGTGACGGAACTTCAGGATCAACAGCGCAAGCAGTCCGAGGAGTTCCAAACACAACTATCCCAAAAAGCCGATGAGCAGCAGGTCGGTGCACTCACCCAGGATGTTTCCGTGACCAAGACCGACCTTGACACGACCAAGAAGAGCGTCACTTCTTTGGCGACTGACTTGGGCATGGCCCGCAGTGAATTGGGCACGCTGATTGCCCGGAACCATGATGACATCGAATACCTCCGGCAGATGGGTGAGCGTGACTATTTCGAATTTACGCTCGACAAAGGTAAGCCCGCTCGCGTTGCCCAAGTAGGCCTGAACCTGAAGAAGACCAACCTCAAGGGCCATCGCTTTACCGTAGCCATGACCGTTGACGACACAGAGGTCGAAAAGAAGGACCGCAGCATGAACGAACCGGTGATCTTCTACGTCAACGGATCGAAGAAGGCCTATGAATTAGTTGTGAATCAGGTAGGACCCAACCAGGTGAAAGGTTATATCAGCACCCCGAAGGGTGTCACCGAGGTTGCCGCCCGTTAAGCGGGAACGCACTAAGCCTTTCTAAAGGGGAGACCCAGTCATCCTGATTGGGTCTCCCTCTCACCTTTAGCCCCACGCTCGCAGCTCGAATCAAGTTGAACAAACGGCCAGTATCTGGCCAGGTATTAGCCTCCAGGGACTTCAAAAGGCAAAAGCCAACAGCAACAAATCCCCTCCAGTTCCAGAGTTTCAGTTCCTCCAGATGAAATGGGATGAGCATCTTTGACCTAGTATGTGAGCCGTAATGAACTGACACCCATGTGCACAGGCGGTACAAGTAGGGGTGCCTCGAGTGTCCGGTGAGAGGCAGATGTGACATGGGTTTGGAGGCAACACCGATGAAATACAATCGAGTTATCAGCATAGCAGTTCTGTTTTTGCTTCTCGGAACTACCATTCCTGCCTTCGCACAAAAGGACGACGAGAAAAAGGGCGGAGGCGGAGGAAAACCTCAGGCGGCGCAACACGAGCAACAACCTCAGCACGCCCAGAAAGCTGCGCGGCCACAACGCGCACAGAAAGCACAGCCCCAGCGCGCCGAGCGAGCAGCGCCACAGCATGCACAGAAGGCGGAGCCACGACGCGCAGAGAAGGCCGCACCACAGCGCGCCCAGAAGGCGGAGCCACGACGCGCAGAGAAGGCCGCACCACAGCGCGCCCAGAAGACGGAGCCACGACGCGCGGAGAGAGCGGCACCACAGCATGCCCAGAAGGCGGAGCCACGACGCGCAGAGAAGTCCGCGCCACAGCACGCCCAGAAGGCGGAGCCGCAACGCGCCGAGCGAGCAGCGCCACAGCACGCACAGAAAGCAGAGCCGCGACGCGCGGAGAGATCAGCGCCGCAGCGTGCACAGAAAGAGGAGCCACAGCGCGCCGAGCGAGCGCAGCAGGCGCAACGCCAGGCACAGCCGTCCAGGGGGCAACAGGCACAGTCCGTTGCTAGCAACCGCGGCGGCGGCCAGTATGGCGGCATTTCTAATGCCAATTACAGTGCCCATTTCGGCCAGGGACACTCCTTCCACATGGGGCATCCCCAGATGATCGGCGGGTATAACCGTTTCCAGTACGGCGGCTATTCGTTCGGGTACAACCAAGAATGGCCGGCAGGCTGGGGCTACGACGACAACGTTTATGTTGAGTACGTGGATGGCAACTATTGTATGTACGACCTGATACATCCTGGCATGCACATTTCGCTCAACCTCTTCGGCAACGGCAATTACGGCTCCCATTACGGCCGCATTTCTGACGTCAGTTACCGTTCCCATTTCGGTCATGACCACTGGTTCCATATGGGGCGTCCCGAGATGATCGGCGGATATAACCGCTTCCACTACGGCGGCTACTGGTTCGGGTACAACCAAGAATGGCCAACAGGCTGGGACTACAACGATGACTGTTATGTCGCATACAGTGATGGCGCCTATTACATGTACAACCGTAGGCATCCCGGCATGCACATTACGCTTCGCATCTTCTCATGATTTATCCAGCGTACCTTTTGAACAGACAGTTCAGGGCTCGACCGGTTAGCTTTTTCAGAGACTCGGGGCTTCATAATGATCGGAAATTCCGAGGTCGTCGTTGCTGGTAAGGAAAATTCACAGGTGCCATATGGAACATGAACACTTCAGCCCCCTCGGCCTAATCGGTCGAATTCTGCTCCCCTTCGTTCTGGTCTACGGGACCTGGAACCCGTCGGGCCGGTCTTTTTATCAGTGGGCTATCGCGCCCTTTTTCTCGGGCCGGCCGGCGATCGGACCTGTGAAAGTCCTGGTGGCTCTGCTCCTGCTCGCAGGTTGGGTTGTCATGCTTCAGGCGACGAGGCGGTCGCTCGGACTCGGCGGCGCAATCCTGATCGCAGGCATATTCGCCGTTCTCGTCTGGCTGCTCATTGCCAAGGGGGGCGTCTTCCAGCCGCACAGCGCCACGGCCTTTTCGCACCTGGGACTTGTGGCGCTCAGCCTGCTCCTCGCCATCGGGATGAGTTGGGCCATCGTGCGCCGGAGGCTGACCGGCCAGGTCGAGGTGGACACCCAGCGGGGCTAGCTTCCGATGGCGTTATCCCAAAACAATCAGCAGGCGAACGTGGGCACCCCATCAGCGGTTTTGGCGACTACACAGCCAAGTGATTACAAGCAGGCACGGTAACTTCCCAGATGGGGATGTCGAGGGAGTCGGGGGGCTGTACATCTACGAGTAGGCTGTTAATCAGGCGGTGACTCGTTTTTCTGGCGGCCTATTCGCGATAGTTTCGAATAGCCGACGGTACTCCCGGTCCGTTGGCCCCGGGCATTGAACCAAGCTGTCAACGAAGGAACCAACTTACTGTTACCGCTGTGATGGTGATTTTTACTAACCAGCTGATCGCGTACCCTCGGCGTCCTGAGCCAGGTGGTGAATTGCTCTCGACTTGTCAGCGGCCTGACCAACGAATACGCTCGAACTTGACTGCCAATCCAACGAAGCACCTGCCTGATTGGCCTGCTTAAAATGTCAGAGAAATGCTGATCGCCTTTTGTGGGCGCTTTTGGCTCACGGACCAGTTTTATGACCTTACTTAGGTTCACGGCTTTCCGCGCCCGCCCGCGCTCGCCGGTGCGGTTCATCCGAGATGAGCACTATTGACCGAATAGTTGTTCCGTAAGACACAGACAAGGCGTCAGCTTGACCGTATAAGAGAAGTGGTTGATTACAGGTGAGTCGACTCGCCTTCGGAAAAGGAGATTATAAATGAAGACCATAATGTGCTGTCTGGCGCTCGTCGCTATGGCATTGTTCACGCCAGCCGTGTTCGCCCAGGAGCCAACCCTCGATTCCGTGGAAGCGAAATTTGACACCACCACAGACCGTAAGAAGCAGGATGCCAAACTCGATGTTTACCTCAAAAACCAAAATGGGCAGGAAGTCGCCAAATCCGAAGACAATGAAGGCCTATGGGACAAACATTCGACCCACATGGTCACACTAAAGATCGAGGGCAGCCCAACGAAAGCAGAAATTGCGCACGGCAACGTTGTGCTAACTTTCAACCCGAACGGAGGCGACACTTGGAAGTTCAACTACCAACTCACGCTCAAGTTTTCCGATCATTCTTCGATCACAAAAGAAGTTTTCGGCGGTGTCTTGACTCAATATAACACTGCCCGGACGGATCCCCTTTGAGTGACACCTGAGCAGGCGGGGCGCTAACCTCCACGGTGGGAGACCCGTGGCTTTTCGCGCCCGCCCGCGCTCGCCGATGAGCTGTAGCCGAGATGAGCGCAATTGACCGAACAGGTGTTCCCGATGAAACAGACAACGCATCAGCTTGGCAGTATAAGAAGAGCGGTTCATTAGCAGTTTAGTTAGCTCGGAACCCGAAAAAGGAGATTTCAGATGAAAAAAATCATTTCCTGCCTGGCGCTAGTCGCTTTGGCAGTATTCACTTCAGGCGCGTTCGCCCAGGATCCAGCGCCAGCCCCCCAGCCCGCGCCAGCCCCGCAGGCAGCGCCGGTCCAAGAGCCAACCCTTACTTCCGCGGAAGTGAAGTTTGACACAACCGGCGACAATAAAGATCAACAGACCAAATTGGATGTTTATGTCAAGGGCAATGACGGGCACGAAGTCGCCAAGGCCGAAGGCAATGAAGGCCGTTGGAACAAGAATTCTACCCACACCGTCTCATTACAGGTCGAGGGCAATCCAACGAAAGGGGAAGTCGCGGACGGCAATGTTACGTTGACTCTCCACCCGCAAAGAAGGAACAAGTGGTCTTTCAACTACAAAGTTACTCTCAAGTTCTCTGATGATAGTTTGATCATAAAAGATTATACCGGTTGTTACTTGACTGACCATGACCCAGCCCGGACGGATACGATATAAGTGATACCGGAGGGCTAGACCACACCCCGGGCGATGTGGTCGAGGTGGTAGTGCGCATTCACCACAAACTTGATGGGCAGGTCTGTGGTCTTGCGAATCGCCGCCACCATCCCTTCGGCAACACTCGGACCTTCCAACAAACCGGCGACGGCTCCCCCGTCGTCGGCCCCGCCCTTGCCTCCGGCGTTAGCAATTGCAGGCACCAACGCCAGGCCGATCTCATCGTTTTCACAACCTACCGTTTACGACGTGATCCCGTAAAGGCGGATCTAGGGCGGCATTAAAGCCAGCACGCCAAAGAAGCTGGTAGCCGCAGTCAATGCAGTTTTGACCGTGGGCTTTTGTCACGCCTGTGTCCAGAATGCGCGGGCTCTGTTTCAGGCTGCGGTCGAAGAGAAACCATTCATTGACGCAAGGACCCACGGGCGCGCGAAGTCACAGGGCGACCGCCCCTGTCGCATACATAAACAGCAACGTATGCGCAACCCGCGATATGCGGGTCGAGGTTCTTCTGCTCGCTCCGCTCAGGGCAGGCTCTAGATGTCGGCGCTACAAGTTCGACCGTTCCCAAGCCTCTGAATGTCCCGCCGCAAAACCGGGATGAGCAATTCAGACCATCTACGTGAGCCGGGCGGAACAGACACGCTCGATGACCTCGGGGTATAACAGCGGTACTCCGAGTTGCCAGCCTGCGATCTGGTGGGAGGCGGGTGGCAAAGTAAGAAAGTGCTCATGTTTCGCGTCCTGTTTGTCGTGCTCAGCGTGGCCTCCCATTTTGAACAACAGCCCGGGATTACTTAGGGGGTGTGCCGTGCATGTTTATATTTTGAAGCGGAGGGTGGCGGCGGTTCTAATCATCTCGGTGTTGGTTGTAGGAATGAGCATGCCGGCCAACGGCCAGCAACAACCGCAGAAACAGGCCGCCCAACAGCAACAGGTGACGCCGAGCCGTCTCCCCCAACAGTCTCAGCAGCAGCTCACGCAGTACCGACAACATGGGGACCAGGAGCAGCGTACCAAACCGCGGAACACATCCTTGATAAAGAGCCGTTTTCTCGCTCTCAAATCCCTGGGAGGGCACATTAAACCCCTGCCATCAGCCCCAGCAGATATGTCCCCGTGGCAAAATCGCTGGTGAGCAATCTTGACCAAAGGGGTGAGCAGTAAGGGACTGAAACACGATTCACTCTAGGATATAAGAAGTGTGCACCGAGGGCTCCGGCCAACTGAAATCGCTACTTGCAAGTCAGCAGGGAAAAGGAAAATCGATCATGAGAGTGCTATGGATTTCGAAGCGGCCTTGGCCGGGCGCAACGTGCGTCACCAAATACAGGTTGAAGTATCACAAGCAGCAAAAATCGAGAAAGGTGAGGGTGCGAGAATGAATCGAACGGCTGCATACGAAGACTTGAAAGCAAGTCCCAACGCGGCAGGAACCGAGCGCGCCAGGCCCAATTTGCACCAGCAGGCAAGAGAAATTCAGCCCTTCGGCAAGATTGCCAAGCTGCCGATCGCGCTCGACGAAACCGCCTGCGAGTCGAGTGTGCAAGCACTGAATCAGGTCCTGGCGGATACCATGATCTTGCGAGATATGTACAAAAAGCATCATTGGCAGGTGGCGGGGGAGACTTTTTATCAATTGCACCTGCTGTTCGACATGCACTACGGCAAGCAAGCCGAACTGGTGGACGCCATCGCTGAGCGCATTCAGATCTTGGGTGGAATCAGCCTCGCGATGGGTATTGACGCGGCGGAAACTTCCCTTATTCCGCGTCCTCCCCGTGGGCGGGAGGAGGCTCCGGTACAAATCTCCCGGTTGCTGGAAGCGCATGAATTTCTTTTGCGGGCGGCCCGAACGGCGGCTCGACAAGCGGCGCAGGCAGGCGACGACGGGACCAACGATTTGCTGGTAAGTCAGGTGATTCGGACCAACGAATTTCAGGTCTGGTTCCTGGCAGAGCACCTTGTCAATATCCCAATGGCTAAGGCGGACTGATCGGAGAGGAATGGAAATGGCTCCTGACTACGACTTGTCGAACATGCCGACAGAACAGATCGACCTGTGGATCTACCTCCAGGTCGATGGCATTTTCGGCCAGATTATGGCCGATCAGGCGGAGCGTCTGGGCTTCCCCCTCGCTCTAGGGCGCAGCATCGTTTCAGCTAGAACAGCGAAGCCGCAGGCAATATTCAGTAATGGGTTACGGGGAGCGGACGTATAGGCGTCTGCCTCCGAAAACATGGAGGGTTTAAATATATGGGTATAGTGCAAACGCCTTTGGTACAAGTCTTAATTGCCCTGGTCGTGGTGGGTGTTCTTCTCTGGCTCGTCAATACCTTCATTCCGATGGCGGGCTCCATTAAATCGCTTTTGAATGCCGTGGTGGTCATTGTGGTGGTTGTATGGCTCCTGAACACCTTTGGACTCATGCATTACATCACCAATTTTCACGTCAATCGCGTAGGGTGAGGGTGGGCGGAATTCGTGAATCTAAAAGCCGCTTACATGCTGATCAAAAAGGCATGCTCGGCATGGGCAGATGACAATGCACCTAGCATGGGCGCCGCGCTGGCGTTTTACACCGTTTTCTCGCTCGCTCCCGTCCTGATCGTCGCGATATCGGTCGCGGGTCTGGCGTTCGGGCAAAAAGCGGCGGAGGGTGAATTTGCACGGCAACTCCAAGGCCTGGTGGGAGAGACGGGTGCCAGGGCCGTGCAAGCAATCATCCAGAGCGCGGATCGGCCCACGCTGGGCATCGTTGCGAGTGCCTTCGGTATCGGGATCCTACTCATCGGTGCGTCAGGGGCGTTTGTTGAACTCCAAGACGCGCTCAATAAGATCTGGAAAGTTCCGTGCCGATCAGAAAATGTCTGGTTACGCGTAATTCGAGAACGTTTTTTGTCGTTCGGCCTTGTCCTGGGTCTGGGCTTCCTGCTCCTCGTATCACTCGTGGTGAGCGCAGCGCTGGGGGCTGTGGGAAATTTCATATCACCGCTGCTTCCTTGGCCCGTATTCCTGTTGGAATCGGTTAACTTTCTCCTCTCGTTAGGGGTGATTGCGCTGCTCCTGGCGATGATCTTCAAATATCTGCCCGATGCTGATATTGCCTGGAGTGACGTGTGGGTGGGTGCGGCCGTTGCTTCACTTCTCTTGACGACTGGCAAAGCGTTGATTGGGTTGTATCTCGCCAGGTCGACGGTCGCGTCAGCATACGGGGCAGCATCATCCCTCGTCATCATTCTCACTTGGGTTTACTACTCCGCGCAGATCGTCCTCTTTGGCGCGGAACTCACACACGTTTACTCCCACCAATACTATTCACACGCCGAACGCAATCCAGCGCAGCTTCAGCATGTCTGAATTATCTTTTGGACGTGCCTGGCGGAAATCGCGGTGTAACGCGAGTCGGAGTTTTGAGTAAAAGCCCGATGAGCAAGCTAAGTGGAAGGCCAATTCCTCATTGAGTGGCGGCGCCGTCAGGCGCCACCACGGTCGGTGGTGCCTTGGTTAACAACTGCCGGTAAACGATTCGCAAAGTAGCGAGCACCGGGACGGAAAGAAAGCAGCCGGCGATACCGGCGACCGAGCCGCCCGCCAGGACTCCGAAGATAACCAGCAAAGGATGTAGCTTCATGCCGGTGCTGAGCAATTGCGGTGACACAACATAATCCTGCAAAAATCGGAACGCGAGAAGGAACACAAAGATCCCGAGCAGGTGGTGGGAGCCGCTCAAGCCGGCAACGAGCAACACGATGGTGGCTCCGACCAGAGGACCCACCATGGGAATAAACTCCAAAGGAAAAGCGACAGCCGCCAACAGAATCCCATACGGAACACCGACCAGCGAGAAGAAGAGTCCATAACTCAAAGATGCCACGACCCCCAATAACACCAAGGCCCGCATGTATTGGGCAAGGAGCACGTGCAGGTCAGCGGCAATCCTCTCCACCATGTCGCGGCGGGCCCCTGCGGCAAGAATGCCTACCGCGGAATTGAGCATCTCCCGCCCATCTTTCAAGAAGAAGAAACTGAGAATCGGAACCAGGATGAAAAAGATGAGGTTTCCGGCGCGCGCGATGACCCCCAAGGCGGCATTCGGCAGCCATGCCAGGATATCCCGCGAATGACTGGCCAGTTGCTGTTGCACCGTCGAAATGACCGTCATCTTCAGCGGCAGAACGTAGTGCGAAGCGGCGGGCGCGATCGGAGGCTGGAATCTCGCAAGGAGATCTGGGAGCCTGGCTGCAAGGGCGTTCGCCTCCTGGACGACACGAGAGCCCAGCGTAATCCCCATGACAATCAGAATCCCGACAATCGCGAGGTAGACGAGGGTCAGCGCCGGCACCCTCGACCGCCCAGGTAGCCACCGATCGAGAAGCTTGACCAGAGGCCAGAGCAGGTAGGCGAACAGCAATGCCACGACAAAAATAAACAATGTCTCGCGAATGAGATATAGCAGTCCCGCCAGGACGAGAACAAGAACCGCTGTCCAGGTGTAACGCGCGGCGCCGCGATCAAGACCCAACAAGATTCTGCTCCCTCTAAAGAGCCACAACCCTTTCAGCCCCAGCGCGGCTCACGTTCGTAGCGGCGCCATGGACCCCGCCCATCCAAGTGGTGGCTTCTGCAAGTTCATCTCCGGTGGGCGGATAGATCAGAGCCAGACCCTCAGGGCAAGCATCGGCTGGACGCGTGAACTGATCCTGGTTCATGAGAATGAAGTCAAGGGCCAGACCCAATTGCTGAGATTGGAATTTGTTGTTGAAACGTATTCCGCTGGGGTGGGCCGAAGCAGTCCACGTCCAGTAGTCGCACACCATATTCTGATGACCCTCGGCATCAACCGACCAGAGACTCAGGTAATCCACCGCAGTTCCCGGTGCACTTCGGTATTCAACCCGCGCTGAACTTGGGTTGGTGACTTTCATCAAATCTTCCCAGCCTAGAATCACTGCAAACCCCAGTGCCTTGTCCAATTCCATTTTGATTCTCCCTCCCGAACGAGTCATTTCGATGGCCGTAGAATCGCGGCGCGGCGAAAAGGTCCGCCAGGCATCAATTCCAAGAAATCTGTCTGCGCCGAAGCTGCGGTGGCAACGAGTTCGGTGATCTTATATTTCACGTCGCGCGATACCATCGTGGTGTGCCCGAGTATCCGGACGTCGGCCGCGGCCTCTGTGGCTGTTTGCAGCCACATTCCGCCCACGTCGCCGTAAACAAACGTGACGCTCACGTCCCGCACCCACCAGGACGGGGGCTTGGCAAGCTCGCCCTCGAAGCGGCGAAGCAAGTAGGTGTTCGCGTCAACCCAAACGTCACCATGAAGGAGATGTTTTTCTTTGCGCCGGGGAAGCACCTCCAGCACGTAACAGCGCTGGCCACTGACGTCTGCCTGGCGGACGAAGCGGAAATCATAATTGGCCGCCGAGATGTCGGTTGAGGCGTAATCTCTGGTGACCTCTGCTTCATTGGCCAGCATGCGGCGCACAAGGATTTGGCCGAGGCTGCTCCCGTTCGTCTCCTCAATGGTGTACTTTTTCGAGTCCGGAGGAACGAAGGCGACATCGGCAATTACCTCGGACTTGGCCTTGCTTTCGTCCTTGGCGAACAGCTTGTAGCTCCGCGTGACGATGTAAGGGCGAAGGCGGACGCGGTTCTCAATCCGAGCCTGCGCCATGCGGTCAATGATGGTTTTCGCCGTTGGAACTGCGCTCGCGGTCTGAGCTGGTGCGGATGCCATGCCGGCGGCTAAATAGAGAAAAAGCAACCACCCGGCCTGCTGACGCGCCACCACGCAGAAAGAGCTTCGTTCCGCTTCACGGATATTGAACCACGAGTTTTGCGGCATAGGCGCACCCCCCGCGATCGATCGCTGGGTCTCCGGCCCGATACATATCTAACCAAAACCACGGCGAAGGCCGGAACACCCTGAATAGGAGGAACGGCAGGCTTAATTCCTGCCGGCCTCCATGATTTGGCGTGTTCGGCCACCTTACGAATAGGATCTGCGACCGGTAATCAGGTTCCATACCAATACAATCACTGCACACACGAGCAATAGGTGGATGAGGCCTCCGCCCACATGAAAGCTAAAGCCTAACAGCCACATGACCAAAAGAACGACGAAAATTGTCCAAAGCATGTTGATCCTCCCCCCTAACACCCGTCTCCAGGCAGATCCTGGATGGAAGCTAGAGGCACACTTCTTATAGCTTGGGGTAATTCACCTGTCAGCCCTGTACTGCTCACTTGGCTGGTCACAATTGCTCATCCCAGTTCATGGGGGAAATTACAGGAAAGCGCTCCACGCCCCGAAAGTTGATACGCGATGGCGCGTCTGGTGGTAGAATCCGTCGCCATATTCATATAGAAGCAGTCTGTGGTGAAGGGACCGAGCGGCCCTCTTGGGCAGGGGCGACCCGCGAGGCCGGGCGATGACGCCGCGACTGCCCACCCAGCGTAGATCGCCCGGGGCAAGGATGAAGCCAATGGCACAAAAGAAGAAAGCCAACCAGCTATCTCCCAAAACGCTGCCGAAAGCAGCCACCGGTATCCAGGGGTTGGACGAAATCACGTTGGGAGGATTGCCACGCGGGCGTCCCACTCTAATCAGTGGCGGCGCCGGTTCTGGAAAGACCATGTTCGGGCTGGAGTTTCTGGTTCGGGGCGCCACACAGTACAACGAACCCGGCGTGTTCATGTCGTTCGAGGAATCGATCCCGGACCTGACCAAGAATGCCGCTTCGCTGGGTTTTGACCTCGCCCGGTTGGCGGCAGATAAGAAGCTATTTCTGGATCACGTGCTCATCACGCGAAGCGAGATTTCGGAAAGTGGCGAGTATGATCTCGATGGCCTCTTCATTCGAATTGCCGACGCTGTCCAGAGGGTCGGGGCGCGGCGAGTCGTCCTGGACACCATTGAATCACTCTTCAGCGAGTTGCCCAATCCGGGTATCCTGCGCGCCGAGATCCGCCGCTTGTTCGGCTGGCTCAAGGAAAAAGGATTGACCACGCTCATTACCGCCGAGCGGGACCGGCCCGACAGGCTGACCCGGCACGGCATCGAGGAGTTCGTCTCCGATTGCGTGATCGTGCTGGACCATCGTACCCGGGAGGAGATGTCGACCCGGCGCCTGCGCATCGTCAAGTATCGGGGTTCCACCCACGGCACGAACGAGTATCCGTTCCTGATCGATGAACAAGGCATTTCCGTCCTGCCGATCTCCTCACTGGGTCTGGACCACCCTGCGCCCGCCGAACGAATCTCCAGCGGCATTGCCCGGTTGGATGGCATGCTGGGTGGAAAGGGGTTTTATCGGGGGAGCAGCATTTTGATATCCGGCACCTCGGGAACCGGTAAAACCAGCGTCGCGGCGCATTTCGTGGATGCAGCCTGCCGCCGCGGCGAGCGCTGCTTGTTTTTCGCTTTCGAGGAATCGCCCCGGCAGATCGTCCGCAATATGCGTTCGATCGGCATCGACCTCCAGCCCTGGGTCCGCAAAGGGTTGCTGCTCTTCCAAGCGGCGCGTCCCACCTACGGGGGGATCGAAGAGCACCTGTTAGTGACCC
Source organism: uncultured Acidobacteriota bacterium (assembly GCA_963825395.1). Classification (GTDB taxonomy): domain Bacteria; phylum Acidobacteriota; class Terriglobia; order UBA7540; family UBA7540; genus Bog-366. The sequence goes on along the minus strand of CAWGTQ010000030.1, from coordinate 30,418 downwards.
ACAAACGCATTTCCAGCTTCCATCCCAGCATCGTCGTGGTGGATCCGGTAACCAATCTGATCATGGTCAGCACGGCGAACGAAGTGCGGTCCATGCTCACGCGGCTAGTGGATTTTCTGAAGACCCAGGGGATCACCTCGATTTTCACCAGTTTGACGGCAGGTGGCGGCCCCCTGGAGGCCAGCGAGGTGGACGTCTCCTCCCTCATGGACACCTGGCTCGTGCTGGAAAGCATCGCGGTCGGGGGGGAGCGGAACCGCGCGGTTTACGTGCTGAAATCTCGAGGCATGGAGCATTCCAACCAGATTCGCGAATTCCTGCTCACTGACAGCGGCCTCCGATTGCTGGACGTCTACCTCGGACCCGAGGGCGTGCTGACCGGTTCCGCCCGGTTGTCGCAGGAAGAGCGCGAGAAAACCGCGGACATGTCCCGCCGGCAAGAACTGGAGCGCCACCGGCGCGAACTGGAGCGCGCGCACCGGACCTTTGAAGGCCGCATGGCCACGATCCGGGCGGAGCAGGAAGCGGAGGAAGAAAGAATTCAACAGACCATCTCCGAATCGGAATCACTCGACGAGGAAGCGTTGCAGGCCCGCGGGCAGATGGTGCGGAGCCGGAAAGCAGACGCCTGATCCTACAAGAAGGAAGGAGGCGCGAAAGCCGCGCATAAACGGTAAATGTCAGCAACCAAGACAAAAACTCGGGCGCGACCCGGCAAACCGGCCCCCCGCAAACCGGAGGTTTGGAAACTGCGGCTCTATGTGGCGGGCCAGACTCCCAAGTCGATTCGGGCCTTCGCCAACCTCAAGGTGCTGTGCGAAGAACACTTGAAGGCCCGCTATCGGATCGAAGTGATCGACCTGATGGAGAATCCGCAACTGGCGCGGGGCGACCAGATCGTAGCCGTTCCGACCCTGATAAGAAAACTTCCGGAACCTGTCCGCAAGATTATTGGCGACCTCTCTGACAGCGTGCGGGTACTGGTGGGCCTGGATGTGCGAAAGGAAGACTGACCCAGTCTAGAAGTAGGGCCGAACGGCGTTCGGCCCCGGGCCGAGCACCGCTCGGCCCTACGCGAGGTGCAGCAAGGCCTCCATGAAAAAGCCCCCCACAAGGAGCCTCCCGGCAGGAAAGCAGAAACCCGGATGGGCAGGGAAAGCGGAGCAGACCGCCTCCCATTCTCCCCAGGCAAAGTACGTCTTGCGTTTGTACGTAAGCGGATCCACGTTGAAATCGTCGCGGGCTGTAGAAAATATCAAGCGGGTTTGTGAGAAGCACTTGAAGAATCGCTATGATCTGGAAGTCATCGACATTTACCAGCAGGCGAAGCTGGCCAGAGACGAGCAGATTGTGGCGGTGCCCATGCTCATTAAGCGGCTCCCGCTCCCGCTGCGAAGGCTCATCGGAGACATGTCGAACCAGGAAAAAGTGCTCTTCGGACTGGACCTGAGGGCGCGGGAGTAATATACAGAGGGGCATGAATTGTAGCGGCGCTCTCTGAGCGCCGACCGGCGGTCAGAGACCGCCGCTACAGGGCGATGCGCAAGAATTTATGTCTCTCTGTATAGCAGGCGGAAGGAGGAAAGCGGTTGGCTAACCGAAGAAAAAACCGCCCCCCGCAAAAACTGCCGGGCCTGCCGCGCCGTGATTTGGTCGCACGCCTGAACGAAGCCGAGGAAACCCTCCGTGCCATTCGTTCCGGCGAAGTGGATGCCATTGTTGTGAACGGCCCCGGCGGGGAGAAAGTGTTCACGCTACAGGGGGCCGATCACACCTACCGGGTTTTCGTCGAGAGGATGAACGAAGGCGCCGCGGTCCTGAGCGCCGACCACACCGTCTTGCACTGCAACCGCCGTTTTGCCCGGTTCCTGGGAACACGGCTTCAGAGCGTCATCGGTTCTTCCATGCAGGACTTGGTTTGGCCCGACGACCGTGTCACGCTGGATGCCTTACTCCAGTGCGCGGCCCAAAGGAGCTGCCGTGGCGAGATCCGTTTGCAATCGCGAAAAGGCCCCCCTTTGCCCGTCCACCTCTCCTTGAATCCTCTCCGCCTGGACGGCACGCGGGCGGTCTGCTTGATCGCGTCGGACCTTTCCGAGACGAAGCGCGCCGAGCAGGAGCTGCGTGCTTCCAGCGAGCAGTTGCGAAGTCTCGCGGCGCACCTACTGGCCGTTCGGGAGGAGGAGCAAGCCAGGATCTCCCGCGCAGTCCACGATGAGCTGGGCCAGTCGCTGACCGCGGTGAAACTGGATCTCGCCTGGCTGGCGAAGCGGCTGCCCCGTGAAAGCGACGAGATGCTCGAAAAGATCCGGTCCACGCAGCAGTTAGCCGAGAGCTTGATCCAGGATGTTCGCAGAATCTCGACCGAGCTAAGGCCGGGTATTTTGGATTTGGGTTTGGCGGCCGCTGTGGAATGGCAGCTCCAGGAATTTCAGGCCCGCACCGGCATCCAGTGCAGCTACCGGTTGCTCACCCGCGCAGCGTTTGCGCCCGACGTTTCGACCGCCCTTTTTCGTATTCTTCAGGAGACTTTGACCAACGTGGCGCGCCATGCCAAGGCCACGCGGGCCGAGGTGGTTTTGCAGAAGCAAGGGGACCGGCTGGTTCTGTGGATCCGCGATAACGGGCGGGGTTTTGATCAGTCGGACCCTTCCCTTTCCAAATCCCTAGGTCTGCTGGGTATGCGGGAACGCGCCGCCATTCTGGGCGGCCAGGTGAAGATTTCCAGTGCTCCGGGGAAAGGGACTACAGTCGTCGCCTGGATTCCCTTCCCATCGCCGGAGGGAGCCGGGGCCAAGCCATGACACGAGTCCTTATCGTCGACGACCACGCTATTGTCCGACGTGGTTTGAAGGCGCTGCTTTCTGATGAGCTCCCTGGGGCCGCATTTGGAGAAGCCTCCTATGCCCAGCAGGCGCTGGAAGAGCTTCGGAGAAGGAAAGTGGGATGTCGCGCTGCTTGACATCACCCTGCCGGGAAAAAGCGGCTTGGATCTCCTCAAGGAATTAAAGGCCGCACGCCCCAGGCTTCCGGTCCTGGTCCTGAGTGCTCACCCGGAAGACCAATTTGCCCTTCGTGCCCTCAAGGCGGGCGCGGAAGGCTACCTGACGAAGGACAGTGCCCCCGAGGAATTGGTGAAAGCCATCCGCAAGATCCTGGCCGGGGGGAAATATGTAAGTCCCACCCTGGGCGAAAAGCTGGCCTCGAACGTGCGAAAAGATTTCACGCGCCTGCCGCACGAGACGCTCTCCGACCGGGAGTATGAAATCATGTGCCTGATCGCCTCGGGAAAGACCGTTACGGAGATCGCCGGAGATCTGTCGCTCAGCGTAAAAACCATCAGCACCTATCGCACCCGGGTCCTGGAAAAGCTCGGCGTTAAAAATAGTGCGGCTATCGTCCAGTACGCGGTCCGAAACGGCCTGGTGATTTGAGAAAGCGCCAAATGGAGGGCCCACCGTCCGGCCTGCAACCTCTCTTCCAGCCTTCCGCCTTCCTGTAGGACAAACACCGACCCCTCCTCCATCCCGAAGTCCTACGTGAGAATCAGCCTGGGGCCGATGGACGTTATCTCCGTCGGGATTTATTCTGAAACTTCCAAGGTGAGAAGAACCATTTCGCTGGCTTCAACAGGAGGTGATTATGGGAAACAATATGGCGATAGCTCCCAGGAGGAGTCCGCTTGTCGATCCGCGGAAGATGGTGATCGTAGCGGACAAGAAACGCCCGTTTGGCGATTGGGAAGCTACCCTCACGGGAATCGCCGGCGGGAATACTGTTTCGGCATACACCGCAAAGCGCGATATCTTCACCAAGCAGACGGAGAGTGTTATGACAAGCAAAAGAATTTCTAGCAATGGCGCCGCCTTCAGCAAGAAGGGGAATGCCGTTATGGCCGATAACATAAACCAGTCTGAGGTTAATACGGCAAATCAGAAAAACCCGCCCATCGATTGGGCAGCATTCCTCGCCGGAATCTCGCACGGGAAAACCGTTCTAGAATACGGCGCGGGCCGCACGATCTTCGTGCAGGGAGACCCTGCGGATTCCGTGTGGTTTCTCCACCAAGGCAAAGTGAAGCTCGCGGTGACCTCCCAACAAGGCAAGGAGGCGATCGTCACCGTTCTGGGCGGCAACGAGTTCTTCGGCGAGGGATGCCTCGCTGGCCAGCCGTTGCGCATCTCCACGGCGATTGCGGTGACGGACTGCACTCTTTACCGGATCGAGAAGGTGTTGATGGTGCGTATGCTCCACGAGCAGCATGGAATCGCGGAACTGTTCATCGCCCACCTGCTTACCCGCAACACGCGATTTGAAGAGGATCTGGTCGACCAGCTTTTCAACTCCAGCGAGAAGCGCCTGGCCCGGATTCTCCTATTGCTGGCGCATTTTGGCAAGGAGAGCAGAAGAGAAACTGTCCACCCCGGAATCAATCAGGAACACCTGGCGCAAATGGTCGGCACCACCCGCTCGCGGGTCAGCCATTTCATGAACAAATTCCGGACGCTGGGCTTTATCGATTACGAGGGCAGCGGCGCATTGACGGTTAACAGCGGCCTCTTGAGCGTAGTCCTGAGTGACTAGTGCCGGGTTTCTCCCTCATCCTCCCCGAAGGGGAGGAACATCATCAGCCGTAGGCCTCATTGGGTCCCGCCCTACGGAATGAAACCTAGTATTTTTACCGCCGAGGCGCTGAGACGCAGAGAAAAAGGCCCTTGTTGCGAATCTCCGCGCCTCCGCGGTGAGAAGAACCGCAGACCGCAACGACGAATGAAACGCCCATCCATTGCAAATCCCCAGCAAATCTCCACCGGCTCCACCCTGTAGGATTCCCCATATTATCTGCGATGAGCATTATTGACCTAAGACGTGAGCCGTAATGAACTGACACCCATGCGCGCACGCGGTATAACCAGTGCGTCTCAAGTATCCGGTGAGAGGCAGAAGTGAAATGAGTTTGGAGGCAACGCCAATGAAATACGATCGAGTTATCAGCATAGCAGTTCTGTTCCTACTTCTCGCAACCGCCCTTCCCACATTTGCCCAAAAGGGCGATGAGGAAAAGGGTGGTGGCAAAGAACAATCACAGAAGTCCGAGCCACAACACGCACAGAAAGCAGCACCACAGCACGCCGAGAAAGCGGCTCCCCAACACGCACAGAAGGCCGAGCCGCAGCGGGCACAGAAAGCAGCTCCCCAACACGTACAGAAGGCCGAGCCGCAGCGGGCGGAGAAAGCAACTCCTCAACACGCACAGAAAGCCGAGCCGCAGCGGGCGCAGAAAGCAGCTCCTCAACACACACAGAAGGCCGAGCCACAACGCGCGGAAGCGCAGCAGCCCGCCAGGCAGCGGACACAGACCGTCGCTTCAAACAAGGGCGGCGGGGGGCACTATGGCCGCATTTCTGACGTCAGTTACAATGCCCATTTCGGTCAGGGCCACTCGTTCCACATGGGGCACCCCGAGATGAGGGGCGGGTATAACCGCTTCCAATACGGCGGCTATTCGTGGGGGTACAATCAAGGATGGCCAGTAGGCTGGGGCTACAACGACGACTTTTTTGTCGAATACATTGATGGCACCTATTTTCTGTGTGACCTGAGATTCCCCGGCATACAGATTACCCTCAACATGTTCTGACGATTTATCCAGCACACCTTCGGGGAAGGATTCCATCGGCACGGGCCGGGCGGGTTGCCCCGAAGGGGGGATTGGCCAGCGGCTCTGCCGCCATGGATGTAGGGGTGCGGTTTGCCGCACCCTCCTCATTTCTATCGCGCGGCCGAACCAGGAGGGTACGGCTTGCCGTACCCCTACAACCGGACAGTGGCGCACGTGAGCTAAACTGAACAGACGGGTAAATCACTCCGGGGTATAAATGAGATTCTTACGCCCGTGCGGTGCCTGGCTTGACGTGATTTTCTACTCGAATGCACTCGGTTCGAAGCTGTAAGTCACGCGCGGACAGGGTGTCATACGAACACGATTGTGGAATCGGAATCTAAAATTCGAAAGATTGCATTCATTGGCGACTACCTACCGCGCAAGTGCGGCATTGCCACGTTCACGTCCGACCTTCTGACCTCGGTGGCAGCGGAACACCCCCAAAGCCAGTGCTTTGCGGTACCGGTTAATGATGTCGAGGAGGGTTACGAGTATCCCGCCGTGGTGCGTTTCGAAATAGAAGAGCAGGATCTCTCGTCCTACCAACGCGCGGCGGACTTCATCAACATCAGCAACGTGGACATCGTCTGCGTTCAGCACGAATTTGGGATTTACGGCGGGCCCGCCGGGCGCCATCTGCTGGCGCTGGTTCGCGAACTGAAAATACCCGTCGTCACCACGTTCCACACCCTCCTGCGCGAGCCGAATGATACCCAGCGGCGCGTGATGCAGGAGTTGATCACACACTCGACCCGGCTAGTAACCATGACCGAACGCGGCCGCCAGATGTTGCAGGATATTTACCGGGCGCCCTGCGCCAAGATTGACCTCATTCCGCATGGCATTCCGGACATACCGTTTGTGGATCCCAATTATTACAAGGACCAGTTTGGCGTTGAAGGGCGGACTGTGTTGCTCACCTTCGGGTTGCTTTCGCCCAACAAGGGGATCGAGCATGTCTTGAACGCTCTGCCGCAGATTCTGGCGGAATTCCCGGACGTTGTTTATATCGTCCTGGGCGCGACGCATCCCCACGAGTTGCAGGAGCGCGGGGAGGCCTATCGCCTCAGCCTGGAAATCCTGGCCAAGAAGAACAAGGTCGAGAAGAGCGTCATTTTCTACAACCGCTTCGTAGAACTCGAGGAGTTAAAAGAGTTCATTGGCGCCGCGGACCTCTACATTACGCCTTACCTCAACGAAGCGCAGATTACTTCGGGGACGCTAGCTTACACTTTTGGCGCCGGTAAAGCCGTGGTCTCGACCCCTTATTGGCACGCCACGGAATTGCTGGCGGAAGACCGCGGTGTTTTGGTGCCCTTCGGGGACTCCCGCGCCATCGGCGCGCGAGGTCCGCGGCTTGCTTCGCGATGCCACACGCCGCAATGCCATCCGCAAGAACGCCTACAAGCTGGGCCGCGAGATGATTTGGAGCAACGTGGCGCGCCTCTACATGCACAGCTTCGAACAAGCTCGCCTCCAGGGCGCCTCGTTGTCGCGAAAGTTGTTCGCGACGAAGACTCTCGACCAGCAACCACGAGAGTTGCCGGAGATAAGACTGGACCACCTTTCCCGGATGACGGATTCGACCGGCATTTTCCAACACGCCATCCTCACGGTGCCGAATTTTTCTGAAGGATACTGCACGGACGACAACGCGCGTGCCTTCATTCTCTCGGCACTGCTCGACGAGTTGAAAGAAGAACCGGCACGGGTCGGGACGCTTTCCTCCACTTACGCCGCCTTCTTGAATTACGCCTTTGACGACAAAACGAAACGGTTCCATAACTTTCTCAGTTTCGACGGTCGCTGGCTTGATGAACAGGGGTCAGAGGATTGCCACGCTCGCGCGCTCTGGGCGCTGGGCGTGGGCGTAGGACGTTCCCCGCATCGAAGTTTTCAGATCATGGCCGGACAACTCTTCGCGCAGGCATTGCCAGTGGTTACGGAGTTTACCTCACCGCGTGCGTGGGCATTCTGCCTCATCGGCATCCACGAATATCTACGCCGTCTGAGCGGCGACCGCTTGGTCAGTCAAATCCGCGAAGGGCTGAGAGCACGATTGATGGATATTTTTGACAGGGCCTCCCATCCGGATTGGCCCTGGTTTGAAGAGGAGTTGAGTTACGACAATGCCAAGCTCGCGCACGCCCTGATTCTCAGCGGACGTGTTAACGGATATCAAAAAGCGTTTGACCGAGGCTTGCAGGCCTTACGGTGGCTGGTGAAAGTGCAAACCTCCGAGAATGGGCACTTCCGGCCCATCGGCAGCAACGGATTCTATCAACGGGGCGGCACGCGCTCAGCCTTCGACCAGCAGCCTATTGAGGCTTATGCGATGGTGTCGGCCTGTCTTGAGGCCTACCGGGCGACTTCGGACTCCTGGTGGTACGAACAGGCCCATCGCGCCTTCGACTGGTTTTTGGGTTGGAATGACCTCGGGCTGGAACTTCACTCCATCAATACCGGCGGCTGCTGCGACGCTTTGCACGTGGATCGAGTTAACATGAACCAAGGAGCCGAATCGACGCTGGCCTTCCTGCTCTCGCTGGCAGAAATGAAGCTCATGCAAAATGCCGTCACTGTGTTCAGCGAACCGGCTTTGTAGCCACTGGTGAAAACTATCAATATCAATCGCACGAAGATCACTCTGTATCCAGACTGCTAAGCGAGTCCTGCTCCGGCCGTTTCATTTCATGAGTGGCCAGCGCGCCAGCGAGATTTGCGCCCATGTCATGGCGCTTTCCGAAGATGAAGTCGATGGCCTGCTCGGGCAATTGTGGGCCGAATTCGGGGGACGTCACAAGAATATCCGGGAGTTTCTTCCGGCGTCGATTCGAAGAGGCGCGCCCGTATTTGTTGAGCGACCGTGGCACTCTCCGAAGAAAGGTCGCTGTTGATCGGTGGGTATTTCACCCACGAGTATTCCTTCGAAGCTGCCGCGTTGTTCAATCCCTCCATCGTGCCGCACCCGGACCAGTCGCATCTGGCGGCCGGGGCGCAGCGTTTTGTTCTGAGCCTTCGAGCCACGGGGGAAGGGCATATTTCCTCCATTACCTTTCGCGCCGGCGTTGTGGACATCAATGGAAACGTGGTGATCGATGCCCCCACCCGGTACAGCCTGGGGCCAGCACGCGTACCCGACGCTTCGATCGAAAAGCTTCTGTTCGAGCGGAAACTCCGCGAACTCAACCTGATCGGCGCCTTCAGCCGGGAAGTCCTGAAACTCCATGGAGAGACGTTTACGCTGGAGGAACTGCGCACCAGTGTCAGCGTGGTCGCAAAGGAACTCAGGGTGCACGACCTCGAAACCGAAAAGGTGGCCAAGAAAACTCTGACCCTGGCGCAATCGTGTTTTGAAGTTCAATTCGATGCGGACTCCTGTCTTTCCGAACGCGTGCTGTTTCCCGTAACCGCCGGCGCAAAGCCACGGCATCGAAGATGCCCGGTTTGTTCTGTTTCAAGACGACGATGGCACGCGGACCTATTACGCGACCTTCACCGCCTATGATGGCAAAGAAATACAGCCACAGTTTCTTGAAACACGCGATTTTCTTCATTTCAAATTCACCACGCTGAACGGTCCGGCCGTTCGGAACAAAGGCATGGCGCTTTTTCCGAGGAAGATTAAAGGCCTTTACGCGATGCTGGGCCGGCAGGACTACGAGAACATCTACGTGATGTTCTCCGACCACCTGCATTTCTGGCGACACCAAACAGCTCGTTCTGGGGCCAAAGTTCCCCTGGGAATTCATCCAGATGGGCAACTGCGGCTCCCCGATTGAAACCGAACGGGGCTGGCTGGTGCTCAGCCACGGAGTGGGCCCGATGCGGAAATACTGCATCGGCGCATTCCTGCTCGATCATGATGATCCCGCCAAAGTCATCGGCCGCCTGCGCGATCCGCTCATCGTGCCCAACGAGGATGAGCGCGAAGGCTATGTCCCGAACGTCGTTTACTCCTGCGGCAGCCTCCTGCACGGTGACCAACTGATTATTCCTTACGGGATCTCCGACCACGCCACGACCTTTGCCACGGTGCCGCTCGACGAAGTTTTGGCCGCGATGCAATAGTCATATCCCTCACCGGCCTCACCTGGAAATCCCCCTCTTGAACTGGCCTGAGCTATTTTGACCAAACACGTGAGCCATGCTGAACAGACACGCAAATCACCGCAGGGTATAACCATAATGTCTCAAGCGAAAAGCCAGATTCTAGAGGGACGCGGCTGTCGAGGGAAGGCGATATGTTCGCACGAGCAGTGGTCATCAAGGTGCAGCCTGGTTGTGAAGTGGAGCTTACCAGGACTTTCGAGCAGGAAGTTGTTCCGCTTTTCCGCAAGGAAAAGGATTTTCGGGGCCTTTTTGCCTTCACCGTCCCGGACGGAACGGAAGCTCTCTCCTTGAGTCTTTGGGATCAAAAACCGGGGCGCGGGGGATTCTGGAGCAAGAAGCTTTGGCGCCTTGGCGGCCATGGCCAGAGTCGCACTGGGGAAATCGCTGGTTCACGTCTGTGAGGTTGCGAATTCTCCATCACACATCCCGGGGCAAGTAACAGACCAAGGGGAAGACACCGAGGCGACGACGGATCTTAGGGTCTATCAGTCGGCTCTTCAGCCTTTCAAAGTGGCGCCCGCGCAGGCCACCTTGGGCCGAGGCTTCCCGCTGATTTGGTGCCTTATAAATTCATTTCATTCGTAGGTCGAACTCGAAAGCGACGGGGCAGAATCGAACGCCCCAAGAAAGTATTGAGGTAACTCCGATGAAAAAGTTGTATCGATTCAAAGTAGTAGCATTGGTCTTCTGCCTGTGCCTGGTGGCTCTAACGGTTCTACCCAGTGCGAAGGCAGACGATTGGAATCAGCAAAACGACAGTGACCTTCGACGCGCCATTCGAGGTTCCGGGTGTGGGCGCTCAAACCCTACCGGCCGGTACGTATGTCTTCAAGCTCCTTGATTCCGCATCCGATCGCCACATTGTTCAAATCTTCAACCAAGCCGAAGACCATGTGTACACCACCATCCTCGCCATCCCCAATTACCGATTGAAGGCGACTGACAAAACGGTGATGACTTTTAAGGAAAGAGGCGAAGGACAGCCGGAAGCCATCCGGGCGTGGTTTTATCCGGGACGTGAATGGGGTGAGGAATTTGTCTACCCCAAGACCAGGGCTTTGGAACTGGCAAAGATCGTCAATGAGCCCGTCCTCGCGACGCCAATCGAATTGCCTGCGCCTGTCGAGACTTTGAAGACGGCGCCGGTCATAGCGGTTAAACCTACAGGAGAAGAGGTAGCAGTAACGGAAGTGGTTGAGACTCCGCCGGTAGAAGTAGCCGCCGCTGAGCCAAATCCACAGGCAGCCGCCCCTGTCCAAGAGACCCTGCCGCAAACCGCCAGTAACTTGCCACTTGTGGCATTGATTGGGCTACTGTCGCTCGGCGCGTGGTTTGGTGTTTCGGCACTTTCGAAGCGAATTGTCTGAGCCGAGAAAGTATGTGGGCCTGCGTGGATCATCCACGTAGCGGACCTAAGTGAGGACGCATCGGTCACCATTTTGTTTTGGCCCGGGAGAAGCTGACTGAGCGTCGGGTCGTGAGAGGAGGTGGTACGCAAAGTATCACCTCCCCTTCACGGTCGAACGTCGAGGATCAAGAAGATCGCCCTTCTGCCAACTGGCGGAATCGAGCGGAAGGCGATGGTTAACCTGGATCGGGGATGTAATGTTGTTTATCATTTGCGAATACGCCACTTGCCTGCTCGTGGCATTGATCGGTGGGACGTTCCTGTTTACGGCTAGCGCGATGTGCGTCATGCTCTGGTCGGCAGGTGGTATCACGTGGCGGTGGTGGAGAGAACTGGCATCAGTCCCCAACTGGCTGATGGGAAGATGGACGGCTGAACCTCGCGAGCCTTAGTCAACTTGGCAGTTGCTTTAGGGGAGGCAAAGGTTGTCGCAAGCAGGGGAGTCACTCAACAAGAGGATATGCACGGGGAGGGCGCGGGCCACCACGAGCCAATGTCTGGTGGCGGTGGTTTTCTTGCTTGCTCTGCCCACCGTTGCCGGCCCGCAAGATGTCACGGCTTCCGAGCTTCGCCAAGTTGATCCCTACAAAATTAGTGTAAGTGTTTCCAGCGTAGTCTTGCACGCGACCGTAGAGAACCACAAAGGCGCTCCGGTTTCGGGGCTCGGCAAGGATGATTTTCAGGTCTACGAGGACGGCGCGCTTCAACAGATTGAATTTTATAGTCATGAAGATATTCCCGTCACGGTGGGCTTGGTTTTGGACAACAGTGGAAGTATGGGGCCCAAGCGTAATGAGGTGATTTCGGCAGCCCTGGCATTTGCCCGCTCCAGCAATCCACAGGACCAGATGTTCGTCGTCAATTTCAACGAGCATGTTTCGTTTGGCCTGCCCGCTGACACGGCTTTTACGGACAAAACGGCGCAATTGCAGGGTGCCCTGTCGAAATTTAAGACCAACGGCGAAACGGCACTCTACGACGCTCTGGCGGCAGCGATCGAGCACCTGAAGATTGGTAATCGGGACAAAAAAGTCCTAATCGTGGTGAGCGACGGGGGCGATAATGCCAGCAAATACAGTTTGAGCCAGATCCTGGCCATGGCGGGGAAATCCGACGCTATCATCTATACCATTGGTATTTATACGGAGGAAGACCCTGACCAGAATCCCAACGCGCTCCGGCAGCTTTCCAAGGCCACGGGAGGCGAGGCTTTCTTTCCGCAGTCCGTAGCGGATGTCGTCCCACTTTGTGAACGCATCGCTCATGATATTCGTGAACAATACACCCTTGCTTATGCGCCCCTGAACAGAAACCAAGACGGGGCCTATCGGGTCATCCAAGTGAAGGCGACAGCGACGGGTCATGGACGCTTGTCCGTTCGCACCCGTGCCGGTTATTACGCACCCTCGAACCCTCAACCCATAGCCCCACTTGCCGGCAGCCAGAGCGACCGGCCATGATGTTCAAGACTAAACGACACCCGAAGCGACTGGCCTTGTTTCTGCGTTGGGCCCAATTCTTCTTTCTCGTCGCGGGCGTGCTGGCGCTGAGTTACTGCGCCATCGTGCTGCTCGACCGGTGGGCCTTTCAGGCCTATCAAACCTGGCGATTTGAGCGCGCCTTGAAAGCCGCGAAGACGTCTACCCGTGCCATTCAACAGCCTGCTTCGTCTCGTCTTTCCGCCCAGGCAGAAGCGGACCGTGCGCGCGCTGAGAGTTTTGGCATTGATGGCCTGGCGGGCTCTCCGCTGGGTCGAATCGAGATCAGTTCCATCGGCCTTGCGGCGATGATCGTGGAAGGTGTCGACGGAAGAACTTTGCGACACGCGGTCGGGCATATTCCCGGTACGCCCCTGCCGGGTCAGCAAGGCAACGTTGCGCTCGCGGGCCACCGGGACACGTTCTTTCGCGGACTGCGCAATATTCATAGGGACGATGAAATCACGTTGACGACTCTCCACGGGTCCTACCGCTATCGCGTTGATTCAACCCAAGTGGTCGAGCCCGAGGACACTCAGGTGTTGAGCGCTACGGCGGACGACTTCCTCACTCTGGTGACTTGTTACCCCTTCTATTTTGTGGGTCCCGCCCCCAAGAGGTTTATCGTCCGTGCGCACCGGATTTCTGACTAAGGGTTGTGTCCAAGGCAGGAGAAGCATACGATGTGTGCGTGCCGGAAATCCAAATCGAAATTCCCACTCAAGAACACAGTGAGGGGCATTTTGATTCAGGGGCTTTGGCGCGATGATGAATATTAAGAAAATTCTTTTGCCGGTTGATTTCCCACTTGCTTCGCTGGATGTGATTCATCAGGCTGCGACATTGGCGCGCCATTTCAATGCTGAGATTGTGATACTCCACGTTATGACTGCGCGGAGCCATTCCGCCGGGGTGCCGGAGGACAGCCGCGAGCTGTCTCGCTGGGACTTGCTGGCGGCGATCCTCAGACAGGCCCAGAATCAGCAGGACCCGTCTCTCAGGCCGGAACTCGAGGGCCTTACCTTTCGCTGCAAGTTGCTCGAGGGCGATGTGGCCGCTGCCATTGTGCAGACGGCGCAGGAGGAAACAGCCGACTTGATCATGATGCCCTCATATAGCTTCACCTTCTACCAGTTTCTGCTGGGCTCAGTGACCGCAAAAGTGTTACACGGGTCCGAATGCCCGGTTTGGACTGGTGCGCACGTGCAAGAACCGCCAGGGCAGATGTTTGCAATCCGCAACATCCTGGGCGCGATCGAGTTCGGCCCTCGTGCTGACATTACTGTTTCATGGGCTGCCCAAATGGTCGCCGAATTTGGCGCTCATCTGACGCTCGCTAACGTCACGCCCAGTGTGGAGTTTTGGGGGCCCGGCGGCAGCTACGTGGATCAAAAGTGGAAAGAGGAACTCGTCGGCAACGCTTCCGAGCAGATGGCAAAGCTCCAGCAAGAGACGGGCATCAGGGCAGATGTGTTCTTCGGCAGTGGTGACGTGCCCAAGGTGCTGACCCAGGCGGCCAAGCAGACGAAGGCGGATTTGCTGGTTAACGGATGCTACCCTTATGGCGGTCACCTGCGGACCCACGGCTACGGAATCATTTGCGCCGTCCAGATTCCGGTACTGAGCGTGTGAGGGCGGAACGTTCCTACGTACGCTCGGCAGTGCAATCTACGACGTTCAGCTTGAAACATTGGCCGTCGGACCAAGCCGGCCAAAGGCGACCCGACCAGTCGGTTGTACTCCATTTGTACTCCATTAAGGGGAGCTTTGGAGTAGACCTTTGAAAACAGGGTAATTGTAAGTCGCCGAATAATAACGTCATAGAATGCATGTTTTTATTTTTAATCTTGGGCCAATTTCCCAAACTGAACTTCGTGGGTTCGAGTCCCATCTCCCGCTTCATTTTTCAATAACTTAGGAACCTGTCCCTGCCAAAAACTCGCTCGACCACGAAGATCGGTATATTCATCGGGGGGACGTCAGGGGGTAACAGAAGCGGCGCAGGCTCCAGATTCGACGGGGGTGCGAACTTGGGAAAAATCTTGATTCCCTCCGGGCCGGAGTCTTCGCGAATCGCGGTCGACTCGAGGTCGGAAAACACCCAGCTACTATCCGAGAAGAACTCTTCAAGCCGCCCGCCGTACGTAGCGGTGATGCAATCCGCCGACCTCCGGCAGTTCCACGATCGACCCCCGCTCCGGCGGTTGAACCGGTCGGGTCTTCGGTGCATCTTTCTCCAGCGACAAGTGCGTGCGCGCCCCGTGGTAGTAATCGAAATACTATATGAGCGTTCGGCGCAGAGATGATTCGCTGAACACGACGAGGTGGTCCAGACACTCCCGCCGGATCGATCCAATCAGTCGCTCCGCATACGGATTTTGCCAAGGCGACTGCGGGGCAGTCAGGACTTCCCGCCCACCCATCCCTCGCACTCTCTGGCGAAACGGACCCGCATAGATGGAGTCGCGATCGTGCAGCAGATAGCGCGGAGCCGTGTCCCACGGGAAGGCCTCGACAATTTGTTGGGCCGCCCATTCCGCGGTGGGATGGGCTGTAACGTTGAAATGAATCACGCGGCGGCGATGATGAGCCAGAATCACAAAAACAAACAACACTCGAAAGCATGCGGTGGGTACCACGAAAAAGTCCGTAGAGACCAATTGCTCCATGTGATTGCGAAGAAAAGCACGCCAAGTCTGGGACGGCGGTTTGTGCTGGCGGGCGCTGTACTTGGCCACGGTTGCCTGGGACACATCGATTCCCAGTTTGAGCAGTTCCCCATGGATACGCGGCGCTCCCCAGAGCGGGTTCGCCAAGCTCATCCTGCGGATGAGCGCACGAGCCTCTTTCGCCAACGCCGGTCTCCCAGGCTGCCCGTGGCGGCTCTTCCAAGTCCAGTACAGCCGGAATCCCTTGCGATGCTAGGCGATCACGGTTTCCGGCTTGACGATGGCGAGGGCAGAGCGCCAACCTGACCAAAGGTGCATAAGCCACGTCCAGAAGAGGCGGTCCGCTGTCATCAGGTGAACACGCCCACGCTGCGACCTCCGCAGCACATTGATTTGGTGGCGCAGAGCGAGGATCTCCAATTGCAAAGCGGCCCGCGTCCGAAAGGAGGAGCAGAGGGCGGTAAAGGCGGAAACCAACAGACTGAACATAGGAATGAGAGATTACCAGCGGAAACGCGCCAACATCAATTGACTCAATAGGGAGGAGGTTTTTAGGAACCACAGGTTACGAATGAGTAACATAGTGGGAGTCGCGATCCCTCAGACGGGCTGAGGCGTTTCGCCCGTGCGTTGCTGTAATCTGACCCCAGATTCGTTTCCCGCGACTCTAAGCATTGGGTTTTGCTGCATGGAGGGAGAGGGACTATCCTGCCACGCCGGGCGAGACGCCCCCGCTACAGGATTCTCCTGCCAGTCGCCGGGGAAGGCCAAAGCCTTTCACTCTTATGTCGCGCGCACTCATGAGTCACCCAGTTGCATGAGCCCCTCATTCGAGTAGACTTTTTGTCTTTCTTCGGGCAACATTCAAATATGAGCCGTGGTTTTCCCTGATGGTTTTTGGAGACGACGGCGATATTCGGTCCGCTCGTCAAATGGTCAAAGAGCATCTGTGTCGAGGGCCTGACAGAATTCCGGGGATGCTTAGTTGAGTTTCCTCGAAGTCGCTAATCGTCCGGTCGTTGCCGCAGGGTAGTTGTCAGGGTTAACCTAATGATCCCCTTTCCTGGGCTCATGAACTCGTTCCTGGAGATCAAGAGTAAATCTTTGCTCGCGGCCTTGACGCTCAAAGTCGCGAGGATCAGCCGCCTGGCTCCGAAATTCGAGACAAATTCCGACGCGGAACTCTTTCAAGCTTTTGAACGTCTGCAAAAGCGCGCAGAGGTGGGAGATCCCGTCGAGCAATTGGAGGCACCCCTCTTCGCAATCATTCGTGAGGCTTCGCGGCGTTGCGTCGGCCTATACCCATTCGATGAACAGTTGCTAGCGGCTCTGGTGATGAGGCGGGGCAAGGTCATACAAATGGACACCGGAGAGGGGAAGACTCTTGTCGCCCCGTTTGTTGCCATTGCGGAGGCACTCTATGGGAATCGCTGTCTGGTCGTGACTGCGAATTCCTACCTTAGCCAGCGTGACGCCGCATGGATGGGGCCGCTCTATGAGTTTTTCAACATCTCATGTGCTTCTATTCTTCCCGACAAACAGCCGCAGTATGCTTACGCAGCGTATGACTGCCAAGTGGCCTATGTCAGCAACGAAGTCCTTCTTTTCGACTATTTGCGCAAGCTGAATGCCATTTCCCCTGGCCACGATCTCCCCATCACTCGAAACTTAGTCATTGTGGATGAGATCGACAATGTCCTGATCGACCAAGGCGGCAAAACCTATTCTTATGTGAGCCCCATCGAGTTTGAATCAAAGGCCTTCACACAGGCCAAACGGTTGGTTGCTTCCTTTGAACCGGAAGTACACTTTAACAGCAACCCAAAGACGAAAGTCTTTGACTTCACCGAGCAAGGGAGGGCGTTGTTAGCGGATTTGGTCCAAAGACTTTCCGGTGATCCCGTACAAGCTCGCTTCTATGTCCGTTGTGCCCTGCGCGCCGCCTACCTTTACAGGCGGGATGTGGACTACATCTTAGAGAACGGGCGTGTCGTTCTAGTTGATGAGGTCAGCGGACTTCCAACGCCCGCCAGCAAGCTGCCCTTTGGTATCCAGCAGGCAATCGAAGAAAAAGAAGGTGTTGCACTTTCGGCTCCCGCCACAATCATCAACCAGACCAGCGTACAGGCTTACTACGCGGGCTTTACGCGCAAGTGCGGTATGTCCGGCTCGGCCGTACACAACGCGTTGGAATTCAAGATGCTATATAACCTTGATGTGGTGCCGATTCGCCCGCACGTCCCCTGCATCCGGAAGGATTCTGCCGATCTGGTTTTTCGCACTTCCACGGAACAAGTTCGCGCCATGGTCAATGACATCACGGAGAAGGCCCAGCGCGACCGGCCCGTTCTGGTGGGCACACTCTCTGTACACGACGCTGAGGTGTTGGCGGGAGCATTGCAGAAAGCCGGTATTAAGCACCAACTGCTAAGCGCCCGCAACTATCACGAAGAGGCCGCCATTATTACGCAAGCAGGGCAAGAAGGAGAAGTCACAATTGCCGCAAGGCTTGCGGGACGGGGCGTGGACATCCGGCTTTCGGAAAGGGCGCGTCAAGCGGGCGGACTCCACGTGATCGGATTTAGCCGAGCCGCAGATCGGCGGCTCGATGAGCAACTGCAAGGCCGGGCTGGACGCCAAGGTGATCCCGGATCATCACTCTTTTACTTGTCGCTGGATGACGAACTGCTGCGACTTTTCGCAGGGAAATGGGTCTCGCAGATGTTGGAGCGATTGGGCATGGACGAAGACGAGCCCATCGAATCGGAATTGATCACCAAAAGAATCTCTAAAGTGCAGCGCATCCTTACTTTGGACTCCTGCCTCTCACGCCACGAGTTTACGCTGCTGGAAGAATGCATCCGCGAGCCCCGCGATGCGCTGTTCTACAAGCGTGAGGGACTTGCCCCGGCGTACTGGTTTGAGATTGACATTGATGAACTCTTCGAGCAATACGTGCATCGGCTTCTTCGGTCCAAGTCCTATTTGCGAGATCCCGTGTCGGCTTTGGAGAGCAAGTTGATCGGGCTCGGCCTGAAGCTGCCAACCGAATTGTATGGGCTTACTGATAGTCCGCAGGCGGGCCAGCGAATCCAGGAATTGCTGGTGGCTGAGTACGCCCGTCGCCGCGCCGAGGCTGGGGATTTTGCCGCCCCGCGCGAACGCACCATCTTTCTTCGCAGCATTGATCTGTCATGGTCGCGATTTGTCCATTCCCTCAGCCGCACGACCAACGATTTTGCCATCGGATCGAAGGAACGCCAGTCCCGCTTAACCCGGATCGCTGACTTGTTCCCTTTTTTCTCCACCGCCCGAGACCGGCTGGTGGAGGAAACAGACGATCTGATTGTGTCGAATCTCTTTCGAATTGATCGTCCTGCTCTGCTGCTCCCACAATTCGAGTGGTATGGGGAGCTCGGTGAGGGATGGGACGGTAATACGCTTAATCGGACATGGCCAGCGGAAGACGGGGTTCCTGACTTTGTGCTTCACCCGGAAAGTATTCAGCCCGACGCGTCATTACGCGAATACCTGAAAGCCTTTCGCGAGGATTTACAAACGCTCGACAGCGCCGCCAAAACACAAGAACGGATTCAGAGCGCGCTCCGCGCATACGATCAATTCCTGGCGAAAGTCGAGTTTCCGGTGGAAAAAGCCGCGGAAAGCACGGCAGCCTTTCTGCATTCCTCGATACTCTCGAAGGCAAGAATCTTCGAGCGCCGCTTCGTGCGGAAAGTTCTAGACGATTTTCTGGTGCATCTGCAACGCCAAGGTTTGTTGTCGAAGGGAAAGCCAGAGGCGGTGCAGCACAGCGTGCTTCATCAAACTCGCCTGCTGGCGGGTCAGTTGGCGAAGCCGGTGGTCGCGGCCAAGATAATTTACCTCGTTGTGTTCACCATCGTGTATTCAAACCTCAACTCAATTCCTCTGCCCTTCCGGCATAGTGGCCTGTGGTCGGGGGGAATGAATCTCGATCGGTGGATGCCAACACCCGTACAGCAGTTTGTTGACACGGCTTTGCTTGGCCACTCCTGGACAACCTTGTCCTTGGGCATTGTCGGATTGCTTCCCATGCTGGTAACTGACTTCGGATTCCGCCTTTTCAATCGGAATTGGGTGCGAACCAACTTCGTAGTTTCGCTGCCTGCGGCCTTAATGTTTTGCCTCCTGGTTACAGTCCGCCTCGTCTCTTGGCATGGCGCCAGCTTGGGAATGATTTCAATTCGTGCCGGTGTAGTTTTTGTGGCGCTGGCTGCAGCCACCACGATTATTCTGGTTTTAGTAGATACGGCCAACATCATCGAAGTCCTGGATGGTGTGAGCCTGGTGTTGTTCGTGAACTTGACAGCGTGGCTGCTGCGGGTTGGTACATGGGTGGTGCGCTTGCCAGCTATCCGGTGGTGGTGGGCGGCGCTATTAGTCCTGGTCCTGGGTGTGTCCTGGCTGGCTCGTCGTCTTTCGACCGTCGGTTTTCAGATTCTTCGTGCGGGCCAGCTTGGCTTTCGTCAGGCAGACGCGGACGCGCAGTCGTCGGAACTACGCGTCGATACCATTTTCGACGACCGCCACCTCTTGCTCGCATTTCTGGTGGGCAGCTACGGAACTTGGATTGGAGCTAGAATCCTCCCGCCTGCTTGGCTGCACGGAATCCGACCGGAGTGGTTCGCTGCTGCCATCTATTGCCTAGCGATGCTCGCTGCCCTTTGGGTGGCGGTCCAGCGCCGCCTCTCGCCAATTCGCATCCGCGAGCTTCTGGACAGCAAGGATAGCGTGCTCGTGGGTGGGGATCAGGCAATGGATGCTCTGCAACACAGTTTGCACGCAACCACCCTGAAAAACGCCACTCTACAGATCATCCTCCTCGCAAGCCTTATGGCGATCACCGAATTCCTACGATATCGGGCTGGTGGATCCCTGTTTGACAACCCATTCTATTTTGCCACGATGCTTTGCATTTGGGGGTACCTCGCCTCAGTGGCCGGTAGCCAGTTGCGGTTTTTGATATCGGGCTATTCTTCCAGCCTGGTAATGAGCTTGCCGGTTACGGAAACCGAGGATGAGGATAAGCTACCTTGGCACAAGCGCCAGTGGAAACATCTACTGAAACAGAACAATGGCTTGATCGGGGTATTGGTTTTTGTCGGCGGCCTATTGGGTTTTGTCGACTATCTGTTGCGCATCCTACGATGGATTGCGGGATGGCTTCCCCACTGGCGCTGAGGCGGCTCGTCGCAATACTGCTGACTTAAGGATTTGTAGATGTTCCCAATTCGACCCTGGAACCTCCCCGCGGGTGGCGTATGCATGAAAAGCAATGTCCGCAACACCCGAAGAATCCCCAGCCGCCATAAAGCGAAGTGTACTTGCTGCTTGAGCGTCAGATTTGCCCACCGCCTGCGACAACACCTCAGTTGACACCCTTCGCCGCGGAATGTTACAAAAGGAATACCGCTCTTTTTTGTGTATAGCACACCGATGCGGTGGGTGTAGCTCAGCTGGTAGAGCGCCAGACTGTGGATCTGGACGTCGCGGGTTCGAATCCCGTCACCCACCCCATGTTTTCAATTACTTAGCCTTACCGACTTCTGGCGGAAATGAAAGCGCTGGGCGCCACCACGCTGGTGATTGCCAACCAGGCGGATGACGCGACCAAGGACAACGCCGACTTCCTGCTGGAACTTCATCTGGATGCTCCCGAGTGTGTCCGGCAGGTGGGTTACCTGGTGACCTGCCAATTGTTGGGTCTTTACACCGGGCTCAAAAAGGGGTACGACATTGACAGCCCGCGCAATCTGACGCGAGCCGTGATTCTGAACAGCGACTAAGACGTTCCTGCCATGCCCCATTTTGATGTCACCGTGGTCGGCGAGCTCAACCTTGACCTGATCCTGTATGGCTTGCCGGCACAACTCGAACCGGAACGCGAGTTGATGGCCGACGGCCTGGCGCTTACCCTGGGCAGTTCTTCCGCGATTTTCGCTCACAACCTGGCGGTGATGGGAAGCAAGGTGGGATTCATCTCCCGCCTGGGGGGAGATCCCTTGGGGGAGATCGCGCTCACGCGTCTGGCGGCGGGCGGCGTGGATGTCTCGCAGGTGCGGAAAGTTCCGGGCCCGACGGGCACCGGGCTTACGGTGATCCTGCCCCGGGCGGGCGGCCGCAACATCCTGACTTATCCCGGCACCATGAAGGAGATGTGTTTCGAGGACTTGAATTTGGATTACCTCGCCGGGGCGAAGCATTTTCACCTTTCCTCGTTCTTCCTGCATCGTGCTCTGCGGCCGCGCATGGCGGAGTTGTTCCGGCGGATGAAGCACCGAGGCCTTTCGACCTCCCTCGATACCAACGATGACCCGGAAGATCGATGGGAAGACGACTTGTTTGAGGTCCTGAAATTCGTGGATGTCTTTCTTCCCAACGAACGTGAGGTGAAAAAGATTACGCGCGCTGACAACTTGGATGCAGCCATCGCCGCGCTGAAGCAACGGGTGCCCGTGCTGGCGGTCAAGTTGGGAGCAGAAGGAGCGTTGGCCTGCGGGCCGTCAGGTTGCGTCCGCTGCTCCGCCCGGGCTGTTGAGGCGATTGATCCCGTGGGTGCGGGCGACAGTTTTGACGCGGGCTTCATCCATGCTTATGTGCGCGGCGCGGATTTAGGGGAATGCCTGGCGCTGGGCAACGCTGCCGGCGCATTTTCCACCACGCGTCCCGGCGGCACCGAGGCTTTTCGCGACAAAAAGTACGTTGCGCAGTTTTTTCCCCAGCAGGCAACGAGGGCGAACCGCCACGATTGATATTCACCATGTTCTGATCCGCGCGTTCGCGGACAAATTTGCCGATGACACAGGTATGGCGCGCGATGTCTTCCAGTTTGGCAACAACCTTCAGCCTTGGGAGATCTTCTTCCTGAACGAGACGACTCGGAAGGGGCACTTTGATGCCAGGCGCATCGGACTGACCGGGGTCATGGACGTGTCAATCAGGTCATTTCACGAACAACGGCTACGCGGACGAATTAAACTGAAAGGGGCATATCAATGGGTGGATTTCATCCTGGAGTGTGCAAAAAGAGAGAGATTGTGTGGAGCGCCTGTTTGATTTTTGGGCTGGTGCTGGCGGCTTCGGCCCAGTCAGGGGTATCCATTCATAATGCGAGCTTGAGCGTTTCGGTTCGGCCGGCGGAAGGCGCGTATGAAATCCGTTCGCAGAATCTGGGGGACCCGGTGCTGGAAACACGGGTGGCGGCGGAAATCGACCACCGCTGGGTGCGCTCAAGTGATTATCCGCAGCATCATGTCGCGGAGTCCACATTCACGGATGCGCTCGGAGCCGGCCACGAGATCGCGGTCACGTTTTCCAGACTCTCCGGGGCGCCGGACCTCATCTGCCTTCTGCGCCTCTATGATGACCTGCCGTATGGTGACGTGGAGGTCCGAGTCCAGAACACCACCGGCAAGAGTGTGACCGTCCAGGCTATTCGCAGTGTGGAAGCGATGGGGAAGAGGGCCATCAACTTAGGCGCTTCCGACTCCGCCGACCGCGTCCTTTCCGACAGCTTTAGCGAAGACTGGCCGGTCCTGAGGATCTACGACCTCGGCCAGGCGCCGGAGGGCCTGCACCGGGGCGTGGGCAGCCAACTCATCTACAACCGCGAAAGCCAGCAGAGCCTGTTCCTGGGCGCCCTTAGCTCGCAGCGGTTTCTGACCATCTTGAGCTTGAAGGCTGAGAATGACGCCTTCGGGAAGCCGCAGGCGGTTTCTTTTACGGTCGATTCCACCGGCACGCAAGATATCCAGAAGGACAACGCCCTCAAGGAGGCACCGGCGGAGGACCGAGTGGAGTTGAGCCTTCCCCTGGCGGCGGGCGAGAAACTTTCGTCGGAGCCCGTGATGTTCGAGGCGGGTGAGGATTACCACGCCCAACTGGAAGCTTACGGTAAAGCCATTCGCATCCTGCGGAACGCCCGTGTGGCGGGGCCGAACTTGATCGGATGGTGGAGTTGGACGGCTTTCTACGGGGGCATCCAGGAAGGTCCAACGTTGACGGACGCCCACTGGCTAGCCGAACACCTGAAGCCGCTGGGCTACGAATATTTCCACATCGATGAAGGCTATCAGTACGCACGCGGGGAATACACCACGCCCAATGCCACGCAGTTTCCGCACGGAATGTGGCGCGTGGGGCAGGAGATCGGCAACTTGGGGCTGAAGTTCGGCCTGTGGACAGCGCCGTTCGAAGTTTCCGGCCGGGCCTGGGTCTACGAGCACCACCAGGACTGGTTGGTGCATAACGGGCAGGGGAAACCCATTCGTATCGGCTTTGTGGAGCGCCGGTCGGATCCCCTCTATGCACTGGACACGACGAATCCCGGAGCGCAGGCGTACCTGCGTGAGACCTACCGGAAGTTGGTGCGGGATTGGGGGGTGCGATACTTCAAGCTGGATTTCATGGATACGGCGGCCATCGAGGGCTATTACTATAAGGCGCACACCACGGCGCTGGAAGCGCAGCGCATGGGGCTCGAGATCATCCGCGAGGCCGTAGGGGAAGACGTTCTGCTGGACAAAGACGGTAGTCCGATGTTGAACCCGGTAGGGATCGTCGATTATGGCCGGATTTCCGTGGATACCGGCCATTCCTTCCAAGCAGGTATGGAGGCGGTCTCCGGCATTGCGGCCCGCTACTACATGCACCGGAATTGGTTCGGCGCTGATCCGGACGCTTTCAGCGTGGCCGGGCAGCTCATCCCGGGGCAGACGTGGCATCAGTCGATGACCCCGATTACCCTCGATGATGCCGAGGTCTCCATCGCGCTGTCGGCCGTTTCCGGCGGGATGTTCGAGGAAGGTGACGACCTGCCCACCCTGGGTACCGAGCCGGAGCGGCTGGCCCTGGTCAAAAATCCCGACTTGCTTCAAATGGCGAGGCTCGGCCGCGCGGCACTGCCGCTGGATCTGATGACCTACCGTGAGGAAGACAAGTTGCCGAGCAATTTTCTGCTGAAGGAGGATCGCCGCCAGACCATGCTAGCGGTGTTTAACTGGACCGAGGAACCTCGCGCGCATGCGTTCACGCTGGCCGATCTGAGTCTGCCGGCAGGGGATTCCTACACCGTTTCTGATGTATTGCAGGCGGACCGCCCCGTGAACTTCGAGGCAGGCCAGTTGGCCTTAGAGGACCAGCCGGCGCACTCGGTGCGGCTTATCAAGATTGCCGACACGTCGGTGCCGGCCGCTACGCCGACCGTCACCGCACAGGTCCCAAGCTTGGCCGAGGTGGGGACAATTTTGAAGCTCACGGCGCAGGCAAAGAATAGCGAAGTGCCAGCCCTGGCCTATCACTGGGACTTCGGCGACGGAACTGAAGCCGAAGGTGCGGAGGTCACGCACGCCTACACGCACGCTGACCATTACTCCGTGCGTCTGACCGTGCAAGGCGTGGATGGCATCGCCGCACAAGCCAGCTACCCACTCACCGTGACGGGCATACTGGACTCCGCGTTCAAGCTTTCCAACAACCGTCGCTATGTGGAGAAGTACGACCCGAAATAGGCCTTATTTCACTCCCCGATGAATACGGGCTTAATATGGCGATCGAAAAGGTTTTCGGTCACATTCTTGGCGATAGTGGGCTCCATCACGGACAAGAGGTCAGTGTAACGTGTTCCCATTTTCGCGGCCACCTTAAAGCCCACATGGAGCAGTTGGCGAAGGCTACTGTTGTACGTTGGGGAATTTGGGTCGTGACGCAGGGTGGACACAAACTGTTTCGATGACCACTGCCCCACCTCGACGGGAGTGGGCAATTCCGCGGGTTTGATGTCGATCACGGCGGCATAGGGCATGCACAACTCCTCACGGTGGGAATAAGCCTCGGCATAAATCTCTTTGGCCAAGTCAAGCCCTGCGCCACCGGCTTCGGCCAGACCGATCAATTCTTCCAACCAGGTGGTTCCAGCGGTCTTTAGATGAACACCCGCACTGAACTTCTTTAGCGCTTGGTGAATTGGCCCATAAATCGAAAACTTGTCGCTGCCGGAATGAACGCTCAGTTTCAGGTTGCCGGGCATCCCGTATTGCCGGATGGCAAACGCGATCGCCGCAACGTCATCAGAAAACTCTTGGGTAAATTTCGCCAAGTCGCCGACATAATCTACGCCCTTATTGAAGCGGCCCGTGAATTTCGGCGCAATGGTCTGAATACGGATCCCTTCGTCCGCAACCGCCGCCAGGATTATGAGCAGCTCTACGGGAGTCTGGGGAGAATCTGTCTCGTCCATCGATACTTCCGTAATGAATCGCCCCCTGCCCTTCTTCTCCTGAACGTGGCGATAAATTCGGCCCGCCTCCTGAACCGCGGCAAGATACTTAGCTGCTACCTGGACGACAAAGTCACGGTCAATGCGGATGGGACGATCGACACCGGGAATGCGCAGCTCTCCCACCAGTTCCGCATGACGTTTTACGAATGCCTGCACGGAGGCGGCTTCCGCAGGCTGGCCAATCAAATCCGCGACATCGATCGTGTAGAAATCGCAAGCTTCGATAAACTTGTCCACGGTATTGATATTGATGTGGTCCGCGTCCACGTAGTACGGCTTGCTCCACGTCAGCGCTTTCACGGCTTCATCCGCCGCCGCCCGTGCGCTGGCAGGACTTGAGCCGATAATGTGGTGCTCGCGGTTCGACTTGTTCCACACCGGGATGACCTCAACGCCATTCTCGGCCGCCATAAGACATGCTCGCAGTTGAGCCTTGCCTTGATGGGCAAACCTGTCGCCAACCCCGATCGAATACTTTGAGAGTGAAGGTGCGATGTCCATGAAAATGCCCCCCATGAGATCGTCAATCGACTCCGCTTCGCCGCAGCGAGCCCTGTTTGTAAACAATGGGCATGAGAATGGTACAGTGACAAAGGCATGGCGAGCAACGGGAGAAACCGGTAGGGTCCTAATTTGCGAAGTAGCCCCAGCGGGGCGACCTACCAAAGCCCAGGCCAGCGGCCCATACGCGGTAACCTGAGGATGAGTTGTTTTCAAGTGCGGCTTTTCTGCTCGCAGCAGCAAGCAAAATCAAAAGTCTTGACAAAATCTCACATTAGAAATAATCTAATTGATTCATGGAACCCCAGTCGATTAAACGGTCATTGGAAGGCAGCGGGTTACGGTGCACTCCGCAGCGCTACGCCGTGATGGCATTCTTGATGGAACATAACAGGCATCCCACTGCTGCGGAAATCTTCGAAGCCGTGAATCGCGTGGATCCGCGCTCTTCTAGGGGCACGACATATAACAATCTGCGGGACCTGGTGCAGGCGGGTTTGGTGCGTGAAGTGGCCGTCGCGGGCCGCGCCGCGCGATTCGATGCGAAAGGCGTGCGGCATCACCACTTCATCTGCGACCGCTGCGGCAAGGTTGAGGACATTGATTGGTACGACGTGCCCCGGCCTGCCTCGGGCTTCCTTGGTAAGCGGATTCTTCGCGAATGCGAACTCATTTTCCGGGGGCTGTGCACGAAGTGCGCTCCCCGGCACGCTTCCGGTTGAGCGTCGCCGGCGTATAGATACCAGCAGTGTACTTGTAGCGCCGGGCTTGAGCCCGGCACGTGCCGCCCTCAAGGGCGGCGCTACACTCGAATTAGGACGCGGTGTGTATGCGGGATAGGTGGCGAGCGCGAGCGAGCGTGGCCGCCGGCGATGGCGGGAAGGGGAAAGCCAGGATGGATTCGTAGTTCGTCACAGTTTTTTTAACTAATTCAAAGGAGGGCAAACATATGGATAAAACACTCACCACTGCAGCGGGGGCGCCTGTCTCCGCTCATCAGGAGCAAACCTTGTCAACCGAAAGCAAGTGCCCGGTAGCGGGCGGCGCTCGCAGACCCACGGCACCGTCGAATGCGGGCTGGTGGCCGAATCAGTTGAACCTGAAGATGCTGCACCAGCACTGCCCCCTGTCCGATCCTATGGAGAAGGAGTTCAATTACGCGGAAGAATTCAAGAGCCTTGACCTGGATGCCGTGATCAAGGACCTCCATGCCTTGATGACGACCTCGCAGGACTGGTGGCCCGCGGACTACGGCCATTATGGGCCGCTCTTCATCCGTATGGCGTGGCATGCCGCAGGCACGTACCGTATCCACGATGGTCGAGGCGGCGCGGGTTCCGGAGCGCAGCGATTTGCGCCCCTCAACAGCTGGCCGGACAACGTGAGCCTCGACAAGGCACGCCGGTTGCTTTGGCCGATCAAGCAAAAGTACGGCCGCAAAATATCCTGGGGTGACCTGATGGTCCTCACCGGTAACGTGGCTCTGGAGTCGATGGGATTCAAGCCCTTCGGTTTCGGCGGTGGGCGCGAGGACATCTGGGAGCCGGAGGAAGCCATTTACTGGGGGCCGGAGGGCAAGTGGCTGGCCGACGAGCGCTACAGCGGCGATCGCGAGCTCGAGAATCCTCTCGCCGCGGTTCAGATGGGCCTGATTTACGTGAATCCGGAAGGGCCCAATGGAAAGCCGGATCCCCTCGCGGCGGCACGGGATATCCGCGAGACCTTCCGCCGCATGGCGATGAACGACGAGGAGACGGTGGCCCTCATCGCCGGCGGACACACGTTCGGCAAAGCTCATGGCGCTGCCGAGCAGCTTAAGTATGTCGGTCCCGAACCCGAGGCTGCCCCCATCGAAGAGCAAGGCCTCGGCTGGAAGAATACCTTTGGCACCGGCGTAGGCGACGACGCATTCACCAGCGGACTCGAGGGCGCATGGACCACCAACCCGATCAAGTGGGACAACAACTACTTTGACAACCTGTTCGGATATGAATGGGAACTTACCAAGAGTCCCGCCGGCGCTAACCAATGGACGCCCAAGAACGGATCTTCAGCGGGCACCGTGCCGGATGCCCACGATCCGTCGAAGAAGCACCCCCCGATGATGTTCACCACGGACCTCTCCCTGAGGATGGACCCGATCTACGCGCCGATTTCGAAGCGTTTCCACGAAAATCCACAGGAATTCGCCGACGCGTTCGCCAAGGCTTGGTTCAAGCTGACGCACCGCGACATGGGGCCTATTTCGCGGTACCTGGGTCCACTCGTTCCCAAACAGCCGCTGCTGTGGCAGGACCCCGTTCCCGCGGTGAATCATGAGCTGATCGGCGAGCAGGACATTGCCGCCCTGAAGGCGAAGATCCTCGCCTCAGGACCGTCCATCTCCCAATTGGTCACGACGGCGTGGGCGTCGGCGGCAACGTTCCGCGGCGGCGACAAGCGCGGCGGTGCCAACGGGGCACGCATTCGCCTGGCGCCACAAAAGGATTGGGAAGTCAACCAGCCGGCCGAACTGGCAAAGGTCCTTCAGAAGCTGGAGGCGATCCAGAAGGATTTCAACGGCAAGCAGTCCGGGGGAAGAAAGTCTCGCTTGCTGACCTGATCGTTCTGGGCGGCTGCGCAGCCGTCGAGGAAGCTGCTAAAAATGCCGGGCACACCGTGAAGGTTCCCTTCTCACCGGGGCGCACGGATGCTTCGCAGGAGCAGACCGATGTGGAGGCATTTGCCGTACTCGAGCCGACGGCCGACGGGTTCCGCAACTACCTGCGGAATGGAGACCCCAGATCCGCGGAGGAGCGGCTGGTGGATCGGGCGCAGTTGCTGACGCTGACCGCCCCTGAGATGACGGTTCTCCTCGGCGGCATGCGCGCCCTGAATGCAAACTTCGGACATTCTAAACACGGCGTCTTCACCAACCGGCCTGGGACGCTGACGAATGATTTCTTCGTCAACCTGGTCGACATGAAGATGAAGTGGCAGCCCTCCTCGACCTCCGACGGCGTGTATGAGCTTCGCGACCGCGCGACGGGCGAACTCAAGTGGACCGGCACTCGTGTCGATCTTGTCTTCGGTTCCAACGCCCAGCTCCGAGCCATCGCGGAATTCTATGCCTGTGACGACTCGAAGAAGGCGTTTGTGAAGGACTTCGTGGCGGCGTGGAACAAGGTGATGAACCTTGATCGCTACGACCTTGCCTAACGGTGTAGGGGCGAGGCGCCGCCTCGCCCCTACGTTCACGTTGCGCGCCACGGGCGCATGAGCGAGTGGGGGTAGCGCGGGGGCGGGCGCATTTTAGCCCTCCTCCGCGGCTCTTAATACGATGGGCGCTTACAGGTTTATCAACGCGAAATAACAAAAATCCGCAGAGGAATCCCCCGGCCGACGGATACCTCAGCGCTACGAGCTGATTTGGGCGCATGAGGTGGGGTGGTCCGCGTGTCTTCTCACGTGGTCGATGGTCAGATCGCAGCGTTGCCCTTGCTCCTCAGGGCCGGCTGGAGCAGGGTGAAACCCTGCGACTTGGCATCGAGGCGCATTTGTAGACCGGGTCGTAGAGCGTTGCTCTTCGCCAACCCGCCGCGCCGGTTCTGATTTGCCCATCCCGAAGCGTCCTGCACGACAGATTTCTGGAACCGTGCCTTGTGCTAAGCCAAGCCACCTGCGCTGATGGGGGCAAAGACCTCGTAGGAACCTAGCTTGGCGCCGATAGGGAGCGGCATGTCACTGTAAAAACTGAGCTTATCCTATCAGAATGCGGTTAGTGCCTGAGGAACGCGGGTCCTCGGAAACAAACCCTTTGGCTGGTCAACGCCCTTGCCACGGTTGTGTCTGGCATCCCTGGCGATCCTGACATTTTGTGGGCTTCGTCGGCGAGCCTCGTAGCCCATTTCCTACCGGTAGGAAATTTGCGGCGGGAATTGTAAAATCTTTTCCTACCGGCAGGAAATTCCGCAAGAATTCTGTTGACAACGTACCTTGCCGTTGCGCTAGCCTTAGAGGGTGGCAAGGGCGTGCACCGAGCCGAACGAAAGGCCACGGAAGGTGCCGTCTTCCCACGATGTGTTTGAAACAAGGCAAAGAGATGTTAAAAATGAAGATCGACCCGGCTATATGCTTGAAAACACGGGCGAGGACGACAAAAGGGACGAGAATTTATCCGGTTTTTTGGCCGAAAATGCAGCGCTTGTGCGGTTTTGATGACAATTCATTGGAACTTTCTGAAAAAACGCACGGAGTGCGCGACATTCGGAGCCAATCTGGATTGCT
>CAWGTQ010000029.1:0-48476 GCA_963825395.1 uncultured Acidobacteriota bacterium | reverse complement strand
CGCGGTGCCGGTTTGAATGGTGCCTGCGGGTGTAGAACCGATAGGAGAGGCAACCAGTGCCCAGACTGTTGAACCAAGCCAGGGGAGTCTAATCTGAACTCGTCCAGACTGCTGCGGGTCATTGTTGGCGGAAACTACGCCGAGATATACGCCGTAATACGCCATGAACTCCTCCAATGTCGGGGGGCGCCCTACCCCGTATGAGGTGCCAATTCCTCGATCATTGCCACCTTTCGGCGGGTCACCTTGACGCTGTGGGGCGAGTTGCCTAAAATCAGGGCGGAAGTGCATGTGGGCTGGTGTTCACCCAGGACTTCAAATCCTGTGGGCCTGCCTATGGTGGGCCGGTCGGTTCGATTCCGACACACTTCCGCCAAAAGCTTAAAGGCAGTGGCGAGTGGGTTAGTGGTTAGTTGCTAGCCACTGACCACTATCCACTCGCCACTTTGCCCATGAGCCCAAAAAGCCCAAGCCGTTCAAAAGCACCACCGAGGTCAAACGCCAGGCACGATTGCGCGTGGGTTCACCTCCTGCGGCGCAAACCCACCAGGACAGGCGCAAGAAGCTTCCCAAACACAAGAAGCGCGTGCAGCAAGCAGAGACAGAGATTTCCTGATCGCGCGCAAGGCGCTGATTCCTCCTTAACTCGATTATTTGCAAGTTGGCTCCAGGCTTGGACCAAGCCTAGTTTTTCGACCCTCACCCGGGCTTGTATTCCGGGATTCGCTCGGTCGGAAGGAAAAGTGCCGGCGGAGTGGCGGAAAGCGATTGGGCCAGGGAGTTTTGGATGGCCAGAAGGTCGGCTTTGCAGAAGCCTTCGCTGCGAAATCTCGATGTGGCCGTCCGGCTTTACGAGGAAGAGTGTCGGCACGTGGGTCAGACCGTATGCTCGGGAAACCTTGTAGGGCGAGTCGTCGATCAAGATGGGGAACGTCAAGCCATAGGTGGCGGCAAATCGCGCGCCCTCCTGCGCCTTGTCCTGCACGACTCCCCAGATTTGCACGCCTTGTTCACGCAGTTGCTGATATATGCGTTCGAGAAAGGGGAAGGTGAACTGGCAAGTGGGGCAGGAAACCTTGAAAAAGGCCAGTAAAACGGGGCCGTCGGCAAGAGCCTCCGGCAAGGAAAGGCGCTCGCCCGTGGTCGTGGCAAGTTGAAAAGTTGGTGCGGTCTTCCCCGCGGTCAAAGTGGGCATCGGTTTCTCTCCCCAGCAGCTTCGAGAAGTATTGTAGCAGAACCCGCAGCATGGTGAGCCCTGGGAGTTCGTGGCCAGCCGGCGAGGGTAGGACAGGGACACCTTTCTCCGCAACCGTGCCGGTGCTAATGGATATGCTTGACCTTCTTCTTCATGTAATCCATCAGCAGGTATTGCCCAAGGGTATAAGGAGTGGTGAAGTAGGCCTTACCACGGCAGATTTCCGTCACCTTCTGGATGAAGTTAACCAGACCATAATCCTGTGCGAGCATGAAGGTGTTGATCAGGATTCCGTTGCGGCGGCAACGCGCCACCTCGTGCAGGGTTTCTGATACCACCAAGGGGTCGAGCCCGAAGGCGTTCTTGTAAATCCGTCCATCCTCAAGCGTGAGCGCGGAAGGTTTGCCGTCCGTGATCATCACGATCTGGCGCATGTCTTTCTTCTGCCGCGAAAGGAGGCGTTGCGCCAGCCGCAGGCCCTCGCGCGTATTGGTGTAGTAAGGTCCCACACGAACGCGCGCCAACTCCGAGAGCGGCATCTCTTCCGCCGAGTCATGGAAGAGGACAAGGTGCAGAGTGTCGCCCGGGTACTGGCTGCGAATCAGGTGGGTGAGCGCGAGCGCAACCTTCTTTGCCGGGGTAAAGCGATCCTCCCCATACAGAATCATGCTATGGCTGCAATCGAGCATCAACACCGTGGCGCAGGAGCTTTGATATTCGCACTGGTGGACTTGCAAATCCTGGTAATCGAGATCGAGAGGGGTCTTCAGGCCGTTGCGGCGGATCGCGGAGAGCAGGGTGGCATTGACGTCCAGATTCAGCGTGTCCCCAAATTCATAGCGGCGGCTGGATCCCTCGGATTCGACGCCGGTCGAAAGCTCGCGGGTATCATGCCGGCCAAAGCTGGATTTCCCGAGCGAACCCAACAAGTCGCGCAAAGTCTTGAACCCCAGAAAATCGAGGGCCTTGTCGGTAATCTCGAACTTGGCTTTGCCCTCTTGCGGCCCGGCGGAAGGATCGCCCTCGCGCTCCATGATCTGACCCTGGCTGGGGTTGGGCTGCTCGACGGAGACGTAACCTTCTTCCGACGAGGCGCTCGAGCAGCTTATTGATTTTCTCCGCCAGTTCGGAGTTCTGGTAGTCTTCCCAATTCTGGAGCATTTGTTGCAGCAACTCGTCGGGAATCTTTCCCTGATCGCGCAGGGCCTCCAGAAGCGCCTGATGAAGCTGCTCCATCGTTCGCTCAGGGTCCATATCGTAGATGTTTTGGTACTGGTTATAGAACCCGCTGTCGAGCAGGAAGTCCCCGAGCATCTGGAGTAGGTCCTCGGCGCTGAGGTCGTCGAAGGGGTCCGCGACGTATTTGGAATACTTGACGTATTTCATAATCGAAACTGGAAACACGAAATTCGAAACTCGGATTGGTCCTTAGGAAGCGATTGTCGAGTTTAGATTTTCGACTTTCAGCCCTCCCTAGTTCAGCGGCCGCCGCCGCGGTGCCATCGGGCGTGGGTTCCTCCTCCGGCCGCTCGGGGGGGCGGTGTTCGGTGTGGTAACCCAATTCCTCGTTGCGGCTGATGCGCTTCAGTGCATACAGTCCTTCCAAAATGAACTCGCCGCCCGCGGCCAGCAGAGCAAGGTTGTCCTTAGCTTTAATGCCCAAGCTTTGAGTTTTCTCCAGCAAGTTCTGAATCCTTTTGAACTGTTGGTAAAGTTCCTCGGACGATGAATTGGGCGAATACCTCAGTGTCCCGCCGAGCTCGAACCACTGCACGACGGATTGGAGGGGGACATTGTCGAAGTACTTTTTGAAAACCTTGGCGATGGCTTGGCGAATGACCTCCCGCGCGACGGTGTCGGCGCCGCGCATTTCACCCTCATACTCAAGTTCCAGCTTGCCGGTCAGGGAGGGCAGAGAAGCGTAAATGTCGGAAGGTCGGGGGACGATCGTGGCCTCACGGTGCTTCAACGAACGGCACTCCGCGCTACTAATGGTGTTCTCCAGGCAAGTGATGGGCATGCGCTGGCTGACGCCGGAGCGTTTGTCCACGCGCTTGTCCGTGCGCGCTTCGAAAGCAATGGCCTCAATAACCTCGCGTATGAACTGCGGGATAACCAAGGGTTTCTCTCCCTGGCGGTCGGTCCAGGCTTCCTGCGCCGTGATGGCGAGGCCCTCGTCCAGCGTTGCCGGGTAATGGGTACGGATTTCCGACCCGATGCGATCCTTCAGCGGGGTGATGATCTTGCCCCGGGCAGTGTAGTCTTCCGGATTGGCGGTGAAGACCAGCGCCACGTCAAGGGGCAATCGTACCGGGTAGCCTTTGATCTGAACGTCCCCTTCCTGCATGATATTGAAAAGTCCCACCTGAATTTTACCGGAAAGGTCCGGCAGCTCATTGATGGCAAATATCCCTCGGTTCGCGCGCGGCAGGAGGCCATAATGAATCGTGAGTTCGCTTGCCAGGGTGTGCCCTCCGCGCGCGGCCTTAATGGGATCGAGATCGCCGATGATGTCAGCGATGGTCACGTCAGGCGTGGCCAGCTTTTCAATGTAACGTTGCTCAGGCGCAAGATAATCGACAGGCGTCGCGTCGCCCATCTCTTGCAGGCGTTCGTGGCATGCCCGGCAAAGGGGATGGAAGGGGTCGTCGTTGATTTCGCATCCGGCGATGATGGGAATAGCGGGATCCAGCAGCGAGACGAGCGAGCGCAGAATGCGGCTCTTGGCTTGGCCGCGAAGCCCCAGAAGGATAAAGTTATGTTTTGAGAGGATGGCGTTGACGATCTGCGGTGTCACCGTGTCTTCGAATCCGATGATGCCCGGAAAGATTGCCTCTCCCGCAGCGAGTTTGCGCAGAAGATTGGCGCGCATTTCGTCCTTGATGCTGACACTCTGATAATGAGACTTCTTCAGCTCGCCCAGCGTTTTTAGTTTTTGCATTTTGCCCCAGCCCCAAATTCATTATAAGCCAATGTGCAAGCGAACTCAATGTGGGGCCAGTGGTAAAGTTTGGTTTTTTGCAGCGGCGATCCATGACCGGCGGCTTTTGCTTCTATATGTTCCGGCGCTCGTAGAGCGCCGCCACACCAAACTGCACCGCTACCCCATGAGGGGTGCGCGCAATCTGAAATCTCAATTTCGCATCTGAAATCACCCGTGGCGGACGCGGCCGTTTCCACCGGCCTTTTGTTGGGATTCTTGAACGTGATCAAGCTGATTCATGAGAATCTCAAGGGCGCGCTGGACCAGCGCGAGGCGCTCCGGTTCGTTGCGGAGGGACAGGAGTTGCTGTTTGAATTCGAGGTCGAGCGGCAGCGCGGCGGCGAGCCGGAAAGAAAGATAACGGTATGGGCGGGGAAGGTGAACCGGCATCTCGGCGGCGTGGCGCAGTTTTCTCATGGCATTCGCGAAAACACTCGATGGCAATTTCCGCCGCCTTGTCGCTGGGAGCATCCGGGCCGTCATCTTCAAAGTAATCGACAGTGCCTTGCAAGTAGGGCCTTTCCTCGTTGGTCAGCAGTATTTCAAAACGGCGCTTGCCGACGGTAAGGATATCCATGCGGCCATCTTCATATTGGCGCGTTAGATTGATGATGCGCGCGGTGCAGCCCACGGAGCTCACGGCCTGCCCTTTCAGCAGGACCACTCCAAATTCCTGCTGGCCCTTGCCCGCGGCCTTGGCCTGAAGGCACTCGCCAATCATCGTCTTGTAGCGGTCTTCAAAAATGTGAAGGGGCAGGGGTTCTTCCGGAAAGAGCACAATCTCGAGGGGAAACAGGGGTAGCAGGGTTTCCTCCATGGGCATGCTCCGGGTTCTGGGGCTTTCTGCGTGCTCGGTCGGCAGCGCCTGCATTTGCCAGCACGGCAAAGGCGGCGCGATTATAACGCAACTCACCCGGCAAATTAATGGCGCCGGGCGCTCACCGCAGCGGCGCAAATCTCTGGCCATCCCAGGGGCACGCCTTCTCGATGTTAACGGAATTGATCGCCTTATCCCTGCCGAAAACAAAAAACTCCACTTTCCCTTTCCAAACCGGCTCTTGCCCTTTGCCGCTGGGGCGAAACGTTACCTCTCCAGTTGTTACCGTTCCCGGCGCGCCAATGTTTTGCTCGGGCGGCTGGAGGATTTGCATTTTGGGGGAGTATTGCGAGAGGTTATGGAATTCGATAGGCGCCTGCCACACGGCTTGAAACTGGCCGTCCGCGATTCTTCTGATGCGCAGGTTGGTCGCCATAAGTTTGCGCCTGCTCGCGGAAGGGTTCTTTGGAAATCACGCACTCGCTTCCGTCGCCCACCAGGTCGCGGATTTCCAGAGAAGTAATTCCGCCCTGCATTTCACTTATGGGAATATTCAATGCAGCGCCGGGTAAGAAATTTCCCTGGCTAGGAGTGAAGATGACGAGTTTCGCCATCGACAGCGGCATCGTGACCACATAGCAGAGCAGCACCGGGGGGCCCTGGGCTTGCCGCACCAGGAATCTGGCAATATCCGTGTGCTCGGCGGTGAAATCGTCGAGGTAGGGGGCACCGAGCGAGCGCAACAATTCACTATCCACCGGATAGGATTCCGGGGGCTTCAGGTCAGCCGCTTTTATTTCCACCCATCCCAATTCTGAGCTCCCAGTCTCCAAATTGAGCGCTCCTACTTGGGCCAACTTCGACGCCATGTTTTTCCTTCGTCTTAAAGACGGGGAGCAGCGCTCCCCGGGCCAGATTGCGGGTAACCTTCTGCAAGTCGGGCTCAGGAAACCGAAAGATTACGGGAGCCCGCCTGGAGATCGAGCCACCCGATCGGGGCAGGGGGATGAGATGCATCGGTCTGATTCTTTTCCTTCGCTGCCACGGTGCAGGCCAGGACCCACACCAACCACCAGCAAAGCTATCAAGGATTTGGGTTTTCATGGCATTGCCTATTGTTGACGAGGCGCGGAAGTTTGACAAACATATTTTCACGACATAGACTGAACGGCTAGGTAGTGCAGGCTTGAGGTTTCTGAGGTGGGGTCCGGCTCTGCCGCACTGCACTACGTTTCTGTTTGTATGGACCCAGGTTCTCGCCAAGCGCGAGGAACAAGAGGGAAGGCCGTGAGAGTCGGCCACGGTCCCGCCACTGTGAGCGGCGGGCTCTGCTCGTTCACCCGGAGTCAGGATTCCCGGGTGGAACCACTGCCCGCAAGACAGGAATGGGGTGGGAAGGTGAAGCAGGGCCGTGAGCGCGCCGCGAGTCAGGAGACCTGCCTGGGCGTCCGGGGACACATCGCATCTACGCGATAAGGGTCCCACCGCACACTCTTCGCGAGAAAGAGTGGGAGGATCTAGCTCCGCCCTCGTCAAGAGTTCGCGGAGCTATTGTTTTTTGCGGCTCGTGCTGAATGCGGAACTTTTCTCTGATAAATCGAAGCGACCTTGCGGAGGCCGCCGGGTCCGGCGGTGGGTGCAGACGGCTTTGTCTCAACGAAGTCCCTCGTGCCTCTGGCTTTCACCCTCCTCTTATTATCCGCAAGTGCGATCTCCGCGCGCGTCGTGACGGACCAGACGGGCCGCCGGGTGAATCTGCCGGATCATCCCCGCCGCCTGGTTTCGATTGCGCCCAGCATCACTGAGACCTTGTTCGCGCTAGGGCTTGGGGATCGCTTGGTGGGCGACACGGATTATTGTGACTATCCCCCGCAGGCGAGAGACCATCCCGCATGTGGGCGCCCTGCTTAATCCCAATCTGGAGAAAATCGTGGCGCTCAAACCCGATCTGGTTCTGGGTACCGATGAGGCCAACCGGCGCGAAACCGCTGATCAACTTGAGCGCCTCGGCATCCCGCTTTACGGAGTGACGGCGCATACGGTGGAAGGCACAATTCAATCCCTGGAAGATTTGGGACACGTTCTTGATTGGGACCAGCCCACCCAGAAGCTTGTGGCGCTGCTGCGCGCCAGGGTGGCGGCCGTCGATAGACAGGTGCAAGCTCAGCCGCGGCCGAAGGTGCTTTTTGTGGTCTGGTATCGCCCCCTCATCACGGCGGGAAGTCAGACCTTCATTTCCAATGTTATCCACCGCGCGGGCGGCGTTTCCATCAGCGACGACCTGAAGGGTGAATGGCCGCACATGGGTTTGGAGGACGTCTTGAATAGGGCTCCCGACGTCATCTTATTTCCCCAGACGGATGCCTTCGCACCTGGGCTCGACGAGTTTCAAAAGCTGCCCGGATGGCGAGACTTGGCGGCGGTAAAAGACCATCATTTATATTTTGTTGCCGAGACCATCATGCGGCCCAGCCCTCGTTTGATCGATGCGCTGGAAGAACTGGCGAGCATCCTTCATCCCGTGGCGAAGCAGCAGGTTAAAGTGCCATGACCCTATCTCCCACTCGCAGAAACGTAGTCTTCTTGCTACTGGCGTTGGCCGCGGCGCTCATCCTGATTGACTTCGGCGCCTTGGCGCTGGGAGGCGTACATCTTTCTCCGGGTGAGGTGTGGTCGGGACTGCTGGGGGGACATCCTGGATCGGAAGCGAACGTCATCGTGCGGGACATCCGCCTTCCCCGTATTCTGCTGGCGATGCTGGTGGGCGCGGCCCTGGCGGTTTCGGGAACGGGGCTGCAAGCCATGCTGCGGAATCCCCTGGCGGATCCCTACGTCCTGGGGATATCGAGCGGCGCGGCGTTGGGCGCGATAGTGGCTCTGTGGATTGGCGGACGGGCTGCGTCAGCAACTCCGCTCACCGCGTTTGCCGGTGCGGTCCTGACGATGTCCTGGGTTTACCTCCTCGGCCGGCGCGCGGGACGGCTGTCAAGCTACACGCTTTTGCTGGCGGGAGTGGTGACGGCGTCGTTCCTTTCCGCCATGATTCTCTTCGTATTGACCTTGCTCTCAACGCGCGACGTGCGCGGCACGGCGTTCTGGCTTATGGGCGACCTGAGCGTGGTCACAGATGTTCAGATCCGGTTTCTTTCCCCTGCCATCGTCATCGCCATTTTGGCGCTCTACGCCTTCTCCAAGGACTTGAATGTGCTTCTGCTCGGAGAAGGGGAAGCGGCGCACCTGGGCGTCAACGTGGCTCGCGTGGAAACGGCCGTCTACCTGCTTGCCTCGCTCCTGACCGGCCTGGCCGTTTCGGTGAGTGGAGCGATTGGTTATCTGGGATTGCTGGTGCCCCACTTGGGGCGAATGCTGGTGGGCAATGACCATCGCACGCTCATCCCCACTGCGGCGTTTGGCGGCGCCATCATGCTGGTGCTTTCCGACACGCTGGCGCGAACCGTGGTTGCTCCCGCGGAACTCCCCGTGGGTGCCGTGACCGCCGTGGCGGGCGCTCCGGTGTTTATCTATCTGCTTCGGCGGACTTCAGGATAAGGCCGGCCTCAGGGGTCAATGCTCCGAATTGATAAAGTCCGGGACCACCACATCCGTCGGTGAGGCGCCAACCGGCACGGTGGTGATGAGGACGGAGCGATCATTGCTCAAACTGGTGGGGTCAGCATGCAAGATGGCGAGGCTGGAGGCGGCGCCATCAGCGACCACCAGGAGCCGTTCATCCGGCGTCAGGGCAAGGGCGCGTGGCTCTATCCCCACGTGGGTGGAGGCCAGCACCACCCGGTTTTGAGCATCCAGGGCTAGCACTGAACCGTCCCCCGCGTTCGCGATGTAAAGCACACTCATATCCTGCCGAAAAACGCCCGCTACCGGGCCGCGGCCGAGGGGAAAAGTCTGCTCTACGTTGTCATGGAATGCGTCCACAATAACCAGAGTGGAGGATTGGCCGGCGAGAACAAAAATTTCGCCGCCATCGGGCTTCAGCAACAATGTCGTGGGCTGTGTGCCAATCTCGATGTGCGATAGCAGCTTCCGGGAGGCCACGTCCACGGCGGAGATCTTTTCCTCACCTGTGTCCGCAACGAAAACTTTTGAGTTGTCCGGCAGGATCACCATGGGGCCGGGCGACTGCCCAACCTCTACCGCCCCCAGTGGCTGGCGTGTTTGGGCGCTTATGAAGGTGATCTGGCCAGGGGAAGATGAGGCGGCCACCAGAGTTTTTCCGTCGGGGGAGAGGGCTAGGTCTGACAGTGTGGCTCCCAGGCGGAGGCGAAAGGTCACCCTGGGGATAGCTCCTTCCGGGGGATCGCCCGGGGCCCCTTTGCAATCAAGAAAAACGAGTTCATGATCTGCCGGGTTCAGGACGTATGCGGCGCGGCCATCGGGTGAGAACGCCAAGTCTTTGGCGCTCTTACCCACGTCGAGCGTGGTGACAAGGTGGAGGTGCGGGAAGGCTGCAACGCTGATCTTGCCGGTGGCTGATACCACGTAAAGTTGCTGGGTGTGCGGGCGTACCAGAACGCGCTCCGGCTCGGGCGTTACCGGAAGAGAAGCGGTGACGTGGAAGTCCGCCAAATTCACCGCCGCAAGCGTGGCGCTATGATGGTTCACGACATACGCGGTGTATGGATTCAGCGGGACTTGGCGCCGGCAAGCGACCACCGCGGGCAGGTAGGCAGATAGGCAGATAAGCAGCAGGAAAAACCCCCACCTGCCCATCTGCCCACTTACCCACCTGCCTGCTCGCCTGTTGTTAGCGAACATGGCCCACGGTCCTTCCCAGCACTCCGGCAATCGCGGTGACCTGCTCCATCAGCGTCTCAAACTGTTCGGGGAAAAGCGACTGGTAGCCGTCGGAAACGGCGTGGTCAGGATCGGGATGGACTTCCACGATCAGCCCGTCGGCCCCCACTGCCACGGCTGCCCGGGCCAGGGGAATCACCTTGTCGCGCTTGCCGGTTCCGTGGCTGGGATCGACGATAATGGGCAGGTGCGAGAGAGCCTTTACCGCCGGAATCACGCTCAGATCCAGAGTGTTGCGGGTGTGGTCCGCAAAGGTCCGCACGCCGCGCTCGCACAGAATGACGTTGTAGTTTCCCTCTGCCAGGATGTATTCCGCCGCCATCAGGAATTCGTCCAGCGTTGCGGACATGCCGCGCTTGAGCAGCACGGGCAGCTTGGAGCGGCCCACGCGTTTGAGCAGGGAAAAGTTCTGCATGTTGCGCGCCCCCACTTGCAGAACGTCGGCGTACTTTTCCACCAGGTCGCAGTTTTCCGGGTCGATGGTTTCCGTGACGATCAGCAGGCCGAACTCGCGCCGGATTTCCGCCAGGATTTCCAGGCCTTCTTCTCCCATGCCCTGAAAGCTGTAAGGCGAAGTTCGCGGCTTGAACGCGCCGCCCCGGAACAGGCGCGCGCCGGCTTCGCGCACCCGCGCGGCTGCGGCCCGTGCCTGCTCGCGGTTCTCAATGGCGCACGGTCCGGCGATGATGGCCAGCTCTTTGCCCCCGATGGTCACTCCGCTGCCGGGCGGGCCGATGTGAATCAGCGAGTCCTCACTCTTGATTTCGCGGCTCACCAGCTTGTAGGGTTTGGAAACCCGGATGGCCTCGGCGACACCGGGCAGGCTCTCGAATTCCTCCGGCTCCAGCGGCCCGGGATTGCCGGTAATGCCCACCGCCGTCCGCTGCGCGCCCGGCATCGGGTGGGCGCGGTAGCCCATGGACGCGATTTTCTCGCACACGCGGCGAACGTCTTCCTCGCTCGCCTGCGGCTTCATGACGATCAGCATGGAGAATTCCCTCGTCTGC
The DNA here is from genome assembly GCA_963825395.1 of uncultured Acidobacteriota bacterium. GTDB lineage: Bacteria > Acidobacteriota > Terriglobia > UBA7540 > UBA7540 > Bog-366. Next base: position 37,662 of record CAWGTQ010000029.1, on the reverse strand, counting down.
GCTGCTAACCCTTCGACGCCATTGTAGTCTAATTCAGCGGGGTGTTTCTGACAATGGCTTGAGGGCAATTCCAGCGGGGCCTCGATAAATTTGCCTGCCGAAGGAGTAATCCTTGCTGGAATTCATCCCCTCTCCTTGATAGCATGGCAAAGTTCGCCGGTGGCCTTACGGGGCTTCGCCGGCCATCCTGATTCTTGCGAGGAGCTTCCTCTATGCGGTCCTGGAAAGTGTGGCTTGCTTTGGTATTGCTTTCAGTGGTGTCTCTGGTCATGACGGCGGCGCCGCTTGAGCCCGAGCACGGCGTTAATACCGCTAATTTGGATCGAACTTGCGCCCCCTGCACGGACTTCAACCAATTTGCCAACGGGGGCTGGGATGGCGAAAAATCCGATTCCCCCCGCCTATCCGAGCTGGGGTGTCGAGAATGTGGTCAACGAGCGCAACCGTGAAATTCTCCATCAGATTCTCGAAGACGCCGCCAAAAACACCACGGCCGCGCGCGGAAGCAGCGAGCAAAAAATTGGTGATTACTACGGCAGCTGCATGGACACCACGAGAGATCGACAGCGAAGGCCTGAAGCCCTTGCAGCCCGAGTTTGACCGCATCCAGCAGATCGCGAATACCGCCGACTTGGAGGCCGAGATCGCGCACCTCCAGAGCATTGGAGTTGACGCATTCTTTGACGTGGGTTCCACCCAGGACTTCAAGGACAGCACCCAGGTGACGGGCGAAGTGGACCAGGGCGGTCTGGGTTTGCCGGACCGCGATTACTACACGCGCGATGACGCCAAATCCAAGGAGCAGCGCGCCGAGTACCAGAAACACGTCGCCAAAATGTTTGAACTGATGGGCGACCCGGCCGCGACCGCCGCGACCGAAGCCCAGACGGTGATGGACCTGGAGACGCAGCTTGCCAAGGCATCCCAGACGGAGGTGGAGCGGCGCGACCCCAAGAATGTATATCACCGCATGCCGCAAGCCGGCCTGAAGACCCTGGCCCCGAGCTTCCCCTGGGAGGATTATTTCACCGCCGTGGGGCTTGGCGGGCAAGGGCGATGTGAATGTGACCGCCCCCGACTTTTTCAAGGAAATGGGGCAGATGATTTCCGCCCAGCCGATCTCCAACTGGAAGATTTACCTTCGCTGGCACCTGATTAACGCCGCGGCGCCCAGTTTGTCCGCGCCCTTTGTGGATGAGGACTTTCACTTCAAGGGTATGGTCCTGACCGGCACGAAGGAAATTCTGCCGCGTTGGAAGCGGTGCGTAAGCTCCACCGACCGACGCCCTGGGCGAGGCGTTGGGGCAGGTGTACGTGAAGAAGGCCTTCCCCCCGGAGGCCAAAACTCGCGCCCTGGCGATGGTGAAGAACCTGGAAGCCGCGCTGGCCGATGACATCAAGACCCTTCCCTGGATGAGCGAGGCCACCCGCCAGCAGGCGCTGATCAAACTGGCGGCCATCAATAATAAGATCGGCTACCCCGACAAGTGGCGCGACTATTCCGCGTTGGACATCCAGCGCGGGCCCTATGTGGAAAACGTTTTCCGCGCCGCGGTGTTCGAATTCCATCGCGACCTGAATAAAGTGGGCAAACCCGTGGACCGCACCGAATGGGAGATGAGCCCGCCCACGGTGAATGCCTACTACAACCCGCAATTGAACGAGATCGTCTTTCCCGCCGGAATTCTGCAACCCCCGTTCTTCGATTTTCAGGCGGATGACGCCCTCAACTACGGCTCGATGGGAGCAATTATTGGCCACGAAATGACGCACGGTTTTGACGACGAAGGAAGCCAGTTTGATGGGCAAGGCAATCATGAAGAACTGGTGGACGCCCGAAGACCAAAAGAATTTCGACGCGCGCGGCGCCTGCATCGCCAAACAATTTGACGGTTTCTCCGTGGAAGACAAACTTCACGAAAACGGCAAGCTGGTCGAGGGCGAAAGCATCGCCGACCTCGGCGGCCTCGCCATCGCCTATGCCGCCTACCAAAAGTCGCTGGAAGGAAAACCGCGGCCGAAGGATATAGACGGTTTCACCCCGGAGCAGCGCTTTTTCCTCGGCTACGCACAGAGTTGGGCGGAGAACATGCGGCCGGAATTCGCTCGGATGCTGACCAATGTGGACCCTCACCCCCTGCCGAAATTCCGCGTCATCGGGCCGCTCTCCAATCTGCCGGCATTCGCCAAAGCCTTCGGCTGCAAGGCGGGTGACCCTATGGTCCGGCCACCGGGTGAACGTTGTGGAATTTGGTAAAGATAAAGAACAAGTCAAAAGGCAAAACGCAAAAGTCAAAGGTATCAGGACACGGTCAACTTCCAAGCAGGGGTCATGAGCCAGAAGCCAGAAGTTAGAAGAGAGAAGGCGTGGTCGCTTAGCCTTGCGGTGCTCACGATCCTGTTACTGTCTACCCCTTCACCCCCACCATCAAACTCGAGGGTCCCGGCAGGCGGATTTCCCGGACCTCTTTGAATCCCGCCCCGCGCAGCCAGGCGCTGTACTCTTCATAGCTGTAGGTGCTGCCTGCTGGGGTTCCCACCAGCATATTGAGGGCGAAGAGGGCAGCCTGTTTGGGGCCAGTCTTGTCCGGTTCCAGGATGAAGTCCTGGATCACCACGCGACCTTGGGGTACGAGCGCTTCAAAACAGCGCCGCAGCAAATCCTGATTCTCTTCGGGACTCAGCATGTGGCAGATGGCGGAGGCGAGGACAAGGGTAAAGCCTTTGCCCAGCGGGTCGCGTCGCAGATCGCCGACGCGTGTCTCCACTCGCCCCGCCAGGCCCGCCGCATTGATGTGCCCCTGGGCAATGGGAAGGACGGGTGGCAAGTCAAGCACCGTCGCGTGCAGCTTTTCATTGGCTTGGGCGAAGGCAATGGAGTACGCCGCCGAACCTCCGCCCACATCCAGTAGGCGCTCTTCTGCCGATGTTCCGACGGCCCGCACCACCAGGGGGGCGCGCTCAGCGGCATTGCGATGCATCGCGGCGATGAACGGCTCTGTCCAGTCCTCGCCACGCTCCGCCATTTCCTGGTGGCCCACCGCCGTACCCGCGCGGACGCACTCCGTCAGGTTGGACCAACGGTGCCAAATGTTCGCGATGTGGATCAGTCCGGGGCGGGCGTTGTCCTTGGACCCTTCCGCAAAATAGCGCGCCGTCGCCGGAGTGTCGCGAAAGACTCCCTGCTGCTTCCTGAGCATACCCAAAGCGACGAGCGTGTTCAGCAGCATTTCGGTGGCGCGCGGGTGGGTGGAGATTTTCTGCGCTACCTCCACAGCCGTTGCGCCGCTGCCCACGGCAGTGAAAACGTCAAGTTCGAGGGCCGTCAGCAGCGCGCGGCTTTCCATGTAGGCGCGCAGGGTTTGGTTCAGGTCGTCGGGTAGGACGCCGGCCGCATCCTTGGCCCGCTGTGCCGCCATAAACTTAGCGCGATTCGATTGAACTTCCGCCCGCAGTCCAGCCACGTCGCTGTTCATCAGGCGCACCACCGGGCGGCCCTGCATAAAATGCGATTCCACGAGTTCGGGAACGTCTTCCGCCCGCACTCCCGAGTACCAGACGCCTTCCGGGTAGACCACCAGGTTGGGGCCGCGTTCGCAAACCCCCAGCGAGCCACACGTCGTGATCTGGACTTCGTCCACGAGGCCGCGCGCGGCCACTTCCTTGCGCAGCGCCTCGATGGTTGCCGCCGAGCCGCTCGCCGCGCAGCAGGGAACTCCCTCGGGTTTCTTTTGATCGCAAATGAAAACGTGATAACGAAATGGTTCCATGATGACCTCACAGATTCAGGATACGTGCGGGGCGCAAAGGACGCCTGCCGCGCTTCCAGCGGGTGCTCCGCATGGCATTCTTGAACAGTTTTCCGTTCTTCGCAAGCCTGATGTGTCCTCGCCGCGCCAGCGGTTGGGCAGGTTGTGTCCTGATCTGCGAAGGATCCCTGATGGGGCTCACAAGGCATGTTGTAGCGTCGATGTCCGCTCGATGACTGCGGCCGGGGACCGCCGCTACGGCCGGGAGGCTGAGCGCCGCTCGGCCCTAGGTTGTAGCGCGTCCCGGGCGCGCCCCCTTAATAAGCCGACAAAAGAGCCTCCGATTCCCGCAAAATACGTGTCGTTCTGTGTAAAATTGGTCCGCATGGCTGTCAGTCGTGCAGAAATGTCGCCTTTTCTGTCGGACAAGATGGCTTATATTTGTTTGTTTTCATACACATAGCGGCTTCGTTCGCCAAAAAATAACATCTTTTTTCCGGAACTGTGCCCGGTTTATGACTTTTTGTTCTTGGGGGGTGTCCATCCGCTGCCACGACGGGCGCAGGCGAGATTCTTCCATGCGGGTCATCCGCGGTGTCCCTTCGTCCAGAGGCACCGTCTTCTCATCCATAAGACCAACAAGCCTAGGCTTTGTCAAGAAGAAATTGAGGCTACACAGCCGCCCCTTGGCCCGTCCTCCCATAAGACTCCGCTCCTCAATGCTGCGGGGGTTGTCCTGATCTTCCTTCGCGTCTGAATCGATCCGTTGCGTGTCCGCATAGTGGAGAGATGACGGGTAGGTGTAGAAACCCTAAGTGTACGCGCCCCCAGGGAAACGCCCCCGATAAGCTTGCCGTCCCAATAGGAATTTGCGGCTGGGCATTGCGGAGTTTTGCGCACAGCGCGTTATGCTGCGGCTGTTTTAAACGACAGTTGCGGGCCAGGCACGGTTATGATATAAGACTGCGGGTACATTCCTAGATGCTGATTGAAGATTCGCGCAGACGCTTCCGACAGGGAGGTGAGCTTGGTGCGTTGCCCGATCAACAAGCCAAAATGACTAAAATGGAGGAAAAGAGCATGGCTACTGCTGACGATATCAAGAAACTTCAAGATCGTGTGTCCCGCCTAGAGTCCGCAGTGGGAGCGGCCATCGTCGATCCTGCTGGTCCTTGGGGTGGTGGGGGAGGTGGGGTGATACCTGTGCATCGCCCCGTTGGCGATCCAGCTCCGATTGACGTCAGCCGCTTCTCCGCGGCACAGTTGCAATCATCGCTCCATTCCATCAATGCGGAGAAGACTCGCCTCACCGCGATGGAAGGGCTGGTCAACCAGGAACTGGAAAAACGGAAAGCAAAAAGCTGAGCCTTCGTCCGGCTTGCTCGTGACTCTTCACCGCTACTCGTCCAGGGGAGAGGTGTAAACGTGCGAGAACTCAACTCAGAGTCCGTGCGATTGCCGTCGTTTGACCCGCAAGCCCGCCAGCAGAGGGTGTTGCTGATCGGTTTCCAAGACCAGGACAACCTTGGCCTGCGGTATCTGATGTCGGCAGTCAACTCCGTTGGCCACGCGGCGGAGATCATGACGTACCGCTCCGACCCGGACTTCATCTTGCAGCGCATCCAGCAGGAAAAGCCGGATGTAGTTGGCTTCTCGTTGATTTTTCAATATATGGCGCCCGAATTCGGCCGCGTCATTCAGGCGCTGCGTGAGGCTGGCGTCACCGCGCACTTCACGATGGGTGGCCACTACGCCAGCTTTGAACCCGCCGAAATCCTGCGGCGTATTCCGGGCCTCGATTCCGTCGTCCGCTTTGATGGCGAAGTTACACTCGTTAACCTGCTGAACTATTTGGGTAAGGGCGCCGACTACCGATCCTTGCCAGGTGTCGCATTCCGCTCGGCCAGCGGCGAAATTCAAGAGCAGCCGCTGGCCAAGGTTGTGGAGAACCTCGACGACCTCCCCTTACCTGACCGGCGCTCAATCGATTACGAAGGCCACCCGATGCCTACCGCCTCCATTCTCGGCAGCCGGGGTTGCCCGTGGGATTGTTCGTTTTGCAGCATCAGGCCCTTTTATGAGGAACAGGGCGGCCCATTACGCCGTCTGCGCGCGCCCAAGGCGGTTGTCGATGAAATGCTCGATTTGCACCGAAACCGCACGGTGCCCATCTTCTTGTTTCAGGACGACGATTTCCTGGCCGGCGGCAAGAACGCCAAGCGTTGGGCCATGGAGATTGCCGATCTCCTTGCCCAATCCGGCTGTGCGGGTGAGATCGCTTTCAAAATCAGTTGCCGCTCTGACGAAATTGACGGGAAGATCCTCAATCGATTGATGGCCGGCGGGCTCACGCACGTTTACATGGGTGTCGAATCCGGCGACGAAGAAGGGCTGATCAACATGAGCAAACGGATCGTGCCGGAAACGCACCTGCGGGCTGGTCGCCTACTTAAAGAAGCAGGACTTTCCTTCGATTTTGGTTTCATGCTCCTTGACCCCTACTCGACCTTTCGCAGCGTCCGCCAGAATATTGCCTTTTTGGAGGCGTTCATCGGCGATGGCTGGGCGGTTGCCCCCTTTTGCCGGATGCTTCCTTACGCCGGAACGCCGATCGAGCGGCGCCTTCAGGCCGAGGGCCGCTTGCTGGGGACGCAGTTCGAACCTGATTACAAGTTCCTCGACCCGAAGCTCGACGTCTTCTACGACTGGATGATCAGAGCCTTTTACGAACGCAACTTTACCAATCAGGGTCTCTGCCACTTACTTCGCGGACTGCTTTTTGAGGCCCATTTGCGGTTACCCGGGCGTAACCGGGTCACAGAATCCCAGCGCGCCTATCTGCATTACTTGACGGCTATCTGCAATCGCACGGCCTGTTACACACTGGGCTGCGCACTCGATCACATCGAGTCCACGCCCCTTGAGGATCTGGCCAAAGATCCGGCCTTCCTCGATGGCCTTGTCGTGCATGAAAAGAGTGAAGAGTCGCGGCTGGTCAACGAGTTAGCTCAATATTACGATTGGGTGCATCCGGACCACGATGCCATTCCAGGCCCGGTGGGTGGGTTCGAAAAGTCGTGGACGTTCCATGAAGGCGACCGCGAAGCCGCGGGGATAGGCGCGGCCCAGCGTGCTTAAAAGGTGCCCCGGCCTGAATACAAAAGTGGGTTATTCGCGCCGCTAACCGAAGTATTTTTCGACCGTGGCGATGTCCACCTTCAGCATTTTCCCTCTCCGGCGCGTCTCGCTACGGTGGCCGCGACGGTCCTCCTTCTTGAAGCGCTTCTCCTTGGCCTTGGACCCGAACTTCTCCGTATCCTTTCCGTTCTTCATCACAACCTGATAGCCGCCTTTGAGAATCTGAAACGGCTTGGTCACCAGGTTCATATGATCGAACCGCACGGACTTGGGCCGGCGGAAGGACTCGAAATAGGCGGGGTAGACGAAATCGCTCATCTGAATTCCATTGACCGGAAAGCTTTCTTCTTCCACGGGGTCGGCGCACTCGTAGTCGTACGCCGCTTTTGGGTTCGGACCCGCGGTCATCATGTTGACCGCTGGATCGACCAGCATTTCCACCAATTCGTGCGAAGCGGATACGCTCACCAGGTCGTTGTTATCCAAGGTGGTCTTGACGAACACCTTGGACACCGGCAGACCGTCCGGCGTCAGGTCATGATACGCCAACGCGCCTTGCTGGTCGGCGTTGTCCAGGAACACCATCGCCCAAGCTCCAGGTTTAAAACCTCTCGTTTTGATCAGTTTCGCCGGCGTCCCCCAGATAAGTGCAACGTGGGCATCAACATACTTCTGCATCGCCGCGATGAGTCTGTCAAAGTCGACTCCCAGAGGCACAGTGGCATGGTTGAAGCAGGCGATAGTGGGTATGACCTCCGGATTGAACGCCTTGGATGTGGTCTTTTCGAATGTCATCATTCCTCTCTCAACTTGTGGGTGTCCATGCAGGGATTTTAGCCGGAATTTTCATTATCGATTTCAGTGTGACCGACAATATACCCCTGACCGCCTCCGAATTCAATCAACTCGCGTCTGCCCCATTGCGGTCTGCCTCCGTTGACGCCTTTCAAACGGGTCTGTTACCATGAACAATTAAGATTGCGGGGAAATTTCTATGAAGGTAGGTGTGCACACATCGATTGCAGGTGCTCTGGAGAATGCGGCGCATCATGCCAAGAAGATTGGCTGTGACACCTTCCAGATGTTTTCCGCAAACCCGCGCGGCTGGCGGGCCCTCGACCCCTCCCCGGCGGCATTGGAATCGTTTCGCGCAGCGCGCCAGGCCCACGGCCTATCACCCGTCGTCATTCACGATAACTATTTGATTAACCTGGCGTCGTCCGATGCGTTTATTCGGGGACGTTCCATTGCCGCCTTTCGACTAGAACTGGAGAGGGCGTTGGCTTTGGGCGCGGATTTCCTGGTCACTCACCCCGGTAGCGCCAAGGGGGCCGCTCCGGCGGCGGCCATCGCGACCTGTGTGGAATCGCTTCTCCAGGCGGCGGCAGGACTGAAGCTCGACGGCCTGACCATCCTGATTGAAAACACCGCGGGGCAGGGAACGGTCATTGGCCGTACCTTCGAGGAAGTGGCGGAGATCATCGCCGGCGCGGAAAAGGACTTGCCGATCAGCGCCTGCATCGATACCGCGCACAGTTTCGAAGCGGGCTACGCCATTCACACTGCCGAAGGGCTTACCGCTGCCGTCAGGCAACTTGACGCGACGATTGGCCTGAAAAAGGTGCGAGTGATTCACGCCAATGATTCCAAGACCCCTTTCGCTTCCCACGCCGACCGTCACGAACACATCGGCAAAGGGCAAATCGGCGCCGAGGCATTCGGCCGCATCGTGCGGCACCCGAAGCTCAAAAACATTCCATTCATCTGCGAGACCCCGGTAGATAAGCCCGGCGATGACGTGCGGAATATTCAGGTCATGCGAAAGTTGGCAGGGGTGCAAGCCCGTGGTAAACGCCGATAGTTGGTGGGATGGTCTCTCCCGGGACCGGTTCCAGGCTGTCCTGGAATTGGTGCTCGACGCCATCTCGGAAGACTACGTAACGTTGGAGATCATTCGCAAGAATATCAACGAGTGGGATGACGATCGAGACCCCGCGTCGTGGGCGGCGCGGAGTGCGGCCCCGGTTTCTCGACCTGAGATTATCCATGCCTTGCGGGAGCTGACCGGTGAGGGATTCGCGCAGGCTTGCATCTTTAATGGCCGGGAGGCTCAGGTTGTGGATTTTCGTCCGGATCAACTTGCTGACGTCTGGTTCTGTGCAACGGAGAAAGGAATTAACGCCGTAAGGAAGTTCCTGGGCGAAGCATAAATCGCGGAAGAGTTGAACCGTGGCCGAAAGGAAATAAATTCTACATTCTGAATGAGAGTGGTTTGTACCCTCAGCACGGAATTCATATTCAAAATTTAGAATTCAGAATTGATAACATGGACCCAAACTACGATCCTCAACAAATAGAGACCAAATGGCAAAAGCGCTGGGCCGACGAAAAACTGTTTGAAACCGAGGCCGAACCCGGGCGCAAGAAATACTATGTGCTCGAAATGCTGCCTTATCCCTCGGGCGACATTCACATGGGCCACGTGCGCAATTATTCCATTGGTGACGCGCTGGCGCGCTATATGTGGATGAAAGGTTTCAACATCCTGCATCCCATTGGCTGGGATGCCTTCGGTTTGCCCGCGGAAAACGCTGCCATCAAGCACCAACGGCATCCCTCTGAGTTCACCTTCACTTACATCGACCGCATGCGCGGGCAACTCCAGCGCCTGGGCGTGAGCTACGATTGGCGGCGGGAGATCGCCTCCTGCGTGCCGGAATACTACCGCTGGAATCAATGGTTCTTTTTGAAGATGTACGAGCGGGGGCTCGCCTATCGCAAGCAGAGCCGCGTGAACTGGTGCCCGCAGTGCGAAACCGTCCTGGCCAATGAACAGGTGGTGAATGGTTGTTGCTGGCGGCATGAAGAGACGCCCGTCATCGAGCGTGAACTCGAGCAGTGGTTCCTGAAAACCACAGCCTATGCCGAGCAGTTGCTTGACGACATGAAAGAACTGGTGCGCTGGCCGGAGCGTGTGCTGACCATGCAGCAGAACTGGATCGGGAAATCCCTGGGCACGTTTGTGGATTTCACCGTTACCGGTCTGGGCAAACCGCTGCGCATCTTCACTACCCGCGTGGACACGATTTTCGGATGTAGCGCCGTTTTCCTGGCGCCTGAGCATCCGCTGGTGGAGGAGCTGCTGGCAAATTCCCAGGCGTCCTCGCGGCTGCGTGAGGAGGTGGAGCGGATTAAGTCCTCCTCTGTTCGCGCTCGCGTGGAAGTGGACATGGCCAAGCTCGGCGCGGACACCGGCTTTACGGCGCGCAATCCCTACAATGGCGAGGAAGTTCCCATTTGGCTAGCCAACTTCGTGCTGATGGAATATGGCACGGGCGCCATTATGGCGGTGCCGGCACACGACGAACGCGACTTTGAATTTTGCTCGAGTTATGGACTGCCCATTCGCACGGTGATTGTGCCGGACGGAACTCCCGCGGCAGCCGAGCCCACCCCGCCTCACCACGCGATGCTGGATTATGGGCGCCTGGTGGCTTCAGGTCCTTACTCCGGGCTCACGTCAGAAGAGGCCATCGAGCGGATGACTCACGACGCCGAGGCGCAGGGATTCGGCAAAGGGACAGTTCAATATCGCCTTAAGGATTGGGGAATTTCGCGCCAGCGCTATTGGGGCACACCTATTCCCATAATTTATTGCGGGGCGTGCGGAATTGTGCCGGTGCCGGAAAATGAGTTACCCGTCGTGCTCCCACCGAACGTGAAGCTGACCGGTCGGGGACACTCGCCGCTGGCGGACGTACCGGAGTTCGTAAACACCCCGTGCCCCAAGTGCGGCAAACCCGGACGGCGCGAGACCGATACCATGGACACGTTCGTCGATTCTTCCTGGTACTTTTACCGGTACACCGATCCGAAAATTGCGACGGCCCCGATTGATAAGGAAGTGGTGAAATATTGGTTCCCAGTCGACCAATACATCGGCGGCATCGAGCACGCCATCCTGCACCTGATTTACATGCGCTTCTTTACCAAGGTTATGCGCGACATCGGCCTGGTCGATTTTTCTGAACCCGTGGCACGGCTCTTCACGCAGGGCATGGTGATTAAAGACAGCTCAAAGATGTCCAAGTCCAAAGGGAACGTCGTGGACCCCACCCAGATGTTTGCCAAGTACGGCGCCGATGCTACGCGCCTTTACATGCTTTTTGCCGCGCCGCCCGAAAAAGATTTTGAGTGGAGCGACGCAGGCATTGAAGGTGCATTTCGATTTTTGGGCCGCGTCTACAGGTTGGTGGCGAAGCACGCGGGCAAACTCCAAGGCGTGAGGGTAGGGAATTTGAGTGCCGATGAAAAGGCCTCCCTGACGGCCGAGGAACGCCGCCTGCTGCGCAAGGCTCATCAGACGCTCCGGCACGTGACCGAGGACATGGAAGAGCGCTGGCACTTCAATACCGATATCGCCAACACCATGGAGCTGGTCAACGAATTGACCGAGCTCGACGCGGCGGTGGAGGCCGGAAAGATTTGCGCCACCGCCCAAAAGACGGCTCTGGAATTCCTGGTGGCTATCCTCTCGCTCTTTACTCCCCACGTTGCGGACGAGCTCTGGGAAGGGCTTGGCCACCGGGAGCCGCTGCTGAAGGTCCTTTGGCCGGCATTTGATGCCGAACTGGCGGCCGAAGATGAGCTTGAATATCCCGTGCAAATCAACGGCAGGCTGCGCGCACGCATTCACGTTGCCGTAAGCGCCGGTGAGGAGGAAATCCGCACCCGCGCATTGGCTGAGGAAAAAGTCATCCAGCATCTGGCCGGACTGCACGTGAAGAAAATCATCGTCGTGCCGCAGAAGCTGGTGAGTATTGTTGCGAAGTGATGAGGAAGCTTTCCGCGATCAACTATCAGCGGTCAGCTCGAACCGTATACGCGAGCAGCGCCGTCACACGGCCAGTCGAGCCCTTTCCAGAATTCCACCCGAAGGCTGAGAATACGGATGCAAGCAAGGTCTTTAGAAAGCTGATTGCTGATAGCCGACCGCTGATAGCTGCTTTTCGCGGGACCACAAAATGACCAATCCCCAACCTGTCGTTGTTCTCGATTTTGGTTCGCAATATACCCAACTGATTGCCCGCCGCATTCGCGAGCTTCAGGTGTATGCGGTAATCGTGCCGTGCAACATCCCCTTTCAAAGCCTGGTCAGCATGAGCCCGCAAGCGCTGATTCTTTCCGGAGGACCGTCGTCGGTCTATGATCCTGCCTCGCCGGTCTGCGACGAGCGCGTGCTGAAGCTCCACCTGCCCGTACTCGGCATCTGCTACGGTTTGCAGTGGATGGCCCACAAACTCGGGGGCAAGGTTGAGCCCGCTGGGCGGCGCGAATACGGCTTCGCCGAGCTTGATATCCTGCCGTCCTCCCGGCTGCTCGCAGGCTTTCCCTCACCCCTCAAGGTTTGGAACAGCCACGGCGACCACGTGGTGGATGTTCCTCCAGGATTCGCCATCACCGGGCGGACACTCAACGCCATTTCGGTCATTGAGAATCCGCAGGCGCAGATGTACGCGTTGGAATTCCACCCCGAGGTCCACCATACAGCGCGGGGACGCGAGGTCCTGGAGCGCTTCATTTCGGGCGTCGCCGGCATCACGCCGAATTGGTTTCCCGGATCGTTTATTGAGCAAACCATCCAAAAAGTTCGTGAGATGGTAGGGGATAAACACGCGCTTTGCGCGCTATCGGGGGGGGTAGACTCAGCCGTCGCGGCAACGCTGGTGGGGCGGGCGCTGGGGGACCGGCTAACCTGCGTCTTCGTGGATAATGGCTTATTGCGCAAGGATGAGTTCGCTGAAGTCAGCGGCAAGCTGCGGGAGCAAGCCCACCTAAAGGTGAAGGCCGTCGATGCCTCCGAGCGTTTTCTCTCCCGGCTGGCTGGCGTTACCGACCCGGAGCGCAAGCGCAAAATCATTGGGGAGGAGTTCATCCGGGTATTTGAGGCCGAAGCTCGCGGATTGGAGGACATAGAGTTTCTGGTGCAGGGGACCCTCTACCCGGATGTTATTGAATCAGTGTCAGTTAAGGGACCAGCCGCCACCATCAAGAGCCACCACAACGTGGGTGGGTTGCCTTCCGATTTGAAGTTTAAGCTGATTGAGCCCTTGCGGGAGCTGTTCAAGGATGAAGTCCGGACAGTGGGGCGTGAGCTCGGTTTGGATGAGTCCCTAGTTGGCCGACAACCCTTTCCCGGACCTGGGTTGGCGGTGCGGATTGTAGGAGAAGTAACCCCTGATCGCCTGCGGATGGTACGAGAAGCTGACGCAATCGTCCAACAAGAGGTGAAGACACAAGGTTTTTACGACCGGCTTTGGCAGTCGTTCGCAGTACTTTTGCCCGTTTCAAGCGTAGGAGTGATGGGGGACGCCAGAACTTACGCCTCAACGATCGCCATTCGGGCAGTAGAGTCGGAAGATGGCATGACCGCTGACTGGGCGCAATTACCACCGACACTACTGCAGCGCATGGCGACCCGAATCGTCAACGAGGTGAAAGGTGTGAACCGGGTAGTCTTTGATATAACCTCCAAGCCCCCCGGCACCATCGAGTGGGAGTGAAACACCTCTGCCTTTGTTGTCAACCCGAAACACCACTCCACAACATTGAAACGAAAGAGTTTACCGGCTTGCCAGTTTCTGGGCCATGTACAGCAAGAGCTGGCGGTCTTTCTCGTCGATCCGGGTGAGAAGCCGCTTTACTTTCTCGTAGAAGCGCAGTTCCTTTTCCTGGTCTGCGTCGAGAACCAGCTCTTCGGTCGTCTGGCGGCTACTAAGGTTTGGCAGCGCGGGTGGCTCGTCTCCTTCATAGAACATCTGGTAGAGGGGGAGTTCGAGCGCCGCCGCCAACCTCTCGAGGGTTTCAAGTGATGGGACAGTATGTCCGTTTTCAACCCGCGAGATGTAGCACCGCAATAAGCCGGTGCGCTTTTCGATATCACCTTGCGAAAGGTTCCGTTCTTCTCTAAGCTTCTTAAGTCTTGTTCCGATTATCATAAGCAAATTCTTGCACAAAGTAATTAAGTGGTCAACCAATTTTTTGATTAGATTTTGATTAGAAATTTGCCTTACTTGTTACTGTAACCATGCAGGCTCCTCCCTCGTCGGAAGCATTGAGGGTCGGCCTAAGATGGAAGCCCGATGGATAATTCCGGCGCCCATGTTGCCCAAGAGATTGAGTGGATTAAACGCGCACAGCAGGGGGAGCCGGAGGCTTTTGGACCCTTGGTGCAGAAATACCAGCAGCGTGTTTTCTCCCTGGTTTATCATTTGGTGCGCAGACGCGACGAAGTGGAAGACCTCGCTCAGGAGATTTTTATCAAGGCGTTTCGGGCGATTCGGAGTTACAACTTCCAATCCTCTTTTGCCACTTGGCTCAGCCGCATCGCTACTAACCATTGTTACGATTACTTGCGGCACGAGCGCGCATCGCGCGTGAGTTTCTACTGGCAGATGGGGGAGAACAGCCAGCAGGAGTTGGAGGCCAACGCGGAAAGTCAGCCGGAACACGTCCTTGATCACGAAGAGCAGATCGTCTTGAAGGATTTGGTTGACAAGCTCCTGGAACGTGCTCCGGAGAATGACAGAAAGATTCTGCTGTTGAAGGAATTGCAGGATTATTCTGTAGAGGAAATTGCGGAGATCCTGAACCTGAAGCCGACAACGGTGAAAGTTCGACTGCATCGAGCCCGAAAGCGCATGTTGGAAGACCTGCGGCAGTGGCGGGAGGAAAACAAAAGCCATGAGTTGTGACGATATGCACGATCGATTAGACGAACTTTGGGAAGGTGAGGAAACGGCGGAGGTTCGCCAGCACCTCACGCAGTGCGCTTCGTGCGCAAAGTATTATCGCGATCTGCGGTTAGTGCGCTCGGGATTTCGCCTTTTGAAGTGCGAAGAAGCGAGCGAGCCTTCGCTGGGATTTGCCGAGCGGTTGGTCCGCCAACTCGGCGAGCTTAGCAAGGCGCCCAGCGTGGCAGATTTCTTCGAGCGAGTGGGACGGCGCTTCGTGTATGCGACCTTGGTCCTGACCTTCTTGGCGCTCCTCGCCCTGGCGCTGCCGTCGACAGGGCCGGTCCGCGGTCTAAGCGCCGCCGACATGCCTGCGCAGGAAGCGGCGCTGGCCTACTCCGATCCCATGGGAGATACTGGGCTGCCAGAAGCACCAGACTTGGCGCCCGTTGGGGCTCCCGGGCCGGCTGTCCCGAATGAGGTGAAATGACCCGCCGAGTTTATTTTTATTTCTTTGTGACCACTATCCTGGGCGCCATTCTTGGGGGGCGTGGGCGTTTATTATTTCTTGTGGGACACCGGGCGCCTTCAGCACCACGATGGTTTCAACAAAGACCGTGCGGTGGCGCACCTCAAGAAGGCGTTGAATCTCTCCGATGCCCAAACGCAGCAGGTCGGGCAGATTATTGATGAGAGTTCGCAAAAAGTGAAGGACTTGCAGAAGCAGATTGATTCGCAGTTCCAGACGCTTCACCAGGAGACGCGCGCACGTATCCGGCAAATCCTGGACCCTGACCAAGCGAAAAAGTTTGATGAATTCGTAAGGGCGATCGATGAAAGGCACAAGCGCTGGGGTTCACCACCGCCCACCTCGCGGTGACGGAGAGGCTGAGATTTTGCGGGCAAGGGCCTCCACGTGCTGAGTTGAAAGGCTTTCAGTAACTGTCCGGATGGTTACATCCGGTTGGCAAGCATTATCGGGAACAGAACTTCCCCCTCCAAGTGGCAGGGGTCTTGGGCTGAAAACAACGCGACACGCAACGGGCAGTCATCTCAAACCCTGGGCTAGAAGGGAATATCCTCGTCGCTAATTTCGGGTTCGGGCGGCGACACCGGCTCCGCGGAAGGCGATGGCGGTGCCGCTGTCGGCACTGGGGCATGAGGCTCCGGTGCGGTGCGATCCATACCTCCGGCGGGCATGCGTTCCGAGTCGGCTTTCGATCCCAGCATCTGCATAAAGTTGGCGATAATCTCGTAGGACGTGCGTTTATTGCCCGACTGATCCTGCCACTGCCGACTGCGGATTGAACCTTCGATATAGACCAGCTTCCCTTTGGTCAGGTACTCGCCGCAGATTTCCGCCAGCTTATTCCACGCCACGATGTTGTGCCATTCCGTGCGATTCTGCTTTTCGCCAGTGCGGTCCTTAAAGCTTTCGTCGGTGGCCAGACTGAACTTAGCGACTGGAGCGCCGCTCGGCGTGTACTTTAACCTCCGGGTCTTTACCCAGACGGCCGACCAGGATGACTTTGTTGACGGATCCGGACATGAAATCCTCCCACGAGTTGAGTGAGTGCAAGGGGGCGGGTTAAGAGGCCTGCCAGACGCGAATTTAGGATCTCCTCTTAGGTGCAGGTGTAGCGGGCACAGCGATGCCCAACTTTTTCAGTCGCTGGCGCGCCAAGTCGGCTTCATGTGATTCCGGAAAACGCTGGATCAGGGAGCGCAATTCGCGGATTCCTGCCGTCTTCTGTTCCAGTGCCAGCAGGGAAAAGCCCTTTTTCAATTGGGCAGCGGCTGCTTTGTTTCCAGTAGGA
This sequence comes from uncultured Acidobacteriota bacterium, assembly GCA_963825395.1. Classification (GTDB taxonomy): domain Bacteria; phylum Acidobacteriota; class Terriglobia; order UBA7540; family UBA7540; genus Bog-366. The sequence goes on along the minus strand of CAWGTQ010000029.1, from coordinate 21,225 downwards.
TATTTCTCACTGCACAAGTCGTAGGCCTCGATGGCGTGATTGTAATCCTGCTGGCTGTAATAGCATTCGCCGATATAGAACTGGGCGTTCGAGGCGCGATCGGTATCCTTGTAATACTTCAGATAATCATTGAAGGACTGAATCGACAAATCCCATTGCCCGCCGTTGTAATAGCTCAAGCCTTGCGAGTAAAGAGAATCCGCATCCGGCACTGGGGGAGCACCGGGCGTGGTGGGAGTTCCAGGTCGCCCCAGGCGTGGGATTGGATTGTGCAGGGAGCGTCTGAAGAATATTTTGCGTTTGCGCCATCTGCTCGCTGAGTTTTGAGAGGCGCGCCTTGGCCTCCTCCAGGCTCTCGCTCAGCGCCTGCATCTGGCTGGTCATCGCGTCAAAGCGCGCGTTCGAGGATGCCAGGTTCTGCTGCATCGATCCATGCAACTCGGTGATCGTGGCCTTCATGGTGTTGACGTTGTCGTTGGCCTGCTCGACCAGGGTTTTTAATACCGCGGTTTGCGTGTCGACTGTCTTCTGGAGGTTCTGGACCGCCTGCTGCAAGCGCGTCGAGTTGCTGCAACATCTGGAGCGTTTCTTTGCTTACACCGTAGGCCGGCCGCATTTGCGCGCCCAGTAAGGCAAGAACCATCAAAGCCAATAGAGTATGTTTTTTCAATGTCGCTGCGTCCTCGCTTGAGAAAATTTCACATAGGCCAGTCTAACCTTTTGGCGCTGCTCCGGTCAACCGCCGCAAAGGGCTTGCAGCTAGCCCGCTGGGGTTTGCCCGACTGTTCTCCCCGGTTCCCAGGTTCGGGATCGCAAGGCCGGCCTCACCACAAACTCCTGCACACCAGGATTCTCACGACAAACTCCAAGGAAGCCGGCGGCCGTTAGCATGTTTGGGGCTAGCGTTAAGGGGGGACTGGTGACGTTGCAGGCGGAAATCGGAAACGCGGTCCAAGATCACGAATCCTTTGAGGGCATTAAGCCTACAAATCTGCCTATGCGATCAGTATGATGACGACAATCGCGAGCCTGAGCCGGTTATGCCACATGCCACGTCCTTTGTTGCACGCGACGAGAGAAAGAGACTCGTCCCTTCTTCCATCCGCGCGCGGGAAGGTTCCCTAATTCTTCTCGAAGTTATAGACACCAATCCCCAGACCCACCACGTCGGCTTCTTCGGCATTGCCCTGCCGTGGGATAGAGAAGGGGTAGAAGCCGGGAGCCGTTAAGACTCCCGGCTAAATTTCGCTTACTGAGACTCGGCGCCGTAGTGGAGGTGATCCACACGGTTCTGTTGCCAGCAATCTTCCGATTTGCTCGATTGATCGCAACCAGCCACCGGGCGGCTCTTGCCGTAAGAAATGGTGGAGATCCGATCCGCGGATACACCTGCGTTTACTAGAAAGTTTTTGCCGGCGGTAGCGCGGCGGTCACCCAAGCCAAGGTTGTATTCCTCGCTTCCGCGCTCGTCGCACTTGCCTTCGATGGTGAATTTGATGCTTTGATGGTCTTTCAAGAAACTCGCATCGCCGGTAAGGGCTGTCTCCGCGTCGGCCCGGATATCTGATTTGTCATAGTCGAAGTACGCGTCTTTGACGTTCTGGTTAAACAACTCGTCCTCGGTGACTTCCTTGACCGGTGGTGGTGGCGGTGGTGGCGGCGGTGGGATCGTCACGGTGACGCGGGCGGTGGCACTCTGTGTGCCGCCCGGACCAGTGGCGGTCAGGGTATAGGTAGTCGAGTCCTGCGGCGTGACGGAACTGGAACCCGAGGCCTGGACCTTGCCTACTTCCGGTTGCAAATCCAGATCGGTGGCATTTTGAGAAGACCAACTCAGCGTGACGGACTGGCCTTTTTCAATGGTACTGGGTTCAGCGGTCAACGTCACCGTGGGAGCCGGGGGTGGTGGCGGTGGTGGCGGTGGCGGCGGTGGTGGTACGACGGTCTTCTTATGGCAAGCCGCTGCCAGTAAAACAAGTCCCAAAACTCCGACGAGAATCGCAAGACTGCGTTTCTTCGTTCGCATGCTTAAATCCTCCTTGAATTGTCAGAAATTCTGTGATCCCGTGTGTGCATGAAGTTACTAAGCACTGCACCCTCGTGGCGCCTATAATTGCGGGCCCACATTTCTTCCCGCGCCTGAGGGAAAAGCATTTTGAACACGTGATACTATCACTAAATTCCCAAAAAAAACAACCTCCTGCAAAGAAAAAACATCATATCGTGACGATTTTTATTCCGCAAGATTGTCCCTTCTTTCCGCGAGCGGGGTGGAACAGGACAAATCGCGTTGTGATATATTTTCTTCCTCTTGTTCATGCTGATCCCAAACCAAAACGTTCCCGGGGCAATTCGCGTCCCTACTGTGCCCGGACGGGCCGAAGCTGGGGCCTGGCTTGAATGGCGTTAATTTGACCAATTGGCATTCCAGTTTTGCCCATCTTTGGTCAGTTGCTTGGGCTCAAGGCCGTTGGCGAGCATACTCCAAACTTGGCGTGAGCCCGAGCGCGTGGATTCAAATGCCAGATGGCGGCCGTCCGGCGACCACGTGGGATGCTCGTTACGGCCGGCATCGTGCGTTAACTGGATAATCCGGCCAGTGGCAATTTCCATAATGTAAATGTCATAGGTTCCGGTTTCTGAAACCCGCCAGTGAAAGGCCATGAAAAGCCCGTTCGGGGACCAGGAGGGAGCACTGGCATCGCCGCCTTGATTCACCGTTGTCATGCGGCGGAGGTTGGTGCCGTCCGCGGACATGATGTAGATCTGGGGTGTGCCGCTGCGATCGGAGACAAAGGCAAGTTCGCTGCCGGTCTTAGGATTCCAAACCGGCGAGATGTCTACGCCCGGCGAGAAGGTGAGGCGTTGCAAGTTGTAGCCATTGACGTCGGAAACATAAATCTCCGGGTCTCCACCCATGCTCGAACAGAAGGCGATCTTTTTTCCGTCTGGAGACCAGGCAGGGGTGGTGTTGAGTCCTTTATAAGTCGGAAAAGGAACGCGCCGGCTGATCTCAAATGAGAACAGGTAAATCTCCGGATTACCGGAGGCGTAACTGGTGAAAGCCAACTTCGAGTTGTCGGGAGACCACCGGGGGGTAGTGCATATCGAGCGGTAGCTGGTGATGGGATGTTGATTGAAGCCGTCGTAGTCCATCACCCAGATTTCCTCGTGACCCGTACGGTTGCTGACAAAGGCCATGCGCGTTTCGTTGATCCCAGGCAGCCCGCCGCCCAGCGCCTTGATGATTTCATCGGCGAAGCGGTGTGCGGCTTCGCGGGTGGAGACTTCGTTCAATGTAGCCACGTAACGCTTGGCCAGCACACCGGGGTTGGCCGGGTTCCCCAGATCGAAAACCCGCCCGGTGATCACCAGGTTGGAATTGATGTTCTCCGCTTTGCCGAAAACTAACATCTGGGCGGAAGCGGGAGGGTTGCTCCACGCGCTAAAGTCGACGTCCAGCGGCTCCTCGGGGATCTTTAAAGGATAATTACTTTTGCTGATCATCTCGAAGATGCCGGCGTCGTCGAGATCGCTCCAGAGAACTTGGTTAAATTCCTGCGTCAGGCTGACCAACTGTTGGTCGACGGACTTGGGAGGGAAATCCGGAACTGCCAGCTTGATTTTCGGCGCGCCCAAGTTAATCCCCGAGCTGATCCAGTCCTGCTGGCTCATAGCCATTCGCGAGCAAAGCGAGAGGCCCACCGTCATTGCCAAGGTCAGGAGGAAGGGAACCGCGATTCGATGCAATTTCATGTGTGTAATGGGCTCCGCAACTAGTTAAGATGCTTGCAAGTTTGGAAACAGATGTCTCACAGTGTGATATATTTTTGGCCCAAAAAGCCGGACATTCTTTCCCCTACTGGCGATGAAAATCAAAATAGAACTCCACATTGACGCTTCTCCCGGCGTAGTCGGGCGGCAGGGCGGGCAGCGGGTTGGAGGCGAGGATTGCCCGCAAGGCGGAGCGATCCACTTCCGGAATACCGCTGCTTTGCGTTATCTGCACGTTGGTCACGGAGCCGTCACGCGTAATCTCAAACGTCAGGTAGGCACGCGGGGCCGACGCGATATTGGCGCTGACCGTCGCCATCAGCCAGTTGGCGCTGATGCGGGCCCGCATCGACGCTACATACCAGGCGTATCGTTGGCCGAAATTGTTTCCTTCACCGATGCTCAGACCACCGGACCCCGCCGAAGTCACCATTTGGGTGTAGTTCATCGTGGGCGCCCCGGTCGCACCGTAGGGGACGGCGTTGGGCGGAGGCACTACCTCGGTTTTCTGGATGCGCTTGTTGACTCTTTCCAGCTTTTCCGGTTTCACCGCGTCTTTGAACTTAGGAATCTGCTGCGCCTCCGGGGGCGGTTCTTCCTTGGGTTGCGGCTCCGTTTTATAAAGCCCTGTATTCTGGGTTGCGACTTGGCTGGGCGTGGTCAGCATCGGAGAGGGCAGGGGAATTCCTGGCAGACTTGACACCGCCCCCATGCGGGTTGCGTCCCCGGAGCCCCATTCCCGGCCCCGGCCGCCCAAATGGAAGCCGATCATGGTGTAGGTCACGACGACCACAAAGAGCACGGCATGCAGAATCAGGGATAGCAGCAGCGTGCCCCGCAGGGTGTCGCGGCGTTCGTCCATCAATGCTATGGCGTGCGTGCCCATAGAGCGTTGCTCACACTAAGAGCTTGGCTTGGTCTCCAGCGGTTCGGTAACGATATTCAGATTGGTGAGGTTCGCTTGCTTTAACGCGTCTACCACCCGCGCGAAGGCGCCGAAACTTACGTTCTGGTCACAGCGGATAAACACCGGCTGGTTGCCGGCGCCCTTGAGTTGATCCAGGACGGTCACCCCGAGGCGGTGAATATTAACGGCATCATTCCCGACATAGATATTTTGCTTCTTGTCGATGGTGATGACCACCTTTTCCTCAGAAACGATTTTGACGGTTTTGGTTTTGGGAAGATCCACTTCAATCCCCGATTCCAGGATCGGGGCCGTCAACATGAAGATGACCAACAGCACCAGGACGACGTCCACAAAAGGGGTGATGTTGATCTCGGAAAGAGAAGTTTGGGTTCTTCCTCTTGGGTTGGTGAAGGCCATTTTTTGCTTCCTCAATGGGTCACGAGGTTCTCGATTCAGCTTTCAGCAACCAGCACTCAGCTAGGACTTGAGCTGAAAGCTGATAGCCGAACGCTGACAGCTTTCAATGACCCCATCGCTCACTCGGTGAAATATCGCTCGGTCATATTCAGGAACTCCAGGGCAAAATCGTCCATCTGGGTCCCAAATTCTTTGATGCGTTGGAGAAAGATGTTGTAGGCGATGACCGCCGGAATGGCTGCAAACAGCCCTGCCGCGGTGGTAATGAGGGCTTCGGCAATGCCCGGCGCCACGCTGTGCAAAGTTGCGGTGCCGGCTGTTGCCAGGCCATGGAAGGCATCAATGATGCCCCAGACGGTGCCGAACAACCCCACAAAGGGAGTGACCGCGCCGGTGGTGGCAAGCCACACCAGCCATTGTTCCAGCCGGCCGAGCTCGGCCGAGGCGCCAATCTGGAGGGCCCGTCGCACCGCTTCCAGGCTGCGAATCCGCGGCTTGCCCGGATTCTCAGTCATGGTGGCTTGGTTTTCAATTTCGCGATAGCCGGATTGGAAAATTTCCGGAAGCGGGCTCACCTTCAGGGTGCGGCAGAAAGCTCGAATCTCCGACAGCTTCTTGCTCTGCCGGAAGACCTTCAGGAATTCCAGAGATTCTTGCCGCGCGGCCCGGAAGGTGCGATATTTTCGGAAGATAATCGCCCACGACAGAATCGAAAACCCGAAAAGTATTAGAAGGACGAGTCTGGCCACCGGACCCGTGTTTGTTAGAAGTTGCCAAACTTCGCCTTGGTAGAAATCTTGTGCAAAACCCTGGTAAAAAGCCAGAAAAGCAGCAGTCAATTAACCTCCTTGTCGACACCAGGAGACTGAAACAACCTATCAATTCAACGTAACACACCGACCCTAGGCAGTCAACGAAGGAACCGTTCGGCACACGGGTTTCGGGACACGGGGCCCCAGACACAAAGGTTGGGTTTCGCGACGGAAGTTTTGCTCTGGATCGGACTGTCGGTTCGAGTTTTCACTTCCGATGGAGTCCTTCGGCATCCCCATTGGAGGAGGTGACGCAAATCGATGATTCGAGCGAATCCCGTTTCCTGTGTCCCGTCTCCCGTCTCCCACATCCTTATGATAGACTTCTCCCCGCAACGCCATGCTGCGTGAAATTCACATTCAGAACTACGCCGTCATCGACAACCTGGCCGTGGAATTTGGGCCTGGCTTGAACTTGCTTTCCGGGGAAACCGGCTCCGGCAAGTCCATCCTGGTGGACGCGCTGGGATTAGCGCTGGGCGGCCGCACCTCGTCCGAAGTGATTCGCACTGGTGAGGAGCGGGCGCTGGTGACAGCCGTTTTTTCTGCCGAGGGGAAAGCTCCTTGGGCCGGTTGGCTGGAGGAATACGGGGTGGCGGGGAGCGATGAAGGTGACCTGATCCTGCGGCGTGAACTGCAGGCCGGCGGCCGGAGCCGGATGCTCGTGAATGATCAACCTGTCACCTTGGCGGCCGTCCGCTCGTTGGCTCGCCTTCTGGTGGAAATGCACGGCCAGAACGAGCATGTGGAGCTCTTCGCCCGCGACGCCCAGCTCAGCTTGCTCGATCAGTTTGCGGGCTTGAGTGCGGAACTCGAAACCCTTCGCGCCCTGCACGCGCGGCGCCGCGAGCTGGAAAAGGAGCTGGAGGGACTCAGCCACAACGAACAGGAGCGGCTGCGCACCCTTGACCTGTTGGGTTTTCAAGGGCGCGAGCTCGAGCAGGCAAAACTGCAACCGGGAGAGGACGGACGCTTGGAGGAAGAGCGCAGGATTCTTTCCAACCTGGAAAAAATTCGGGCCGCCGCCACCAGCGCGTTCGAGGAGTTGTACGAGGATGAGGGGGCGGCGATTTCCCGCGTGGCAGCCGCCGCTCGGCAGCTTGATGAGCTGCGCCGCTACGATGCTTCCATTGCACCGGGAATCGAACCGCTGGCCACGGCTCGGGCTACGCTGGAGGATATCGCGGCCTTCCTGCGCGATTACGTGGGAAAGCTGGAAGCGAATCCCGCTCGACTGGAAGAAATCGAGGACCGGCTGGCTCTGATCGATCGCTTGAAGCGAAAGTACGGGAGCACTGTGGAATCGATCCTGGCTTACGCTGCCGAGACGCGCCGGAGCTTGACCAGTCTGGAACATGCCGATGAGCGGCGTGAAGCGGTGCGGAAAGATTTGGTAAAGGCGGCGGCCGAGTATCGAAAGGCCGCCGAGGCGCTTTCGGAAAAGCGGCGCGACGCGGCGCGGCGGCTGGTGAAGCTGGTGCGCGAGGAACTGGCGCAGCTCGGCATGGAAAAGACCCGCATCGAGGTCCACTTCGAAAGCGCCCCGGAAGGCCAAGGCAGCGCCACAGGAATTGACGAAATTGAATTTCGCATTTCCCCCAACGTTGGCGAGGAACTGCGGGTGATGGAAAAAATCGCGTCGGGCGGGGAAATCTCACGCCTGATGCTGGCCTTGAAAACTGTGGTCGGGCAGGCGCGAGTGAATCGCGGCACGCGCGGCGCGCGGCACAACGACGTGACCTTTATTTTCGACGAGATTGACGCCGGCATCGGGGGCCGCGTGGCGGAGTCCGTGGGTCAACGCTTGAAGCGTCTGGCTCGCGATGCGCAAGTGCTGTGCGTCACCCACCTGGCGCAGATTGCCTGCTTCGCTGACAGCCACTTCTACGTGGAAAAATCCGCTCGCGCCAACCGCACTGTTACCACCATCAAGCCCCTGGCCGGCGAAAAGGAACGCGCGGAAGAATTGGCGCGTATGCTTTCCGGTAGCCAGATCACCGACGCCGTTCTGAAACACGCCGCCACCATGCTGCGGCAAGCGGCAGGGTGAGCGGCGTCCCTCCTGAGTCTGACCTCGCCCCTGGCGCTTCTGGATTCGGAGCGGCGCTTACCCCCGACAGATGCCCAATCCGTTGATAGCAGCGGCTGACCGTTGTAAGGGCGCATGGCCATGCGCCCCTACGCCCCACCAAGGTGCACCCAAGGGCGTCCCCGGTTGAAAAGGGAGAGCCGCGGACCTAAAGGACCGCTGTGTGCCGCGACGTTTCTCTCCCTGCCAGATGGTGTAGCCTCTAACCCTCATTGATTTCTCTTGACAACAGTAGCGTAGGGTGATAGACGGAAAGAGTGTTACGGCGGGGTGCTATCATGTCCGCGCGCAAGTCTTCCTTGTTCGTTAACATCAACCCTTCCAACATACGAAGTTTGCGGGCCACCGTTGCAGCGTCGTGCGGCGCAGGACGATAATACGCTGGTCGATCTAACAAGCCTGCCCCTGAGGATGAAACGGCTAAGCCCGGGGGGAAGATGTCCGGCCCCCCCCTCTGAACCCGAGAAGTTTATGAAAAAGCAGCAGGTTAGCGAGGAAACCGGTGAATTGCGATGGCAAGCTCAAGAAGTCAAGGCTTTTAAAACGTGTGACTTACAAAAGCACTACGTAGGCTACAACGTCGAGGATAAGAAGGTGCTAAAATGAAGGTGTATCCCGTGATGTTGATGAAAATAAGTGGGATATAAACTTGACTTGGCCTAAATTCATCACGATCCCGTGATGTTTAAGAAAAATAAGCTACTTATCGCTGCGAACCCGTGATGGTGTTGAAATAAAAGGAGAAAGGCGTTGGGCGGCAAGGTGAGGAAATGCTGAATCATGAATTCTGAAGTCTGCTTGCCCTTCGCTGTTTCAGAAGGTTTTCATCGGCCCGATGGCCAAATGGCTCGATGGCCTGATCTCCCGATCACAAGAGTGGTGACGCCTCACATGAAGCAGGCCAAGCCCAATGGCGGAAGAAGGCAGGGCGAGACCCTTCGCGGAGTTTATAGTGAGCGGGCAGAGCGAGATTCTTCGCTGCGCTTAGAATGGCGGCAAAGGGGCAAGGGCGGAAAGTGCGCGAAGTGGTCGGCTCGGCCGACTCCTCTCCGGCGCGACACACTTCGAAAAGCAGTTGCCCGTGGCAAGAAAAGAGTGAAGAGCGTGATTACCGATTTCGGATTGTCTCAATCGAAAATCCAAAATCGAAAATCCCAAATGGTCCGATGATCCGATGACCCGATGGTTCGATCCGCTTGCTCTTGCTACTCAAAGTTTAGGTTTCAAGCTATACTGGTTTCGCAGGCGCAGTGCTGCTCCATGGGAAATGACTTGATTCAAATCGGCAATGCCCAATCGCAGGGAGGCTTCGGGGTGGAGGTGTTGTCCGCGGCGGATTCAGCGGCTGCCCCTGAGATCGCGGGTGACGGCAAGACATTTTACCTTGAAACCTTCGGTTGCCAGATGAACGTCCACGATTCGGAGAAAGTTGCGGGCGTGCTGATGGCGCGGGGTTATCGCCCGGTGGATTCCCACCAGGATGCCGATATCATTCTCTATAACACTTGCAGTATTCGGGAAAAGGCGGCGCAGAAAGTATTCTCGCGCTTGGGAGCCTTCCGCAAGGCTGGCTCGGCCGCGGGGAAGATCATCGGTGTGCTGGGTTGTGTGGCGCAGCAGGAAGGGGAACGCTTTTTCGAACGCGCGCCGCAGGTCAGCCTGGTGTGCGGTTCGGCGAGCTATGCCCAGTTGCCGGAACTGCTGGCGCAACTCGAATCCGGAAACCGCCGCGTCAAGGGATTAAAGCTCGACACCGAGGATTGTTTCGAGACGGAGTTTACCCGCCGCGACAACCGCTTCCGCGCTTATCTGACCATCATCGAAGGTTGTGACCAACGTTGCGCTTTCTGCGTTGTGCCCATGACGCGGGGGCCGGAGCGCAGCCGCTCGGGCGCCAAGATTATCGCCGAGTGCCACCGACTGGTGGACGCAGGTTACACGGAGATTCAGATTCTGGGCCAGATCGTGAATGCCTGGCGGGACCCAACGCCCACGCGCTGGAGCTTTGCGGAATTGCTGTCGCGCATCGCGGAGGTGCCCGGCGTGCGGCGCGTGCGCTTCACCACTTCCCATCCGCGCTATTTCACTCCGGACATCGTCGCGGCCATTGATTCCCACCCGGCGCTGTGCGACCAGATTCACCTGCCGGTGCAGGCGGGCTCCTCGGAATTGCTGGCGCGCATGTTGCGCGGGTACTCGCGCGAAGAATACTTGGAAAAAATTCACTGCATCCGTAAGGCGCACCGTGCTATTAGCCTTTCCACTGACATCATCGTCGGATTCTGTGGCGAAAGCGAAAAGGACTTTGAGCAGACGGTTTCATTGCTCACAGAAGTCGAGTACGACCAGGTTTTCTCGTTCAAATTTTCCCCGCGGCCGAACACCGCCGCACTGGAATTTGTCGACACCGTTTCAGAAGAAGAAAAATGCCGCCGCCTGGCTGGTGTTGCAGGAAGTGCAGCGCCAGATTCAATTGCGGCGCAACCAGGCATTGGTTGGGCAGACGTTCGAAGTTCTTGTGGAAGGCTATCAGCCTCGCTTGGGACAGGCCGTGGGGCGAACCACCAGCAACCGGGTCCTCAACTTCCCCGGTGAACCCGCCGATATAGGATGTTACCAGCAAGTGAAGGTGACTTCCTCCGGACCGAATAGCCTGGTGGGCGAGAGAATTGGCGATTGACGATTGTCGATTGACGATTGAACTAAGGGAGGTCTTCAGTCTTTAGCTCTCAGGTTTCAGCGGTCGTTCTTCCTGAACGACTAAGGACTGACAACTGAGGAATGGTAGACAACTGACGGCCTGCAATCGTCAATCGATAATTCGCCAATCGGCAATGGAGGAGGGGGCGCATGGAAGTGGAAATGAAGATCCGCGGTTTGGTCATGGATCCGGTCACCAACATGCCCATTGTTATCCTTAAGGATGTGGGTGGGACGGCGGTATTGCCCATTTGGGTGGGAATCTATGAGGCGAACGCCATTGCCCTCGAGATCGAAAAAGTAACCACGCCACGCCCCATGACGCATGACCTGCTGAAAAACCTGCTTCTCGGGCTGGAAACTCACGTGCACAAGGTCGTGGTGAGTGAACTTCGCGACGACACTTTTTACGCCCTGATTTGGCTGGAACGGGACGGCCAGATGATGTCGATCGATTCGCGGCCTAGTGACGCCTTGGCTCTTGCTTTACGCGTGGATTGCCCGATTTATGTTGAGGACGAGGTCTTGAAAAGTTCCAAGAATTCCGGGACCTCCACGGACAAAGTCAGTAACGAAGAAATGCGCAAGTGGCTGGAGAATTTGGGCGACGAAGACATGGGACGGTATAAGATGTAAACTCGGGATTCGGGACACGTGGATTGGGACTTCGTCCTTAATTGATAATTTATAGTTCACAATCATGAATTAGCAATACTCGAACGCCTCATCCCGGACCCCGAGTCCCCTGTCCCGAATCCCTTGTCGCTGAACCCGAGTCCTGAGTCCCACAAATGCCCGCAACCGTAATTGCCATTGCGAACCAGAAGGGCGGCGTCGGGAAGACCACGACGGCGGTGAATTTGGCTGCTGCCTTCGCCTTAAAGGAGCGGAGAACGCTGCTGATCGATCTTGACCCCCAAGCCAACACCACGCTGACCTTTTTCTCCCCGGATGAAATCAAAGGTTCAATTTACGACGTGCTCTCCGACCATCACGTGATGGTGGCGGACGTCGTGCATCCCACCAAAGTGGCCAACCTATGCCTGGTGCCTGCCAGGATCGCCTTGGCCAAGCTGGAGGCGAACCTGGTGGGCCAGTTTGACGCGCCCTTCCGGTTGAAAGATGCGCTGGCGGGGGCGCGAAACGAATTTGACCTGATTATCATTGACACGCCGCCGGCGCTCGGAATCATTACCGTCAACGCGCTGGTGGCGGCGAACTATTTGCTGGTGCCCATCCAGGCCTCGTATTACTCGCTGGAAGGAACGGATGACTTGCTGGAAACATTGGAACGCATTCGCGCCCGTCCCAACCCCGAGCTGCAGTTACTGGGCGTCATCGTGACGCTTTACGACAAACGCACAAATTTGGCGCGGGATATTTATAAGCAGGTGCGGGCAGTGTTTGGCGACAAGGTTTTCAAAACCGTGATCGGCAAGAACGTGCGTTTGGAGGAGAGTCCTGCCTACAAGGAAACCATTTTCAGCTTCGCTCCCGATTCCACCGGGGCAGCCGAGTATGCGCAACTCGCCAGGGAGGTTATGCAACGTGTCAGTTAGACGCGCGGGATTACCCGTTACGGTCAAAATGCGGCACAACTCGCACTACGTCGAGGATATGATATCGCGCAGCGGCGCAGCCATCGGCCGTATGATTCCTATCGAACAGGTTCAGCCCAATGCCGATCAACCCCGCAAGGAATTGGGTGACTTGCAGGGCCTTACGGAATCGGTGCGTGACAAGGGAGTGCTGGAGCCGCTGCTGGTGCGGTACCTGGCGGATTCCGACAAGTTCATGATCATCTCCGGCGAGCGCCGTTACCACGCCGCGCGCGCTGCGGGCCTGCGAGAATTGCCGTGCATCGAAAAAGATGTGGACGACGGCGAGACGCTGGAAATCGCCCTCATCGAAAACCTGCAACGCAAGGATTTAACGCCTTTTGAAGAAGCGGACGGCGTGCAAGCGTTGGGTGACCGCTTCGCCTTGACCCATGAGGAAATCGCCGGCCGCATTGCCAAATCCCGTTCTTCGATTACGGAAACCTTGAGCTTGCGCGCGATTCCGGACGCAGTGAAGGCACAGTGCATCGAAACCGGCGTGCTTTCCAAATCCCAATTGCTGCAAGTGGCGCGGCAACCGAACGAGGCCAAAATGCGTGATCTCGTTCGGCGGTTTGCTTTGGGTCTGGTAAACCGCGAACAGGCGCGCGCGGAACGGAACCCCGACAAGAAGCCGCGCCAGGCGGTTTTCAACTATGTTCCTCCCGCTAAGGAATTCAAGCTGGTTCTGAAATTCCGCAAGGGCAACGTGGAGCGGGGGGAGATCATTGCCGCGCTGCGCCGGATCATCGAGACGCTCGAAACCACGACTTAATCCCCGGCTACAGCTTGACAAGGAAATTGTGGGATTCGGTGGGGGCGGATCGTCACATGCTCTTACGCCTGGATTCAGAGGGACCGGCGAGGAGTTCCCCGTAATGATGCCGGGACCGGATGGAGTGGCCGAGCGGCACCTGTTGTTTGTTTACGGCACACTGCGGCGCGGCTTCGAGCTGCACCATCACCTGCGACGCCTCGGCGCGAGGTTTTGGACGGAAGCCAAAGTCGCCGCGGAGTTGATCGATCAGGGGAGCTACCCGGGTGCGCGCCCGGCGAGCCAGAAAGGGAAATGGGTTCGCGGCGAACTCTTCGAACTGCGACAACCGGCCCGCGATCTGAGAGTTTTGGACGAAGTTGAGGGATACATTCCCGAAGCCCCGGAGCGGAGTGAGTTTGTACGCGCGGCAGCGGAGGTCATCCTGAATAACGGCGCGCGCGAGCGCGCATGGATTTATTGGTTGGGGGCGCGCAAGGCCACGGGGGGGTCATATGGATAGTTTGGAAGACCGAACGCAGAACGTCATTGTGGAAACGGACCGTCTGCGCTTTGCAACCTGGAGGTGGGAAGACTGGAAGGAGTTCCGAAAGCTCACCTCGGATCCCCTGGTGGTACGATACATCGGCACGGGTGAGCCGTGGAGTGACGAGCGCGTCCAGGAATTTGTGACGCGGCAATGTGAGAATTGGGAGAAGTATGGGATCTGCCTCTGGAAACTGCTGCCGAAAGACAGCGATACGCAAATTGGAATCTGCGGCCTTCAGCGCCTGCCGGCAGGGCCTGGTGTGGAAATTGGCTGGTGGCTTGCCCCCTCGCATTGGGGACAGGGGCTGGCCACGGAAGCAGCGCGCCACGCGTTAGCATACGGTTTTGAGGTGAGTAACCTCGAGCGGATTGTGGCCATCGCTCACCCTGCCAACCGGGATTCTCTCCGCGTGATGGAACGAATCGGCATGCGCTTTGAGAGGGAAGCGGTTCACAAAGGAATCCGGGTGGTTATTTACGCCATCGAGCGCGAGCAGTTCAACTCCCGGCGGGGGGAAGGGGATGAGCGAGCCTGAAGCTTCGCCGCCCCCCTTGAGTCCCACGCAGGTTGCCCGCCTGGAAGGCCTGCTGAGAGCGGGCTTTCAATTTGTCACCTTCGAACAGTTTGCGCGATACCCCGCCGTGGAGAAGGCGGGCTTCGTCGTGCTGCTGGATATTTCCGGTGAAAAGGTGCGGCAGTTTGGAAGCGTCGGATACCACCTGGGTAACGGGATCGGCGTCCTGATTGAGCGCTCCGGCGGGAAATCCTTCGTTTGGAAGAATGAGTCGGTGGAAGCGACTCCGGAGTTGTTGGCCGCTTACGAGAGAGTGAAGAACGAACTGGTTGGGCTGTTGACCGAAGGCGTGAAGCAGTGATGGCGAGGCGGGGTGGCGAGGAGCACGTGTAGCGCGGACCTTCTCTGTAGGTCAGCGGCTCATCTCCGATGGGCAAGGAAAAGCCGCGGACCTACAGAACAGGTCCGCGCCACCCTTCTCCATAACCCTGCTCTAAGGAGCGTGAACGAGGATGGACGAACCTCTGGATATCCTGATTGTCGGCGCCGGGCCGACGGGTTTGGCCTGCGCAATCGAAGCGGTGGCGCGCCGTCTGAAGCTGCTCGTGGTGGAAAAAGGCGTCCTGGTGAACTCGATATACAACTATCCTTCCACGATGACCTTTTTCACGTCGCGCGAGCGTTTGGAAATCGGCGATTTGCCTCTCCCCAGCCTGAATACCAAACCTCATCGCGCCGAAGCCCTGGAGTATTATCGCCGGGTTGCCGATTTCTACCGTTTGCCCATCCATTTTCAGGAGAGGGTCATGGGGATCGGAGGGCAAGACCGTGAGTTTCGTGTGGAGACCGAGACTTCTGAGGGCTGCCGTAACGAATACATCACCAAAAAGGCTGTCATCGCCACCGGCTACTACGATCTGCCCAACCTGCTGGGTATTCCTGGCGAGGAACTTCCCAAGGTTTCTCACTACTACACCGACCCGCATCCTTATTACCGTCGCAAAGTGGCGGTGATTGGCGGAGCGAACTCCGCTGCGGTCGCAGCCCTCGACCTCTGGCGCCATGGAGCGGAGGTGAGTTTGATTTACCGCGAGCCGGCGCTCAGCTCGAACATCAAATACTGGATTCGGCCTGACATCGAGAATCGCATCAAAGAAGGGTCTATTCGCGCCCTGCCGCAATCTGAGGTGAAGGAAATCGTTCCCGGCGCTATCTCCGTCCAGCGTAGCAATGGGGAAACGCTGCACCTCGATAACGACTTTGTTTTCGCGCTTACCGGCTACCACCCGGATTTTCGCTTCCTCCGCGATATTGGCGTAGAAATTGACCCCATGACCCATCGCCCCCGGTGCAGTCCTGAAACCTTGGAAAGCAACGTACCGGGAATCTATCTTGCGGGTGTCATCATTGCGGGCATGGATACCAACGAAATTTTCATCGAGAACGGCCGCTTCCACGGCAAGCAAATCATGTCCGACGTTGAGAAGAAGCTTTAGTCCTCCGCGGGCACGGCCACAAGCTTCGGGAGAGTCTCGACTCTCTGGATTTCCCGCTCGATCTTCCCCACGACTTCGCTGGCGTACGGGATAAAGTGGTGGCCGGAGATCATAATAGTTGCGGCCATCCAGATCTTTGGCGGGTTCAGTGCGTAGTGGCTTACAATCCTCAGCGCGTATTTCCAATAGGCTTTTCGATAGGATGATCTCAAGCCCTGATGCCAAATCGACCGGGCGACGATGGCCACGATGCCGGCGGCATTCGGTTGCCTGGCGGCCCGTTGATTTTTCTTGATCTCCCAACATTGCATGGACCGCCACGCGCGCTCGTAAAACGCCTCCGGCTCGTAAATTGCCGCGAGTGTTTTCGCCAACCCACGCAGCAGCACCGCAGGCGCCAATTTGGTGCGAAAGTTCGGAGGATTGGTGTCGCCGCTGCTGTGTTGGGACTCTGCCAGCAGGCGTCCCTCCTTCTGCATGCGCTCGTAAAGGGCCGTGCGCGGCATGGCGTGCAGGGAATTCAGTAATGCCCAGGGGATAGCGGTGCGCTCAATAAATTCAATCTGGCGGTCAAAGATATCTTCCGTATCCGAGTCGAACCCGACGATGAATCCACCTGTCACCCACAATCCCTTTTCGTGGAGGATGTCGATACAATTCACCGGATCCACAGCCAGATTCTGGAATTTCTTGGTTTCCTGCAGGGATTCTTTCGAAGGACTCTCAATGCCCAGGAACACGTGGAAGAAGTTGGCCTTCACCATGGCCTCGACCAGGGCCGTTTTTCGGGCCAGATCCATTGAAGCCTCGGTGTAGAACATCAACGGAAATCCATGCGCTTGCTGCCATTTTTCCAGCTCCACGCACAACTCCAGCGCGCGTTGGTGATTGCCAATGAAGTTATCATCAACGATGAATAATTGTTTCATCCATCCCAGGCTCAGAAGGGCGTCGAGTTCCGCCAGTACTTGTTGCGGATGTTTGGTGCGCGGCTTTCGCCCGTAAAGAATGATGATGTCGCAGAATTCACATTGAAATGGACAACCGCGGGAAAATTGAATCGACATGGAGGCGTAATAGTTGAGTTTGAGCAGGTCGAATCTGGGAATCGGCGTGCGGGTGACGTCTGGTTTATCGGTGATTTCATAGTGCCTTTTCGCCGTTCCCGCCTCCAGGTCTGCGGCGATCTCCGCAAACACCTCGTCAGGCTCACCCACCACGACATGGTCAGCGAGCGCCAGCATGCGCTCCGGCTCACTGCTTGCGTAAGGGCCGCCTACAATGGTCCGACGGCCCAAGCGGCGCGCGCGAGCCAATATCTCGTGCATCCCCGCTTTCTGAACTTCCATTCCTCCCACCATGACGAGATCGGCCCAGTGGAGGTCGAGGTCTGTCAGTTCCTCCACCGCTTCATCAACGAGGCGGAGCGTCCATTCCGGGGGACATAGGGCCGCCACCGTGATGAGCCCCAACGGAGGCATCACGACCTTCTCGGGAAGCAGTTCCAGCATTCCGCCGAATGCCCAGAAGGAATTGGGGATTTTTGGCCAGACCAGGAGAGCCTTGATTTTTTTGCCGAGAGGAGGAAATGTTTCTGTCGCTTCCAGCGGCAGTGTCGCCGTGGGGATCATACAGGATCCTTTCGCGTGGATATCCACCCTGGCAGCCGTCGAGCGGAGAATGAAAGCGGTAGGTCTTTCCCCACCACCGTCCCCCCTGCCGTCAGGAGAGGAAACCACTTTGGCCGATCCGCACGTGGAGCATCCTAAGGGTGAGACGCACACTGAAATCTTTGTGGACTCGAAAATGAGCGGTTGGTGCGTAAGCTGCGATAACCAGCTTAGTCTTCAGGCCGGACGCAACTATACACCGGTTTGGGTTTACAAACAATGAAAAGGTGTCAGGTATCAGGGGCTAGGTGTCAGGTACCACGAAAACCCTAACACCTAGCCCCTGATACCTGACACCTTTTCTGAAGATAGTTGTACGCCCGTGGTGGTAACGAAGTATTTTGCCAGCATATTGGGCCGCTCCCACGCGGGCATGGAATCCGGCGATTTCAGATATTTCAGGAACTGAGCCACCACCTGGGCAAAATGCGCTTCGTGGCCCACACGGTAGCGCTCCGGAATGGTAATGTGCAACTCTTCGCCGGCGGTTTCACATGCGACTCCCGGATAGGTCCCCTGGAGGCGTTCGATGCGCGCGCGCACGGCGTTGGTGACGGCGGCGCCGCGTTCCCATTCCATTGGTACCACGAACAATTCCGGCCGGTAATTCTCTTTAACCGTTTGGCGAACCTCGACCGTGGCGTTGGTTCCCCGGTAGATGGCATGATGAAAATCGACGCCCGCCGGTGACTCCCAATTCCACAGCGCCTTCATCCGCACTTGGGCTCCCCGAATTCTGTAGTCCACCTGATTGTTGCAGTAGTAATCGAACCTGTCTCCGTGGACGTAAGGCGCCAGTTCAGCGGGGAAAGTCCCTGCGCCCGTGACCTGCCCGAACTGCGCAGCCGTGATAGGGGTCGCCCAACGCTTGCCGTCCTGGACCTGGATATCCTGGCGATAATTGAGGGCCTGATCGGGGAAGAGGGTCCACTGCACCAGGTCCACCAAGTGCGTGCCGACGTCGGTGAGCCCTTCCCCTTGATCCAGAATGTCGAAGAAAAACGGGGGACGGGGGTTAGGGGTTCCGGCGACCGTCTTGAGGATGTGATGGGTGCTTTCCATGAAAACAGCCGGGCGGTCCTGGTCAGCAGGAATCACTGTGCCAAAGACGGCCGGGTCATTCACCATTTCTCGCTGCACGATGGAGGTGATTTCGTAACGCTCGGTCATCATATCGTAGGCCACCAGCCCCTTCTGGTCGGCCAGGGATAGGGCGGCCTCCAGCGCCGTAAAGTCTTCGGCGCGGATAATCCAGGGTTTGTCCGACAACACATTCAACCCCGCCTTAAGCGAGGCTTTGATTTTCCCGATTTTGACGCGATTGCGGCCCGCCAGCACCACCACATTGCCCGGCCGCGCGGCGATCATCTCTTCAAGCGACTTGGGGCTACAGTGAATGTCCAGTTCCCAACTGGTGGGGTTGTCAGGCCGGCTGTTGAATTGTTCGATGAGCTTCAAGTGCGCCAGCAAATCCGGACCCAGCGGAGCGTAAATGGAAACGCGCCTGGCAATTCCTGGCAGCATCTGCTTTTGCACAAGAGCTGCGTGGAAATGGGCGGGATCAAGCGTGATGAGTCTGACGAATTCGGAATTTCCCATTTGCTCGGCCATTCCCCGCGAGGGCCGTGGACAGCATGGGGACTCTGCGGCCTGCCCCGCGGACATATCGGAATTTACGGCGGATCCAGTAAGCAGCGCGCATGCTCCCGCCGTCTGCAAAAATCTCCGCCGGTTGATTTGCTCGTCCCGCATTATATGCTCCAACAGTGGGAAGGCACGCGGTTGTCACCCCAGAGCGCACAGAGATCCGCAGAGAAAAGTACTTCCGTTTGCGCAGATAAGGATGATGGTTCTCTAGTTTGTTGACCCACCGTTTTTATTTGTGCCTTTCCTCCGTGACCTCCGTGGCGAAATGTTTCTTAAGTTGCGGCCGGCAACCGCGCTGTGCAATCAAGGTTCGAGCCCCACCCATCTGCGGAAATTACCGGAGAACATTCGCGCCACATCGCGGTCGATTTGCTTCCGCGTGAGGGGATAGCCATCCGCCACCAGGCGGGAATAGGATTCATATAGGGCGTGGGAAATCGTGCGGCGGGAATGTGCCCATTTGTAGATCAATTGATCCAGAATCCGGGCGTCGGAGTGCTGTGGGATTACCGTGGCGCCCAGAAGCTCCAAGCGTTCCGCGGTGATTTCCCCCACAATCGAGGGATTGTTGAGGAACCACCAGCAGCCAAAGGGCAGGAGGTTGCTGAACTTCCGCGCGGCGACGCACAGAGCGTGCTGATTCTCGCGTGACAGCATGGAGACGAGGAAGCGAACACCCGGGTTCTCCACGCAGATTCGCTCCACCGAAGCCGTGTCCGCATAACCCACGCTATCACCGGCGTCTTTCAGGGCAGGGTTCACTTGCCGTGACACTCCGATCATCATTGCGAAAGGGATGTTGTACTCAAGGCATGTGGGAATGACGACCTCGCGGATCAAGCGGGTGCGCGGAGAGCGATCGGGATAAGTAAACGTGAAAGGCAAAGAAACGGCAAGATAGACTGGATGCAAGCGAGTAACCCACAAGTCCAGGAAGCGGCGCGCTTCACTAACAGCTTGCGCCGTCAACTTGAGGGCTCTCAAACCTGCCGCGCTCATCACCATCGTCGCGCGCCTCTGCCCCCAGTCATTCAAAATAGTGTCCAAGCGCAAAGCGTGGTGGAAATTCTCGGGGCACGGCGCCTCCTTCTCCCACATCACCCTCTCCAACGGATTTAACGGATCGTTGGTCATCACGATTTCCTGGACGTTGGCGAGATTCAAAACTTTCTGGATGTGCTCTTCCAGAGTGATCGAGGCAAAATACTCGCGCGCCTGTTTCAGGTCCGGCTGGCAGGGATCAAGCCCCAACTTGACCATGACCGCCACAACGCCGGCGGTCGCCTCCGAGAGCGGCGTGTTCTTTACGAAGAGAGCGTCCCATATCAAATCAGCTTGCTGGGATTTGGTAAGCGCCCAGAATTGCTGTGGGGTTACTGGCGATGATCGGAACAACTCCGCTACCAGATAGTGGTAGTTCACCAGCTCATCGATCCCCCACAAACACAGGCCCCCGAAGCTGGCCGGGAGAAGGTGCGTGTGAACATCAATCACCGGGGTCCGCTGGACGGCCTCCTCCACATTTTGTTGTAACTCCGCCGCTGCCACTGGTTCTTCCACGTGGATCATTCCTTATCTCCTTAACGTTTTGGATTGGACGTTCATACCTAGCCGTCCCAGCGTCGCTCAACAGGATTTCTCGCGTGTGCGGGGAAGGGCGGGACATTCGCAGCGCTGTTTCAGGACCCAGCCAATTATTCCTCTGGCTCGCGAATCTGCGCAAGGCTAAATTCAGATTACGTTGGAGGCCGACTTTTGGCCGAATCAGTTCCGATCTCTTTGCGCAAAACCTTGCAACTGTACTGGATCAGCGGATCACCCGACGCCGTTGCCTGCAGCTTTTTCGGGACGCGCCTCGCACGATACGCCTGACGTCCGACGCAGGCACAGCGAACCGAAACGGCGAGTGTTGGTGCGAGCGAAAAGCTCTGGACTTAGAATTCCGGTCCGCGCTACGCTTGCTGCGAAGTTGGTGTGAAAAGGCTACTCACTGCTTATTGGTGGCCCCCAAAGGTGTCCCAGTGTGGTGAGAAATTCCGGCTAAATGTACCCCCGGAGGAGAAACATTGCGCAGTGCGGGAGCCAAAGTCCTAGTCCTGATTTCAATACTTACTACCCTGGCATTCACCCTGCCGAATGACCACCCTTTACTGCAGCCCTACCCAGGGACGGGTATGTTCCTGATGCTTTCCGATATTCACTTCGATCCCTACACCGATCCTGCGATCATGGAAGCGTTGGGGTCAAAGCTGGGGGAGGGATGCAAGCCCTCCGGTTCCGGTTCGTTTTCGAAA
>CAWGTQ010000028.1:0-69763 GCA_963825395.1 uncultured Acidobacteriota bacterium | reverse complement strand
AAGGACATGTTGGAACTGCCCCTGCCGGCGCGCCACATCGCGGTCCAGCCGCGCCACGCGGGCGCCGCAAAAAGCTCCGCAAACTTTTTTTCCACCTTCTCCGTTCCCTCACCTACATAGTAAAGATGCTGACTATCACAATTCGGGCAACGAGGGGGCACGGGAGCGGAATAACCACAGTAATGACAAATCAAGCGATGCTCGCGGCGATGATAGGTCAGTGAGATCGAACAGTTCTCGCAGCGTTGCGTCTGGCCGCAACTGCGGCACAACAGGAACCATGAGTAACCCCGGCGGTTCAAGAGAATCATGGTTTGCTTGCGATTGGCGAGCTGCGTTTCGATCTCCTGGTGTAAACGGCGGGAGACCGGCACCTGCGTGTGGGTTTCGCGAAATTCCTGGCGCATATCGACGATTTCCACGTCCGCAAGCTTTCGCCCCTCCACGCGTTCGGGAAGCACGGCCAGCCGGTATTTTCCCTCCCGGGCATTCCAGTAAGACTCGAGCGAAGGGGTTGCCGAGCCCAGCACGGCGAGCGCCCCGGCCATCCGCGCACGCACTACCGCGACATCGCGCCCGTGATAGCGCGGCGTCTCCTCCTGTTTGTAACTCGTATCGTGTTCCTCATCGATGATCACCACTCCCAGGTTCGCGAGGGGAGCGAATATCGCCGAGCGTGTTCCCAGCACCACCTTGTGCTTCGCCGCGGCGAATTCGCCACCATTCCTCGTGGCGCTCGTTTTCGGATAAGGCGCTGTGCAGAAGCGCCACGTTCGAGCCGAACCGGGCCAGGAACTGCGCCTGCACGGAGGGGGTGAGGGCAATCTCGGGTACCAGCATCAGAGCCGTGCGGCCGATTTCGAGGCAGCGGGCAATCAGCCGGAGATAGACTTCCGTCTTCCCGCTGCCCGTCACCCCGTGGAGGAGTACGGTCTGAAATTGTCCGGACCCCAGTTGCTTTGTGAGGTCGTCGAGCACCGTGCTCTGCGCGGACGTCAGGACAAGGGTGGAACCCGCTTCCGCCCAGCCCCCCCCGAAAGCGGAGGCTTCGGCGTTTGTAGGCCCGAACGGCGTTCGGCCTTTGAAGGCGCAAGTTCGACGAGGCCGGAAGCACTCAGTTTCTTGAGGGCGGCAAGATCCGCTCGAGCGGTATGAAGAAGTTCGCGATGGTCCCCCGCCGACCCCTTCGGCCCCAAGCGCTTCCAGAATTCTTTTTGCCACCGGCGAGAGGCGCAGCGGTTTTTCCGGCACGGGGCCCGCCAACCGCACAGCATAAACCTGCCGTTGCGTACGCTCGCGTTCGACTTCATCAACGACGAGCCATTTTTCCTTCAGCGCCTGCAAGAAAGGCTTCGGAGAATTTTTGGCGGAGCACCTGCACCGAGGCGCTGCCGCGCATGGCAAGGTAGTTGAGGAGGTCGCCAGCGGCGTCGGCTGGTTCTTCCTTTGCCGCATTGATTTCCTGGAGCTTCTGCTGCCCCAACGCGCTCAGGCGGACGGAGCGGGTGCGGCGCATGACGGAGCGCAGAGGCAGCATGGCCCGAAACACCTCGCCGAGGGGCGCAACGTAATAGTCGGCGATCCAAAGTCCCAGCTCCAGCAACTCCGGGGTGAGAACCGGTTCTGTATCCAGCACGCGCAAAATGGGGCGGGCTTCAATGCCAGGGGGAAGGGTACTGCCCGCGCGCAGCACGATTCCCGTGGCCCTGCGAGTCGAGAGCGGAACCTGCACGCGCTGCCCGGGCTGAACGGTGAAAGAACCTGGAACCACGTATGTGAGGGTATTGCGAATGGCCGCCATCACGGCGATTTCCACCAGGTTCGCCCGCGGGGGCCGAGGAGTGAATTGAGTTGAAGAGGGTTTGCGATCCACGATGGCATTCTATGCCGGATTTTGGATTTTAGATTTTAGATTTTGGATTGGACGCCGGGCCCGGCCACTTTTTTCAATCCAAAATCTAAAATCCAAAATTCTTATGCACCAGGCTCGCGTAAAGATTCCCCAGCCGATCGAGCATGGCGAGCGCAGGAGCAAAATTCTTGCGCGTGATGTGCTCGATATTCAAGCCGATGGGAGGTGGATCGGGGGGCAGGTTATCAAACACGTCCATCAGAATACGCTGGGACAGGTTGATGGAACGCTCAAGACACGTCTCGGCAGGAGCAGCCTCACCTTGCTCGGACCCCAGCAGGAAGCGGTCAAGGTCGCGCGGGATGTCAACGCCCAGCCAGCGAAGAAATTCCAAATCCCGCCGATTGCTGACGGGAGCAAAGCTGATGAAAATGCGCGCATCGACCCCATTGAGCCGCTGAATCAGCCACACCAGATCGTTCGAGTCAAACATCACCTGCGAAGTGAAAAATTCCACTCCCTGCGCGTGCTTCTTACGAATGCGTTCCGGCTCGTTGACCCGGCTGGGAATCGTGATTCCCCCGAGTGTGGCGGGCAGGCCCAGACATTTCACCAGCCGGGCCGCTTCGCCGGGATTGGGGCCGGGATAACGTATTTCTTTCGACTCCCCGCCTACGAGAACCCAATTGGGGATGTCCCACGGCCCTAGGGTGTCGCGGAACCAGCTCTCCGGCTCAGGATCGTGAACGGTGACTCGATTGATGACTACATCAATCCCCAGTTCGCGCTTGATGCGTGAGCCGAGAATGCGGGGTTCCACTCGCTCGATGAATTTGCTGGTGCGTTCGCCCGGGCGGTCTTCGTCGTGAATCTCCGGAATGTTGATCGCATCCACCCGGCCGCGCAACTGTTGGAGTTCGTGTAGAGAGGATTCCAGCGCCTCGAGCTTCGCCGCGGCGGGGGGAACCACCTCAAACAGTGTCACCGGAATGGCCGGATGCAGCAGCGCCTCGTAAAAACCCATTATCCGCAGATTACTCAGATTTCACAGATTACGCAAGCAGACAACAATAAGCAGGTAGGTAATGTCCTATGGACCTTTCAGGAAGTCACGGATTTTCTCAAAGTCTTCCCGCAGGATCTTTTCTTCGCGGGGATTACGCAGGACGTAGGCGGGGTGGACGGTGGCGAGGGCCTTGGTGGAGCCGAAGTCATAGAAATGGCCCCGTATTTTGGTGATGCCTTCTTTGATGCCCAGCACGGTGCGGACGGCGGGCGCGCCCAGGCAGCAGATAAGGCGAGGTTTGATGGCTTCAATCTGGCGATAGAGGAAGGGCGAGCATGCATCCACTTCATCCTTCTCCGGCGTGCGATTCATAGGCGGGCGGCACTTGACGACGTTGCAGATGTAGACGTCTTCGCGTTTCAGTCCCACGGTTTGCATCATGCGGTTCAGAAGCTTGCCGGCCCGGCCCACAAAGGGGAGGCCTTGTTCGTCTTCGTCGGCGCCCGGCCCCTCGCCAATAAACACCAACTCCGCGTGAGGATTCCCCTCGCCAAACACGATCGTCTTGCGAGTCGGGGCCAACTTGCAGCGCCGGCAATCGCCCAAATCCTGACGTATTAGCTCCAGCGTTTCCGGGCCGGAACGAGGCGCGGGCGCTGCCTCAAACAAACTGAAGGAGGGCACCGGCGGTCGAATGATGTGTCCGAAGTCCGGAGTCCGGGGTCCGGTGTCGGAAGGAACGGTTGCGCGACTCAGCACGGGTGGCGTGGCCACGCGCGGCGGCACGGGTGACGGAACTGGTTTTAGTGCGGCGGACGAAACTGGTTTTGGTGAAGGTGATGCGGCGGGCAGAGTAGGTCGAGCCGCTTCAGGACTTGGCGGCGTTCCCACCGTAGCCGGTTTTCGGCGATAGAAACCCTCAATGCCGAGTTCCTGGTAGAACTCAAGCCAAGCCGTCAATTCTTTCCTTGTTTGCTCGTCCATAGAATTACGTCCGAAGTCCGGAGTTCAAAATCCCGAGTCCGATTCGCTGATTGCCTCTGTCGACGTTAATACGCTTGGGCATTCAAGTTTGGTCTCGGTCCGCGACCTCGGACTTCGGACCTCGGACTCCGGACCTTTTTCTTATCTCCACCACTTCGTCGATCACGCGGTTCGCGACGTCGAGCTTGCTCATCTTCTCAAGTGCTATTTTGTGCCCGTCGGGAAAAAGCAGGGTAACGATATTCGTATCCACATCGAAGCCCGCTCCAGCTTGGCTAACGTCGTTCGCGACGAGCAGGTCAAGGCGCTTGGCGTGAAGTTTAGCTGCCGCGTTTTCGACCAAATCCTCTGTCTCGGCGGCAAAACCGACGATGATCTGCCCTTTCCGCCGGCGGCGGGAAATATCGGCGAGGATATCGAGCGTAGGTTCGAGCTTCACGATTGGGGCAGTGTGCTCCTTCTTGATTTTTCGCATGTGCACTGTTGTGGGCCGGAAATCGGCGACGGCGGCGGCCATCAGGACCACAGTGGCTGTACCAGCGTGGCGGAACATCGCTTCCGCCATTTCCCCGGTCGTCCGCACGCGCTCGAAGGTATGGGCTGCGGGCGCTTCCACACGCGTTGGTCCGCTTACCAGCAGAACCCGTGCGCCGCGGCGGCGGCTGGCCTCGGCGAGGGCGTAACCCATTTTTCCGCTCGAGCGATTGCTGATATAGCGAACCGCATCGAGAGGTTCTTCCGTCGGACCTGCCGCCACCAGAACCACTTCGCCCACCAGGTCTTCGCGGAGGCCGAGGGTTTCGAACACGGCTTGCGCAATGCACTCCGGTGAAGCCAAGCGGCCGGCGCCGGTCATGCCACAAGCAAGGTAACCTTCATCGGGATTCACCACGCGCACGCCCCGGCGGCGCAGCGTTTCCAGATTTTGCTGGGTGGCCGCGTGCTCCCACATGTTGACGTTCATGGCAGGAGCGACAATCAGCGGCGCTTTGGTGGCCAGGCAGAGGGTGGTAAGAAAATCATCTGCGATGCCGTGCGCCATTTTAGCCAATACGTTGGCCGTAGCGGGAGCAATCACGAAGGCGTCTAGCGATTGGGCCACCGCGATATGCTCAATGGCGCTCTCCACATTGCTGGAGCCCTGCGCCTCCCCGAACATCTCGGTGATAACCTTGTGCCCGGAGAGCGCGGCGAAGGTGAGGGGAGTGATGAATTCACGCGCGCTGCGGGTCATCACCACTTGCACGTCCAGGCCCTTGTCCTGGAGAAGGCGCACCAACTCCGCCGCTTTATAAGCAGCAATTCCTCCCGAGACGCCTAAGGCAATTCGCATGGGGTCCTTCGTCGGAAGTCAGAAGACAGTAAAAAGCATGTAGTAAACAGGGCCGAGAATTCGATACCCTGGTACCGTATTCTGTCTACCGACTCCCGGCTCTTATTCCTTGGCCGCCTTTTTCTTGTGGTTCTTATCGATGATCGCCAGCGGCGCCAATTCGATAGGCACGAGTCCCGCGCCGACCTCCTGCTGTGCCACCCGCGTCGATCTCTTCGTGGGAGTCTGAATCAGGGGTTTGGCCCCAGCTTGCAATTGCCTTGCACGCCTGGCAGCGACCAGGATGAAACGAAATTTGCTATCCAGGTTCTGAGGTATTTCCATACGACATTATCCTCCAAACGTCCCAATGATTTTCTCCACCCGTCCCGTCTGGCTTTGACGGCGGAAACGCGCCGCTCCGACAATTGCCCGCAGCGCCTGGGTGGCATCCTTCAGGTGATCGTTGACCACCAGGTAATCGTACTCAGCCCAATGGGCGATTTCCTCGCGTGCCGTTTGCAACCTGCGTTCAATTTCTTCCGGCGCGTCCGAGTGGCGGTCGCGAAGGCGGCGCGATAACTCCTGAAAGGACGGGGGCAGGATGAACACGCTGACCGCTTCCGGAAGCAGCTTGCGAACCTGCTGATGTCCCTGCACATCGATATCAAGCAGGATGTCCTGGCCCGCTTCCTGATCGATCCGCAATTGCTTGTGCGCGGTGCCGTAAAGATGCCCGTAAACATCAGCCCATTCCACGAACTCGCCCCGGCCGACCATGCGTTGGAAAACCTTGCGCGACACGAAGAAGTAATCCCGGCCATGCTTTTCTGTTGCCCGCGGTGCGCGCGTAGTATAAGAGACCGAGAAGCGCAGGCCCGGCGAAGCGGCCATCAGGCGCTTGATCAGAGTCGATTTCCCCGCTCCCGAGGGGGCCGAAATCACGAAGATGCTGCCCCGCGCCAACGGGGTCCTGCGATTCTTTGCCACGTTAAATGCGGTGACGAGTGACAAGTGACAAGTGACGAGCAACCAGGAACGTGCCAGAGGAAGTCGGATTTGTCCCCTGGTCACTCATCACTTGTCACTCGTCACTGTTATTTTCACTCGATGTTTTGCGCTTGCTCGCGTAGTTTTTCGATTTCCGTCTTCATTTCGATTGCCTGCCGGGTAATCTCCAGGCCCACTACCGGGACATCCGTCGTCTTGGAGAGCAAAGTGTTGGCCTCGCGATTCATCTCCTGAAGCAGAAAATCGAGCTTCTTGCCTATTTCCGAACTCTCAGCCAAGAGTTGGCGAACCTGATCCAAGTGGCTTTGGAAGCGAGTCAACTCCTCCGCGATGTCGGAGCGCGAAGCGAGGTACGCCACCTCCTGGGCCAATCGTCCGCCGTCCAATTCCCCACTGCCGGCAAGATCGCGAATGCGGCCTTCCAGCCGCTGTTTGTAATATTGCGGCGCCTTCTCTGCGAGGTTGGCTACGTTGACGCGCAGTGCCGCCAAGTGCGCCAACCGTGACAATAAATCACGTTCCAGCGATTCGCCTTCGCGGGCGCGCATTTCATTTAACTGTGTCAACGCCTTCGCCACCGCAGTCTCCAACATCTGGCGGAGGCGGTCAAGATCTTCCGGCGACATATCGCCGTTGCCGGTTTCGACTAGCCCGGGGACGCGCAGCAGAGCCATCAAGTCGGGCTCCGCTGCGGCGCCGAACTCCTGCTTCAGCGTTTGGTACCCCTGCAGGTACGCCGCCAGGAGCTTTCGGTCAATTTTCAATTCAATGGCCCCCGTGCCGCTGAACCCCACCGAGATTTCCACGTGGCCGCGCGAAATGTGCTCCTTGAGCAGACGGCGCACCACGGGTTCCAGGGCTTCGAGGCTGGAGGGCAGCCGCAACTGGGGATCGAGAAAACGATGATTGGTGCCGCGGATGCTCACTGTGAGAGCGAACCCCGCCTCTTCGGCTTCCACCCGGCTGTACCCTGTCATGCTGCGAATCATATTTAGCTCTCAGCCGTCAGCATTCAGCTTTCAGCTACTCCTGCATACACGGGGGTTATCCCTTCTTCCCCCTCAGTCATACCTATACATGCGGTGCCTTCAGGCCAGTCTCGCAATTATCCAAAGCTGATCGCCTTTAGCTGACAGCCGAAAGCTGACGGCTGAAAGCATTTTTCCTACGGCTCCACATCGACGAATTGCAGATCGTGCAGGCGTTGGTAAATGCCTCCGCGGCTGACCAAATCCTCATGGGTTCCGATTTCACAAATAGTGCCGCGGTCGATGACCACAATCCGCTCCGCGCGGCGCACGGTGGAGAGCCGATGGGCGATCACCACCACGGTGCGGCCCGCCATCAGGTTGGCCAGGGCGCGTTGTACAAGCAACTCGGATTCCGTGTCGAGTTCGGAAGTGGCCTCGTCCAGAATCAGGATGGGCGGATTCTTCAGCAAAGCCCGGGCGATGGCGATGCGCTGGCGCTGCCCGCCCGACAGACGCTGGCCGCGCTCGCCGATGATGGTCTCGTAGCCCTGCGGCATTTCCAGAATGAAATCCTCCGCCAGCGCCACGCGCGCGGCTTCCCGCACTTGCGCATCCGTTGGCAAGCGGCTGCCATAACAGATGTTGTTGTAGACCGTGTCGTTAAAGAGGATCGTCTCCTGGGTGACGATGCCGATCTGGGCGCGGAGGGATTGGAGTCTGACGTCGCGAACGTCGTGGCCGTCGATGGTGATGCGCCCCTGGGTAACTTCGAAGAAGCGCGGAATCAGGCTGGCCAGGGTGGTCTTACCGGCCCCGCTGGAGCCCACCAGCGCCACCACCTCGCCTTTGCCAATGTGCAGGTTGATGTCGCGCAACAGGGGAACTCCGTCCTCGTAGTCGAACTCCACTTGTTCGAAGGCAATCTCTTGCTGGAAGGGAGGCAAACTAATGGCCCCGGGTTTGTCCACCATTTCCGGTTCGGAGTCCAGGTAATGGAACACCTGTTCGGAGGCGCCAAGAGCCTGCTGATACGAGTTGCTGACGCCCGTTAGCCTCTTCACCGGCTCGTAGGACTTCAGCAGAGCGTAAAGGAAAGCGATAAAGCCCCCCGCCGTTTGCATATGGTGCAGAATTAACCGGCGTTCGTAAAACAGCAGGCCGGCAATGGTGATGGCACCGAGAACTTCCATGAGCGGCGACGATACGGCCTGTGCACGCACCCACCGCAGGCTGACCTTGAGCAGACGGCGGGTTGTGCTCTTAAACTTTTCTATTTCAAACGGTTCCATGGCGAAGGCCTTAACGATGCGAATGCCCGAAAAGGTCTCCTGAAGGACGTTGTTCAGTTCCCCCATCTTATCCTGGCTGCTCCGGCTTGAGGCGCGAATGTAGCGTCCGAGCTTCGCCGAGGGGAAGACCACCAGTGGAATCAAAACCATGGAGGCAAGCGCCAGCCTCCAATCAACATAAAAAATTACCCCCAACAAACCCACCAAAGTGAAGGATTGCTTCAGCATATCCGCCGCAGTTTGCGAAACCGCAAACTGAATGCGTTCGATGTCGCTGGTGATGGCTGACATCAGGCGGCCGGTAGGGTTCCTGTGGAAGAAGGAGATGGATTGCTCGATGATCTTGGAATACAGAAGATTGCGCAGGTCGCGCACCACGGAGTGGCCGATAAAATTGATGAAATAAGTGGCAAGGAATTCCGAAATGCCTTTGGCCAGCGCTACGGCGATGATGGTGATCGCCACGACGGTCCAGACATTATGGATCCTGTGGGGAAGTAAATTCTGGAGGTACACCGCGTGATGGGAATAGGGTATTTGAAATAGAACAATCCCTGTAGTATCGGCGTCGGGCGCGAGGACGCGATCGAAAATCGGCTTGATAAGAAGTGCGGTGATCGCCTCGCAGGCCCCCACGACGACCATCAAGCAAACCGCCATGAACAAGCGGAAGCTATAAGGCCGAATGAAACCAAGCAGACGTTGAACTTGACTCATTCCGTCTACCGCCCCCAAGGCGGAAATGCCCTTCATCCCGTCAAAAATGAAGATGGTAGTTACCGGAGGGGCAGTTCGTCAAGGAAATAGCTACAAGCGGAGAGCCTTGGCAAGCCTATAGTAAAAACATCCCCGTTTGTTTACCGGAAGTTACAGATAAATTTTCTTACGATTAATTCGTTTACTTATTAATAATATATGGCGATCCCTGTGGGGGATAGCCGTAAAAATGAGGCTTCAATCGGTTGGGTTGACCTTGCTAATCCCCCTCCAGCCCCATGGCCGCGGCCCCATACAGGGGAGAGTAATTCCCCAATGTTGCCGTAACGATTTCTGTGGAATAGGTGATGGTAGGGGAGGCGAGTTCGTCGAGGAAGGTATGTAGGGTATCGAGGAGCAGAACCCCTGACTGCGCCACTCCCCCGCCCAGAACGATGATATCGGGATTCAGGATGCGGATGACCATCAGCAGACCGCGAGCCAGCCAGCGAGTGGTCTCGTGCAGGATGTTGGTGGCGCCCGCATCACCTTCCGCCGCCGCCAGCATCAAACCTTTCGCCGTGATTTCACGGCCGCCGCTGAGCTCCACCATGCGTTCGACGTGCTCCGGACGGCGCTCCGCCCATTCCCGCGCGCGCGTCTCGATGGCGCGGCCGGAGCAGAAGGATTCCAAGCACCCTCGACCGCCGCACCCGCAGAGCGTGCCGGAGTCCGACACCGGAATGTGCCCGATTTCGCCCGCCATGTAATCCTTGCCGCGGATGAGCTTGCCGTCGTAAACGATACCGCTGCCGATGCCCGTGCTGATGGTGATGTAAACCATCATCTTCGCGCCACGTCCGGCCCCATAGTGGTATTCGCCCAGCGCGCCGGCGTTGGCGTCGTTATCGAGCCGGCAGGGGATACCCAGGGTTTGCTCGATCCATTTTCCCAGTTCGAAACCCTGCCATCCCGAAGAGTGAACGGAGGTCACACTCTGGCGCCGGAAATCCACCGGTCCCCCGAAGCTGAGGCCACAAGCCTTGACGGGCGCATCCGTCTGGGCCATCAGATCGCGGCAGCGGGTGGCGAGTTGGCTGAGCATCCAATCACGCCCGGCCACAGGGTCAGTGTCACCCTCCGATACCAGGAGGCGACGCCCCTGCTCGTCAAACAGGCCGGTGCGAAAATGCGTGCCGCCGATGTCTACTGCCAAGACGTTTTTCACGGGAACCTCCCAGTGCGGGACACGGGACTCGGGATACGGGACACGGGTAAATTCCCCAATTCTCACGGGTCGCACATACACTACCTTTTGTTGTATATGCGCACCAGCATCCGCAAGAAACGCATAGGTAGAAATTTAATGTGTGCGCCACATATGGGGCCGGGGTCTTTCCCGTGTCCCGCATCCCGGCTCTCACGTCCTTCCGATGTCCCGGTGCGAAACTTTGGCCTTGTAGCCTTCGTGCACCAGCGCGCCGGCCACCTCTTCCGCCAGGTAGACGGAGCGGTGCCGTCCCCCCGTGCAGCCGATGGCAATGGTGAGATAGCTCTTTCCCTCCCGGACAAACTGCGGCAGCAGGTACAGAAGCAGGTTCATCAACCGGCTCATGAATTCGTGCGTTTGCGGGTAGGAATCCATAAAGCGGCGCACGCCCACGTCGCGCCCCGTCTTGTTCTTCAACCGGGGAACAAAGTTGGGATTGGGCAGAAAGCGCACGTCAAACACCAGGTCAGCATCCGCCGGGACGCCGAAACGGTACCCGAACGAAACTGTCGAAATCAGCATCGAACGGCGCGCCGCGATGCCGCCGAAGCGAGTTTGAATCAGGTCGCGCAGTTCGTGAACGTTGAGTCGCGTGGTATCAATCACCACGCTGGCAAGCTGGCGCATGGGCTTCAGCAACATGCGCTCCAGGCGGATTCCCTCACGCACGGGCAAGTCGCGGCCCAATGGATGCGGGCGGCGCGTCTCTTCGAAGCGACGGATCAGCGCCTTGTCCGAAGCTTCCAGGAAGACCAAGGAAGGCCGCAAAAGCTTGTTGCGCGAGAGGTCGCGATAATGCGTCGGGAGCTGGCTCAACGCCTCGCCCCCGCGGATGTCCACCACGGCTGCGGCGCGGTCAATGTGGCTGCCCGGTTGCTGGCACATCTCGGCAAACTTCAGAATCAGGTCGAAGGGAAGATTGTCAACACAGTGGTAGCCGAGATCCTCAAAAGACTTCAGGACGGAAGCCTTGCCGGAACCGCTCATCCCGGTGATGAGCACGAACTGCTTTGTGCGCTTTTTCGCGGAAACTTTCTTCTTCATGAGGAAGTCTGAGGGCTGTGGCCCATGGTCCGTTGCCCGTGGTCCGTAGCCCGGAGTCCCTTGCCAGCCGTCAGGAGAATTATGGATGAGGAAGCGAGAATTATGAAGAGGATTTGTGGGGGGGGTGGACCCGGAAGAGCCGAGTAAGAGTGGCAACATTTCCGTTCAGTTCGGACCTCAATCGTGTATGATCCTCCTGTGATAACCCGGCTTTACGTTCACAATTTTCGGTGCCTAGAGAACTTTGAGTTGCCAATCTCGGGCCAGTCGTCTGCCCTTCTCATTGGAAAAAACGGCTCAGGCAAGACGACGGTCGGGCTTGCGCTGGAGATTCTCCAGAGGATCGCGCGAGGCACCAATCGGGTGGGCGACCTCGTGAAACCGAAGGATCTCCCTTGCGGACGCACGGGCGTGCCGATGCGATTTGAGATCGAGGCTGAGCTGGAAGGCAAGATCTACGGCTATGTGATCGCCTTTGAGTTTCCTGAGGGTTCCAAAGAGCTTCGCGTATTCGAAGAGAGGTTTACGGTTGACGGCAAGCCCCTGTACACCCGAGAACTGGCAGCGTTCAACATAACAAGAACCAGCTACGAGTGGGATGCGCAGTTCCGCATTGACTGGCACCTTGTAGCTCTTCCGATAGTTCAGCAATTGTCGCAGGAGGATCCTTTATTCATCTTCAGGCAGTGGCGGGCTCGCATGCTCATCCTTCGCCCGATGCCCAGCCTAATTCGAGGGGACTCCGATAAAGTGACACTGGAGCCGAATCCCCTGGTCACCGACTTTGGGGCGTGGTTTTCTGGCCTCCTGGCCGACGAGCCATCTGCTTATACCCAGATCGACGAGTACCTCAAGCAAGTGATGCCCGACTTCAGGGATATCAAGAATCCGTTGGTTGGCACAGACTCGCGCAGCTTGGTTGTCCAGTTTTCCAACGACCAGGGCAGCGTAAAACTTCCTTTTGAAGATCTATCCGACGGCGAAAAATGCTTCATGATATGCGCGCTGGTGCTTGCCGCGAACGATGCATATGGACCTTTGTTTTGTTTCTGGGATGAGCCTGATAACTATCTGGACGTTTCCGAGGTTGGGCAATTTGTGCTGGCACTTAGGAAGGCTTTCCAGTCTGGCGGTCAATTCATTGCGACGTCCCATAACCCAGAGGCAATTCGTCGTTTCTCCGAAGAAAACACCCATTATCTTTACAGGAAAAGTCATCTTGAGCCCACCATCGTGCGCCCACTTAGCGAGATTCAGGTGAGCGGCAACCTCGTCGACGCGCTCGTTCGTGGCGACGTGGAGCCATGAGCGTCAACAAGTACCAGCCTCACGTCTTCGTTCTTCCGAAGACGATGCAAACCGCAAATTAGCGAATGGCTTTCTTGGGGACCAGTCACTCTTGATTCGGAGAATCCAAGTGCTCCCTGAGGTAGGTGGTTGGACTAAGGTTCTGGATCGCTTCGAATCAAACCATATTGTTGAAATGGATCGTTATTCCCACCGATTTATGGTTCTGCTTATTGACTGCGACGGTCAGCAAGAAAGGCTCAACGATGCGAGGGCTAGGATTCCCGAACGTCTGGAGGAAAGGGTATTCATTCTCGGCGCTTTGACCAACCCGGAAAGCCTCAGGGCTGATCTTGGCTCGTACGAGACGATTGGTTTGAAGTTGGCGAAGGATTGCCGTGAAGAAACTAGTCACACTTGGGGACATCGACTCCTCCAACACAATGTGAGTGAGATTGACCGTTTGCGCAGGTTCGTGCGCCCAATTTTGTTTCCAAATGGCGGGTAGTCGCGGCAAGCACCGAATGCTGACCTAAAGGTCAGCGCTACGCCGGCGGCGACTTTATATAACACGTAGGCTGGCCGTTTCCGTCAGGCCATAATGTGCCACGGCACGTTGACGAGGACAATCTGCTGGCTGCCCTTGGCCAGCAGGAGGGCCCTTAACCATTCAGCGCGTTGATTGTGCAGGAAGTAGTGATACCAATGGCGCTCCACCAACTCGGGGATCAACACGGCGATTTGCCGGTCAGGGTTAGTTCGCTCGAGTTCCAGAATATAGTTCAGAATTGGAGTGAGCACGAAGCGATAGGGCGACTGCAGCTCGACCAAGCGGGGCGCTGCCCGCCCCGCTCGTTTTGCCGGTTCCTCGACGTAGCGGTCCCACGTTTGGCAAAAGCTCCCGTCGTCCCTTTCACAATCGATGTGCAGAACCTGTACCTCGGTAGACAGAGTGAGGGCAAACCGCAGCCCTTTCTGAGCGACCCTGTTCCAGGAGAGAATCGGAACCACCACCAGCGGAGTCCGCAGGCCGGTCAAATCCAGAGGTGTCGAGTGTGCTACCTCTGCCTCAACCAGGCGATAGTGCCTGCGGATGGCCACCATCACCATCATGATGGCGGGAATGAGCAACGCCGTGACCCAGGCTCCGTCGACGAACTTTGCCACCGTCACCACGATGACGGTGATGGCAGTCGCCACCGATCCCAGTCCGTTGACGAACATGCTGTGCCGCCATCCTTTTCCTCTGATTCGTCTCCAGTGAGCCACCATGCCGGCCTGGGATAGCGTGAACGCCAGGAAAGCGCCCACGGCAAACAGCGGAATCAGCCGGTCCGTGATCCCCCCAAACAAGGTAAGCAGCAAGGCACACAGCAGCGTGAGCACCCAGATCCCTTGCGAGTACACCAGACGCCTTCCAAGCGAGGCGAAGCCGTGGGGAAGATACCCATCCTCAGCAACGGCGCGGCAGAGTCGTGGAAAGTCCGCAAAGGCGGTGTTGGCCGAGAGCGCCAGCACGAGCAGGATGGAGCCGATCGTGATGTAGTAGAAGACGCCCTGCCCGGCCACCGCAGCGGTGAGTTGTGAAAGCACGCTCTGGTATCCGGCCTGTCCGGGGTCGGTGGCGCCGATGTGGTAGGCACGAACCAGGAAGGCAATTCCTCCCAGCAGCACAATGAGAATCGCAATGATGGCCGTCAGAGCTCGCTGTGCGGATTGCACCACCGGCTCGCGGAAAGCTTTGACGCCGTTGCTGACCGCCTCAACGCCGGTCATGGCCGTGCAGCCGCTGGAAAAAGCCTTGAGCAATAGCCATGCGCCAATCGTGGCCGTGGCCATAGGCAACCGCGGAGGAGCAACGACAGGCGTGGGATGGCCGCCGGCGGCAAGCGCCTTCACCAATCCGATGATCAAGGTGACGAGCAAGCTTCCAACAAATGCATAGGTGGGAATTATGAACACGGCGCCCGTCTCGCGAACGCCACGCAGGTTGACAAAGGTGATGAGCAGCAAGATCACGAGACAGATCACCAGGGTGTGCGGAAGCAGCGACGGCACGGCAGAGACGAGCGCTCCAACGCCTGCCGATATTCCTACCGCGGCAGTCAGGACGTAATCGATCATCAGGGCAGCGGCCGCAAGCAGCCCCGGGAACTCTCCCAGGTTCTCGCGAGCCACCGTGTAGGAGCCGCCGCCGGAGGGGTAAGCTTCAATGGTTTGGCGATACGAGAAATAAACGATTGCCAGCAGGATGATGATGCTGGCGGTGATCGGAACAATGTAAGCGATTCCCGCTGCGGCAAGTGGGATGAGCAGCGTGAGTGCCGCCTCCGGCCCGTACGCCGCGGAGTTCAGTGCGTCCAATCCAAAAACGGAGAGACCTCCTACCGGCCCCAGTTTTTCTCCCGCTTCCTCCGAAGACCGTAGCGGTTTCCCGAAAAGTAGATCGTTTAGTTTCATTCCACATCCTCAAAGCCCGACGTCGCCCGGCGATACGCTATGAAGATCTTGCCACAGATTGCCTGAGGGTAGCGTCAGCGTTTTTCTGACCGTAAGCGTTTCTCATGCCCGATAGCGCCGCGCTGATGGCTCCTAGGGACGAAAACGCCTACCCATGCAGAGGATGGAAGGGTCGGAAGGAAAAGGTGTTCGAGGCAACGATAAGGAGGGAAGGCGGGGGATGGTCCAATCGCGTTTCGATATAGCCACAGGTATACTACTGGCATGAAAAACTGCCATCTCCATAAGATTCTGAATTACTGGAGGTGGAATTGGTCTGAAAGGGAATGATAAACCCCAAGACTTTGCCGGCCTTGGGATTACACTGCAGATGCGATTTTCTGTAATTCAGTTCAAATGCCGGGGAGTTACAAAACAACTTCGCCCTGCATCCTATTCGAGACGAGCACATGAGCCTGCAAAACCAAATTGAGGAACTTTACGCACGCGAGAGACCCGAATACAGCGACGAATACTTTCGCATCTTTGACGAATTCAAGGCCGCGCTGAATGAGGGCCGCGTGCGCGCGGCGGACCCGGATGCGAGTTCGCCTTCCGGCTGGCGCGTGAATGGCTGGGTGAAGAAGGGAATCCTACTGGGGTTCCGCATTGGGCGAGTCGTGGAGATGCCGCCGGCTGTAGCGGCGATGTCCCCATCGCCACAAACGCGTGTCGCCGGTGGGGACACCGGCGCTACGGAAAATCCCCAACTCGAGACAGCGGGCGGTGTGCTGCAAAGCCAATTCCGCGACAAGCACACATATCCCTTGAAACAACTCCCGGATGGCCAGAACATCCGCGTGGTGCCCGGCGGCTCGTCGATTCGCGATGGCTGCTACATTGGGAAGAATGTAACATGCATGCCGCCAATGTATATCAACGTAGGCGCCTATGTCGACGAGGGGACCATGGTCGACTCGCACGCGCTGGTGGGTTCCTGCGCCCAGGTGGGCAAGCGCGTCCACATCAGCGCCGCGGCACAAATCGGCGGCGTGCTGGAACCGATTGGCGCGCTGCCCGTGATCATCGAGGACGAGGCGCTGGTGGGCGGCAACTGCGGCGTGTACGAGGGCACGATTGTAGGCAAAGGCGCCGTGCTCGCCGCCGGAACCATCATCACCGGTTCCACGCCCGTCTACGACTTGGTGCGCGACATCGTTCATCGCCGCGAGGGCGACGCTCCGCTGAGGATTCCTGAGGGCGCGGTCGTGGTCCCCGGGGCGCGCGCCGTCATGAAGGGCCGAGGCAAGGAGCTGGGAATTTCCCTCTACACCCCGGTCATCATCAAATACCGCGACGAAAAAACCGATCTGGCCGTCCGGCTGGAGGACTTGCTCCGCTAATGCGGCATCCGAAATAGGGGTTGACGAGGAAATTCAAGCGTGGTAACTTTACCTACCGACTGGTCGGTATTAGGGCCCAGCCGGTAACTGAGAGTGATTTTATGGGCAGGACCTTTTCCGGTTCCGAAATCCTGTTAGAAAGCCTGAAACGCCAGAAGGTGGATGTTTTTTTTGGCCTCCCAGGGGGCACGGTCCTTCCCCTTTACGACGCCCTCTATAGTGCGGGCATTCGCCATCTGCTGGTGCGGCACGAGCAGGCCGCGGCGTTCGCTGCCGATGGGTATGCGCGGGTCACCGGCAAGCCCGGCGTTTGTTTGGGAACCTCCGGCCCGGGGGCCACCAACCTCATCACCGGATTAACCTCGGCAATGATGGATTCCATTCCCATCGTCGCCCTGGCGGGGCAGGTGCCGGCAGCATTGATTGGCAAGGACGGTTTCCAGGAAGCCGACATCGTGGGCATCAGCCTGCCTTCCACCAAGCAGTCGTTCTCGATTCGCTCGACCGCGGACATTCCCCGCGTCATCGATCGGGCTTTCCGCACGGCGGTCTCCGGACGGCCGGGGCCGGTGCTGATTGATCTCCCCAAAAACATCCTCATGGAATCGGCGGAGCCCAACTATCCCGCTACACTGGGCGTAACCCAGCCCGAACGCTCGCGTGAATTTTCCGATGGCGATATCGAGCGCGCCGCCGACATGATCCTGGAAAGCCGCCGAGCAGTGTTCTATGTGGGGGGCGGAGCGATTGCCTCCGACGCCTGGCAGGAGCTTCGCGAGCTGGCGGAGTTGACTCATATCCCGGTCACGACAACCTTAATGGGGTTGGGCGCTTTCCCTTCCCGCCATCCTCTGTCGCTCGGGATGCTGGGCATGCACGGCTCGTACGCCACCAATATGGCGATTTGCAACTGCGACCTCCTGGTGGCCATCGGTGCGCGATTTGATGACCGGGTGACGGGCCGCTTGAACGGTTTCGCAACTGGCGCCATGAAGATTCAATTTGACGTTGATCCTTCTGAGGTCAACAAGAATGTGCCAGTGGATTTGTCCCTGGTGGGCGACGCGCGGGAGGCTCTGAAGGCTTTGATTGATGTTTTGAAGCGCCGCAAGTCTGCTCCCACCCCTGAGCGCCACCGCTGGCTGCAGCACATCCAGTTGTGGCGCGGCGAGCATCCCCTGACTTACGACAAGTACGCAAACACGGTAAAGCCCCAGATGGTGATCGAGTCCATCGCCCAACACGCCGCTGAAGATGCCATCATTTCCGTGGACGTGGGCCAGCACCAGATGTGGGCCGCCCAGTTCTACAACTTCACGCGGCCGCGCACGTGGCTCTCTTCCAGCGGACTGGGCTCCATGGGTTACGGGTTCCCCGCCGCCATGGGTGCGCAAATGGCATTCCCGGACCGCCAGGTGGTGGCCATCGTCGGCGACGGCGGATTCCAGATGACCCTGAACGATCTCGCTACCGTGGTGCAATACCGCGTGCCCGTGAAGATTGCCATCATCAACAACCGCGCCCTGGGCATGGTGCGGCAGTGGCAGGAAATTTTCTTCGAAAAGCGCTACTGCGACATTGACCTCGACTTTGCACCGGACTTTGTGAAGCTGGCGGAGGCTTATGGCATCCGCGGCGCGCGCGTGGAGCACCGCACGGACGTCCCGGATGCGATCGAGGATTTCCTCAGTGATCGCGAGCCGCGCTTGCTCGACGTTTGGGTGGACCCGGCGGAAAACGTTTATCCCATCGTTCCCCCGGGAGCCGCGCTGGCGGAGATGGTGGTGGAACCGCCGCGCGTGCAGGTGGAAGAAGGGGCTTTGGATGACCTGTGGGCAGTTTGAGGAGGATCTAGGATTTAGGAACTAGGATTTAGGGTTGAATCCCGGAGGCTAGATCCTAAACTCTAGATCTTGAATCCTCTTACGACACCTGGCTCTTGAGGAGTTCAACATGCAGTGGCTCATCACGCTTGAAACCGAGCAAGACCTGATTGTAACTTGCCGCCTCATGAACGTCTTTCGCCGCAAGGGATTGAAGATCACCACCCTGGCAATGGCCGCCCGGCCCGATGGATTTTCCATGATGGCCGTGCTGAACTCGCCCGATTCGGACGTCGATCATCTCTTTAACTACCTACGCCGGATGGAGGGCGTGGAGCGCGTCTCGTATTACCAGCACCAGACCTCCGCTGCCGCTTCCTTTGTGTTTATCGACGCCGACGCCGACACCTCGCGTGTGGCCGAGGTCCTCAAAACTTTTCCGGGATCAAAGTTGATCTTTGCCAGCCACGGAAAATATCTCCTTGAGGTTCCCGCGGAAAGCCGCCGGCAACCCGCCGCGCCGGCTTTCGACATCCCGGAGTTCCTGCCGTTCGCCTGTGTGAAGACTACCCGGAACGCCCCGCGCCCGGAATGGGTTGCCGCGCAAGCATGAAAGAGGCAGTGGGCAGTGGCTAGTGGTTAACGGCTAGTGTCTAGCCACTAACCACTCACCACTGTTTTTCCAACTTCGTGTATAATTCTGCTTTCCAAATTCAATGAACGAAAAGGATTCAAGAGCTATGGCTAAAGTTTATTACGAGAAAGATGGCGATCTGAAGAACCTGGCGGGGAAGACCGTGGCCATCATCGGCTACGGCAGTCAAGGGCACGCACACGCGCTGAATCTGCGCGACAGCGGAGTGAAGGTGATCGTGGCCGAGCGCATGGGCGATCCGCCGCGCACCAAGGCAAAGGACGCGGGCTTTGAAGTCTACGATGCGTCGGAAGCCGCCAAGCGCGCCGACCTGTCCGTCATCCTCATCCCCGATCCCATCCAGGCGAAGGTGTACCAAGAGGCGATCGCCCCTCACCTTGGGCCCGGCAAGACTTTGGTATTTGCCCACGGGTTTAATATTCACTACAAGTTTATCGTTCCCCCGCCCACGGTGGACGTGATCATGATCGCGCCCAAGTGCCCCGGGCATCGCCTGCGCGAGCTCTTCACTGAGGGCGTCGGCGTGCCCTCCCTTTTGGCCATCGAACAGGACGCCTCCGGCCACGCTGAGGCGACGGGCCTGGCATACGCCAAGGGTATCGGTTCGCTCAAAGCGGGCGTGATTCGCACCACGTTTAAAGAAGAGACGGAGACGGACCTTTTCGGCGAGCAGACGGTGCTGTGCGGCGGAGTCTCTGCCCTCATCACCACGGCGTTTGAAACGCTGGTCGAGGCCGGCTACCAGCCGGAGATTGCCTATTTCGAATGTCTCCACGAGCTGAAGCTGATCGTCGACCTCATCTACCAGGGCGGGATCAAGTACATGCGCTACTCGGTGAGCGACACCGCTGAATACGGCGATTACACGCGCGGGCCCGAAGTAATCGACGCGCACGTGCGCGAGACCATGAAGCAAGTCCTGGCCGGCATTCAAGACGGCTCCTTTGCCAAAGAGTGGATGGATGAAAACACCAAGGGACGCCAACACTTCCTGGATATGCGCGCCAAGGCTTCCGCCCACCTCATCGAAAAAGTGGGAAGTGAGCTGCGCAAGATGATGCCGTTCATCTCCACTTCCAAGCAGGAAGTCACCGCGGCGCAGGCAGCGGCAAGAGAGTAGGCAGAAGGCAGTAGGCAGCAGGCAGCGGCGCGGGAGTAGCGCAGTCAATCGCGTTCAACGCGCCATCGGCGCAATAGAGGGGCGGTTCGCGAACCGCCCCTACTTCATTTCTGAGGACAAAAATGAAATCCACCGAAACCAAAGTCGTGCGCGGCGCACGCGATTTTCCGAGCAGGGTAAAGAAGCTGGCGCTGATCGGCTGCGGGAAACTGGGCGAGGGCCTGCTTTCCGGCATGTTGGGTTCGCAGCTCATCCCGGTCGAGAACGTGGAAGCGACCGTTGCGCACCAGCCGCGAGCCGATTTTCTCGCCGAGAAGTACGGTGTAAAGGCTCACACCAACAACGTCCAAGCCGTTAAGGGCGCGGACTTGGTGTTAATTGTTTTAAAACCCCAGCAGGTGAAGGGTTTTCTCCACGAAGTGAAGAAGGTGCTGCGCAAGGACGCGGTGATTATCTCCGCCGCGGCATCCGTCACCACGGCGCTTATCGAGCGTGAACTCGGGCGCCCGGCGCGCGCCATTCGCGCCATGCCCAACACACCCTGCCTGATTCGCCAGGGCATGACGGCGCTGGCCGCAAGCGCCAATGCCACGCCTGACGACGTGGCGCTGGCGCGGGAAATCTTTAGCTCCATGGGCCGCACCGTGGTGGTAGACGAGAAACACA
Organism: uncultured Acidobacteriota bacterium; assembly: GCA_963825395.1. GTDB lineage: Bacteria > Acidobacteriota > Terriglobia > UBA7540 > UBA7540 > Bog-366. The sequence goes on along the minus strand of CAWGTQ010000028.1, from coordinate 48,935 downwards.
TGGACGCCATCACGGGCCTTTCCGCCTCCGGCCCGGCTTATGTCTACCTGATCATTGAATCATTGGCGGAAGGAGGCGTGAAGCTGGGTCTGCCGCGAGAGCTTTCCACGGAACTTTCCGCGCAAACGCTGCTCGGCGCTTCCTCCCTGGTGCTGCACACGGGCGAGCATCCGGCCAAACTGAAAGACATGGTCACCACGCCCGCGGGCTGCACCATCGATGGACTGTTGGAACTGGAAGAAGGCGGCCTGCGCGTCACCCTGATCAAAGCCGTGGTCCGCGCCGCCCAACGCGCCAAGCAACTGGTGGAAGGGCAGAACTCTTAACTTGTGATTGGCGATTGGTGATGGGCGATTTTGGATCCACGAAGCGGAACCGTGGTGAGTTGTTTGTAACCTGAGCGCCAGGGAGGGAATCGTCGTGCCCTGGCATCGCCCCTTCGAATAATCCTAATTGATATAATAAACAATTAGTCTATACTGTCACCGTGTCGCCGGGTTTTACGCGTCGCGGAAAAACGTTGCAAGGCTGTCATCCTAAGCGCAGCGAAAGACCCGGGTAGATCGCGGCGGTTGGTGCACAGAGCAGACTGCGGGGGGTTCTTCGCCCAAAATGCGGGCTCAGAATGACAGCGTCTCCGGGTTTTTCCTACGACCTGAGCAGCGAGCGGTAGCGCAATTCCGGGCGCACGGGGAATTCGTGGGCGAAGTTCTTGATCTTCTCAAAAATTCCGTCCACGTCCAGGCCGTACTTGGCATGCAGCAGATTGGGTGCGCCGTGGGGGATGATGCGGTCGGGAACGGCGATGCGCAGAATGCTGGCGGGAATCTTCCTGTCCTGTAACAGGGTGGCGACTGCCGAGCCAAATCCTCCGGCTTCGGTGCCCTCCTCCGCCGTCACCAGAAATTGCTTTTCCGCCGCCAGGCAGCAGATTAAATCTTCGTCCAGGGGTTTAACGAACCGGGCATTGATGACGGTAGCGTGAATGCCGAGGGCCTGGAGCCTTTCCGCTGCTTCCAGGCAGGGATAGACCATGGAGCCGAGGGCCAGGATGCCGACGTCGGAACCTTCGCGCAGAATCTCCGCTTTGCCGATCTCCAGGGCCTTCAACTCCGGATCCATGGCCACGCCCCTTCCGTTGCCGCGCGGGTAACGCAGCGCGGCGGGCCCATTGAGGTTAATCGCGGTGTAGAGCATGTGGCGCAATTCGTTTTCATCCTTGGGAGCCATCACCACAATGCCCGGCAGGGAGGGAAGATAAACCAGGTCGTAGAGCCCGTGGTGCGTGGGGCCGTCCGCGCCCACCAGGCCGCCGCGGTCGAGAACAAAAGTCACCGGGGCGCGCATCAAGCAGGTGTCGTGCATCACCTGGTCGAAGGCGCGTTGCAGAAAGGTGGAATAGATCGCCACCACCGGCCGCATGCCTTCGCAAGCCAGTCCCGTAGCGAAGGTCACGGCGTGCTGCTCCGCGATTCCCACGTCGTAGAAGCGGTCGGGAAAACGTTTGGAAAATTCGTCCAAGCCCGTACCTTCTCCCATGGCAGCGGTAATGGCCACCACGCGCCGATCTTTTTCTGCCACCTGGCAGATGGCCTTGCCAAACACCGCGGTGTAACTCGGCGCCACCACCGGCCCCTTGTGAAAAGCCCCGGTGGAGAAGTCAAAGGGAGTTACCCCGTGATATTTCACGGGGAGCTGCTCGGCGTGCCCATAGCCCTTGCCCTTTTGGGTCACGATGTGAATCATGACCGGCCCGGGGCGTTTCTTGGCCTTGGAAAGTACGTCCATCAATTCTTCCAGATTGTGGCCGTTGATGGGCCCGACGTATTCGAAGCCCAATTCCTCAAACACCAATCCCGGAATCAACATGCTTTTGGCGGTCTCGACCAGATCCTGGGAAAGTTTCAACAGCCGGGGGCCCAGGCGCGGGACGGAACGGATCATCTTTTCCACTTCTTCCCGCAAGCGGTTATAAGCCTGCCCGTGAACGATGCGGTTCAGGTAGCCCGCAAACGCCCCGACGTTGGGAGAGATCGACATCTTGTTGTCGTTCAGGATGACGATCAGCTTTTTCTTTAGTGTCCCGAGGTTGTTGATCCCTTCCAGGGTCAAACCCGTGGTCAGTCCGGCGTCTCCCACCACGGCCACCACATGAAAATCCTCACCCTTCAGATCTCGCGCCACCGCCATGCCTAACGCCCCGGAAATGGCGGTTCCGGCGTGAGCCACGTTGAAGGTGTCGTAGGGACTCTCATCACGGACAGGGAAGCCGGAAATTCCTCCGTACTGGCGAATAGTGGGAAAACGGTCGCGGCGGCCGGTGAGGATCTTGTGGCCATAAGCCTGGTGGCCGACGTCCCAAACGATCTTGTCCCGCGGCGTGTCGAAGAGGTAATGAAGCGCGATGGTCAGCTCGACCGCGCCCAGACTGGAGGCCAGATGGCCGCCAATCTTCGCGATCACCGAGAGCATGTAATCGCGCAACTCCTCGGCGACGATGGGGAGATCCCCTCGAGGAACTTTCTTCAAGTCGGCCGGAGAATCAATCTGGGTTAGATACCGGTAATTCATGAGCACCTCTTCTGCTTACTGCCTTCTGCCTACGATGTACTGCGCAATACCCTGCAAAACCTGGGCGCGGACGCCGTAGGGTTCCATGACCTCGCAGGCCTCTTGCACCAGGCGGGAAGCGATTCGCTGGGAGGCCTCGATGCCGTGGAGCGCCGGGTAAGTGGCCTTGTGCTGCTGTTCGTCTTTGCCAATGGTTTTGCCCAATTCGGCTTGGGTTCCGAGCACATCGAGCAGATCATCGGCAATTTGAAATGCCAAGCCGATCTTTTCTCCGTAAGCCGTAACGCGGGCCAGATCGTCCGGGTTCGCCTGGGCTAAAATCGCGCCGGAGCGCAGCGCGGCCCGGATGAAAGCGCCGGTCTTGGCGGAATGGATATATTCCAACCGCGCGGCGTCGCCGGTGCTGTCCGTCGTCTCCAGGTCAACCACCTGTCCTCCCACCATCCCTCTCATTGTCCCGATGGCATGGGCGAGTTCGCGAATGACTTGCAAGGTGGGGTCCGCCCCCCCATTGGCGGCGCCGGCGATGGCTTCAAAGGCCAGCGTCAGCAAAGCGTCACCGGCAAGAATCGCGGTGGCCTCGCCAAAAACCACGTGGGAAGTGGGCTTGCCGCGCCGCAAGTTGTCGTTGTCGAGAGCCGGCAAATCGTCGTGAATCAACGAGTACGTGTGAATTAACTCGAGCGCGCCTCCCACCCGAAGCAAGATCTTCTCATCACCGCTGAACAGACGCCCCGCTTCCAAGCACAACGTGGGGCGAAGACGCTTTCCTCCCGCAAACACGGAATAGCGCATCGCCTTGTGAATGCTGGGGGGATACTCGTCCGCGGGCGGAAGGATGCGCTCGAGTTCCGCGTCCACCAACGCGCGGCTCTGGTCAAGATGCTGGCGAATTGTTTCAGGTGATAAGACGTTCATCGGTATTTGTCGTTGTGAACTTCTATTTCTAGCTCGCCTCCGTCTCATCCGCAGCGAAAGGCTCCGCCACCACCTTTCCCCCGGCCTTCTTGGTCAAGATCTCCACTCGCCCCTCGGCCTCTTCCAATTGTTTGTGGCAGGACTCGGAAAGATTCATGCCTTCCTCATAAAGCACCAGGGCTTTGTCGAGCGGAAGATCGGTGTCCTCCAACTCCTGCACGATGGCGTCGAGGCGCGCCAGGTTTTTTTCGAAAGGGTCCGGCTTGTCACTCTTCGCGGACGGGGACATGGCTGATTCCTTTCTCGTATCCGTGGTCGCGTGTTCCTTGGTAGGGGGTTAATTGGAGGGAGTAGCGGCAAGTTTACCTCGCCCCCTGGCGGCGTAAAGCCGCCTCTACATCAAATTAACCCACTGCCTGCTCCCAATACCACTTTCGCTCAGGGACGGCCCTCCCCAAGCTTGGCCGCGCAACCTTTTCAGGATTTGGGCGGACACTAGAATTCTATCATGGCTGGCGGGCGGGGGTGGCCGTTCGGGGGGTGCCTAGCGCCTGCGCCACCTCAACCGCCAGGGCGTACCGGCCGAAGGGCGCAGTGATCTGAACCCCCTGAACCAGGGAACGGATTTCCAGTAAGGTTTCCTGGGCGATCTTTAATCCCTCCTGCCGTGCGCGCTCGCCGGAATCAGCCGCACGCATGCGTTCCATAACCCCCGGCGGGACGGAGATTCCCGGCACCTCGTTGTTCATGAACTCGGCGTTGCGGAAACTGGTGAGCGGCCAGATTCCGGCGATGACGGGAAGGTGCGGTGCAAAGCGTCGCGCCCGCTCCAGGAAGTTCGACAGTTGCTCCACCTGGAAGACCGGCTGAGTTACGGCGAAATCGGCGCCCGCCTCCACCTTGAGCTGAAGGCGGCGAAGTTCCTCTTCCAGGTTCAGTGCGTAAGGATTGATGCTGGCGCCCACCAGGTAAGCCGTTTGCGCGCCGAGGGGGTTGGCCCCCACGTCCAGGCCCCGGTTCAAATTGCTGAGGAGGCTCACCAGGCCGATGGCATCCACCTCCGACGTGTCGCTTTCCAGCACGGTCGAGTATTGGGGAATGTCGCGCGTCAAGGCCAAAAGATTGCGCAGCCCCAGAGCGTGCGCCCCCAGCAGATCGGATTGGATGGTCAGCACGTTGCGGTCGCGCGAGCTGTAGTGGAGTAGAACTTCGATGCCGGCGCGTTGCTGAAGCAGGGCCGCCAGGGTCAAGGCGCTCATGCGCGCGGTGGCGCCTGATCCATCGGGAATATTTACGGCATCAATACCGTGCTCCAGCAGGTATTGCGCCCCCTCCACTTCCTTGGTGGCATCGCATCCTTTGGGAGGGACCACCTCCACCAAGACGGGGAACTCTTGACGCGCCAACTTTCCCGCCAGGCGCGAGCGGCTGGCCACTGGGACTGGCGGCAGGGTGTGGCCGGGCCGCGCCATGCCTTCCACTAACACTCGGGCCCGTTGCGGGCTCAATGAGCGCACGGCGGCTTTGATAGCTTTGATGTGCTCAGGAGTCGTGCCGCAGCAGCCTCCCACCAGGCGTGCGCCCGCTTGGATGAATCGCCGCGCGTAGCTCGCCATGTATTCGGGCGAGCAGAGATAGAGATTGCGGCCCTCCACGGTGCGCGGCATTCCCGCATTAGGCTGTGCGGAAAGCCTTTTCCCCGTCACCGCCGCGATGCGCTCCAGCGTTTCCTGCACGGCAGCAGGGCCGACGCTGCAATTGACGCCAATCAGGTCCGCACCCCACTCGTCAAGTGCCCGCGCAAAGTCTTCCGGCAACGTTCCCGTAGGCGTGCTGCCATCGGCCTGAACGGTCATCTGCACGACGACGGGAATTTGGCCCGCTTCCCGTGCGGCCAGCAGCGCCTGGTGCGCCTCGTTCAAATCCATCATCGTTTCGACGATGATCAGGTCAACCCCGCCTTCCACCAGCGCCGTAATCTGCTCGCGAAACGCGGCTCTTGCCTCTTCCAGCGAGGTAAGGCCCAGCGGCTCCAAACGAATCCCCAACGGTCCTACCGCGCCCGCCACGTAGAGGTCATCGCCGGCAACTTCCCGCGCCAGCCGGGCGCCCGCCAGGTTGAATTCGTGCACCTTATGGCCAAGGCCGAATTTCTCCAGGCGAAATTTGTTGGCCCCAAAGGTGTTTGTTTCCAACACCTCTGCCCCAGCCTTGACGTAAGCCAGGTGGACCTCTTTGACGAGCTGCGGCATCGCCACAGTGAGCTCGTCATAGCAGCGGTTCAGGGAGATGCCTTTCGAATAAAGCATCGTCCCCATGGCCCCGTCACACACCGCGGGCCGCTTATCGATCCTCTCCAAGAAAGATTCGCGCATCCCTTGATTAGTTTAGCATACCTGTTTGTGAGCGCGCGGGAACACACGATTCGGTAGTGGGTCAATATGAGGTTGTAGCGGCGAGTTTACCTCGCCAAATGGCGGCGTGAAGCCGCCTCTACAGCAAATTCACCCACTACCCAAGATTTAAAGGGATCGCCTCCCCTTAAGCCGGTTTCCCTCGTAACTATTGACCGGAGGAAGAATCGGGGGGAGGGGTGATGTCGCACGCCATCACCAGCGCGGCTTCGACAGGGTCGTGATAGTAGTCGCGACGCGTGTACAGCAATTGGAATCCCGCTGTTCGGTAGAATGCAAGCGCCGGTTGGTTGGAAGCGCGGACCTCCAAAAAGAGTTGGCGCACTCCAAATTCCCGCAGCGCGAGGACCCCCGCCGCGAGCAGCGCGCGGGCCATGCCCCTCCGTTGATACGAGGGATTGACGGCGATGTTGCGCAATTCCGCTTCATCCATCACCCGGTGAAACACCGCGAAACCCCCAACCTCCGGCAGGTTTGCGCTTTCGACTTCCGCCACCAGAATCGTCCCGCCGGGATCGCGAGCCAAATCGAGGTAATCCTCTTGGCGCCACTGCCCCGCTTGGGGACACTTCATCTGGATCGCACAAACGGCTGCAAGATCGTCGGGGGTGAAAGCTCGAACCTTCATGCCACGCACTGGGGGGACTCGGTTCTGGCGATGGGGGGCTGGGAGGAAGACGAAATGCAAAACTCGAACTTCCAAACACGTAAGGCAGATGCCGACCTTCGATTTTCAACTTCCACATCCAGCCCCGAGTCCCCAGCCCCCAGCTCAATCCTTCCAATTGATTTCTGCGTCCGGGCGGCGAATGTAGTAGGCGTCCAGGTTCGCGTTCGGATAAGGGCGGCGCGATGGCTCTTCCCTCAGGGCGATGGCCGCAATGGAATCCATTAAAGCGCCTTCAACCCGCTGCCAGCTCAGAGAATTGGGCAGGCTCGCGTGCAGATCAGCGGCAGCCTGGTCATGCGCGCGCACCAGGCATGTGGCGCTGGCGCCGCTGGTGAGCCGCGCTTCCACGAACGCTCGCAGCGATTCCGGCTTAAGCACCCAGCCTCCATCCGCTGGCTCATAATCCTGCCTCGCGGTACTCGGCAGTTCTGAAAGCCTTCGGCGAAAGCTTCCCAGGAAAAATTCTCCCCGCCGCGCGTCCAGAATGGGAAAAGCCCAATCGGAGGTGAGGCACCCTTTGTTCACCATGGCTTCCAGCACGGATACGCCGCGAACCCGGCGGTCGAAAACCTTTCCCCACGCGCGCGCTGCCGCCAATCCCACGCGAATCCCGGTAAATGAGCCCGGTCCGTTGGCCGCTGCATAAAGCTCGATCTCGCGGAGTTCCAGGTGCGCCTGCGCGAGCGCCTGCTCCACCATTTCGAACAAGGTGATGGAGTACCGATTCGCTGGTCCTTGGTTAGGAACTGACACCAAGCACTCCGCATCACGGAAGATTCCAACGCCACCCTTTTCGCTGGTCGTGTCAAAAGCCAGAATCAGCATCGCGAGCCATTATATCCATTTTGGATTTTGGATTTGCGATTTTGGACTGAAGAAAGAAAGTGTCCAAGCGCGCTCCTTAGTCCAGAATCCTATATCCTGAGCATAAACATCCCATCTAAAACCAATCAATCCGCGAAGCCTGCGGCCACTCCTGCCCATTATGTTAAAATACTTGTTTTGCAGCGAAACAACCTCGCAAACACCATCACTCCTCTTTTCGACAGAAGTCAGCGGAGTAGGATGCTGGGTTCATGGTGTTGAGTGCTGGGGATAATCCAAGGCTTGAATGCGTCAAGTCACCGACGAAACTCTTGAGTCAGATAGCGTATTTCGAGTTTCGATCTCCACCCAGCCCCTAGAGCTGTGAACCCAGCACAACGCCCATGGCAGAAACCAGTCGCTCAACATCCCGGCCTCTCGAGTTGACGGAGCTCCTGACCTTGCTGATCGAGGTCGGCGAGCAAATCAATTCCACGCTCGATCTCGATGAGTTGCTGGCCCGCATTGCGGAGATCGTCAAGCGCGCCATTGACTACGAGGTCTTCGCCATTCTTCTCCTCAACGAGAAGACGCAGGAGTTGCGCGTGCATTTCAGTCTCGGCCATCCCCGGGAACTGGTCCGAAACCTGCGGATCAAGGTGGGTGAGGGCATTGTGGGGCAGGCTGCGCAGACGCGGCGTTCGGTTCTGGTGAATGACGTTAAGAACGATCCCGCCTACATTCCGTCGCTGGCGGCGATGCGCTCCGAGTTGGCGGTTCCTCTGCTGTTTAAGGGCCGCTTGATCGGGGTCCTTGACCTGGAAGCCCCGCAGCCGGACTTCTTCAACGGCTCGCATGTCAGCTTGCTGGAGCTTCTGGCCAACCGCATGGCCTTGGCGATCGAGAACGCGCGCCTCTACCGGCGCACCTTACGCCAGGCACGCACTCTCCAATTGCTGAACGAAATCAGCCGGGAACTTAGCTCGGTGCTGGTGTTGAACGAGTTGCTGCGCAAAATCGGCACGCTCACCAAACGGCTCGTGGATTATCACCGCTTTGGCATTCTGCTGGCCGACGACCAGGCGCAAACTTTCAACACCGTCATTTCCCTGAAGCAGGATGAGCGCATGCCCGAAAGGTCAACAGTGAATTTTGGCCAGGGCATCGTGGGAGCAGCGGCAAGCCTGCGCCAGCCCGTCGTGGCGCCGGACGTCAGCAAAGACGCGCGCTATATCTCCGTGAATCCGGAGACCCGCTCGGAGATGACGGTCCCGCTGATTTATCGCGGCCGTGTGATTGGGGTGATCGATCTGGAAAGCCCCCACCTTAATTATTTCAACGACGAGCACGTGCGCATCTTTTCCACCCTCGCGCCGCAAATCGCCATCGCCATTGAGAACGCCCGCTTGTATGAGCGCGTAGCGCGCAGCGAGGCGCGGCTGGAGCAGGACCTGCGCCGCGCACAGGAAATCCAGATGCACCTGATGCCGGGGATCGCGCCCAAAATTCCCGGCCTGGACGTGGCTTTGCACTTTCAGCCGGCACGCGAACTGGGGGGCGACCTTTATGAATTCCTCGCCTACGGAAGGGATCGCCAGGTGATTGTTGTAGGTGACGTCAGCGGCAAGGGTGCGCCCGCAGCCCTTTACGGGGCCATGGCCAGCGGCACGTTGCGCAGTCTCGCTCCGTTGAAGCTTTTGCCGCCGGACATGATGAAGCGGCTGAACCTCATGTTCCTGGAGCGTAAGATTGAAGGCCACTTCATTACCCTGACCTACGCCATCTGGGAAGCGCGCACCAAGACCCTTAGCCTGGCCAATGCCGGCATGCCGCTCCCTATTCTCGTTCGCAAAGGGCAGTGCCGGGCGATTCGCGCCGAGGGCGTTCCCCTCGGCCTGCTGGAGCACACCGAATATCAGCCCGTCACGGTGAGTTTAGAGACAGGAGATTTGTTGGCGTTCTTTTCCGACGGCATCACCGAGGCTAACAACCGTCAGCAGGAAGAGTTCAGCTCGCGGCGACTGGAAAACATTCTGCGCCAGAACGCCCAGCGACCGCCGCAGGAAATCGTCAACCGGGTGTTTGAAGAACTACGCGACTTCGAGGCCGGCCTCCCGCAGCGCGACGACCAAACGCTGGTTGTACTTAATGTGCGCTAAAAGGCGGGGGTCGGGTTTTGATTGTGGATAAAGGGCGAATGCCCACTACAGACCGGGTAATGGCAGGTTAGACTCAAAGAGACAAGATGTCCCTATTGACCCAGGAATCCTTTCACTATCGCCAGGGCGAACTTTTCTGCGACGATTTGTCCCTGGCCTCGCTCGCCGAGCGCTTTGGCACGCCGGCGTACGTTTACAGCCAAGGCACCATTCTCCGCAACTATGAGCGGCTGCGCGGAACCTTGGCGCGGATTTCCGGCTTGATTTGTTACTCGGTCAAAGCCAATTCCCACCTCCGCATCCTGAGCTTGCTGCGGCAGGCGGGCGCGGGATTCGACGTAGTCTCGGGGGGAGAGTTGGCGCGGGCGTTGCGTGCCGGAGCCGCGCCTGACACCATCGTCTTTTCCGGAGTGGGGAAGACCCAGGATGAGATTGACGCCGGTTTGGCCGCGGGCATCTTGATGTTCAATGTGGAATCGGCGGGCGAACTCGCCGTCATTGAAAGCCGCGCTCGCGCCCTCCGGAAGGTTGGGCGCGTTTCCATCCGCGTGAATCCCGACGTGGAAGCGGACACGCATCCGTACATATCCACCGGGCAGATGATCCACAAGTTCGGCGTACCGAAAGATGAAGCCCCGGAGACTCTATCGTCGCGCGGCACGCTCGCCCCATCTGAAGGTGCAGGGGGTTGCGTGCCATATCGGCTCGCAGATTCTGGAGGTGGAACCTTTCTGGAAGGCGCTCGATGAAATCCTGAGCGTGGCGCGGCAACTGGCGGCGGAAGGCATTGCCGTGGAAGTGCTCGATTTGGGAGGCGGGTTTGGAATTTCCTATGGCGCCGAGCAGCCTCTGGACGTGGAACGGATGGCGCGGGGACTGGAAGAGCGGCTGCGCGAGGCTTCCATGCGGCTCATTCTCGAGCCTGGACGCGCCCTCGTGGGTAATGCCGGCGTGCTCGTGACGCGCGTGCTTTATGTGAAGCGGAACCAGCAGAAGAATTTCGTGGTGGTGGACGCAGGCATGAATGACTTGATGCGGCCCGCCCTTTACGGGTCTTACCATGAGATTGTTCCCGCGCGGGACGGCACCGCCGAACGATTGCAAGCAGACATTGTTGGACCGCTATGCGAAAGCGGCGACTTCTTTGCCCGCGACCGTGATATGCCCGACGTCCAGCCCGGGGATCTGCTCGCGGTGCTGACCGTCGGCGCTTACGGATTCGTCCTGTCCTCCAATTACAACACGCGCCCGCGCCCCGCCGAAGTTCTCGTGCAGGGAGCCGACGCAGAATTAATCCGCCCACGCGAAACCGTGGAAAACTTGATGGCGGAAGAGAGAACTTAGCGCGGATTTCTCACCACCGGTCTGGGGGTGCACAGGTTGCAGAAAAACGCTTCCCCATAGGCACACGGAGCGAAGCTTTGGAGTGCGCGCAGCTCGCTGCCGCTTTCCCTTCCGCAAGCTTGCTTGCGGCAGTTTCTTCCCGCAAGCCCTCTTGCGGGAATTTCCACCCCCACCTCGGTTTGTATTCGCTTTCCTTCCCTGCAAGCACGAGCGCCAGCCAGCGAGCTGGCTGGGACAAAAGCGGCAGCGAGCTGCACGCACTCCAAAGCTTCGCTCGCGTAAACAGGCTGTGTGGTACCCGGGGAGCACTAGGTGGGAACAGGAGAGTTCTTAGCAGGTGGTAAAGTCAAACTGCTTCGGCAGGGCTCTCCCTGCGTTGCCCGTCGCGTGGCCCGCTCCCGCAACAGATTGCGCAGGGCTGGGAGCGCCCTCCGCGCGGCCATTTCCCCGGCAGCAATCAGCTCGTCGGCCCGGCCGAAATCGTCCCAACGAAAATCCTCTAATTTCGGCTCAATCGCCAAGTCGCAGTGATCTCTCCAGGTTGACTGGTTCAAGTTCTGGGCAACGTGGAAGCATTCCCCCACGACCTCAAATACACTGCCGGGCCGCTGGAGAAATCCGTTGTTCCGCACATTCACGGCAACGACCACGTCCATGCCGCGAAGAGCGGTTACGGGAACGCTCCCCACAACCACTCCGTCTACGAGCAGTCGCCCGTTATACTCGATAGGAACAAACAGCCCCGGGAAGCTGCAACTGGCGCGTACGGGTATCACCAGGTCGCCCTCACGGAAGATTACGGCTTCGCCGGATCTGATATCGGCAGCCACTACCGCGAGCGGGATTTTGAGCTCCTCGAAGGTTCGGCAATGGAGAAGTTTTGAGAGCAATAAATCCATGCGCTCGTTGGTGGCAAAACCGAGACGCGGGATCGTCCAGCGCGCAAACTTGGTCCAGCGTAAGCTGCGTGCCGCCAAAATCATCTCCTCGATGGTGCAGCCGCTGGCGAACGCCGCCGCAGCCATACTGCCGGCGCTGATTCCGGCCAGAGCGTCAATGGCAATTTGATTTTCGACGAGAACCTTCAGGACTCCGATGTGAGCAACGCCCCGCGCAAATCCGCCACCTAGCGCCAAACCCAGGCGCGGCCGCCGGAGGGGTTCCTGGCCTTGGTCGCGTGGGATGGGGCGGCTGTATGCGAACCTGCGGATTTCGCGGATAGCCGCGTACACGGCCTTTCCCAGTTGGGCACCGATTTGGGACTTCAACGGCTTCTTCATGGCAGACCCGTTCGCGTGTTTTGCTATAGCCCCTTACACCGGAATCCCACAACCCACTCAATTAGATGAGTTTCCAAGCCAAAAGTTGCCAGGGGTTGATGCTTCGTTAGGCGGGCGCAGACCCCGGCACTGTGGGGTCGGCGATTTCACGCAGGGATCGGCGGATCATCCTGATAACAAATCACCCAGCTGGGCCGAGGTCGCAGGCTGCGAAATTCAGGAGTTTGCGCCAGCCAGCGCGAAACCGTGGAAAACTTGATGGCGGAAGAGAGAACTTAGCGCGGATTTCTCACCACAGGTCTGGGACGCACAGGAAACGGAAAAACGCTTCCCCGTGGGCATACGGAGCGAAGCTTTGGAGTGCGTGCAGCTCGCTGCCGCCTTCCCTTCCGCAAGCTTGCTTGCGGCAGGTTCTTCCCGCAAGCTACCTTGCGGGAATCTCCACCCCCACTTCAATCTGTATTCGTATTTCTGCCCGGCAAGCACGAGTCCCAGCCAGCGAGCTGGCTGGGGCAAAAGCGGCAGCGAGCTGCACGCACTCCAAAGCTTCGCTCCGCGGGGAATGACGGGGCCTCGTCGGCGTAGTGCGGGTAGACCCCCCTCCCGGCGTAGCTAAAAGTCAGCGGCTTGTGCCCTGATAAAGGCGAGCAACTCTGCGTCTACCGCTCGCCCCACTTCAGCTTCTTCTGAAGAATCTCAAAGTAGGGCGTTGCCGGCGGCCGGACCAATTCCACAAAAGAATCGGCCTTACGCATTCGCACCACGTCTTCGCTGTGCGCGGCGATGCCGACCTGGCCGTCGACGGTAAGGTAGGCGGCTTCGCGCAGACTCTTCACCGTCACCTCAATCTTCACGGTATTGGGAAGCACCAGCGGCCGATGGGTGAGGGTGTGCGCGCAAATGGGAGTAACCACGAAAGCTTCGACGGAAGGCGTAACGATGGGGCCTCCCGCTGCCAGCGAATAAGCCGTCGAACCCGTGGGCGTGGACACGATCAAGCCGTCCGACTTGTAGGTTGAAACCAGTTCGCCGTTCACTCGCAGTTCAAAGTCGAAAATTCGCGCGATGGCCCCCTTGTTCAACACCACGTCGTTCAAGGCCAAAAACGGGGTAAGGATTTCATCGGCCCGAATCAGCTCGCCTTCAATCTGCACGCGATGGTCAGTCTGATGCGTGCCGGCCACCACCATTTCCAGCGTGGGTAAAAGTTCTTCGCGAGTGATTTCGGTAAGGAATCCGAGTCCGCCCAGGTTCACGGCCAGAATGGGAACCGGCTTGCGATTCAGGGCGCGTGCCGTGGCCAGCAGGGTGCCATCTCCACCCAGCACAATCAGCAAATCCACCTGGCTCGGCATTTGGTTGCGGGTCAGGCAGTGCTCTTTCGTCTCCATGATGGCCCCGGTTTCCTTGTCGATACACGCCTCGATGCTGCGTTCACGGAGCCATTCGAGCAAGGCCGGGATGATTTCGCGGACCTCCACCTTCTTCGGTTTGGAGATGATGCCGACGCGTTTAATGGGAGTTGCCATGGGTGAAGAGCATTTTAGCAGGATCTAGGATCTGGGATTTAGGATTTAGGACACCGGAGCTGGGCTCCTGCGGAGCCCCCTAATCCTAGATCCTATACAGAGCGACATAAATGTTTGCGCATTCTGCTGTAGCGGCGGTCTCCGGCCGCCGTCCGGAGTTTCTACATTTTGGGTCCAACGGCATGGTGTACGGAGCGAAGCTTTGGAGTGCGTGCAGCTCGCTGCCGCTTTTGCCGCAGCCAGCTCGCTGGCTGGGACTCGTGCTGGCAGGGAAGGAATGCGAATAGAGATCGGGGCGGGGGTGGAGATTCCCGCAAGAGAGCTTGCGGGAAGAAACTGCCGCAAGCAAGCTTGCGGTAGGGAAAGCGGCAGCGAGCTGCACGCACTCCAAAGCTTCGCTCCGCGGGGAAGGAGGGGGCCGCATCGGGAGGAGGGAACTCCCGGGGTCCTTCCGCCCAAGTGCGGGCTCAGGATGCCAGGAGCGTGTGTTCGCTCCAAATGAAAGTCCTCTCGTCGGAAATGTAGAAACTCCAGGCGGCGGTCTCCGGCCGCCGCCGTCGATCGGAGATCGACGCTACAATTTATGTCGCTCTGTGTAGATCCTTAATCCTAGCTCCTAAATCCTGCTTCCAGACCGCATGCAACAGAAACTCGCGGTTTCCTTCCGCCCCCAATATGGGGCTTTCCATTGACGACAATTTGCTGAATCCGAGTTCGAGCAATTTGCGCGAAACTTTGGCGACAGCTTCCTGGTGTTGAGCCGGGTCGCGCACGATGCCGCCTTTTCCCACCTGCCCTTTGCCCACCTCGAATTGGGGTTTGACCAAAACGACCAGGTCCGCGGGGGAAGCAAGCAAGGCGACGAGCGCGGGCAAGATCAAAGTGGCGGAGATGAAGGAAACATCAACGGTCACCATTTCCGCGAGCGCTCCGATTCGATCAAAGGTTAGGTAACGCGCATTGGTTTTTTCCAGGACGACGACTCGCGAGTCGCGCCGCAATTTCCAATCGAGCTGATTTGTTCCCGCGTCTACGGCGAAGACTTTACCCGCCCCGTGCTGAAGCAAGCAATCGGTAAAGCCTCCGGTGGAAGCGCCGATGTCGAGGCACACCTTGGTGTCGGGATTAAGGCGAAAGTGTTTGAGCGCCCCCTCCAGCTTCAGCCCGCCCCGGCTCACGTACCTGGGAGCCTCGCCCAGCAAGCGCAAAACGGCCTGCGCGTCGACGAGCGTGCCGCACTTCTCCTCCTTCTGCTCGTCCACCAGGATCTGCCCCGCCAGGATAAGACCCTGCGCCTTGGCGCGGGACTCCACCAGCCCTCGCTCCACCAGGAGACGGTCAAGGCGGATTCTTTGCGGCCGGCCGTGTGCCATAGACCGCCAGACTACCGCCGTTGCAGGAAGAAAGAAAGGGGAGAGGAAACGGGAATTAGGCCGAATTTCTCACCACAGGTTTGGGGGGCGCAGAGGTTGCGGAAAAACGCTTCCCCATGGGCATACGGAGCGAAGCTTTGGAGTGCGTGCAGCTCGCTGCCGCTTTCCTGCCCGCGAGCTTGCTCGCGGAAATTTGGCACGAGCGCACCTATCCTTTGTAGCGCCGACCTTGAGGTCGGCACGTGCTGACCTCAAGGTCAGCGCTACGTCCGCTGGTGCTTGCGCGCCGAACGCGCACCGTCGTCAGAGCGGCTTGGGCGCCCCGGTGACCGTCCGGCCCTACAAGAAGGCACAAAGGCGAATCACCAAAGGTGATAATAGCCGTCGCGGCGCGCCAGCTCCACGGGAAGGCCAAACAGTTCGGTAAGGCGCTCGGTGGTCAAAAGCTCGCTTTTGGCGCCATCGGCAAACACGCGGCCCTTGCGCAGCAGAATCACGCGGTCAATTTCCGGGAAGAATGTCGGGGAGATGATGCGTCACCATCAGGATTCCCGTGCCGGCCTGCGCCAATTTTCGCAAAATGTCCGCGGAGTTCCAGGGCGGCGCGAAAATCCAGGCTATTGCTCGGCTCATCCAGCAAGAGCGCCAGCGGATCGTGCACCAAGGCGCGGCCGATGAGCAGCCGATGCGCCTCGCCCGACGACATCCCGGTCATCTCACGATCGGCCAGATGCCGCGCCTCCAGAAGTTCCAGCACCTGGTTGGTCTTTTCGATCATCGCCGCGGTGACTTCGTGATAAGGCTGAACGCCGATGCTGCTGAAGAACCCGGATAGCACCATCTCGCGGCCGGTGATCTCTCGCGTGCAGCGCCGCATCAGCTCGCTCGAAACGATTCCCAACAGCGGGCGCAGCTCGAAGATGTTCCAGGTATCGCGCCCCAGGATGGTAAGCGACGATTCGGGCTCTGCCAGCGGATAGCACTCGCGCGTGATGGTCTTGATCAGCGTCGATTTGCCGCATCCGTTCGGTCCCAGGATCGCGACGTGCTCCCCCGCCCCGATCGTGAGGGTAATGTCGTGAAGCACTCGTTTGCCGCCCAGCACGACGGAGACATGATGGAAAGCCAGCAGCGCGGGACCTTGTGGTGGGATTCACTGATTTTCTACTCGGCATCCGATATCATTTAAAAGTATACCCAACACGAATAGCGAGGTGGAAGCAAGCCCAGCAAACGTAGCGCGGACCTGTTCTGTAGGTCCGCGTCCCTTAGGCGAGGGAGAAAAGCCGCGGACCTCAAGAACCGGTCCGCGCTACCAGCCCCTACCCCGTACTCTTCATTCCAAAGGCAATACCACCGACAGTGATTTGTAAAAGATGAAATAACGCCGTATCGTCTGCCTTTTGGGTTCCTGGCTCCCGGCTTCCGGCTCCTGACTCCCGCCGTTGCCTTCCGGCGCGCTCGCGGCGCCAGCGTTCCAGGAAGCGCGTTTGCAAGAAGTTGAGGGGGTCAACATAAGGATTGCGCAGGCGGATCGACTCCGCCAGCACGTGCTGGCCGGCCAGCAGCATGGAAGAACTGGAGATGTCCAGGACTGCGCGCACGCTGCGATGATACTCCTCCTCGATGTGGTGGAAAATCCTCTTGCCGAGTCCGCGCGGACGCACCAGAGCCGCATAAAGGCTGGCGATATAAAGGTCCGTCTTAGCCAAGGAATGTTCGGCGTTGTTGATAAGGTTGAAGAAGAAGGGCCAGCCTTCGTGCATGCTTCGCAGGATGTCCATGCCGTAAGGAGCGTGGTCGCGCTGGAACTTTTCGAGGGCGTGGCCAAGGCCGAACCACGCGGGAAGCAGGTGCCGGGATTGCGTCCAGGCGAAAACCCAGGGAATGGCCCGCAGGTCGCGAAGGTCACTGGCTCCCCAACGTCGAGCAGGGCGTGACCCGAGGCGGATGTGCTCGATTAAATCGATGGGCGTCGCCTGACGGAAATATTCGACAAATTCCGGAGTCTCATAAACGAGCTTCCGGTAGAAATCGCGGCTGCTGGCGGCGAGTTCCGTGGCATAGCCTTCCCATTCCGGAATCTTTGCCGCTTCCACCCGGCGAAAGTGCAGCAGGTGCGCGTCAAGCACTGAGGTGACCAATTGCTCGAGATTCCTCTCGGCGATGGCGGGGTTCGAGTATTTGAGGGAAACCACTTCCCCCTGTTCGGTGATGCGCAGCCTGCCCCCCGGCGCCGCGAAGGGTTGCGCTTGAATGCTGCGATGCGATTGCCCGCCGCCGCGGTCGATGGTCCCCCCTTTGCCGTGGAACAGGGAGAAGCGCACGCGATATTTTTCCGCCACTTGCGCCAGGCGCTTCTGGGCGTGAAAGAGTTCCCAGTTGGCCGCCACGTAACCGCCGTCTTTGACGGAGTCCGAATATCCCAGCATCACTTCCTGAAAGTCATGGCGCCCGCGTAGAATGCGGCGGTAAAGAGGATCGGCGAACAGTCCCTCCATGATTCGGGGGCCCGCTTCCAGATCGTCGAGCGTTTCGAAAAGCGGAATGACATCGAGGTGGGAATGCAAACGGCGGCCGCGCGGTTCCACCAGTCCCGTTTGCCGGGCCAGCAACAGCACGTCCCACACGTCGGCGGCACTGGAGGTCATGCTCAGGACGTAGCGATGCGCCGCCCCTTCGCCGTTGCGCACCTGGATGGTGCGTAGGGCGCGAAATTCCTCCAGCACGCGGAGCGTACCGCCGGAAAAAGGTGGGCGCAGAGCGGGTTTAAAAAGCAGTCGCTGGATCGAAGTGATGCGCGCTTCGGCAGGTTCGGTGGGAAGGTGTGCCTTACGCAGAATCTCCTCCGCCGCTCCGCGGGTGGCGCGCGCATGGGTGCGGAAGTCCAGGCTGGCGCCATGAAAACCAAAAACCTGCGCCGCCACGCGCAGGCGCCCGGGCCCCAACCGCGCAATCCGCGGGCTGGGGTATGCAGCCAGCCGGTCGGCCAACTTGCCCAGCTCGCCGGTGAATTCCGGCGGCGCCGTGTATGCGCCTGGGGCGCGCTCCGCTGTGCGCTCCAGCCGCCACATCATGATGCGCAACTTGCGCCGGTAAAGTTCGCTGGGCTGGTCAATGGCCGCAAAAGCCTGGGTGGCGGGAAAACGCCGCATGTCGCGATTGATCTCGCGGCGCAAAGCAGATTCGAATTGCAGATTGCGGCACGGGAAAGAGGCCCAGCCCAACATGCGGCGGCACGCATCGTGGTAATAGCGAAGAATGCTCAGGCGCACTTGCTCCGCGGCATCCAGGCTCGTCTCCGGCGTCACAAAGGGGTTGCCGTCGCGGTCCGTTCCCACCCAGGAACCGAAGCTCAAAAAGGGGACGGGCTCCGGCAGGCTCGGATAGCCACGAACCATCTCCGCGCAGAACTTTTCCCAAAAGCTCCCCGCCAGGTCGTAGATCGTGCGCTCCAGGAAAAAACGGGCATTCTCACTTTCCATCGCCGGCGTCACCACGCCCTCGCGCACCTCATCGGTGAGCCACAAGGCTTCAATCCATGAGTCGATGTCACGCTCGGCCGTAAGGTTAAAATCACCACAGGCGGCATCCAGTGTTCTCCCCAAACGCAGGATGTGGTTCAACACGCTGCGGCGCTTGGCCTCGGTGGGGTGGGCGGTCAGCACCGGTTCAACATGCATGGACGCCAGCAGCTTCTTGACGGCCGCGGCGGGCACTCCTTGCCGGCGCAATTCGCTGAACGTGTGGCGCAACGACATGGGCGCACCGGCCCCTTGCTGGTCATGGGCGCGCAGGTGCCGGATGCGCTCGCGCTCCTCGCAAAGATTGACGAGGTGAAAAAAGAGGCTGAAAGCATGCGCAACGGCGGCGGCCTGCTCCACAGAAAGGCGCTTGAGGGCGCGTTCCTTCGTCCGTAGGGGCACGCCATGGCGTGCCCCTACAAGGTTGGGACTCTGCCGGATCTGCTTGGCGACTTTGCGCAAGACTTCGATGGCCGAAAACACTTGCGGCCCCGACTGCTCGCGCACCATCGCGCCCAGCCGCGTCGTCAGGAACCGCACTTCCTGTCGCAATTGTTCATTCATAAGGGAATATCAGGAGCCAGGAATGAGGAGCCAGAATCGAAACTCGACGCACAGCTCGCGAGTCTCGAATTAGACCATCCGACTTTGACCCCCTCACCCGGCCCGCCCCGGCTGGTGAAAACGCCGGTTGCGTGCCACCTTCCCCCCCCAAGGGGGCGAGGGTAGTGTCTTCAATTCAGCGTAGCCCTAACGAATCCTAAATCGCCTCACCGGCCCCCGCCGAACGGCCTCAGCGCTCGCTTCAATTCCCGGCGAAGTGAGTCCAAGTTGGGTTCGAGCTGCAACCGCTGGCTGTTTTCCTGGTCTTCCGAGCGATGACGCATGATGTACTCAGTGTCTTTGAGTTGGTTGCCGGTAAGGACGCAGACGATGTCCGCGTGCCTTTCGATCTTCCCCGCCCGCACCAGCTTGCGCACGCCCGCGATGGTGGCGGCGGAAGCGGGCTCGCAGCCCACCCCGTCCTCCGCCAGGACGCGCTTGGCCTCAAAGATTTCCTCATCCGTCACCGACTCGCAGAACCCGCCCGCCCAGTCGAGCACGCGCTTCGCTTTTTTCCAGTTGGCGGGATGGCCAATGCGAATGGCGGTAGCTTCGGTGTGGGGATCATCCACCGCCAGCAAATCGGGCGCGCCGGCGCGCAAAGTTTGATAGAAAGGGTTGGCGCCTGCCGCCTGAACGATGACGATGTGGGGCACTTTCTCGATGAAGCCCATCTCCTTGAGTTCGCGCAGGCCCTTGCCGATGGCGGAAGAGTTTCCCAGGTTGCCGCCGGGAACCACAATGTAATCCGGAGGCCGCCAGGCGCGCTGCTCGAGCATTTCGGCGACGATGGTCTTCTGCCCTTCAATCCGGAAGGGATTAATGGAATTCACCAGATAGAGCCCCAGCTCGGGGGCGATTTCACGCAGCAGGCGGAAAGCTTCATCGAAATTGTCGCCGACTTCCACCACCAACGCGCCAAAGTCGAGCGCTTGAGCCAGCTTGGCGGCGGAAATTTGCTTGTAGGGAACAAACAGCAGCGCCTTAATACCGGCGCGCGCGGCGTATGCGGCCATCGACGAGGAGGTGTTGCCCGTCGAGGCGCACGCCACCATGCGAACTCCGCGCGCCTCCGCGCGCGTAATGCAGGCCGACATGCCCAGATCTTTAAAGGACCCGGTGGGATTGTTGCCCTGATGTTTGATGGTCAGATGGACCGGCCCCGCCCACCACCCTGTGCGCCGGGTTCCCACCAGCGGGGTGGAGCCCTCGGAAAGGGAGATGATGCGCGCGCTGGAATCCACAAAGGGGATCAGCTCGCGAAATCGCCATACCCCGCTGCGGTCGATCGGTTCGCCGCTCAACCGGCGTTGGTGCCAAATACGACGAAGTTGCTCCGGATCAAAGGGATCAAAATCATACTTCACATCGAGCAGGCCGCCGCAGGACTCGCAGGCATGCAGATCCTTCTTGGGATCCTGGCGGCGCCCGCAGGTTTCCTCGATACATTGGAGATAGGCAAAGGACATAGGTGCCAAGTGTCAGGTATCAGGCGGCGGCAAGGTGTGTTTTCAGGTTTCTTGTTCGCCCAGCCATCATCCGCCCCACCTCTCCCGTTAGATCGAGCGCCGAATGCATCTCATCGATCGTAGTGTAAGACAGTCGGGTCCTTACTAAGAAATGAGTTTCAAGCTCCATCAACGAACCGTTCGCGATGGATAAATGTCGCAGGGAGTCACCAAGCGCCAGATATCCGACATCTGACACCTAACTCGCATCTAGCGCGAACTCCTCGTGAATAGCTTTTACGGCTTCCTTGACGTCGGCAGTCTTCACGGCAAAGGAAATGCTCAATTCGGACGACCCTTGCGCGATGGCAATGATGTTGATCCCGCGCCGGCCCAGCGAGCCAAAGGCGCGGCCGGAAATGCCCGGCGTGCCTTTCATGTTTTCACCGATCGCCACCACGATCGCTACGTGGGGCATGACTTCAATCGATACCCGGTCATCATGCAGCATTTCCAGCTCAAAGGTTTTTTCCAATTGGGCTTTCACGCGGCGCACATCGGCATCGTGCACGGCAAAACACAGCACGTTATCCGCGGAAGACTGCGTGACCATCAGCGTGGGAATGTCGTCCAGGCTGAGCGAGCCGAAGGCCCGCAACGCCAGATGCGGAAAACTCAGTGATTCTTTGCCGGTAATGGTGATGATGTCGGCTTTGCTGACGAAAGTAATAGCCTTGACGCCCTTTTGGCTGTTCGTAGCGTTAGGAACAATGCAGGTGCCGGGACAAGAGGGATTGAAGCTGTTCTTGATCCAAACCGGGATCTTCTTTTTCATGACGGGTTGGATGGTTTTGGGATGCAGGACCTTAGCGCCGAAGAAGGATAGCTCGATGGCTTCACGATAGGAAATCTCCGGCAGAATGCGGGCTTCCGGAACCAGGCGAGGGTCGGTGGTCATGACGCCATCGACGTCCGTCCAAATCCATACTTCCTCGGCATCCAATGCCGCGCCCACAATGGTGCCGCTGTAATCGGACCCGCCTCGGCCCAGCGTGGTGCAAGCGCCTGCATGGGTGGCGCCGCGAAAGCCGGTGATGACCGGGATCACTCCGCGCCGGCGCAATCCCGCCAGGCGCTGCCGGGTTTTGGCATTGGTTTCTTCGAAGAAGGGCGTGGCGTTGCCGAATTGATCGTCGGTAACAATCAGTTCGGTCGCGTCCACGGCTTCTGCCGGCGTGCCGCGCGACCGCAGGATGGCCGCCATCAGATTCGCGGACATCACTTCGCCCAGACTGGAGAGCGTGTCCATGGCTCGCGGCGTCACCTCGCGCACCAGCGAGAACCCTGAGCAGAGGTTTTCAAAGTCGGTCACGGCGTCGGCAAGCCGGGGCAGAACCGCAGCTTGCTCAGCGGCTTTCAGAAGCTGATCGGCCACCTCGCGGTGCCGGTGGGCCAGTTCGCGGCGCACATTTTTCCAGTTATCCCGGTCGCCCTGGCTAGCTTCGCTGGCGGCGCGGATCAGCATGTCCGTAACGCCACCCATGGCGGAAACCACCACCACTACTTCCGCCCGTTGGGCATAATCGGCAACGATCTCCGCCACGTTTTTCATCCGCTCGGCGTTGCCGACCGAGGTCCCGCCGAATTTCATAGCGATGAGCGGTTTCTTGCTCTTGCCAGCTAGTGGATTTTCTTTCACCATAGTTTTCAAGCCGTCAGCTATCAGCTTTCAGCCATCAGCTAAAGCGATCTGGGCAGACCGGCCGCCGGCAAGAAGAATCTTCAACATTGCCCACGTGCCCACTGCTCGTCTGATTACTGACTGCTGAACGCTGATCGCTGTTTCCTTTCCACCCCCGCGGGCAAGGATTTACCCGTCTGGGCTTAGCGAACCGGAAAGGCTGCCCTTCCCGCTCGCTAGCGAATCGTACCTGTATTCGTCGTCGTGGAGGGAGCGGTGGCAACGGTGGTCTTTGTTGACTCGCGCACGACTTCAATAAAAACCTTGGTGGGAAGCGACAGGTAGCGGTCCCGGCGATAGACCAGGCCCAGCTCCCGGTAAATTTTCTGACCCTCCAGCGGGATCAACTTCAGCAAGCCCGCGGCGACTTCCGGCTGCACATAAGTCCGGCTGATGAGGGAAATCCCCAGGCCGGCGCCGACAAATTTCTTGATGGTCTCAACGCTGGCCAGTTCCATGGAAATCTGCAAGCGGTCACGCTGTGCGCGCAGCAGGCGGTCAATGACCACTCGCGTATGGCCGGTCTTGGGCAAAATCAGAGGATGCTGAGCCAGTTCCTCCACCGTCACGCTCTTGTTTTTGGCCAGCGGATGGGACTTGGGTGCCACCACCTGGACTTCATCGCGAAAGACCGGGATCACTTCCATATTGTTGGCCGTCATCGGCAGTGTGACGATTCCCAGGTCAACCGCACCCTCTTGAACTTTCTGAAGGATCTTGTGGCTGAAGTTCCGGTAGATACTGATTTGGACGAGAGGATAGAGCTGCCTAAAGCGGGCAAAGGTCTTGGGTAAAACGTAAAGACAAGTGGCCTCGTTGGCGCCGATATAGAGCTTGCCCCGAGGGGTCTGATTCAACTCCGCAATCGCCTGAAGAGCTTCCTTGTGCATCAAAAGCATCTTCTCCGCATAGCGATACAGAATTTCCCCGGCGGGTGTCATCAAGACCTTCTTCCCGCTGCGGTCAAAAAGCTTTTCCCCGCACTCCTGCTCGAGCAGGCGAACCTGCGCGCTGATGGCAGGCTGCGTGCGAAACAGTTTCTCCGCCGCCCGGGAGAAACTCTGCAGCTTCGCCACCTCCAAAAAACTTCCTAGCTGGTCATAATCCATTGTCGTTGATCAGGAACAACTTACCTATTCTAGCAAAAGGAAGTCGGCGTGCATATGAAAAGTATCACCTGGGAAGCAGCCCGAAATCTTCTCGCGGGTCGAAAAGGCGTCTGCCCTGATCGGGTTGCGCCGCCTCCGATGCCTGCCCGCTGATTTCATCGTAGCGCATCACCGAGCTGCGCCGGCCGCTGAAGTTGGCCATAGCCCGCGAGGGTGGAAAGCAGTTTCTCCAAGTCGAATCCGACTTCCCGGAAAACGTCGCGAAGATCGCGCTCGCGATCTTCCGGACTCATCGCGAGAAACCTCTCCGCCGGTATGTAGAACGGGTTATCACGAACTAGCGTGCCCTCCACCAACAGGTGGCGGTGGACGGCGATGGCGGAAAAAAGGTGAGGTACCTCCAGATGTTCCGTGTCGTACTGGCACAAGGCCACGCTGGGATATTGCTTGACCAGATAATTCAAGCGCGTGTGCAGCTCAAAGAATTGCCGAACGGAAATGCCCGCCGGCTTCGCCCAAACTCCCTCTTCCAGCCAGCGGACGGCGGGAGCATGAGCGGTTTCGGCCTCGGCAAAGAATGTCTTCGCCCAATCCAGCAAATCGTCCGCGTCCGGCGCCTGCGGCGGGAATTGCAGCGTCTGGTCGTCCAGATGCTGCTCCACGTCCACGCCGAGTTCGCGGAGACGCGTAACCATTCCGGGGTGCAAGGCGGCGGACGTCAGGCAACAACACCGGTGGCCCAGGCGCAGACCCTCGGTTATGAATTCCGCCCCCGGGGATGTCGAGGCGCCGCCATGACGAATGATGGCCATGTGTTCGTAGCAGTGCACGGGAATCCGCACGTCGATATAGGTAAAGACGAGTGGTGAAGTTGGGAGTTGGTCCGCCAACCGAGATTCTCCCCTCGCGAATTCCTACACTTTACGCGCAGGTCGCGGCCATCAGCCAGGACGTCGGGGAATTCATTGTCTTGACCTATGCCGAACAAGCAAGGCCCTCGCGGCATTCTCTACTTGGCCGCGATTATGCTTTTGACCAAGGAGGGTGTCAAGTAAGACGTTTCCACCCCTTTGAAAGCCTACGATGAGTCCGCAAAAACTGCTATTCTTAAATCGAGGGGGAGAGGTTTGGGCATCTGCCATATTGAGTAGATTGCGGACGCCCAACCCCAATCAAGCCCGGGCGCGCAATAGCAAGGCCTCGAAATGCGCGGTGATCGGCGTAAGTTGATGAGAAAAAGGTATTTATAAAATGTCGAATTCAGCCCCAGCCGTGTCCCCTGTCCGAGGGCGCCGCCAACACCTTGGTCAACGCGCCTCTTTCCTATGATTCAACTCTCAGCGGCCGGAAAACGCTTCGGCCCAAAGGTGTTGTTTGAAAATCTCGACTGGCTCATTACGCCGCGCGATCGCGTGGGCCTGGTGGGCGCGAACGGCACGGGCAAGACCACTTTGCTCAAGGCCTTGGCCCGCCTGGAGCCCCTCGATTACGGCGAGATTACCTTCGCCAAGGGGACCACTGCCAGCTATCTCCCGCAGGATGGCCTGACGCTTTCCGGGCGCTCGGTGATGGCGGAGTGCATGTCGGTGTTCGGCGATCTGCTCTCCATGGAACAGGAGATGGAAGGCCTGATGGAGAAAATGGGGGAACTTGATCCGGCCGGGCCCGAGTATCAGCAGGTTGCCGACCGTTTCCATGCGATCGACACCGAGTTCCAGCACCGCGACGGATATTCGCTCGAGGCGCAAGTGGGCATGGTGCTGGGCGGTCTGGGGTTTCCCCCCCCCGATTGGCATCGCCGTACGGAAGAATTTTCCGGCGGCTGGCAGATGCGCATCGCCCTAGCCAAGCTGTTATTAGAAAAGCCCAACCTGTTGCTGCTCGACGAACCCACCAATCACTTGGACCTCGAGGCCCGCAACTGGTTGGAAGAATACCTGCACGAT
Source organism: uncultured Acidobacteriota bacterium (assembly GCA_963825395.1). Taxonomy (GTDB): domain Bacteria; phylum Acidobacteriota; class Terriglobia; order UBA7540; family UBA7540; genus Bog-366. Next base: position 23,502 of record CAWGTQ010000028.1, on the reverse strand, counting down.
TATCCCCATGCTTATGTGTTGATCTCGCACGACCGTTATTTTCTTGATGTTACGGTAAAAAAAATGGTCGAGATCTGGAACCAAAGGGTTCACTTCTACACCGGAAATTACGAAAAGTACTTGAAGGAAAAGACGGAGCGGCGCGCCCAAATCGAAGCGGCTTACCAGAACCAGCGGGAGCGTATCGAACAACTCGAAGTATTCATCAACCGCTTCCGCTACACGGCCACGAAGGCCAAGCAGGTGCAAAGCCGCATCAAGGAACTGGAACGGATGGATCGCATTGAAATTCCTCGGGAAGAGAAAGCCATCCACTTCAGCTTTCCCCAGCCCAAGGCGAGCGGCCGGCGCGTGGCGGAGTTCCAGCGCGTGGCCAAGAGTTACGGCCCGAAGCTGGTGTTCCGCGACGTGAGTTTCACCATCGACCGCGGCGATCGCGTGGCCCTGGTGGGCGTGAACGGGGCGGGCAAATCCACGCTCATCAAACTCCTGGCGGGCATCGAACCGCTAAGTGGGGGAGAATTCAAACTGGGCCACAATGTCGAAGCGGATTACTTCGCCCAGGACCAGTACAAGGCGCTCGACCCGGAGGCGCGCCTGCTCGACGACCTGACGCGCGCCGCACCCATGGCCCTCAGCACGCAGACGGAGTTGCGCAGCCTGTTGGGGTGCTTCCTGTTCACCGAAGATGATGTGTTCAAGCGCATTCGGGTGCTTTCCGGCGGCGAGCGCAATCGCTACGCGTTGGCGCGAATGCTGCTGCACCCTTCCAATTTCCTGCTGCTCGACGAACCCACCAACCACCTCGACCTGCGCGCCAAGGATGTGCTGCTGGAAGCGCTGGAGAAATACACCGGCACGGTGGTGTTTGTCTCCCACGACCGCTACTTCATCGATAAACTGGCCACGCGGGTATTTGAAATCGGCGGCGGTGAAGTGAACGTTTTCCCCGGCAACTACGAGGATTATTTGTGGCGCAAAGAGGGGAAGGAAATCGACCTCACTCTGCCGGACCTCGTGGGGGAAGGGATTCGCATGCCTTCGCGTTCGGGGCACGGTTCGACGCCACTTGTAGGGCCGGGGCTTGCCCCGGCCTGGCCGTCGGTGGGCACGCCCAAGGCCGATGCAAGTGTCAGCCCTATGCCTGCGAAACCGAAAAAGGTCAATCCCCTCCGCCTCCAACAAATGAAGGATCGCTGCCGCGAGATCGAGGAGCAGGTGGCCCGCCTGGAGGCAGAGATCGAGGGCTATGGGCAGGAATCAGCCCATTTCAAAAGCGCGGAGGAGAGCGTGAGGCTCGCCAAGCTGATCGAGCAGGGGCGTGAAGAAATCACCCGGCTGATGCGCGAGTGGGAAGAAACCGTCAAGGTAGTGGAAGAGCAGGAGGTGGAAGGAACTCGGGATTAGGGATTCGGAATTAGGGGTTCGGGACATGGGATTCGGGGATCGCGGTAGGGCCGAACGGCGTTCCGCTCCGATGCCGGGCGCCGCTCGCCTTTATCGCGCCGACCGGAACGTGTCCCCACATGGTCGGGAGGTAGGCGTTTTTCGCGTTCCCACAAGTCCCTTCGGGAAATCGCACCCCCCAAGAAACCGGGGTCTGCGCCCGCCTCCTTGCTATTGGACTTCGACCACTTGACCTTCTTTATCCACAAAGAGGCAGGATATTCCAGTCTTTTGTTTGGCGAAACTTGGAACTCGGTCCCAGAGCTTTCGGTAACGTGGTAAGTCAGGAAAGGCAATGCTGTACTTCGCATCATCGCGTTCCATTCTTTGCAGGAGCTCACCGAGTGCATTTAGAAAGTAATTTCCCTGTTGCTGATCACTTCCGTTTGCCCAACCTTTTGCCTCTATAACCCAACGCTCGCTCGCCTTCGTTGCCTCGACATCGATTCCTTTGGTTTGGCCTCGCCTTACCGTTACCTGCCAATGTTGCGACTCCAGGTGCCTCTGCAATAGGTCCTTGACCTTGTCCTCCTCCAAAGGGTTCGGGTATCGTTTTATCAGCCTTTCTAACGCCTTACTCTGTTCATCCTCCATAGAATGCTCCTCCCGCCGGCAACGTCTACTTGTTCACTCAGTTCAGCCTCGTCTGCCTTTGGTCGCTCTGGGAGCACAATGCTGACGCTGTCTCGCGTTTCCTGCGCCGGTCCGCGTTCAGCGCTGTCAAAACAGGCGCCGGTCACTTTTTCGCCTTCCACCACAGCGGAAACTCGAACGGGTGATCATTCTCTTCTTGGCGTTTTGTTGCTGGCAGATTTCCCTCCCACCAAAACGGAAACTCAAACACGTAATTACCCACCGGCACTCTCAGGACGGTTTCTAGCTTCCCGGTCCCATAGTCCTTATCGTAGTGCTTCGGCGTAGCGAAAAAAACGGACCCCCCGACATCCTCGCCAGGCAATACGGTGTTCTCCCGGAGGGCGCCACGCTGAATGTCAGAAGCCATACCCGCTTTGCGCTCTTTGTTCCGGTTAATAGCCTCAATTGCCCGATCCTCCGCAGCTTGATCGTGCGTCGTGGTCGTCATATTAACAGGCACGCCCCCAACCATGCCGGTCGTGTGAGATTGTTGAGTGCCCATGCTAGCCATCGCAACGAACACATATGCCCAAATCGAGGTCTGTCGTACGGACGCAGCCAACGTATCTGGGTCCAGGTAGGGAAACGGTTTATGTTCGGGTTCCACAAGTTCAAGGGCCATATGAGAGGGCACGACCTCAACTCGCTGACCCGTTTCATTGGTAACGTCAACCAATGCCACATGTCGTGGATGGTGGACCGTCAAGGCAACCTTTACGGTCAAACCATCCTGACCTAGCATTACAATTTCTAAGCCGTTCCGAACCAACCAGTCCGAATTGGGTGCGCCAAATTGCCATCGCACAACGGTCGGCATGGGCGTTTGGGCCAGCGCAATGCCAGCCACCAGTATCGCCAGCAGAGAAGACCGGAATACTAACGCGTGTGGTCTCATTGCCCACCCCTTCTCGGAGCAACTTTGCCTGTGATGTTAGGTGATTCATGGCTCGAATGCAACGCGCCTTGCTACTCGCGGCGGCGGACTGGCACAGGCGTTCGCTATGGCTCTTCGCTCGCGCCTAGGGCTTCGAGATCGGCTTTGTCTTGCGCCCGGCCGGTCATCCTCTTGTTCAGGATCAGCGCTTCACGACCGATAAAGTTCACCCGGGTTTCCCCGACAAGGGCCTCGACTCGGCCAGCCCACGCCTCGTCAAAGGTCACCCCGGTGAGGGAGGTGATAAGGTCGATCCGGCCCGGCGGAACACCTAACTGAATCACTCGGTAGGAATCCACAAAATCGGCAGCTTTCAGGCCGAGAGGGGCGAATCCAAACTCTGCCAAAGCTGATTCCACACGTTTGGCGTTATCAGGGGAGTTGCGGACCAGGACGTCAAGATCGCCGGTATAGCGCGGGAATCCGTGGTGGGCCAACGCCACCGCGCCAACCACGACATACTCAACCCCGTTGGAGTTGAGCGATTCGATAAACGCGCGCCAGTCTTCGGGAAGTGGCATCGCTCTCCTTGTGCGCCATAGCCCGAAGCTGGAACAGAATCTCCAAGCGTTCCGCGGGCGTTAGCCGGAGGTAATAGTCGCGCGAGGCTGCTTCCGCCTCGTGGAAAGTTCGGAATTTGGCGAAGACAGGCTTCATTGCTTTATTTTATCCCGTCATGCCCGGAAGTCCCACTGCAAAACGTAAAGGCTACCTGCCTATTTACTTGTTGGCGCGGCGCCGATCTGGCCGAGGTGATGAACCACGTGCCGCACGTAATCCTCCGCCAGGAATTTGAGCGTGACGGGTTCGCTCTGGCCAATTCGAATCGGGACCTCCAGCTTTGCAGGCGGCAGGTGAGCTATGACGTGGGCGAGAAACCGGTTGTAATTCGCCCAGAGCGCGACCAGTAGGGGCCAATCTGCTTCCTGGGCGGCTTGCACACGCGCCCAACCGTTCTGGTCATAGCCGGGAAACTCCAGAGAGTCCTGAAGCGACGCCCTTACGAACCTCTGATGGTTGTTCGAGGCGGAATCAATCAGGTGACCCATCACTTGCTTGCGTGACCATCCGCCAGCCAGGATTGGAACTCTGCTTTCCTCAAGACTGACGAGCCGAAGAATTTCCTCCGCCGAGTTCACAGCGCGAAGCACCTCCGCGCTTAATGCCGCGGTATTCATAGATTTTCCTCCTGCTAAGATGAGTGTCGGCTCCGACAAGTCCCTCCGGGAAATTACAGGCGCCAAGAACTGGGATCTTTGGCAGGCGCAGTTGCACTTATCATTGGGTAGGCAAACCCACGCGGCGCACGAGGTCTTGAAAACGTGGATCGAGGCGAAGAACGTCCAGCCTTGGGTCCGTCTTAAGGCTCATCAGCATTGTGAAGGAGCGTTCTTCGTAGGCCCTTTCCAGCCACTCGAATGCCTGGCCGGCTTCGTCGAGGCCGACGTAAATAATCGCAAAATCGTATGCCGAAACAAATCTCCGCTCCGACAGCTTGTGCAATTCTTTTAGCGCCTTCTGCGCGTATCCTCTTCTCTTGTACAAGGCATAGGCATGACCGATCGCCCCCACCCTGTCGGGACTATCCGGGGATACGGCCAGCGCTTTTTGGAGATGCGTGATCGTTTCCTTGTACATTCCCTTTTGCTCATAGGCCCGACCAAGGAAGTAGTGCGCCGCAGCGAATTCAGGTTCCATCTCGAGCGTCTGCCTGAGCTGTTCGATCGCCTCATCGTACCGGCGCCCCCGATACAACACCAGCCCTAAGTGGGTTCTGATTATGAGGGACAGGGGATTAAGCACTTGGGCTCGTCGCATCTCCGCAAGGGCCTCCTCCATGCGTCCCAGCATTCCTAAATAGAACCCGTGCCAATGACGGGCAGTCGCAAAGTTCGGGTTAAGCTCTATGGCGCGCTGGTAGGTTTGCTCGGCCCCCGCCCAGTCCCAGTCGAACGAATGCTTGGCGAAAGCCAAGGCGTTGTGGGCTTCGGGAAGCAAATCGTTAAGCTCCAGAGCCTTGATCGCTGCCGCCTTGGCTCTGGGGAAACGCCTGCTTCCCGGGACAGACACGGAAGTGATCAGCCAAGTTCAAGGCGACAGCTAACCCCGCATAATGCCACGGCATACCTGGAGTCTCTGGAGGTTGCCTCCTCAAAGTGCTCGATAGCGTTCTTCACGCCTTCGGCCGTTCCTTTGTTCAAGCAGTAGCGGCCTTTGAGAAACGCCCCGTGGGCTTCTGGATTTGTGGTTGAAGCCCCGGCCATGCTCGCACGCTTGGCGGGAACGCGATCCGATCTGCAATGAGCGAGCGATGTGGCGGGCAACCTCGCTGTGGATCGCCAGCACATCTGCCCGGTCGCCCTCAAAGCTGTCGGCCCAGAGGTGAGTGCGGTCCTTGACCTGGACGAGTTCTACGGTGATACGCACTCGGTCAGCCGGCGCGGCGCACGCTGCCTTTGAGGACATAGTCGGCCCCCAACTCTCGCCCGATTTGGTCAATGTCCTTGTCGGTGTTCTTGTATCGAATCGCCGATGCCCGGGCGATAACGCCCAGGCGTTGCGGGTACAAGCGTCCCAACCGCGCAATCATCTCCTCGGCCATCCCGTCGCTGAAGTACTCCTGCGCGGGATCACCTGTCAGGTTCTCGAACGGCAGCACCGCCAGAATCGGCTTGCCCGCTCGCGGCTCTGCTTCCAAGGTTGCGATGAAGCGGTAGCCTCGCCGGGGCAGAGTTTCAATGAATTGTGAGTCAGCGGCGGAATCGCCTAGTGCCCGGCGAAGCTTTTTGACCGCAGTGGCCAGACTGTGCTCGAAGTCCACAAAGGTGGTGCCGGACCAAAGTCTCTTCTGGAGTTCCTCTCGCGTCACAACCTCGCCGGGCCGCTCGAGCAACACCAACAGCATTTGAAAGGGCTGTTCCTGGAGCCTTATCTTCACTCCGTGCTTGCGCAGCTCGCCGGCTTGAAGGTCAACTGAGAACGCCGCAAAGTGAACCTCGGGGGGCCGACGCGGAAGTTTTTTCATGGGGACATCTCTGATACTAGCATCTATCCCAAATAAAGGAAAGCCACTTCCGAGTGTCGGGCCGGCTGTCGAGCCCGCCTTTCACTCTGGGCAGGCTTCCTGTTCATTAATAGTTCAACAACAGTTCACCCATGGTGCATTGACCTCCCAGCAGACCTAGACCACAATAGTGTCCCAAACAGCACCTAAAAGAAAATGGCTCAGACTTAAGGAAAAGGAGTGTGAAACGCACATGCGTATCAGAATGTTTCTCGGCGCGTCAGTTCTGTCGATGGTACTGGTTCTAGCCTCCGGCATTCCCGCCTCGGCGCAGTCCTCCAAGGGGGCTCGGACGGTGTCCTTTCTTCATGGTTTCGTTCTGAACGGGACAACTATCCCGGCAGGTAAGTGTTCCGTACGGTGGCAAACCCACAGCCCTGAGGCAACCGTAGATTTCGTGCGGGGGCACCAAGTTGTTCTCTCCACGGAAGGCAAAGTCGAGCAGCGTTCTAAGAGCTACGACCGCGATTCGGTTGTCTACAACACCGCGTCGGACGGGACAATGTCCCTCGTCGAGATTCGCTTCGCTTACTCGAACAAGGTCCTTGTTTTCAATCGATGACACCTCCCACTGAAAGCCACCGCGGAGAACATGGATAATAGCTTGGCGGGCCACTTCCACGGCCCGCCAACCACATTTAGCAGGTAAACTGCCCTTGCCCGCGCCGGCTATCCTCCGGGATAGTGGGACCTTCCTCCTATATAGTAGCGGATAAAACACGCAATTTCAGGAGCAAGACCTCCTCATAGCGTCAGCCGCGCACTCAACGGGATGGCTGGACTGCAGCGTTCGCGCGCCCGGGGATCGACAAACCAGCGCTTGGCACTCCAAATTTCGAATTTGAAATCGTCGAGGTGGGACTTTCTCGTTGGATCTTTGCGAAGAGCGGACAGGCCAGGGGCCACGGGATCATACGGCCCCTGACCTGTCCGTAATGCGAATTCCACTTCCCATCAGGGATAGAGACCGCGCAGCACGGTGGCCTCAGCAACGCGGCTGATGCCGAGCATGTTGGCAGCGGTACGCATGCTGACCTTGTGATCGAGGTGAATCTTCATCACCTCAGCAAAGCTGCTCTTCATCACCCGCTCCAGGCGGTTGTAAACGTCCTGGGCTTCCCAGAACAGGTGTTGTTCATCTTGCACCCACTCAAAGTAGGAGACCGTAACACCACCGGCATTGCAGAGGATATCGGGGATCACGAAAATCCCGTTTTTCTCCAGGATGGCGTCTCCTTCCGGCGTGACCGGTCCGTTAGCCGCCTCACCCACGATCTTCGCTTTCACCGCCCCGGCATTGGTGGCATCAATCGCATTTTCCAATGCGGCGGGGATGAGGATGTCACACTCGAGCGCGAGCATTTCCTGCGCGCTGATGGGTTCAGAGTTGGCCATGCCCACCACGCTTCCTGTCTTCTCCTTGTGCATCATGAGCTTGGGAATGTCGAGCCCGTTGGCGTTGTACACGCATCCGCGCGAATCGTTGACAGCAATGACATAAGCTTGATTGCTGTCGAGCAATTGCGCGGCAATGGAACCGGCATTGCCAAAGCCCTGAACTACCACCTTCGAACCTTTGATAGGAATGCGCAGTTGCTCACCCGCACTTTGAATGGTGTAGAAAACGCCACGGCCGGTGGCCTCATTCCGTCCCAGCGAGCCACCTAAGGCAATCGGTTTCCCTGTGACGACCCCGGGGATGGGATAGCCTTTGGTCATGCTGTATGTGTCCATGATCCAGGCCATGACCTGCGAGTTGGTGTAGACATCCGGAGCAGGAATGTCTTGTTCAGGGCCAATGAGCGGCAGAATCGCGCTGGTATAACGGCGAGTGAGACGCTCAAGTTCGGTTTGCGACATCTCTTTCGGGTTGCAGGTTACCCCCCCTTTGCCTCCGCCAAATGGAATGTTCACCACCGCGCACTTCCAAGTCATCCAAGTGGCAAGGGCTTTCACTTCATCGAGCGTAACTCCGGGATGATAGCGGATTCCACCTTTGGCCGGGCCTCGCGACGTGCTGTGCTGAACCCGGTAACCTTCGAACCTTTGAATATGACCGTTGTCCAACCGTACCGGGAGACTCACTTGCAAAATTCGCTCCGGACACTTAATCATGTTTCGAACATCGATGGTTAAATTCAATGCATCCGCCGCGAGCTCGAAATTCTCCATGGCGGAGTCGTAAGCTGTCTTTACTGTTAGAGTTGAAACTGCCATTCAAACACCCCCATTTGCGAGAGACAAACTTGAGTCCTGCGCGAGTATGGAGCAACCTGCTGACAAAAACAACAGGTATAAGGCAATTAGGACATAGTGTCATACAAGACAATTTGTAACTTTCAAGATCTGAGAACCCCGCTTCGCCTTTGTCAAAATTTCCGCGGATTTCTCACTACGAGTCTGGAAGGGGGGGCGCGTTACAGGCTGCGGAAATATCCGGGAGCACAGTCATATTGAGGAGCCGCAGGCGGCGGAGGATCTCGCACTGCATTGAAAACACAGAGAGCGAGATCCTTCGCTTCGCTCAATATGACAGTAAGGAAGTGTTTTTCCGCAGCCTGTAATGTCCCACCCTTGCGGTACTCCCATCCAAGTGTGGTAAGAAATGCGGGTTAGCTCTTGGGAAGATGTTTGCTGGCACATGAATTGCTGCCATTTTGCGTGGGGCCGTCACTGAGGCGGAAGTTATTGTCCGCAAACGCGTTCCGCGCAAGGGAAAGCGTTCGCTGGGTATAAGCGCGCAGCGCAAAGGCGGTCCGAGGGGGAAAACAGTGGATTCACAGAGTCCCAAGCAGGCTGATGCATGCGCGGTGGAAACCAAGCCCAAGCCGCGGCGAAACCCCAAGGCGCCTCGCCAAGTGTTGCCTGTGCGATCGCCCAAGGAGCGGGTGCAGGGCTATGCCGAGGTTTCCCTCGGCTTTTCACTGGAGCAAGCCCGGATTGAGGCGCTGCGTTGTTTGCAGTGCAAAGATCCCGTTTGTGTGCAAGCCTGCCCCCTTCACATCAACGTCAAGAGCTTTATCGACTTAATGGCTCAGGGACAATTTGACGCAGCCTTCCAGAAAATCAGCGAGGAAAGCCCTTTTCCGGGAATCTGTGGCCGGGTCTGCCAGCACGAATTGTTCTGCGAGAAAACTTGCCTGCTGGGAAAGAAGCTCGAACCGGTGGCGATTGGCTCCCTCGAACGATTTGCAGCGGACCAGCATCGAGAGATGGGGTCCCCCGCGCCTTCCTCCGCCGCCCCACCTCAGGGTGCGCGTGTCGCTCTGATTGGCAGCGGTCCGGCATCCCTGATTGCGGCGTATGACCTGGTGCGGAATGGTTATCGCGTCACGGTGTTTGAAGCCTTGCACCAGTTGGGCGGCGTGCTCGCCTACGGCATCCCGAATTTTCGTCTGCCGAGGGAAATCATCCGCCAGGAAATTGACCGGTTGCGGGCGATGGGAGTGGAATTTCGCAAGGACGTCATCGTGGGCAAGACTTACTCGGTGGACGAATTATTCGAGGAAGGCTTTGAGGCTGTTTTCCTCGGCACCGGGGCGGGCCTGCCGCATTTGATGAACATCCCGGGCGAGAACCTGGTGGGAGTTTACACGGCCAACGAATTTCTTACGCGGCTGAATTTGATGGAAGCATTTCGTTTTCCGGAAGCGGACACGCCCGTGCGCATTGGAGCGCGAACCGTGGTGGTGGGCGGCGGGAATTCCGCCATGGATGCTGCGCGTTGGGCGCGCCGCATGGGTAGCGAAACCACCATCATGTTCCGTCGAGGACGCGCCGAGTTGCGCGCCCGCCTGGAAGAGATCGAGCACGCGGAAGAAGAAGGCATACACTTTGAATTCCTGGCGGCGCCGGTCCGCCTGTTCGGCGATGAAAAAGGAACGCTCCACGAGATGGAATGCATCCGCATGAAGCTGGGCGAGCCCGATGAATCCGGGCGCCCCTCGCCGGTTCCCATGGAGGGCTCGGAGTATCGCATACCCGTGGATACCGTGGTCATGGCGATCGGACAAAGCCCGAACCCCACAGTGCAGCGCTCGACGCCGCAGTTAGTGACCCAACGCGGCAAGATCGTGGTGGATCCCAAGGGGCAGACGAGTATGGCGCGGGTGTTTGCCGGCGGCGACGTGGTGCGCGGTGGCTCCACCGTGATTTTGGCCATGCGTGATGGGCGCGCGGCCGCGGCAGCGATTCATGATGCTTTGCGGGATCAGCAGCCCGCAACGGGCGCGGCTTCCGTTGCGGCTCCGCACGCGGATACACCCGCTGTAGCGGCGGCCGGCGCCCGCCCCGTTGCAACCGGGGACCCCCGAACGGTGGTGGAAAATCGCATCCTGGCGAAGCGGCTGATTACCCCGGAAATTGCCTGGTTCGAGGTGCAAGCCACCGGCATCGCCAGGCATTGGCAGCCCGGCCAATTCGTAATTGTGCGGCCCCGCGCGGACAGCGAACGCATCCCGCTGACGCTCGTAGATGGATACCCCAGCAATGGCCGAATATCCCTAGTAGTCCAAGGAATTGGCAAGACAAGCCGGGTCATGGTGGGTTTGGAATGTGGCGACATTTTGTCCGACCTACTGGGCCCCCTCGGGCAGGCAGCGACGATCGAAAACGTCGGACATGTTGTCTGTATTGCCGGAGGCGTGGGGGTGGCGGAGTTGCTTCCCGTCGCGCGCGCTTTCCGCAAGGCCGGCAATCGCGTTACGGCTTTGTGCGGAGCGCGTTCCGCGGCACAAATCATCCTCGACGCGGAACTTCGCACTGCGGCGGATGAAGTCCAGTGGGCCACTGACGATGGCTCGGCGGGAATGCACGGCACGGTGGTGGACCTGATGCGCGCTTGGAAAGCCGCGCAGACCTCACCGGTGGGCGCCGCGCACGTTATCGGACCTATTCCCATGATGCGCGCCGCCGCCGCCCTCACCCGCGAATGGGGCGTCCACACCTTGGCCAGCCTGAATCCCATCATGGTAGACGGCACCGGCATGTGCGGCGGGTGCCGCGTTACGGTGGGCGACAAGGTGAAGTTCGCCTGCGTCGATGGCCCGGAATTCGACGCGCACCAGGTGGATTTTGAAGAATTAACCCGCCGCACCCGCGCCTACCTTGACCAGGAACGCCAGTCGCGCGAAGCCCATGCCTGCCAGATTGGGCTGGGAAAATAAGGTGTCAGGTATCAGGGGTTATATCATTAGCCTATCTTATGGGCCTACAACTCTTTGTGCAGAGAGGTAGTGCGGACCTGGTTTGCAAGTCGGCGGCTTTTTCTTGCCCATGGAGGGCGAGCCCTATCCGGCATCAATGGGTCTGCTGGTAATCAGGCCGATGCCACGCCCCTTATTGCCGACCGCGCAATAGTGCATATAGAATGTATCGTTGTGGGTATTGTAGACGAGCGAAATCTTGTGAGCGAAGGTTGCGTCCAGCCCGGCCGGGTGGCCTCCCGCGCGGTAAAGCGGGTCCGGGTGCGCTGTCCAGTGCAACAAATCGCGCGAGAATGCCGCCATGATGTGCGCCCCGCTTTTGCCCACCCCGAAGTAAAACATCACCCAGTGGTCGCCGTCGCGAAACACTTTGCCGTCGGAACAGAATCTCTCGTCGTACCCCCCGGGGCGAACGCGGACGATGGGGTTGCCCGGATAGCGTTGCCAATTCAGCAGGTCTTCGGAAGTGGCTAAACCCATCTGCTCTATCCAATCGGGCATATGCTTGGCATTGTAGAAGTTGAAGAACCGCCCCTGGCGCTCCACCAGCCAGGGCTGATAGATGCAATCCTTTTCCCAGTCGCCAACCTCGGGTTCGTGAACCGACAGGATGTATTTCTCCTGCGCGCGGTTCCAGGTCAATCCATTCTCGCTGTTGGCCACACCCTCATACCCAGGGTCGATCTCGTAACCGCCTTGCTTCGCGTAGCAACCATAAAGTGTCCAGAACCTTCCGTCACGCTTCTTGAGTAGCCGCGGCGCCTTGATGTCATACGAATCGTAAAGGAAAGCTCCGATGGCGCGGCCGCCGTAGTCGAAATCGCCGCGTTCACCAAAACCCATGGCGAGGCGCGGGTCAGACCAATGCACCAGGTCCGCGCTTTGGGCCACGAAAGAGTTGTAGCCCTTGCCGTTGAAGGCAATAAAGCTCATGCACCATAGGCCTGTCCGGCCGGGCAACTGATACACACACGGTACGTCAGTGTTCTTGAAGTCCTCATACCCCGGAATCTTCGGTTCGGCGGGAATCACATGATTCGGCCAGTAGCGCCAATGGCGATACGGCGCTGACCACCGGTCGAGCGTCGCCATGTCGATCTCGACGTTGATTTCTGGCCCCGACACCGCAGGACCGGGCAGGGCAGCCGCTTCGCCTATGAAATTACCCGAGGTGAGCCGAGCCTGAAGCGGTATCACGCTCTCCCACAATGAGGCCGTCGCTGTCCCCACCCACTTCACAAAGCCACGCCTGTTCAAAACCAGCATGTCGTTCTCCCGCTCCGCAAGTCAATTGTCAGTCGACATCCTAATCCACCGTTGATTGGGTGTCACGGCCTCTCAAATTTCCCAAAAGCGTGGCGGCATTGTCAAGCCGGCCGGTATTGCCGCCTCCGCTAGGCGTACAGGAAAATCCAAGCACGAGCGCGCCAAGGTGCTGGTGGAAGATCTTTGGCGCCAGGGGTCCGGCGTCGTGAGCACGCAGGTTCTGCAAGAACTGTGCGTTGACATATGCCGGAAAGCAAAACACCCGGTTGACCTTCGCGCCGCACGTGAAATTGTCACTGATTATTTATCGTGGGGCGTCGTAACAAATACGGGCGAGTATATTCTCGACGCCCTGCATCTCGAAGAGCAGTACCAAATTTCGTTCTGGGATGCCCTCATCGTGCAAGCGGCAGAAGCCTCCGGAGCGGTAGTTCTCTACTCTGAGGATTTATCGGACGGTCAGACTTATCGCGGCGTCCGAGTCGTCAACCCGCTACGCCGGGCGGAATAGTGCCAGCCCTTTCCCCATCCGTACTTTTGCCGTTTGCCTTTTGATTTTCCTTTACGCCTCCATGCCGGTTTGACTACGAAAAGCCGCGGACCGAATAGGCCGCGCTGCGCTTGCTCTTCCTTTTTCGCGGTCGTAACATCATGGGGTGAGAGCCCTGCCGAAATCACCCTTTTCCGCTCTGTCTCTCGGCCTGCTGGGGACGGTGTTGCTGTGTGCGCAATTCCCCCTGCGCGCTGATGAATTCAGCAAAACCTCCCATTATTCCGTGCGCATGTTCTCCTTTGGCACGCTGACCATCGATACGCGCACGGGTGACATCCAGGTGGAAGGTTGGGACGAGCCGCGCCTGGAAATCGACGCCGAGAAGGTGGTGGAGGCGGGGAACCGGAAAAAAGCCGAGCCACTCTACGACCTGATCCAGGTGGTGTTGGCCGGTAAAGATAACCAGGCTCTGCTGCGCACCCTTTATCCCACGCGCCGTCTGTGGCGTCCATTTCGTGATGAGTCGAAGCTCTCCGTAAATTTTCACATTCATATACCTTTTGACGCCAACTTGAAGATGAAGTGTGTGGACGGCGATGTGCGCGTCAGCGGCCTCGTCGGCAAACAGGAGGTCAACGTCAATTACGGTGACGTGGAAATCAACGTTCCCTCCATCTACCACCTGCGGTCGTTGAACGCGCGGTCCATCTTGGGCTACGTGCAAAGCGATTTGCACGGGGAAAATAGCGCGGGCTGGGGCCGCAAAATCATGTTCTGGAATACCGACGGTGATCAGGACATCAAAGTTCGCGTCCGCATGGGCGGCGTGTACGTTTACAGCAGCGTGGAATGAGGAGGGCGGGCATTCTCTGCGCCGGGGCTGCTTGCCCGGCGCTTTGCCGCACCCTGAGATGTTCCTCACCGCAGAGGCGCGGAGACGCAGAGGACTCAGAACCAACGGCCTTTTCTCTACGCCTCAGCGCCTCGGCGGTAGAGAAGGTAATTTTTCACATCGACCCTGCTATCCGGAACTTGCGCCGCCCGTCTAACGTAACAAATCATGAGAAGTCTTTAGCGGGAGGACGAAATGAAGAGTTATCGAACCATGGGAGTCATGGTAGCGGCCCTATCACTTTTGGCGATGGCGTCGCCGGCCAATGCGGAGTCTCGCATCGAGAAAAATTTGGAACTCCAGCCTAAGGGCCGGTTCACTCTGGAATCGGAAGTGGGAAGCGTTACGGTGACCGGCGCGGCGCGATCGGGTGCGCACATCGTGATTACTTCCGAACGGGAAGATTTGAGCAGCGAGCTGGAATTCACCTTTACCAGCGGGGCGGGATGGGCGAGCGTGACAGCCCGGCGCAAGCAGGAGTCCGGCTGGTCGCGCAGCATTTCCGTCCATTTTGAAATTGAAGTACCTACGGATACGCGCGCGGAGATTCGCACCGGCGGCGGAAGCATCACCCTTTCCGGCTTGCGCGGCGCAGCCGAGGTGAAAACGTCGGGAGGCCCCATCGAGGTAACCGGGTTGGCAGGAAACCTGGAAGCATACACCTCGGGAGGGCCGATCCACATCCGGGAGGTGACGGGTGATGCCCATGTGGCAACCTCCGGAGGGCCGATTGACGTGGAAGGGCTCGATGGAAGCCTCCAGGCCCACACCAGTGGCGGGGGAATTCGCATCGATCATGTTTCCGGCTACGTGGAGGCCAAGACCTCCGGTGGGCCGATCCGGGCCACTTACAGCACTGGCAACCGCCACGGAGGGGAGCTGGAAACCTCCGGCGGTTCCATCGAAATAGCGATTGACCCCGCCGCCAATTTGAATCTTGACGCCTCGACTTCCGGTGGTTCGGTTTCGAGCGACCTGCCCGTGCGCGTGGTGGGTACGGTCAGCCACTCCAGCATGCGTGGATCAATCGGCTCTGGGGGAGAAGAATTGCGTCTGCACACCAGCGGTGGGTCAATTCACATCCGCGCGCTGTGAAATACGGGGCAGGGGATATGGGACACACGAGTGGCGCATAAATTGGTTTTCATGTGTGCACCCCGCGAATGCGACCGGGATCTCTTCGGTTGGCGCGTCCGATCCGCGGGTCCTGGCTTCTAAAGGGCCGGCGGCATGAAAGGCGATGTCGGTGCCCGATCGGGGTTGATGATGGAGGTGGCGCTCAGCAGCGCCAACTGGGGTTTTCGGCTTCACATTCCATAGCGATTGAAGCAGGGTTGTGATCTGTTGTGGCCGCTGACCCGTGCAGACTCAAACTTTCTTTTTTCCTTTTAGTACCGTGCCGCGAATCAGCTCGGTTTCATCCATGAGGGCTTGGATCAGGCTTTCCCATTTAGCCTTGTCCTGAGGGGCAAATTCCACGCCGTACCCCTTCATGCGTTCCGGGCGAGCATTTTCCAGGATGACCCAGAGCGTCGAAAGCTCTGCGATCAGCATCTGTTTGGGC
Source organism: uncultured Acidobacteriota bacterium (assembly GCA_963825395.1). Classification (GTDB taxonomy): domain Bacteria; phylum Acidobacteriota; class Terriglobia; order UBA7540; family UBA7540; genus Bog-366. The sequence goes on along the minus strand of CAWGTQ010000028.1, from coordinate 8,003 downwards.
TCGGGTTTTTGAAGTCGAACGGAGAAGTGCCGCAGGCCTTCGTGCAGGCGACTTCGAATCGTCGCCATCTTGTCTCGAATGAACCGGGCCTGCTCCGCTGAAAGCCGGGCGCCCTCGCCACCGTCGGGGCTCGCTTCGACTGAACGGAGGACCAACTCCATCCGGTCTAAGGCAGCGTCGAACAGATTTCCCACGGTCGCAAGCCGGCGCGCATGAAGTTCGTCCAAAGCCATAGGTTTTGTTGTCCCTTACCTGCCCCTCAAGCCTCTCGGGTTTGCGGATTCCGGCCATTTAGGCTCATCAAATAATCAATGTGGATCAGCCCGGTTTTGATTCGTAAGCCGTAGTGATACCTTGGCTCCGCGGCGAGTTGACACATCTTTACCAGCACCCCCGGATTGTAACCACTCATCGATAGAACTGCCTCTCTGAACCCGTCAAGGTTAAGGCGAGCCAAGCCAAAACGTCGAATACAAGACTCGAGTAATTCCCGCGCCGCTGATTCCGGGAGCGGTCCCACGTTCAATCGTTCGCGTCCATTCCAGTATGTTTTCACAGCGTGTCCAACTTCCTTCTGACTGGAGCCCCGGGCCACTAGATAAACCGGTGTACCGCGCATCGAGACCAATTCGCGCACCACTTTCGCCACGGAGGACGTGAGGGGGGGAACATGATCAAGAAATACCCAGTAGCTGGCCATCTTCATGGAACGGTAAACCGCGCCTTTGAGCCTGCTCGTGCGCTGACCTTTGAGCCAGCTCTTGAAGCCCCCTCCACCCACCGCTTCGGCGCGCAACTGTTTGCGCAACGTTGGATCTCCGGCTTCGTGGAGATTCTGGAGGAGCGCTCGAAGGAACGACTGCAAGCCAACAAAACCATTCACTGAGACAGCAGAACGGGCCATATCTTTCGGAAGCTCTGCGAGCACCTTGGAAATAAGCGCGGTCTTACCAATTCCGGCCGGACCGCAAATCAACAGGCTTTCTCGCTTACGGATGGCCTGGTGCAAGCGGAGACTTTCAGCTTTGCGGTCGATCTTCGAAACGCGCCCCGTCACTGGTACTGGGAAAGCACCTGATGTTTGATCCGCTTGATCCATCACGCTCCCTCTTACTTGTCTGCTTCCGGTCCCAGGCTGGTTGGCTTCTTGCCAAATTCGATTGCGCCTCGCAGACTCGCCACCAAGCCCAGCAACTCTTCCACGCGCGGCTCGAGATATGCGCCGAGTTCGTCAGGCACCACGCCATAGCCTTGGAGCGACTGTGCCTTACTTTCATTCAGAGTGACCCAGATGCGGGAAAGATGTGCGGCGAGCATCTTGTTAATCTCAATCTGCCGCTGCGGAAGGCCGAGGTCGAATCTGATCCGGGAGATTGCTCGCAGAATCTCGGCTATGAGGCTGCGAATCGTCGATCGAGTCTCATCGGGGAAAACTCCCCGATACGCGTAGAAGATGCCAGAATAGCCGTCCAGGAAGCGCTCGATTTCCCGGCAATCCTCTTCCAGAGTCAGCATCCGCGCCACGAGAGCTGTTGAATGGGTGGGTGAGAGCGAAAGTGCCAGCCCAGACGTTTCTTTTTGACTCTCGTCCATGTGCAAAACCTTTGTCCCCCTCTATGGCTCGAAGGGCTGGCCCCTTACTCGAGGGCGAGTGCCCGGTTAAAGCCTGGGGCCTCGATGGATGAAGAAGGGACCCTTACTTCTTGGACCGATAGAGGATGAAGCGAACTTTTTCGAGCGTGATCAGCCCGCCCCCCACCATGTCATCGAGCTTGGGCAGAATGTGCTCGACTCGCTCCGAATCCTCGATCACCTCGAGGACGATGGGCAGGTCTTGGGACAGGCGGAGAATCTTGTCGGTATGAAGGCGGCTGGCTGAGCCGTAACCGGCCACCCCCCGCAGTGCCGTTACTCCGCTGAACCCTTCCCTGCGAAACAGCTTGATCAGGCCCTCGTAAAGCGGCGAACCTTGCCAGCGGTCCGACTCGCCGATGTGAATCCGCATCAAGGTTCGTTCGCCTTCAAAGCGCTGGTGTTCCATAACGCCTCCGCTCAGAACCACTTTGCAACCCACATGCCGGTGCGCAGGAGCATGAGTCCGCCCAACACACTCGCGGTCACCTACATGCAAGCGCGAATCCAATCGCCGTCTTCAAAAAGGTGAACAGTTTCCCAACTGAAACTGGAAAAGGTGGTGAAGGCGCCGAAAAAGCCCACCGTGACGGCGACGCGCCACTCCGGCGGGAAGGAGAGGTGCTCGAGACCAAACTGGCCAATGCCCCCAAGAAGAAAGCAGCCCACCAGGTTCACCACCAGTGTGCCAACCGGAAACGTGGACTCCGTGTGGAACTGGATGATCCCCTGCAAGGCATAACGGGCAAGTGTCCCGACCGACCCGAACACGACCAGAAGAAAAACCCGCAATTTTCCATCGCTTTCCGCACGCCCCCTCTGCCCAACAAAAAACTCCTGGCGTTGGCGAGCAGCCAGGAGTCATCAGTCCAATATCAGGACGGTTGAAGGCGAACTCCATCGCCTTGAATAAATTCAGTATATCATGCCGGGAGGAACTGTGAACCGCTGCGCCTCGGAGGGAGGAATCGCACAGAGTAACCCTTAGCCAAATTCTTCGCCCAAAACTGGCCCGAGGCCTCGAAATATGATAAAGAGGTTCCAGCGGAATGGGTTCATTCCAGGGAGGTGAAATGTCGATAAGACAAATGATGCTCTGCCTGGGATGCCTATTGCTGCCGGCGTTCGCAGGAGCGCAACAGACCAAGCCGCCCGATGGTTGGGGGCCTTACAAATTCCTGGTCGGCGCGTGGACGGCAGAGGGTCACGGCGAGCCCGGCCAGGGAAAAGGTGGGTTTTCCTTCCGGTTCGAGTTGCAGGGAAAAATCCTGGTGCGGAGGAACCACCTAGAATTTCCCGCCACGCCGCAGCGGCCGGCCTTCACCCATGAAGACCTGTTGGTCGTTTATCGGGATGCCGATACCACGCCCAATCGGGCAATTTATTTCGACAGCGAGGGGTTCGTCATTCACTATACCGCCGCCTTCAGCGAGGAAGGGAAGGTACTGACTTTTCTCAGCGACGCGGGTCCGCAGGCTTCCAGCCAAAGGCTTACTTATGTCCAAAACGGAGACGGGATGCTGAAGGTGAAGTTCGAGCTTGCTCCACCCAGCAAGCCGGGGGCCTTTGTGACTCATGTCGAGGGCGTTGCGCATCGGGAAAAGAAGCCTTGATCTCGATGGACAGCGAGAGGTTGTACCGCTGACCTTTAGGTAAGCATGATAGGGAAACAAGATCTGCCGACCTGGAGGCCAGCGCTACTTTGTGCAGTTTCCGGGTGCGACTGGGTGCCGCGGAGGTTCTTGGCCGGCGCGCGGACGCTTGAGGACAGAGGGCGGTTTGATGAAGCATCTGCGAAGAAGAGTTGGAAATTCCGTTTGGATTGGATTGGTGGCAGTTGGATTCGTCCTGGGTGGTTGGCAGGGAGCGGCGGGGTAAGATCAGAAAGTTGATATGACGGAACTCGCTCGGGATGCCGAAAAGATTTCCAATGAGGCCGGGGAAATGAACGTTGTGATGTGGTTCCCGGATGAGTTCTGGAAGGCGAGCGCGGCTGCAAATCCCAATTCGAAACCGGCGCAACTGGATAGGTTCCTCAAGGTCGTCCACCTTTATTACATCGCCGGCGTTGGTAGCGCGAAGGTCGGCCCCTTCGCAGCGTTCACTTTTCGAACCGAAGCCGAGATTCGAGGCATCCTCCAACTTAAGGACAACGAAGGCAATATCTACAAGCCTTTGCCGGAGGATAAGATGGATGTCAGTATGCCGGCTTTGCTGGGTTTGATGAAACAGGTCTTGGTGTGGATGATGGGCCCTTTAGGCGAAAACCTTCATTTCTACCTCTTTTCGGGAAGCAATAAAGAAGGCGCAAGAATCTGCGATCCGCAGAAGGAAGGTGCTTGCGAGGTGGGCGTGGGGAAACAGGTGTTCAAATGGAGGCTGCCGCTGGGTTCTCCGTTGCCGAAGCAGACGTGTCCCGTCTGTGGTGAGACCCTGAGTGGTGCTTACAAGTTCTGTCCCTATGATGGGACGAAACAGGCGGGGAGCAAATGAAATCTCACGTTACATCACCCGGACGCCTGGTACTGCTTTCCGTGGATGGCCTGCGACCGGATATCTATCGCGCGCCGGAGCGCCGCTACCGCTTCCCAAACCTCTCGGCGCTCGAAACGGCGGGGGCAAGCGCGGAAGCGGTGGAGAGTATTTATCCCACCACCACGTATCCCGCGCACGCCACGATTGTGACGGGCCTTCCCCCGCGCGCCCATGGCATATACAGCCACCTTGCTTCGCTCGATCCCACGGAAAAAGCGCGGCCTTGGTGCTGGTTCGCGCCTGGGCTGCGGGCACCGACGTTGTGGGACGTGGCAGGCGCCAGCCGCCGCCGCACTGCCGCCCTCAGTTGGCCGGTGACCGCCGGCGCGGCCATCGATTTCAACATTCCGGAAATCTGGAATCCCGCCGTAGCCGACCCACACCGCGATTTTGAAACCCCCGCGCTGCACGCCACCCCGGGACTCTTCGCGGAAGTGGCAGGAGGGCTGGTGCCGATGCTGGGCAAAGCTGATCCCGACCAATTGCGGGGCGAAGCGGCGCTCTACCTGTGGAATCATTTTCGGCCGGATCTGCTGCTGGTGCATTTCGTTTGGTACGATTCGCAGGCGCACGCCCTCGGCCCGACCTCGCCGGAGGCGCTCACGGCGTTGGAATCAGCCGACCAGGCGATTGGAAAGATTCGCGACGTGATTTCCTCCGACCCCATGACTACGCTGGTGGTTCTTTCCGATCACGGCTTCGTGCCGGTAGAAATAGAAGCTGCGCCCCTGGTGGTTTTCGCCGAGCATGGACTTTTCGCGCGCGGCGCCGACGGCTCGCTGGCGTTGCGGCGGCTGGGCGCTGTGAGTGCCGGCGGTTCGCTGGCGGTTTACTGGCTGGAGGAACCTTCGGCCGATGACCGGCGACGGTTGGAAACGGCCTTGGATCGGTTGCGCGCTATGGGGGCAGTACGGGAGATTGTTGACCGGCGGCAACTCGAAGCGCTAGAAGCCGATCCCGACGCCGAGCTCATGATCGAGGCGGCACCGGGCTTTAATTTTTCCGACCGGCTGGAAGGGCCGGTGGTAAGCGATTCGCCAAAGGACCGCGGCACCCATGGATACTTCCCCTTCCTTGCAGGCATGGAGGCGATGTTCGCCGCGGTAGGACGGGATATCGCCCCTGGAAAAAATCTTGGGCGCATATCGCTGAAGCAGATCGCGCCGACCTTGGCGCAGGTGATGGGATTGCCGGCAATCCCATCACCTGCGCCAAGGTCGGCGCGATCTGCTTCAGCGATATGCGCCCGAGATTTTTTCCAGGGGGATTTCCCATCCTACCGCGGCGAACATCGCCTCCATGCCTGCGAGGAAGGGGAAGTATCCATGGGTGCCGCGGTCCTTAGGTGAATCGCTGACTACTGGCCCTTCCAACCGGTCGGAGAAAGAAAAGCCGGGCGCCGCCTCGATCATCAGTTCGGCGTCGGGGTCGGATTGCAGCGCTTCGAGTTTTCCCCGGTCGACAATCTCCTGCACCGCACCCGTTTCACGCAGGCGATCCAAGGCTGTGGCCAAACGCCGCCGGTCATCGGCCGAGGGTTCCTCCAGCCAGTAAATCGCCAGCGAACCGCCGGCGCTCACCGCCCCCAACCGCCGCAAGGCCAGCGAGCCGTCGGCGCCGCGCGCGAAAAGTCCATGCTCGGCGAAAACCACCAGGGGCGCAGCTTCCTTCTCCACCGGCACGAAGCCGTGATCGGAAAGCACCACGAGGGTGGTGGCGGGGTCGGAGGAAATGGCGTCGCGAATCGCTCCAATCGCCCGGTCGGCCGACTCCAGCGCCGTGAGCGCTTGCGGCGAGGCCGGGCCGAATGCGTGCGCTTGCGAATCGTACCAAACGAAATGCACCAGCAGCAAATCCGGCCGGAAATGATTCCACAGGTAGAGCGCCGCTTCGCCGCGTATTTGGTCAGGGTCAGACTTGCTGAGCATCGGCGCCAACATTTGCGCCACCTCGGCAAAGAGTCCGGGCGTCGAGTGCCGCGCGGGGGTTTCAAAATCACGATGCGGGTCGGCCACGGCGGGGTTCCAGATTTCCGGAATGTTGTGATCGATTCCTGCGCCGGCGCTCGCCGGCCAACTGAGAGCGGCGGTGCGGCGGCGGCTGGCGCGCGCCGCGTCCCACAGCGTGGGGGCCCGCAGCACGGGCGCGAACCAGCACCAGGGCCGGGCTTTTTCCGTGGGATCGAGCGAGGCGAGGTGGCTGTAAATGCCATGCCCGCGAGGGGGAAGGCCGGTCACAATCGTCGCGTGCGCGGGGTAGGTGGTGGTGGGATAAATGCTCTCTACCGCCGCCGCGCTTGCTCCCGCTTGCTCGATGGCCGCAAGGTTTGGGAAGCGGTGGCGCGATTCAGCGGCGCGATAAATGTCCGGCCGCAGGCCGTCCACGGATAGCACCACCAGGCGGCCTGGCGATGTAGCGTGAGGTTTCATTTGCTCCCCGGCAGCTTCGTCCCATCATAGGGACAGTATTTATAGGCCCCGCTCAGGATTTCGCCACAAACCGGACACTTCTGCTTCGGCAACAGATCCCACTGGCAATCTCCACTTGAAGGCCCGCTCTCCTACGTCCACCTCGCACGAGCCTTCCTTGAGAGGATCGCAGATTCTTGTGCCATCGATCTTGCTCCCGAAAAACGTAGAAGTGAATGTTCTCGCCCAGGGCCCCCACCGTCCTGGCCATAAACGGCTTCATCAAACCCAGCAAGGCCGGCACACTGGCATCCACCTTATCATCCGGCAAGGGCTTGTAGACGTTGCCTTGGGTGTCCTTAAGTTGAACGATGCCTCAATCTCGTCTTTGGTTCGATAAGTGACCGCTCCGAAGGATCCGATGTTTCCGTTTGCAACGCCGACGATGAAGTAAGAGTGGACCACCTTGATGACGCTCTCCAGTTGCTCCGGCTTCACATTGGGATTTGCGGCCACGCTCGCTTTCCAGAACTCTTCCGGGAACCGCACACAACGTTCTCTTCCCCGGCCGCAGTGGAAATCTTTTCGGCGTCCCGGGCGAGCTCCCTTGATATCGACTCTCTGGTCTTGCCCCGCCGCTCTCTGCCCACCACCCAGGACGAACCCGACCGCAACCGGATCCAATCGAAACGGAATTCCCCACTCCTCTTTGCCGGTGCCTGATCAATTCCGGCCTCTGTCCTCAACCGTTCGCGGGCCGGCCAACCACGGCGCCAAGTCGCACCCGGAAACTGCACAAAGTAGCGCTGGCCTCCAGGTCGGCAGATCTTGTTTCCCTATCATGCTTACCTAAAGGTCGGCGATGCAACCTCTCGCTGTCACTCGAGATCAAGGCTTCCTTTTCCCGATGCGCAACGCCCTCGACATGAGTCACAAAGGCCCCCGGCTTGCTGGGTGGAGCAAGCTCAAACTTGGCCTGGGGGGTCCCAGATTCTCCGTTTTGGACGTAAGTTGACCTTTGGCTGGAAGCCTGCGGACCCGCGTCGCTGAGAAAAGTCAGTACCTTCCCTTCCTCGCTGAAGGCGGCGCTATTGAGAATGACGAACCCCTCGCTGTCGAAATAAATTGCCCGATTGGGCGTGGTATCGGCATCCCGATAAACGACCAACAGGTCTTCATGGGTGAAGGCCGGCCGCTGCGGCGTGGCGGGAAATTCTAGGTGGTTCCTCCGCACCAGGATTTTACCCTGCAACTCAAACCAGAAGGAAAACCCACCTTTTCCCTGGCCGGGCTCGCAGTGACCCTCTGCACTCCACGCACAGACCAGGAATTTGTAAGGCCCCCAACCATCGGGCGCCTTAGTTCTGTTGCGCTCCTGCGAACGCCGGCACAATTTGCATCCCCAGGCAGAGCATCATTTGTCTTATC
>CAWGTQ010000027.1:0-8401 GCA_963825395.1 uncultured Acidobacteriota bacterium | reverse complement strand
TGATCAAGGAGCGTGCCATCGTCCCCGCCGTCCATCGATATTTCACTATGGCGATGGAACTCGCCGCGCACGATTCGCAGGTCGCCCTCTGCCCCGCCCCGGTAATCGTGGATTGCCTGGATGGCCGCGAGTTCTGAAGCATCAACATTAGGAGAAACCGGCATGCTGCCAAGGCCCGCCCCCACCACGGAGATAGCCTTCGCCACCGGCCCCAAATCGACCTCGTCACTCCAAAGATCGTTTTCATACGGGTCGGCAAACGGGTTTTGGGTCAAACCATACTGGTTTGAATTCCCCTCGGTTGGCTTAAGGTTTCGCCGGCCATCGGACGAATTCACAATCAGCAGTTTGCCATCCGCGACCGCCACCAGGGCCGGGCGGTTGTCCAGAATGTTGTCGGTGTGGTTCAGGAAGACCGGCCGGGTCCACTCTTTGCCGTTAAAAGAAACTAGATATTCGGTCCATACTGTTCCAATCGGATTCCACCAAGTAGGATGGGGGGAGCGGAATGCCAGCCATATGCGCCCCGAACCATCCACCGCCATGCGAGGCAGCGTGTTTCTCGCTGTTCCGGTAGAGTTCGTTGCGCCGTCACTGTCAGCCCGGTGCCAGGCCTTGCCAATATCAGGGTCTAAAGCCTCCGAGTCACTTTGCCGGCCCGGACGGTCGGGGCGCAAGTTCGGCGCGCCCACCAATCTTGATTCGAAAGAAACGTCGGGCGCCACTAAGCGGCCACCGGGCTCCAGCCCTCGCAGCGAGATCCGTCGCCCCTGGTAGAGAGAAATGCCGGAGGTAGCATAAGCGCCGAAATCTTTCCCCCAGCCTCGACCGCCTTCCTCGTAGGCAATCCACAGCCGTCCACTCGGATCGTACGCAATGGAAGGATATGCTTCGTAGCGCGCAGTGGCAGCGATTGGCAACTCATCGCCCCAGGCATTTGCCGAATTAGTGCGCGCGTAGACGTCGTAATTGCCATTGCGGTAGGAATCCCACGCCACCGCCACGCGGCCCATTTTGTCCGCAGCGATGGCGGGGTCCCATTCATTTCTATTCGAATTGGAAACCTTCTCCGCCTTGGAGAAGGCACTGCCCTCCTGGTGCGCCGTATAGATGGCAGCGATTCCATCACGCCAACCCTGCCACGCCACCCACACTCTGCCGCTCGCATCGGTCGTCGCCACCGGATCAATATCCGAGCCCGCCGCCTTCGAAATCTGCAATTGCTCCTTTGCATCTGAGGCATCAACCGCGCGCCCAAATATATCGAAATTGCCACCGTCGTTTTCTGACCAGAAAACCCACGCGCGCCCATGGCCGTCCACCGCGACGGCGGTTTTATAGAGGTCACCCCCAGGCGGCGTTATAGCAATCGTCTCGCCCCAGTTCCCTGCCAAGTATTTTCGCGCCCAGATTTGGTCGCCGCCCGTGGGTTCAGCGTACTGCTCGAAGTCTTGTGGGGCGTCGGATATGGCCGCACGAAGTTTGTCTGCGTCGGGGCTGTGATGGAACTGCACGTAGGCAAGCCAAATTTCACCATTCGGTCCGGAAGCCAGGGAGGGATAATCCTCTTCCTCGCGGGTATTCGTCAGGCGCGACGCCACGGGGATTCGGTCCACATAAACGCGCCCGCCCAACACGTAGATTCCCCGGGAGTAGGGAATCTCCGAGGCGCGAAAACTGAATTCCCCTTGTGCCGTCTTGAAAACAAACTCACTGCTTTCCGTCACAGCACTGGCAGTAATAAGGAGGCCGTTCGCTGCTATGCTTCTGCCCTCGGATTCACCAAACCCTCGTGCAGCGCGTGTAGAAAAACGGAAGTGATTGCCATTCGCACTGTCGTCACCTTCAAAACGCCATCCCTCCAAAGTGTAGGGGCCTGCATTCTTAACCTTCAGCGACCCGTCCCAGCGCATCGCCGCCGAATCCGTGACCCCGCACAAAACCCGAAAAGTCATCGAGGCTTGCGCTTGCAAACTCCTGTCCGACAGCAACAGGATCAGCAGGACAAGAAAAATTCTGATTCGCCCCATCACCAATCTCTTTTCTCAATTTTATGGCGTTGACCCAATGCCTCAAGCCGGCCAGTAATATACAACCCCGCGCGTCCGCATACAACGCTCCCTTTTTGTCACGTTGGCACCACGTCCAAATGTGGGGATACAACCGACCTCGTTGTCCTTGGGCGGAGAAAATGTGGGTCAAAGCATCTGCTCGATGATGCCCGGGACGGCTTGGAGGGATTCGTCAAGCTTCGCGGGATTCTTGCCACCGGCTTCCGCCAGGTCTTTGCGGCCGCCGCCGGAACCTTCGACGTAGGTCGCCGCCTGCCTTACGATCTTGCCTGCGTCAAGCTTGCTCGTGAGGTCTTTGGTAACGGCGGCAATGAGAGAAACCTTTCCGTCCGCGACGCTGCCCAGCACGATCACGCCGGATTGAAGTTTTAAACGGAGATCGTCCACTATCTGACGCATGGCGGAGCGGTCCGTCACCTCTACGCGCGCAGCGACCACCCGCACGCCTTTTACGTCGTGTGCTTGCTGCACCACGTCGCCGGCGGCGGAAGCAGCACGCTTCATTTGTTGTGCTTCCAGTTCTTTGCGGAGCTTCTTCTCACTTTCGGTGAGCTTCTCGATGGCCTCAATCAATCCCTCGGGCTTCGCGCGAAGAGCCTCGGATGCCTGCGCGAGCGACTGGCTTTGCCGTCGCAGGTATTCGAGGACGCCCGTGCCGGTTAACCCTTCGATACGCCGCGTGCCCGCCGCCACGCTGCCTTCGGACAGAATCTTGAAAAGGCCGATGTCACCCGTTCTCCGCACGTGTGTGCCGCCGCAGAGTTCTTTCGAGAAGTCGTCAATCGTGAGCACTCGCACCTGATCCGCGTACTTCTCCCCAAAAAGCGCCATGGCGCCCGTGTTCACCGCCGTGTCGAGGTCCATGACGGTTGTTATGACCTCTTCGTTTTCGAGGACTTGTTCATTCACCAAATCCTCGATGTCGAGCAGGTCCTGCTCACCCAGCCCCGCGTAGTGCGTGAAGTCAAAGCGCAGGCGGTCCGGCGCGACGAGCGAACCGGCTTGCTTCACATGCGTCCCCAACGTCTTGCGCAGCGCTGCGTGGAGAAGGTGCGTTGCCGTATGATTTCGCCGGGTCGCATCCCGCCGCTCGGCATCGACAACGGCAGTAACCAGATCGCCCATCCGAATTCCCTCGCGCGCCACGGCTTTGTGGACGATCAATCCGCTCACCGGGTAATACGTATTCAGAATATGCGCAAGTTCATGGTCCGTCGCCGGCGCAAGGAAATGGCCTGTATCGCCCACTTGCCCGCCCGCCTCGGCATAAAAGGGAGTGTGATCGAGAACGATCTCCACTTCGCTTCCGGGATTGACTTCGGATAGGAGTTCACCGTTTTGGACTAACGCCATGATGCGGCAATCGGCGGAGGTCGTCTGGCTGTAGCCATCGAAGACCGTCTTGCCATCTTCCGCCAGCTTCAAAAACACCGGCAAGGCAACTTTCTTCTCAGCCCCTTTCCACGATGCCCGGGCACGCTCGCGCTGGCCCGTCATAAGTCCCTCGTACCCTTCGTGGTCGACCGTCAGCCCATAGTTCTTGACGACGTCTTCGACAAAATCGGGCCGCAAACCAAAAGTGTCGTGGAGCTTGAAAAGCACCTCACCGGAGATTTCACCCAGCGATCCCGAGCGTACTAGTTCGGTCGCGCGAACCGTGTCTGCCGGGTTATGGATTGTGACGCTAGGTCCGACCGACTGGATAAGCTTTCTCAACGCTGCCTTTCCCCCACTGGCATAGGTTTCCTCAAATTTTCCAAAGCAAATCCGATGGGCGTTGTAAGTGAGTACTGGTGCTTCGCGGAGACGCTCTAACCCAACCCGTGTCGTGAGTGCGTACCGCTCCTCTTCAATCTTGATAGCCTTGGCGACGTGGTGCGCAGTCTGAATAAGCTCCGGATACGCGAATTTCATCATGTCGACGACGCGGCTGCTGATCTTATAGAGGAACGGTTCATTCAGGCCGAGGGTTTGGCCATGGTAGAGAGCCCGGCGCATGATGAGGCGCAGCACATACCCGCGGCCTTCGTTCGAGGGCAGAACACCGTCAGAAATCAGGAATGTCGCCGAGCGCGCGTGGTCGGCAATGATACGCAGCGAGACATCCGTATCGTGATTTGCGCCATAATTGACGTTGGCGAGCGTCGCGGCTTCCTCAATCAGTGGGCGGAACAAATCGGTTTCAAAGTTGGAGAGCTTGCCCTGCAAGACGCTCGCCAAGCGCTCCAGGCCGGCGCCCGTGTCAATCGAAGGCCTGGGCAGTGGAGTCATCACGCCCTGCTCGTCGCGATTGAACTGCATGAAGACGAGATTCCACAGCTCCACATAGCGGCCGCAGTCGCAGGGAAACTCGCAATCGGTGTGCCCCTGGTCGCTCGCTGCCGGGCCTAAGTCAAAATGAATCTCCGAGCACGGCCCGCACGGGCCGGTATCGCCCATCTGCCAAAAGTTGTCGTGCTCATCCAGGCGGAAAATACGGTCACGCGGCACGCCGACGTCCTGAGCCCAAATTTCCTCAGCCTCGTTGTCTTCCCGGAACACCGTCACATAGAGTTTTTCGCGCCGGATAGCAAAATCCTTAGTGATAAGTTCCCACGCCCAGGGAATGGCTTCCTTCTTAAAGTAGTCGCCAAAAGAAAAGTTGCCGAGCATTTCGAAAAAGGTGTGATGGCGGGTGGTGCGGCCGACTTGCTCAAGGTCATTGTGCTTGCCCCCCGCGCGCACGCACTTCTGCGAGGTCGTGGCACGTGAATAATCGCGCCGCTCGCGGCCCAGAAACACATCTTTGAACTGATTCATCCCGGCATTGGAAAAAAGCAAGGTCGGGTCATTTGCTGGAACAAGGGAGGATGACGGCACCACGCGGTGGCCACGTCTTGCAAAAAAGTCCAAAAATCGGCTTCTGATCTCGTTTGATGTCATAGTAAAGAATTTAACACAAGGAACACAGAGAAACCCTTCTTGGCTGCAGCCCGGCCGCGCTGTGTTATGAGCTTTTAGTTCGTCCCGAATCTAGCTCGTCCCCCGACGCTTCCAGATCCAGGGGCTCAACCTCCTCCGCCACCGGAGCCAGTTCCGGCCGCGAGCGCACTGCCTTAATAATATCACCCGCGTTAAATCCCAGGCGTAAAAGGCTTTGGCAGAGCGAGTGAAACCGGGCACGCGTGAACGGCAGGCGAACGCTGCGGAGCTTTTTGGCCAGCGCTAGCTCCAGTAACGATTTAGCGGGGATTTCTTGATAGGCTCGTTCCACCGCGTGCTCAATTTCCTGATAGTTTACGAGTTTAGCCTTCAGCTCGCGCCGGAGGCGATGGGGCCCGAAAGTCCGGTTCTGGGCGAGTGAATACGCGTATTGTTCAGCGAATTTGCGATCGTCGAGGTAGCCGAGTTCTCGCAGGCGGGCGATGGCCTCAGGCACCTGCCCACTTTGGGGGCACTTTCTTTCAAGGGCTCGTCGCATTTCGGCGATGGAATAAGGACGCCGTGCCAGCATGCGCAGTGCGGCCGCAAGGGGATCGGGGGAGGCCTGCTTACCTTTTCGCAAACCGCTCAATCTGGCTGGCTTTCTCCATCTCTTCGCGGGCGGCGTCGGCCGTACTGCTGATGCCGGCTATGCGCAGTTTAAACTCGTCGGGATTGGTAGAATTGGTCAAGGCCTCAGTCAGCGCGATCAGGCCCTGGCTGTATAGGTCATAAAGAGATTGGTCAAAGGTCTGCATCCCATATTGTGAGACGCCCACAGAGATGGCGTCATGAATCAGCCGGGTCTTATCAGGATTGATGATACAATCCCGAATATACTCGGTGGCGACAAGCACTTCCACCGCCGGAACGCGTCCAATTCCATCCGCCTTACGGACCAGGCGTTGGGAAATGACTGCCTTCAGGGTGCTGGCCATCTGCATACGAATCTGCTTCTGTTCCGGGGGCGGGAAAACCGCGATAACACGCTGGACGGTTTCCGTAGCGTCGGTGGTGTGCAAGGTGGAGAACACCAGGTGGCCGGTCTCGGCGGCAAGGAGCGCCGTCTGAATGGTCTCCAGGTCGCGCATTTCGCCTACCAGAATCACGTCGGGGTCCTGGCGGAGGGCAGCGCGCAGGGCGCTGGCGAAGCTCGGAGTGTCAACTTCCACTTCGCGTTGGTTGACAAAGCCCTTCTTGTCGCGGTGCAGGAACTCGATGGGGTCTTCAATGGTAACAACGTGTTGGGTGCGGGTGGAATTGATGCGATCCACCATGGCTGCCAGGGTCGTGGACTTGCCGCTTCCAGTGGTTCCCGTCACCAGCACCATGCCGCGTTTTTCCTGACAGACCTTGTCGATCACGCGCGGCAGAAGAAGCTCCTCCAAAGTGCGAATCTTGGTGGGAATGACGCGGAGAACCATCCCCACGTTGCCTCGCTGCTGGAAGACGTTTACGCGGAAACGGCCTAAGCCGGCCACGCCGTAGGCCATGTCGAGTTCGGCGTTTTCCTTGAACTTCTGCTTCTGCCGGTTCGTCATCATGCTGAACGCCATGTTCAGCATGTCCTCACTGGAAATGCGCGTGTACTGCGTGAGCGCGCGCAGATCGCCATCCACACGGAGATAGGGATAGTTTCCAACCTTCAGGTGCAGGTCGGAAGCTTTGCTCTCGCAGGCGGTCCGGAGCAACGTGTCAATGTTCGGACCATCGGCGCTGTTAGCCATCGGTATCCCTCGCTGAAGCTGTCCGCCAATTTCCGTTCAAACTAGCCCAGGAAGGTGTCAAAGGAAAGGCTGGCATCCTCCACCTACCCGATTCCGGGAAGTAGCATCACCGTTCCCGGCCCGCTGCCACGGGCTGGTTGCACAAGGTCAGCCAACCGTATTTGTCTTCCGCCTGGCCTTGCACGATGGCGAGGAAGCGCTCCTGCAAGGCACGCGTGACGGGGCCGGGCTGGCCCTTGCCGACGACGATACGGTCGACCGAGCGGATGGGAGTGATCTCTGCCGCGGTTCCGGCAAAGAAAACCTCATCGGCAATGTAGAGCATTTCGCGCGAGATGTTTTGCTCAGTCAACACGTAGCCCATCTCGAGCGCCAGGGTCATCACCGAATCGCGCGTGATGCCGGGCAGCACGGAGGCGGAGAGCGGCGGCGTATAGATTTTGCCGTCGCGGATGACAAAGACATTCTCGCCGCTGCCTTCGCTCACATGTCCGCTGGTATCGAGGCAAATACCCTCGGTGTAGCCGTTGGTGAGCGCTTCCATCTTGATGAGCTGCGCATTCATATAGTTGGCCGAAGCCTTGGCCATGGCCGGCAAGGTGTTGGGGGCAATCCGCTGCCAGGAGGAAACGCACACATCCACACCATTGCGCAGCGCTTCGTCTCCCAGGTATTTCCCCCAGGCCCATGCCATAATATAAATCTCAATGGGATTTTTCAGAGGATTTACACCCATTTCGCCCACACCGCGAAACACCAAGGGGCGAATGTAGCAGTGTTTGACGTTGTTCACGCGCACCAACTCTCCCATCGCCTGCGCCAGTTGCTCGCGGGTGTACGGCAACTCCATCCGGTAGATCTTGGCAGAGTTCACCAGGCGGTCGGTGTGCTCGTTTAACCGAAAGATCGCCGCGCCGTGCGGCGTCTCGTAGCAGCGAATGCCTTCAAACAAGGAGGAAGCATAGTGGAGTGCGTGCGCAGAAACGTGGATCGTCGCCTCCCCCCAGGGAATGATCTTCCCATTGTGCCAAACATATTCATAGTTATTGACTGCCATGGGTTCCTCTCCAGCTTCCCCCCGGGAGGTTTGGAATTGCATGCCGCCCGTACAATGCCCGGGCCGTAGCCCTCAAGCGACGAAATTATATCACGGGGCAAGTTGGCCGCAGACGAATTCGGCACTGCGCGCCAGATTGGCTCGCTCCGCCGCATGTGAATTGGTCTGTACCCCGATCGGCATTCCTGGCGCACTTCGAGTCCGGCCAACCCTCCTCTTTCATTCACCCAGGCGAACACTTTGCTCGGTTCCTTGCTCAGCCCTGCGGCCAAACCTTGTTGAGGTCCTGGGTATTGTCCAAATCCAAAACAAATGAGCAAAAGAATTTTTTATAGCGGCAACCAAAATAAACACCTTGCATCTAGAGAAGCGTAGTGGCATTTTTACCACTACGCGGGCAACAGGGTGATCGCCCGCGGGAAAGAGCCCACGGCGGAGCTCGATAGCTAAACGGCCGAGGAGGGCTCACCCAAAGTTTATGGCTTTTATTCGCAAGCGCGGCGAGTCGTACTACCTGGTTCATAACGTGCGCCAAGAAGGACGCGTGCGTCAAATTCATTTGGCCTGCCTGGGCCGCCGGCCGC
>CAWGTQ010000026.1:0-12580 GCA_963825395.1 uncultured Acidobacteriota bacterium | reverse complement strand
GAAATTCAAGGATGAGAAAACCGCATTGGTCCGCGCGCTCCTGATTCCGGGTGGGGGCTACTTCTACGTCGGACTTAATTTGTGGGGAATGGCGCACGCTTTCATCGACGTTGCCGTATTTATTTCCGCGATCCTTTGGGCGCTTGCCGCCATGGGCGGAGTTCCCCCGCAGACGTTGCCGGGAGCTCAGGCAAACAAGTTCACATACTCTTTGCTCGCTGCTATCCTGGCCACACTCCTGGCATTGGACATCTGGCTGGCGATTAGGATCGCGCGAAATGCGATTAGAAACTTCATCCCGGACCCGCGAAAGCATTAGCCCCGGCGGACCAACTCGCTGGGGAGTGGCTTTTCAACTTGGTTGGTTTGTGCTATTCACTATTGTCCGGGAAAGGGGTGGTTGCAGAGGCAGCGGAAGATTCTCCCGTGCTGTCACCCTGAGCGCAGCGAAGGATCTCGCTCTGCCGCTCACCGTAAACTGGGCGAAGAATCTCGCTGTGGGTATTTTCATGACCATCGAGATTCGTCCTTTGCGCTCCTCAGAATGACAGTCCCGACGGTTTTTTCTGCCGCCAGTCCATCCCTGAGCAACCTGGCCCTGATTTTCTGATCGACAGGAACACCCTCAGATTTTTTGCGAATAAATCCTTATCCGGAGAAATCCTCTTGTCCATAAAGCTGAAACCTGCTAATCAATGCCAACTGGATGTTCTGACCTTTGGCGAGTGCATGATTCGCCTGAGCCCGCCAGGCCATCAGCGCATCGAATTCGCGCCGTATTTCGAGGCCTGGGTGGGCGGCGGCGAGTACAACGTCAGTTACGCGCTCAGCCGTCTGGGTTTGCGCACTTCGTGGGTCTCGCGCCTGGTGGAAAATCCCCTGGGCTCCTTCATTCGCAATC
Source organism: uncultured Acidobacteriota bacterium (assembly GCA_963825395.1). Classification (GTDB taxonomy): domain Bacteria; phylum Acidobacteriota; class Terriglobia; order UBA7540; family UBA7540; genus Bog-366. The sequence goes on along the minus strand of CAWGTQ010000026.1, from coordinate 11,679 downwards.
ACGCCCGCGCCTCGGGAATGGACCTGAGCCATGTCGTCTGGATACCTTACGACGGTGTGGGGAAGGTGGATCGCATCGGCTTGAATTTTACCGAAGTCGGCATCGGCGTGCGCGGCAGCTTGACCCTGTACGACCGCGGCCATTCCTCCGCCGCCCACATCCAGCCCGGCGAGGTCAATTGGAATAGCATTTTCGCGAACGGCGTGCGCTGGTTCCATACGGGCGGAATCTGCACAGCGCTCAGCGACTCCAGCGCCGCGGGGGTGAAAGAAGCCCTGGAAGCTGCGCACGCGGCGGGCGCCATCGTGAGCTATGACCTCAACTTTCGGAGCAAGCTGTGGTCCAGCGAGAAAGCGATCGCAGTAACGAGGGAACTGGTGCCCTTCATCGACGTGCTGATTGGTAATGAGGAGGATTTCCAAAAAGTCTTGGGCTTCAAGGTGGAGGGCGTAGACGAATCGCTGAACAAGTTGCCGGTAGAAGGGTATAAGAAAATGGTCCGGCAGGTGGTTGGAAAGTTCCCCCATATTCAGGCCGTGGGCACCACGCTGCGCGAGGTGGTAAGCGGACTCGTAAACAACTGGTCGGCGATTCTCTATGTTGAAGGGGAGTTCTACCAATCCAAGCGCTACGAAGGCTTGGAGATTGAAGATCGCGTGGGGGGCGGCGACGGCTTTTGCAGTGGGTCCATTTACGCCCTTCTCGACGGCAGAGGTCCACAGGAGGCTGTGGATATGGGTGCCGCGCATGGGGCGCTGCTGCAGTCCACTCGCGGCGACACCAGCATGATTACTTTGGAAGAGGTGAAGCACGTCATGAAGGGCGGCTCGGCGCGCATTAAGCGCTGATAGAACCTTACACCCTGTGATAAGTTGGTAGCAGCAAAAGAGGAGTAGTTAAATCGCAACTCCGGGAGCACTCATGGCAATACTTCTCCGTTTGGGGATAGCTCTTTGTATGCTGGCGGTATGTTCCGTGGCCCAAGGCAAACATATTATGACCTATGAAGACTTGGCGAAGGTGCAGAGGATCTCCGATCCGCAGTTATCGCCGGACGGCAAGTGGATCGCCTACGAAGTCGGCGTGGCAGATCTTGCCGCCAACAAGACGGTGCGGCACATCTGGGTGGTTTCCGCCGAGGGTGGGGAGCCGCGGCAACTGACGCGCGGCGACGGGTCTGACACTCGCCCGCGGTGGTCGCCCGACGGTAAATCGCTGGCGTTCATATCCACTCGCGGGGGTAACTCGCAAGTGTGGATTCTGTCTTTTGACGGCGGGGATCCCCAGCCCCTCACGTCCCTTTCGACGGAGGCTGACGGCGTCACCTGGGCCTCCCATGGTAACGTACTGCTCTTCACCTCGCAGGTCTATCCCGATTGCGCAGATGAGGACTGCAATGCGCGCCGGCTGAAAGAAACGGCGGAGAGCAAGGTGAAAGCGCAGATTTTCACGGAATTGCTCTTCCGCCACTGGGACACCTGGCGCGACGGTCGGTACACGCACCTCTTCGCTGTTTCCGCCAAAGGCGGTACGCCCCGTGATCTAACTCCCGGTGCCTACGATTCGCCCACGTTCTTCCTGGGCGCGCCTGATGGCTACGCGATTTCGCCGGACGGCATGGAAGTCTGCTACACCTCGAATCGCTCCAAGGGATCCGCCGGCCAGTCAGCCGCGGCTTGGACCACCAACAATGATCTCTACACTGTGGGAGCGCAAGGGGGCGAGCCGCTTAACATCACCAGCGACAATCCCGGCTCGGACGCGTCGCCACAATACTCTCCCAGCGGACGCTACATCGCTTACACCTCCCAGGCGCGCAATGGTTACGAATCCGACCTCTTCCGCCTGCGCGTCTACGACCGCGATGCTGCGAGAACTATCGACCTCACGCCGGGATTTGACCAGTGGGTATCAAGTTTCGCCTGGGCGCCTGACAGCAACACCATCTATTTCACGGCCTCTGACCACGCCCGGCAACCGGTTTTCAAAACTTCCGTTAGTATGCCCAGGGTCGAAAGAGTTCTGGAAGGAATGAATGACGACCTCAACGTGAGCCCCGATGGCAAGTGGCTGGTTCTGACCCGGACAAGCCTGACCCAGCCGGCAGCGATCTATCGCGTGCCCTTATCGGGCGGCCCACCCACCTTGCTGACCCACGAAAACGACGCGTTGCTGGCTGATCTCGACATGAATCCCGCCGAGTTTGTGACCACGCACGGCGCGCTGGGGGCAGAGATCGAAAACCTTATGGTGAAGCCGCCGGGGTTCGACCCTGGCAAGAAGTACCCGGGCCTTTTGCTAGTTCACGGCGGCCCGCAAAGCGCCTGGGAAGACGCCTGGAGCTATCGTTGGAATGTGCAGATGTTCGCTGCGCACGGCTACGTAGTGCTGATGACAAACTTCCATGGCTCGACGGGCTATGGCCAGAAATTTGTGGAAGAGATCTCCGGCGATTGGGGCGGCGCGCCATTCCAGGACTTGATGAACGCTACGGACTTTCTCGAAAAGCTGGACTTCATTGATAAGTCGCGCCTGGTGGGAGCGGGCGCGTCCTTTGGCGGATTCATGATCGACTGGATTGCCACCCACACCGACCGCTTTAAGGCGCTGGTCTCGCACGACGGCGTGTATGACAATCCCAGTATGTACGGCGAGACGGAAGAGATCTGGTTCGATGAGTGGGAGTTCAAAGGAGTGCCTTGGGATAAGGATTCCCTGGCCCTGCGCGTAAAGTGGTCGCCATCGAGCTATGTGCAGAACATTAAAACGCCGATGCTGCTGATCGAAGGCGCGAAAGATTTTCGCGTGCCGGAAGGCCAAGCCTTCCAACTGTTCTCGGCCTTGCAGCGGCGCGGCATCAAATCCAAACTGCTGTACTTCCCCGATGAAGGGCACTGGGTTCTGAAGCCGCAGAATAGCCAACTCTGGTACAAGACGGTGTTGGGGTGGCTCGATGAGTACGTGCAATAGCTGGGGGCCGGCAGCCATCAAGTTGATTGTGGATAGTCCACTAATAAGCGGTAAAGGGGGCGATTCCTAGGGAGACGCAAGGTAGCAATTGACAGCGATACACAAATACATCAAGATGCGTTTATGCGAACCACCATTGATCTTCCGGAGAATCTCTACCGAACCCTGAAGGCTCGTGCTGGCCTAAGTGGCATTACCTTGCGGAAACTGGTTCAGCAACTCATTGAGCAAGGGCTGCGGAGCCCTAGGGACGAGCCCGGCGGGAGCAGGCACGCACCTCCTCCGGTTATCATACCGCCACGTGGAGTTCGCATTCCCGCCGTGTCGCGCGAGGAGATCCGGCGGATCGAAGAAGAGGAAGATGAGGCCAAGCATGCGGGACTTGCTTGATGCGAGTGTTTGGCTTCCGTTGAGCGCTCCCGATCACGTGCATTATCCTCGCGCGCGGCACTACTGGGACAAGGAGGCCGCCGGCGAACTGGGGTTTTGCCGCGTAACTGCGTTGGCGCTCCTGCGGCATCTGACGAACTCCCGGATTCTCGGCGATGTGGCCCTGGAGGGTGCTGCGGCTTGGCGGGCGCTTGAGACTTGGCTGGCACTCCCGCAAATCACCTTCCTGACTGAACCGCCGGGCCTGGAGGAATTGTTGGCGCAATGGGCCAGAAAGCTTGACCTGCGCACCGGGCAATGGACTGACGCGTATCTTGCTGCCTTTGCAGCGGCGAGCGGCTGCCGGCTGATTGCCTTTGACGGCGATTTTCATCGTTACCCAGGGATCGACTTCCTACACTTGACGCCATGAGGAAATCCGGGTAAATCATCCTTGCCAATACTCACTGTCCTCAGAACCGGCCCTTCCGGATTTACCACTTCAGCCATGACTTGAAGGAGCCTCCGCATGTCCATGTGGACCGCGAAAGGTTTTCTGCAAAGTTCTGGTTGCAGCCTGTAAGCTTGGCGCGTAATCTGGGATTTAGTGCGAGGGTACGGGATTCATTGGCCTGACGTCGATGTGGACTTGAGCGCCGAAGGATTGCTGCGGGGAACCCCAGCGCCACGTGCGCTCGCAATGCAACCATGAGTGCCGTAGCGCGGACCTGTTCCTCCAAGGTCCGCGGCTTTTGTACGTGCGAACACGAAGAACCGCGGACCTTGGAGAGCAGGTCCGCGCCACTTTGCTGTGAGCTATCGGCTGTAAGCTGTCAGCCCATGAGGTTTACATGACCAAAGACGACATCATTCGCAAAAAGCAGCAATACCTTTTCAACTGTGTCACCACTTATTTCAAGGACCCCATGGTGATTGACCACGCCAAGGGCCAATACGTTTGGGACATCGAGGGGAAGCAGTTTCTCGATTTCCTGGGTGGCATCGTGACGGTCAGTGTGGGACATTCGAATCCCAAGGTGACGGAGAAGATCAAAGCGCAGATCGACAAAGTCCAGCACACGTCCACGCTCTTCGTCACGGAAGCCTTGGTGAACCTGGCGGAAAAGGTGGCTTCGATTGCACCGGGCAAACTTAAGAAGAGCTATTTCACCAACAGCGGTACGGAGGCCAACGAAGTCGCGGTGCTGACGGCGCGGATGTACACGGGCAATTACGAGCTCTTGGCCTTGCGGCATGGCTACAGCGGGCACTCGCACCTGACGAAGTCTCTCACCGGACTGCACACCTGGCGCAAAGCAGGGATAATCCCTTACGGCATCGTGCACGCGCCGGGGCCGTACTGCTATCGCTGTCCCTATGGGCTGACCTACCCGAGCTGCGACCTTCACTGTGCGAAGGACGTCGAGGAAGTCATCAAGACTTCCACCAGCGGCCAGATCGCCGGGATGTTGGTTGAGACCATCCAAGGACTGGGCGGCTTCATCGTGCCGCCGCCCGGTTATTTCAAGATTGTCGCCAACATTGTGCGCAACTACGGGGGGCTCTTCATTGCCGATGAAGTGCAAGCCGCGTGGGGACGCACCGGCAAAAAGTGGTGGGGCATCGAACACTGGGAGGTGGAGCCCGACATCATCACCAGCGCCAAGAGCATGGCAAATGGCGTACCCATCGGACTCACGCTGACGCGCCCGGAAATCGCCGACGCATACAAGGGTCTGACCATTTCCACTTTCGGCGGGAACCCCGTAGCCTGTGTGGCGGCCAAGGCCACCATCGACTTGATCGAAGAAGATCGCCTGATGGATAACGCCGAGACCGTTGGCCATCACTTCCATGCCGGCCTGCAGGCGCTTAAGGAAAAGCACGCGATTATTGGCGACGTGCGCGGGATGGGTCTGATGCAGGGCATCGAACTCGTCAAAGACCGAAAGACTAAAGAACCCGGTCCCGATTTGACGAATCAATTGTTCGAGCGATTGCGCGTCCACGGCTTGCTGGTGGGCAAAGGCGGACTGTACGGCAACGTGGTGCGAATGTCTCCACCGCTCAATATTTCCAAGGGTGACGTGGATACTGCCCTCGCCGCGCTCGATAAGGGTCTGGCGGAGGTAGAGGCAAAGTGAGTCAGAGCGGGTAGCCCCAGTCAGCGATTTCCTGACTGGGGGCTTTTGTGACGTGCGAAAAAAAAGACCCACGGTCAAGACGGCATTAACCGTGATCGCTGCCGGGTGCTTCAGCCAGAAGCAGGGGTTGCGACTGCAAATTCGTCGGTAGACAGTCGGCGACTACTGAGGACCTATTTCCTCGAACCCCGTTTTCGGGACAACGATCCCGCCAGTGGACAAGGCAAAACTTGGTGTCCGAGTGGAAGACGGCCAGGAGTTGAGCAACTTCGCTGTACACCATGGCGCTGCACTGGATCTATGTTGGGTGGCGGCGGCTTACCGGGAACCGGACTTGCGCGGGCTTCTCGGGGACAATACTGAGACCAATGCTGAAGGAAGTGGTGCTGCGATTCAACTCTGTCGGCTAACGCCAACCGACAGGCTAGTGTTCTGGGATACTCATTATCCGCCCCGGCGATGCTGTACCCCAAGGCCTTGCCGCGTGGTCCTGCTTCTCATTAATCCTGTCTGACCGATGTTAAGCCATCTTCCGAGTGACATAAGACGCATTCCCATGCGCCGGCGCCGCTGCGGCCCACCTTTGAGCGGCTATCCCAGGGGCGATCACGGGCGATTCAGAAAGTTATCCGGCCGCAAGATGAGCAACGTCGGATGGCAAGAAACATCGCCTCAGCAAAACTGTCGTGGGACCTGGGCTTGGCGCGGCTCCAAGGGCTTCCCGCAGCAGATGGACGGGACCTCCCGAGTTCGCTCACTCTGCCCGCGGTTGGCACAACCTTTATGAATCCTCTCATTCTGGAAGTAGTGCCGAGATCCGCCGAGGTTCTTGGTTTCCCATCCGGGATCGAACTTCGGCGCGCATCTGTCGTGATTGTTCGTTCGTGAACAGCAACCGTCCCGCGCACATTAGCTGCCATTGCCCCTTCCTCCGCCACTCGGCCTGCATAATTCCGACGTTTGAATGCGCAGGGGAGTTGAGCAACAAGTGCCCGATCTCGTGTGCCATGGCATGACCGAGAATCTGACCGGCGGGCGCATCTTCGTTCCCGGCTAATTCTTCTACGCGATCGCAGACGACATAAGCGGTGTTCCCACGTTTGTCGCCGCCTGGAAGTATGGAGAGTCCGAGACAGAGCTTGTCCGACGGCATGCGTGCGGCCACCGCTCGAGGGACGAGGTAGATATTAATCTCGATTCCGATCGCACGTCGCCGAAAAGGGGTGGAGCCCGCTGACCGTGTCACAGGACTCGGAGATTCCTGCCATGTGGTCTTTATCCCCGCAAGCGCAAGAATTCTCGTGGTGGCTGCTTTCGCGTCGTCGAGCGTCCCGCCCGGTACCTGCCCATTGTTGTGGATGATGACGATGATCGTGGGATGTTCTCGTGCCGCTGCGGCAGTGAGACCCAGTTTCTCGCTTGCGTCTCCTCTGATTTGGTCGCGAGCCCAGCCATTTCCCGCAGCAAATGAGACCACCAAAAGGATCACCAAGCTCGAACCGGCCAATCCCCAAGGCCCCTGGCGCCGGCTTTCCCGGTTATCGCTCTCTGCTTCCCAACCTTTGTGATTCATGGCGCTCACCTCGGTCGCGAGAAGGCGCCACTTGGCTGTCCTCATGGCATTCCCTCCTGTCCGCACCAGGGAAGGCGGGAACGGAGGGCGAAAACTCGGACGCCGAAAAAAATTATTTCGGAGGAGATTTATTCGGGCTGGCGCCGGTGGGCGGTGCTATAATCCGCGCCACGTGCAAGCCACTGGTGCGGTTGGCGAAGGGGGCTCATGACGCGGCCCGCAAGTCAGCCCAAAACGCACGATGTCACTCAACTCCTCCACGCCTGGGGCCAGGGAGAAGACGCGGCCCTGGAGCAGATGATTCCCATCGTTTACCACGAGCTCAAAAGGATCGCCCATCGCTACATGGCGGGTGAGCGGCAAAGCCACACCTTGCAGACGACGGCGCTGGTGAACGAGGTCTATGTGAAGCTGATCGATTCGCAAAAGGTCAACTGGCAGAATCGGGCGCACTTTTTTGCGATTTGCGCGCAGTTGATGCGGCGGATTCTGGTGGATTTCGCCCGGTCGCGCGGCTACCAGAAGCGCGGTGGCGGGGTGGAAAAGATTACCCTCGTCGAGGATCTGCTCGGTCCCCGGGAGCGAGGGCGGGACTTGGTGGCGCTGGACGACGCCCTGAAAGCCTTGGCCGACCTGGACCCGCGTAAGAGCCGGGTGGTGGAGTTGCGCTTCTTTGGGGGACTGAGCGTGGAAGAGACGGCGGAGGTCCTCAAAGTTTGCCCCGACACTGTGATGCGCGATTGGAAGATGGCCAAGATGTGGCTGGGGCGCGAGCTTCAAAACAGCGCCGCGACTTAGAGCCGGTGTCTGGCCGAGGATGTGCGAAGCACCTTGGAGTGCGGCGGCTCGACGCCGCTTTTAACTTTATCCTTGGTCTTTTTCCTGCACGTTATTCCAAAGCGGCGTCGAGACCTGGTCCTCGGGGTTTGAAAGCGGCGTCGAGCCGCCGCACTCCAAGCTGCCTTCGGCACGGTAAGCCATGAATCCTGATCGTTGGCGGGAAATCGAGCGATTGTGTCAGGCGGCTCTGGAGCGCCCGGAGAATCAACGGGCCGCTTTCCTCGACCAAGCCTGTGCCGGTGATGCCGCATTGCGCGACGAGGTGGATTCGCTGTTGGCACAGAGTGAGCACGGAGCGAGCTTTATCGAGTCCCCGGCCTTCGAGGCGGCGGCTAAAGCCTTGGCGCAGGATGAGTCGGAGGTGCGCCGGGCCGCCGAGCGCGAAGAGCAGCGGCTGGGCCAAACCGTTTCCCATTATCGCATCGTCCAAAAACTCGGGGGCGGCGGGATGGGGGTAGTCTATAAGGCCGAGGACACCCGGCTGGGCCGCTCGGTGGCGCTCAAATTCCTTTCCGAGGAGGTTTGGCGCGATCGCGAAGCAATGAAGCGATTCCAACGGGAAGCGCGCGCCGCTTCCGCGCTGAACCATCCGCACATCTGTACGGTTTACGACCTTGGCGAAGAAGCCGGCGAGCCGTACATCGTGATGGAATGCCTGGAAGGGGAAACCTTGCGCCAAAGGCTGGCGCGGGATGTAGGGCCGAACGGCGTTCGGCCAGGGCCCAACGCTGTTGGGCCCTACCGTGACGTACGGGCACGCCATGGCGTGCCCCTACAAATTGTCGAACTGCTCGATCTGGCAATTCAAATCAGTGATGCGCTCGACGCGGCCCACCGCAAAGGCATCATCCACCGCGCCATCAAACCCGCGAACATTTTCCTTACCGAGAATGGACAAGCGAAGGTTCTGGATTTCGGTTTGGCGAAGATGGCGAGGCCGGTGTCGTTGGCGGGGGACTCCACGAGCGAGTTGCAGACGGCGGCCGGGGCGGTGGCCGGGACAGTGGAATATATGAGCCCGGAGCAAGCCCTGGGGCAGCCGGTGGACACCCGCACCGATTTGTTCTCATTCGGCTCGGTGCTTTACGAAATGGCCACGGGGCGCAATGCCTTCTCCGGCTCGAACGCCAGCGAGACCTTTGCCCACATCCTGCACAACCAGCCGGAAGCCATCGCCCGCTTCAACTATGAGGTGCTCCCGGAATTGGAACGAATCATCCGCAAATGCCTCGAAAAGGATCTCATTCTGCGCTACCAGAGCGCCGCCGACCTGCGCGCCGACCTCCTGCGCCTAAAGCGCGACACGGAACCGCCGCGAGCGGCGACTGTAGCGCCGGTGTCCCCACCGGCGGTGGTAGGGGCGGTTCGCGAACCGCCCCTACGAAAACGTTGGAAGCTTCTTGTTCCCGCCACGGTGATCCTTGCCGCTGCTGCCATCGGGGGAACGTGGTATTTCCGCTCGCGCCACTCCACGGCCCGCCTGACCGAAAAGGACACCATAGTTCTTTCCGACTTCAACAACAAGACCGGTGACAGCGTATTCGACGATACGCTCAAACAGGGGCTCTCGGTACAGCTTGAGCAATCACCCTTTCTCGCCCTGCTTTCCGAGGACACGGTAAATGAGACATTGAAGCTGATGGGCCGTCCCGCCGGTGACCGGCTGACGCCGGAGGTCACCCGCGAGGTCTGCCAGCGCACGGGCAGCACGGCCATGCTGACCGGCTCGATTGCGGGGCTGGGCAGCCAGTTCGTCATTGGCCTGAAGGCCGTGAACTGCAACACGGGGGACGTGCTGGCTGAGGCACAGGAGCAGGCGGGGGGCAAGGAAGCGGTGCTCAAGGCTCTGGACGCCGCTGCGGTCAGCTTGCGGAGCAAGCTGGGCGAGTCGTTGAGTTCAGTACAGAAATACGCCACGCCGGTGGAGGAAGCGACCACAACATCCCTGGAGGCGCTGAAAGCCTACAGCCTGGGACGAAAGACAGCCGGTGCGAAAGGGGAAACAGCCCCGCTGCCCTTCTTCAAACGGGCGGTGGACCTTGATCCGAATTTTTCCATGGCCTACGCCTCTATGTCGTCTTTCTACATGGACCTACACGAAGTGGGGCGGGGGGTCGAAAATGCACGCAAGGCTTATGCGCTCCGGGAGAAGGTAAGCGAACGGGAGCGGTTCTCCATCGAGGGGGGCTACTACGTCCGTGCGACGGGAGAGCTGGAGAAGGCCGCGCAGACCTACGAGCTATGGCAGCAGACCTACCCAAGGGACACCGTGCCTTACATAGGGCTGGGACATATTTCCCATACCCTGGGAAACTGGGAAAAGGCATTGGAGGAATTTCGAGAGGTGCTGCGCCTGGCGCCAAACAGTGCAGCAAACTATGACAACGTCGGTGGCGCCTACATGGCCCTCAACCGGCTGGATGAGGCGGAGGCGGTGTTCAAGCAGGCGGAGGAGCGCAAGCTGGAGAACGAGTATCTGTCCTACGGCCGCTACCAGTTGGCTTTTCTGAAGGGCGACACGGCGCAAATGGCGCAGTGGGTCTTAGCCGCCATGGGAAAGCCCGACTTTGAAGACTGGATGCTGGCCACGCAAGCGGACACGGAAGGTTGGTACGGCAAGCTGAAGAACGCGCACGAGCTGACCGGGCGGGCGATGGATTCAGCCCAGCACAACGAAGCCAAAGAGAGGGCCTCAGTATATCAGGCAGAGGCCGCGCTGCGCGAGGTGGAGGCGGGAAACCGGGAGCGGGCGCGTGCCGACGCCAAGGCGGCGTTGAAGCTGGCCCCGAACCGCGATGTACGGGCCATAGCGGCGCTGGCCATGGCGCGGGCAGGCGATACGGCAGGGGCGGAGAAGCTGGAGGCCGAACTCGACAAGACCTCCCCGCTGGATACGCTGGTCCAGAAGTATTGGCTGCCCACGATCCGAGCGGGGATCGCTCTGGAACGCCAAGACCCGAACCGGGCCATCGAACTATTGAAGGTGGCGAGCACGATCGAACTTGGCTGGCCATCACACCTCACCATATTCCTGTGCCCGGTTTATTTGCGTGGGGAAGCCTATCTCATGCTCCATGATGGCAACCGAGCGGCAGTGGAGTTTCAGAAATTCGTCGACCACCGGGGACTGGTGGTGAACTTCCCCTGGGGCGCGCTGGCCCGCCTGGGATTGGCACGTGCTTACGCCATGCAAGGCGACACGGCCAAAGCCCGCGTCGCCTATCAGGATTTCCTCACAATTTGGAAAGACGCCGACCCGGACGTCCCCATCCTGAAGGAAGCCAAGGCGGAGTATGCGAAGCTGAAGTAGTTTTCACCGCGGGGGACGCGCGCAGCTTTAGGCTCTGCGGGGGAACGGATTTGAACCAGAATGCGCGAAGCGCCTTGGAGTGCGGTAGCAGCAGCTACCGCCTTGCTTGTTCCGGCTCTTGCGCCCGCGCAGTGTGAACCCAAGTCGGAAGGCGGTAGCTGCAGCTACCGCAGTCCAAGGTGCCTTCGGCACACTCGCAAGCAGCGCGATTGCTTTATGGAATCTTCGTGCGCGCATCAATTCCAGTGCGGCACCGACTGTTGTATTGCAGTCTGCCATATTGATCCTGGGGATTTGTCGCCCAACACTCTTCTCCCTAATATACTCCTTCCCAGTTGACTACAGCGGCTAAAATCAGCAGCCGCGTGCGTTTGATTTGCTTGCCTGATGTTGGCCATGCCAAACGGCGTTAGGGGCCGGGGGCAGATCTGTTGCGAGATCCCCTTCGGACAACCAATCAGCGATAGATAACG
>CAWGTQ010000025.1:0-55990 GCA_963825395.1 uncultured Acidobacteriota bacterium | reverse complement strand
AGCCTGACGGAGTTCCGGTCATCATGGCAGTCTGACTATCCGTCATCCCTCACGCGCCAAAGGGTTCAAGCGAGATTGCGGGCTTTCTTTCGCTATGCTCACAGCGCGGGATTCATTCAGCGCAACCCCGCCGCCGGCATGTCAGCCATCAAAGTTGTACAAGTCCCAACCCTTTCCCTGACGGAAGCTCAATTCAAAAGGCTTCTCGAAACCATTCCCGAAGAGTTTCCAGAGTCAACCAAGGCCGCCAGAGTCCATGCGCTGATTCGCTGTATGAGACACGCCGGGCTCGCAATTACGGGATGCGGTCTGCCTGGAACGGGCAAAGATTCAGTACGACACTCGGAAGAGAATCACGCGCATCGTAACCGCGCGCACCAAGACCGGGGTTGATGTCTCGGTCCCGATTCCCCCGGACGTCGCCAAGGAATTGCTCGGCGTTCCGAACGTGGATCCCCATTACGTCTTTTGGCAGACGGGCAATGGGAAGCCTGAAAGTGCCGTTACAAACTGGCAGCACGATCTTCGCGCCGTGTTCCGAAAGGCAGGGATGCCAAAGGGTCATCCTCACCAACTCCGCGACACTGCCGCCGTCGCTTGGCTCAATGCCGGCATACCGCTTGAGGAAGTCTCAAGGCTACTCGGCCATTCGAGCATCAAAACAACAGAGAAGCATTACGCGCCTTGGGTGAAGTCCCGCCATTCAGCCATTCGTGCCGGGGTTTCCTCGGCGGCTAAAAGTTTCTCGAGTCCGCTTGTCACTTTAAGCCACTCCAAGACGCCCCATATGGGTTGGTGGGCCAGACGTTAGGGCAAGGGGGATCATAAGATGAGCATATGATAATCATTGATCGTCATAGGGTTTGCATTCCTTCATTGTACGATTCCGCACCAAACTCGCTCCTAATCAATGGCTTACCCTTCCAGCCTCCAATTTCATCACCTCTTACTGCGCGCGTCCTCAAAAGGCTTTGCCCCCAGCCTCTTGCTTCGCAGCTTGTCGAGCGCTAGTGTAGTGTCTCATAAATAGCTTTACGGACTTTCCGGCGATTGCTATAATCTTGGTTATGCCAAACACAAGTCGGGCGATCAAGTTGGAAGCGGCGGAGCGCACGCAACTAAAACAATGGGCATCCTCACACGGAACGCCGCAACAGGTGGCGCTGCGCTGCCGGATTATTTTGGCCGCCCTGGCGGGGCAGGACAATGCGGCGATCGCTGCGCAATTGCAAGTGAGCCGGCCCACGGTGAAGTTGTGGCGCAAGCGGGTGCGGGATCAAGGCATCGGGGAGGTCTGGGAGATCGCCCCCGGACGGGGGCGCAAACCGCGGTACGACCAAGCCACGCGCGAGGCGATCATTGAAGCCACCTTGCAGAGCAAACCAGCGGGCATGACCCATTGGAGTTGCCGGCTCATGGCAAAGGCGCAGGATGTCAGCAAGAGCACGGTGAACCGGTTATGGCAATTGCACAATATCAAGCCGCATCTGAGCCGCACCTTTAAGCTTTCACGCGATGCGAAATTTCTGGAGAAGCTGACTGATGTGGTGGGGTTGTATTTGAACCCGCCCCACAAGGCGGTGGTGCTGTGCTTGGACGAAAAGAGCCAAATTCAAGCGCTGGATCGCACCCAGCCGGGGCTGCCGCTGAAGAAAGGCCGGTGCGGGACGATGACGCACGACTACAAGCGCAACGGCACGACCACGCTGTTTGCGGCGCTGAACGTGTTGGACGGCAAGGTCATCGGAGAGTGCCACGGCCGGCATCGGCATCAGGAATGGCTGAAATTTCTGCGCCGCTTGGACGGTGAGTTTCCCCCGGAGCTGCAGTTGCACTTGGTGATGGACAACTACGGCACGCACAAAGAGCCGCACGTGCAGGCCTGGCTGAAGAAGCATCGACGCTTTGTGTGCCACTTTGTGCCGACCAGTTCCAGTTGGCTGAACTTGGTGGAGCGATGGTTTAGAGAATTGACTGAGAAAACGATTCGGCGCGGCAGTTTTGTGAGCGTGCCGGATTTAAAACAGGCCATCGAGGAATTTATGCAAGCCTGGAACCAAAAGCCCAAGCCGTTCATCTGGACGGCCAGCGTCGGTAAGATCATCAAGAAGATCGAACGCGCGCGGATCAAGATGGAGCAGATCAACCCCGGATCCACCCTTCCTCGAGGGAAAAAGAAGTGAGGATAATCTGTAAATGCTATTTATGAGACACTACACTACGTTAAGGTACCTGGAATATTCCCTCGACAGAATTACTACTATATAGTAGGATCGAAGGCAGGATAGTAGGTGCATATGACCCAACCCAAGCTGACCAAGCTCGAACTTCGAATCCTCGAAGCCCTTTGGGAGCAAGGAAAGGCATCCATCCGAGAGATTCAGGAGACTTTTCCGGAGCCCCGTCCCGCTTACACCACGATTCAGACCACGGTGTACCGCCTGGAACGGAAGAAAGCCGTGCGGCGCGTGCGGAAGATCGGCAATGCCCATATTTTTGAGCCGACCGTCCCAAGAGAAGCCGCGCGGCTCCGGTTTCTGGATGAAATCCTGAGTTTCTTCGGAGGGCGGGCCCTCCCCATGATGGCGCAGCTCGCGGAGGCGGGGAAGATTTCGCTGGAAGACGTTCGCGAGTTGGAGAAGACCCTGCAAGAGCTCGAGGTGCAAAAGAAAGCAGAGAGGTGTAAGGGTGCAGTTTGATTTCGTTGCGGCGAGTTTACCTCGCCACATGGCGGCGTGAAGCCGCCGCCTAGGTCTTTGACCGCCTAAATAGATTCCTTTTATAGCCGAACTTTGCGCGTGCCCTCTTGCGGGTGAACTGCCAGTTGATCTTGACCCGATGCCGATTGATCTGGCGGTTCCAGGCGCGGGACTCCCGTCGCAAGATGCTCAAGGTGGGAATTCTGCGCTTGCCCAGGCATTGCCGGGAAAACAGGCTGATCTCGATTTCCGCCTGGTTCAGCCAGCTCCCATGCTTGGGCGTGTAATGGACCGTGAGGCGGTTCCAGATCGAGCCGCCCCTTTCCTCTCCGAAATAGTCGGTGAGGGATTTCCGGCCATGGATATTCAGGTTATCCATCACCAGGTGGATCTTTCGCGCACCGGGATAGCTGCTCACGACCGTCTCCAGCGCCTGGGCAAATTCTGGCGCGGAGCGGTTGGGGGTGGGCAGGGTGAAATGCCGACCGGCTTTCGGCTCCACGGCGCAGAAGACATTGGCGGTGCCGCATCGTTTGTACTCGTTGTCCCGTTTCGCCGTCCGGCCAGGGGCAGCGGGAATCGGAGGCCGGATGTCGGCGTGCAACGTGACCGGTTTCTCGTCCAGGCAGACCACCGGTTCCGCAGCGGTGTAGGGCTTTTCATAGGTTGCCAGAACGTCTTCCATCTTTTGGATGTACTCCGGATTCAGTTCCGCCACGCACCACATTTTTTTCCCGCCACGGCTTCAGGTCGTGGCTGAGCAACAAGATTCGCGCCGTCTCCCGGCCCACTTGGGGCACCAGTTTGCGCTTGACGGCCTGCTCGGCGACCAGACGGACGGTCCAACGGGCGTAGCCTTCCGGCGGCTGGCTACAAACCATGGCGATGATCCGCTGTTTCTGCGGTTCGTCCAACAGTTGCTCGGCACCCCGCCCTTGCCGCTCGTAGAGCGCACCCGGCAACCCGCCGCGCTTATACCGGTGGCCGATCCGCCGCACCGCCTGCGGGGTCAGATGCACCATCTTGGCCACCGCCGGCGCGGTCAAGCCCGCCGACAACTGCTCCAAGGCGAGGGCCCGCAGGACCACGCGCACCTGCTGAATGCCGGCTCGCAAAAGTTGCCGAAGCTGCTTCTGATCTTCGGCAGATACTTTCACCTCAAGGGGGCGTCGCGACATGCCCCAGTATAGGCCCAAAGATTCCCCAAAAACAATACATTATAGAATCTTTTCATGCGGTCAAAGACCTAGACGTCAAATCAGGCAGAAAGGACGCGGCACTCCAAATGATGAGCGTAGTGACGAACCATCTCTGGCAATCCACCGTGTTCGCAATTGTGGCAGGGCTTCTGTCCCTCGCTTTCCGCAAGAATCGCGCCCACGTCCGCTACTGGCTGTGGTTCAGCGCATCCCTGAAATTCCTCATCCCGTTCTCGTTACTGCTGACTCTCGGCGCTTATCTGGGCAGGTCGCGAGCGGCCGGGAGCGGGGCCGTGCCTGGCGATCACCTACACCGTCATACAAGTGGCCGAGCCGTTTCCCCAAAGCCCTCCGCCAGCGGTGCCGACGAGAAGCCACGGCGACTGGATCCCCATCGCGGTCGTTGGCTTCTGGGCGTGCGGATTCGCGGGCATGGCGCTGATGCGGCTTAGGGGATGGTTCCGCATCCGGGCGGCGGTGCGCCCAGCACGCCCAATGGATATCCCTTTTCCGGTTCAAGTTCGCTCTTCTACCCGGCCTTCTGGAGCCTGGCGTGGTTGGGTTCTTCCGACCCGTCTTGCTGCTTCCCGTGGGTATCGTGGAGCGCCTGGCCCCGGGCCAGTTGCAGGCCGTTCTGGCACACGAGCTGTGCCACATCGCGCGCCGCGACAACCTGACCGCGGCCATCCACATGATCGTCGAGGCGGTCTTCTGGTTTCATCCCTTGGTTTGGTGGATCAGCGCGCGCCTGATGGAAGAGCGCGAACGCGCCTGCGACGAAGCGGTCTTGGAATTGGGCAGCGAACCGCAGGTCTATGCCGAGAGCATTTTGAAGACTTGCGAATTTTGCGTGGAATCCCCGCTGACTTGCGTGTCCGGAGTCACGGGCGCCGATCTGAAAAAACGGATTGTCCGTATTATGACCGGCCACATGCCGAACAAGCTCAGTTTCGTCAGAAAGCTGCTGTAGGCCGCCTTCGGCATTGCAGCCGTTGTCGCACCTGTGGTGTTCGGTCTTGTGAACGGCCCGCAAATCCGGGCTGCGTCGCAGGCCCAAAACACAGTCGCGACCGCACCCGTCTTTGAGGTTGCTACGATCAAACGAAACAACTCGGGCGGCGGTTTTGGGTTTGGCGGCGGTAAGGCTATGTTCGAGGTAGGCTGGTCCCCTGAAAGGTTCACGGCAGAAGGCGTGTCGCTCCTGACGATCATTCAAATGGCATACGACGTCCAATCCAATCAGATATCAGGGGGTCCGTACTGGCTCCGGTCTGAAACCTACGCGATTGAGGCGAAAGTGGACGAATCGGTTGCGGCTGAGCTGCACAAGCTCAGCCCAGATGAGCGCAAGATCGAGCAGCAACGCATGATTCAGGCGCTTTTGGCCGACCGCTGCAAACTGGAGGCCCACCGCGAGACCAAAGCCCTTCCCGAATATGTGCTGACCGTCGCGAAAAACGGTCCCAAGCTTCGGGAGGCGAAAGTTGGCGAGGCTTACCGGGACGGAATCAAAGGTCCTGACGGCCGTACGGGCGGAGTGGGCGTGATGGAGGTTGGAGAGGGCCAGCTAACGGCTCAAGGGCTTCCCATCGCAAAGCTGGTGTGGTTTTTGAGGGGTAGACGAGAACTCGGCCATCGAATGGTCCAGGACCAAACCGGGCTAACGGGCAACTATGATTTCACGTTGCAATGGACGCCAGGAAGCCCAACTTCGAACGGCATCCAGGGACCCGACAGCGCCACCGAGCCTGATTCATCCGGGCCTTCGATATTCACAGCACTCCGGGACCAGCTTGGGTTGAAGTTGGAGCCGACGAAAGGTCAGGTCGAGACTATTGTTATCGACAACGTTGAGAGGCCTTCAGAGAATTAACAACGGAACCAACTCAGCCTGCCATGGCACGTCAGACTTGCACCTGGCGAATTTACGCATTGTGCGAATCGCGACTGACGTTAGGTCTCTATCGGGAGTGACCCGGCGCGAAAATGTTGGAGACGGGCGGAGATGGTGATTCGCCGGGTCACTTTCGATAGAGCCGTTTGAATGAAGCCGCTGGCGTTTGCGGCGGACGCGGGCAACCGGGATTATGTGAGTTGAATACGGTCCGGGCGCGTTCGGTTAGCAAGGTCCTCGACCAGAATCGTCGGCATTGGCTTTGAAAATAGCCGATGGCGGACGTTAGGGCGGTCAAGAACGACCGCAGACGCTGGCCGGCGGTGGGTGGCCGCGGGACTTTCGGTGCGCGTGCACACTTCGAGGGTGCGCGCCGGAGCACGAAGGGTATTCGAGACTGGATGGTGCTCAGGAACTGTCAAGGAAACCTCGCAGGTCAACGGCTTGAAGGAACACTTGCTCCGCGGTGAGCCTCTCGATGATGATCATGGGTCCACCACAGACGGGGCAAGACCACGTGGGCAGTGGCGGTGGTGAAGCCGGACACGGGGAACCCACGGTCGATTGGAGCAGCGAGCAGTTGTCGGCAAATGGGCAGGAGGGTGGCGCGTCGGCGGTTGGCGAGGAAGCCGAAGAAACGGATACGAACGAAGCCCTTGGGCAACACGTGTAAGAGGAAGCGCCGCAGGAATTCGTCGGCGCTGAGGGTCATGATGCGCTGCTTGCTGCCATGGGCGTAGTCCTTCCAGCGGAAACTGACTTGGCCGTTTTGGAAGGAGATCAAGCGATGGTTGGAAATGGCGACGCGATGGGTGTAACGGGCCAGGTAGTGCAGAACATATTGAGGACCGCCGAAGGGCGGCTTGGCGTAAACGATCCAGTCCTGGCGGAAGAGGGAACGAACCAGAGCCCGGAAAAGCTTCGGATCGCGAAGGGACTTTTGATCTCCGTAAAATCCGAGTTTCCCCTGTCGGAAGGCCCGTTGCAGGCCCGCCACAAACTTGCCGCGAAATACGCGGCTGAGAACCTTCACCGGTAGAAAGAAAGGATACCGGGGCTGAATCCAGCGCGTGTGATCGGCGGACAGTCCGCCCGCCGGAATCACGCAGTGGACATGGGGGTGATGCTGCAGGTTCTGTCCCCAGGTGTGGAGCACGCTGAGAAAGCCGATGTGTGCGCCGAGATGTTGGGGAGTAGCCGCAACTTCCAGGAGTGTCGCGGCGCTGGCTTGGAAGAGCAAGCGATAGAGGAGGCGCTTGTTCTGATAGGCGAGGGGTGCCAGTTGGTGCGGGAGGGTGAAGACCACATGCACGTAGCGAACGGGGAGTAATTCCTTGCTCCGCTCGGCCAGCCAACGGTTGCGTGCGCCCGTCTGACACTTGGGACAGTGGCGATTGCGACACGAGTTGTAGGAGATGGCGCGATGGCCGCAACGCGCGCATCGGTCCCGGTGACCGCCCAGAGCGGCGGTGCGGCAACGCGCGATGGCGTACAGCACCTTCCGCTGTGCCCACGTCAACCAGGACCGACTGCGTTCGATGAAGTGCTCGCCTTGGGCGCGAATGATATCGGCCACCTCGAGGGTGGGCCGAATCATTTTTTGTGTCTCTTCCGCGAATGGTAGACGGTTTCGGGGCCGGACACGTTCATGGTGTCCAGCGGATTGGCCACGGCCTGCAGGTGCCGCCGCGAGAGGTGCAAGTAAAGGGCCGTGTGCCGAAGGTCGACGTGACCGAGCAGCAACTGAATCGTGCGCAGGTCGGCGCCTGCCTCTAATAGGTGAGTTGCATAGCTGTGGCGAAGAAGGTGTGCGGAAACGTGCTTTTCGAGGCCGGCCCGCTCCGCCGCGGACTGACAGGCGTCCCAAACGACTTTCGGGGTAATCGGTTTATCCGCCCGCCAGCCGTCGACCGTGCCGGGAAACAGCCAGGTCTTCGGCTTCATCCAGCGCCAGTACTCGCGCAAAGTCTCCAGCAACTTCGGGCTGAGCGGAACGTAGCGGTCGCGCCCTCCTTTGCCGTGCTGAATGTGGATCAGCATGGCTTTACTATCGATGTCTTTGACCTGCAGGTTGCGCAGTTCGCGATTCCGCATGCCGGTGGAGTAGAGCACCATCAGCAGGGTACGATCCATCAGGTTGCGAGCCGAATCGAGCAGCCGGCCCACTTCTTCCACACTGAGAATGATGGGCAGCCGCCGCGGCACTTTGGGAAAGGGGATGTCCTCCAGCAGATAGCGACGCTTGAGCGTCTTAACGAAAAAGAATCGCAAGGCGGAAACGTGCAATTTAACCGTGCGGGGTTCGAGCTTCCTTTCGCGGAGCAGATAAGCCTGGTATTCGCGCAGATGCTCCCGGTTCAGTCGGTCGGGTGGTCTTCGGAAGTACTTGGCGAATTCTTCCACCGCATGAATGTAGTTCTCGATCGTCGTCGCAGCATAATTTCGGCGCTGGAGTTCCTCCAGCATGATTTTGCGTAGATGGGTCACAGAGACCTCCTTTCTCTGTGCCCCAAGTTATCGCAAGACTAATCGCGGAGATCGTGCACGCGTAGCGTCCGCCGCGCCAGCGGCTTCGTTCTAACGGCGTAGGGGCTATCTATGCCTGCTGGCGCCCGTCGGAACCGACGTTCCGGGATTACCCCCCACTTGGCGACAAGGCATGACCCATCCCCCTTCTCCCTCGCGCTTCGCCCGCACTATAATATTTCTGGCGGTGCCGCGAAAAACGTTTTCGTCTTAGGCTGACCATAACTATATGTCGGCATGATCTAGCCAGGGGTGGGGCGCAGCCTACAATTGAGGTGGTTGCGACATGGCCTTCGATGCCAGTCTCACGAGCCCGGCGCTCATCGAGCGATTCGAGCCTTACTTCAAACATCCCGATCCGAACAAATATGTCCTTAGACAGGGCGACCGAGCAGTGGCGTGCAAAAACGCAAAGGCGGCACTGGCTTGGTTGGGCTTCGCCCGGGTTTTCGGTAATAATCCGCAGCTTTATGACGGACAGCTTTCTGAAGCCGTTAAGCTGTTCCAGAAGGAAACAGGGCACAGGAGTATCGACGGTACTATTGGCCCAGGAACGCGCTCACGGCTTGTTTCAATGCTCTTGCAGCACTTTAGCGCGCCCAAGTTTGCTGACCTAGACGGCTCGGAGGCCGTCCGTATTCCCACGGTCTTCCTGAGCTATGCGTGGGTTGACACTCCTCGAGTTAATAAGCTCGACCAATGGTTGCGCGACCATGGAATCCGCGTGATTCGGGACGTCGGCACATTCAAGGCAGGTACGCAAATACCAGACAACATCTGGAGATCCGTTCTCTCCGCAGATAGGGTCATTGCAGTTTACTCGCAGCAATCCAAGACGCGCGACTGGCCTAGCTTTGAAGAACAAATTGCGGAGCAGGTGGAGCGGTTGATAAAGGCACCGGTGTTGATCTATCTCCGTCTCGACGACACACCCTTAAAAGCCCACGACCCACATCGCATTGCCATTGAAGCTCAGGGCAAGACACTGAGGCAAATCGGATTAGAAATTCAGAAGTCTCTTGATATGCCCGTGGAAGCTGCGCGGTTTGAGTACGATGAAGATGCGCCCCTATAGCGCCTATACAACAAACCTGTGCACCGAGCGACGGCAATTTTCTTGGTCCCAAAGCAGCCTGCCCGTAGCCGTACCCTACCTTCGTAAAGTCGTCTCAACAAAAGGATCCGTCATGGCATACTACCCGCGATCAACGGCGTAATGGCGAGTAATCCGTCGGCACCGGATAAGTCTACCCTTGGCGGCAAGCTCCTCATGTATCACGGCTGGAGCGACGCACTCATCGTCCCGGGGGAGAGCGTCAACTATTACCAAAGCGTCGTGAAGACGATGGGCGGTGCGGCAAAGACCGAGAGCTTCGCTCGACTCTTCATGATCCCGGGAGTGGGGCACTGTGGGGGCGGTCCAGGCCCGGACACCTTCGACAAGGTGGGCGTGCTCGAACAATGGGTGGAGAAGGGCGTGGCCCCGGACAAGATCGTTGCCTCTCACCTCGCCAATGGAGTCGTGGATATGACCCGGCCGCTGTGCCCGTACCCGGAGGTTGCTCGCTGGACGGGGTCGGGAAGCACTAATGACGCCGCGAACTTCACATGCGAAAACCCGACGGAGGAAGTTGCCAGATGAACGTTTCCTATTTTGTGTTACGAAGGCCAAACGGGCAGCCACTGTCAGCGTTTTTCTGACCGTGGTCTTTTCTCATGCCCGATACCCCGCACGCAGCCGCCGCCGTCAAATGGAAAATGGCACGTTGCCGTCATCTCCTTCTCCAAAGCAAAATTCCTGGACTGGGATAGCCGCCAGCCTTCCGCTTACCCCACCGCCCCCTTCCGCAGGGGCGCGGTGATCAACTGTTCCTGCACGCGATGCCTCTGCCATCACGGGAAGAACCCACGGTCAAAACTGCATTGACCGTGGCTACCCGGCTGCGCTCACCGTGCCTTTTGGCGCCAGCCCGCAACCACATTCATTCCCCTCGTGACCGTGGGCTTTTCCTTCGATGACGAACTGGAACACGGGAATCGGTTAGGAACTCGGGATAACGGGACACGGGACTCGGGGTTCGGGAGTAACTGTTAGCTGTCGGCTGTGGGCTGTGGGCTGTTAGCTAGTTCCTGAAAACTGAAAACCTTTTTTCGGCGCGTTCGCCCCTTCACGTAGACGACCTGTGGCTGCCGTAACGGTATCGAACAGAAAAATAGGGGCTAGCGCATTCGCCAGCCCCTTATGCTGCTTCGTCTTCAATCTGGCTTTCCTCAGGCAGCATTCGCCTTAGCCGCGATTGCGGGCATTGCCACGTTTACTTTGATCTGCTTCGGCTTCGTTTCCTCGCGCTTCGGGATGTGCAGTGTCAGCGCGCCATTCTGATAGTCGGCCTTGATTTCCTCCGATTTCACGGAGTTCGCCAGCGAGAAGCTCCTGGTGAACGAACCGTATGCACGTTCGATGCGCAGATAGTTCTCTTCGGCCGCCTTCTTTTCAAACTTACGTTCGCCGCGAATCGTGAGGATGTTGTTCGCGACGCGGATGTCCAGGTCCTGCGGATTCACTTCCGGCAGGTCCGCCTTGATAACGAGCTCGTTCTCGGTCTCGTAAATGTCAACGGCCGGCGCCCAGGCGGTCAGGTTCGATTCCTCGCCCGTACGCTCCGGCACATCGCCGAACACGCGGCTGAGTTGTTCCTGCAGAGTCATGGTCCCGCGGGATGGATCCCAGCGATTCATTATTGTCATTTTGGCCACCTCTCTTAACTGATTACGCCAATATAATATAATATCTGTCAGTTATTGTCAAGCGTTAAAAATATTATCTCAACTGCTATATTTTCAAATATAACACTGAGTTAATGCACGCTTCGCGTCCTGGCCGACACCTTGGCCGCTGTTGCCGTTGGGGGTATCAGGCAGGAGAAAACTCCACGGTCAGAACCGCACTGGCCGTGGATGGGGTGCGATGTGTGAAGGTCAACCGATGTAGTCAGATTGGATCTTGAGCTTCTTACCTGAGATCACGTTGATCTGCTCTTTATAGTACGTTTGCCCTTTGGCATTGCGCAATTCGAGGGTATGAGTGCCGGTTCGCAATGAGAAGTTTTTGAGTTCTCCCGTGCGGCCTGCGAACCCGCCATCGACAAAAATCTGATTACCCTTTTGCTTCGTCAAAATTTGGATGCACGAAATGACAAGTTTGATGCTTTAGATAAGTTAAGTAATGTTAAATATACATAAGTGAAGACTGGGAACTGAAAACTTGCCGTGGTATCGGGCATGGGAAAATCCCACGGTCACGAGGGCAGTGACCGTGGCTGCGTGCTTTCAAAGCACGCTGATTTTCGGTTAATTTGCTTTGAGCTCCCGCTCTGCTTGAAGCCAGTCCCCGATCTCGTCGCCGGAGTTGGGGCCTCGTTGGAGGTAGATTTCGTAGGCGCGGCGCCTCAAGTCGTTCTCCGTGAGGGTCGGCTGCTTCCGCTCGACCTTTTGAGTGGCAGGAAGAGGAGCCCGCTGTCGCGTCGTTGTTTGGCGTTCCATGAGTGGCACATCCTTTCAATGAGTTTTCGTTGAGAGCAACTTAATATACCTTATATCATAGCAATTGTCAATATCTAATGATTTGTTAATTTGTCTGAAATAGTTCTGGGACTGGTGTGCGGGTCGCCACAGTGTCGCCGCGGCGACCACCAGCGACCGTCGGCTTTTCCTTCGATGACGAACTGGACCACGGGAATCGGTAAGAACTTGGGATACGGGACTCGGGGTTCGGGATTCGGGGGCGGGACAAAGCAGGTAGCCACGGTCAGCGTTTTCGCCCCTGGCAACCCACTCGACGCTCTTATTCCTCCCATCGCGGGGCAAGGCGCCTATTGCTGCCAGCCGCCACCCAGCGCACTGTAAATTTGCACCAGGGAGAGCATCTCACTCAGCCGGGCCTGGGAAAGGCTCAGCTCGGCGGTCAAATAATTGGTTTCATTGGTTAGGACTTCGAGGTAAGGTGAGGCGCCGCCATCGTAGCGCACATGCGCCAGCCGGGCGGAATCCTGGGCGGCGGCGGCCAGGAGTTCTTGTTGCTCCCGCACCTCGCGGGTCTTCTGGTAGGCCACCAGAGCGTCGGAAACATCCCGGAACGCACTCTGGATGGTTTGTTGGTACATCAGCAGGGTTTGCCGCTGTTGCGCTTCCGCCAGCCGGACATTGGCCTGCAACAGGCCAGCAGTAAAGATCGGCTGGGCGACGGAGGCAGCGACAACCCAAGTGCCCGCAGGCTTCGTGAACAACGCGGTCAAGGCGGAACTGGCGAATCCAGCCGTACCCGTCAGGGAAATATCCGGGAAGTAGGCGGCCCGCGCCACCCCAATCTGGGCATTGGCGGCGATCAATTGCTGCTCGGCTTCGTGAATGTCGGGACGGCGTTCGAGCAATTGGGAGGTCAGCCCCGCGGGAACCACGGGCGGCCGCGCCTGTTCGGTCAGGCTGTGCCCCCGAGTGATGGTCCCGGGGTTCTGCGCCAGCAGGAAGCGGATGTAGTTTTCCTGCTGTTCCACCTGCCGTTCGAGGTCCGGGAGAGTGGCAGAGGCTACATAGACAAGCTGCTCGGCCTGCCGTACGTCCACCATCGAAGCCGCCCCTTGATCCGCGAGGAGCTTGGTCAGCCGCAACGATTCCTGCCGGGAGGCGAGGGTGCGCTGGGTGATTTCAATCTCCAGGTCAAAGGCCCTAAGCTGGAAGTAGGCGCTGGCAACATTCGCAACCAGCGTACTGACCACGGCGCGCTTTCCCCACTCGGTCTGGGCCAGGTTGGCTCGAGCCGCCTCGGTGGCCCTGCGGTACTTCCCCCAGAAGTCGATGTCCCAAGACGCGCTTCCCCCCACCTGCAGATAATCCCAGCGATAGGGAGCGGAAAAGGGGCTGGAGGGCTCGCGTTCGGTGGTGCCGCCCACCCCACCCCCCCCCGACGGGTACTGATCGGAACGCCTGATTCGAAGTTGCGCCTGCGCCGCCAGCACGCGTTCCGCGGCGATCCGCACGTCGTAGTTCTGTTTAAGGGCAGTGCGAATGAGCGCTTGAAGCTGCTCATCCTGGAATACATCCCACCATTTAGCATCCCCCAGCGATTCGGAGGAAGCCGCCACCGGAGTGGTGGCCGGCACTCCCCGATATCCCCCGGGAATATCTGCCTTGGGGCGCTGGTAATTCGGCCCCACCGTGCAGGCGGCCAATAGAAGCAGCAGAAGCGAAATGGAGAGGCCCCTTGCCAGGCGGATCATGCTGGCTGCCCTCCCTTTGCGCTACTGCCTGCCGGTAGCGGTTTGGGGTGGCGGCTCAGTCGTAGAGAGATTCCCTCAACGACTGCAAAAGCAACCGGAATCAGGAAAATGGCGATCAGGGAGGCGGCTAACATGCCACCGATGACCACCGTTCCCAAAATGCGCCGCCCCACTGCCCCGGACCCTTGCGCCGTCCAGAGCGGGACGCAACCCAGGATGAACGCGAAAGACGTCATCAGGATGGGACGCAGGCGGAGCCAGGCCCCAGACAAGGCGGCCTCCATCGTGCTTTTCCCCTTTTGGTGTTCGAGTTTGGCAAACTCCACAATCAGGATGGCGTTCTTGGCGGTCAGGCCGATGAGCATAACCAGGCCGATCTGCGTGTAGACGTCGTTCTCATAGTGCCGCAGCATGAGAGCCAAGAACGCTCCGGCCACAGCGATGGGCGTGCCCAACAAGACGCTGAAAGGCAGGGACCAGCTTTCGTACAAGGCGGCAAGGATCAGGAAGACAAATAGGAGCGAAAGCCCGAAAACCGCTGTTGCCGGAACACCCTGCGCGGCTTTCTGTTCCTGAAACGACATCCCCATGTAGTCAAAGCCCATCTCGCGGGGCATGGTTTGAGCGAACACATCTTCCATGGCTTTCATGGCCTGCCCCGAACTGACCCCCGGAGCGGCGGTGGCGTTGACCTGCGCCGCCGTGTATTCGTTGTAGCGCATCAGGAACTCGGGACCGCTGATGCTTCGAAGGTTGGCCAAGGCGCTCAACGGCACCCTGTCCCCGTGGGGATTGGTCACATAAAACTGTCCGATGTTACTGGCATTGACGCGGTAGTCACCGTCCGCTTCCAGGTAGACCTGCCATTGGCGGCCAAAACGGTTGAAATAGTTCACCAAATAGCCGCCCATGAACGTCTCCAGGGTTTGGTAAACCTCGGCAATGTCAACCTGCTGGCGCAGCACTTTTTCGCGGTCCATGTCCACATAGATTTGCGGCACATGGGCGGCGTAAGTGGCGATGACGCGCGCGAGTTCCGGCCGTTGCTGCGCCGCCGCCACAAACCGGTCAAGGTTGTCGGCAAAGAAATCCGCTCCCCTCCCCGACCGGTCCTCCAACACAAAGTTCACCCCCCCCGCCGCACCGATGCCGGGGATGGCGGGCGGCGAGAAAGCGAAACAAGTACCTTCGCTCACCTGCGCGAGGTCCCGATTGAGGCGCTCCTGTATGGCCTGCGCGTGCTGTTCCGGCGGCCGGCGCTCGTCCCAGTCCTTGAATCGCACGAAAAAGATGGCGTCATAGGTACTCTGGGTTCCACTCAGAATGCTGAACCCCATAATGGAAGTAACGTTATCTATTCCCGGTACTTTCTGGACGATGGCTTCGACCTTCCGTACCGCCGCCGCCGTGCGCTGCAATGACGCACTATGGGGCAATGTCATGGTAATCATCAGGTAGCCCTGGTCCTCTTCCGGAAGGAAGGAAGTGGGGAGCTTCTTTCCCATGCCCACCCCGAGAACAGCAATCAGCGCCAGGAAAAGCAGGCTGAAACCGGACTTGTGAATGAGCAGGCGGGAGAAACTGATGTACCCATCCCGGGAGCGCCCGAACACGCGGTTGAACCCGTCGAAAAACCAGCCGAGCGGACCGCGGGTGTGGTGGCGCGGCTTCAGAATCAGCGCGCAGAGCGCGGGGCTAAGCGTCAGCGCGTTAAAGGCAGAGAAGATCACCGAAATCGCAATGGTCACCGCAAACTGCTGGTAGAGTCTGCCGGTGATTCCCGGAATGAACGCCGTGGGGACAAAGACCGCGGCGAGGATCAGCGCAATAGCGATCACCGGCCCTGAGACCTGCTGCATGGCCAGCAGAGTGGCGTCACGCGGCGTCATCCCCTCATCAATATGGTGCTCAACCGCTTCCACCACCACAATGGCGTCATCCACGACCAAGCCAATGGCCAGCACCAACCCGAACAACGAAAGCGTATTAATCGAGAATCCCAGCAGCGGAAAGACCACGAACGTCCCAATCAGGGAAACCGGCACCGCCAGTAAGGGAATCAGCGTGGGGCGCCAGCCCTGGAGGAAGATGTAGACGACGAGGATGACCAGCAACAGGGCCTCAAACAGCGTGATCACGATTTCATGAATGCCGGCGGTGACCGCTTTCGTAGTGTCCACGCCGACTTCGTACTCCACGTCTTTCGGTAGCCGCCGCCCCAATTCCTCCAGCTTGGCGCGGACCCCCGCCGCGGCGGAAATCGCATTGGACCCGGGTAGTTGGTAGATACCGATGGCGGCGGCGGGCACGCCCCTGAATCGCCCATCGAAGCTGTAGCTCTGGGCTCCCAGTTCCACGCGCGCCACATCCTTAAGCCGCAAGGTTGACCCGTCCGGATTGGCTCGCACCACGATTTCGCCGAATTCCTCGGGCATCACCAGGCGTCCTTGCGAAAGGACGGTGTAAGTGAATTCCTGGCCCTTGGGCACCGGTTCTCCGCCGATCTGCCCCGACGGGTTTACGGTGTTCTGCGCTTCCACGGCCGCGACAATCTGCGGAACCGTGACGCCCAGCTTGGCCAATTGGTCGGGTCTCACCCAAATGCGCATTGCATATTGGCCGCCAAACACCTGCACGCGCCCCACGCCCGGGACGCGCGAAAGTTCATCCACGTAATTGATGTAAGCGTAATTGGTCAGAAAGTTCCGGTCGTACGTCGCGTGGGGTGAATAGAACGAGATGACCATCATCGCGGCCGCCCGGGACTTCTGCACGATGACGCCGGTCGTATTCACCATGGCCGGCAACTGCGGGGTGGCCTGCGAAACGCGAAGTTGAGTCAAAATCTGATCGATATTGGGGCTGGTCGCGACGTCGAAATTCACCGTCAGCGTCGAATTGCCCCCATTGTCGTTGGTGGAGTACATGTAGTTCATGTAGTCCACACCGCTCATAAGGCTCTCGATGGGAGTGGCAACGGACTCCATCATGGTGCGGGCGTCGGCCCCGGGGTAGATAGCGCGCACCTGTATTTCGGGCGGAATAATCTCCGGGAACTGGGAAATCGGAAGCGTCGCCATGGCCACCGCTCCGACGATGACCATCACAATGGAGATCACCATCGCGACGATGGGACGGTCGATGAAAAACTTGGAAATCATCGGTTTCCTTCCGGCTGCGGGGTCTCCAAGGTGGGTTTTACCGGCATGCCATCGCGCACCTTCGAGGTGCCGTCGGAAACCACTTCTTCGCCCGGGGCCAAACCGTCGTCAATAACCCACAGCGAACCCACGCGATCTCCGACCTTCACCTTCCGGATGGAAATGGAGTTCTGCGCGGTGACGACGGCCACTTCGTAGGTCCCCTGTAGTTCCGTCACACAGCGTTGCGGAACCAGAACCGCTCCCTGGCGTACGCCCAGCAGGGCGCGAACGCGCGCGAACTGCCCGGGGCGGAGGATGTTCCCAGGATTGGGGAACGCTCCGACTACCCGGATCGTTCCGGTCTGCGGATCCACCTGCCGATCGGTGAAGATTACCTGCCCCTTGTGCGGATAATTCGAACCATCCGAAAGGATAAGATCAAGCGCCCGCGAATCTGAGGAGCGCAGTAAACCGCTGGCTGAGCTCTTCTTCAGCAGCTTGGAAGTGAATTGGAGGTACTCCTGCTCGCTGATGGGGAAATAGACTTTGATAGGATCGAGCTGGGAAACCATCGTCAGGACGGTCGCTGGCGAAACCAGGTTGCCCATCTGGGTCGTGGCGATTCCCGCGATTCCGTCCACGAGGGAGAGGACCTTGGTAAATCCAAGGTTCAGTTGCGCTTGCTCCACCGCGGCCTCCGCTGCCTGAATAGCCGCTCGAGCCTGCATTTGCGCAGCCGTTTCGGTGTCAAGCTGGCTCTGCGCGATGGCACGCTCCTTCACCAGGGGCGTGTCGCGCTTCACATTGACGTCGGCCAAATAGAGTTGCGCCCGTGCCTGGGCCAGTTGCCCTTTTGCCTGGTCGAGCGCTGCCTGGAACGGCCGGGGATCGATTTCAAACAGCACATCACCTTTGTGAACGTAGGAGCCTTCCTTGTAGTCCTGGCTGATGAGATACCCGCTCACCTCGGGCTGGATCTGGGCGTTTACGTAGCCGTCCAGGGTGGCAACCCATTCAGCATGGACGGGCACGTCCATCTGGCTCGTCTTCACCACTCCCACCGGGGCGACCGGACCTGAGCCGGCAGCCTGCGGCTTCGGTCCCCCGCAACTCGGGCTCGTCAACACGGTGGCCGTCAGCGCAGCCAGGATCAGGACAACGCGTACCCCCGCGGGCAGTCCGCCGGGAACCTCGGAGATTGCCGGACTATAGGCTGGAGGCGGTACACGAGAACCGGGTTCCTCTCGCTGGCGCCAAGAAACAAAGTCTATGCTCATCAAATTCCGCACCCTATTCTTAACAACATCTGAGACTTCAGACATTCTGACTACCCTTGCCGTGCAGGCCTGCAGATGTTCACCGGTGTCCGGTGGTCTCACTGCCGCCTCATGGCGGTATCAGGCAAGCCTGTATTTATAAATCATTTGATTGATATAATTCAACCTTTATTCTATAATCGCCCGCGTACGGCGAGGAAATCCCTTGAAAACGAACCGGCTACTATACACCAGAACCCGGCCTACCACTGACCGCGGCGAAGTGACGCGGCAACGCCTGCTCGAGGTGGCTATTCAGGTCTTCGCGGCGCGCGGCTTCGATGGCGCCCGTACCCGGGATATCGCCGAGGCAGCCAAGACGAACATTGTCTCGATTGCATACTATTTTGGGAGCAAACAGGGACTTTATGACGCCTCGGCGCTGCACGTGGCAGCTCGCTGGGCGGCCCAGGAAGGAACCCTTGTCCAAAAGGCGCGGACGTCAATGTCTCGCCCGGAAATTACCCACCCTGAGTTGGTCGGGATTCTCTGCACGATGCTGGGCGACTTTCTCCGTTTTCTTCTGGGCCGTTCTCTGCCTGACTATTATGGAAGGTTCGTCAGCCAGGCGGCGTCCGGACCGCCCCGTGCCTTTCGCCTCCTAAATCGCGGACTCGCACCGCTGCGGAATACGTTGGCTGAAGCCATCGCCCGGCTTACTGGAAAATCCGCCACTTCGCTTGATATTCAAGTCCGGGCGCTGACCATTATCGGGACCTGTGTTTATTTCCGGCGCGACCGTTCCGCCGTACTGCACGCGCTGAAATGGAAGCAGATCGGCCCGATGGAGATCAAGATGATCGAAAAAGTCATTCGGGCGAATATTCAGGCCATGTTCTCCCGATGAGGGATAGATTCAGTCCCTCTGGCTGAGCCCAGACATCTTACGACGGGGAGGGTTAGAGTTTGCCAGGGTCTGAGGACTTGTTGGCGGGACCCAGGGGCTTCGCCCCAGCCATCATGATGTCCTGCACGTAATTCAGATCCTTAAGATAGTTTTGCTCGATCTGAGCCACCGGACTATTTGAGCGGTAAGTGTTATCCCGGTCGCCCTCGTAGAGTTCTCGCAGCCGATCGATGGCATTCCGAGTGCAAGCTTTGAGCGTCATATCCAACTTCGAGAGTGGGGTGTCGTTTCTGAACACACTAGCGGTGCCCTTTACCAAGCTGCCCAAGCTGTCCACTTGCATGGCGGAAAAGAGTTGATTGCGGTGAAAGCACCCGAGGGACGGCTTTTTGAGGTCCTTCTTTGCAAAGAGGCCAGGCAGCCAGATGGCTCGACCGCGCCGGCGCCCAAAGAGAATGCTTCCCGGAGCGGCGGACCCTCGCAACGGGATCTGGACTTCGGCAAGCGGACGCAGGGAAGCGTCTTCCGGATCAGGCATCCACTCTGTTAGTGCTTGCAAGGCTCGATGCACCGGCCCGTCTGGCACAAACCGGGTCAAGGGTTCTCCTTTCACCAAAGTGAAAATCGTAAAAGAATCCCCAGACATGCCCGGCTCGCCTCCTTTCTTGAAGAGCTTGTGACGCATCTGCGTGAGCGCGTCTTCGGCCAGGGAGTCCAGATCGCGTTCGACCCGGTCTTCCTGAGTCACGAACTTTTCTTCGCCACCCCGGATGGCGTAAGCCAGTTTTACTGCTCCGTCCAGGCTGAGCGGTCCGTTCGCGCGGAACGTGACCGCCAGAGCCATCCCGTGGGGGTAATAGAATCCCTCCACCGTCACGATTCCTTTCTTCCAATCCTTCACCGTGAGGGGGAGCTTGACCCGTAAAGGGACAACGTGTTCCCAGGCTTGCCTGCCGCTCACTCGTTCGAGGGCAGGACCGGCGAGGTAGTATTTCCAGAAAAACTGCTTCTTGCGTTTGTACCAGGGTACCTCCAAACCGTTGGGATCTCTGCCGGCAAGGGCGTTTTCGAAAGCCTGCCTGTACTGTTCGCTCTTTCTCAGAAATTGGAAGGAGTCAGCGAGCTCGACGGTTGGGCTGAAGATGTCAAGGTTGGTTTCCATCCAGACGAAAGATAAGCGAAAGTCTTGGATCGTCAAGTCCACAGGGGGTGGGCTTGGGGCCGGCGTGTTGGATGTGGGCGTTGACATGGGCGCTCCGCTTGAATACCATAGGCTTGAATTTAGTGGTGATTCCCCGCGCGTTGGCCGTCACCGAGATGTGGCGGCGAACGCGCGGGGCATTGATGCGGCGCATGGGCGGAATTTCGCCCGTGCGTGGCACGCGAAACCCCCTCACCGGGGTCCCGCGATCACCTTAGGGGGCTCAGCCGAGAAATCGGCCGGGCGCCCGCAGGAAAAGTTGGGGCGGTGCTCAAGGAGTGCTGCCCCCTTTCCATTTTCACGTTATTACCACAATCATGTCAGTGTCGGGGTTCGCCCTTTTGAGATCAGTGAACTGATAAAGTCGTGGACCCTCGATAGGATGTGTCTTTAAAGTCACAATACCCTTTTCCTTGCTCACCAGCTTTGCCAGCTTCCCGGGTCGGCCCGTCTTCATCTCATCGCGGATGTCCTGGGACAACTTTTCATTCGCGGACAACGTGATGTTGATGACCGGACTTACCCAGGCATTTTTCTCATCCACCTTCTTGATCACAAAGACGGGCTCTTCACTCGCGATTGCGTTGATGGTGTAACGATCGAGCGTCAGACCCAAACCCTGCCGCCCCAATCTTGTGAGAACGGTAGCCGCATCATCGTCCTGCGTGGGCGTCCGTCTTCGCTCCAGCCATTGAGGCAAGACCTGGGTCACCAAAAAGAACCCCAGGTACAGGAGAAATCCCAGAAGCACTGATGCCAACCAGACTACCACGAGATCGACGAGTCCATAGCGGACGAAGTACCACCAGCCCAAGACCACACGGAAGATTACAGCCATCAGGCCGGATGCGGTGATGGAGACCAACCAGAAATAGGCGTTTTTCGGGTCCAGCCATTCGTCTTTCGCTATAGGTCGGAACCAAGACGGCCCGTGGTCCCGAAACAGGCCAAAAGTCAGCACCAGGAGGCATCCCGGAAGGAGCAGGAAGGAAGGGACCCCCAAAAGCTGCAGGATCGTGGATTCGCCGAGCACCCCGACTTCGACGACCTGAGCCACCACCAGACTCCGATCGGCCGATTGCATGCGGTTGCCCTTCAAAGTGATTTCAAAGGTTACGAGATACTTCCCCGGCTCGACTCTCTCCCTCGCACCCACCTCAAAGGGCACCAGCTCGCTTTGATAACCCTTGAGCGGCACGCCCGATCTTATGGCCTCGGACGGCGACGTCGCCTCGCCACCCTCCACGACG
Organism: uncultured Acidobacteriota bacterium; assembly: GCA_963825395.1. Taxonomy (GTDB): domain Bacteria; phylum Acidobacteriota; class Terriglobia; order UBA7540; family UBA7540; genus Bog-366. The sequence continues at coordinate 34,639 of CAWGTQ010000025.1, read as the reverse complement.
TGGCCGTACAGCTTGTGCAGCTCAGCGACGAGACTTCGCAGCCAACCGGCGCCCTCGGCGAACATTCCTGACTCACAACCACTTTGGGTCGGATCAAAACAAACGAAATCGGGGGCGTCAGCCTTGATATCCAGTGATACGTCCTGGCCCAGCTTGTTGGTCAGCAGCAGGTCAATCTTACCCGTGTGGGAAGTGTCGAGGGTCTCGAGAGTGGTGTCGATCTTGGCGTCAAGGAACTTATCTATCCCCTCGGCTTCTTGCGTCTTGACCGCAAGCGACTGCGCCAGGACTTTTGGGGTTGCTCCCTGTTTATAGTCGATCCGCAAGTCCACTGTTCCCGCCGCAGGGTCAAGTTGCGATTGCGAGAATTCAAAGGCCCAGGCTACTTCCGCATGGGGAGCCAGCGCTTGCTCGGGAACTGTCGGTGGAGAGATATTGATTCCCTGCTCAGGCAGCCACGAAAGCCGCACTTCTCGCAGTTCCGCATCGGTTACATTCCGTAGGGTGACGAGGACGTGGGTGGCTTGCTGGGGGTTGGCGGGAAGTTCCACCGAGGCGGGCAGAATTTGGACTTCCGGTTGAGGCGCCGCTCCCCAGGCTGCGGCAAATGGGCAGAGAGCCGCGGCGAGCAGAAGAGCTGGGAGCCCGCCTTGATGGCAAGATCGAACCCAGTAAGCGGATGAAGCCGGGAACGCACCGTGCCGGCACGCGCTATCCTTCCGTGCCAGCTCCAGTTTTCCTGAATTCATGGATTGCCCTTGGCCGAATGCCGCCGTGCCATCCAACAAGAGCTTCATCGTAATCCATGATGGAGCCGGGGTCAAACGGTTTACCGGTTGCCGCTCCCCGGCTTGCAGCACGCATGATCATTGAGTCAGGGCTGGTGCAAACGATCAGTCGGTACGCCATGAACCTTGTTCCTCGCGAGAGTCGGTGGTGGCCACGGACAGTGCATTTCTGTCCGTAGGCTTTTTTGGTGGAAGCCTCTGCGCGCCGCGTTAATCAATCTAGTCTTTCAGCAATGCATCAATTGCCGATTGGAATGTAGCGAGCGGCTGCGCGCCCAGGATGACTACACCGTCCAGCTTGTCCTTAGCGCTTTTGGCTACGAGAAACGTTGGTGTATGGATGATTTGAAGTGCGGCCGCCTGCGCTTCCTCCTCCTGCACCTCGGCCCTATACTTCCCCGAACTCAAGCACGACTGCAAATCCTTAACATCCAGAGAGGCGGCTTCGGCTGATTTTTCGATGACCCCGTCGTCAGGAGGAGCCTCGGTTGAAAGTAGAATGTCGTGCAGCTCCCAGAATTTCCCCTGGTCCCCAGCGCAATGTGCAGCCTCCGCGGCATTCAACGCCAAGGGGTGAATCTTCAGGGGGAGGTCGCGGATGACCCAGAGAACTTTGCCATCGTCAATGTAGTCTTTTTTCAGATCGGCAAAGGTACTCGAGTGGAATTTTTTGCAGTACGGGCACTGGTAATCGGTGAATTCGACGATGGTAACGGGCGCGTCGGCGCGGCCGATCGAATGCCAGCCGCTCTCGACGTTCATCTGAACCCTTTCGGGCGTGGGCGGCGCGGTGGCCGGCGCTTCGGCTACCCGTGCAAGCAGGGCCTGCTGCTTTTCCAGAAGCTGGCGAATCTGCCGAAGCTCATTCAGAATGGCGTCGGCCTGATCTCTGGTTATGCCTTCGGCCTTGTTGGTCCTGACCGAGCCGGCCTGGGTGCTCTTTACCTCATTCTTTGACTCCGAGTTCTTATTAGTCCCGTCTTTGGTCGTGGTGGCCTGCTGCGCAACCGCGGAGGCCGTCAGGATAAGGAACGGAAAAATTAGAATCATGCCAAATCTTCTCATTTTTTGCTCTCCTTCCACTCATCGGCCCTAATGCATTTGCAGGTGTGTCCCACTCCTTCGGATCCATCATCTGTTGCGTAGAGCCTCGCACGCATTTTCAGCGCTGACAGTATTCCATCTGGGCGTGAAGGCTTCATGCGGCCGAAACCTCACACCAGGCACGGTGGGAAAGTATATCGCAGCCAGGCTTTGAAACTGAAATCGGCGGACCAGGGCAACCGACCACCGGTATTGGCGGCAGGGCAGATTCCATTGGGAACTCACTCTCATTTTCTTATTAAACAGAGACCCGGATCACTTCTGATCCCTCACTTTTCTGCATGACAGAGCCTCATGTGAACGTGTACACCCTGATTTCCATTCGGGAAGTCACTGACGATCCCCCGAGGCCGATGGACGTTTTTATTCATGGGAGTCCCTCCGGAGGTCGATAGCTAATGGGTGAGGAACAGAATTGGCGGATTCAGGTTTCTTTCAACGCTTAGTGAAAGGTGAATGTCCAAGGATCGCGGGCAACTTCGGCCGGCGGTTTGATTAGTCGAGAAATCAAAATGGAAGTCCCACATAAAATGCCATGCTTATAACGTCTGCTAATGCGTAGTCCATGAATAATGGTACCCCCGTACTATTTGCAAAGTACACGGTGGCTCTTAGAGTGGGGCCCAGGCAAGGAAGATGCCCGGAATTCTTAGATTTGGTTTCAAGACCTCGGACCGGCAGTTGGGGACCGCTGAAGCAATCCGGGCACGAAATAGGAAACGGGAAAGGGTTCGTTCGGATACGAGTGGTTGCGTTTTCGGAGCTGCTGGAAGACCAAAATGGAAATTCCGGACACTTTCACTCCTGCTGTCTAGTCGAGGAATGCTCGGTGCGTCTTTAACCATGCGTCAACTGTTCGATTGAACCAAGCGTCGGGTTGTCTCTTAAGTAGTTTTCGTAAGGTTAGGTACTTTTGCAGGGCCACTGGATTCGCTCTTACTTTCGGTCTCGTAAACGGCGGAGGGAATTGAAAGAACGATGAACTCTTCCAGCGGTGGAACGACTTATCGCCGGAAATTGTTAAGAATTTCGTTTCGGTGGAGGGGCGCCTTAGGCACTACCTCACCCCTAAGTTTTGGCAGATTGAACCCTCGGTTGGGACGAAAGTATCGTCCTCGCACTCTCCGCCTGGAAGCCGAGCGGTCTTTCTGCCCTGAATGTGAATGCTCGAGAAAAAACGGAAATAAGGGAAATTCATCTGCTGACAAAGGAGACTTTATGGGAAAAAGAACAACGTTTCTTATCGTCCTCAATGCAGTTCTCCTATTTGCAGGCAGCGCCTTTCTGCCCAATCGGGGAACATTGCTCTGTGCGGCGCCGCAGGCGAGCATATCCGGAGTTCTGGGGCCGCCCGCCGGTGTCCAACCTCCCGCCAATATCTCGCCGGACGAGATGGCGGCGATCTGTAACAAGCGCGCCGTACTTACCGGCCAGTATGACAGCCTAAGGAGCGCCGTGGATTCTGACTACTCCGCCATGCGGTGGACGCAGACATTCTTTCAAACGAAGGTCGACCAGTTCAATTGGTGGGCAAACTTCACTCAGAATTACAATAGCTTCAAAGAAGCGCGCGACTCTGTGTCAGACGCTCTAAAGCCGGGTCTGTTCGCCATCGAGGCCGTCAAGGAAGGGCCAGTACTTGCCATTTTAAAACAGGATATCGAGTGGACGACTTTCAACGTAATGGACGCCGCGACAGGGCAGGTTTCCAAAGCCAGGCTCCAGGCGCTTGAACAGATGACCGAGGACCAACTCAAGCAACTTAAGACCCAGCAGGATCAGATGAAAAAGGACATCCAGGCTCTCAAGGATGTTTCAGCCCAACTGCAACCACTCCCAGCCTGTGACACGACAAAGCTGATACCAAAAGAGCCTCAGCAACCTGTAAGCCCTTCGCAGAACGCAACGGTGGTTGGCACGCCGCAGACGCCCCCTGCCACGCCGCCTGCGCAGCAGGTCGTTTCCACCCCCAGTGGCAACCACACTGGTCTGGTTCTACTTGTGGGTGGATTAGGAGCCGCGGGTGCTGTTGCCTACGCTGCGGGAGTAGCCATGAAAAACCAGGCTGACAGTACTAGCGGCGGCACGTCAAGCGGCCACTGCGTCGCAACCGCTCCGGCAAACGCTTGCGGAGCCTGCACGTGTTCGGGAGATTGTGGTTCGTCTTCCCAGTGCGGCGGAGATGATTGCTGGACATCCGGCTCGACGCCTCCATTCTGCTAGCGGACAGGAGTGACACCGCCTTCTGTGCAGCGTCAACGCCTAAGAGGAGTGTGCCCTCATGCGATTGGGGGAGAAACTCCGGCTGCTTGGGAGCGTCGCGGTTGTCCTCACTTGCGGGTTTTCTGCCCAAGCAGAAACTGTGTCGGGCACGGTAGTCGATCCCCAGCAGCGTATCATCGCCGGCGCTGAGGTTTCCCTAGCTTGCGGAAACCAAACCGACACTCGCAAGACGGACGGCCAGGGATATTTCACGTTCACCCGGCAAGCCTTTCCTGAAAACTGCAAGATTCGGGCTGCGTTCCCTGGCTTCGCAGCTCTCGATTATCCTGTCGGCCAGAGCCGGAGGTTGACTTTGCAACTCCGGCTCGCCGACCTGAAGCAGACTGTGGTCGCAAAGAGCGACAGGTTGTCCCCTACCCCTCTGGTGTCGGTGTCACTCTCAGCCAGCGACCTCAGAAACATCTCAGACAACAGTGACGACCTGGTTGCGTATGCAAAGTCTTTGGCGGGAATCTATTCCGGATCAGATCATCTCTACGTGGATGGATTGCCTGCTGACAATCCGCCGCCGGCCGACAGAATAGAGACCATTACCATTAACGGTGATCCATTCTCTGCTGAATACTCCGACGGCAGCGATCCTCATATCGACATCGTCACAAAAACCGCTGAACGAAAATTTATACTGAGCAGTTCAGGGTTATCACTGGGAACAAAGGCGCCCGACGGCTTAAATTCGCGCCTCACTTCGACTTCGAACACAGCCAACTTCGGGCTAGTGGGCCCGGTGCCCTTCCTCCCCTTGGCCTTCACGACGGATGTCCATTTCTCCGACAGGCAGAAAGAGCAACCAATCGAAGCGGATGTTCCGCCCGTGCCGGGGATTTCGATTACTTCGGTAGACGCAGCCCCTATTTCTGACTTGAATGGTCTATTCGGCCTCGGAGCTGACTACTCCAAGAGAGAGACCCTGCGCGTGAACGCCTCGCTCTTTGTCTTGACGTCGAGGCACTCGAACATGGATGTCTCCGGGCTGACATTGCCGGAAGCCGGAGTGAGCCAGGATAATGCCGCCCGTGAGTTACGATTGACCGTTACAAAGGTCGGCACAGATTACATCTATCGTGGCGGTATCAGTTCAGACTGGTCAAATTCTGACCTTAATGCAAACTACAACGGCCTCGGCGTCAGTGTGTCGGGAGCTTTTGTAGCTGGCGGGGCCGACGTAAACAAGCAGAACGCTCAATGGATGAGATGGACTCTCAAGAATGTTCTGCTGTTCAATACCGATAACCATAGCTGGAGCGTCGGGGCTACGATCTCGCGGCGGGGAGATGTAGAAGACATCATTCCAAATTCCTTCGGCCATATTTATTTTGACAATTTGGGAGATTACATTCTAAGCGCAACCACCGGGGCTGACACCGGGACGGGGATGATCACGCAAGGACAAGGCAGGGTTCAATACGCGTCATACACCGCTGCTCCCTTTGTTGAAGCTGAAATGCTCCGGCGGACAAGACTAGTGGTCAGGGGAGGGTTTCGGGCGGACGCACAGACTGACGGCGGCGTGCTTTTCTCACCCCGCCTCTCTGCTGTAACACTCTTGCATGGCTTCGTCCTCAGGAGTGGAAGTGGCATGTTTGTTCAAAATTGGGCCAATGACATTTTCCTGAGGGAGTTGGAAAACGACGGGAATCATCTTCAGCGCTATTTGATGACAAGCTCCTCTTTATCCGACCTCGAAGGCGGAAATGCGACCCTCCAATCCGGGATTGCTTCCCGAATCGCACCCGACCTGACCCCTACCCGCGATTGGATGTCCAAGGTTTCTCTTGAGCATCCGTTCGAGAATTTTTTGCCGGGCGTCGAATACACTTGGACGGATGGCACACGCCTTTTGGGTTCGCAGCGGCTGAGCGAGCCAATCGGCTGGATGGACATGCTGGAATCAAACCGCGCTCAGCGCAAACATCAGATCCACTTCCGGACGCAGTACAAAATACGAGGTCAAAGCCTTACGGCTCACTACGAATGGATACATGCGCGCGACGACACCGATGGACCCTTTTCGTTCCCCGCGCGACAGGATGACATTAGCGGTGAGTGGGGCCCCTCGAGTGGGATCGCGCCGCATAATCTTTCATTGGTTGCAAATCTAAGGTTTGGAAAAGCGCTTTCCGTCGTTCTGGTGGATGGTTGGCATAGTCCCCTGCCTTTGAACATAACCAGCGGTTTGGACCCTGAAGGCAATGGGCTCTACACTGATCGGGCGGGACTACCACGAAATAGCGGACGCGGCCCGTCTTATAACTCCACACAATTTTTTGCCCATCGTAGAAGCGCAGTGCCGATATTGTTTTCAGGGCCAAAGCATAAGATGTACGCAGATCTCGGCGTTCAAGTACTCAATCTTTTCGGAGACAAGGACTACGTCAGCATGGGATCGGTAATCGGATCGCCTCTGTTCATGCAACCTTTGGCAGCCGCCCCGGGCCGGTCCGTCCGGTTCTCCTTAAGCTTTTCACGGTAATTCCAAATCGTCACAGCACCCCGTCCTTCCGCGCCGGCACAAAGCTTTTCTGCCGGTTCCCCGCGCAAATTGCATGCATCCACCGGAGACGGGGGAGATACCTCTGGAGGCGCAACTGGACCGATTAACCCGAATATCTCACCCCGAGTTTGGAGGCGCGGGGCTTATGGTTCCTGAATTCAAAACTTCTAGATTCCTCCGGTGCTTCGAGCGTGCAAGGAACCCATCACCCGGTCCCCCTCTGGGGGACCACCCTCTTGCCAGGGGAGCGGCAAGGGGAATCTCTCCTACAAGTCGTCAATTGGAAAACAACTGGCCCCGCCGTCGGCCAAAAAAAGTTGCCAAAAGCGGCGCCTTTACGTAAACTGAACAAGTAGCCGTGGCCAGACACGCGCGCGTCTCGAATCCGCTATTGGGTCAACCCAAGTAAAAAAAAAGAAGTGCTCAGGGATGTGCAGGATATGGTAAATGGACTGACATCCATAGGAAGACAATGCAATATGCCCGGCAGGGTGCACCGAATTTTATTTGCATCTGTCCTTTCCTTTTGCCTTCTCCTTCCGTGTGGGTCTTTCGCTCAGGAGTTGCCGCCGAGTTCTGCCAAGGTATTAGTCGCGGATGGTACTCCCGTCAAACTTCAACTCGCCCAAACCGTCTCCTCTGCGCGCGCTCGTAACGGTGAGCATCTGGATTTTGTAGTCGTAGAAGATGTGACGAGCGGCGGTCTTCTTGTCATCCGTGCGGGGACCATTGCCAGTGGTTCCGTGACCAAAGTTGATGGTAAGCGGATCCTCGGACTGGGAGGCAAGCTGATCATCAAGCTCGATTCAGTTGAGCTTGTCACCGGCGAGAGGGTTATGTTGCATGCCCGCCGGGAATTTAGAGGAAGGTCCCTAACCAAGCTAATGGCTGCAGGGATGATCCTTGCCGGGCTGATATATATGCCCGCTGCGCCGGTCCTGCTGCTCTCCCATGGCCGCGACAGCACGGTCCTGAAGGGCACGGAAATGACAGCGGACATCGACGGTGATTCTTGGGTGCAATCAGCAGACTTGGCGAAGGCAAATGAAAGCGTTACAAGCTTGAACGAGAAGATTGCTTTGCTGCCACCCCGCGCGCTGGATGGTCAGGGCCGCGAGGGCGATATGATAAATTTCGTCTTCGTCGCCAAAGAAGATGAGTTCCAGCAGGCCTTTGCGCGTGCCGGTTGGGTCAAAGTGGACAAAATACAAACTGCGGCTTTTTTGCGTTTTTTATGGGAACGGAAACACTACGACAAGCTCCCCATGGCAACCTTTTATGTCTTTGGGAGGGCCCAAGACTACTCGTATGCCCTGCCCGATCCGGCTGCGATGTTAACCCGGCGTCATCACCTCCGAATTTGGAAAACCGATTACGAAGTGAATGGGTGTCCTATATGGGTGGCCGCCGCAACCTATGACATGGGGATTGAAGTCGAGAAGCGCAAGCTTTGGGTGACGCACCGAATTGATCCCAACGTGGACGCGGAGCGCGATTTCATCGCCAGGACTTTGACGAAGACGCACCTGGTAACCCAAGAGGAGTACCTCTCTTCCCCTGAGCCCGTCTTCCACGCGCAAACTGCCAGTGGCGAGGCCTACCATTCAGACAGCAGGATAGTTTTGCTGGATTTCAGTCAAGGGGGCACCTCAACCCTCATGGGGATTCAGGCGTCAGCCCACGCCCGGGAAGGCCCCTTCCTTTCTTTTCCCAAATAAGAAACGGCCGCCCGAAGATTCGGCGGGTAGAGTTCAAACCGGATCGTCACCACAACAAGTGGTAGCTGACAAAAGCCAGTCGCTGGCTATCGGGCGACCAGGAAGGAACATTGATCGTGCCCTGTCCGCCGAACAGCTTGGCCAGGACCGATATCTTTTCCTCGCCGCCGAGCGACATGACGCGCAGCATCACATCCTTGTTTTCCGGATGGCCGGTGACGTTCTGGTCATAGGAGAGAAAAACCATCCACTTTCCGTTCGGTGAAATATGCGGGAACCAATTGTTGAAGCCATCGGAGGTCACTTGTTCCTGGCCGTTTCCGTCAGGCTGCATTCGCCAAATCTGCATGGTGCCGGTGCGCGCGGAGTTGAAGTAAATATATTTCCCGTCGGGCGAATACTCCGGGCCGTCATCGAGGCCCACGGCCGTCGTCAGGCGAGTTTCTTCGCCGCCGGCAGCGGGAATAGTGTAGACATCAAATTCGCCGTTCCGCTCCCCGCAGAAAGCGAGCGTCCTGCCGTCGGGTGACCAGCCGTGCCAATAGGAGGGCGAATGTTGGGTGATGCGGCGTGGCGTGCCACCGGCCAGAGGCACAATGTAGATGATGGACTTGTGCTCTTCCAGGGACTGATCGCTGATGGCCAGAGAAGTTCCGTCGGGCGAGATTCCATGATCGTTGTTACAGCGCGTGGCAAACCCGGTGTCGATCGTTTGCGGCTGGCCTCCAGCCGCGGGCAGCCGCTCGATGCGCCCATTGCGATTGAAGATCAGCCAATTGCCGTCAGGCGTCCAGTTGGGCGCTTCGATGCGCCCCGGCGTGACGTAGATGGCCCGCCGGTCCCCGGATGCGATCGGCACGGTCTCTAGTGTGCTGTAAAGCGCCGGCTGATTCGACGCGTCGGCGCTGGAAGTTTCCAGGTCGACATTGGAGAAGACGGCCCGCTCCACCGCATCCTTGTCGTGGGCGCAAACACCGATTCCAACGTAAAATAGCCCCTGGAACGGGATTCGCGGCGATCCAGCCGCGAAGCGGAGTTCCTTGCCCTCACCCAGAAGCATGTGGAAGTAATCTCCACGCTTCTCCACTCGCAGGCGCTGGGGCGCGGTGATATTGGCTTGGACCTCGTGCGTCGTGGCGCCCTTCTCGTCACGGAATTGGAGGGAGGTCAACCCACTTCCGTGCAGCGCCACGTCGGCGTAAACGGAATCGGCATCGAGGCTCTGACGGATCATCAGCACCGCCTTGCGATGGGGGTTTCCGCCCGTGCCCACGAAAGAGATGTCGGCCGTGAGAGTGACATCGCCCGAGACCTTCTTCCAGGCGAATTGGAATGCGTCGGCGGAAAGCCACATGTTCTCGCCGCTGCCGGTAACCGTGTAGGCGCCTTTCGCAGCGTCGTAATCCACGGACCCGGCGTGGAGAACCGTGCCGATATCGCCGTGGTTCTGGAACGACCCTGCCGGCATATCCACACTCTGCGCGCACAGGCGTATCACGGCGACGCCAACGATCAAACAAATGGCCGCGGATGTCGCCAGCGCCAAAATACTCGGTTTGCGCATCAGAAAAATCCTCCACCCGGATGATGCGGTCACGGACATGACCTTTGAAGACTCCTTGGAGATCAAACAGCACACCAGCCCGCAGTCCCATGGGATGCGTGTTGTACTTCAACTTGGCCGCAGTATTCCGATCAGCGGTGCCAGCCACTCCCTGGACTATCTGATTAGAGCCGGTTTTCTGTCCAGGGCTGGATGACGGTCTTGCCTACGCCGCCCAACGCTTCTTCCACTCGAGAAGTGACCACCAGTGCATTTGCGGGAAAATCTGCACTCCCTGACTGGATAATCGACCGGGTCACCTCACTAAGTTCGGAAAGACCTCGAATGATCACCAGGACCCGCTGCCTCTTCAACAAACGTACGACCAGGTCCACCGAAGGAGCGGTTTCGTCGAGTAGCAGCTTGTCGCGCACGGTCTTGGTGAAGGGATCTGTATCCTTGTCGGCTGTGTAAACGAAATCCCGTTCGAGTAAAACCGCGAGCATCAGGTTCTTGCGGAGCCGCTTTGTGGGGTCAGGTTCCATTGACCACCGGGCGATTTCGCACGCAAGATTCATATTTCTATCGCCATCACTCCCCCAGATCAGCAGACAGCTTCTTGGTCTGGCGAATGCGGGACGCACAGCACTCACCGTCATACTTGGCAGCATCTTGCGGTCAAGAAGTATTGGCCCAGGCACGGGACCTATGCATTTTGTGATGGTCTCGTTCGACTCAAAGGAAGTGCGCGCGTTTTCAACATGCTTGGCCACCCATGCGTCCAGCACTCGGTCCCGATGGCGGAAGAAGCCGACAAGGAGCAAATGTGAAAGTGAAACCTCCATCCCACCCAGCCAACCGGGCAATCCCACTTTCGGGATCGGGTCCAGCGCTTCATTGATCTTAAGCAGAGAGATTGGCGAGAGCCAGAGCAGGCAAATCCAGATAAGCGTCAGGGCAAGATATCCACCGATTGCCAAGGCGACGCGAGGCTGTTCGCGAATCGGACGAAGAAGTTGCCACTTCACGTCATAGCGGCGAATGTTCTGAAGGGCAGTTACCGCATCGGCGATAATGGGAGCACGTGCCTTCACCCGGCGATCTGGGCTCTGCTCCATGGCTGTCGCTGCTTTCTGCAGCGCCTCAATTGCCCCTGTTCGGTGGGCCTCGCTAAGCGCCTCGGCGATTCTGGAAAGAGAGACCGCCGCAATCGATCTCACATCGCAATTTTCGTCGTCCAGGGCCTTGGTCAGGGCGGGAAGAGTTGGTTCAGCTAGCACGCCGAAATCTCCGAGAACTGCGGCCGCCCGCGCCCGGTCGTGCAAATCCCTGGCATCGAGCAGGCGAGTCGGTATCGTGACGGCTTCCATCTGGTTACGCCCAATCTTTGCCAGGGCGTCGGCGGCCTCAAGACGGATCTGGTCGTCGGTTGCCCTCAGCTTATCAGTAAGGGCGGGCGCAGCGGCCTGAGCGTCCGATCCGATTGCGCCAAGCACCTGGGCGGCGTACCAGGGAAGATAAGGATCGTCTTCCTTAAGCAGGGCAATCAGAACGGGTACTGCCGCTTTCGCAGCGGGACCAAACTTGATCAAAGCATCCAGGGCATAACCTCGAGTGTCTTCATCCTTCAACGCACCGAGCAGGGCAGGGACGGCCAGTTCAGGGTTCTGACCAATGCGCCCGAGAGACGAAGCAGCGCGTTCGCGAACCATTTCGTCCTGATCTTGAAGCGCCTCGATAAGGGCAGGAACAGCAACCCGCATGTCTCCTGGAATGTTTCCTAGGGCGGCAGCGGCGGCCCAGCGCACCGTTTTGTCGGTGTCCTTTAGTGCTTCGACAAGGGCTGGAATGGCTTTCCGCGTTTGCTCGCGGACGCTGTTTCGGGAACCTGGGGCCGCGATGTTACCCAGGTTTGAGGCTGCGCCAGCGCGCACGCTGGCATTCTTGTTTCTCAGATCGCGAAGATTGAGGGAAATAATGTCAGTTGATTCCTGCGCCCTTCCACCTGGCGGAACGGCTAGGGTACCTGCCAGAATTAGCAAGGGAAGAATCGGCAACAATGAGATTCCCGGCCTGGGGTCATTTCGGAGAATCCAACGGCGCATCCCTCGTCGCCTCCGTTCGTGCACGGACTCCGGAACTTTGCTTCCGGGAGCAGAGCCAGGGTCGCACTCGAGCCCTGATATACGCATGTTTACCGAAATCCCACGACCTTTGTAGACTCCTTGGAGATCAAATACCACACGAAGCCATAGTAGGGCAACAGCATCTGCGCGTCCCACCTGCGGCAGCTTGATGCCGAGTGTTTTCGCGGGGCCCTTCACGAATGCACTCGCCGGGGGCCTTCGCTCCCACCATCAGGGGTCCGGTTTTCGACTCTGCGGATAATTGGCTGCGGCATAGCATGACGATCATCGTGTATCCCCCTCCCGGCCCTAGTTTCAGATGCAGGCTGACTTGGATACAACCTTACCTGCCCGACCCAACACGATCAAGAAAATTCGCTTCGACCTCCCCGCCAACGACATTTTGTAGCCTCTAACCATGGTGGATTTATCTTGACAACAGTAGCGTAGGGTGATATACTTGGGAAGTGTTGTTCCGGGGTGCTGTCATGTCCGCGTGCAACTCGTCCTCCCTGGTCATTTCCAACTCGTCCAACTTAAGAAGTCCGCAGGACAGAAAAAGATGTTAAAAATGAAGAGTCCTCCCAATGAGTTATTGAAAACAAAGGGGCAAAAAAAGTGCTCCCAATGAGTTGATGAAAATAAACAACTTATTGCATTTCGATTGTGATTTACTGAAAAGAAAGGAGAAAGACGTTGGACGGAAGGTTGGGTCGATGTTGAGTTCAGGACCGGTGAGGACGCAAAATCGTCTCATCGATCTATCGGCTGATCACGGGATTTGGTTTTAGATGGGCTCAATGACACGATGGCAAATCCCCTTCCCGCGTTTCTATTATGAAAATCCCCTCCCTGGGAATAAAATTGCGAGTTCATATCGAGTGGCGGGGTGGCGGCTTCGCCTGCACCGTGCCCCATCAAGATGGGCCACTCAACGCGAAGGATAATCATGATTGTTCCCTATGCCGATTTGAAAGCCCAATACGCCGCGCTACGCCAGGAGGTCCTAGCGGCGCTCGACCGCGTGGGCAGCAAGGCTGCTTTTATCCTGGGTGAAGAAGTTCAGGAGTTCGAGCGGGAATTTGCCGCCTACTGTGGCGTGAAGCACTGCGTGGGGGTGAATTCCGGGACCAGCGCTTTGCACTTGGCGCTGCTGGGGGTAGGCGTGCAGGCCGGTGACGAGGTCATTACCACGCCAAACACTTTTATCGCCACAGCGGAAGCCATTTCCTATACCGGCGCCAAGCCCGTGTTCGTGGACATTGACCCCCACACAGCCAACATTGACCCTGGCAAGATCGCCGCGGCCGTAACCGCGCGCACAAGGGCCATCCTCCCCGTGCATCTTTACGGCCTGGCCGTGGAGATGGACGCCATCCTGGCGATCGCGGCGCAGCACCGCCTGGCGGTCATCGAAGACGCTTGCCAGGCGCACGGCGCGCGCTACCACGGCAAGCGGGTGGGAAGCATCGGCAGTGTGGCGGCGTTCAGCTTTTATCCTTCGAAGAACCTGGGTGCGTACGGAGAAGCGGGCGCCCTGACGACCAACGACGATGCGCTGGCGGCCCAAGCGCGCGCCCTGCGCTCGCACGGCGAGTCGCGCCGCTACTTTCACGACACCGTCGGTTACAACTATCGCATGGAAGGGTTCCAGGGCGCGATCCTGCGCGTCAAGCTGGCGCGGCTGGAGCAATGGAACGCGCGGCGAAAAGAGTTGGCAGAAATTTACCGCCGGACGCTGGCTGGCGCACGCGTCGATCTACAAGACGGAGGCCCCGCCTGTGAGCGCGTGGACCATCTCTTTGTGGTGTACGTCGCGGACCGCGATGCGGTACGCTCCCGATTGGAAGAACGCGGCGTGCACACTGGCATCTACTATCCCCTACCCATCCATTTGCAAAATGCTTTCCAATATCTGGGCTATCAGCGCGGCGATTTGCCGCAGGCGGAACGGGCTTGCGAGCGGGTCATCAGCATGCCGCTTTATCCTGAAATGACCCATGAGCAGGCGGCTTACGCCGCCCAGACGCTGCGGGAAACTGTGGGCGAGAAATGACACAGACGGGACACATTGCTGAGGGGGAATCGAACGGCATGAATCAGCGGCGCAGTTTCGCTTGGATGGACCTGCTATGGCTGGCGTTTTTGGGCGGTTTGGCCGCGCTCGAGCCTCGCCTGGAAATCCATAAACAGCTCATCCTTCTCGCCATTGGCGCGTTCCAAATCTTCGAATACCGCTTCCTGGAATGGGTCCCTGAACGAGGGCGCAGCTACAGCGTTATCGTGAAAATCCTGTTGGGGTCGCTGCTGGTGGATCACACGGGTGGATTGAGAGTTCCTACTATCTGATTTACTTCGTGCCCGTGGTTACGGCGGCCATGTACTTTGAGCTTTGGGCGACGCTGGCATGGACCATGCTGACCTCGGCGGTTTACTGCTCCTTCGTGGGTTGGGAGCTCATCGAAAACCTTGATCCTTTAACCGGCCTCTCGGCGGTGGAGGTAACGGCGGAGACCATAACGCAGTTGGCCATCCGGAATCTGTTTTTCTTCCTGGCGGCGGTGGTGGTGAACCGTTTCGTGACGGAAAACCGCCAGCAAGTAATGCGCTACCGGGAACTCGCCGAGACCCTGGCGGAGACCAACCGGCGGCTGGAGCAAGCGCAGGAGGAAGCGCGCCGCTCGGAACGCCTGGCGGCGCTCGGGCAGCTTTCCGGGGGGCTGGCGCATGAATTAAGGAATCCGCTGGCGGTCATCAAGGGCTCGGCGGAAACCCTGATGCGCAAACTTGCCAGCTCCGACCCCATCACCACCGAGATGGCGGGATACATCTCCAGCGAAGTAAACCGCATGAACGCCTTGGTGACGCGCTTCCTGGATTTTGCCCGGCCGCACAAACTCGAGCAGCGCGCGGAGCAGATTCCCCCTTTGATCGAGCGGGCGCTGAAGGCGGCGCGCGACCGCTGGCCCGACGCCAAGGTGGAAGTGGAACGGCAATTCGCCCCGGACCTGCCGCAAGTCACCCTTGACGCCGACCTGATTGAGCGGGTGTTTACCAACCTGGCGCTGAACGCCTATGAGGCCATGGGCCCCGGCGGGGGCAAGCTGCGCGTGGCGGCGGCTCCGAGTTCCGACGGCAAGCGGCGGCGTCGAGATCACTTTCCAGGACACCGGCCCGGGCATTCCCGCCGAACTGCGCGAGCAGATTTTTAATCCCTTCTTCACCACCAAGGAAACCGGGGTGGGGCTGGGGCTTTCCATCGTCTCGAAGATCGTCGACGACCACCGCGGGTGGATCCGTGTGACCAGCGAGCCGGGAAAAGGCGCGTGCTTCCAGGTGTTCCTGCCAGAGGGCGAAACCCCGGAAGCCGCGCCATAAGCGAGGCCATCAGACCGTCGAGGACAGAAAGGAGAATGCACGTCGGCTATTACGGGTGAAACGGCTCGCCACCGTGGGGCGAGAATTGGGTCAGCGCGGAATCCAGCGCCTGTGCCGCGGCAGGTGGCGGGCACCACGCCTTTGAAAAGGATGTCCTGCGGGGGGAGTTTGCGGCCGTAAAGCTTTTCGTTCGAATCCCCATCCTGCTTGAACATCTGCCCGTCCAGCGAAACACCCGCAAAGGCGCCGCGCGCGCGCGAATAGGTGAGGATCTCCGCGTGGAGTTGCAGATCCGTGGCGCCCTGCGCGTCCCGGCCCACAGGCCCGCCGGCGGCGGAAGCGTCGGCGCCGATCTTGGTGGAGTCATGCAGGAGTTTTTCCGCGCCCCTGCCATTCATCACCAGCAGGACGAAATCGGTGGCTTGGCCGCCAATCTCGAAGCCTACGTTGGCGCCGCCCACCGTGATCATCGAAGGCGCGCCCCAGGGGCCGTTGCCGCCGCGCCGGCAAACCATCGCGCCGCGGCCATAGCTGGCGCCAAAGCCGAGGGCGACCTTTTTTTCAGAAGGAATAACCGCCACGCAAACCGACTTGTCCATCAGGTCGTGCGGGATGCCCTTTTCGGGAGTTCTCATGATCTCGGTGATGACTTCCGCCGAATTCTCCAGCCGCTCCGCATCTTTGTCGGCCGCCAAGCCAACACGCGCAGTTCCCCACAACCCGAGTAAGAGACCTATCGCCAATCCGTATCGCATTTCGAAATCCTCCATGGAGATTTGGGGTTGCGATAACTCGCAACCGTGAATTGGTGCTTTCAGCCTCAGAACGGTGTCGACGCTCTTATTTTGCCATAGTCCGGAACCTCGGGAGCAAGAATTTCCAAGCAGGCCTGCAATATCCTGCCCGGGAGCCTACGCTTCGGAAGCTACTCGAACTCGCTCAGGTCGATTCCCTCCAGCTCCGGATCGTACGTCTGATTAGAGGCCAAAAGCTCATCCCAGGTCATTTCTCTTCGGTCGTACGCGGCCTGGCGCCCCAGTATTGTGCTGAGCGCCGTTTCTGCCCCCAACGCGGCTTGGTTGTGAAACCTTCCGCTGGTAATGCTCTCGATGAATGCCTTCTCCTTTTCTGGATCGGCTCGTTCGAGGGCGTCGGTAGAAATGCCGGCAGCATTCTTCGCGGGCCGTTCGGCCGCCGCCGCGTAAATATTGGCGTGCCCCCGCCGCGGCGAAGCCGCCGCGATGCTGCCCTCCCATTCCCAGGGTTCCTCACCGTATATTCCCACCACACCCATGTAGTGCAGCTCGGCTACGCCCTTCGCGCCGAACAAACGAATGCTGACATCGCTCAACGCTTTGCCTGCCTGAAAGGAATTGAGATTCAGATGCACGTCTCCGGGATAAGTAAGAGTGACATCGAAGTGGTCCCAACAATCACCAGGGTCTTCCTTCACCCTGCGCCCGCCCGTGCCCATGGCTCTCAGCGGATGGGCCTGCAGCATCCAGTTGCACAGGTCCACCAAATGAATACTTTGGTCCAACAGGATGTCACCGGAAATGACGCGATCCCAGATGAAAGTTCGAATGCGGCGTTCGAGAGGCGAGGCATTGGGAAAAGGCGGGTAGATGGCGCCCGTCGATTGGTAGTAGGCCGCGCCACAGGCGATCTTACCCAACGCACCGCCTTGGACCCGGCGCGCCAACTCCGCATAAGGAGGGGCGTGGCGGCATTGGAAGCCGATCTCGAGGCTGAAGCGATTCTGCACCTTTTCCCCAATCTCCAGCACGTGCTTGCAGCCGGTCACATCTACCGCCACGGGTTTCTCGCAGTAAACGTGCTTCCCCGCGTCAACGACGGCCTCCAGATGCCCGGGATGGAAGATGTCGGGCGTGGAGATTTGCACCATGTCGATGTCCGGACAGTTGGCCAGGGCCTGGTAAGCCCGCGGCCCACGAAACATCAGCTTGGGGTCGATGCCTGCATAGCCATGGTTTTTGGCAACGCCGTCAAAGTGGCGTTTGCCCTTGTCCAACTGGTCCTGAAAGAGGTCGGCCAGAGCCACCACACGCACGGAGGTGTTGTTAGCAAACGATGTGGCGACGTGCGTGCCGCGACGCCCACAACCGAGCAATCCCAATCGAATCGTCGAGTTCGCCGCCGTGCCGCGCAGAAGCTGCGGCTTCATGATCATGATCCCCGCAACGCCGGCGGCTCCCAGGAACTGCCGCCTGCCCATCTTATTTTCAGGTCTTCTCATAGTTCTGCCTCCGGCGCTTGCGGGATGGTTCATGTCACTCTCCAACCTTCACTGCATGAACAGGGGCTTGCTTCACTCCGGCCGCGGCAAAGGGTTCTGCGGATCCACCTGCCTGGTGAAGCGGCGGGACTACCCCCGAAGATTCGTGCCGCACTTGCGGCATTGGGACCGGCGGCGGGCGTTGAGGGTGTGGCACTGAGGACACGTCAGGTACATCGCGCGGGCAAAAAGCTGAGTGACGACGGCGCTGAAACCCATAATGCCTACTACCAGGGCGATGTTCAGCAGCGTCTGGCGCATGGTTCGTCACTTTCCCAGGGTAGCGCGCGCCGCGCGGACGGCTTCCACGTACAGGCGCGCATTGGCGGAAATCACTTCCAGCTTGCCTTCCCGCAGGGCCTTGAGGTCCACGAGTTCGCCACCCACCGCGACAGCGGCCGCTCCCGCCTTGATAAACTCCGGGGTCGTCTCGAGATTCACGCCGCCCGTCGGCACAAATTCAATTTGCGGGAAGGGGCCCTTGAGTGCTTTGATGTATTTGGCGCCTCCCACCGGCCCACACGGGAAAATTTTCACCAGGTCCGCCCCCGCTTGCCACGCTGCAACAATCTCCGTCGGCGTCAGCGCGCCGGGCAAGCACGGCTTGCTGTATCGGCGCGCCAACTCTATGACCTGGAGATTGAGCGAGGGTGTAACGATGAATTGCGCTCCCGCCAACAACGCCGCGCGGCAGGTTTCAGGATCAAGAATTGTGCCGGCGCCCAGCAGAACCTTGTCACCGAACTTGTCCGCCACCTTTTCCAGTACTTGAATGGCGTTGGGTACGGTCATGGTAATCTCGGCGATGCCTATGTTCCCGGCGATAATCGCCTCTGCGGCGAGCAGGGCGTCTTCCGCCGAAGGTGCGCGCACAATCGGCACCAAGCCTACTTCGCGAATCAGTCCAAGCGCTTTTTCTTTTGACCAGGGCATGGGTGTTACCTTCTCTCGTTGGAGATTTTGAATTTTGAGTCTTCCTTGTGCCGACCCCTTACCGCGCAACCCGCAGGCTAGAACCTTTAAGCAGGCCTTCCACCTCCGCCAGAGTCGTCCAGTTAAAGTCGCTGGGCATCGAATGTTTCAGCGCGCTGAAGGCGTTGCCGTAGCGGACGGCGGCTTGGTAAGAATCCTTTTTCAACCGGCCGTAGATGAAGCCGGCGCTGAAAGAATCGCCTCCGCCCAGGCGATCCACAATTTCCAGTTCGTACTTCACATCGTCGTAGAATTTGCCGTCTGCGTAAGCGATGGCGGTCCAGGTGTTGCGCCACACCAGCGGGTTCTCACGTAGAGTGATCGCCACCGCCTGGAAGCGGAATTTCTCCTGCAAGCGCTGCGCAACTTCTTTGTACGGCTCGGCAGAAACTTGTGCGAACGTTTTCTGTCCGGACTTGTCTTCCGCATTGATTTTGAACACCACGTTCGTGTCTTCTTCCGTGGTGATCAGGACGTCCACGTATTCCATCAGAGGTTCTTGCACGGCCCGCGCCTTATCCGGCGACCAGAGTTTTCCACGATAATTCAGATCATAACTGACCGTCAGCCCCGCCTGCTTTGCCGCCTGCAAAGCTTCCATCGTCATGGCCGCCGCGGAATCACTGAGCGCAGGCGTGATGCCGCTGGTGTGAAACCAGCGCGCGCCTTCCATGACTCGCTTCCAATCTACCTCTCCGGGCCGGATGGCGCTGATGGCGGAATTCCGGCGGTCGTAGAGCACGGCGCTGGGGCGGGGCGCCGCGCCGAATTCCAGGAAGTAGAGACCCATACGGCTCTCGGCGTCCGAGGTCCAGACCACATGCGAAGTATCGACGCCGGCTTGGCGCGCCCGATTCTCCGCGAGGCGCCCCAGGGAATTCTGTGGGAGGCGCGAAACCCAGGCGCTCTTCAAACCCAAGCGGGCGACCCCCACAGCAACGTTCAACTCCCCCCCACCCACCTGAACGTCCAGCGTCGCGGTCTGCTCCAGGCGTTGGAAGTGCGGGGGAGAAAGACGGATCATAGCTTCACCAAAGGTTACGACTTCCAGCATGGCTTCCTCCATGTTCGAGTCGGGCTCGACAAGCAACCGACTACTATAGAATGTTTGAGGGGAATTGTAGTCCATTTTCTCTTCACTCTGGTGGGTCTTCGGCCGGCGCTAGCACGCGATTCGTGCCGTGGCAAGAAAAGGCCATACGCAACGCGCGTTCTTGACTTTGCACTTAACTGCGGCATACATTGGCAGATTGTCTTTCTGAAGAACGTTCACGTTGCGGTTGGGAGTTTCAGGCCATGCCTGACGAGCCAGGAAGGACCATCCTGGACAACATCGTTTCCGCGCGCCGGCGCTCGCTGGAGGAGAGGCGTGTGCTTCTTCCACTGGTGCGTGTGCAGGAGATGGCGGAGGCGCGACGGGAGCGCCGCGATTTTGCTGCGGCTCTCGCTCACGGCGCTGACCCTGACCGTCCGCAGGGCTTGCGTGTCATCGCGGAACTCAAGCGTGCGTCGCCCTCGCGGGGATTGCTGCGGCAGGATTATCGCCCCCGTGAAATTGCTTTGGGATACGCAGGCGGAGGCGCTTCGGCGCTTTCGGTGCTGACGGAAGACCAATACTTTCTCGGTTCCACCGGGGACCTTACGGAAGTGCGGCAAGCCGTAGAAATTCCGGTGCTGCGCAAAGATTTTATCCTGGAATGTTATCAGGTTTATGAATCGGTGGCAGCGGGCGCAGACGCTCTGCTGCTGATCGTGGCCGCATTGTCCGAGCATGACTTGCACACCTTGCTCGAAGTATGCAAACAAATGCAAATCGCCGCACTGGTGGAGGTCCACACGGAAGCGGAGTTGGACCGCGCTGTGGCTGCAGGCGCCCAGATCATCGGCGTGAACAACCGCAATCTGAAGACCCTGGAAGTGAACTTGGACACGTCGTTTCGATTGCGAGCGAAGATGCCCCACGACTGCCTCGCCGTCAGCGAGAGTGGCATCAAAACGTCCGCGGACCTGCGGCGCGTCCGGGAAGCGGGTTTTGATGCGGTGCTCATCGGGGAACGCCTGATGACGCAACCCGACCCTGGCAAGGCCCTGCGCCAATTGCTGGCAGAGTTTACCGGGCAACCCGTTCCATTCGAAGTTCGAAAAGCGAAAATCGAAACTCGCTGAGAACCGGGCGAACGATTTTATGCTGAGACCTCCGCTGTCATCGAGTTTCGAATTTCGAGTTTCGAAAAGATGTTGACACGCGTAAAAATTTGCGGCATCACGCGATGGGAAGACGCACAACTTGCCGTCGAACTGGGAGCTGTGGCGCTGGGCTTTAATTTCTATCCGCCTTCGCCGCGACATATCGATCCTGCGGCCGCGCGGGCGATTATCATGAAACTGCCGCCCCTAATTTCAGCGGTGGGTATTTTCGCGAATGAAACGGATGGCGAACACGTGGCGCGCGTGATGGGGGAGTCGCGGGTCAGGGTGGTGCAATTGCACGGCCGCCAATTTCCGCCGCTGGATGGGACGTTGGCGAATTTCCCGCGGATTCGCGCCGTAGCCGTCAGGGAAGGATTCCAACCTGAGATGTTGCGCGACCTCGGAGGTGACGCGTTTCTGTTGGATGCCTTCGACCCCGAACTCCTGGGGGGAACGGGCAAACCCTTCAATTGGGCCTTGGCCCGAGATGCAAACCGGTTCGGAACTATTATCCTGGCGGGAGGGTTGACCCCCCAAAATGTAGGGCAGGCGATCCGGGAAGTTCGGCCCTTCGCCGTGGATGTGGCCAGCGGCGTGGAATCCGCGCCGGGCGTGAAAGACGCCAGCAAACTGAGGGCTTTTTTCCATGAGGTCGAGCGAGCCAATCGAGGAATCAACGATGGGGTGTGACACTTCCACAGGTCCGGACGCGCGCGGGTGGTTCGGCGAATTCGGCGGACGCTTCGCGCCGGAAACGCTGATGGCTCCCGTCGAGGAATTGGAAGCGGCTTATTGGGCGGCACGCAGCGACCCGTCGTTTCAAGCGGAGCTCGGGCGATTGCTAAAGGACTTTGCCGGCCGCCCGACGCCTCTCTTCCACGCCCGGCGGCTCACGGCGCGCCTGGGTGGCGCGCAGATCTATCTGAAGCGGGAAGATCTGCTACACACCGGTGCGCACAAAATCAACAACTGTTTGGGACAGGGGTTGCTAGCGCAGCGGATGGGCAAGACTCGCTTGGTGGCGGAAACTGGAGCGGGGCAGCACGGCGTGGCCACCGCTACAGTGGCGGCGTTGCTGGGGATGGACTGCGTTGTGTACATGGGCGAGGAAGACATGGCACGGCAGGCCCCTAACGTCTTCCGCATGCGCCTACTCGGTACGCAGGTGGTTTCCGTTTCCTCCGGAACGAAGACGTTGAAGGATGCGATCAACGAAGGAATGCGCGACTGGGTGACGAACGTGCATAACACCCATTACCTGATGGGATCGGTGCTGGGACCGCACCCTTACCCGATGATGGTACGTGATTTTCAACGGATCATCGGCCAGGAAGCGCGCCGGCAGATTCTGGAGAACGTGGGGAGACTTCCGGATTTGCTTTGCGCCTGCGTGGGCGGAGGCAGTAACTCTATCGGCCTGTTTTACGATTTCATTCCCGACGCCAGCGTGAAGATGGTAGGCGTGGAGGCGGGCGGCCGTGGTCCGAACCTGGGCGAACACGCGGCGCGATTTGCGGGCGGCAAACCCGGCGTGCTGCACGGCTCCTACACTTACGTGTTGCAAACGGAGGACGGCCTGATCTCAAACACGCACTCGGTTTCCGCGGGGCTCGATTACGCCGCAGTGGGACCCGAACATGCCGAACTCTATCGTCGAGGGCGCGTGGAGTACACCCACGTGAACGACCAGGAAGCGCTGGAAGCTGCCAGCCTGCTGGCCCGCGTGGAAGGAATTATTCCCGCGCTCGAATCTGCGCATGCGCTCGCCGAGGTCATCAAGCGTGCGCCGGCGATGCCGCGTGATGGGATCATTGTCGTGAACCTTTCGGGACGTGGGGATAAAGACTTGGGGATTTTTCAATCCGCCGGAATTCTGTGACTTTGGATCTTCGATTGTGGATAAGGGGGTAATGCCCGGTACTGGGGGGTATTAAGGGATACATCCCGTTAGAGACAGAAAGTCCAAAGCCGTGAATGATAAGTCAAAATGACCGAAAATGCCTGACCAACTGACAACTCGCATTGCAGCCCGATTTTGTGACCTGCGCGCTAGGAACGCCAAGGGCCTGATCGTCTATTTGACCGCGGGTGACCCCAACCTGGACGCCACGGGAGAGTTGCTTCTGGCGCTTGACTGTGCCGGCGTGGATGTGATCGAGTTGGGCGTGCCGTTTTCTGATCCCCTGGCGGACGGCCCGGTGATCCAGCGCGCTTCCGAGCGGGCGCTGCGCGCCGGCACGACGCTGCGCAAAATCCTGGAGCGATTCCCAAGCTGGCGCCGAACCGTGCGCGCGCCCATCATTCTGTTCAGCTACTTCAATCCCCTCCTGCAATACGGCCTGGAGAAATTTGCGGCCAGCGCGGCGCAAGCGGGAGTGGATGGCGCATTGGTGGTGGACCTAAGCCCGGAAGAAGCGCAAAATTACGTTCGGGCTATGCGGGCGCAGAATCTGGACACGGTGTTTCTGGCATCACCTACTTCCACGGACGCGCGTCTGGAGCGAGCGGCGCAACTTTCCACGGGCTTTTTCTACCTGATCTCGCGGACCGGGGTCACCGGTGAACGAAGCGAGATGGCTTCCAGCGTGCGCCCTCTGGCAGCGCGGGTGCGCCGGTTCACTTCCCTTCCCCTCGCCATAGGATTTGGAATCTCCACCGCGGCGCAGGTCCGCGAAGTCCAGTTGCACGCCGAGGCTGCCGTGGTGGGCAGCGCGGTTGTGCACGCGATTGAAGAGCGCTTTCCCCAAGAGGGGCCGGCGGCGATTGAACAATTCGTGCGCGGGCTCAAAGCCGGGACGGGGGGTGAACCCTCATGAGCGATCTGGTGGGCTGGCGTAAGCGAATCGACGAGATCGACCAGCAACTGGTAAGGCTTTTGAACGAGCGGTCGCAATGCGCGGTGGAGATTGGCCACTTGAAGAAAACGGTGAGCCTCCCCGCCTGGCAACCCGAGCGCGAGGCTGAAATCCTGCGCAATGTGGTGAAAGCGAACGCGGGACCGCTGGATGACGCCGCCATCCGCCGCCTCTTTGAACGTATCATTGATGAGGCGCGCTCGCTGGAGCGGCATTCCATGGATGGCGGAAGTTCCTTTTCGAAGGAGTGATGCCTAATGGTCGTAGTGATGCAGGAAGGCGCGACGGAAGAGAACATACAACGTGTTATCAATAAGTTGATGGATATGGGGTTTGATATACACCGCTCGACGGGTGCGCGCCACACGGTGCTGGGGGCGGTGGGCGCAAAGGTGGACTTCGACACCCGCGACATCGAGTTGCTGGCAGGGGTGGAAGAGGTTGTAAGAATTACCGCGCCGTATAAGCTGGCCAGCCGGCATTTCCGGCCAGAGGGATCAGTGGTGAACATAGGCCGGGGGGTTGCCATCGGGGGCGATGAAGTGGTGGTGATGGCCGGACCGTGCAGCGTGGAGGGCGCCGAGCAGATTGACAGCATCGCGGCAACCGTGGCGGCGAGTGGCGCGCGCGTCCTGCGCGGCGGAGCCTTCAAACCCCGCACTTCGCCGTACAGTTTCCAGGGGATCGGCCGGCAAGGGCTGGAACTCATGCGCCTGGCCGCGGACAAGCACCACCTTTGTGTGGTTTCCGAGGTTATGGACCAGACCCAAATTCCCATGATGCTCGATTACGTGGACATGCTCCAGGTGGGAGCTCGCAACATGCAGAATTACAACCTGCTCAAGGACCTCGGCAAGGTGGCCAAGCCCGTTTTGCTGAAGCGGGGAATCTCCGCCACCATTGAGGAGTTGCTCCTCTCCGCCGAATACATCATGGCCGGAGGGAACTACAACGTCGTGCTGTGCGAGCGTGGCATCCGAACCTTCGATAGTTATTTGCGGAACACCCTCGACATCTCCGCCATCCCGGTCATCAAAAAGCTCTCGCACCTGCCCATTGTGGTGGATCCCTCGCACGGGACGGGCCGGCGCGATAAAGTTGCTCCCATGGCCCGCGCCTCCCTGGCCGCGGGAGCGGATGGCTTGCTGATTGAGGTCCACAACGACCCGGATAAAGCGTTGAGCGACGGCGCGCAATCCCTCTTTCCCGATCAGTTCGAACAACTGATGAAAGAATTACGAATGATTGCGCCGGCAGTGGGCAGGAAAGTGTAGGGCGAAACTCGAAAATCGAAGCTGGAAAATCAAAATTCGAAAATCGAAATTTGAAACTCGAAAATCGGCCAATAGGTTGCGAGTTTCCAGTTTCCACTGTCGAATTCTGTTCCTACTGACAACTGAAAACTGAGGACTGAAAACTAACTTCTGCTGTCGACTGTGAGCTGTTAGCTATCCCCTCTTGAATCTGCCCTTTTGAATTTGCGATCAGCCTCCTGCCCTCCCCCATCTTGAATCTGCCATTTTGAATTTGCAATCGCCCTCAGCCCTGGCCGGCGCCCCGCTTGCTCTTGACACGCCGTACATACAAGTGTATGCTCTACGCATGCAGATCGTCTGGGACCGCACGAAGGCGAGGCAAAACGTCGCGAGGCACGGGGTGCGTTTTGCGGATGCGGTATTAATCTATGAAAACCTACGACTTCCAGTAAAGGAAAGCGCGGACCGGTACTGCCCCTGCCACCCGGCAAGGAACGCATCACCATCCGCCTGGACACCGACATTCTGGAATATTTCCGAGACGCGGTGGAGCGCGCCGGGGGCGGCAACTATCAAACCTTGATCAACAACGCGCTGCGCGCCTATATCGAGGGCGCGCGGCAGCCCGAGATCGAGGAAACCCTGCGGCGTGTGATCCGCGAGGAATTGCGGACGGCACCCTGAGGGGCAGGAAACGGAATACGGGCCTCGGGGTTCGGGGTCAGGGGTTCGGGGCTAACTGTTAGCTGTCGGCTGCGAGCTGTTAGCTATCCCATTTTGCATCTGCCCTTTTGAATTTGCGATCGCCCTCGGCCCCATCCAGATTTACACCGTGCGCTTGCCGCTGGGGTATCGGGCATGAGAAAAATGGAGGCGTAGCGCAGAACTCCGTTCTTGAGGTCTGCGGCCCTTCTTGCGGGAAAACCCAAAATCCTAACGAAAGGGGCCAGCCATCGGATTCGGGAGCGAGAATCTAAGGGAAGAACCGCAGACCTCAAGAACGGAGGACTGCGCTACGCTCGCTCGTCGGAGTTCAAGCGTGGGGGACGGAATTGAGGCAGGGAGGGACGATTCTGCGGCAGTCAACGTTCTTTTTGGCAGGTGGAGCACATTATACGTTCTAAGGCGGGATCCTGCGGCCGAGAAGCCACAGGTATCAACCGGCCTCCTGCGACGCGGTATTCCACACCACGCCATCGAACCCGGCTCCAAAACAGGCTGTGCAACCAGATGACAAAGGCGAAAGTATCCCAGAGAGGAACTAACCACCACCGGCGCTTTATCAAATCATCGTGTAATCCCCAAACGCCCGTCGTCCACACAGCGGCCATGCGCAGAACGAGGTAGGCTGCGACAAAACCCGCCGCCATTAGGCGCGTGGGGGCAAAGAGTACCGCCAGAAGGGTCCAAGGCAGGCCGTACGTGAAAATCGAACCCACATAGCCCAAGGGCCGGGATTGGCGAGCCATGATGGCCCAGCGCAAGCGTTGAATGAAGAAATCATGCAGACTCTGATGGGAGCACCACGTCTTAACCGAAGCATCAACCAGTTCCACCTGGCGCCCCCGCGCTGCGGTTCGGTAGCCGATCTCGTAATCATCGGCGGCTTCGTCGGCAAGGACCTCAAATCCGCCGATTTCTGCCAGGCTCTCGCGTGTGATTGCCACTGTTGCGCCCAGCGCAAAGCGCACTCCTTCCAGTTGCCAGGCCATCAGAATCGCAGGCATGAAACCGGCGCTGATGGAAATGGCCTCCAGCTCCGGCCAAAGAGAAGGCACCGGTATCCCCGTGAACAAACTGGTGACCACGCCAGTTTTAGCATCGCGAAAAGGTGCCGCGACAGCGCGCAAGTGGCCCGGACCGACTTGAATATCAGCGTCCGAAATGACTAGCAGGTTGTGTCGGGCAGCTCGTGCCAATCCACAAAGCTTGTTGACCTTGTCATTCGAACCGATCTTCTCCGGCGCCACTACCAGGCGAATCGGGAGCGCGGGGAAATCAGCGATGAGCTTGCGGATCACGAGCGTGGCAGGGTCCTGCTCGTTTGTGGCCGCGAACAGAACCTCGTATTCCGGATAATCCTGATTGCAGAAGCTTGCAAAATTCTCATAAGCTTCGGTGTCCAGCCCGTGGACAGGCTTGAGGATGCTCACGGGCGGGGTGAAGTCGCGAGGCGCCGCGTTGTGGCGGCGGAAGAAACTGCGGGACGCGAAGACGATCAGTAAATAGGATAACGAGGGCAATATCGCCGCGCCGAGAATCGCCCACCGCAAGCAGGTCAAAAACAATTCGCGCTCCTCCTACCCCAACCCTACCACCACGCCCACGGAGCCCAGGCCGATCCCGACCTAGCGCATGGGCGGCGCCCTGCTCGCGGCGGGTGGTCCGGGGCGCGCACGGATGGCACCGGCAGTGGCTCTTTCCCACCCCCAGCCGGAAGGCCGCGAGCAAGAGCCCCTTACCACGAGGATCGGTCCGTGCTTTACGGTTCCGCGCCCGCCGGCGCGTGGCTGGGGAGCCCATTTCAACATGGCAGTATATCAAAAGGAAGTTACCAATACGGTGAGTCGCGCAGAATTGCTGAAATCGGCTCGAGTTCGCGCGATTAGTGTGCCACTGCGGTTTGCGGCGGTGAGTCATGCCGAGCCCGCGCGATTTCGCGGCGCTCTTTGAGATATTCAAAGAACTCGCCGCCCTCGCGTAAGCGGCGCACAAGCATTTGCCGACTAGTTGCCATTTCCCGCACAAAACGTAGAATCGGTTTCCACCGGAAATAGAAACGCCGATACATGCGCTCCACCGCCTCTTCGACTTGCTCCGGTGAAAGATGGGGGTAGCGCAGGGTTGAAGTCTGTAATCCACTTTCCGCCACCAGAACCTTGCTGTCGACCCAGCCGTTCTCGATCGCTTGCCGGTAGAGTTCGGTGCCGGGATAAGGTGTCGCGATCGAAATCTGAATCGAGAACGGATCGAGCTCTTCCGCAAACCGCATCGTCTCCTCAATCGTCTCCTGCGTTTCCACCGGCAGTCCAATCATGAACGTTCCGTGAACCCGGATGCCCAACTTGCGGCAGTTGCGCATAAAATTTCGCGCCGTTTCGAGTCGCAGGCCCTTCTTCGTCCGATTCAAGATTTCCTGATTGCCTGATTCGAAGCCGCAGAGGAGTAACCGCAACCCGTTATCGCGCAGCGCGCGCAGCGTCTCATAGTCAAGCTGGGGCCGTGCGTTGCAGGACCACGTTAGCTTCAGCTTCTTCATGCCCTTGGCAATTTCGATCGCTCGCGGCCGATCGATCGTAAAAGTGTCGTCATCGAACATCCATTCCCGTACTTGATTGCCGAAGAGATCCTTCCCAAGCTCTACCTCGCGGATGACCGCTGCCGGCGACTTGGCGCGATAGGTGTGCCCACCGATCGTCTGGGGCCACAGGCAGAACGTACATTTTGCCGGACATCCGTGCCCCGTGTACATCGCCATGTAGGGATGCAGAAGGTAACCAATGAAATAGTTTTTGATATTGAGGTCGCGATGATATATCGGGAGTACGCTCGGCATGGAATCCCAATCCTGCACGAGTTCGCGTTCGGGATTGTGACGAATGCCGCCGCAGTCATCCCGATAGCTCAGCCCTCGAATGTCGCTCAGCGCTTTACCCTGAGCCAGCTCCAAGCATGTGTAGTCGAACTCGTTGCGGCACACAAAATCGATTGCCGGTGCATCCCGCAAGGTGGGCTCCGGCAGCACGGCGACGTGAGGGCCAATAAAGCCAATTTGGGCGCGGGGGTTCCTGCTCTTGATGGCTTCGGCGCACTTGATGTCATTGTTCAATGATGGCGTGCTGGTATGGAGCACGAATAGCTCGAATTCGTTCGCGATGTTCAGCACGTCATCCACCGTCTGACGGTGAGCTGGCGCGTCCATCAATTTGCTTCCCTCGACAAGTGCGGCAGGCTGCGCCAGCCAGTACGGAAACCAGTAAGAGGTGATTTCACGTTTCGCCTGGTAGCGAGAACCTGCCCCGCCATCGAATCCGTCGAATGAGGGCGGGTTGAGGAAAAGGGTAGTTTTCATAGGCCATTATCCTCGTTGTAGAGAATCACGATGCTGACGGTTCAAATCCCATTGAAGGGCAGAAGGGAGAATCAGGAGCAAACAATGCGAAAACGACCATGAATGCCAAACCTTCTATTTTCCACTCTACATTAACGCGCACATCGATTCCCTGCTTCACTGACGACGTCACAGTACAATGATTCTCAAAGACCTCTGCACATCGGTTCATACTGCGTTATTCGCACCGCGAAGCGGCACTCGTCCTGACCGCGCATGTTCATTGATGCCCGAAAGGTATTATCCGGTATTTCCATTATGGACTTTCTGCCCCATCGTTAATATACACCTGACCACCACTGATCGCAATTGTCAGTCGGGTTTGCAGTGCCAAGTGCTTCCACAGCAGGCAGCGCGGAGTTAGGCGTAGTTTGCCTTACTCTGCGGCTCTTAACACGATACCGTCAACGTATTTGTTAACATCCAAGGAGGAAAGGCCGCAGAGCAATCCCCTTCGGCACGGGATAACTCTCCGCTACCAGCTTGGCCCTTCGGTTCACTATTGCCTCCGCACGACAGCGCGCATAGATTGATCGCATGTACAGTAAGCCCGCAAAGCGGGCGAAAGATCGTAGCCCACGGCGCAAGCCGTGGGGCAATCGGCCCCCCCACGCCAAGCCCCTTTAGGGGCGAAAGAAATCACGACCAAATGTAACGCTCATCGTAGGCGATGCCATTCTTCTTGAGAAAGGCGATGAGTTCCTCCTGGAAGGTCACGCGGCGGTGATGTTTCTCCTGGTCGCCGATATATCTCACCACGGCAGGCACCAGGGAATGACTTAGGTGTGGGACATGTTCTTCCACCCCTCCGGGGCTTAGGGGCGGAGAACCCCGCAGACGTTTATCAGCAGCCCGTACTATGCTCTGGTGCAAGGCTGTCTCCTTGCGTAAAATACATGCTTGCGTTTCGAGTTTCGAGTTTCGAGTTTCGAGTTTCGATTTTCGAATCTCGAGTTTCGGCTGGCGCAGGATGTGAGTTCATTCCTTGGACAACGTAATTTCAGAACCTCTATTTCGGCGTGTAGCGATTGTGGGCTTGGGCCTGCTGGGTGGATCGTGGGGGCTGG
Source organism: uncultured Acidobacteriota bacterium (assembly GCA_963825395.1). Classification (GTDB taxonomy): domain Bacteria; phylum Acidobacteriota; class Terriglobia; order UBA7540; family UBA7540; genus Bog-366. Next base: position 4,458 of record CAWGTQ010000025.1, on the reverse strand, counting down.
CACTCAAGAAGGCAGGCTTCGCGGGCCGCGTGGTGGGCTATGCCCGGCGCGCCGAGACGCGCCAGCAGGCTCTCGGCGAGGGTGCGGTCGACGAGGGATTCGCCGATGTGAACGAGGCCGTCCACGCGGCCGACCTCGTGATCCTGGCGACGCCGGTCGCGGTGATCCTCGACCACCTCCCCCGTCTACAGCCGCAGTTGTCGCCGCGGGCGCTTATCACCGATGTCGGCAGTACCAAGCGGCGGATCTGCCAGCGGGCGGCGGAACTCTATACCCGGGGACCGCTGTTCCTGGGTGGGCACCCGATGGCGGGAAAGGAGCGCTCGGGACTTGCGAACGCTGACGCGCGGCTTTTTGAAAACGCCCGTTACGTGCTGACCCCGCTCAAGCCGGAAGATCTTGGCGACGACCGCGTGCAGGCATTTCGCGCGCTCGTGGCGGCTATCGGTGCGCGTCCGCTCACGAGCGATCCGGCAACCCACGACCGGGCCGTCGCGTATCTTTCCCATCTCCCCCAATTGCTCTCCTCGGGTCTGGCCAGCCTGATCGAGGAGAAGCACACGGCCGAAGACTTGTCTCTGGAACTGGCGGCGTCGGGATTCCGCGATGTGACGCGCCTGGCCGACAGCCCCTACTCGATCTGGCGCGACATTTGCCTGACGAACACCGAGAATATCCAATTGGCATTAGACGCACTGATCCAGAAATTGGAGTCCATCCGGGTGCACCTGGGTGATCGCGAACTGGAGCGCGAGTTTCTTGCCGCCCACTGCCTTCGCGACAAGCTGCGCGAGAGGAGTTGACTCGGCAGGACAGGAGGAATGCATGCTGAAATCAGTTTTGGAGATACTGGGCACCACTCCGGGGAAAATCAAGGTGGAGATATCCACATTATCGCGGGGGGAGATGCACGCCCGGCCTGCCCCCAACAAGTGGTCGGTGCAGGAAGTGTTGGCGCACTTGGCGGACATAGAAGAAGTCGGAATGCGCGCGCGGGTGGCGGCAATGATCGAGCAGGAAAGGCCCACCCTGCTGCCCGTCGATCAGGAGGCTCGCGCTGTCCAATGCCAATACAACTCCCTCGACCCACGGCGGAGCCTCGCCCGCTTCGACCGGCAGCGCCGAGCCAACCTGAAGTGGCTGCGGAAACTTCGCCCTGCGCAATTGAAGCGCAAAGGGATTCACCAGGAAGTCGGAGAGATTTCAGCAGAGGAAATGATCACGGAGTGGGCTTTTCATGATTTGGGCCATTTGAAGCAGATTCTGGAAATCAAACGCTACGCCCTTTACCCGAGGATGGGAAACATGCGGGCAAGGCCCGCATGTTTCCCATTCGCGGGTAAAGGGCATAACGCTTGATTTCCAGTACCTGCTTCAAATGGCCGAGATCGTGAAAGGCCCACTCGGTAATCATTTCCTCCGCCGAAATCTCTCCGACTTGCTCATGCACCCCTACGCGTTTCAATTGTGCTGGGCGCAGTTTTCGTAGCCACTTGAGATTGGCCCGCCGCTGCCGTTCAAGGCGCGCGAGGCTCTTACGAGGGTCGGCTTTGTTGTATTCGTACTCGATCGCGCGGGCTTCCTGATCAAAGTAGCGGCAGCGTTGGGTTTTCCTCCTCGATCGATCGCCGCCACCCGCGCCGCGCATCCCTACTTCTTCGACGTCCGCCAAATGCGCCAATACTTCCTGGACCGACCACTTGTCAGGGGCAGGCCGGACCAGCATCTCCCGCCGTGAGAAGGTGGAAATCTCCCGTTTCAGTTTCGCGGGAGTGGTGGCCAATATCTCCAAAACGGATTTCAGCATTATTCCTCCTCTCGGGCCGAGTCAGCTCATCTCGGGAGCTTGTCGCGAAGGCGGTGGGCGGCCAGAAACTCGCGCTCCAGCTCACGGTCACCCAGGTGCACCTTGATGGACTCCAATTTCTGGATCAGCGCGTCAAGCGCCATCTGGATGTTTTCAGTGTTCGTCAGGCAAATGTCGCGCCAGACGGAGTAGGGACTGTCGGCCAGGCGAGTCACATCGCGAAAACCCGAGGCCGCCACTTCCAGAGACAAGTCCCCGGCCGTGTGCTTCTCCTCAATCAGGCTGGCCAGGCCCGAGGAAAGCAATTGGGGGAGATGGGAAAGGTAAGCGACGGCCCGGTCGTGGGTCGCCGGATCGCTCGTGAGCGGACGCGCCCCGATGGCCTCGACGAGCGCGCGAAACGCCTGCACGCGCGCGTCGTCGAGATCTTCCGGCTTGATCGGAGTCAGAATGTAACGGGCGTTTTCAAAAAGCCGCGCGTCAGCGTTTTCAAGTCCCGAGCGCTCCTTGCCCGCCATCGGGTGCCCCCCGAGAAACAGCGGCCGACCAGCGTAGAACTCCGCCGCCCGTTGGCAGATCCGTCGCTTGGTGCTGCCGACGTCGGTGATGAGCGCCTGCGGCGACAAGTGTGGCTGCATCCGCGGAAGGCTGTCGAGGATCGCCGCGACCGGCGTCGCCAGAATCACGAGATCGGCCCCGTGCACGGCCTCGTTCACATCCGCAAATCCCTCGTCAACCGCGCCCTCGCTGAGCGCCTGCGCGCGCGTCTCGGCCCGCCGGGCGTAGCCCACAATGCGGCCCGTGAAGCCTGCCCTCTTAAGAGCCAGCCCCCACGATCCGCCCAGCAGGCCCAAGCCAACAATTGCCACACGCCGAAATTGAGGTTCTGAAATTACTTTGTCCAAGGAATGAACTCGCATCCTGCGCCAGCCGAAACTCGAGATTCGAAAATCGAAACTCGAAACTCGAAACTCGAAACTCGAAACGCAAGCATGTATTTTACGCAAGGAGACAGCCTTGCACCAGAGCATAGTACGGGCTGCTGATAAACGTCTGCGGGGTTCTCCGCCCCTAAGCCCCGGAGGGGTGGAAGAACATGTCCCACACCTAAGTCATTCCCTGGTGCCTGCCGTGGTGAGATATATCGGCGACCAGGAGAAACATCACCGCCGCGTGACCTTCGAGGAGGAACTCATCGCTTTTCTCAAGAAGAATGGCATTGCCTACGATGAGCGTTACATTTGGTCGTGATTTCTTTCGCCCCTAAAGGGGCTTGGGTGGGTGGGCCGATTGCCCCACGGCTTGCGCCGTGGGCTACGATCTTTCGCCCGCTTTGCGGGCTTACTGTACATGCGATCAATCTATGCGCGCTGTCGTGCGGAGGCAATAGTGAACCGAAGGGCCAAGCTGGTAGCGGAGAGTTATCCCGTGCCGAAGGGGATTGCTCTGCGGCCTTTCCTCCTTGGATGTTAACAAATACGTTGACGGTATCGTGTTAAGAGCCGCAGAGTAAGGCAAACTACGCCTAACTCCGCGCTGCCTGCTGTGGAAGCACTTGGCACTGCAAACCCGACTGACAATTGCGATCAGTGGTGGTCAGGTGTATATTAACGATGGGGCAGAAAGTCCATAATGGAAATACCGGATAATACCTTTCGGGCATCAATGAACATGCGCGGTCAGGACGAGTGCCGCTTCGCGGTGCGAATAACGCAGTATGAACCGATGTGCAGAGGTCTTTGAGAATCATTGTACTGTGACGTCGTCAGTGAAGCAGGGAATCGATGTGCGCGTTAATGTAGAGTGGAAAATAGAAGGTTTGGCATTCATGGTCGTTTTCGCATTGTTTGCTCCTGATTCTCCCTTCTGCCCTTCAATGGGATTTGAACCGTCAGCATCGTGATTCTCTACAACGAGGATAATGGCCTATGAAAACTACCCTTTTCCTCAACCCGCCCTCATTCGACGGATTCGATGGCGGGGCAGGTTCTCGCTACCAGGCGAAACGTGAAATCACCTCTTACTGGTTTCCGTACTGGCTGGCGCAGCCTGCCGCACTTGTCGAGGGAAGCAAATTGATGGACGCGCCAGCTCACCGTCAGACGGTGGATGACGTGCTGAACATCGCGAACGAATTCGAGCTATTCGTGCTCCATACCAGCACGCCATCATTGAACAATGACATCAAGTGCGCCGAAGCCATCAAGAGCAGGAACCCCCGCGCCCAAATTGGCTTTATTGGCCCTCACGTCGCCGTGCTGCCGGAGCCCACCTTGCGGGATGCACCGGCAATCGATTTTGTGTGCCGCAACGAGTTCGACTACACATGCTTGGCGCTGGCTCAGGGTAAAGCGCTGAGCGACATTCAAGGGCTGAGCTATCGGGATGACTGCGGCGGCATTCGTCACGATCCCGAACGCGAACTCGTGCAGGATTGGGATTCCATGCCGAACGTACTCCCGATATATCATCGCGACCTCAATATCAAAAACTATTTCATTGGTTACCTTCTGCATCCCTACATGGCGATGTACACGGGGCACGGATGTCCGGCAAAATGTACGTTCTGCCTGTGGCCCGAGACGATCGGTGGGCACACCTATCGCGCCAAGTCGCCGGCAGCGGTCATCGCGAGGTAGAGCTTGGGAAGG
>CAWGTQ010000024.1:0-31047 GCA_963825395.1 uncultured Acidobacteriota bacterium | reverse complement strand
ACTGGGGCGCGGCTAAGCGCTGCTCCTCGATAACGCGCAGCACTTTCGACTGCGTGCGCAAGCTCATGTCGCCCACTTCGTCGAGAAACAACGACCCGCCGTGGGCCTGTTCGAACTTGCCCGTCTTGTCTTCCAGCGCGCCGGTAAAAGACCCCTTAATGTGTCCGAAAAGTTCACTTTCGATGAGCTCTTCAGGAATGGCGGCGCAGTTGACTTCCACAAAAGGCTGCTCGGCGCGCTGGCTGTGGTTGTGCAGCGCGTGGGCCACCAGTTCCTTTCCTGTACCGCTTTCGCCGTAAATCAGCACGCGGCCATGGGTGGGGGCGGCAAGCTGCAATTGCTGGCGCAGAGCCTTCATGGGGACGCTGTCGCCGATGATCCGGTCACGGCCACGCAACTCCTCGCGCAACTCGCGGTTTTGCGCGGCCAGACGCGACTGTTCCAACGCGTGGCGAAGCGTCAGCAGGGTCTTGTCAATGGAAAGCGGCTTCTCAATGAAATCGAAGGCGCCGAGCTTGGTGGAGCGGACGGCCGTTTCAATAGTCCCATGTCCCGAAATCATGATGATTGTGGGAGGCTCTTCCAGGGCTTGGATTTTTTCCAGCACTTGAATGCCGTCCAGGCCCGGCAACCAGATGTCGAGCAGGACGACGTCATACTTGCTGGTCCGGAGAGTCTCCAGACAAGCTTCGCCGCTGCCGACGGATTCCACACAAAAGCCTTCGTCCTGGAGGACATCAGTCAGCGATTCGCGGATGCCGGGTTCGTCGTCAACAATGAGGACGGATTGTTTCATGTGTTCCCTAGGTCCCAAAAGCCTCTTCCGTATTGGCCACCATGGCCCGGTCGACGGGCAATTCGATAACAAACTTGCTCCCGGTGGGGAAATTCTCCTCCACGCGGATCGAGCCGTGGTGTTCAGCGATGATGCGATTGACAATCGCCAGGCCCAGCCCGGTTCCCGAGCGCTTGGTAGAGAAATAGGGGAGGAAGAGCCGTTCCTTGGCCTCCGGAGTGATTCCCGGCCCGCTATCTTCGATGGTGATTTCCACCACATCGCGATCAGGCGCGAGCATACTGCGTACCCATATTTCCCTGCGCAGCGACTGATCGAGGGCTTCGGCGGCATTATCGATGAGATTCACCACCACGCGCTTCATCTGATCCGGGTCAGCCTGCACCATCGGCAGATCGGGAGAGAGATCGCGCTGCAACGAGATCCCATTCAGGCGGCCAGCGAATACGTTAAGGGCATCTTCCAGAATATCGTTGATTTGCGCGGGCGCCGGCTTGGAGGTTGGGAAGCGGGCAAAGGCGGTGAATTCATCAACCAGTGTTTTCAAAGTGCCAATCTCGCGTCCGATCAACTGGGCGCTGTCGCCGACGGCCGTCAGCAATTCGCGTGGTGGCGCTTCTGTATCCATCCGCTCCAGCAGCCGCAGAATGCGCTCGGTGGAAAGCTGGATGGGGGTGAGCGGATTCTTGATTTCATGGGCGATGCGGCGGGCGACCTCTTGCCAGGCAGCCGAGCGCTGAGAGCGCAATACCTCCGCCAAGTCTTCCAACACCAGGACGGACCCCACGCGGCCGTGCCGGGCCTGAACGGAAGACACGGTCAGCGCCATGAAGGCGCGGTGCCCTCCCAGGTCCAGTTCCATCTGCTGAGTCACCACTCCCTGGCGCGCCGCTCGCCGGAACATGCGGGCAATTTCCCGTGCATCCTCGGCGGAGAAAAGATCCGTCAGAACGCGCGCGGGCTGGGCATGAGGCCGCCCGAACAATCGTTCGGCAGTGGAATTCAAGCGCGTGATCTGGCCCTGCGGATCGAAAGATACGACTCCGGTGGGAATGTTCTCCAGGATCGCTTCAATAGTGTTACCACGCTCTTCCAATTGGCGGTTGGCTTTCTGGAGGTTCAACGATGCCTGCTCGATGGCGCGGCGGTTTTCGAGAAGTTGCTGGGTCATCTGATTGAAGGAAAGAACCAACACCCCCAGCTCGTCGTCCGCCCGCGCCGAGATTTGGAAGCCCAGGTTGCCTTGCGCCACCTCGTGCGTGGCGTTCGCCAGCGCCTGGATAGGGACTGTGACCTGTTTGGAAAAGAAAAGTGCGAACCATGTGGCAATGAAAAGGATGAGCAGTGTCAGCAACCAGAGCATCGACACATAATTGCGCTTTTGAGCTTTTCGCTGCAGGCTCAGCTCGTTGTACTTTTGCGTTTCTTGCTGAATCTCAGCGGAAATTTGGGTCAACCTCGAAGGCAGGCGCATAATCCCCGCGACGGTGCCTAAGCGAACACCGGAATTACCAAGAATCGGAACCACGGAAATAAAAAGCTCATATCCGCCCGCCGACCAGTGCCCCATTATGCCGCTAGGGGGGATCTTGCCAACGAGTATCTGCGGAAAATAGCGGGCGATCGCTGACGGATCCGGCCACGGGTCGCCCGCCTGCGCCAGCAGTTGCCCGGAGGAGTCGAAACACATGGCGGCCACGGTCCCCGGGTCAGCCGCGACCTCCTGCGTCACCATGCGCGCCACCAGAGGTGTTTGGTGATTTTCCATGGCCTGGATCATGTCTTCACTCTGCGCGAGATAGCTGGAGATGTGATCGGCACGCTGCGCGGCTTGCAGCTCGAGTTGGCGGACCAACTCCTCGGAGTCTTGGCGAATCAGGTCGAGAGGTACGCTGAACCACTTGTCAATCGTTCGATTCAACAGGCCATAGGCGAAGATGAAAAGAAAAATGACCGGGACCAGCGAAAGGCCGAGGAAGGCCACCACCATCTTCGTTTTGAAGCGCGAACCCAGTTGTTGTTGCTGCCGCTCGAAGTAAAGCTTCAGCAGAATCCGTAGCAGGATGAGCGCAAAGATGACGAAGGCCAGGAAGATGACGATGGAAAGGACCTGCAGCAGGATGGTTTCCTCAGAGCTATTGGGGTGGATGAAGTTCAGGTTCAGTGACGCCTGGCTCCATCCCAGGAAAGCCAGGATGGGAACGAGGATCAGCAGGACAATGAGGAAGATTTTGCGGCGTTGGGCAGGATCGAGATTCATGTTGGAAACTCGGAAATCGAATCTCGAGAATCAAAACCCGAATAATGCGCGGAGTTTCGAGTTTCGAACTTCGAGTTTCGCCCTAAGAATTTGCCCAAGGGGCAATCCTCGCAGTGCGCCACGTTCCGGTGGCAAAAGCGTTTGGACGCCTCTACCAGCAAGGCGTGAAACTCGTTGAACAGCGCTTCGTCCGACGGCAGATGCTGATGAAGGAACTGCTGCGCGGTACGGTAATCGGCCGTGGGGGAAAGAAGTTGATGACGCGAAAGGACGCGGCGGGTGTAAGCGTCCGCAACAAATACGGGCTGCCGGCCGGCATAGAGCAAAATTGCGTCGGCCGTTTCCACACCGATGCCTTTGAGCGTCAGAAGCTGCGCGCGGGCTTGAGCGGCGCCTTGCGCAAACAGCGAGTCTAAAGAGCCTCCATGAGCCTGGTCGATCCAGTTGGCAAAGTTGCGAAGGGTTTTGGCTTTTTGCCGGTAAAAGCCCGCCGGCCGGATGAGCAGTTCCAATGCGTCCAACGGGATTTGCCGCAAGCGTCGCCGGGCGAGCAGGCTGGCCTTGCGGAGATTCTTCAAAGCCAAGGTGGCATTCCGCCATGTGGTGTTCTGGGTAAGGATAGCGCCCCAGATCACTTCCCAGCGCGTTCGGGCCGGCCACCACCCTTGAGGTCCGAAGCTTTCCAGAAGTGTCGCGTAGAAACGGTGGAGAATTTCACCCGGCGCCACCTCGCCCTTTTCAACCGCCAAGCGCATATTATCAGAAATTATACTTGCCTCCCCGCAAAGTCAAGGCAAGCACTCTTGGATCAGCTTCTGATAAACATCGCGGGCGTGGTTATAAGCTTTGAGGGCATCGGGAAGTTCCGCTTTAGAGGTTTTTGCTTCCTTCTGAGTCCAGCACTGGTTGACGGCAGCAAGGCACCACTCCGCGCTGTCGCGTGAGGCGCGGATGGGCTTGCCATTGACGACCACAAAGATGGGATTGGTGTGGGAGGAAGCTAAAATCCGCATGGCAACCCAACTGCTCTTTTCAATGGGCACATCGAACGAAATATCGTGTACCGCACCGTCCGCGACCAGCCTCTTGCGAGCTACTGCTTGTCCATTGACGATCAACTCCACGGGAACGTCCCGTGTTTCGCCAATTCGCGCCCGCTCGATATGGAAGAAGGGTTTTTGGTCAACCGGCAGGTTATGAATCTCCGGGTGTGGCGCGAGGTCGAGCAAAGCAGCGGCTTTCACCGTTGTGCGAACGGTGCCGGGCGCGGCCAAATCGACCTCGCTGGTTTGTTCCTGCGAAAGGCCGGGAGCGCGAGTCCCCACCTCAGTTCCGTTGACGCGGAAATCCATCAAATGGCTTCTGCCATCGGAGACGTAGCTGCGGCCATCACGCACCGAGTCAAGCCAGGCTTTGTAGGAAAGGGGGCCATCAACCTTGGCATAGACGCGGCCTTGCCCGACGCGGGCATCGGTGATACAGGGAAAATCGGTCTCGCCGGAAATGCGCGTGCGAAAACCCACGTTCAAGGTGTGGTACCAGATGTTGAGTTCCCAAGGGTAGGGCGTGTCCATGGTGGAGATGAAATCGACCGTGTCGGGATAGGTCACATCGACGATGTATTCGTTCGCGCCGATGCCGTCGAAGCCCGGCATTTCATAGTTGGGCAGCTTATCGGTGGAGACGGCGAGCCCCCAACCGGAATGCGCAAAGCCCACGATGGCGCCCTGCTGCTTGCCCCAGCGCAAGATGGGCAGGTCCCAGGTAGGCCAATCTTCGATGCGTTTTGTGCCCGGGTAGTCCTGATTGACGAGCCCGAGCAGAACGAGATGGCCCGCGTGACTCGAGGGAAAACCGGAGACCTCAAGATCGTAGTGCATCAGCTCACCGGTTTTCGAATGCGGGTCATCCTTGCCGGAGAAATACTGCTTTTGGTAGTAGTAGCAAGGGCCCCAGGTGAGAACGCAGCCCACATTCAGCCGTTCACCCGCAATCTGTCGAATCATGGTTTCAGGCGGGACGCCTTCCGCCGGGTTCTGATAGTGGGAGCAGCCGGCGGCGTGCACGTGGTGGTCACCGGAGTACCACGCCTCCTTGGAAGGATCGATCCAGCGCTGCATGGCGAAGGAGATTTCAGCGTCATTGGAGTCCGGCACGGTCAACTCTTTGGTTTGGGCGATGTATTCGGGTCCCATCGAGCATGTCACCGCGTACTTTCCTGCCGGCAGCACAACCTTATCGCCGTCGGCCCGATAGATTTGTGGCTGAAAGAACAAGTCTGGGGCAAGGCGCTTGGAGGGGTTGGGATAAACCCGGTCGATCGCGTCGCGGATGACGAAGGCGGCCGTCGCGGGTTCACCCTTCTCGTCCACAACGTGAAAGCGGACAATGCGTGCGGGAAGGACATTGAACAGGATGACGATCTCGTTGCGAAAGCCGATGTCCTGCGTTCCCTGGCCGACGTTGAAACTAATCTTGGCAGACCGCTGCCCGCAGTCATGGCTGTATATTTCCAGAATCTCGTACTCTACGCTCAACCCGGAAAGGCGGGGGGAGAGGGGTTCTTTATCATAAAGCGAAATGTCCGCCCAGCGCTCTCGCGCCTGCTCCGGCGTAAGTTCTTGTGGTGGTTCAGCGCTGCTGTCCGACTTGATATAAACGGGACCGCTGTTGGGGCTCTCGACGGCCAGGTGCGAGGTAACCCCGGCTTGGTTGATAACCTTCACAAGAAAAATGCGGGTCCCGGATTCGATTAGTTCCGGCTTGGCCTGCCCGCGCTCCACCCGCACGCGGCTTTCCGCATTGATTTCGACGGTGACCAGGACGCGCTTGTCGAGCGTTTCTTCAATCACGCGCACCGCGGCCGCCTCGTCCGTGCCGGCGAGGGCGTCGTTTATCCGGCGCTGGTCCTCCGCTGAGAGGGGAGCACCCAAATAACTGAGCGCGGATTCAATTTGGCGCGCATTGAGCGCCAAAGGTTGCAGAGCGGGCGGCTCCTGGGCGGCGACGGGAAGGACCCCCCAAAAAATTGCTAAAGCGACCAGGACAAAAAGCGGAAAAAAGCGCTTGGTTATTTTCATGGTTTTTGTGCCCTTATGATGGTCAGTATACACCCACTTAAGCGGGATTTCTCACCAAGCCGGGATGAGTTGAGGGAATTGCTGGAAGGGCGGGGAATCAGAGAAAGTGCAAAGACGTCCGTCGACGTTAGGAACGCGTTGCATTCCGTTTTGATTTGAAGTGTGGTTCACCGCGGCGGCCCCCCATCTGAAGCTTCGGGCGTCCCGACGGAATTGTTTGTTGACCCGCTGGCTCAGAAGTGCTAATCAAGGCACGGTTAGTTTAGGGGTGTCAGGAACCAGGTGTTACGTCCCCCGTGCCGGGAAATCCCTGATGCCTGACACCTCAATAGCTGAAACCCATTTTCCCAGGAGCGGTCGCTATGTGTTCTCGTGCTGTGCGTTGGTTGGTTTTTGCCGGTTTGATTTGCACTCTTTCGCTGGTAACCAGAAACACGACGGGTCAGTCGTCCTCAACACCCTGGCCACCCGATGCGTCCCAATATCAATTGTACATGATCGGAAACGCGCATATTGACATCCCCTGGCTCTGGCCGTGGCCGGAATCGATGGCGGTCGGGCTCAGCACATTTCGGGCGGCGCTTGACCGCATGAATGAATTTCCAGATTTCAAATTCACCGCCAGTTCCGCCCAGTTGTATGAGTGGGCTGCGGCCGCCGATCCCAACATGATTGCGGAGATTCGCCGGCGCGTGGCGGAGGGCCGATGGGACGTCGTTGGTGGATGGTGGATTGAGCCTGACGTCAACATTCCTAACGGCGAATCGCTGATTCGCCAGGGGCTTTACAGCCAAAGGCTCTTTCAGCAATTGCTTGGGCGCATGGCACAGGTGGGTTACAACCCTGACTCGTTTGGCCATCCCGGCACGCTGCCCCAGATTCTGAAGCTCCAAGGGATGCATGCGTATGTTTTTATGCGGCCAGCCTCCCATGAAAAGGACTTGCCCGCCGATGTGTTCTGGTGGCAGGGCGCGGACGGGACGCGCGTGCTGACGTATCGAATTCCGTACAGCTACGGGATCGAGGACGATGTTAATGAGCGCATGCACGATTTCGTTACCAAGCTTCAGGAACCCACCAAAAGCATGATGCTCTTCTACGGCGCGGGGGACCATGGTGGGGGACCCGCCAAGGCGACCATCCGTGCAATCCTGGATGCCCAGAAGCAACCCGGCGCTCCCAAAATTCTGTTTAGCACTCCCGACAGCTACTTTGACGATATCGGCAAAAACACGTCCGGGGTCCGAGGTCCGAAGTCCGATGTTTCGTATCCCGTTGTTAACGACGATTTGCAGCATCACTCGGTGGGCTGCTACACCGCTGTGTCCGCAATCAAAAAGGATAATCGCGCGGCGGAAGCGGCCTTGGTGACCGGCGAGAAGATGGCCGCACTGGCGAGCGTCCTGGCAGGCTTCCCTTACCCCAAGAGCGATTTCACCGCTGCCTGGAAGAAAGTACTCTTGATGCAGTTCCACGATAGCATGGCGGGAACCGCGCTTCCGGAACAATATATCGTTTCGCACAATGCTTACGGATTTGCTGAGGAAGGGGCAAACCAGGCGATTTACCGAGCGGCGGAGAAGGTTGCCTGGCAGATTCCCACAACCGACCCGGGCTCGGAGTACCTGGTCGTTTTCAATCCCCACGCCTGGGCGGCGAACCTGAACGTTCAATATGATTTGGGCTGGGGATTTCATGGCCAGGACGTGACGCAAAGCGATTCGCGCCTGGAAGATGAGCATGGCAACGCCATTCCGCATCAGTGGACTGCAGGCCAGACGGTGGCGGGCGACCGGAAAGGATTGGTGTTCCAAGCGCCTGTGCCGGCTTTCGGCTACCGGCAGTTCCGGTTGCACAAAGTCGAGCCTGGCCCTGGCCCCGTATCCACCGTGCAAGCCACAGAGAAACGCCTGGAAAATGAACATCTCCGTGTGACCTTTGCCGACGATGGCACGATTTCGCTGTACGACAAGGATGCCGGTGCGGAAGTATTCCGCGGGGGGGCCGGCGGCGCTCGCGCCGTCGTCATTGACGATCCCAGCGATACCTGGAGCCACGATGTTCGCGCCTACACTAAAGAGATTGGGGCCTTCGGAAGGGCGAGCTTCCGTGTGCTGGAGAATGGCCCGGTGCGAGCCACCGTGCGCATGCGGACCGGGTATGGGGCTTCCTTGATGACCACGGACTGGATGCTTTACGCCGGCGCACGAACGCTGGAAGCACGCGTGTCTTTGGATTGGCACGAGCACGAGAAGATTCTGAAATTCTCCTTCCCGGTGGAGGTGGAGAATCCTGTACCCACTTACGAAATCGCCTACGGCTTCAAAGTGCGGAAGGCGAATGGCGATGAAGACCCGGGGCAGAGGTGGATCGATCTTTCCGGCGAGCGCAACGGCAAACAATACGGCCTGACGGTTCTAAACGATGCCAAGTACGGTTACAGCGTGCAGGACAACGACCTGCGGGTTTCCATTGTCCGAGGCGCGGCGTATGCGCAGCACCGGCCCCGCCGGATCGACCCCAACGGTGAGTACATTTGGCAAGACCAGGGCATCCAGACGTTCCGCATGGTGCTCGCGCCGCACGCGGGCGCCTGGCAGGACGCCGGCGTCGTGCACATGGCAGAGGAACTGACTGCGCCTGTGCCGGTCCTCTACCAGGGAATCCACAAGGGCACACGGCCTCAAGCCGCTTCCTTCCTCTCCATAGATGTGCCGGACGTTGTCGTGTCGGACGTCAAGCAGGCTGAGGATGGGAATGACCTCATCATCCGGTGCTATGAGACGGCGGGACGGGCCGTCAAAGCATCGCTGGATTTGGGGTTGGTGCACCGCCATTGGACGGGTCAGTTCCACCCACTGGAGATCAAGACTCTCCGCGTCCCCCTGGCAGCGGGAGGAAACATCCGCGAAGTTAACGCGCTCGAACGGTAAGGGTAAAGGTTATCGATCCCCCTAAGAGTGCTCAAGCAAGGTGAGAAATTGGCGAGCCGGGTTATTGCTTTGCGAGTTCGTTCGTCACCACCTGACCGCCTTTCATCACGAACTTCACATGTTCAAGCACTGTGACATCTGAGGTTGGGTCACTGGAGACGGCGATCAGGTCAGCGAACTTGCCCGGCTCAATCGAGCCCACGCGGTCCGTCCAGCCGATCAAGTCCGCGGCGTTCACGGTAGCGGCCTGGATAGCTTGCATGGGAGTGAGGCCGAACTGCACCATTTTGGCGAACTGCCGGGCGTTCCACCCGTGAGGATAGACGCCGGCATCTGTTCCGAAGGCGATCTTTACACCGGCCTGGGCGGCGCGGCGAAAGCCTTCGCGTTGTTCACGTCCCACCATACGTTCCTTGGCCAGCATTTCGTCGGTGTAACCATAGTCTTTTCCCTGACCAAGAATGAAGTCATCGTTGTAAATATCCGCGACCAGGTAGGTCCCATGCGCCTTCATGGCGGCGATGCCCACCTCATCAATCAAGCTGCCATGTTCGATGGAATCGACGCCCGCGTTGGTAGCGTCAATGATGGCCTGCGTGCCGTGCGCGTGGGCAGCCACCTTGCGCCCCAGGCGATGGGCTTCCGTAATCAGCGCGGCCATTTCCGCCGGGCTGTACTGCTCGGCTCCGGGCAAATCGCCTTTGGACATCACCCCGCCGCTAGCGCAGAATTTGACGACATCCGCGCCATACTTGATGGTTTCACGCACCTTGGCCATGACGGCAGGAACGCCGTCGGCAACGCCCTCGGCATGGTGGTTGAATTCGGGCGCCAGAAGGTTTTCGTCGCAGTGGCCACCGGTAATGCCAAGGGGTGGCCCGGAAACCAACATGCGCGGGCCGGGCACATCCCCGGCGTTGATGGCGTCACGCAGCGCCACATCAGAATAGCCGGCAGCGCCCACGTTGCGGACCGTAGTAAAGCCTGCATTGAGGGTAATGCGAGCGTTTTTTGCGCCCGTCAAGGCTTCACGGGGAATGGAGATGCCTAAGCCCCGATACCCGGCGTTGCGGGGGTCGGTGGTCAAGTGCGTGTGGCAATCGATGAGGCCGGGGAGCAAGGTGGCAGAGCCGAGGTCGATCAGTGTTGCGCCAGCGGGAACCGCGACCTCGGAAGATGCGCCAACCTTGTCGATGTGTCCGCCGGAAATAATGACGGTCTGGGCGTCAAGAACGCGGCCCGCACGAACGTCGACCAGATGTGCAGCCTTTAGAGCAATGACCGTGGGATTCTGAGACTGAGCCACCATCGGCGGATTCTGGATGGTAGCTTGCGCAAATGCCAGCGGGGCAAACAGGCAGGACAAGAAAAGAGCGCGAAGGATTCGATGCATCGTTACTCCTGGGAGCAAATGGGGTGCACATCGGAGCGCATGAAGCTCAGCATTATGGCATAGGCGAGCATGGCGACCAAGTATTTACGGGGGACGACACCCAAAGCTGACCAACTTGCACTCAATCGGGTAGGCGATAACTGGTTACGGACCCGCGTTGGCCCGTTGAAGAGTCCGTTAATTGGGATAGCCGCGCGCAGTCAGCGACCGCTGGCCGGCGCTCATCGAGTGCCGCTACAACTTGCGTCGCGAGGGATCATTCATCCCCCAGCGTTTGTGATACCATCATTGGCAAAATTTTGTTCAGGGAGGGCGTGATGGACTTAAAAGGAAAACGAATTGCGGTTTTGGCGGCGGATCTTTACCAGGAAATGGAAATTTGGTATCCGCTTCTACGTTTTCGCGAAGAGGGTGCGGAAACCGTGGCGGTGGGAGCGGAAGCAGGGAAAACCTACTCCAGCAAGAAAGGTTACCCGGTAGTTGCAGACGCGTCGATTGGCGACATTCACGCCAAAGACTTCGACGCGGTAGTGATTCCCGGCGGCTGGGCGCCTGACACCCTACGTCAGGATGAGCGCATGCTGAACTTCGTGCGTGAGATGGACAAGTCCGGCAAAGTCGTGGCGGCGATTTGTCACGCCGGGTGGGTGCTGTGCTCGGCGGACATTTTGCACGGGCGCAAGGCCACCTGCTTCAAGGCCATCAAGGACGATATGGTCCATGCCGGAGCGCACTACGTGGATGAAGAGGTGGTGGTAGACGGAAATCTCATTACCTCGCGGGTGCCCACGGATTTGCCGGCGTTTTGCCGGGAGGTTGTCAAGGCGCTCAAGACGCAAGCGGTTGCTCGCCATGCTGCCAAGGCGTGAGGCTGGCGAATTTGTTTGACGGCAAGAGTCATCAGTAATCAGTTTTCAGTTCTCAGCAGAAGCGGCTCTGTCCCTAGGCTGGTACGGAGAACTGTTGAACCGCAATTGACGGCGATTTCGACCTTGAGCGCAATTTTCACAATAGTGTCATCTTCTGGAAATCTGTATCGAAGAGGAATAGTAGGACGCTCTTCGAAAGGTTTCCTTTGGGTCATGGGGGAAGAGGACTGATCTGCGTCTTCGGGGCAACGCCGCGGAATTCATAAAAAAGTTGTGCTATTCTGCCCCGGCTGGACTTTTTTCTTGACAGGGGAAATGCCGCGCTGTTATACGAAAACAAGCGGCCTCTTGCCGGTCTAATTTTGGTGAGATGCCGTGGGAAAAGGTTCAACCTCGTTAGGCGAGGTTACCACGCAAACACAAGCCACTGCCCAGGAACCCGGAGACGGGCCAACGGGTGGAGCAGGCATGGCCGGCTTAAGGCTTTGCCTAAGGTGGCTGTTCCGGAATACGGGACACTACGTTGTGTGGAGCCAAAGCTCTCACCAGGAGGTTTGAGGGACTGGGTTTGCACAGCCCGGTTCACGAGGATCGCCCCTGCGGAGCTTTTGCTCCGGGGGGCGTTTTGCTTTTAGGGCATTTTCTATGGAATGGGTAGTCCGGTGATTGGAATCCATGACTTCATAATCGGGAGGCGCGCGGGCTGGCGCTGGACGTTGTGCGGATGGTTTGCCGCGGTGTCGCTTTTGGTGGCGATGGCCGCGCCCTACGCTCGCGGGCAGGACAGTTCCCCTCCAGCACAGCCCCAGGACTCCACCAACTCGACGCCGCCGGATCCCCAGCCTTGGAACCTGCACATTCAATCCACGGTGGGTGCTCAGGGCCACCCTTCTTTCCCTGCTGAATATAGTGGCGCGAACAGTCTTACGCCGGGCGCCAGTATCAAAGACACCGTGTCGGTAGATGTGATGGGCGGCGTGCGCTTGTGGCGCGGGGGAGAGTTTTTTGGGGACATCGTGATCTGGCAAGGATACGGGCTGAGCAACACGCTCGGTATGGCGGGGTTTCCGAATGGCGAGGCATTTCGAATCGGCAGAACTTATCCGGATGCTTACCTGTGCCGCGCTTTTGTTCGCGAGACGATTGGCTTCGGTGGAGAAAAGGAAACCGCCGATGACGCACCCTTCGAATTGCACGGCAGCAAGGATGTTCGCAACCTGACGTTCACGGTAGGCCATCTCAGCGCCAAAGACATCTTTGACAACAACGCCTACGCCAACGATTCCCGATCGCAGTTCATGAATTGGGCCTTGATGGCCAATGACGCGTGGGATTATCCGGCGGACACGCTGGGGTTTACGAATGGCGCTGCGGCCGAATTGAATATGCGAACATGGTCCGGGCGGCTGGGCATCTTCCAGGTGTCGAAAGTCGCGAACGGGTTGCGAATGGACTGGAACCTGGCCAATGCCTGGTCCGCGGTGGCAGAGGTCGAAAGGCGATATTCGCCTCGGGGACATGCTGGGACTTTACGCCTGCTCGCCTACGACGAGCGGGCGCATATGGGAAGCTATCAGGAGACCCTCAATGATCCGAGCCTTGGCGAGGATATCTTTCTAACGGCGGCGTACCGGGACAAGTACGGCTTTGGCATCAATCTGGACCAGGAAATCCGCAAGAATCTCGGGGCCTTCCTGCGCCTGGGTTGGAACGATGGCAAAAACCAGACGTATGAATTCACCGATGTGGATCGCACCGCCACAGCGGGGCTTAGCCTTAAAGGGGCGCGCTGGCGCCGCCCCGAGGACACGGTAGGCCTCGGCGTGGTCGTCAACGGCGTCAGCGCCGCCCATCGGCAGTACCTGGCGGCGGGTGGTTTGGGAATTACCGTCGGCGACGGAAGTCTCGACTACCGCGCGGAGCGGATTGCCGAAACCTATTACGGCTGGAAGATCGCGAAACACTTTCAGTTGACTTTGGACTATCAATTCGCCCAGGACCCGGCCTATAACCATGTCCGCGGGCCTGTCAATCTCTTGGCCATGCGCTTTCACACCGAGTTTTGATTTGGCCGAGGCCCATCGTTTTTTGTAGAGCGGACCTGTTTTGTAGGTCCGCGGCTTTTCCTTGCCGATCGGGAACGAGCCGCGGACCTGCAAAACAGGTCGCTACACCCTCTCCCTCAAGGGAGCAAAGGAAGTAATCCCCAATCAGCGCCCGCATCGCAGGGTTTTGCGCAGCGATTGCGGTTTGTTCTTGACAAAGGAAATACGACCCCCGTATTAAGGAACTCTAGTATCAAGCCCCAGAACGCGCGGCCCGATAAAGTTTGGAGGGTGACGATGATCTACTTCACCGAGCTACAGAATCTTCCGTTCTACGGAGTGAAAGGTGAGTTTCTCGGGGAGCTGGAGGATGTGTGCGTTGATCCCAACCAGAAGGCCGCGCGGGTGGCTTCTTACCTGCTCCGCACGCCCCACAAGGCCCTCGAGTGCATTACCTACACGCAAATCCAATCCATCTCCGTGCGCGCCGGTCAGACGAATGTGCCTCGCGGCGAAGTCCGGTGCTATGCGCCGGATGAGGGACTTATCCGTATCAAGAAGGATGTACTTGACCAACAGATCATTGACGTCAACAACCGCAAGGTGGTGCGGGTGAATGACGTGGATTTTGACATTGAGCCCATCGACGGCCACAGTGAGCTGCGGATTGTCGCGGTCAACGTGGGGTTGGCGGCTGCGGTGCGCCGCTTGCTTCAGGGCACGATGTCCAAGCACAGAATTCGCGTGCTCACCAACGCCCTTTCGAACCGAACTATCCAATGGGAATTCGTGAATCTCATTGAATCCGATCCGGCGCGCCGCGTAAAGCTGCGCATCTCCTACGACCGGCTGGCGGAATTACACCCCGCCGACATCGCTGACATTCTCGAAGATCTGAGCTATAACGAGCAAAAGGCGGTGATCGAAGGGTTGGACGATGAGACCGCAGCGCAGGCCCTTTCCGAGATTCCCACCAAAATGCAGGCGGATTTATTGGAAAGCATCCCCACGGAGAAAGCGGCCGACATCGTGGAAGAGATGCCTCCCGACGAAGCGGCCGACGTCTTAAACCAACTTTCCCCCGAGACTTCGGCGGAAGTGTTGGCGGATATGGAGAAGGATGAGGCCGAGGAGGTCAGGGAGCTGTTGGCGTTCGAGGAGAACACGGCGGGGTCGATGATGACCACCGAGTACGTCGTGGTGCATAACTCCGCCACCGTCGAGGGGGCCATTGCGGCCTTGCGGAGTTTCGAGGGGCCGGTAGAATCCGTTCACCAGGTTTTTATGATCGATAATGAAACGGTTCTGACGGGCGCCGTGCCCCTCGGGCGGATTGTGCTCGCCGCTGCCAGCACGCCGTTGGCAGACCTCGCCTCCGATCCCCTGATTTCGGTGAAGGCGGAGGAGAGCGTAAAATCCGTGGTGGATCTCTTTCACAAGTACAATTTGATGTCTCTGCCCATCGTCGACGAGGAGCGCCACTTGCTGGGCATTGTCACCGCTGACGACGTGCTGGAGCATGTGATCAACCGAAAATAATTGCCGATTTTCGATGGCCGATTTTCGATTGCGAACCCATAGACTTATGTTGCTCTCAATCCTTGAACCTTGTAGTTGTCAGTTTTCGATGGGTCGCGATCTTGGTAGCGGGCTCCGAAGCGGGGGGTTTGTTCAATCGAAAATCGGCAATCGACAATCGGCAATTTTGGAGTTCCCATGACGTTGAAACTCAAAAGGTTTCGAGGTTTTGGCATAAAGCTTTTGATCTTCCTCGCGGTCCTGGGGCCTGGCATTATCACGGCCAATGTGGATAACGACGCCGGGGGGATCTACACCTATTCGGTGGCAGGAGCGAAATATGGCTTCTCGCTGCTCTGGACGTTGATTCCCATCACCATCGCTTTGATTATTGTCCAGGAAATGGTCGGCCGCATGGGGGTGGTGACCGGCAAGGGCCTGGCGGACCTGATCCGTGAGGAATACGGCTTTCGCACCACCTTTATTTTAATGGTCCTGCTCATTATCACCGACCTGGGGAACACCGTATCGGAGTTTGCCGGGCTGGCTTCCGGTACCTCCGTCTTCCATATGAGCCGATTCGTGGCGGTCCCGCTGGGGGCCATCTTTGTGTGGTTGCTGGTAGTGAAGGGAAGTTATCGTTACGTGGAAAAGGTCTTCCTGGCGGCGTGCGTCGTTTATCTGGCTTACCCCGTGTCCTGCTACATGGCGCATCCCGATTGGACGACTTCGCTGGTCAGCACGATAAAGCCCTCGTTCCAATTCGGCACTGGTTACCTCTACATGGTCATCGGTTTGGTAGGGACGACCATTGCCCCGTGGATGCAGTTCTATCTTCAATCGGCTGTTGTGGAAAAGGGGGTAAAGCTCAAGGATTACATTTACTCCCGAATGGATGTGGTCGTCGGGTGCATCATGACCGACGTGATTGCTTTTTTCATCATCGTGGCCTGCGCCGCCACGATCTATGTGACCGGTCATCGGGACATTAAAGATGCCGGCGACGCAGCGATGGCCCTTCAGCCCTTGGCAGGCCATGCGGCCAGCGCGCTATTTGCTTTTGGACTGTGTAATGCTTCGCTCTTTTCCGCCTGCATCCTGCCCCTTGCCACCGCTTACTACGTTTGTGAAGGGCTGGGGTTGGAATCAGGCATCAACAAGCGCTTTAATGAGGCGCCCGCTTTCTACTGGCTCTACACCAGTTTGATTTTCCTGGGCATGCTGGCCGTGGTTCTTCTCAGTGAGGAACAGCAGGTTCCCATCATCCTGCTTTCACAAGTTGCCAACGGCATCCTGCTGCCTTTCGTCGTCATCTTTATGTTGCAACTCACCAACCGCGAAGACCTGATGGGACCTTATAAAAATAGCCGCTTCTTCAACATCATCGCCTGGGCGACCTGCATCGTCATGATCGTCCTCACCGCCATGCTGGCCATCACCACCCTCCTGCCCGGCAAGTTGCCCGGCTGAGTCCTCGATTGAGCGCTCGTAGCGACCTGTTGTGGCGGTAGCAGCAGGTACCGCCTTTCTTACTTCGGCCTTGCCCATTTGCCGTATGAACCAAAGGCGGAAGGCGGTAGCTGCTGCTACCGCAGTCCAAGGCGCGCCAGGCGCGCGCGTGCCTGTCGGGTTCGACACATGGGTGAATGAAGTAAGTCATCCCCCTAACCTGGATTTCTCACCACGGGTTTGGAAGGGCGGGGATTCAGTCCCGCTGGTATAAGGCATTTCTAATGACCACCGCGACCCCGGGTCCCACACAGCCTGTTCACGCGTGCGAAGCTTTGGAGTGCGTGCAGGTCGCGCTACACGCTTTTCGCGGACATTGGGATTGACCATTGCTCGCGCCGTCATTCTGAGCCCGCTTTATGGGCGAAGAACCCCCGTAGTTCACTCCCTTCACCGCCTCCCGCGAACTACCGAGGTCCTTCGCCCAAAAGGCGGGCTCAGGATGACGGGGTTGGGCAGGGGGTGCTCCGTATGCGGTCATTGGGGGACGAACCGCGGACCTAAAGAGCAGGTCCGCGCTACACGCTTTTTGCGGACATTGGGATTGACCATTGCTCGCGCCGTCATTCTGAGCCCGGTTTTTGGGCGAAGAACCCCCGTAGTTCACTCCCTTCACCGCCTCCCGCGAACTACCGAGGCCCTTCGCCCAAAAGGCGGGCTCAGGATGACGGGGTTGGGCAGGGGGTGCTCCCCTGCGGTCATTGGGGGACGAACCGCGGACCTACAGAACAGGCCCGCGCTACACGCTCCTTCACCGTCATAGCGGATTGCTGATTATTCCCGAACCCGCCGCAACCCGCAGCTTGTGAGGGCAAACGGAGCGAAGCTTTGGAGTGCGTGCGACTCGCTGCCGCTTTTTCCCCAGCCAGCTTGCTGGCGGGGAAGGGCTGCGCCCGCGCCGCGCTTTGCTTGCGGTAACCATGCGGGTATGTTAGGGTTTCTATTGACTTCAGATATCTACAAGGCCTGAATTCCCGTGAAGACAGAACCCGTCGAAACAGACTCTCCTGAACCAGATCGATCTTGACCGCCTGCCCCGGCACATTGCCATTATTATGGACGGGAATGGGCGATGGGCCAAGCGCCGGCGGCTGCCTCGGATCGCCGGCCACCGGGCGGGAATCAGGGCGGTGCGGCAAGCCGTGGAGGCCTGCGCGCGCCTGGGCGTTCCTTACCTGACCCTGTATGCTTTTTCCATCGAAAACTGGAAGCGGCCGCATACGGAAATCAAGCTTCTGATGGGCTTGCTGCGTGAGTATTTGAAGAAGGAAATCGGTGAACTCAACCGGCAGAACATCCGGCTGGAGGTCATCGGGAGAATTCAGGAACTGGCCAAGCCGGTGCTTCACGACTTGCGGAATGCGCTCGACCGAACCCGGCAGAATACCGGCCTGCGCCTGGTCCTGGCGTTGAACTATGGGGCGCGGGCGGAGTTGGTCGATGCGATGCAGGAACTGCTTGCCGACGCGAAGCGAAATGGTTCCTTAACGATTGATGAAGCCCTCCTGAGCGAGCACCTCTACACTCGTGGCTTTCCCGACCCCGACCTTCTGATCCGGACCAGCGGGGAATTACGCCTGAGCAATTTTCTCCTCTGGCAAGTGGCCTACGCTGAACTGTGGGTCACGGAAACGCTTTGGCCGGACTTCACGCAAAATGATATGTTCCAGGCGATTGTCGATTTCCAGAAGCGGGAGCGCCGCTACGGCGGCCTGGGACTAAGCTAGTCTTCAGTGGTCAGTTATCAGTCGTCAGTTAATAGCCCTGCGTCGATAGTTAAAAGTCACGGGCTTTAGAGCTTCGATCTTTGACCCTGGGCATCCTCCATCTGACAAGTGGCGACTGACAACTGACGACTGACAACTGATAACTGCATGTTAAAACGCACTCTGACTGCCCTCTTGTTAATCCCCCCGGTTATATACCTGATTGGGTGGTCGCCGAAATGGCTCTTTCTGCTGGCGGTGGTGGCGGCCGTGGTCCTCGCCCTGCGCGAGTACTTTGCGTTGTGCCGGGCCATGGGTTTTAAGGTATTTTCGTGGGTGGGGTACGCGGGGGCGGTAGCCTTCTGCATCGTGCAAACGTTGCCAGGGATTGCGGGCCACTCCGTGGTTACGGCCTTGTTCATCGTGATGTTGCTGCTCATTCCTACCTGGGCCTTGCGGCAAAGCACGGACTTAAAAGACTATCTTGCGGCCACGTCGGTAACAATTTTCGGAATCTCGTATATCGGTCTCACGCTCTCGTGCCTGATCCCCATTCGCTTTTACCAATATCCTCTCAGAAAAGTTTGGGTGCATGAGGGCGGAACAATCCCACCGCTTGGCACCGGCGCCTGCCTCCTTTTCTTACTCTTCCTGGTAATTTGGGCGGGCGACATCTGCGCGTATCTGGTGGGCCGCTCGATGGGCCGCATACCGTTTTGGCCCCGCATCTCTCCGCGGAAAACCTGGGAAGGCGCGTTGGCGGGATTGGCGGGCAGCCTTCTGGCGGCATGGGCCTTCGAGCATTGGTTCTGGAAGACAGGTGACGTGAAAACCGTTATCCTGATGGCTTGCTGGGTGGCATTGGCAGGCCAGGTGGGCGACTTGGTGGAGTCCGCCATCAAGCGGGGGGCCAACCAAAAGGACTCCGGTACCCTCCTGCCGGGGCACGGGGGCTTTCTCGACCGGATTGACAGCCTCCTTTTTGGAGCGCCGACGCTCTGGCTGGCAATATCTGCGGTAAGAAGCATTCTGGGCAATTGGGCATGAGGATTGTGCACTCTCGAAAAGTTGCACACCTAACGGGAATTGTTTACGAAATCGCGATACCTCCAAGACGAAAGGAAGATTCAAGAACGTTTCACACGGAGTCCACGGAGTACTACGCCAATGAAGTCATTGGAGTCCTTGGGCACAGAGAACACGGAGAACTACGGCGCAACCACCTCTGCTATGAAAATGGACGTGCCAAAGGCTCCTTGGACTGCGGCGGCTCGACGCCGCCTTGAAATACCCCAAGGACGATGACAAAGGCGGCGTCGAGCCGCCGCAGTCCAAGGTGCTTCGCACATTTTCATGCACAGGAGCGCGCCGCAGGCTCATGGGAATCTGTGGTCTCGGTGGAATCCTCTGTGCCCTCGGTGTGAAATTTTTTTTCCTCTCATGACTCAAGGCTTGTGCATTCTCGGCTCAACGGGTTCGATTGGCCAGAACTGTCTGCGCGTGGTGGAAAGTTTGCCGGGGCGCTTCTGCGTCGTGGCGCTTTCGGCGGGGAAGAACCTGGAAACGCTCGCCGCGCAGGTGGCGAAGCATCATCCCAAAATCGTGGTGGTGAGCCAGCGCGAATTCCAGGAACCCTTGCGTGAACACCTGAAGCGCCTCGGATATACCCGGCGGCTAAAGATCACCTATGGGGTCGAGGGGCAAGTGGAAGCCGCGACGCGCGATGATGTGGATTTTGTTGTTTCCGCCTCGCATGGCACCACGGGACTGGTGGCTACTTACGGAGCCGTTCGCGCCGGAAAGCACGTGGGCCTTGCCAATAAGGAGACCTTGGTAGCCGCCGGGGAACTGGTGATGCGCGCCGCAGCCAAACGGCGAATCGAGGTGCTTCCTATCGACAGTGAGCATTGCGCCGTGCATCAGTGCCTGCGTGCGGGGCAGGGTAAGGAGGTCAAACGCATCATCCTGACGGCTTCGGGAGGCCCTTTCCTCAAAACCCCCCGGCGGCTGTTTGATTCTCTCAGCCCTGAGCAGGCCTTGAAGCATCCAATATGGAGGATGGGGGGAAGGATCACCATCGACTCGGCGACGCTGGTGAACAAGGGCCTGGAAATCATTGAAGCGCATTGGCTCTTTGGAGTCACTCCGGGACAAATTGACGTGGTCATCCATCCTGAATCCATCATCCATTCCATGGTAGAATTCTGTGATGGGTCAGTGATGGCGCAATTGGGTGTTCCCGACATGCGCATTCCGATTCAATATGCACTGACTTACCCGGCTCGCGTGGCCGTCACCGAAGATGGGCTAGGGCTTGACCTTATAGCGGCGGGGCGGCTCCACTTTGCCAAGCCGGACACCAAGCGATTCCCGAGCCTTGATTTGGCGCGCGAAGCCTTGGCGCAGGGGGGGATCATGCCCTGCGTTCTGAACGCGGCGGACGAGGTTGCGGTAGAGGCCTTCTTGCATAAGCGCCTGCGGTTCTCCGCGATCCCACAGTTGATTGAAGAGGTGATGCGGCAAATGGGCTCTCACCACACCATCAACTCGATGGATGACGTTCTGGAAGGGGATCGGGAAGCCCGGCGCCGCGCGGTACAAGTGGTTTCCACAATTTCTTCCTAAGGAGAAGGACTTCAACATGGGTAGTTTCATGACAGACGCGCTCGTCGTGGTGGTGGTCTTGGGGATTATGATCTTCATCCACGAGTTGGGTCACTTTATGGCCGCGAAAGCCTTTGGGGTGCGCGTACTAGTGTTTTCCTTAGGATTTGGGAAGTCGCTCCTTCACATAAAGCGCGGTGACACGGATTACCGCCTCAGCGCCTTGCCGTTTGGTGGCTATGTCAAGATGGCGGGAGACGACCCGTCCGAGCTCCGGCAAGGGGATAAAGGGGAATATTTGTCGCAGCCCCGCTGGCGGCGCTTTGTAATCGTGGTGATGGGACCGGCGATGAACGTTCTACTGGCCGTCGTCCTATTGACAGGACTTTACCGGTTTCATTTTCAACGCCCTGCCTACCTGGAGGAGCCCGCGCGCGTCGGTGATGTGGACGCCGCGTCGCCCGCAGCCCAGGCCAATATCCATCCGGGTGACCTGATCCTGCGCTTAGGAGCCCTGGAAGACCCCAAGTGGGAAGATGTCGATTTCAAAATCCTGACCAGCGTGAACGAAGCCATTCCCCTGGAACTCGAGCAGGATGGCCGGGTTGTGAAAACTTCCATAACGCCGATTGCCAAGGGCCCTAATCGGGCCGGCTATGTTGGATGGGAGCCGGTTGCCCTCGGCGTTCTCGAGGGGGTGGAGCCTGGACTCCCCGCCAGCAAGGCCGGGATGCAACCCGGCGATCAGATCGTGGGGATCGACGGGCACAAAGTTTTGTACTTTCCGAGTGTCGCTTATGCCATTCAAACGGGAAATGGCAAGCCGGTAACCTTTGATGTTATCCGCGCGGGCAAAGAGCTTTCGATCACCGTCCAACCGACCTACGGCGAATTGATGGGCGAGAAGCGTTGGCGGGTGGGATTTTGGTTCCACAATGGGATGGTCATTCGCCACTTGCCTTGGGGGGAGGCGCTGTCAGCTTCTCTGGATGACAATCAGCGGAATTGTCTTGCCACCTTCGATGTTCTGACCAAGATCCTGACCAGGCGCATGTCGGCGCGCTCGCTCTCCGGACCCATCGGCATTGCCCAGCTTTCCGGGGAAGCCTACCGTGCGGGGATTCCTGAGCTTCTGCTGCTGATGTCGTTCATCAGCCTGCAACTGGGCATCTTTAACCTTCTGCCCATTCCCGTCCTCGACGGCGGAGTGATTCTGCTTCTGCTGGTCGAAGGGTTGATTCGGCGAGATTTGAGTTTGGAGGTCAAGGAGCGCTTCGTCCAAGTCGGAATCGTCTTCCTCCTCCTGCTCGCGGCCTTTTGCATGTACAATGACTTGGTGAAGACATTTAGACCGTATTGACTCGGGACTCGGGACACGGGGTTAGGGATTAGGGAAGAACGCGAGTTTTGGCGTGAGGCATTCCTAATCCCTAATCTCGAATCCCTAACCCCTGCTTGAAGGAGCTGCTGTGAATTTTAGTGACACGGAATTTTTTCCACCCCGGAGAAAGACCCGTCCTGTTAAGGTCGGGCGCCTTACCGTTGGCGGCGACGCTGCCATCGCCGTCCAGTCCATGACCAAGACGGACACCCGCGAGGTGGAGAAGACGGTCGAGCAGATCCAGCAAATGGAAGCAGCCGGGTGCGAGATTGTCCGCTTGGCAGTGCCGGATTTGGAGGCCGCCCAGGCTCTGCCGGAAATCCGCAAGCGCTGCCCCGATTCCGTCCTGGTTTCGGATATTCACTTCCAGTATAAGTTTGCGCTGATGGCCCTGGACGCGGGGATCGATAAGCTGCGCATCAATCCCGGCAACATCGGGGACGCCGAAAAAGTTCGCATGGTGGTGCGGCGGGCGCAAGAACAGAAAGTCCCCATCCGCATTGGCGTCAACGCCGGCTCGCTGGAGCGGCGGCTGTTGGAGAAATATGGCTATCCCACTCCGGAAGCCATGGTGGAAAGCGCCCTGTACCACATCCAGATTCTGGAGGACTTGGGCTTTACCGACACCATCATTTCCCTAAAGGCTTCGAACGTAAAGTTGACCGTCGCCGCGTATCGGTTGCTCTCCCGGCAAGTGGATTACCCCTTGCATTTGGGCATCACGGAAGCGGGCACGCAATTTTCCGGCACCGTTAAGTCCTGCGTGGGCATGGGGATGCTGCTGGCAGAAGGGATTGGCGATACCATCCGCGTTTCGCTTGCTACCGATCCCGTGGAAGAAGTGCGCGTCGCCTTCGAGATGCTGAAGTCCCTGGAGTTGCGCAGCCGCGGACCCGTGGTGATCGCCTGCCCAACCTGTGGGCGGCTGGAGGTTGACCTCTTCAAGATTGCCGGAGAGATTGAGCAAGCCACGAAACACATCAAGACGCCCCTGAGCCTGGCGGTGATGGGCTGCGCCGTCAACGGTCCCGGCGAAGCGCGCGAGGCTGACTTGGGTGTCGCCGCCGGCCGCGGCAACGGCATGATTTACCGGGAAGGGAAGGCCATCCGCCGGGTCAAAGAGGAAGAAATTGTCCCTGCCTTGCTGGAAGAAGTCGAACGCTTTATCGCTGACAAGGCCGCCGGCGTCAATACCGCTCCCCCCGAGATTGATCCTGGCCAGGGGTCAGTGGACAATAAGTCCACACTCGTCACCCTGCAGTAGATGGATATTAGTCCATATTACCCCTTATTAGCCCTTTATCCACTATGGGACTCGCTCAGGCCTTCAGGACATAGTGTTCAATCGCGCTTGCCACGCCGCTGTCGTCGCAGCAAGACGTTACCGCCCATCCCGGCCGGTGAAGGCCGTGGATGTGATTCCCCATCACCACCGGCAGGCCCGCGAACTCCAGCATTTCAAGGTCATTGAAGTTGTCGCCAATCGCCATGACTTCGCTCACAGGAATTCCACACTGAGTTGCCCAAAACCTTAGTGCCCGCCCTTTGGTACACTCCTGATTCATGATGTCAAAGATAGCGATATTGCGGTCCGGATACTTCGTCCAGGTCAGTTGAACGCACGGGCCGGCTTCGGATTGGCGAAGCAGCGCCTCCGCCCCCTCGATGCGCGCCGGCGGTCCGCCGATCATGATCTGCACGGGATCGGATTTCACCGCGGCAGTCAGGTCCGGGACCAACAGCAGGTGATCCAAATTGGTCTTGAGGTACCAGCCGAGCGGGCCCTCGGGGATGGCGCAGTCTTCCATGGTGACTTGCCCGCGTGCGGGCAGATCGAAAATCACGACGGTGTAAGGCCGGTACTCATGAACAATACCCAACACCTTGAGGGCAACTTCGCGGCACAAAAAATTTCGGTAAGCGACCTCGCCCGTAGTTGTTCGGACCAGCGCCCCGTTTGAGGTGATGATGGTGACGGGGCAGGGAATCTTCGCCACGTAGGGCGCGGCCGCGCGGGGACGCCGCCCCGTCACCACCACGACCTGAATTCCCCGTTCTGACGCGGCCGCCAGGGCTTCAAGGTCCTTCTCCGATATTTCCCATCGACTGTTGACGAGCGTGCCGTCAAGGTCCAGGGCAATGAGGCGAATCGACATGCGTGGGGATGATTTTACCAGAATTCCCAGAATGGAGTTAGAAGCTAGAAGCGAGGAGTCAGGAATCAGAATGAGCCTTACTTCATTCTGTCTCCTGACTTCTAGTTCCTGTCTTCTAGCTTCTCGGTTCTCACTTCTGCTAGACTCGCATGGCATGTCCTTCATGACCCATCTGGAATGCGCGCGCTGCGCCAAAAGGTATCCGGCAGGCCAAATCCACAACCTCTGCGAATGCGGTTCGACTCTCTTCGCGCGTTACGACTTGCGGCGGGTGTCCACCAGGCTTGTACCCCATACGCTGAAGTCTCGCGCCCGTGACTTGTGGCGGTACCGTGAGGTTCTGCCCGTCTCGAGTGAGGCGTCGATCCAATCTCTGGGTGAGGGTTTTACGCCGCTCCTGCGCGCCCGCCGTCTGGGCGATAAGCTCGGCTTGCCCAATCTCTATTTAAAAGACGAGTCGCAGAACCCCACGGGATCCTTCAAGGCTCGCGGCATGGCCGTGGCGGTGAGCAGGGCCCACGAGTTGGGGATTAGAAGGCTGGCTGTTCCCTCTGCGGGAAATGCCGGGGGCGCCTTGGCGGCCTATGCAGCGAAGGCAGGGATGGAGGCCGCTATTTTCATGCCGGAGGGAACCCCCCTGGCCAACCGCCTGGAATGCGCGCTGCACGGCGCCAAGGTGACATTGGTTCCCGGCAGCATCAAAGACTGCGGCCACGTGATGCGAAAGAGCCTGCAAGGGGAAAACTGGTTTGACATCTCAACCCTGCGCGAGCCCTATCGCGTCGAGGGCAAGAAGACCATGGCCTACGAGGTCTACGAGCAACTGGGCAATCGCCTGCCTGACGCCATGATTTATCCCACCGGCGGCGGCACCGGGTTGATCGGCATGTGGAAGGCCTTCGACGAGATGCAGGAATTGGGATGGATCGGCGACCGCCGCCCGCGCATGTTCGCCGTCCAAGCGCAGGGCTGTGCGCCCATGGTACGTGCCTATGCCGCAGGAATAGACAGCGCGGAAGAGTGGAAGGACCCGCAAACACTTGCCTCCGGCTTGCGCGTCCCCGCGGGAATCGGCGATTTCTTAATTCTGAGTGCCGTGCGCAAGAGTCGAGGCGCGGCGCTTGCCGTTTCCGATGCTGATATGCTGACTGCCGTCCGCGAAATTGCCGAGACGGAGGGCTTGATCACTTCGCCGGAAGGCGGCGCCACTCTGGCAGGGCTGAAGAAATTGTTGGCGGATGGTTTCTTGGCCGGGCATGAATCCATCGTACTTTTCCTCACCGCCACCGGATATAAATATTTGGAAGCTCTGGAAAAACTCTCATGTCACACACCGAACGCCTCTATTACACCGACTGTTACTTAAGGGAATTCACCGCGCGTGTAATTCGCATAAGCCCTGACCCGCGTGGGGCGCGCGTCTACCTTGACCGCACGGCGTTCTACCCGGAGTCGGGTGGGCAGCCCAGCGACCGCGGTACGCTGGCCGGAATCCCTGTGCTGGACGTTATCGATGAGGGGGATGAGGTCGCGCACATCCTCGCGGCCAGTCCGGCGGCCGAAAGCGTCCAGGGCAGCATTGACTGGCAGCGGCGCTTTGACCACATGCAACAGCACACCGGGCAGCACGTTCTATCCGCGGCTTTTGAACGCGTGGGGGGTTACAAGACGGTGTCGTTTCATTTGGGCACGGATAGCGCAAGCATCGATCTCGATTCCGACCGCCTCGGCACAAAGCAGTTCGAAGAAGCGGAAGATCTCGCAAATCGAGTGGTTTTTGAAAACCGGCCCGTGCAGATTTCCTTTCGGTCCGCGGCGGAGGCCGAGCAACTGGAGTTGCGAAAACCCACCTTTCGCGAAGGCGACATTCGGCTGGTGGAAGTTGAGGGGTTCGACCTTTCGGCCTGCGGCGGGACCCACGTCAGCCGGACCGGCGGCGTGGGGATCATCAGCATTCGCAAGGTGGAACGCGCCAAGGGCCTAACGCGCGTGGAATTCGTGTGCGGGGGCAGGGCGCAGCGCCGGGCGCGGCAGGATTTTGCCGTTTTGAGCGAGGCGGCGCGCTTGTTCTCAACCGGCTTGGAAAATGTTCCCGAGCTGATTACCAAACAAGCCCAGGACTTGCGCGATGCCGGTAGAGCTCTGCAAAAGCTGATGGAAGATCTGGCGGAGTTGGAAGCCGCCCAGTTGTGGCAGCAAGCCCCGGAGAAAGCTGGAGTGCGCATCGTCCAGCGCCTGTTTGAAGCCACAGAGGGGAAGAAGGCCAAGCTGACTGCGCATGCCGTGGGCAAGCAAGCCACTGCCATCGCCCTGATTGGGGTTAAGGGAGTGCCCGCCGCACTTTTCTTTTCACAGACCCCGGGCGGGAATGCAAACTTGTCCGAGGTGATGAAAAAGACCTTGGCAAAATTCGGAGGCAAGGGTGGCGGAACCCGTGACTTTGCCCAGGGCGGCGGGCTACCGGAAAATCAACTCGGAGCGGCCTTAAGCTTCGCAGAGACCCTCTTGCCTTGAAGGCTTCGTTTCCTTTGGTTCAAGTTTGTGCCCTGTGTTTGGCCGCCCCTTACCAGGCTGCGATTTCGGCGACGCCGGACCGGTACCTGCCCCTGTACCGCTGATCGCCGCAGCGATCTCCTTAAGGTCACGGGAGGTGAGTTGGAGAGTCGCCGCGCCAATCCAGCCATCGATCTGCTGAGGCGAGCGCGCGCCGACGATCGCACCGGTCACCCCAGGCCACGCGAGGATCCACGCCACAGCAACGGCAGAAACCGTGGTGTCGTGTCTCCGGGCCAGCGGGCGAAGAGCGTCGCGAAGTGCCAGATTCCGGCCCAGTCCTGGCTCCTGAAACTCCGGGGAGCGGCGGCGCCAGTCGTCGGGGGCGAATTTCGCAACCCGCTCCGCGCTGAAGCTGTCCGTGAGGAGCCCGGATTGCATGGGGCTGTAACAGATCACGCCTGTCCCATGCTCGGCGCACCAGGGAATCAGATCCCCCGCCGTTTCCCGGCTGATGAGTGAAAAGGGCGGTTGAAGTGAGTCCACATGCCGGACCGCTTCGCAGCGATCGAGAAGATGCACGTCGAAGTTTGAGACGCCCGCCGCCCTCACCTTTCCTTCTTCGATTAAGCGCCCCACCTCTCCCCATGAATCTTCCACCGGGGTGCCCGTCTCGTCAGGCCAGTGAAACTGGTATAGGTCCACATGGCCAACGCCCAACCGGCGAAGCGATGCCTCACACTCGGCCCGGATCGAACGGGGGCTTAGGATGCGTCGAGGCTGTCCCATGCGGTCACTTTCGTCCCACGCAAGACCGCACTTGGTGAAGACCAACGGACGGTCACTCGAAGGAATCTCGCGCAAAAAGCGTCCGACCACTTCCTCGGAATGGCCGAGGCCATAAACCGCAGCCGTATCGATCCAGTTGATGCCCGCTTCGATGGCGCGGCGCATCGCCGCCACGGATGCGTCATCGTCCTGCGGCCCCCAGCCGAAGGCCCAACCGCCACCACCAATGGCCCAGGCGCCAAAGCCCACGGGCGTGATTTCCGGGCCGCTCGAACCAAGCTGGTGTTTAGGTAAAGTCATGCTTTCCTCCTAGAAAGTAAGATGATGGTGCAGAGATTATCCCTCACCGTTGCTATCCGAAAGCAGCATCTGGACACACGATGCAGGGGCGGGAATAGGCCCAGGGCAACAGGTGTTCACGGAAAACCCCTTCGCAACTGTCATCCTGAGCCCGCATTTTGGGCGAAGGACCCCCGTAGTCCGCGCGGGTCAGTGAGCAGAACGAACTACAGGGGTTCTTCGCCCAAAATGCGGGCTCAGAATGACAGCGCCCCGAGTTTTTCCGCGGCCTCTAAAGCTCCGCCTTTCCATTCCCCGGCTGAGAAATCGAAGCTAACGTCACGGCCTGCGACGGGCAAGCTGACATGCAGTTACAGCAATAGAAACACTCCGAAGCCTTCCACTCCGTGACGGGCGTTTGTCCATACCGTCGCGGGTAAACAACCCACGCTACAAGTGCTTGCACTTCTACGCGTAAATTCCACGCAAATTGATGCAAAACGCCACGCGGTCAATGGCGAGCATGTATGCGGCAATCCGATTATTGACGTTGTGCTTTTCGCCGTAGCCCACCACATGGTCGAACGCGGCGACCATGATTTGTTTCAGCCGGTCGTTGACCATGGCTTCCGGCCAGAAATAACCTTGGCGATCCTGCACCCATTCGAAATAGGAGACCGTCACGCCGCCGGCGTTGGCGAGGATATCGGGGATCACGAACACTCCGCGCTCAAACAGGATGTCGTCGGCGGGAGGCGTGGTGGGGCTGTTGGCGCCCTCCACAAGGAGTCGTGCCTTCACCCGGTTTGCATTCTTGCTGGTGATGACGCTTTCCGTGGCTGCCGGCAGCAGGATTTCGCATTCCTGCTCCAGGATTTCCTGCGTTCCAATGCTCTCGCCGCCGTCAAAGCCCTGGAGCGTCTTATGCTTCTCGACGTAACTCAGGAGGCGCGGGATATTGATGCCGGAGGGGTTGAAAATTCCGCCCGAAATGTCGGCCACCCCGACGATCTTGTACCCAGTCTCGTGCATCAGACGAGCCGCCTGCGAGCCGACATTGCCAAAGCCCTGCACGATGACGCGCGTGCTTTCCCTTTGCCAGTGGAAGCGCTTCAGCGCCTCGTCAGCGGTGATCAGGCATCCGCGGCCTGTCGCCTCACGGCGACCTTCCGATCCCCCCAAGTCGACCGGTTTGCCGGTCACACTGGCTGTCACCGTGTGGCGCACATGCATGGAGTAGGTATCCATGATCCATGCCATCGTCTGTTCGTTGGTGTTCATATCGGGCGCCGGCACGTCACGCTCCGGGCCGATATAGTCCAGGATCTCCGCGGTGTAACGACGGGTGATACGTTCCAGTTCACCGTTGGAAAGCTTGGAGGGGTCGCAGACAATGCCTCCCTTAGCACCCCCAAAAGGTATGTTCACCACCGCGCACTTCCAGGTCATCTCGGCGGCGAGCCCACGAATCTCATCCAGAGTGACGTCCGGGGAGTAGCGCAATCCTCCTTTGCAAGGCCCGCGCGCGAGGCTGTGCTGCACGCGGTAGCCGTCGAAAACGCCCAGAGTGCCGTCATCCATGGCCACGGGGATATGAACGATGATTTCGCGATTGGGCGTGCGGAGATAACGCGAAAGGCCTTCGTCCAGCCCGAGCTTGCGGGCGGCCACATCGTACCTGGCCCCCATGGATTCATAGACACTAAGTTCCTGCTCTTTTTCTTCAGTGCTCATGTTGCCCCCATTTTCACCGGCGGAATTCCGCCTGCTGCGGACGGTTTTCCCCACTCGGCAGAGCTCAACTGCTCAGCGAGAGTATAGCAAACGAGTTGCCAGTGTTCTAGATAACCCGATTAGCGGTAGTGGGCCAGTTTGAAAATGTACCGCCGAGTTTACCTCGCCAAGGGGCGGCGTAAAGCCAGGCTTGTCCAAATTAGCGAGCGATCATGGCGTTTGAGGGGGCTTCGCCCCGTGCTCTGCGGAAAGGCTCTGCCTTTCCCTGGAGTTTCTACATTTTGGGACGCTCCAACAAAAATCTCATCCCTCGCCCCCAAAGACATCTGAGGATCGATGTCAAGGCTTTTTGTATTCAGGAGCGCGCCTCCCCGGTTGAAAGTTGGCGTAGGGCCGTGGCCAGGGGCGAGCCGTGACGTTGCAGGGCTTTCTGGTAACGGGCCTCGTCGTAAAGCGTATGGTCTTTCCAACAACGATAGATAATGCGAATCCACTTGAAGGCCAGGCTGCGAACGGCGGGGTGATGGTCCAACCCGCGCCCGCGCATTTGTTGGTAATAGGCCCGCGCCCAGGGCGACCAGAGAATCGATTGGCCCGCGAACTCATGGAAGGTCTGGCGCAAGAATTTCGGACAGGCCAGGCGCCAATGCACCCAGCACTTTTTGCCGCTCTGGTCGGTGACCGGGGCCGCTCCCGACCAACACTCCATGTCCTCGGCCGCGGCATAGCGCTGGCGGTCGGTTCCCCAGGCCGCCAGCAAGCGCGGCGCCAGCGCCGGGCCGGCACCGGGGAAGCTGCTGAAGATCGCCTGGTCGGGGTGAGCGGCAAACAACTCCTGCAGCTTCTGCTCCAGGCGTTCCAGTCCCGCGGCGAGAGCGCGCAACTGGTCGACCTGGGCCAGGGCCATGAGCGCCGAACTCTCGATGACGGCGGGGTCGGTGGTGAGGGGGCGGGCGCTGCGGATCTGCTCCAGGAGCCGCTCGATCTGTTCCGGGGTGCGGCGGGTGTGGGCGCGATACACCTTCAGCACCTTCAAGCGCGAAGCTTTCTGGACCTCTCCGAGGCTCGGAAACTGGCTTAGAAAGTCCCAGGCCAGAGGCGCCGTCAAATCCCCCCACCACTCCAGGGCCTGCGGAAAATAGCCCTTCAAAAGGGCTTGGAGGCGATTGCTGAGGGCGGTGCGGTCGTCGACCAGTTTGCGCCGATGCTGCACCAAGAGAGCGATTTCGCGCGTCGGCGCATCGTCGGCCACCCAGGGGCGAAAGCGCTCCGGGTGCTTGCGCAGAAACTCCAGCAAGAGCTGGGCGTCCCCGGGATCATTCTTGCTCCCACTGGGATAAAGCGCTTTGCGGTAGTCGGCGAGCGCTTTCGGCGGGATGGGATAAAGCACCAGGAAATCGTAAGTCATCAGGGCAGAGAAGACCGAACCACGCGATTGTTCCAAGGCGATGGCAACCTGGCCCTGGGGAAATCGGCTCCGCAACTCGGCAGCCCGTTGCGCC
>CAWGTQ010000023.1:0-10774 GCA_963825395.1 uncultured Acidobacteriota bacterium | reverse complement strand
CATGGCATTACTGTGACGCCGTGATGAAAGCGCTGGTGGTTGTCGAGACGCGCGAGGCTGCGCTCGCGCCGGGCCCCGGGGGCTCCAACGATTTGAAATGGCCGATCCGTGATGGACTGATGACAGAGGATCATATCCATGCCGAGGTGGGTGACCTGATTTCCGGGACCCGGCCTGGGCGGACCTCCACTGAGCAGATCACGTTGTACAAGTCCGTCGGCGTCGCGGTGCAAGATGCCGTCGCGGCGCACCTGGTGCTGGAAGCGGCAGAGAAGCAGGGCGTGGGACGGGAAGTGGAAATCTGAAAGAAAGAAAGGCGAAAATAGAAACTCGAAACTCGCCCTGGCGGGACAGATCGTTGGCCATTTCCGTATTTCGATTTTCGAGTTTCGTCCGTTTGCCCTATGAAATCCAAACCTAGCATGACCCTCGACCGGGTGCTTTCGCGCTATGGCCTTGCTTCGCGCACAGTGGCGCGCGAGGCGATTCTGGCGGGCCGGATGAAGGTCAACGGCCGCACCGTGCGCGATCCGGACGTTTGGGTCAGCCCCGATCGCGACACGGTTTCAATTGGACGGCCAGCGCCTGAAGCCCGCGCGCAAACGCTACTTGCTCTTCTACAAGCCCAAGGGCGTGATCACCAGCCACGGCGACCCTGACGGCCGCGAGACGATCTACAAATATCTGGGGGAAGAGAACAAGTGGGTAGCGCCCGTGGGCCGGCTGGATAAGGATACTTCCGGTCTTCTGCTGCTCACGAACGACACAGAGTTCGCCGACTTCATCACCAGTCCGGAGTCGGAAGTCCCCAAGACTTATCTGGTGAAGACCAATGCTTTGCTCAGCGAGGAAGTCATCGCGCAGCTCAACGCCGGGGTGGAAATGAAGCGCGGCGATTTGGCGCAACCGCTCAGCGTGCGGCGGCGCGAAGATCGCGGCAAGTACACCTGGCTGGATGTGGTTTTGACGGAAGGCAAAAACCGCGAGGTGCGGCGCATGGTCGAGGCGGTCGGGTTTAAAGTCTTGAAACTCGTTCGCACGCGCATCGGGCCGCTGACGCTGGAGGGATTGCAAGTGGGGAAGTGGAGGGAACTCACCCCTGGCGAGGTGGCCTCGCTTAAAGGGTTGAGAAAGCGGTAGAGTCGCGTTACGAGGGCATTATCTAAATCCTAGGCCCGAAATTCTTTCCGCGTGCTCAGCCGCGCTGCGCTCCGGCTTCACATGGGTGGGTCTGCGAGCCATTTCTGCCAACCCTGGAGCGAAGTCCGGCATCCTATAGCGGACTACAGGGCATTCTTAGTACCATTCAGTTACACCGTCGGGCGGAGAGGGAAGGGCTGGGGCTGGCCCGGCGGGTGATGAATATTTCAGTGGGGCACGCTCGGGCGATCAATGGACGTTCACAGTCGCGTTTGACTCCACCAGTAGTGTGAACCGGCGGCGGTCGTTTCCTATGGGCTCTCCAACATTTCATCTTCTCTTCCTGGCATTGGTGCAGGGAGTCTTGAATCCGATCAGCGCCTCGCTAGGGTCCTCGGCGCCCCTGGACCTGGGCTTTCGCCAGATGTATAACCTCGAGTTCAGCGACGCGCATAACACTTTCCAGACTTACGCAAAGGCCCATCCCGAGGATCCCTTCGGCCCCACGGCTGATGGTGCGGCATACCTGTTTGACGAATTTAACCGGCTAGGCGTCCTGCAGACCGAGTTATTTGTGGATGAAGGAAAATTCGAGGGAAGGGAGAAACCTTTGCCAAACCCCGGCTTGCGGGAAAATTTCAATGGGGCCATCGCTCAAAGTCAGAGGTTGGCGGACGCGATCCTTCGGAGGTCCCCCAACGACCGCAACGCCTTGTTCGCCACGGTCCTGAATCTGGGCCTCGAATCTGACTACCTGGCACTGGTGGAGAAACGTGACTTGGCCTCCATTTCCTATACTAAACGCGGTGGGCTAATGGCGGAGAAGTTGCTAGCGGTTGACCCCACGTGCTACGACGCCTATCTCGCCATTGGAGTTGAGAACTACATCCTGGGTTTGAAGCCCGCGCCGGTGCGCTGGTTGCTGCGCCTATACGGGGCGGAGACCGACACGGAAATGGGCATCCAGAAGCTGCAATTGACCGCCACGAAAGGGCATTACCTGCTGCCATTCGCGCGGCTACTGCTTGCCGTGGCCGCCCTGCGCGACAAGAATCGCACCCAGGCCAAAGAATTGCTCCAGAACTTGGCCCAGGAATTTCCCAACAATCAACTTTACAGGAGAGAACTCTCGCGGCTCCAGTAGTAAGATGATCAAGAATGCTAATCAGGGGCGAAGCCGTGGGTGATGGCTTGAGCGGCGGGGCTAAAACCCGCCCTTCCGAAAAGGCAAACATGAAAATTGCGAGTGTTGGCAGTGCCTTCCCCAAACATTATTACCCCCAGCGGTTTCTCAGCGAGGCCTTGAAGAAATACTGGATTGGCCGTCTTAATAACTCCGATGTGGTGGACAGGATGCATTCGCACTCAGGAGTTGACGGCCGCTTTCTGGCGTTGCCGGTGGACGCTTATTACGAAATGACGACTTGGGGACAGGCCAACAATGCCTGGATTGAGTGTGCGCAGGATCTTGGCCAACAGGCGCTCTGTCAAGCTTTGGCGGGCGTGGGGCTTTCCCCCCAGGATATCGATGCCTTATTCGTCGTCTCGGTCACAGGCGTCGCTAGTCCCTCGCTCGATGCCCGCCTGGTTAATCGCATGGGGATGTCGCCCCGCGTCAAGCGCATTCCCATTTTTGGTTTGGGCTGCGTGGCGGGGGCTGCCGGAATTGCGCGCGCTGCAGATTACGTGCGTGCCTTTCCTCATCACATTGCCGCACTGCTTTCGGTGGAGCTCTGTTCGCTGACCATACAGAAAGAAGATGTTTCCATGGCCAACTTGATTTCGTCGGCGCTGTTTGGCGATGGCGCCGCCGCGGCGATCGTGGCGGGCTCGGGAAGAAACTACCCGGGAGCTGAGATTGTGGATACCCGATCTGTCTTCTATCCGCAGACGGAACACATCATGGGTTGGGATATTTCTGAAAAGGGTTTCAAGATTGTGCTCTCACCGGAATTGCCGAAACTGATTGTGGATCATTTGGGTCACGATGTGGATGCATTCCTGGCGGACCATGGGCTCGCCCGCAAGGACATCGGCCGATGGATCCTGCATACGGGCGGCCCCAAAATTCTAGAGGCAACGGGCGCGGCGCTGGGGTTGCCGAAGGAAGCATTGGATGCTTCGTGGGAGTCCCTGCGCAAGGTGGGCAACCTTTCCTCCGCCTCCGTGCTCCTGGTGCTCGAGGAAGTCTTTAAACGGCGACGCCCGGAGACAGGAGTGTACTCAGTGCTCGCGGCAATGGGACCGGGTTTTTGTTCGGAGTTAGTTCTTCTCCGGTGGAATTAATGGGCGCCGATACATTGAAGACCGATGTTTTCGTCGTGGGTGGGGGTCCGGCCGGACTGGCTACGGGATTGCCATCCGACAGCGCGGCCTGCGAGTAGTGGTGGCGGACCTTGCGCGACCGCCGATCGACAAAGCCTGTGGTGAAGGACTGATGCCCCAGTCGGTCGGCGACCTGAAGGCCTTGGGCGTGGCACTGGGTCCCTCGCAGGCCGTTCCCTTCCGCGGCATTCGCTTTTTAGGTGAAGGGAGGGTGGCGGAAAGCGCCTTTCCGAATGGTTTTGGACTGGGAATTCGCCGAACCACCTTGCAACAAGCCCCTGTGGAGAGCGCCCAGTATCCTGAAATCACCTTCGTGCCGGAACAGGTGCAGGAGCAAGGTCTGCCGCAGGGGGATTTCAAAGTCCAGGTTCTGGGTACCTTTACGATGCACGGAGCGGGTCACCCCCTCACCCTCGTTGTCCAGGCCCATCGGGCGGAAGAGCAATTGACCGCCGACACGCATTTCACGATCCCCTATGTGAGCTGGGGCTTGAAGAACCCCAGCTCACTGTTTCTCCGCGTCAACGATACCGTTGATATAGCGATCCACGCGGCAGGCCAAATCAAGTTCAAGGCAGCTCACTAACACAGATTTTTCATCGCGGGCTTGGAAGCATTCCAGCAAAGTGAGAAATCGGGGCAACCAAAACGGGTTGAATAATTCCCATCTCCTTGCGAAGGCGGTGAAACCGCCGCTGCTTCGAGTATAATGTTGGGCGCCCTAGTTTTGGTGGCGCCGACGCGGCTCAGAAGGGGGAGCAATCGGATCACGCTCACCAAACGAATAGGCACAAATCAAACGAAGGACTTCAAGCACGCACCTCTGCCCGCAAGCCCAAAAAAGCTAACTCGGAAAGCGAATGGCCAAAATATCCAAGCAGCCTCCTCTCACCTTTGTGCGTACGGGACCCTCTCAATATGTAAATCGCACAGGTATTCTCCGCCAGGCCGGCGACTGCATTGCCCTGTGGGGCAACCGTGCGCTGATCTGCGGCGGTAAGAACGCATTGCTGGCGGCGGAAGAACCGCTCATAAAATCTCTTGAGAAAACCGGTATCGCTTGGCGTAAACACCTGTTCACCGGTGAAGCGAGCCCTGCCAATGTTGCCAAGATCAAAGGAAAGGCGCAGGAACTCAAGGCCAACGTCATCATCGGAGCCGGCGGCGGAAAATCCCTGGACGCCGCCAAGCAGGCGGCTGCCGAACTTGGCCTGCCGGTTGTTTGTATCCCGACCATCGCTGCCACGTGCGCGGCGACGACGGCGTTGTCGGTTATTTACAGTGACCGGGGAGTGTTTCAAAAAAACTGCCTGCATCCCCGGAACCCCAGCCTTGTTCTTGTAGATCCGGAAATCATCGCGCATTCACCGGGTATTTACCTGCGTGCGGGTATCCTGGATTCCCTGGCCAAGTGGTACGAAGGGCGTTCGATATGGCCGTACGTTCAGAATCCTGACGTTCAAACCGCAGCGGCCATTCAATTGGCGGAAGTGCTTTACAAGGGCCACAGAAAACATGCTATCGACGCGGTACGCCTGAATGCGGAGTGCCGTGTGGAAGACGCCTTGATCCAAACTATCGATATCGTAATTTTCCTGACCGGAGTGATTCAAACCCTCGCCAAGGGAACCCTTTTCACTGCGATCGCCCACTGCCTGCACCACGGAATGACCCTGATGAAGGAGAGCCACAGAGTTCTTCACGGATTGAAAGTGGGCTACGGAATAATCGTCCAGCTATGCGTGGAAAAGTGTCCCCAGAAGGAATTTGATGACGTCCTTTCCTTCTTTCGGCAGTTGGGGTTGGAGCCCTCCTTCAAGGGCCTGAACCTGCCCTTCGATCGCGAGGTCGTTCTGCGCATAGCGGACAAGGCAGCTACCCGCCTAAAGATGGGGCTGCTAAACTACCCTGTAAACAAGTTTGTAATTGCCTCCGCCATGGAGAAGCTGGAAGAAAGGCTTGCCTAACTGTCCTTCCACGCGGGGGGCACAACCCGCCACCAGCAAGAGGCCTGACGGACGTGGAAATTCAGGGAATCGGTATCTTCCCCTTTCCACCTGACGGCCAGGTTAGTACAATTTGCTTTTGATTGACCGGAGCACGGCCGCGCGGCGACCTCAGTGGTCCTGCTCTTGTCCGGGGAACCATGCAAAAAGCCTTGCGCATCATTTTAGGGGTTGCTGTCGTGGGCCTCGTCTTACGCGGGGCCGATTTGGCCACGCGCGATTGCCGGCTAGCTCCCTACGTGTACGACGATTGCATGTGGATTGGGCTCCGGACGCACCTGGGTTTGCCCGCAAGCCGTTTCCTGCGCATGGCTGTTCTGGAATGTGTGGGACTTCTTCTCGCCCTTGTTCTATACCTCGCGTTCAGGTATGTGTTCCCTTTTCGAAGAGCGACGCCGACCACGCGGAATTCCTCTCCGCCTCTCGTTCCCAAGCCTCCGGCGAATTAGGGCTTCCCGCCCAGCTCGTAGCGCGGGCGGGACGCCCACGCTATGTCCAACAGATTTGTTTTCACTTCTGCGTCGCGCACCTGCGGGCTCTCACCGAGCGGACTTTCAGGGGTAAAATAGAAATCTATGAGTCAGGGTTCCCCAGTGGGAGAAGTGGAAGACAGTGGCGGGACGCCCCGCCGACTCGCCATCGCCACCGCGTTTGAAGTCGCATTGACTTTTACTGGAATTCTCTTTTACATCTGGCGTTGGCAATATACCAGTCCTCGCCTTTGGATGGCGCTCTGGGCTTTGATTCTTGTGAGTCATGCGCTGCATCGCGACACCCTGCGCGGGCTCGGCCTGTTAGGGAGCGGCCTCGCCGACAGCGGGAAGCTCGTGTTGCCGTTGGCCATCTTGGTGTACGTGCCGTTGCTCGTCTATGGATTTATATACCACCGCTTAGCGCTTCTTCGGCCGACGTGGCACGCCCTTGTTCTTCTGCTCGGATATGGTTGTTGGTGTGCATTTCAGCAATACCTGGCCCAGTCTTACTTCCATAACCGATTAATGCTGGTCATTCGCAACCGCCATGTGAGTTCGGCTCTCGTCGGAATCATGTTCAGCGCCACCCACATTCCCAACCCCATCCTGATGATTGCCACGCTGGTCGCTGGAATTGTCTTCGCGGAAGTGTTCGCCCGCTATCGAAACATTTGGCCCTTGGCATTTGCGCAGGCGGTCGGCGGCCTCCTGCTTGCCGCCATCTCGCCAGACGCGCTCATTCATCACATGCGGGTGGGACCGGGGTATTTCTTTTACAGGATTCGGTAGGGGAGAAGAAGGGTAGCGCGGACCTGTTTCGGAAGTCCGCGGCTTTTATTTGCTCATCGTGGGCTCAGAATGGCAGTGCCTACTGCCTTGTGCTTACTCCCTGCTGCTCGCCTGCCGCCGAAGGCGCGGCAAGTAAGGAAGGTCCGCGATTTGGCCTTCGAACTTTTCGGCCCAGCGGCCGGGAATAGCTATGCCGCACTGAGGGCAGGCGCCTTTCGATGTCAGGCGATAATCCAGAATGTGGTAGCCAAATCGTTCAATCAGTAATTCGTGGCATTGGGGGCAGTGTGTGTTCTCAAGATTGCCCACCTGGCCCGGCAGATTCCCCGCATAGATAAACTGTAGTCCGGCCGCACTGCCGATTGCCGCCGCCCGTGCAAGGTCGCGCGGCTGGGTGTCCGCGGGGTCAGTCATCTTGTAGTCCTTGTGGAATGCTGTGACGTGCCAGGGAATGTCAGGGGAAACCCCCGCCACAAATTCCACAAGTTTCTTCAGTTCATCGTTGGAATCGTTAAAGCCCGGAATCAGCAGTGTGACGATCTCAACCCACAATCCCATCGCGTGCAGGCTGCGAATCGTTTCGAGAATGGGTTCGATGCGTCCGCCGAGCTGGCGGTAGTGGCGATCATCGAAACTCTTCAGGTCGACTTTGAAGAGATCCACCCACGGGCGCAAGTATTCGAGCACCTGCGGCGTGCCATTGCCGTTCGAGACGTAGGCGGTCACGAGGCCCGCCGCCTTGGCTTCCTTGAAGATAGCAACGGCCCACTCGCTGGTGATCAGCGGTTCGTTGTAAGTACTGACCAGG
This sequence comes from uncultured Acidobacteriota bacterium, assembly GCA_963825395.1. GTDB lineage: Bacteria > Acidobacteriota > Terriglobia > UBA7540 > UBA7540 > Bog-366. The sequence goes on along the minus strand of CAWGTQ010000023.1, from coordinate 3,233 downwards.
ACCTTCGCACCTTGCTGTATGGCGTCGCGAACAAGTTCTCGCGGCGACGCGTTCATGGGTCGTGAAACCGCGCGCGGATCGCGAATAGCTTGTGAAGTGACCCAGTTCTGGCAATAAGCGCAGTGCAGGTCGCAACCGAGCATTCCAAAACTGTAAGCAAGGGCGCCGGGATAGGCGTGATGGAAGGGCTTCTTTTCGATCGGGTCGCACTGCACTCCCGCGGCATAACCCCAGGGCACCTGAAGCTTGCCCCCTTCGTTAAAGCGGACTTTGCAGATGCCCAGTTGCCCCTCGGGAATGCGACAGCAATGGCCACAAGCGAAACAGCGCACGAAACCCCGGTCGAGCCTCTCATAAAGCTCGCCTTCGCGAACATTGGCATTAAGAACATCCTGGAGCGTGGCCATGAATCACGACCTTCAGAAAGACACAAAACTCAAAATCCGCTGAGGTGCGGGCTGCGGATTCCCAACCTCGCGATTCTCCCCTAATATTATACCCCCAGCGACGGCGGCTGTTTGGGGCAGGCGGCCAGACAGTGCCGGTGTCATTTGGGGGAACCGCGTTCGAAAGAAGTGTAGCGACGTGTTCTGTAGGTCGGCGTCTTTCCCTTGTCCTTAGGGAACGAGCTGCGGACCTACAGAACAGATCCGCGCTACCCCAGTTCGTCGCGATTTCCGAATTTCGATCCTGGAACTTCGGCCTCAGGGTTGTTTCTGCCAATTCTGGCCGCCGTCTGTGCTGACCCATTGCGAGCCGGAAGCGGTGGTGATGGTGAGATGCTGCGGGTCGTGCATCTGGATGCCAGTGATCGCTTCTGTGATCGTGTTCCCCTCCGAGTTAAGGGCGGTTTGTGTCCAAGTGGAGCCCCCATCGACGGAATGAAATAGGGCTCCACGGGTACCACCCGTCCAAATTTCGTTGCCGAGGGCGGCAATCGCCCGGAACTTGATGCCGCGGGCGATATCGATCTGCTCGAAGGTTTTCCCACCGTCCGTAGAGCGTTGCACTCTGCCATTTGATAAAACATTCCAGAGGGCAGCGGGTGGACCAGATCCCAATTCGATCTCCTTGCTGGATGCCCGCATCTCGCCCATGTGCGCTTGGGCCGTCATGCGGAGGGCTCCCATAGCGGACACTCGGGGAGCAGCTTTCGCAGCGGGGGCCTCTGCCGAGCCAGCGCCGGCATTCCCTCCTGAGACCGCGGCACTTTGGGTTGCGGCGCCCAAAGGTGCCGAACCAACTTGCGGTTGAGCGTTGGCCTTCGCTATCTCCTGGGATGCGGCCATGGTCGCGTCAGCGGGCGAAGAAGGGGGGGCAGGCGCGCCAAAAGCCCCTGCGGTCGCCTGGTTTCCTCCCCTGCTTTCTCCCTGCTCAGCCTTCATGGCCGGAACATTCTCAGCTCTGAACGTAGCGAGTGGACGGGCCGAAGCCATCAATGTTACTTGCTTCTTGGCCTTGGCACGTGCGACTTGGTCATTCATGGCCAGACCTTGATGGGATCGCGCCGCTTTTCCGGTTGCCGCCAATTCGTCAGCGGAGTCACGCGTCTCGATGCGCAGCTTAGCTTGGCCAGTTTGAGGCGGCAGTGGGGCTGGCGGCGCCGGGGAGATAGCCAGGGGAGCACTCGTGGTGTTTCCCGATTGAACCGGGATAGGTGGTTCTATGGATCTTTCGTTATGCCCTTTCCACATGCCGGGGTGCAAAACCACGACGACCGTCAGGGTTCCCAATACCGCTGCCATCGCGCCCCAGCGGAGAACCGGCCAGGGGCTCCAACGTTGCCCTGCCGGCGCCTGAGTTGTTTCGGCCACCGCAGCTTCCGCAGGCAGAGTGAGGGCGGCAATTTCGCGGCATTCTCTACACTGGACGAGATGACTCAGCACCTGCGTTCGCTCCCTTTCCGTAAGGGCCTTCTCCACAAAGGCCGCGAGCAGGTTAGCGTCGGGATGCTCAGCACCCTGGAAAGCATCCGGCGCCAAGGGAGTGCCGGAAGACTTCGGCGCGTCAGGGTTTGCCTTCAGTCGTGCGAGCGCGATTTTTGGCAATCCAGCCATAAAGTAATTGGGCAGATGGGCAGGTAGGAAGATAAGCAGTGGGAACAACTTCTGCCACTGCTCACCCGCTTACTGCCCACTGCCGACCTTTCCACTGCCCACCTGCCCATCTGCCTGCCCTATTATGGAACGGTTTGGTGGCCTTTTTCTTGCATTAATCGGCGGCGAACATCCACGGAGAGTTCGGTGATCTCGATCACCATGGTTTGTTCCGCCTCATTCCGGCTCATGCCGCGCTTCATCAGACCGGTGAGGATGGCCTTGCGCGTCGCGGTCGTGATCTTCTCCAGCTTACGGCTGATGGTGGATTCGTGCACGCCCAGCAAGCGGGCGATTTCCGCCAGCGTGCGGCCATCGAGGTAATAATTGGCTAAAATGAATTTGTCTTCCGCCGCCAGGGAGCCGAGCGCCTGATCCGTCACCTCGCGCAAACGCGCGTCGATGGCCTGGGTCGGGTCCGGCGCCTCAGCCTCAAACTGCGCTCCTGCCTCGGTTTGTTCTTCCAGGCTTACCAACCGCTGTTGGCGGCGAAAGCGATTCACATACTCCTGCGCCAGGACGGCCCGGAGCCAACCCTCCAGCGAGCCACGACCCGTAAATGAGTTCAGCTTCGAGATCCGCCCGCCATCCGACGTACGCGTTCCGTAAAGATCAGCATAGAGAGAATCCGCCAACTCGCGGGCATTCGCGTCACCCTGCACAATGGAATACGCCGCGTTGAAAAGCTTCTCGCGATATCGGGTCAAAAAAATTTCCCATGCGGACTCGTTGCCTAACGCGCATCCGCGAGCCAATGCCAACTCCTCGATGCGAAGGTGGGTGAGGAAATCCAAAACTTCCTTGGGGCTGGAGGTGGCAGGGAGATACTTGGAGGCAACCTCCTGCAAGACGTCAGCGAAAGCCTGCTGCTTTAAGCCGAATTTCTCCGCTCCAGCTTCGCGATGAAGCTGTGCCGACAGCGATTCCGGAATGTCGATCTTCGTAGGGCGGGTCGCGGTTTCCTGGCTGCCGCTCATAGGATTTGGCCTTTGCGCCTCGCCGGTTATATCTGTGGCCGTGCTCTCTACCCGCGCCCGCAGGCGCCGCAAGTCATTCCCCGCGCATCGCTAGCCGGGCGCTCGAGACTTGGATGCAAGAATTATACCCTGAGTCGTTCTTCCCACAGACCGGGACTTA
>CAWGTQ010000022.1:0-48788 GCA_963825395.1 uncultured Acidobacteriota bacterium | reverse complement strand
CGAGTATTATAAGGAAGCCGCGTTCTGCTCCATGTGCGGCCCCAAGTTCTGCTCGATGAACACCACGCAGGTGATGGAGAAGCACATGGGGATTAATCAGAAGGATCGCGAGCAGAAGTTTGTGGAGTTGTTGACGAAAGTGCAGCACTAAGTTATGCCGCTCGGACGCCCTGCGGCCTTTCCGAGCAGCAATCGATCAGGGCTTGATAGAAAACGGAAATTCCATAGAAGGTGTAGCAGACCTGTTCTGTAGGTCCGCGGCTCGTACCTGACGGGCAAGGAAAAGCCGCGGACCTACAGAACGGGTCTGCGCTACCATTCCTACAAAACTGAAGAGGGTACGGCAAGCCGTAACGCTACAACAAATATCTGGAGGGGGACATTCAATGAGCCAACCCACAGCGCCCGAAGTTGTAAGGAAACCCGCAGGGGGAATTGGCGGAAACGTCTCGCGCGGCGGCCGCGATGCCCAACCCTGGGCGTCTCTTCCAGACTTTTAACGCCTACCAAGCAGACTGCCGCCATGAGGGCTGCCATTGAGCTCGATGTCTTCACTGCCATCGGGGACAGGCAGACCACGGCTCAGCAAATTGCGCAACGCGCCGGCGCGGCCGAGCGCGGCATTCGCATCCTTTGCGATTTCCTGACGGTGATGGGTTTCCTTACCAAGAAAGAATCCCATTACGGGCTGGCTCCGGATGCCGCCATGTTTCTCGATCGCCGCTCGCCCGCCTACATGGGCAGTGCCGCGCAGTTCTTGGACGCGCCCGAGATGCTCAAGGCCTTTGATCAACTTACGGACGCGGTGCGCAAGGGCGGCACGATGATGGGTGAAGAGGGAACAGTGGGCGTCGAGAATCCGATTTGGGTGGAATTCGCCCGCTCCATGGCCCCCATGATGATGATGCCCGGCCGAGGTCATCTCCCAATTAGTGGAGGCTGACAAAGGGAGGCAAGTGCCGAGTGCTGGATATTGCCGCTGGCCACGGGCTTTTCGGCATCAACATTGCCCGCCACAACCCGCAAGCCGAAATTGTGGCGCTCGACTGGGCAAGTGTTCTGGAAGTGGCCAAGGAGAATGCGCGGAAGTCCGGCGTGGAATCCCGCTACTCCACCATCCCCGGAAGCGCCTTTGAGGTTGAATTCGGCGAAGGCTACGATCTGGTCCTGCTGACGAACTTCTTGCACCATTTTGATCCTCCCACCTGCGAAGGGCTCTTGCGCAAAGTCCACGCCGCACTCGCGCCCGGCGGCCGCGCGGTGACGCTGGAGTTTGTGCCCAACGACGACCGCGTCACGCCGCCGGAAGCCGCCACCTTCAGCATGATCATGCTGGGTTCAACCCCTCACGGCGACGCTTACACCTTCGCGGAATTTGACGCGCATGTTCAGAAATGCGGGCTTCACGCGCAGCGAGCACTTCCGGCAACCCCCGCTGCCGGAGTCGGTGATCATTTCTTACCGATAGCCGGGGGACACAGCAGAATTCGACCGCAAATGGCCCGGCGCGCGGGGTCTTCGCTCTGGTAAAATCTGTGGCGAGGTGTTTCTTAACATGACGATGCCGAACCGGGCGCCGGAACTTCAGCTTCGCGAAGAATTCAACCGCTGGGCGGAAGCAGGCCGCGGCGAAGAGATGGAGGAGAGCCACCTTCCCATCGTCGCCCCCACGCTCGCGCTCATGGATTTGCAACCCGCCGATCGCGTGCTGGATGTAGGCTGCGGAAGCGGGTGGCTGGTCCGGCGGCTCGCCGCGCTCGTGCCGAACGGCTCGGTGATGGGCATTGACGTGTCGGATGAGATGATCCGGCGGGCGCAGGCTCGCGAGCGCCGCCGTCCCCAACGCCCAGTTCCTACACGGAACCGCCGAGGAGATCCCCGCGCCGCCGGACTCCTTCACCAAGGTTCTGTCCGTGGAATCCGCTTACTACTGGCACGATCCCGGGCGCGGTCTCAAGCGAAATCTTTCGCGTACTCCAGGCCGGCGGCTCAGCGTGGATCTTGATCAACTACTACCGCGACAATCCTGACTGCCACCAATGGAAGCTCCACTATCAAATTCCTACGCATCTTCTCTCTGCCGCAGAATGGCAGGACCACTTCCGCACCGCGGGTTTCCGCGATGTTCACGATCGCCGCATTCCTGACCTCTCGCCGACTCCCGAGGTCTACACCGGCCGATGGTTTCGCGACGCAGCTCAGATGCAGCGCTTCAAGACGGAAGGCGCCCTGCTGGTCACGGGCGTAAAGCCATAGCCGGTGCGCCGTTCGGTCGAATGTGACCTCCTAAAGCCGTCGTCTTGATTCGGATGGAGAGTTATTGGTTCGAGAATCCAGCACATAATGCAGGTTGAGACTTCCTCCGAAAACGCAGGTGTAGTGAAATGGATCGAAAGGCGCGGCGTCGGCGAGACGCTTGCTTGCGCAATCGCTTTTCTCGCTTATGTCCCCACTCTTGGTTTTCAGTTCGTCTACGATGACAAACCGCAAATCATTCAGAATCCCGCCATCCATGCGTGGCGCTATCTTGCCGCATTACTTTACTTCCCATGCTTGGGCGGAATTGTATCCCCATGTGAGCGGCAATTATTACCGCCCCCTGTTTCTGCTCTGGTTTCGTCTGAACCACGCGATGTTTGGGCTTGACCCGAAAGGGTGGCACCTCACGACGATTCTTTGCCATGTCGCGGCGACCTACATGGTGCTTGTCTTGGTTCGCCGCCTGGCAGCCAGTCCCTGGATCGCCTTCAGCGCCGCGACGCTCTTTGCCCTCCACCCGGTTCATATCGAGAGTGTGGCCTGGGTATCAGGCGTTACCGATCCCCTGATGGCGATCTTCCTGATCGGGAGTTTTCTGGCCTACTTGCGGTTTCGTGAGGGAAATCGCTGCGGGCTGGATGGGTTTGGCACTCATGTTATTCGCGCTGGGACTGCTCGAAAAAGAGACGACCGTTGTTCTGGGTCCTCTGGTTTTCGTGTACGCGTGGCTTTACGCGGAGGAGCGTTCTTGGATTTCACGCTTCGCCATCGCTCTGAAGCAATCCCTGGGTTTTTTTGCTTTGACAATCCTTTATATTGCCTTACGCGCCTTTATACTGCGTGGCTTGTCGCATTCCGTGACTCCCGTGACCTGGCGCACCATGGCGCTTACGGAGCCTAGTATTATATGGCTTTACTTTCGCCATCTGCTGTTTCCCGCAGGGCTTAGCGGGCTTTACGGCCTGCCCTATGTTGACCGCCCGGCGTCCGCCGCGTTCCTGGTCTCCCACGGTACTGTTGCTGGCGCTGATCCTGGTGCTGGCGTGGGGCATCCGCGCGGCTGCAAGACGCCCGGTTGGCTCTGTTTGCCTGCGCTTGGATTGCCTTGCCGATTTTCCCCGTCCTCTGGCTGCGTGCCTATGCCGAGGGCGATATTGCTCATGACCGTTACCTGTATATCCCTTCCATCGGCTTTGTCCTGCTGGTGTCGCTGTTTTTGGCCGAGATCGCCAACCACTGGCGCGCGAGCCAGAAAACCCTGCAACTCGCCGGCCTCACGGTACTCGCCCTGGCATACGCTTTGGGGACCGTGACGCAACAAACCTACTGGGCCAGTGACCTGCTTCTCTACGAAAGAGCGTACAAGATTGCTCCCCACGACAATTTGATATGCAACAATTTGGGAACAGCGCTCATGGAGGCCGGATACCCCGATAACGCCATCGCTCTCTATTCGCAGGTATTGGCGCGCGAGCCCGGATTTTGGCTTTCCAACTACAACCTTGGCTACGCCTATTACAAAATGGGAAAGTTCCAGGAAGCGGAGCTTTATTTGCGGCGGGCCATCAGCATCAACGCCGCGGATTCCGATGAGTACATTTACCTTGGCCTAAGCATTTGGCGTCAAGGGCGGGCCGATGAAGCGGCACAGTACGTCCAGCACGCGATTCAAATTCGCCCTTCCGCCCCCGGCTACCATTTTGCTTTGGCGATGATCCGTCGCGACCAGAACGACCTTCCTGCCGCAGAATCCGAACTCAACCTGGAACTCCAATATCATCCGGAAAGCATTGCGGCGCGACAGCAGTTGGATGCCTTGACTCGAGGGGCGGCGGCAGGGTCAAAGTAGAAACAACCCGGCATAGTCCCTGCGGGCAGGCTTTTGCCCCCCTGCTCCCAGCACGTTGCATGTGCCCTCGCCAACGTCTGCCGCGTTCAGCATAATTTGCGCGCTCGGTGCGAAGCCGGAGTGTGGCAGCAAGCGGCACTCCAAAGCTTCGCACCGTATGCCCGCAGGGTGGCGTTATCCCGCACCGTAGGTAGCAGGACCGCATTGGCCACTCGAAGTGCTTGCTAACTTGGACAGCCGCGACCTGGCAAAGCCCAGGCCGCCCCGTTGGGGCCTTTCCGCAAATTGGGATAATATCCTTCCGTACAGTGACTTTGCCCCCAGGGTCTTTGCAGTTATAATCACCCTGGATTTTTGAGTCTCCTCGCGCGGGCCTGCCAGATGCCTCTCAGCCCGGCGACATTCCCGCGAATAGGTTTCGACGTGAGGCTGGCTTTGCTTGAACAATGGAACCGGTGGCTTCAAAATCATCCGCGTCTGGCCGGGGGGCTGCTGTTTCTCACCACCTATGTGGTCTTTTGCGGCACACTTTCCAACCTGTTTGTTCACGACGACATTCCCCAGGTTCTCGAAAACCCTTTCCTCCGGAATCTCGGCATGTGGACACGCATCTTCACCGGATCGGTATGGTCGTTCCGCGGGCCGGCGCAGCACGACAACATGTATCGGCCCCTCCAGTTCATCACTTATTGGGCCTTGTACCGGCTGAAGGGCCCCAATCCGGTTGTTTTCCACCTCTTCCTCTTGCTTTTCTATGCCGCCTCGGTGTGGCTGGTTTTCCGTCTGGCTACACGAACTGTTACCGAACTCCCTGGTGGCTTTTGTCGGGGCCCTGCTTTGGGCGTTGCACCCCTTGCACGTGGAAACCGCCGCATGGATTTCGGCGCTCCCTGATCTTGGCGCCGCGTTCTTCTATTTGCTCGGTTTTCTGCTCTTTGTCCGCGCCGAACGATCGGAAGACCGGCCGGTCGGCCGCCACATGCTTGCCGCTGCCGGCTTCTTTCCAGCATTGTTCTTCAAAGAAATGGCGCTCAGCTTTCCGCTCCTCATTTTGGTCTACTGGTTCTTCTTTCCCGGAAAGCATTCCTGGAAGAGCAAGGTTTTTCACTGGCTGATCTACGCGGGCACCGTGGCGGTTTACTCGGCCATCCGCATCGCGGTGCTGGGCCGCTTTTCGGAAGCGCCGCATTTGTTTCAGGCTTCCTGGCGCCTGGGGGCCGGAGCCGCGGCCTTGCTGGGCCAGCACGCCAAGCTTTTCTTCTGGCCCCTTCACCTTTCGATGTTCCGTTCGTTTAACCTGGCGACAAGCTTGCATTCGCCCTGGCCCGAGGTTTCTCTGCTAATTCTCGTGGCCGCGCTTTTCCTTCGCAAGCGGGAACCTATGGTGGGATTCCTGATCATCTGGTGGGGAGTGACCCTATTGCCCTGCCTGGATGTTCGCCAGGTGAGTTCCGCGGTGGCAGACCGCTTCTCGTTACTGCCCACCGTGGGCCCTTGCTTGGTCCTCGCGTACTTCGCCTTTGATTGGTTACCCCGCCACGTGGTCGCGTCCTCAAACCACTCCTACCGTGGTCCTGGCGTGTGGTGGTTCTGATGGCCTTGTGGATTGTTCAGGACGTGCGTTCGGTCCGCCACTGGCACGATAATGTCTCCTTGTGGGATCAGGCCTATGTGGCCTCACCCGACTCCGCCGTGGCCCACATGCTGCGTGGCGCATTGCTGCAGCAGAGGGATGGGAAACTGGACGCGGCGGCGCAGGAGTATCAACTCGCCCTTAAGCTCAATCAGGCCAGTGAACGGCCACTGCCCGGGATTATCGCGGAATGCAGCGTGCTGCTCGGCCAGGTTGCCAATACCCAGGGCCGGACGCAAGAGGCCATCAGTGATTACAATCAGGCACTCCGGGCGGTGCCTGGCTACAGTCTCGCTTACAAAGCCCTGGGGATCGTCTATTTCCCGCGCGGCAACTATGCCCAGGCGAAAGTGTATTTCCAGAGGGCGGTGGAACTCGATCCCCAAGAGGAGGAGTCACGCTTTTATCTGGGGACTTGTGATATGAAGCTCGGCGAACCGCGCGAGGCCGCGGCGCAATTTCATGCCGCGCGCGAAGTGGACTCGACTTATATTCAAGCCTACGAGGCTGAAGCGCGCGCGCTGGAAGCGGCAGGCGACAAGGAGGAGGCGGCGCGCGTCCGGGCACTGGTCACGAAACGCTAGCCGGGATCTCTCATCAGGCAAGGTCGCTCCGGGGGGCTGCCGGAAGGGCGGGGCTTCACAGGCTGCGGAAGAGCGCTTCACTGCTGTCATTGCGAGCCCGCTTTTGGGGTGAAGGCTCCCCCGCACTTTGCTCCGTTCACCGACTCCCGCGAACTAGCGGGGTCCTTCCCCCCCAAAGCGGTCTCGGAATGACAGCAGGAGCCTTGTCGGTTCTCAGAGTTAACAAGGGAGTTGAACATTGTTGACCCGTTTGGATGATTTGCTTAAGAAGTATCATGTCTTGGGCAGTTGGCTGCTGATTCTGATGGCGGTGGTCTTTTACCAGGGAGTCTTGACTTGCGGGTTTGTTTATGACGACGTTGAACAGATCCTGCAGAACCCCTTTGTCAAGAATCCCCACCTGTGGAGGCGGATTTTTCTGGGGCCGGTATGGTCGTTCCTCGGACCAGGTGCGCAGACCAGTTTTTACAGGCCGCTTCATATTTTCTATTATTGGCTCGTCTGCCGGGTAGCCGGTTTCAATCCCGGCGCGTACCACTTGTTCCAACTTGCCCTGTACGCACTCACCGTTTATATCGTGTACCGACTCGGCCGCAAAATCCTCCAGAACGAGTTGGCAGCGTTTGCCGGCGCCTTGCTCTGGACGCTGCACCCGTTGCATGTCGAGGCGGTTGCATGGGCGGCCGCGATTCCTGAAGTCGGGTGTGCACTCTTCTGCTTGCTGGGGTTCTGGATGTTTCTGCGGGCTGAGGACCACTCACCGGCGAACTTCCGATGGCACGTTGCGGCCGCGGCAGTCTATTTTCCCAGCGCTGTTCTTCAAGGAGGTGGCATTCAGTTTCCCTCTTCTCCTGCTGGCTTACTGGTTCTGCTATTCCTCCTCGGAGCCCTGGTTCCGGCGGGCGATCCACTGGCTTCCCTATGTGGCGGCCACGGCGATCTGCGCAGTCATCCGCGTGGCGGTAATGGGCCGCTTTTCTAATACCATCCCTTCCCGGGATATCAATTCGCGGGTGGTCTGGGCGGCTGCAGGCTTGCTGGGCCAGAATGCCAAGATCTTTTTCTGGCCTGTCAACCTCAGTGCGTTCCGGGATTTCGACATCGCTGCCAGCGTGCGTTCCCCCTGGCCCTGGGCAGTGCTATTGGTTCTTGCTGCCGCGTGCTGGTGGCGCAAGCGGGAACCCCGATTGAGCTTCCTGGTGCTCTGGTGGGCCGTCACGCTTCTCCCCTGCCTCAGCTATCACCACCTCAGTATCACGTTCGTTGCCGATCGATTCTCCTATTTACCCTCCGTGGGTCTTTGCCTGGCGCTCGGATACCTGGTTTTCGGCTGGCTGCCCCGGTACATTCCGAATGTCCGTTACGCCTGGGTGGCCGTGGCTGCGCTGGGGGCGGTGGCGACGCTATGGGCGGCCCAAACCCTGCGGAGCATTCCCCGCTGGCGCGACAATGATTCGCTGTTTGACTACTCGCTGCGCGTTTCGCCCAATGCCGCTGAGGTACATGCTTCTCACGCCGTGGTCCTGCAATTCCGGGAGAGAGACTATGATGGCGCTACCCGTGAATTCCAGACCGCCCTGCGGCTGAACGCGCAAAGCCTCCGGCCCCTTCCCACCGTGACTTACAACGCTTACATCGGCTTGGGCCAGGTCGCCCTCGTTCAGGGCCGCGAGCAGGAGGCGCTCGATTACTTTAACAAAGCGGTCCATCTGCTGCGGATTTCAATTATGCCTACGAGGTGCTGGGCTCCGTCTATTTCCCGCGCAGGGATTACGCGCGTGCGGCCGGATACTTTCAACAAGCGGTCCGCGCGAATCCCTTGGACGTGTTGGCGCAGATTCTATCTCGGAACATGCTGGATGCAGATGGGCAAGCCGGCGCAGGCGGCAGAACGAGTTCCGCGCGGCACGTGAAGTCGATCCGGATTATTTTCAAGCGTATGAGGCTGAGGCTCGTGCCCTCGAAGCCGAGGGCGATGAGCGGGCGCGGCCAGGGTTCGACGCATGGTGCCCCGGCATTAGGGAGAGCAAAAGCAAAGGAAGAAGAAGCCGAATTGGGAGCCTTGCTGAACCGCTGGAATGAAGAAATCGGAAGGCACTCGCGCCTCGCGGGTGGAGTGCTGTTCCTCATCCACTTTCGTGGTCCTCCAGTGTTCCCTGGCCGGAGCGTTTGTCTTTGACGACATTCCGCAAATCCTTCAGAACCCCTACCTGGCGAGCCCGAATTACTGGCAACAAGTATTTCGGGGCGCCATCGATCCTTTTCGTGGCCCGGCGACGCACGCCAATTATTACCGCCCGCTCCAATTCCTGTCCTACTGGGCGCTGGACAGATTCCGCAGGGCTGAACCCGCAACCTTCCACTTGTTTCAGCTCTGCCTTTGCGCGGGCACGGTGTGGCTGCTCTTTCTCCTCGGAAGGCGATTGTTGGGTCACGATTTGGCAGCCTTCGCCGGCGCGTTGCTTTGGGCGCTGCACCCACTGCACGTGGAAGTGGTTGCCTGGATTGCCGCCCTTCCTGACGCGGGCGCGACTTTCTTCATGGTCGCGGGCTTTGGGCTCTTCCTGCGGGCAGAGAAGGCGGGCTCCCACCTGCTGGCGCGCCACGCTCTGGCGGCGTTGGTTTATTTCCCCGCGCTTTTCTTCAAAGAGGTGGCGCTTAGTTTTCCGCTCCTGGTCATTGCGTACTGGGTTTTCCTCGGTGCGAAGGAGTCGTGGTCCCGCCGTGGGGTACGATGGTTGCCTTATGCGCTTGTGGTGGCAGGATACGTGGCGGCGCGCATCGCGGCGTTGGGCCGCTTTTCTGCAGCCGCACAGCCCTGGAAGATCTCCCTGCGCATGATCGCAGTAGCTATAGGTGTTCTTGGTCAGCAAGCCAAGTTTTTCTTTTGGCCCGTCAATCTAAACTTGGCACGCACTTTTGACTTGTCAGCCAGCCTGCTTTCACCTTGGCCTTGGCTGACCTTGCTGGTGGTCCTCGCTGCGTTCGTCCTGCGGAAGCGGCAGCCTGTGCTCGGGTTTCTCGTCGCCTGGTGGGCCATAACACTTTTGCCTTGCCTGGACGTTCGGCAGGTTGTCGGCCTTCCGATGGCGGACCGCTTTTCGTATCTACCTTCCATCGGACCGTGCCTGGCCATTGCCTTCGGTGCCATGGTGCTGGCGCCACAGCGTCTGGCGCACCTTGAACCTGCCCGCTTGCTGGTCCCCGCATTGTTTGTTGTGCTCGGGTTGTGGACCGTCCAGGACATTCGCACCGTCCCAAACTGGCATGACGACGCAGCGCTTTGGAACCACACCGCAAGCGTGGCTCCTGACTCGGCCTTGGCGCATATGTTTCTGGGGATTAGCTTCGAGCATCAAAAGGGCGACCTCAACAACGCTGCCCGGGAATACGAGACGGCGCTGCGACTGAACGCCGTGAGCTTCAACCCCACTGCCGGGATGGTTTACGAGTGCGACCTTGGTTTGGGTCGCATCGCCCTGATGAAGGGGCACACCGAAAGCGCTGTCGCCTACTTCGAAAAAGCCGTCCACGTGGCCCCTGTCCTAAGTCCGGCTTACCGGGCCCTCGGCGCGCTTTATTTTCCCCAGGGCAACTACGCCCGGGCGGCGCAATACTTCATCCGGGCCGTCCAGATCGATCCACAAGATGTTGAGGCGCGATTTTTCCTCGGCACGTGCTGGATGAAACTGGGCAAGCCGGGGCAGGCGGCGCAACAGTTCCACGCCGCGCGCGAAGTGGACCCCACCTATTCCCAAGCCTACATGGCAGAATCGGCGGCACTGGAAGCGGCGGGTGACAAAGCAGGCGCTGCGCGTGTTCGCGCCGAACGGGGCTATCATGGGTGCCCAGTCCCGGGGTTCGCCCGCAATTGATTTTCAATCTCCTTCACCTGCCCGGCCGCTGATTGTTCCCCGGGATAATTTTCCTGTTCCTCCCTGAATTCCCGGAGGGCCCCCATAAGGTCGCCTTGGGTTTTCAGCATCATTCCCAGCGCAAAATGATAAACAAACCCGTTGGGGTGAATGGCGATGGCCTGCCGTGTGGCCGCAATGGCCTGGGCAATCCGGCCGGTTTTGAAAAGCGTCATGCCCAGGTAAAAATATTCGTCCGATCTGTGGGGATTGATGCGGATCGCCTGGAGGAAATACTTTTCCGCTTCCGGCAACTTTCCCATTTTATAGTAGGTGAGGGCCAAGTTGTAGGTGGGGGTCCAGTAGTTGGGAAAGTATTTCACCACATCGAGGAACTGGTCGAGAGCAAGGCCATACTGGCCGTCCTCCGCCAGGACGGTTGCGTAATTGGACTCGGCGTCAGGATTGTGAGGCGCCCTGGTAAGGTTATAGGCGTAAAACGTTAGATTGTCTTTGAAGTAAGAACTCTGGATGATCGTTCCATAACTCATTGCGGCGGCCAGGCACAAGCCAGCGGCTAGTAGTGAAGCGGGGAGGCCCAGCCATCGCGGCGGTCCTATGCATACTTTCTTCAGAAGCATAGCGACGAGGACGGCCAGGCCCACCGAGGGTAGGTACAGGTACCGGTCGTGGGCAAAGTCGTTGGCAACAAAAACGCGGATATTGAGGAGAGGGATTAAAGGCAACACCAGCCAAACCGCGAAAAAGGCGGCGAGGCGGGAACTCCGGACACAGGCGAACAGCGCGAGCCCCACGCCGACATCGAAGATGACGGGGAGAATGAAATTCCTCAACGTCGGATGAATTACCGCAGGAAAATTATAGAAGGTACTGAGACCGGCAGGCCAGATCAGGTGGCGGATCCAAAACCCCGCGAGCGACGGCCATGTAAAGACCAACTGCGCCGTGGTGAGCGGCGCCACTACATGATTGAAACCCTTCAGAGCATGGATCCGCGCGGGAACATATAGGACGGCCAGGAGAAAGTAAGGCCAGATTTTTCCGAACGCGTCTCTGCACCACGTGAGAACTTCCCTCACCTCGAGCGGTTTTCTCCACTCCGCGCCAAAGATCCACTCGTAGACAAGCAGAAAACCGGGAAGAATAAGTGCAGTCTCTTTCTCCAGCATGGCGAGAGCAAACAACACCAGGGAAATGGCTTTCCATTTGAGGGCGCGCGCTCCCTCGACGCGCGACCGCACGTAGCTAAGGAACGAAGCAATGAAGATAATGCCTAACAGCGGTTCAGTGACACCGGAAATCCAGGCGACGGCCTCAATATGGGCGGGATGAAGGCCGAAAATCAGCGCCGCCAACAACGCCACATCACGGCCGATCCCCAATCGCCACGCCAGTAGATACACGAGAAGCGTGGCGAGGACGTGGGCCAGGATTGTGGTGAGATGCCAACCCCAGGCCTGATTTCCAAATGCCGCGGCATTGATTCGCAGCCACAACAGGAAAAGCGGACGGTAATAGTTCCCAAGCTGATCCGGCATAACTGCTGCCCAGACGTGCGATGTAAAGTAGGTGGGGACGGCATGCCAGGAATGAACCGCGGGGTTCTCAACAATCTGCCCGCGATCGTCGTGTACAAATTTATAGCGAAGCGTGGGAATATAAACCGCAAAGGTCAAGACGAGGACAACGGTGATTCCCCACCAAGCTGGAAGATGGGGAGCCCCGGCAGGAATCCCTTGGTCCAAATTCGCCCTCCGTTCGGGTGAGGGTGTATCAGAGCTCGCTTCATTCGCCATTCTTTTCAACCTGTGTCCATCCAGACCCGTGGTGAGAAATCGACGCAAGCGCTTCGTCGCCACCCTCCCTAAGCCCTATCATAACGGTGGCGAGGACTGCAAATGTATCACTCTCGTATATCCCGCGCGGCTGGGAAATTTTTCGAACCACCCTCGGCGTCAGGGTATAATAGGTTCCTGCCGCAGGGCCGGTAACTAGAGCGTCGGGCATCGCGGAAAAAAGAGGCTGGGGTATGGGATTCATCGAGAATCGCTACGAGAAGAACTTCATCATCACGTCCGTGGATTATGTTTTCAATTGGGCGCGTAAGTCTTCCCTCTGGCCGCTGACGTTCGGCTTGGCGTGCTGCGCCATTGAGATGATTGCTTCCACCACCTCGCGGTTTGACATGGCGCGCTTCGGCGCCGAGGTTTTTCGCCCCAGCCCTCGCCAGGCCGACTTGATGATCGTGGCCGGAACCGTGACCTTGAAGATGTCGCCGGTGGTCAAGCGCATCTGGGAACAGATGCCGGACCCCAAGTGGTGCATCTCCATGGGAGCTTGCTCCAGCGTGGGCGGGCCATTCAATACTTATGCCGTGTTGCAGGGAGTGGATAAGATCGTGCCTGTGGATGTTTACGTGGTGGGATGCCCGCCGCGCCCGGAAAACCTCTTTTATGCTTTGCTGAAACTTCAGGAGAAAATCGACGGCATGACGTTGGGGAAGCGGCCTACAAGCGTTCGTCTGGACCAGAGCATGATTGAGGACTTCAAGAAATCCGTCCGCATCGGTAAGGCGGGAACACCTGACCTGGTTCAGATCGGCTGAGCCGGCCTTTTCATTTTGGATTTTGGTTTTTGGATTTTGGTTTGAGGTGTGCGCCTCTGTGTTTCCTTGCTTCCATCCAAAATCTAAAATCCAAAATCTAAAATGCTCGATATTCCTCATCGAGAATCGAGGAGGCATAGATGCCTAGCTTTGTGAAGGTAGCAAGCGCTTCAGACCTGAAGCCGGGAACGACTATGACCGTGGTCGCAAACGGGATAGACATCGCCCTCTACAATGTGGGAGGCAAGATTTACGCCACAGATAACACCTGCCTCCATCAAGGCGGCCCTCTCGGCGAAGGCATTCTCGCGGGAGAAGTGGTAACTTGCCCCTGGCACATGTGGGAATACAATGTCCGGACAGGTGAAAAAGTGGGAAATAACGCCATAAAGTTGACGACGTATCCTGTTGAGGTTGAGGGCACAGATATCAAGGTGGGAGTTTAAAAGATCGGGACGCGGGACGCGGGCGCGCTTGTGACTGGCGATTTTCGGTTGCCTTCCTGAGTCCCGTGCGCCGTGCCCCGAGTGGCGAATCCCGTATCCCGAGTTCCTGACCATGCCGGAACTTCCGGAAGTTGAAACCGTCGCTCAAGGGTTACGGCGGCGCGCGCTCGGACGCCGCATCGCCTCCGTCGAAGTTCACCACGCCGCCGTTATCACCGGCTCCCCGGAGGAATTCGCTTCCACCATCGAGGGCCGAAAGTTGGCCAACGTGTCGCGCAAGGGCAAGGCGATTGCCGTCGAATTGGCAGCGGAGGACGGCTCGGCGCCGCGCTTTCTGCTGGTGCGCCTGGGAATGACGGGCCAGCTCACGGTTACCCCGCGCGAGGCGCCCATTGAGCTGCATACCCATGTCTTCATGGCCCTGGACGATGGCCGTGAAGAATTGCGTTTCCGCGACGCGCGGCGCTTTGGCAGATTGCGCTCCCTGACACAGGAGGAGTTGGAAAAGGTTCTGGGGGCGCTCGGCCCGGATGCCCAGCGCGTGACCGAAGCGCAATTCCTGGCGGCAATGCGGGACCGCAAAGGCGCCATCAAGAGTTGGCTTATGAATCAGAATCTCGTGGCAGGTTTGGGAAACATATACGCCGATGAGGCCCTGTTCGAAGCCCGAATCCATCCCCTCTCACAGCCCGGCCACGTTTCTGCCAGCAAGGCGCACGAAATGTTTAAGGCGGTCCGCAAAGTGCTGGACCGCGCTGTGCGGCTGGGAGGAACGACCTTCAGCGATTACCTCGACATCGAGGGCCGGCCGGGCGCATTCCTCAAGAAGCTGCGGGTGTACCAGCGCACCGGCGAACCCTGCCGGCGTTGCGGTCATGCCATCCGCCGCATCGTGATCGGGGGGCGCAGCAGCCACTTCTGCGCCCGGTGCCAGCCGCGGCCGCGCGTCACCGCCAAAATGCGCGGTCCGCGGACATCCAACGCATAGCTTTTAGGCCGGAAGATCCAGGACGAAGGTACTATTGCCCCGCCAATCGACCCCTTGTAACCTCGCTGTAGAGTTGGTAGGAAATTACTTTACCAATTATCAATGTTGGAAATGCGCTCGTTTATGCTGTTTGCCGTTTGCAGCGAGAAGATTTTAGGGCGCAAAACCGACGAATCATTTGCGGCACGTTGCGAGGTGCCTGGGGGAGAAATATATGAATAGCCGAATTGCCACCGCAGGTAGGTTACTGCTGGTGTTAACCGTGATGATTTTGTGCTCCGCCGGATTGGCCTTGGCGCAGGGGGAAGGGCAAGAAAGGTATTTTGTTCCCGACACCAGCGTCGAGCACGCAGGCGATAACGGCGCGCGTGCCCACACCAACCATGTCATGTTTCTTCGCTCCAACACGACAACGTACACCTCGCCTTGGGGGCTTCCACCGGCCACTTTGAGGCATATCTACAACCTGACTCTGGCGACCCCGAACGAGGGCTCGGGCGTCATCGCCATTGTGGATGCCTACGATTACCCCACGGCAACGGCGGACTTCAACACTTTCTCGACGGAATTCGGCTTGCCCCTTGCATCTCAAGACGTTTGCAACGGTTCCAAACCTTGCTTTACGGTCGTGTACGCCAGCGGGCGCAAACCCAGCGGCAACTGCAGTTGGAACCAGGAAGCGGCGCTTGACATCGAATGGGCTCACGCCATGGCCCCCTATGCGCAGATTGTCCTGGTGGAGGCGAACAGCTCGAGTTACACAGACTTGTTTAACGCCGTGACGGTGGCCGGCAACGAAGTGAGTTGCGGCAGCACCTCCTGCTCAAGCGGATCCTCCGGCGAGGGGGAAGTTTCCATGAGTTGGGGTGGAAGCGAGTTCTCGACGGAAGCGGCTTACGATTCCTATCTCAAAAAGTCCGGAGTGGTTTATGTGGCCTCCAGCGGGGATACGGGCGGGGTCGTGATTTATCCCAGCAGCTCACCTGATGTGGTAGCGGCGGGCGGTACCACGCTGAAATTCAGCAGCAGCACGCAGACCTATGCCACCTTCACGAGCGAAATCGGATGGTCCGACGGCGGCGGCGGTAAGAGCAAATTTGAAGCGCGGCCGGCGTACCAGAACACAGCTTCCGTACTCTCTTTGGTCGGCGCCGCGCGCGGTACCCCGGACGTCTCCTTTGACGCCGACCCCAACTCGGGTGTGGACGTCTACGACAGCACTGCCTGCGAGGGATACGCCGGTTGGTTGGTTTTTGGCGGAACAAGTGTGGCAGCCCCCTCACTATCCGGAATATTTAATTCCGCGAGCCACTTCTATGGGGCCAACGAGCTCCCCACGATTTACTCGATTTACGCCACCCCGAGTAGTTACGCCGTCGATTACCGTGACATCACCTCAGGAAAAGCCGGCAGCTTTTCTGCCGGGACCGGATGGGATTTTGTGACCGGAGTCGGCAGTCCGCTTACCTATAACGGAAAGTAGGTTTCGGCATTAGCACGAAGAATACAAAAGGGCCTTCCCGGCGGAAGGCCCTTTTGCGTTTGTGGGAAGCGTTTTCGGCCGCACTCCCCCCTTGCGGTAAACTGCGCCGATGCTGCGTCTAAGGCATTTCTACGGGCAGGGCGGGCTGGCGCAGACGGTCGGTTTTTAGCGTCTGCGATCTCCCGAAGTGACTCTCTCTCCTCTGGTACGGCATTGTCGCGTGTATAGTCTCCGGCACCGTGCCGTTTTAGAACCTGACTAAGTTCAGCCGTTACCTTCCACAAGTCCCTTGGGGAAATCGCAGACCCCCGAGAACAGGGTCCGCGCCAGCCAGCCCCCGACCCCGATTCCTTCATTCCGAGTTTCGCCCCTGACACCTGGCACCTTGCCCTCCGCCCCCGAATCCCGAGATTCGCCCCTGACACCTGGCACCTGATACCTGCTTCTTCTTTCTCGCCACTCGCCACTAACCACGGACCACTGTTCTTATAGAGCATCCGGCTTGCAGTTGCGGTACACTAACCATTCAGATGGCTGGATCAATGCTCGTGGTTACACGAATCGAGTCATGGAATTTGAATGGGACGCCTACTCGTAGTCGCCTACACTGAGCGCGAAGGCCGAACCCGTATCATCAACGCCCGGGAAGCGACTCCCCGAGAGCGGAGACAGTATGAATCAACACGTTCACCAAAACGATAACGACGAAATGCGGCCCGAGTACGACTTCTCGCGCGGCGTTCGTGGGAAGCACTATGAGGCTTACCGCGCCGGTACAAATGTGGTGTTTCTCGATCCCGATGTGGCCAAAGCGTTCGCCGATTCAGCCTCGGTCAATCAAGCCTTGCGCCTGCTCTTGCAGCTTGCCCGCACGAACGTTCCTTTAGACATTCGACCTGCGAAGGCGGTGCAGCCGACGAGTCGTGCCCCGCGCCGTGCCAAGAAGCCCAAGCCCGTTCGCGCCACCCGCGGCTGAGCGCAACTGGCAGGTTTGAATGTTGAATCCGCAATCTTGAATCCCGTGCCCCGCCCCTGACACCTGCTT
Organism: uncultured Acidobacteriota bacterium; assembly: GCA_963825395.1. GTDB lineage: Bacteria > Acidobacteriota > Terriglobia > UBA7540 > UBA7540 > Bog-366. The sequence continues at coordinate 32,021 of CAWGTQ010000022.1, read as the reverse complement.
CTTCTTTCTCGCCACTATCCACTAACCAGTGTCCTTCCCGCCTCTGCCTTTTGCCGCTCCACCAAGTCACTTCGGGAGACCGCGCGCGCCAAAGAATCGGGGTCTGCGCCAGCCTGCCGGAAAACGGCAGACCCCCAAGTACAGGGTCTGCGCCAGCCAGCCCGAAGCGGGGAGTCAGAGGTGGCACTTCTACGGGTTGGCCATTTACCGGCAACTTGACCGCCCTTCTCCAACTTCAGCGTGGCGCTTGATAACGTGGGTGAGATGTCAGAGTCGGATATGCCGACTCACCGTCAACTGACCGAACTTGCGCGGGAATCGAACAAAATCTGGGTGGCGCAGACATCGCCTTTTATGTCTGCGTCACTTCGGCAGCTCGCAGCGCGAGGTTCGGGTCGCATACATACAGTGCGATGTATGCGCCACCCGCGCAGCGAAGTGAATAGCTGGTTAGGGGTGATGACCCCTGGTCCTGTCAAGCTCATAGTTCGGTGCACACTAATCCCACATTTCTCCAACATAAGCTCAATAGATTCCTGTTGTAGGCGACCAAGGAATTGGCTGAGCGATGCGAATGTCCGGGAAGAGAGGAGCATTCGACTAATATACTATTTATAACTCTACCCCTGAGAACGCTTTTCCCCTCGCCTGTTTTGCCCAGACATAACGTCCTTTATGTTGTAGAACCATGTCGCCACATGGTCGTTTCGCGGGCTGGCGCAGACGGTCGGTTTTTAGCGTCTGCGATCTCCCCAAGGGACTCCGCTCTGCCACGGCATTGTCGCGGGTATAGCCTCCGGCAGCGTGCCGTTTTACAAGCTGACCGAGTTGAGCCGTCAACACCCACAAGTCCCTTTGGATGACAGACCCAATAGAACTGAGTCTGCGTCAGCCTGCCGCTATCCGAATGGCCTGCCAAAATAAGTAAGAACCCAGAGCGCGATTAGGTAAACGCTCACCAGGGATTGAAATCCTGAGACTGTGCGGGCCCAGCCCACCGCCTTGAGGTCGTATTCACGTTTCGTCAGCATCCGCAGCCAGCGGCCAAAGTTGATGTCGCGGAAGCTGATATTGAAGGCTGACATCAGGCTAAAGAACATGGCAGCGCGCAACACGCGCCACTCCCGCCGGACCCAGAGAACGGGATGCTTCCACCATTTCGTCGAGCGGATGGGGAGTGGCTGGATCTGGACTCCCTGAGTGTTTGATTTTCCCCGCCACCAGCGGCTGCCGACGAAATAAATCCCCGAGGGACCCGGCTGGTGCATAAACACTACATAAACACAGGAGAAGAACATCCAGAGCACCAAGACAATGCGCAGTGGCCGCCCAGGTGTCAGGCCGTATTGGCATGTGAGATCGAAGGCGACGCGTTTAAACCAGCGCTCCACGAATGAATCGCGCCTGGCCTCTTCGCGATTCAGCGCATAGGTAATCTTGCGCTCTTGCTCGCGATAGCCGGCGTCTTGGAATTGCTTGCGAAGTTCGATGAGAGGGCCGGGGTTGTCCCGATATGTGACAGATTCGAGATTGGCCGTCGACGCGATTCCTTTTATTTTTGAAACTGACCTTGCCTCAAAGGTTGCGCCAAGCAGATTTGCGCCCTGTAGATCCGAGGTGTCCAGATCTGTGTCAATCAGATAGGCGCCTTTCAAATTCGCCCCGGTCAGGTTGGCATGACTCAGGTCTGCCCCATCCAGGGCAGCACCTGTGCAGTCTGCGTAGCTCACGTCAGCGCCGTTTAGGTATGCCTTGCTAAGCAACGCCCCCCTGAGATCCGTCACAGTCGAGTCGGACGTTCCAATAGGTTGTCCATTCTCGTCACAACAGACCGAAACACTCAGCATGGCTGGCGGAGACGGTCTCCACCCTCCAAGTACAGTCGATTGCTGCTGGTTTTTTTGCCCTAATGGGCCAAGAATCGCACCTCTTAGTTTTGCCCCAATCAGAATCGTCCCCTCGAAGTTCGCACCCCACAGATTTAAACCATCTAATTCTGCGTAGGAAAGGTTTATACCGCTCAAGTCGGCGCGGGCTCCCAATTTCCCTTGTGATCCTACAAACTGTGATTCTACCCACTGTTTGTGGGCATCCAATATCTTATCCAGATCCGCGCGCGATCGCACATTGCCTAGTTTATCCAGCCATGTCGAGTCCTTATGCTGCTGTCCCGAAGCACGTAGTGGGGCCCAAAGACAGAGCAAAGCCGTGAACAGTAGTGTGTTGACGATGGTGCGCAGTCTCATGTGCTTGCAGCGACAACAAGGGGAATTAACACATTGGAATTATACCTCAATGGTCGTGCCTGACTCGAAGAGTTGACGCATTTCGCTTTCAGACAGAAGCGAGGTAGCGCGGCCTTATTGTTCAGGTCCGCGGCTTTTTGTTGCCGATTGGGGACGAGCCGCAGACCGGCTCTGGACACGGGGAACGGGATACGGGACATGGGAGCCGACTCGGAGATCCGAGCCACTTGCTACATCCACCCGATTTCTGTTCATCATGCAGAATTCATAAAAAACCTGTTGTCAGTCGTCAGTTGTCAGCCGTCAGTTTAGAGCCGTTAGCTATACTTGACAGGTGCCTCCCTCTCCGCTACCGTTGGGCTAGGTGCAAGGAGGTTGCTGGTGACTGTCCATCTTCTCCCCGGGATCGAACGTATCGTCAATAATGCCGTTCGCTCCGGCCAATACCGCTCAGCCGAAGACGTGCTCTCGGAAGCGGTCACCCTTTGGCAGGCGCGCCAAACGCAGGCGGCGGAGCCGACCGAGGATGAGCGGCAAGCGGCCATTGCGCGGCTCAAGAACTTCGGCAAGGCGCATCAGCTTTCCCTGGGTGGCATGACTATTAAGCAGCTCCGAGACGAGGCGCGTCCGTGAGTTGGATTGTCCTGGATGCCTCCGTTACCCTGTCCTGGTGTTTTCCCGATGAGCAAACGCCCTCCGCTTTGGGCGTGCTGGACTTGCTGAAGGCGGGAGCCCAAGCTCTGGTGCCTGCTTTTTGGTGCTCCGAGCATTCGCTTCAAAGCCCGCCCGTCATTCGCGAAATCGAGCGCGCCTTGCAGAAGGAAGACCGTGAACACAGGAATGTGTTGTTCCCCGTCCGCATTGACGACTACCTCTTCGACGAATGGGAGCACCCCCGCAAGGCCGATGTGGTAGGCAAAGTTGCCGGGGACTTTCGCGGGTGGGAAAATGACGTGAGCTACTCAAAGGCTTTCCCCCGTTTCCTCCACGCCCTCAACCGCCCCCAGCAAGCCTCCAAAGCCGGGTAGCGCTCCTTTAGCACAGGCACTCCTGCCTGTGTTGTTTGCACAGCCAATGACTGTGCTGCCTGTCACACAGCCAGGAGTGGCTGTGCTACCTAACAGGCGGGGCCGCAACCAAAATCTTGGTCCAGGTCCAGGCCAAAGTGCCCAGACTTTCAGCTACGCCGCGGGTGGCGCATACATTGCTGCTTATGTATGCGACGGGAGCCGTCGCCCTGCGACCTCGCGCACCCAGGGTTCAGGGGCAGGTGATCCTTCGCCAAAATAGACCTATCCTCCCGCCCAGCATCGGCGCAGCTTACCTGAGGCGGCAAGGGGACGCATACATAAACAGCAATGTATGCGCCACCCCATCATTCTTTCATTTCTCCGCAACTCGCGATCACCTTGACGGTTAGTCGCCAAACCGTAGAAGTGCCTCACGGATTCAAACTCCCGAGATACGGGGTTCGGGGATTTCTGGAGCTGCGCTCCTCTTCACTTGGCCGGGTCACCTTAGGTTTCTATCGGAAACTCCACCATTGAACGCAGGTTTGGCATCAAGGGAAGAGCCCAAGGACAGGAAAGCACTGTCCGTGATGTTATGAAGTTATACACAGCGACATACGTGTTTGCGCATCCCATTGTAGCGGCGGTCTCCGACCGCCGTCTGGAGTTTCTACATTTTCCCTCGCCCCCTTGGGGGAGAGGGGGGACCGCAAGGCGGTGGGTGAGGGGGTGGGTAGGGGCATGAAGGCAGGAAGGGAAAGGCAGATGAGACCCCACGGTTTGGACCCCCTCACCCGTCTTGCCCCGGCTGAAGGAAGCGCCGGTGGCGAGCCACCCTCTCCCCCAAGGGGGCGAGGGCGATGAATTCAAAACAGTACGCCGCCTTCTCCCGATGGACGAGAGCCCCCATCGGAAATGTAGAAACTCCAGGCGGCGCGGAGGAGGAGGGAATGGGTCCGATGAGCCGGAAAGGCAGAGCCTTTCCGCACAGCAGGGGGCGAAGCCCCCTCAAACGCCATGATCGCTCGCTAATTTGGACAAGCCTGGTCTCCGACCGCCGTCGTCGATCGGAGATCGACGCTACAATTTGTGTCGCTCTTCATAGAAAGTCGAAGTAGCGATTCCTCCTCGGGGCAATTAGATTAGGGCTATCCGCAATTTCCGGCAGGAGGCACCTGCAACTTTTTGTCACCCACGGTAATTCTTGCCATATAACCTCATTTTCTCCTTGACAAGGGCGATAGCCAGAGTACACTAGGCCATGAGGCCAGCACCCACTGGCTGAGTTGCAGGATCGCGGCCCTATTCAAGGGTTCGGCGCAAACCATAGCAGAGCGGTAGGCAGTAGGCACAAGGCAGTAGGCAGTCTGATGGCCTCTGACTCCCGACTTCAGGACGCTGACTGACCACTCGCCACTGACCACTAACCAGTGCCCTTTGGAGGCTCCCATGTCGCTCATCAAAAAACACGCCACGACGGAGAAGAAAGTGGCTGCAAATCGTGGGGTCAAACGACGGGAGCGGCAGGTGGAGGCATTAGAAGAAAAGGCGGCTCTCCATGATGTTATAGAAACAAAATGAGTTATCGATTAGCGACAAAGCGTCAGAGACTATATCTGACTTAAATACAAAGAGTTAGCCTGAAACTCGGAGGCTGGAACGAAAAAAAGACCTTGGCTCTCCATGATGTGTCAGAAATAAAAGGAGTTAGCAATCAAGAGCGAAAATCTTGCAAATATTTATCTTATTGAAAACAAAATATTTATAATTTCATCGGCCCCTTGGGGTCACCGAAAAAAAGGGCATGAAAAATGAGGTTAATTTTCCCTAAGTTATTAAAAACACATATAGAAAAAATGTCAGATTTTCGCCTCTCCATGATATTCATGAAAAAAAACGAGTTAGGCCATGCTCTCCATGATGTTGATGAAAATAAAGGAGAAAGCAGTTTGTGCGGGTTGGGTGTATGTGGGTGGCGCGAGCGGCACATCCCGACCGTTACACTCTACCCTGCCTTTTCCCGCGTCATGCATCCGGGTGAGGCGGCGCGCTGAATGGGCTGGCGATGAATTGCTGCGATGCATTGGCAATCACGATAAACTGAAGGAATCATGATGCAAATGGGCGCCCTTCGAAAAACCTTGTTCGCCCTGACCTTGGTTTGCGGGCTGACATTGCTCTCGCCGTGGACTGGAGCAAAGCTGCCCCAATCCGCTGCCGAGGCGGCCACACAAGCCCAGGCTGCCGAACTCCTCGCTGCGCGCGAGGAGGGGCCGACACCGCTCCTCGACGATTTACGCGAACTCTGCGACGGCATTGGCGGCCGGCCAACAGGCTCGGCGGCCTGCGATCGCGCGGTGGATTGGGCTGTTGCCCGCTTCCGCGCCGCGGGCGTGAAGTCCACCTGGGCGGAATCCTACACAATCCCCGGGTCTTGGGTAGGAGGCGCTGATCGCGCCGAGTGCCTGACTCCCGCAAAGTTCCCCATCCGTGTCGCCGCCGGTCCGTTTACTGCCCCTACGCCCGGAGGACACGCTTTGGAGGCTCCTCTCGTGAATGCGGGCGACGGGAGCGCGGAATCGTTTGCCCGTTTTGGCGACAAAGCGCGCGGCGCCATCGCCCTGGTGCTCTCGCCGCAAATGAAAACAGAGGCTGACCTGTTTGCCGAATACGGGCGCGATGGCCCAATGTTAGCTGCGGCCCAGAGGGCCGGTGTGGCGGCGCTGTTGGTGCAGTCCACCCGCCCTGGCGTGCTTCTCTATCGCCACCCCCTCGGATGGAGTGGAAACATTGTTCCTCTTCCCGCCGCGATGGTGGCGCGTGTGCATGCGGCACGGTTGGCGCGCCTTTCCGAACGCGGCGAGGTTCGGGTGCGATTGGACCTTCCCAGCCGCATCGGCGGTTCGTATCAAGCCCGAAACGTTGTGGCGGAAATACGGGGCCGCGAGCGGCCTGAGGAAATCGTGCTGATCGGCGCGCATCTGGACTCCTGGGACCTGGGCACCGGGGCTGAGGATAATGGCGTGAACGCTGCCATGATGATCGACATCGCGCGCAGCTTTAAGGCGCTCGGGGTGGTGCCGCGCCGCACTGTGCGCTTCGTGCTTTTTACTGGCGAAGAACAAGGCCTGTTCGGCTCCCGGGCCTATGTTTTGCACCACGCTGCCGAAATCGGCCGCCATGTGGCCATGATTACGTTTGACACGGGCTCTGGACACACCACCGGCTTCTATCTGAACGGCCGCGAAGACCTCCGCCGGCCCGTCGATCAGGCCCTCGCCGCTGTCCCGGGACTGGAGGCGACTGACGACTCCTTGGAGGCCATCGATGGCACGGATAACTTCGATTTCCTCCTCTCGGGTGTTCCCAACCTCATCGCTAAGCAGGAATGGGCGCCTTACCTACCGAATTATCATGCAGAATCAGACGTTTATGATGCTGTAAATCCCCAAGAGGCCAGAAACAATGCCGCCCTTGCTGCCGTGCTGCTATGGGGACTGGCCGAAAGCCCTGACCGTCCCGCCCCGCGCCAAACGCGCGCGGAAGTGGAAAAGCTTTTGCGCGATATGAGGCTGGACGAGCAAATGAAAAGCTTGGGCAGTGGGATGATTGGGCAGCGGGCAAGCGCGGCGTGAGCCAATGAGGCGTGGCGGTCCCCTCCATGAGCGGATTCCTCACGACAGATTGGGAACGGCAGGGCTTTGCCCCATCCAACCTGGGCGAGAAATGCGCGCTAGAGATGCTTGGACGTTTCTCCCCGTCACCTCGAAGCGTTCCTGCATATCCGGGGAAGGGGGAGATCGTACAGGTACGGGTGGAACACTGCAATCTTCATTTGATCAAAGAAAGGATGGGGCGGGGAGACGACAAAGGAATGCTGCCAGCGTCCCGGACCGCTACATATAGAGCGAAAATTCGACCTATGCAATATCTTGGGGCGCTTATGAGGGAAACCCAACAGGTTGTATATCCAGCGAAACTATTTTCATTTTCATACACTTCACTCTTGACCTGCTATCACCCTACTATCTATCATCATTAACAACGGGGGTGCAAGTGGAGGCTCCCAACGAAGGAAACTTCGTAAATCGTGCCATTCTCGAAAGGAACGGTAGTTTAAAGGGGAATGGTTCTTGTGGCAATTGCCATGGCTGGTCAGTGCCAATAGGTTTACCGGCCAGATGAGGCGATCGATCCCCACCACGGGAATCGTCCTCAAGTAGTTTTGGGTGTGCGAGTGGGTGGGGCGAGGGCAAAGCTGAGGGGCTCCCCTCCCCCCCGCCTACGGTACCCTGAACGTCGACAGGCAATCCTTACGGGGTCTCCATCAGGGGGACCCTTTTTTTGCGGCTTTAACGACAAACCTCAATCTCGTTGCCCGAAGGGGGATAATATGATTAGCCGTAGATTTCACCTACGGTTAATGATATTCCTACCCTTCGGGGAGGGCCAGCGAGCATTGCGTACGGCGCACCGGCGAGAGCAAGAGCCTTTCGGTGAAGTGTTCGAATATGAGTCTTGAGTGATCCACATACCGAGGGACACAAGGCATACCGGGGGTGTTGCGATCATGCCTAAATGGAACAGGCAGTCTGACAAGAACCTTTGGTTGATCCTGACGGTCGTGCTCTTGCTGTTTACAGGGGCAAATCCCCTCGCCCAGGCAGCGCCGTCAAATGTCACTTTTTCTCAATCCGCCGAGACCATTGAGGCCTACGACTTTGTGGAAATTACCCTCAACGTGTCGTCCCCGGACGCGAAGAACCCTTTTACCGACGTAGTTGTGGAAGGGCAGTTTGGGAAGGCCGGAAATGCCCAGCACCTTAACGTGAGTGGTTTCTGCGACTCCGCGGACGGGAGCATCTTCCGCATTCGCTTCATGCCTGCAGCGCCGGGCGATTACAGTTATTCCCTTATCTACCATCAGGGCAGCTTGGAAAAAACGCACACGGGCGCCTTCCATGCAACGGACGGTCACCGGCGCGGCCCCATCCGCGTGGACCCGCAATACCCCTGGAATTTCATCTGGGAGGGGACCGGGGAACATTACTTTTTCAACGGGACGACCGCCTTCTGGCTGGTGGGGTGGCGTGATGACCGGAATATCAATTACACCATCGAACGCTTACACAACTTGAAGATCAACCGGCTGCGCGTGTTGCTATCGGGAGCCGCGGACATGTTCTGGGGCGAACCCGTAATGACCGGCGAGAATTTCACCCTGTGTTTGCGCCCCTGGATCGCACAAGCGCCGGAAAGTGTCGACCACCCAGGAATCGACTTCACACGTTTCAACGTCTCCTACTGGCAGAAGTGGGAGCGTATGCTACGATTCGCCCGGGACCGCGACATGATCATTTCGGCCATCCTGGATATCTCCACGCATAAAGCCCAGGCGGGTGCAGGCAGTGAGGACGAAAGACGTTACATTCGCTACGCGATTGCGCGGTTAGGCGCCTTTTCCAATTACACCTACGACCTGGGCGACGATCTTGACAGCTTCCGCGACGAGAAGTGGGCCCACGAAACCGGAGCCCTGATCGAGAGCTTGGATCCATACAAACACCTCGCCACCAGCCACCCGGTGCATCGAGTGCACCAGGACCGGGCGGCGGAGTGGATGGGTTTCACCTCCATCCAAAACTGGTCGCGACAGCAGCATGCTCTGATGCTCGAGGAGCGGACGATCCAGTTGAAAACCGGCCGCATCATCCCCCAAACCAACGAGGAGTACGGCTACGAGGACCATTACCCACACTGGGCGCCGACCCCGCCCGGAGATTCCGCGGAGGTACTGCGCCAGATGGCGTGGCAGATCGCCATGGCCGGCGCGTACGGAACGGCGGGAGAAAGCGCGCGTCGTGGCACCAATATTTGGCCGGATACGGGAGGCGGTTGGATCAATGGGCGCGGGGACGACAGCATGGTCATGCTCAAAGGGTACGAGCACATGGTGGATTTCTTCACCAGCTTCGAATGGTGGAAGACGGAACCGCACGACGAACTGGTGAACAACGGCGCTTATTGCCTCGCCAAGCCGGGCGAGATTTATGCCGTGTACCTCCCGATCCGCCCGATGTGCGGGAGCCAGGAAAACTTCGATTATCAAGAAGCATGCCGCGATATCACCGTCAAGCTTGCGCCGGGGACTTACAGCGCGAAGTGGTTTAGCGCAGTTACCGGGGAAATCGTCCCGCTGCCCTCCGTCCAGGGACCGGTCTGGACGCTCCCCGAGCCGCCCGGCTGGCTGGATTGGGCGCTGTTGCTGACGAAGGCCAAATAAAGGGTGTGCGGGTTCCTCAGGGATAGCGGGCCAAGGGCTATACCATAGATGTTTAATATATCAAGCAATATATCTACACTATGCAATATGTCGATTGCGCCGGAGGCTGGTAGGGCACCCTGAGATGGGGTGTTTCCAGCCGCTGATGATCCTGCACTTTCGATGTCAGGCAGCTTTCCAGGATGCCGCTGACCAGAAGAGTACGTTCGATCGGGTAGGGCGCCACGCCGGTTGCAAACATCTGTTCGATTCCGTGCACCAGGCACGCCGAATAGGTCACGTTGGGATTGGGGGTAAGGAGGAACTGCGTTGCCTGGATTGCGGGCATGCCTTTCACGCGCGCGGCAAAGTTGAAATCCTTCAACGCGCCGTCGAGCATCAGCAGGGTGGCTTTCAGGCCGTCGCGGTACTCGATGAAATAAGCGGCGGGATTGGCAACCAGTTTCGGCAACTGGCCCGATGACACCAGGTCCTCCGGCCGGCTCTCTGTCTCGCCCGTGCCCAAAGGCGTATCGCTGCGCGAGAGCGCGGAGACCAGCAAATCCTTCGACCAGCGGCCTTCCTCACCCGCCTTCCACACCGCGTCGCCCTCGATCAGTTGTACGGCTTTGACACCCGTCTCCCCGCCTCCGCGTCTTTCCACCATACACTGCAGGCCTTCAAGGGCGTGAAAATCCATCGGGTCAGATCCACCTTCGCCGACCATCAACGCCTCCTCGATCTCGCATCCGAGGGGCAGTTCGAGCGCGGGCAAACGAAAAGTAACGGGGAGAGATGAACCGCCGAGCATGGGAAAGCGCAGGCGGCGCGACGTCTCCACCATGCTCTGCGCTTTCGTAAAGCTATAGGAAAGATGCTTGTCATTGTAGACCGGCACGGACCGGCCGCTGCGCCTGAACACCTCTGCGCATTGCTGGAAAAACTCGTAGCGGGGATAAAGAATCTGGCCCTTTTCGTTGCGGGGATAGTTACCATGCTCGGCGACGATCAGCACCGCGTCAACCGCCAGGTCCTTGCCCCCGCAACACAGGGCCTCGGCGATGGTGGAATAAACCTGGAAGCCGAATTCGCGGGCACGCTCGCCGCTCAAGTCGCCATCGGGTTTCTGGTCCACGTAAAGCGAGACCACTTTGATGGCGGGTTTGTGCCAGGCGCCGGCGTAGGGATAGCCGACAAGAAATCGGTCGCCGATATGCTGGGCATGCGAGAGGTACCTGTAGATGGTAGCGATAATGGCAAGACGCTTGGGCGGAGCGTCGGCGCCGGGCAGCAGAAGTCCGGCGGCCGCAGCACCGGTCTGAAAGAATTCCCGTCGAGTCAGCATCCGTTAAGCCCTCATAAACGTCGATTCGCGAGTCGGCTGATAGGTAATGGCCAAATGCGGCGTCTCGTAGCGCTCCTGCTGGCGATACAAGCTCTCAATTCCTGCTTCCACCAGCCCCGTGGTGAGCAGCGTGCGCTCGACAGGATAGGTGGGCTTGCCCGTCAAAAACATCTTCTCCATGTTGTTCACCAGGGGGTTAAAAAAGTCGGCCAGCGTGGTGCGCCCGTCGGGCATCGGCAGATACATTTGCGTTGAGAAGGGTTCGCGCCTGCCCTGCACGTCGGCGGCGAAGTTGAAGTCCTTCACCAGGCCGTCGAACAGAATCATGGTGCAGATCAGTCCGTCGTCATGCTCGTAGTGGTAAGCGACGGGGTCCGTCACCAACCGGCGCAATTCGTCATCCGTCGGAAGGATATCGTTAAAACCCTCCCGCGCGGGAGTAAGCGTGTGGCTGCGGCACAAAGCGGCCTCCATCAGGCGGCGCGACCAGCGGCCTTCGCGCAAGGCATCCCAAAACTTGTCTCCCCGGTACGCCTGGAGCCATTTCACTCCCGTTTCGCCGCCGAGCCGCCGCTCCACCATGCATTGAATGGTTTCGAGACCATGGAAATCATAGCTGTCGACTTTTCCGTAACCCACGCACAGCGCTTCGGGAATTCGCGACCCCAGTGGCATTTCCACGGAGGGAATCCGCCACGTCACCGGCAGGCTCGATCCGGCCATGTAGGCGAAACCCATCTCGCGCGAGGTGTCGACCATCCGCTTTGCCCAGTCCCAGTTCCACGACAGATGCTTGTCATTGAACATCGGGACCGACCGCTCGCTATCTTTGAATACCGAGACGATTTGTTGGAAGAATTCCCATCGAGGGTATTGGGTCTGACCTTTCTCATTGCGCGGGTAGTCGCCGTGCTCACCCACCACGACCACACCATCCACCGCCAACTTGCTGCCTCCCAGCGTCAGCGCATCCGCGATGGTGGGGCAAATTCGCAGGGAGGGGAATTGCTCGCCGCGGCTGCGGCTGAGATCATCTTTTCCTACCTGGTCGACGTAGAGCGAGACCAGGTCCATCGGCGGCCGATAGTGCGTGCCCATCCATCCATAACCGTAAAGGAAACGGTCCACGATGTGCTGGGCGTGCGAGTATTTGAAATAGGTTGTAACAACGGCAGCAAGCTTGGGACGATCAATGCTCACGAGTCGATCTCCTGGTCCGGTCTTTCCGCTTTCACATCCCGGCCAAATGATAACCTATGCCGGACTTCGGATGGTGTCTCCCGTTTGCCGTAGAAGCGGCTATACGCCGCCATGTGGCGAGGTAAACTCGCTGCTACATCATCAAACCGGGATATTACCGGCGAAATATGCAATGATGGAGGCTCTCATCCCGCGGGCGACGGCCACTTCGCATCCATTTATTGCAAAACCCGTACAATTTCGGCCAAAAACCGGATTAATGACTGTACATTTTGTCAACGTCACCTTTGTTTTCATACACATAGCCGGGTCGACCTTCATTTTTCTAAGGCCATCCTGGGACAGTGAACACGGGCGAATGGTCAGCCACATCCGGGAGACAGGAGAGAGGAGTCACCACTACGACGGATGTCAACTCGTTGTAGCGCCGGGCTTTAGCCCGGCATGTGCCGCCCCAAAGGGCGGCGCTACGGTAAACGCATTTTCCTTACGCAACACTAGCACCTGAAATCCGGCACCTGACTTTTGGTAGGGTTTGCGCCGACCGTTGGACAGGTCCGCGGTATTTCCCCTCAGCCATCGTGCGCTGGCCTCACGATCTAGTATACCATGGCTACATGAGTTGTCAAGAAAAAAGAGAGGCTACACCCTGGGGATTCAAACCCGGTGTCATGGTTCTTTCCCGCGGGGACGAAAATCATTTTAGCAAAAGTGCCTCATTGTCCAAAACCGTTCCCGCCTGTATTTACTGCCCTCCGCGCTAAGCATGGACAACCCATCAATCCCTTAATGTTTCTAAATATCCCTTCAGTACGCATCATGAATAAAATTCGGACATGCTGTCGTCCCCAAGAGTGGAACTATTTTCAATCGACCGGTGGGGGTGTACACTTGGCGCACTTATACTCTGGTTTTGGCGCGTCCATCAAGGTAGTGCTTTGGCACTATTGGAAAGCCAGCAATGCCTGCTGGAGGGCCCATGAAAGTCTCACCTTCGCTCATCATCTCTACATTGCTGTTAACTGTTTTTTTGATCTTGTCCCCGCCCACTCTGCTGGCGCAAACCGGCGGCGTGCGCGCTCGCGTGACGCAAGCAGTGGACATGCAGAACCTTGTCACATTGCCAGGAAACGTCCACCCGTTGGCGCGGCCGGAATTTGACCAAGGCGTGGCGCCCGACGACCTGCCCATGGGGCGCGTGTTGCTGGTCTTGCAGCGCGGGACCGAGCAGGAATCTGCCCTGCGGCAACTACTTGATGACCAGCAGGTGAAGTCGTCTCCCCGGTTCCACCAATGGCTCACCCCCGAGCAGTTCGGGCAGCAATTTGGCCCGGCCGATTCCGACCTTCAGGCGGTCACCGACTGGCTGACGGCGCAAGGCTTCGAGGTCACGAGGGTTTCGGCAGGCCGCACCGCCATCGAGTTTTCCGGCACGGCAGGGTTAGTACGGCAAGTTCTGGGTACGGAGATTCACCGATACCGAGTGAACGGCCAGGACCACTGGGCCAACACCAGCGACCCGCAGATTCCCGCCGCGCTGGCGCCCGTCGTGGCGGGCTTCGCCTCGCTCAACAACTTTCCTCGAAAACCCTTGTACCAGAGCCTGGGCACTTTTTCGAGGTCAAAGGTGACCGGCGAGGTGAAGCCGCTGTTTACGTTTCCTGTTGGCTGTTCTGGTGGAAGTGGCACTTGCTACTGGCTTGCCCTGGGCCCCACAGATTTCGCCACGATTTATAACGTGCTGCCACTTTGGAACGCCGCCACCCCCACGGACGGCACCGGGCAGACCATCGCCGTAGTGGGCGAAACCAACATCAATCCCCAGGACGTGGCGGACTTCCGCGCCATGTTCGGCCTTCCGGCAAATCCCCCCAACATCATTTTGAATGGTCCCGATCCCGGAATCCAATATGATGAGGACGAAGCTGACCTCGACGTCCAGTGGTCCGGCGCGGTCGCCAAGGGCGCCACCATTGACTTCGTGGTCTCGGAAACCACCGAGGCGACCCCCGGGATTGATCTCTCCGCCCTTTACATCATTGACAACAATCTCGCGCCCGTCATGAGCGAAAGCTACGGTGCGTGCGAGGCGGAGTTAGGCGCGGGCGGCAATCAGTTCCACTCGACCCTCTGGGAGCAGGCCGCCGCCCAGGGCATCACCGTCCTGATGGCGGCGGGGGATTCCGGCTCCGCGGGGTGCGACAGAGTGGTGGGCGAAACGGCAGCCCAGTACGGCTTAGCCGTGAGCGGCTTCGCCTCCACCCCCTTCAACGTGGCCGTGGGTGGAACGGACTTTAACGATGCGAGCAGCATAGCCTCGTATTGGAATCAGACGAACGCTTTCCCCTCGCAGTCCTCCGCCAAATTCTATATTCCCGAGAGCACCTGGAACGATTCCTGCGCGGCCACCGGGCTGCTTGGCTGCGCCAGCGCCTCCTCCAGCAGCAATTTCAGTGAAGGGTTCGATCTGGTTGCCGGCAGCGGTGGGCCCAGCAATTGTACGACCCCATCGGGTACCTTCCCCAACGTCACTTGCAGTGGAAAGTACGCCAAACCTTCCTGGCAGAGCGGGACGGGCGTGCCCCCTGACGGCGCGCGCGACATCCCGGACGTTTCCCTGTTCGCGGGCAATGGCATGAATGGCAGTTTCTATGTGACTTGCCAGATGGACGCCAACAGCGCTTACGGGGGCAGCTCGGGTTCCTGCGATCTGAACGCTCCTTATCTGGATTTTCAAGGCGGCTCGGGAACGTCGGCGTCAGCGCAAGTGTTCGCAGGCATCATGGCGCTAGTCAACCAAGCCCATGGCCGCCAGGGCAATGCGAATTATGTCCTGTACCCGATGGCGGCCAAGAGCGGTGCGAGCTGCAATTCCAGCACGGCTCCCGTAACGAATTCGAGTTGTATTTTCTACGACGTGACGGTAGGGAACAACTCGGTGATCTGCCAAGGTGGCTCGCCAAACTGTAGTAACACCAATACCGCTTCCGGCCAATACGGCATCATGGTTTCCGGTGGCTCGCCGGCCTACGCCACGACCCCTGGGTATGACTTGGCAACGGGTTTGGGCTCCGTCAATGTCGCGAATTTGGTGAACAACTGGACGTCAAACTTTACCCCCTCAACGACCACCTTGTCACTTTCGACGAGCCCTATCACCAACCCCATTACCCTTACCCACGGCCAGCCGATCAACTTTACCGTCAATGTTACCTCCGGCAGTGGCACGCCCGCGGGGGATGTTTCACTCATCGCGCAGACCGGCAGCAGCGCGAGCAAGGTTACCGGCATCGGCCCCTTTACCCTGAGCGGCGGCATCGCTTCCGGCTCAACCTTGATGCTCCCCGGCGGGTCTTACAATGTGACGGCCCATTACGCGGGGAATGGAACGTTCGCGGCAAGCGATTCCTCGCCGGGAATCCCTGTCACCGTGGGGAAGGAAAGCAGCCTGACGGAAGCTGGGGCGGTGTCCTGCAATTACACCAGCGTGTCTTGCACTTACGGGGTAACGAATTTTGTTTATGGATCCAGTTTCACCATGCTTCGCATGGACGTGACCAACAGCGGCGGTCAGTTGTGCGCCCCCACAAACTCAAGCGGAGAACAACTGTCGATGGCTTACCCGTGCCCTACAGGGGCAGTGACAGTAACCCCCGCGCCCACCGACGTAAATTCCCCGACGGGCACCGTGCCCGGAAGCTATACCTTGAACAGCCAAGGCTATGCCGAGGACCAGTTCATCCAGCAGACTCCAGGGGTGTATGGTTTCGTGGCCTCCTACGCGGGCGACAACAGCTATACCGCCAGCACATCTCCCACCCTACCAATTACCATTGTCAAGGCACTGACTACACTCACGGGCTGCACATTGCCCTCAACTGTGCAACTCGGCACTCCCGTTAATTGCACGGTGACTGTCAACACGCAAAGCTATGGGGTGGCGCCAACAGGGACGGTCCAGTTCTTGCTGGGGAGTTCGGTGGTCTCAGCCGGAGGCGACGTTGTGATGACAAATGGTTCGTCCACCTCCTATGCTTCTACTCGACAAGACCTGTCCCCGATTTTCAACCAAGGAGGTACCTTCAGCGTCATTCAACAATACCCCGGTGACAGCTACTATTTGAGTTCGATGACGTCCCCAGCGGTAACATTGAACGTATCTGATTTCAACGTTTCATTTAATCCCAGCACCATCACGATTCCGGTCCCGGGGCAGTCTGGAACCACGACGGTCACTTTGGCTCCTGTTGCCGGGTTCATGGGAACAGTGACACTGGGCTGCGGGTCGCCGGGCCCAAGCATTGGCTGCTCAATTTCCCCGCCGTCAGTGACCCTTACGGGCGCCTCGTCCGCGACCGCCACACTCACAGTCACAACCGCCGCTGCGACCAGTGCAACGCCCCCCGCCCTGCGTAGAAATGCGCCACCCAGTATTGGCCTGTCCCCCGCATGGTTCTGGCTGTTAACTGGATTGCTGGCGCTGGCAATGCTCGCGACCTTGGCCATAGGCCGGCGCTCGGCCAGTTGGCTGTGCGCAACTGCGCTCCTGGTAATGGGAGCATGGGTAGCCTGCGGAGGAGGGGGTGGGGGTGCGAATAACCCGCCTGCAAATTCTACACCCGCGGTTGACCTTTCGCCGTCTACTCTCTCATTTGGCCAGCAGAATCTTGGAACCGTCAGCGCGCCACATTCAGTGACGCTTACCAACACCGGCACTGCTGTGCTGGCAATTACGGGCGTCTACCTCCTTCCCGCCGGGGACACGGAGTTTAATGCGTGGAATGGTTGCGACAGCACGCCCAAGCTTGCGCCCGGCGGAAATTGTTCGATCCAGGTGACCTTCGCCCCGACGGTGGCCGGTTCGTACAGTGCGTCAGTTTCGATTACGGACAATGCTCCCGGCAGCCCACAGACGGCTACTTTGACCGGTGTGGGTGCTCTCTCGCCCACCTCACCCGGCACTTACTCAATTCAAGTGCAGGCAGTCAGCGGCAACGATTACCATTATCCGAACGTTTCGGTAAGCGTGCAGTGATGGATGGAGATGCAGGAAACAAGACAGTTCTGTCTCGACCTACGCCGCCATCTGCCCGGACCGTTCAGGCTTTGATGTAACCGACACCAGGTTTCTGCGCAGGATGGCGGAGGCGGTCAGCACTCCACCCAGCAGTGCTCCGGTTACGCCTAAGGTACAAACGTCCTGGCCCGTCAGATATAAATTGCGCACCGCGGTGTGAGGGGTAAGGCAGCGAAGGTGGAAGCGCGCGGGGGTGACGCTGACTCCGTAGGCTTCGCCATGCTGGTAATTCATAAAGTGCCGGGTGGAAAGCGGCGTTGAGAGTTCCGCGGTATCCAGCTTCCCGCGCACGGCCGGTACGTGCTCTTCCAGGCTGCTCCGCAGGCGCTCCGCAAGTCCTTGCTTGAAGTCGTCATAATCCTGCCCCCGCCGCTTCCAGCGCGTATCTTCCCAGCGCGCAAACCAGTCGTAGGGTGCTGGGCAGATCACTTCCAGGGTGGCGCGGCCCGGATGCCGGCTCTCGAAATCGGGATCCTTTGCCGAAGGAGACGAAATGAACACCAAGGGTAAGGGCGCTGAGGGATCGCTCGTGAAGCGCGCCAGGTTCGCATCGTGATCCGGCGTGGGATGAACCCACAGATTGGTCCCTGTCAGCCCCAGCTCTGCCGCACTTTGCTTTACGCCCGCATAGAGGCACAGGTGGGCCATGGAGGGCGGGAGCGTGCGCAACTCGGCGAGAGCCTGCGCAACCCCGGGCGCTTCCGGCGGAATGAGCGAAGCAAAGGTATTCCACGCCCCCGCATCGCTGATCACGGCACCGGCTCGAAGCTCGCGGCCGTCCTGCATTCGCACTCCCACGGCGCGCTGGGCGTGGTCGAGCAGGATTTCACGAACGTCGGCGCTGAAGGCAATCTGCCCGCCGGCAGATTCGATGAGGGGCGCGATGCTGGCGGCAATACTTTGAGCTCCGCCCACCGGAAAACTGGCGCCTTCGAAATAGTGGGCCGCAATAATAGCGTGCACAGCAAAACTGCTTTCCGCCGGGGTCAGGCCGTAGTCGCCCCACTGCGCCGTAAGCACCCCTGCCATTTCACGGTTGGTTGTGATCTCCGCGAGGACGTCGGCCGTAGTGCGCCGAGCCCAGCGCAGGAAGGATGCCCGCATTAGCGGCCCTGCCACGCGCGCGATGGGGCGCGGCAGGGCCTTTTCCGCAAAGTACATCGAGGTTTTGCCGGCACAGGAGAGCACCGCCCGCAGATAGCGGTCAATGGCGGCGGTTTCACTGGGGAAATAGGACTTCAGACGGTCGCGAAACCGCTCCAACCCGGCAACGAATTCGTATTCATGCTCACCTATGCGGATGCGGTCGTAAACCTCGGGCATGGGGCTCCACTTCAGGCGACCGCCGGTGAGGTAGTCGAAGACCGGGCGTAAGGGCGAGGAAGGCTCTTGAACCTGGCCGATGTAATGTACGCCCACATCCCACTCGTAGCCGGGGCGATGAAAGGCATGGGTGAATCCCCCTGCCACATAATGCCGCTCCAGAACCAGCACGCGCTTGCCGCCATGCTTTGCCAGCAGCGCCGCGGCCGCCAACCCGCCGATGCCGGAGCCGATCACGATGGCATCCCATTGGTCGGCGACCGGATTTTGTTTGTAAGAACTCCCAACGGTGATAGTTGTCATGGCCTGTAACCTCCACGGTCTTGTGTCCCTTGATGTGGACACTGCCCACATTATTTTCCAAGAATGTTGCGCGTGTCAACATCTTTTTGCTATAACGATAGAGTCATGCGGACACCCCGGTCCTACCACCACGGAAACCTCAAGCAAGCCCTGCTGGAGGCTTCCCTCGACATCATTCGAAAGGCTGGCCCCGGCGCATTCACTTTGCGCGAGGTGGCGAGACGGGCAGGCGTGTCGCACAACGCGCCCTATCGGCATTTTCGCAATAAGGAGGAACTGCTGGCAGCGCTGGCGGCGGAGGGCTTTGATCGCCTGACGGCGGCGATGACCAAGGCGGCCGAATCCGCGTCGGGCGCCTTGGAGCGGTTTCGCTCGAGCGGGCGCGGCTACGTGGAGTTTGCGCTGCGATATCCCCAGCATTTCGCCGTGATGTTTGAGGTCCCCTGGCAATATGAGTTGTATCCGGCTACACAAGCGGCGGGCGCGCGCGCTTTCGGAACTCTGGTTCGCTACGTCGAGGAGTGCCAGGCGGAGCAGGTTCTGCCGGCGGGAGACGCGAGACCATTCGCCCTGCTCGCGTGGTCGATGGTCCACGGCGTGGCCAAGCTCGCGATCAGCGGACGGCTTCCCCTTTCGGCAGCCCCTGACGTGCTGCGCTTTACAGACACGGCCACTGGGGCGTTGTGGCGGGGATTGGCTCACGCCTTCGCGCCCGGGCCATGATGCGCTTGCGTGCAACGTGGCTGCCGACCTCAACCCAGGAAGGGTTTCACCACGGAGGCCACGGAGGTCACGGAGAGCTGACGCAGATTAAAACTGAGGGTCAACGGACGAACCGTACACATTGCCCGCGCAAGCAGGAGTATTTTTCTCTGTGCTCTCTGTGCGCTCTGTGGTGAGCCCCTTCTCCGGGGTGCGAGAGGAGTTTCGGAAGGAGTAGCACAAGGCTCCCTTGACACGCGCGGGGCTGAATGGCAAGATGAAAAATTGCGACAAGGGCGATTCTGCACACCGTATGCGCCCGTTTGAGAAATCGCAACAAGCAGTCCATGTGCCGAAGTGGCGGAATTGGCAGACGCGCTACATTCAGGGTGTAGTTCCCGTCAGGGAGTGGAGGTTCGAGTCCTCTCTTCGGCACCAATACTTCAAAAAATAGCAGTAAAATCGCTATTTTTTTAACTTCAAGGAAGCCGTCCTACCACTTTCCTACCGTTTTTTGAAGGTTCTCCTCAAAAGTCAGTATTAGTACACCAGGAGACCTTATGGCCAATCGTTCGGTTCAGCTTTACTTATACGCAGACATCCCCGGAATCGGCTGGCGCTATTGCCGTGCCGTTATCGGGGCAAGAAATAACATTAAGCCTCACGTCTTGTTGAGACCTGATGGGACTGAGGAACTTCATCCCGAGGCTGTCTATTATCTCAGTTATCGCAGCGGCGGTCGCAAGGTATGGGAGAACCTCGGGAATAACCCATCGGGCGCAATGAGAGCGCTGGAGAAGAAGCGTGCGTGCCTGGCATATATAGCGACGGGCGGCACCGTGCTGGCAAGTGAGAATGCGCCCGTAAGGACGAACCTCGGCGGGGCAATTAACGAGTGGCTGGAAATCATTAAGGAGAAATTTTCAGGTGACAGCTACGGGGCCAAGAAGCTGGTCCTTGACGAATTCCTGCGCTCATATGGAAAGAAGCCGAAGCCCCAGTATGTCGAAGACATTCAAAGGGTGGACGCTCTACGCTTCATCAACACGTATCTCAAGGGGCAGGAGAACGGTGACCGCACTCGCTGGAACAAGTTTTTGCACCTGCGGCAGTTTCTCTCCGAGTATAAGCACAATGTCTTCATGGCAGGCGATGGCCCGAAATACGGCCGCCGTGACCCGGAGGCAT
Organism: uncultured Acidobacteriota bacterium; assembly: GCA_963825395.1. Classification (GTDB taxonomy): domain Bacteria; phylum Acidobacteriota; class Terriglobia; order UBA7540; family UBA7540; genus Bog-366. The sequence continues at coordinate 11,365 of CAWGTQ010000022.1, read as the reverse complement.
ACACAGACGAGGAGGTCGCTGCATTCTTCCCCAAATGTGACCCAGTTCAGCATGTTCTGTTTTCAGTTCTTTACTCCTGCGGATTGCGCCTTGGGGAGGTATTGACGCTCCGATGGCAGGATATCAATTTTAAGGAACGCTTCATTCATATTGACGAGCGCCCGGAATACGGATGGAAACCCAAGAAGTGGCATGTGCGGGATATTCCTATTTCCCAGGAACTGGCGGCAGAACTCCTGAAGTTAAAGGAAAATGCAATATACCCACTGGTGTTCCACACACGCACTGGCAAGCCTATCTACCAAATGCTGGAGATGTGCAAGCGGATAGCCCGCCGTGCGGGCATCCCTCGTGATGATGCATACCTGCACAAGTGGCGTGCCACCTTCTGCGTTGAACTGTTACGCCAGGGAGTTGACCTGCCAAGTATTCAGGCTTTGATGGGTCACAAAGACTTAGAAACGACGGCACGGTACTGCGCTCCTCTCAAGAAAATGGCACTGCGGGAACGGCTCGACAAGGTGAACTCTTTCAATCTCAAGCGCAATGGGCAAGCGCCGGGCAATGGTGGGGCGGCAGGGGCTTGAGGCGCACTGGGGAGACCCGAGGGCGATGCGGTCGCCGACTTCGCCCGGCGTCCCCTGATACGATACTTCTCCCGAGGCAGACTCCCCGAATTATTGCAATCCTCGATTCCGGCAACTTTTGTTGGGATTTCCTGGGAGCCTCGCAAATTTGTCGGGCAGCCCAACAAGGACCTTGGGGGCCGTTTGCTGGTATCCGCCATTTATGGCCCAAGCCATACTTTCCTACTGGCCATGCACCCGATGGCCATAGTCCCCGGCAAAGCAGACTGCCCGACCGGGCGCATTGGGAGATTCCTTGTCTTCAGCTACCCATGCGCGTTCCCTTCGGCAATCTGCATCGTCCGCCTGCAACATGGGCATGAGAACATGATGTCGGACTTGGGTAAGTCTGCGTCTGCCGCCCATTACTGCTGAGCATTTCGCGCGCCGTCCCCCGGCACGGGGCCTTTCCTGAGTGAGACTCCTTGCGAACCCGGCAGCCTTTTCAGGATTTTCCAGAGAGCGTCGCGAATTCGTCGAACGGTCCAATAAGGAACTCGGGGGCCACAGGCAGGGACCCGGCCATCAGTCGCCTATACGAACGAGGATTCCGGAGCTAGGAGGCCAGAGTCTTCAATTGAAGGTCAATAGATGAGGTCCATTCCACCGAAGTAGTCCTGGCTACCAGGGTGGACGAGGTACGCTCCAGCATGAAGTGATCCTCGCCAGTACCACGGTAGCCGACGTAGATGAGGACTACACCACCATAGTAGTCGAGGTGGTAAGGATAGAGGAGGTCTACCCCACCTTGGAGCAGGCGTGACTACCGGGTAGATCCAGGGTAAATGAAGTCCACCCCGCCTCGAAGCAGCAGTGACTACCAGGGTACATGAAGCCTACCTCGGGTAGAGGAGGTCTCCTCCACCCTGAAGCAGGCGTGACCACCGGGTTCAAGAGCTCTACCTCAGGTAGCTGAGGTCCACCCCACCCGGGAGCAGGCGTGGCCACCAGGGTAGAAGAGGTGTACCTAAGGTCAACGAGGTCCACCCCACCATGGGGGTCCCGACTACCTCCTTGGTAGCCGAGGTAGTACGGGAGGAGGACGTCTATTCCACCTTGGCTGGGAGGGAGGAGGATGTTGCACGGGCGCAAAAGCGGACAGCCCGAGAATCCCCGCTGCACCAGACTCCAAAACAGTGGCTCCTTCGGAGGGACTCCGGGTGATCGCAAGGGCTTTCCTACGAACTCCCTTGAGATCAATGGCTGGGCACTTCTGAGGAAATGGCAGGGGGGCAATACATGTCGGCACATGCCAAGAGCTAGCGCATGATGGCGTTCTTCGAAATTGTTCCTCTTCTGTAACCGCTGGAGTGCTGGAGCTTCTTAGCCGTGACCGGGATCCGGACGGACGGCCTCTCCGAGTACCGGCTGCGCCGCTGGTTCTTCAGGGAGTCCCCGTCTGCGTTGCAGGCCACCACCTGTTTTGGATACATCCAAATATGCTCTTATGAACTCCGCCGCGACTTGCGGGACGATGGCATTTCCGTAGGCACGCAACTGCCCCACTCGGCTGGGAATCCCATCAGCCAGCGGGAATGTTCCGGGCTCAACGGGGCGGCAGGAGCCGTCCCGGCAGGGGAGCCAGTCGCAGGCATCCCAAAAGCCTGGTCCTTGAGGTTCGAGCAGCCGCCACTCTTCTGCCGCTCTTCCAGGTTCGCCCCGCCCGGAAGGTAGTCCATCGTCGAGGGCGTCCCCCACGCACGGTATCTCAGAGGTCGTCCCATCCCGTCGTTGCCGAAGTCGAACGCCTTTGGCGTCGCCGACCCAGTAAAGCCTGTCCCTGCGGTGCGGAGCGCCGACGCCGCAAGCTGGCAGTACTGCCGTTGAAACGGCGTAGCCTTCGTCCTCCAGGTCAGCCGAAACAAGGTCGAGCCATCCGTAGTTAGTTGCGTTTTCAACCTGCTCTCCAATGACGATTGGAGGGCGGCACTGGCGGATGAGGCGGTAAAAGTCCGGCCAGAGATGGCGAGGGTCGTCAAAGCCCTTTCCCTTCCCCGCACTGGAGAAGCTGGGGCAGGGGCAAGAACCAGTCCAGCATTCGAGACCGGGAAATCCTGCGAGCGTGAGGGCGAGGCTCCAGCCTCCGATGCCGGCAAAGAAATGACATTGGGTGTATCCAGTAAGGTCTCCTGGATTGACTTCTGTGATTGAGCGTCCATCAACGTCTCCTTCGGCGATATGCCCGGCAGCAATAAGGTTCCGCAGCCACTCGCAGGCGAACGGGTCGATCTCGTTGTAGTAAGCCCTACCCATTTTTGCGACTCCCTGCCAGTCGCCATGCGCAGAGCTGCGGTGCAAACGTGACGTCACTTCCGCCGAGCGAGTTCACCTTGCCCTCGTGGGTTAGCGCCCGAAGGTTCCGGAGGTTGATGGCCAGATTTATGGTCACACCCCCAGTTCTAACGACTTTTTCCATTTCGGTAGTCCCTCCAGTCCCTAATACCCAAAAAAACCACAAGCTTCACGGAGCGAGTCCGGCAATGGATCTTCCTTGTCAGGTTGGTGAGCCGGGCGCATCTAGGCCTCAGGGCCGGAGGGATGGCTTGGGTGGAGCGGAGCACAGTCGCGGCACACAAGAGGTCCGGGGGCCGCTAGAGGATGCTCACGGAAAATGGCAGGGCGCTGAGGGGGCATGCCGGGCGGCAGCCCTGTACGAGAGGGCGCGTGCACAGTCCTGGGGGGCGAAGGACGGCAAAAGACCGGGCGGTCAAGGGCACACAGGCTGGAATGGCCCTAAGACCGACAAGGCTGGAACTGAAAAGGGTGAGTCCCCTGTGGCCGCCGGATGGAAGCTTGCCGACACGGCGGACAACCGCGGCAGGAGGGAATGAAGATGAAACTCCTACCGGAAAAGCACGATTGCACTGGCCGACGCAGGGTAGCCTTCAATCATGGCCACGCACCAGGAGGCCATGCGGACCGGTAGGCTTTCAGGGACAAGAGGGTTCGACATGACCCTATCAGTTCGCAAAACCAGATCGTGAAGCTGCTCCGCTGCATGCTCGACCGGTCACGGGAGAGCTGGGATGGGCCATATGGCAGCATGGCCGCACGCTGGCGTGGCCTAAAGGGGGGATGGCCAGCGGGGCGTTACATTGTAACACTACAGCGCAATGCCTTGACCCCCGCCCGGCGGGGCGATACGCTGTATCGCATGAGCATCATGGTGATGGTTGCATGGCGATGCGATCTGTGCGGGCATGTGTGGCTGGCACGGGGGCCGGACCCTCCTGCGCTTTGTGCGAAGTGCCGGAAGAGAAGGTGGTTCACCGGAAAATGGGACGGGAATGTGGAGCTGGGCGACCAGGAGGGGCTGAAGATTGCCGATGTCGAAGGGGGCGTTCTGAAGGTTGTGATGCTGGAAGGAGTGGGCATGGCGGTTGTGAGGGTGGCCCTTCCTGCCGAGGGCCACGAGCAAGCCGATCTATCCAAGGAGAAGAAGGCCGCCAAGACGGCGGCCACGAATCAGGCGGCGGCAAGGGAGGAGAAGAGGAAGCGGGGCAGGCACCTTGCCGAGGGAAACGGCGGGTCGCCGGGAAGCACGGCATGCGCTCCGACTGGCGGCGCAACCCCTGAACAAGTTCAGGGACCGAAACCGCCGCCCGCTGCCAGCGGCGACTCCGCCAGTGGCAAGTCGGAATCCTCGGTAAAAACAAACCAAGCTGGCTCGGCTGCAAGAACGACATGGGAACCCTGGCATCGGACGGAAGACGGGGGTTTGAAGCCGTCCCCCGTAAAATGGCTGAGCGCTGGCGTCGGTTCGCCCGAAGGGTTCCGGACCTTCTGGGCCCCGGAGTGCCCCATTGTCCCCCAAGAGTCTTCGTTGTCGGACATCCTGGAAGCTGGGCCGGTCCCGAAAGAATACAATTTGACGGACAACCAACTGATGACGACCCTCCGTGAAGCCATCCGCGGGAGAGGCGCATACATATACTTGCAGGACGAAAAGCGGGAAATGCGGAAGGACGAGATGTGGGCGTTGCTGAAGAGCCTCGCGAAGCGGACGGGGAGGGAGGACCGCGCGGCGACGGACGAGAACGGGAAGCTCTTGCCTTCGCCCGCGTGGAAGAGGAGCAGAAGCAGGGGTTCCCAAGGACCCGTGCCTGAATCTCCTGGAACTGACAGCCTCTCGAAGGACGCCCCGCAGCCCGAGGCTACGCCAACCCCGAAGCCCGGAAAAGGCACGAAACCGCGGAGGCCGTCAACGTCAGGAAGGGCCAAGCCTGCCCGCCTGCCCTGAGCCCCGAGCAAGAAGAGCGCAATCAGGGAACGCCAAAAAACCTGTAAGGTCACCCCGGAAGCAGGCAGGGATGCTGCGTCCGCAATAAGGAAGGCAATCGGGAGTATGACCCCGAAGAGCCGCAGGTGCGGGAAGCCGAAGAAATCCGAAATGCCCAGCCTGGCAAGTTGCCTCCCAAACTGAAGGCAACCGACGCGAAGCCGTTCCAGGTGAAGAAGCGAACCACGGGCGACATCATCGACTTTGCCATCTTCCGTAACGGGGACAAGCTCGCTTATGAAGTTCTCGACACCGAAGGCGAAGCAATGACAGTCTGCGAGAGCCTGAACACGCCGTCCGCTGCCTGCATCATGCCCCTGCACATTGATCCTCAATCAGACGCACAGCCGGCGGCGTGATGGGCAGATGCCCCACCCAGCACAAGAGAGTTGGCGCGGCCATGGGGCAGAACTCTCTTGTGGTGGAAAGCAAGACTGTGGCCGTGGGGGGAAGCACTGATGGAAGAATCGGCCGGCAGCCTGCTGCATCAGCCCCAGTATGGTGGGCAGCTGATTCCCGCAATTCCCATGGCGGCTGCGGTTTGCTCCTGGGCCAAGTGCGCATTCACCGTGATGGCTCTGACCTTCCCGGGAAAATAGGCTTGCGCCCGGATCTTGACCCTGATGGCCGACATGCCGGACATGCCGGGGACTATAACCTATGCTGCCGGGGTTATGGGATACCCAAGATGCCGGGGTTTTTGGCCGGACAGCGCGTGCGGGACTCGCCGCCGGGCATTCCCTGCTGATCGCCGACGCCATGCCCGGTAGCCCTGTGGCCGCAGGCATGGAGGAGCGCAAGGTGGCGGACCAGGAATGCCCGCAGCCCAACAAGAAGGAATGGCCGTAGCGCGGCAAGGCAGATTGGACCAGGGAACGAAGTCCCCGAATCTGGCCATCGCAAGGCATGTTACCCGCTGATCTGCTCCTCCCCCCTTTTCGGTCACTAAATGGACTTATGAAAGATCAAAAGGGGGAAAGCCTCTGCTCGTAGTATTTCACCTTGTCGGGCATGGCAAGGTTAGTGGCCAAGGCCCGGGAACGGTCAGGTTCTTCTTTGAGGAGAACCCATGAGACTACCAGCGAAACCGCGGCCGGGACGACCGGGCCAGACCCCCGACGCCCCCCGGGGGGAAGGCGAGAGGCGGGAATATGACGGAGGACACACATAAGGCAGCGAGCCACGCGGAGGGAGTGGCGCTGGGACTCCGGAAGCGCAGGGTAGGTCCCCGCGAAAGAGGAACTGATTCAGCTTGTCAAGTATTGGTACGGACTCCTTCTGGACACAATGTGGTTCTTTTTATGCTACAGCGTGTCGGGAACCGGCATATCGTCAACCGCGTGTTGCGCAGACTCGCGCATCAGCCTGGCGCCGACCGTGACTGGGCGGGGGGCTGTAGGCAGGGCAATCAAGGTAGTCCGCGGCGAGTTCCGGGCGGAGGTGAATCACCGGCCGGCACGGGATGCCGGCCTCTGGGACATCTTCGAGAACGGAACCCATGAGCAGCGGGCTGCCGAGCAGGATAGGTTCTGGGAGGACGTATTCGAAAAGGATGCGGCGGACCGCAGGCGGTCACCTTTATAGCGAGGGATCCGCGCTGGAAGGCCACAAACAACCGCAAGGGAGCTTGTCAAGACACCAAAGGCGAACGGGGATCCTCCCGCCATAAAGAGTCCCCGGGAAACCACCTGAGCCTCCCCGTGGTGCGGGGAGGCCGAGACGGGATCATTCGGGGCTGGCTGTCGAACGGCAGTTTTTGACCAGTGTGGAAAGGAGGCGGCCAGCCATGCCCCCCTCAAACAGGACATTGCGTAAACCGCCGTGGTCTTGTCGGCGGATACCAAGGAGATGACAACCATGAATAGATCGGATTCTTCAACGGCGATCGACGCAGGCTTGGAAACGAAAGCACGGACGATATGCAGAAACATTGACAACGACTCTCTCCTTCCGTCGGGAGACGGGAGGGCCGTAGTCGGCTACGTGGACGAGGTCAACGGGGCGGGGGCCGCGGAAGTGGCCGCGTATGTCCCCACGCGCCATGAGGTGGTCGAGCTTGTGAAGTACTGGTACCGCTGGGCTTTGGAGAACAGTTGGTTCTTTTGTCTCTTTGGCGGCACGGGAAGCTCCGAGTGGCGGGTGAAGAAGCTTGCGGGCGGGCGCTTCGCCCCCGGAGCATTGAACCCGAACTGACGAGATTCGCCGTGACCTTGGAGCAGGGCATGGACACTAGGGCCGATGAGGTCTACCTCACGTGGACAAGGTCTACTCCACCTTGGAGCAGGAGTGACAAGCAGGGTACACGAGGTCTACCTCAGGTATACAACGTCTACCCCACCTTGGAACAGGCATGACCACCACGGTACATGAGGTCTACCTCAGGTAGATGATGTCCACTTCAGGTATACAAGGTCTACTCCACCTTGAAGTAGTCGTGCTTACCAGGGTAGATGAGGTCTATCCAACCATAGGTAGTCCCAACCACCTCCATGTAGCCGAGGTAGTAAGGGAGGATGAATGTCTAGCCTGAGCGCCTCTATGACCTTGGGGGGGGCTTTGCCATTATCATCGCCACCGTGGTGGCGGCATGGCTGGATGAGCGGTCCGACTTCCTGGTACCGAGCAGGGAGGAGGAAGAAAACTGGGATTCAGTATCGTCGTTCATCTGGAAGTCTCCTTGGGGCAGCGTAGCCCCTAAGTTCGTCCACACCGGCGACGTTAACCTAGTTGCCAAGTAGGTTTCCTACTCCCCTAGAGGTCCTGCATCCGCCCCGCTGCCGTTGCGGGAACCGAGAATACGTCATCGCCGAGCAGACGCCGGACGATGAGGTCGTGTTGCGGATGCCCGACCACTTCCCCGGATAAGTCCCGTCCACTATCGACTCCTGCTCAGGTCGGTGCCAACTGCACTGACCATGAGGGGTGTCGGTGTAGAGGACGTTCTCCTTACCCTCGAACCCGTGTTCCCGGCCTTTCCTCCTCGCCTCGTCCAGGACCCAGGAGGCAATCTTTTTCTTGAGTTGTGCGATGAGCTTTCCGAGGCTGTCCCAAGGGGTTGTAGCAGCCGGAAGATGGCTTCCAAAGGCGGCGGAACTAGGCTGCTATAAAGCTGGTGAACCCCGTTTGCGTACGCTTGTGGCATGCCCTGTGGGAACGCTAGAAAGGCGATGGAGAGGGGGTCTACACGAACGAAGGATACACCGCGGTCATGTATCCCAAGCTGAGAGCCAGCGTGTATCCCCATCGGTCAGAACGTCCGATTTAGGGCAAGAAACATGGTTTTCCCCAAGCCCACTCGTTTCTCCGCCGTAGCCGTGGGAAATTTTGAGCGTGTATCCCGTCTTGGTCATGTATTTACTCCACGGCTGCTTCTAGTCGCCATCGTGTACCCCCCCGACCGGTGGTGGACACCGGAGACATCTCATCTGGGAGACGCCCGACCTCCGGCTCCCGAACCTTCAGCTTCTTCCGTAGGGATGCGGCCAGTGTCCCAGGGTTCTTCGGCAGCCTTGCTCTCCGGCCTTCCACGAAATCTTCGAGGGCTTCATCGAACGCGTTATTCATGCCGGTTTGTTCTTCCGACATCGCAATCGTCCCCAGGCTGCGTCCGTGCGGCGGTCCAAGCGACGGCAGGGAGCACCAGGCACCAACCCATCTTGGCAACGTGAAGCTATCCCGCTCGATGTAGTGGGTCATTCAAGCTCCTCCACCTCAAAATCAGTGATGACCTCGGGGTTCTCTGCGTCCTCTGCGTGCTCGTCAATTACCACATCGTCGGACAGCGTGGGAAGGTCGTCCTCAAGGGGGGGCGGGGCGGAGGCCGGGGGGCGGGACGAGTCCCGCTTCGCCTCGTACCGGATGCGGTCCCCCTCTATGTGCTCCAGGGTCTTCCCGAGGTAGGCGACGGGATGCTTCGCATCCCTGAACCTCTCTGCCCAGCGGGGGCAAAGCTGAATGAACAGGATGTTGGACTCCAGGGCTTCACCCCACTCAGGCAGGAGTTCGGAGAACGGCTTCGCCCACCTCCTCGGGGACTTCTCGGGCTGTAGGTTTCCTGCCTTCTTCAGGACATCCCAGAACAGGCAGGCTAGCCGTAGTGCTTCCCTGTCCTCTGGTTTAGAAGGAGCCTCAGGCACAACAGCAGACCCGGTCGGAACGACCGGCTGTTGTGTTCCCTGTTTCTTTCCTGGTTCAACTTCCCGGTTCACTTCCTTGTTACATATCCCTGGTGGAAGAGTCTCTTCCGTGGTGGAAGAGTCCCTTCCATGGTGGAAGTCACCCTTCCCTGGTGGAAGAGTCTCTTCCCTGGTGGAAGGGTTCCAAGAGAAGGTATAGCGGTTGTTGGACCTGAACTTCCTGTCATTGTGGATTGCTATGGTCCCCTGCTCCCCGAGCTTCTTGATGGACCTGCAAACCGTCCCTATCCCAAGACCCGTTTCCTTTACCAAGGTCGTGTAGGAGGGGCAGCACAGGTCCGTCTCCCCGTTCCTGTGTTCCGCCAGCGCAAGCAGGACATACCGCTGGGCGGCGGTAAGATCCTTGACCGCCCACGCCGGTTTGTAGTCGCTGAATGCCATCAGCACACCCTCCATACCCTGACCCCACCCGCCACCGTCCGGCGGGTGAACTTCTTTCCGTACCTTTTCTGGCGGTATTGCATGCAGGCGGCAAGGCTGGAAATGTTTACGTTGGCGAGCAGGACGCTCTCGCCTGGCTCAAGCTGGTCAAGAAACCCGTACCTCGTGGAGGTGGTGGCCACGGGTATGCCCTTTTCGATTTTCAGTGTGTCAGTCATGTCTTCTCCTTCTCTCTGCCTTTCACTTAATAACTTCGGTAGTTGTGAAACCTCGTTAGCTGGTGAATCGGGATGATGGGGCGGGGCAGGTGGCGGTCGGGGGCATCCCCGTCAGGCGGCCAAGGAGGGGTACACGACGGGGGGTACACGCCTAAGGCTACACGAGGGGGTCAAAACACTGGCTGGCTTATGGTTCCAAATCGTCTTGGGATTGAAAAGAGGACTCCCCCGGACGAAGGATGGCTGTCCCTTCCTGGTGCGGGCACGCGGGAGAGCCGGCGACCTTGACCTCTCGCCGTCAAGTTTGGACCTTCCTCCCACGCCGGAGGCCGCAATGTGCTCGCATCACCGCGGCGTATGTGCCGAGTGCGGCTCTCCGTTCTGCGGAGACTGCTCTTAACCTGGATTGCGGAGGACAGCGATTGACGAACACGGCGAGCGATGGCGAAGCCTATGCTCGACGTGATAGGGGTTCCTGGATTGACGAGGGAAATCCGGTCTTCGGTTTGGGTCCTACTGCGTTAGTTTAAAGTCCATCGGGGAACAGCCCATTCTTTCTCAGCCACCCGGCTCCGTAATGACCCCACCCCATGCTGACCCTGGGTCAGTCGGTGCTCACCCTACCGACCCACCATCAAACTCGAAAATTGAATTCATCTAAGCAATTCTAACTCTTCCACACGCGCCGATTTCCCTGAGGGAATTTCTGCTCCCGCCCGAATCACCGCAACAGAGGTAAATCATAGAAACAGTTATCAGCAGCCCGGAAATCAACGCCGCCGCGCCCTTTGCCCGCCCTATTTGCTCTGAATCTCATCCAGCCAAGGGCTGGGTTAGCGGCGGGCAAGAGGTGAGATAATCTCGATTTGTATGAAAGTCCCGCGTTGAAAACCCTTGGGAATTGGTATTACCCCTTGTACGAAATCTACGAAGGAGCATCAAAATGGACAATAAAAACGCAGCAACGCAAGAAAAGTTAGGAGTCATGCCTCAGCAGATGGTGGCCACCCAGCCCGGCAATCAGCCAAGTCCATCGGTGAAGGTCCCCGACGGCCCAGGGGTTTGCATCACTGGCTTCGCGGGGCAAGGGGTCTACAGAATAGTGCAATGCTATAACCTGAAGAATATGACGGACTATCTGCAAGCCCGAACTCCGTTCCCTCTGGAAATACCTGCTTGGCTACCCGTCAGCGACTTCGAGTCAAAACGACAGGGGGACCACCTGCGCAGGCTTTTCCGCGACAAGCGGACCGGCGACGGATTGTTCAGGCTGTCCGCCAGGGACCTTGCCGAAGCCCAGGCGTACCTCGACGAGGAAAGTAAGCACCTCGCTCGCGAGGCAGGGTATGCACGGCTTGAGAGGGCGAGGAAGTTAAAGCAAAAGCGACAGGACGCGGCCAAGGCGCAGCAGGAGGCAGCTAAGGCGCGGGAAAATGCAATCGACGAGTGCCTCCAACTCATCAATCGCGTTCGGATGATGGCCGAGGTCGTCCGCATGTCCCTGGAGCAGGAACGCGGGGTGGCAAGGCGCACTTGGCCCCAGCAGCAGGCGACTGACGAGTGCCTCAAGCTGGTTGACCGATTCCATGGCGTCGCTAGCAAGTTTGACATGGCGCTCTCGCGCTCGGCTATGGAAATCCAGCTTGCCCGCACGCCCAAGGGAGA
>CAWGTQ010000021.1:0-175655 GCA_963825395.1 uncultured Acidobacteriota bacterium | reverse complement strand
CGCCGCACTACCAGCTTCTTGATGCTTAGCCGAAGAAATATTTCCACAAAGTCCCCGGGCGAGCGGTAAACGTACTCCTCCACGCCACGCAGGAAGTCACGCGTCAGCTTGGCGTCGCCGGCGGAATGGCGTGCCTTGATGAGCATCTGCAATTCCCAGTCCCGCGCCCGATGTTCGTAATACTCGCGGGCGGAATTCAGCGAAATCGCCAGGTCCCCCTGCTCGCCCTCGGGGCGCAGCCGGAGGTCTACACGGAATACCTCGCCTTGCGACGTCGTCTGCGTGATGGTTCGCGTGATGGCATGCGCCACATGCACAAAATATTCCTTATTGGTGATGATGGACTCGCGCTCGTTACCCCCTCCCGTCTCACCGTCGTGAGAGTAAAGGAACAGCAGATCGATATCGGAGTTGTAGTTCAGCTCGTTTCCACCCAGCTTGCCGAGAGAGATGATACTGAAGCCCGCGCGTACGATGCGGCCCTGCGCATCGCGGTATTGCGGCCGTCCATAACGCTTCTCCAGCTCGCGGTCACAAAACAGGTAGGCGTCGGAAAGAACCACATCGGCGAGGGTGGAAAGCTCCAGCGTCGTCTCGCCCAAGGTCGAGAGGCGAAGCACATCTTTCAGCACAATACGGAGATAATTTCTTCGCTTGAAGCGCGCCAGCAAGGCCGCCAGCCACGGGTCGGGATTGGTAGTGGAAAAGCGCGCAAAGTCCTGCATCAGATCTTCTTTGGACTTCAGCTTGGTGAAATTCCGGTCGCGCGCAAACTGCACCACCAACTGCGGTTCCGACAGCAACGTCTCTGCCAGGTATCCGCTGTAACCAAAAATGGCAATGAGATAGGAGAGGGCGGCGGGGTAGCGCGCCAACTCTCCCAGAACCTGCGGTGGGGCTCCCTGCGCATAGCGCTCCAAAAGGTTGAGCGCGCCGTCGGGATCAGGTGATTGGGATAACAGTGAAGCCAAGGGGGTCAGCAGCGTGGGCGCCAACTGTTCCTCCAGGCGCTCCAGGTTGCCGGCGGCCTTGCCGGGATCTTCAAAATTTATTGCCGCGAGTTCCGGTCGCATTTGGAAGATTATAACTTGTATTGGGAGAAAGAACGTTGTCTGCAAGAAATCTTCTTCCCTCGCCCTCTTGGAGGGAGAGGGTTGGCTCTTCGAAGTATCCCCATCCTCCCGAAACGCCTGGTGAGAAGTCCGACGTAGGTCCTCGAATCACCTACGGTGCCAAAAGTGAAATGGCCGCCGGAACGTCACGGGTGACGTCCCGGCGGCCAAGAGCTGTTGCCCGCGGCCGTCACATCGAAAACACGACCGGGGGAAACTGACGACTGAAGACTGACGACTTCTTTTCTAAATGTCGTAGTACAGCGCAAACTCGTACGGGTGCGGGCGAGTGTTCACGGCCTGCACTTCGTTCTTCATCTTGTAGTCGATCCAGGTTTCGATCAGTTCTTCGCTGAAAACGTCGCCCTTGAGCAGGAAGTCATGGTCCTTCTCCAGCGCGCGGAGCGACTCTTCGAGCGAGCCGGGCATCGAGGGAACACCTTTCATCTCCTCGGGGCCGAGATCGTAGATGTCCTTGTCCAGCGGTTCGCCGGGATCGATCTTGTTTTCCACCCCATCCAGCCCGGCCATCAACATCGCGGCAAAAGCCAGGTAGGGATTGCAGGAGGGGTCCGGCGGCCGGTATTCCACCCGCTTTGCTTTCGGACTGGCCGAGTACATGGGAATGCGGCAGGCGGCGCTGCGATTGCGCCGTGAGTAAGCAAGATTAACGGGCGCTTCGAACCCTGGCACCAGGCGCTTGTAGGAATTTGTCGTGGGGGCAATCAACGCGGCAAGAGCCGGCGAGTGCTTCAGCAACCCTCCAATGTAATAGAGTGCCATCTGGCTCAGGCCCGCGTAACGGTCACCCGCGAAGAGCGGCTTTCCCTCTTTCCACAAACTTTGATGAGTGTGCATACCCGAGCCATTGTCCTGATAAAGAGGCTTGGGCATGAAGGTCACCGTCTTGCCATACTGATAGGCCACGTTGCGGATGATGTATTTGTAGATCATCATTCCATCCGCGGATTTCACCAAGGAGTTGAATCGCTGGTCAATTTCCGATTGCCCACCGGTGGCTACCTCGTGGTGATGGCACTCGATGTCGAGTCCCGCTTTCTCCATCGCCAACACCATCTCGCTGCGCAAGTCCTGGTAATGATCCGTGGGCGGAACCGGGAAGTAACCTTCCTTGTAACGCGGCCGGTAGCCAAGGTTGTCCTTCTCGCGGCCGGAGTTCCAGCGGCCTTCCTCGGCGTCGATGAAGTAATAGCCATGTTGCTGGGCTTGATCAAAGCGGACGTTGTCAAAGATGAAAAATTCCGCTTCCGCACCGAAGTTTGCCTTATCGGCGATGCCTGTGTAGGCAAGATAGGTCTCGGCTTTTTTCGCAACGTTGCGCGGGTCCCGAACGTAATGCTGCTTGGTGACGGGATCTACTGCGTCGCAAACAATCGCCAGGGTCGGCGTGTCCGTAAACGGATCGAGCATGTACCAACTCGGATCAGGCACCAGGAGCATGTCGCTTTCATGAATGGCGGCCCAACCTCGGATGCTGGAGCCGTCCATCCCAAACCCCTCCTCAAACGATGCCTCTTCCAATTCATGGATCGGATAGGAAACGTGGTGCCACAGGCCCGGCAAGTCTGTGAAACGAAGATCTACGATTTTAACGTTATTGGCTGCGGCAAACTCTAACACGGCTTTCGGGTTCATAGTCCCTCCATAAAAAAGATTTTTCCCTGTTATCAGGAAAACTTATGTAGTTAATACTGAAGCGAAGCGTCAACATATCCCGCGCTCTGAATTTAGTCAAGTCCCTTTGGAAGCCGCATTTTTATTGGGCTGGAGCGACGCAACCTGGGGAGATCCCGCTCGGCGTAGAGTGCAGGTTGCGCTTATGCACCAACGGCTCAGGTGGGAGACGAGGCCGGTTATAAAATCCCAGCCGTGCCACCTCGATAGCTGTGCATCAGAGGTGCGGTCTCCGATGCCACCCCTTTGGTGTGGGCTCAGGTCAGCAGTCCTGCCAGGGCGCCGCGCTTTCACCGTGCAACTTGTAACGAACTTGTAACACTTGAAGAAGGGAAAGGCCCAAAAATTCATTGACACTTTTCTAAAGTTTTTGTTACGGTACAAAATCCCATGAGAGAGCGAAAATTCACTTCCTGAGGCCGGATTTGATCGCTCTGGGATGCAGCAACTGAATCCAACCCCTCCAGGAGAAAGCAGGAAGCGGAATGTTCGTAGCCAAGCGGATGTTCCTGACTAAAGGTGTAGGAAAGCACCGCGAAAAGTTGACCAGCTTTGAGCTGGCGTTACGTTCCGCGGGGATCGCCGCAATGCAATTTAGTGCGGGTTTCCAGCATTTTTCCTCCCCGATGCAAAATGGTTCCGCGCGCCGAAGGGGTGAAAGAATTGAGGCCCGGGCAAGTGACGTTTGTGGTGATCAGTGAGAACTCCACGCGCGAGCCGCATCGTTTGATCGCCGCTTCCGTCGGCGTCGCCATCCCCAGCGACCGGAATACCTTCGGCTACCTCTCGGAGCACCATTCGTTTGGAGAGACCGAGGAGGTGGCGGGCGAATACGCGGAAGAGCTGGCCGCCGAAATGCTTGCCACCACGTTGGGTGTTGAATTCGATTCTGACCGAAGCTGGAATGAAAAAAAAGAGATCTACCAGATCTCCAACAAGATCGTCCGCACGATGCACATCACGCAATCGGCAATCGGTGACAAGCGAGGCCTCTGGACAACGGTGCTTACTGCCGCCATCTTGCTGGGAATCGATGAGTGATTGATTGGCGAGCCACACTCATACATCCACCCTCCTGACCGCTGCTTGCCATCCCAACCGCAAGGCCAAAGACTGTTGAATCCATAGGGGGCGAAATGCGCAAAAGTGAAATTCTCTCCACACCCACCCGGCCACTGAAAATCGATGGCAGCAAGAGTGTCTCAGCGTTACTGGAAAAGATGCAGGGCATCTCCTTCCAAGGCCGTAACCTCGCCACCGCCTATCAGGTCTGGAAGAAGATGCTGGGCGATCGCGTCATGATCATGATGGGCATGTCCGGCGCCATGGTGCCCGCCGGGATGCGGCGGCTGGTGGTTTACCTCATCAAAAATCGCCTCATCGATTGCCTGGTCACGACCGGCGCCAACCTTTTTCACGACATTCATGAGAGCCTGGGCCGGCTGCACTTTCAGTGCTCACCCAACATCGACGATGTGCACTTGCAAAAGCACCTGATCGACCGCATGTACGACACGTTGGCGGACGAAGAGGAATTTCGCGAAGCTGACGCCATGATCGGGCGCTTTGCGGCGACGCTCGATCAATCGCGGCCTTACACCACGCGCGAGTTCCTTTACCTGCTGGGAAAAGAACTCTCCGGGCGCGCCAAAGAAGACGGCATTGTGACGGCGGCTTACAGAGCGGGTGTTCCCCTCTACTGCCCGGCCGTGGGCGATTCTTCCATCGGCATTGGCATTGCCGAAAATCGCCACGAAGGAAAGAACCAGTTTACTTTCGACGTCATCGGCGATGTCCTCGAGACGGCACATCTGGCCGGCGACTCACCGAACAGCGGCGTGGTTTATTTCGGCGGAGGCACGCCCAAGAACTTCGTGCAGCAAACGGAAGTCACAGCGGCATTCATGCGCAACTCCACTGAAGGGCACAAGTACGCGGTGCAGATCGTAACCGATGCTCCGCATTGGGGCGGGCTCTCAGGCTGCACGCTGGAAGAAGCCCAAAGCTGGGGCAAGATCGCTCACGATGCCAGCATGGTCACCGTGCATTGCGATTCCACCATTGCCATGCCGGTCCTGGTGTCTGCACTTTCTGAAAGCACCGCGCTCATCCGCAGCCGCAAGAAACCGGTGTTTTCCCTGGGGCGCGAACTCAAATTTTCGTTTCCGAAGTAGCGCCGGGCTTGGGCCCGGCATGTCTCCCCCCTTCGCGGAGTTTACCCTGAGTGAAATGAACGGGCTCAGGGCAGGCTCTAAAGGGGGGCCCCACGGGCGAGTAGCATCTTTCCGCACCTAATTGGCGAACAGAAAAAGTGTAGCGCGGACCCCTTTTGCAGGTTCGCGCTCTGGAGTTTCTGCATTTCTGCCGGGCGCGTCCCCCGAATCAGACACTCAGTGTAAAAGCCGCAGACCACATGTACGGTTTGCCGACTTATCGTCAAGTGGACTCGGGCTGCGGAGTGTGACATCCGTGTGGGCGAATGGCACTCCTCCAGGTTTGCGATTGTGCAGCCACTTGAACCCGTGCGTAATTCACTCCGTGATATCATGCTCCAGCAAAGCGCCTCCGCGGACCGGCCCTGGCGAACATTTCTCAGATGAAACACCTTGCGGGCCGAATCGCATCGTGAAAGAATCGAACTCAACAGTGGTTTGGCCCATGACAAACGAAGAAATCACCCTCGACTACCACCAGATCAAGCTGAAGTGCGAACTCTTTGAACGCACAGGCAAGAGTTTTCAAGATTTTTTTGAACAGATCATGCAAATGGTGGACCCCTCTTTCAAGATGGTCAAACCCGTGGGGAGGGAAGGAGACTGGAAAGCAGATGGCTATTCTGCGGACAGCAAGACAGTTTACCAGTGTTACGCACCTGAGGCATTGACCGTGGCGAAGGCAGTAGACAAGATCAAGAAGGACTTTGAGGGCGCGAGGGAATATTGGCAGGAAAAGATGCAGCGATGGGTTTTCGTCTGGAGTTCAGAGAAGGCACTGCCTCCCCAGGTGATTGCGGTTTTGGAGGACCTGAAATCGACTCATCAATCACTGCAGATTACAGATATCGGTCGTGCTGGGCTGTGGGACATCGTGAAGGACCTACCGCTTGCTGACCGCCAAGGGCTTCTGGGAATTGTGCCAGGTTTAAGTGTTGCGCAAGTCACGACAGCCATCGAGATTCAGATTCTCATGAAGTACCTTGGGAGGCAGACACCCATAGCGGAGGACCCAACCAACTTCGATCTGACCGCCATTGCAGAAAAGCTCCAGCGGAATCGCCTTTCCGAGGCTGTCACAAATATGGTGATGCCTTCCGTTCCAGTGGCGAAGCTGGTCCACAAATTTGTGACGGGAATGCCTGATCCAGGTTTCTCACAAACGATCGCGTCTGATTTGGCTGCAAAATACAAAGAGCTTGCCGCCTCCACGGATGATCCGGATGTGATCTTCGGTAGTATCGTGGAATATGTCCTGGGCGAGCATCATCTGGAACCCAGGTTCTTCTGGGCCGCCGTTGGGATTGTGACGTACTATTTTGAGCTCTGTGACATATTCGAGAGATAACGGGTAATGGCGATGGTTCTTCCAAATAAGCACTTGCCACTTGACCGATCCCTTCTGTCTGTCGGGGGGGAAATACTACGAATCCTTGGCGATCGCCCGCGATCGGTCTCGTCCGCATGGGAGGAGCTAAGAGCCCAGAACAGCAGGACCTCGTTTGAGCAGTTCACGCTTGCATCGAGCTTACTTTTTGCGCTGGGCGCAGTGGACCTCGAAGGAGGGAATCTGCGAAGGAATGTGGCATGATCCACACCATTCGTTGTGACCAACCGAGCTTCAAGAATATTGATTTCAAGCCCGGTTTTAATGTGGTCTTGGCCACTCGAACCTTGGCGGCCACTGACAAGGACTCTCGAAATGGAGCGGGTAAAACGACTCTCGTCGAGATTGTGCACTTCTGCCTCGGTGGCTCAGCCGATAGGAAAAATCGGCTGATGGTGACGCAGCTTCATGGCTGGACGTTCACGATTGAACTGGATTTAAGAGGAAAGCCCTATCGCGTCAGCCGCAACACGGCAAATCCCCGAAGAGTGATTCTAGAAGGTGATTTTAGAGATTGGCCTATTAAACCGAAGGAAGATAAAGATGCGGGAGGGTTCGTCCTTTCAAATTCGCAGTGGTCTGACGTGCTTGGGTGGCTGATATTCGACGTACCCCCACAGGCGAAGACCGATTCCTATGAACCGACCTTACGAAGCCTAATCTCCTACTTCGCTCGCAGAGGACGGGACGCTTTTTCAGTTCCTTTTGAGCATTTCCGTAAGCAAGCGGACTGGGACAAGCAGGTGAACACCGCTTTCCTCCTAGGGCTTTCCTGGGACTACCCGGCGAAGCTCCAAGGGCTGAAGGATAAAGAAAAGGTCGTCAGGGAACTCCGATCGGCCATTAAGGCCGGGACTTTTCCAGACCTATTGGGAACGGTTGGCGAACTGGAATCTCAAAAAGTCCGGCTTGAAGAGATCATCACGCGCCGTGGCGAGGAATTACGCACTTTCCGAGTTCATCCGCAGTATCAGGAATACCAAGAGCAAGCCAACCTGCTGCAGAGCGCTATCCGGGAAATAAATCAGGAAAACGTGACTGACCGAGCGATGCTCTCCTTTTACCAGGAAAGCTTGGTTGAGGAACGTCCGCCTGAGGCAGAAAACCTCGCCAAGATGTACCAGGAAGCCGGCGTCGTCTGGCCGGAGGGGGTGCGAAGGCGACTAGAGGACGTCCAAGTATTCCACGACAAATTAATCGTGAACCGTCGAGCTTTCCTCCAGACAGAAATCTCCCGACTCGAACAGGTACTTGCACGGCGGACCGAAGAGGTGAAGAGGCTGAGCAACGAGCGGGCGGCTTTGCTTACCGTCCTCGATACCCACGGGGCACTGGCTGAGTACACAGAGCTCCAAGGCTTACAAAATGAGGAGGTTGCCAAACTCAGCGCCGTGAATCAAAGGATCGCGAATCTTACGCGGATCGAAGAGATCAAGGGCCAGACGCGAATCGAGCGGGAGCAACTTCAGATTCTGGCTCGCTCCTTCTACGAGGAACGCCGAACAGAACGCGAACGGGCGCTCTCGCTCTACAATCAATTCTCACAGGCGTTGTACAATCGACCCGGAAAACTAATAATTGACATCGTTGAAGGCGGCTACCGATTCAACGTTGAGATCGAGCGCCAGGACAGTCAGGGTGTCGAGCAGATGAAGGTGTTCTGCTACGATCTCACCCTTGCGACTCTTTGGGCGGACAGGCACATTGGCCCCCAATTCCTAATCCACGACAGCACCATTTTTGCAGATGTTGACGAGCGCCAGAAGGCCCACGCGCTCGAACTCGCCGCGAAGACGTCGCAAGAGCATGGTTTCCAGTACATCTGCTGCCTCAACTCCGACGCAATTCCCGGGAACGATTTTAGCAAAGGCTTCTCCCTACAACCGTACGTTCGAATCGAGCTTAGCGACGAAGGGGAGGCGGGTGGATTGCTCGGGATACGTTATTGAGCTGCGGCTCGCCACTTCCGTTGCGAATTCAGTCCTCTCTACTTCCCCTGCGCTGGCATTGCTAACCATATTTTCGCCTAATCGGTAGGCAGTAAGCGTCGTCCCAGCTCTTCGTGGGCGATTGCGCCTGAGCCACGGGGTACCCAGGAACAACCCACTTGGACGTATCACGGCAAACCCGCCGTTGTGCGTGGCAGGCGGATGGTCATCGCGGGCGCGAAAGTAACCCCTCATCCGGCCCGCGACGGCTGATGAGTACGCCTGTCGCGGTCCACCTTCTCCCCGCGGAGAAGGTCGTAATTATCGCGGGGCGCGAACGCGCCCACGCGCGAAGAACAATTTCCCTCTCCGCGGGGGGAGAGGGGGGACCGCAAGGCGGTGGATGAGGGGTCACTTCCTCGCCTTCTCCGCCACCACCCCCATCGCGCCCAGAACCTTCCGCACGAACTCGTCTGGGTGCTCCAGCACCATGGCATTCGGAATCCGCACCAGACGGATGCCGAGCGTGCGCAAATAATCTTCTTTGGCAGCATCTTTGCGCATCTGGTCGATCTGAGAGTGGACGCCGCCATCGAGTTCAATGGCGAGCCGGCGTTCGAAGCAGCAGAAATCGAGGATGCCGATTTCGACGCGGAATTGACGGCGAAATTTCGCGCCCAATCGACGATTACGGAGCACGTTCCACGCGACCTTTTCCGCCTCCGTGGGGGTTGCTCGCAACTCGCGAATGCGCGCGGTGGGGATACGCATCGGCTGATTATACCAGCGCATGTGCCAAACGGCGGATGACCAGTGTGGGAACCGAGAGACAGAGAAAGTCACCCCCGATACATCACTTTGACCATAAACGGCCTCACCACGGTTTTGCTCGGCGTCCCCGGCCATCGTGACGTTTTGTCCGCATCGGCGCCGAGCCCCGCAGCCCATTTCCTACCGGCAGGAAATTGCCGGTGGGAATTGTAAAATCTTTTCCTACCGGTAGGAAATCCGCTAATTTTCCTATTGACAGTCTAGCTTGCCTCCGTGCTAGGCTAACATAAGTGAGGAGCGCGACGCCGATCGGTGGCGGGCAACCACTCCCGGCACTCATGCGCCGCCCCTCCTGAATCGGCACCTTAGAAGCGCCGGGATGGGCACCTTTACCTCCGGAAGGCAGCGTTGTATGCCACGATACACATGAAAAAACAAGGACTTATCGCCCGGAACGAAGGAGCGCTGTCCGTGCCGATCCTGCAAGAATTCGCCCCCCGCATACCATGGCGATTCCCGCGTATCTCAACCCAACAAAAAGTCCGTTTCACAGCGAGTTCAAAAAAAGAATTCTTTTTTAATTCGAATGAAGCCGGAATGTGTATGAAAACAAAGGAAACATGGACAAAATGACTCCGGACAACAGTGCACAATTGAAGCTAATATCGCAGAAAATTGCGGCTCTTGAGGGGGCAATGTGCCCTATTCGACTCTTTTTGGTCGCATTTTGCGGGGAAGTTCGCCGCGAAATCTGCCTGCCGTCACGCGCTGGGAATCCCGTTTCCCTTGCAGGTTATAACCCGCCTTTCAGCCGGTGCCCTGGCAAAACCTCTCATTGCAAACGCATCTTGGAAGCGTTTTACTATGGGCGCGCCCGGGGCCATAGATGACCACAAGGAGCGACTCATCCCGTTTCAGAAAGTGGGGGCTTATGCGAAGACGCGATTTCGTCAAGGGCCTGCTGGCGACAAGCGGGGTGCTCGCCTGCCAGCCTGAATTCATACATGGACTCCCAGCAGCAACCGATGCGCCGGTGGTCAAGCGTGTGCTGGTGATGTTCAAGTGCCATCTGGACGTGGGGTTCACGGACACGCAAGCAGGCGTCATGCGCAAATACTTTGAGGAATATTTCCCCCGCGCCATGCAAGTCGCCACGGCCATGCGCCAGTTGGGCACGGACCGGTATGTTTGGACCACGGGCTCGTGGCTTCTGTATGAATATCTGGAACAAGCTTCGAGTGACCAGCGACGGCGCGTAGAACAGGCCGTGGCGGCAGGGGATTTGGCCTGGCACGCGCTGCCTTTTTCGTGGCAGACGGAGACCCTGGATCGGTCCATGATCGAGGGCGCCTTAGGGTTCTCGCAGTCGCTCGACCGGCGGTTCGGCCGCACCACCCTCGGCGCAAAGATGACCGACGTGCCGGGTCATTCGCGCGGACTGGTGGGCCCGCTGGCCGCGCATGGAGTGAAGCTTCTTAACATTGGCGTCAACTCCGCCAGCACTCCCCCGGACGTACCAGCGCTATTTGTCTGGCAAGACCCCGAGGGAGCTTCCCTCATCATGATGTATCACCACCATGAATACGGAGGAATTGTGCAAGCACCGGATTCCGATCTCGCCGTAGCCGTAGAGATGCGCAACGACAACGACGGGCCGCATTCGGTGGAAGAAATCACCAAGATTTACGCTGACCTGCGGAAACAATTTCCCCATGCCCAGGTGACGGCCGCGAGCCTCAGTGACATTGCGGCGGCGGTTGAACCCCACCGCAGCCGGCTGCCGGTGGTTACTCAGGAAATCGGCGACACGTGGATTTACGGAGTCTCGAGCGACCCCGTGAAGGTGGCCCGCTATCGCGAGGTGGCCCAGCTGCGCAAAGAATGGCTGGACCAAGGCAAGTTCCGTGTGGGAGATTCCACCGACTGCGCCTTGTTACGCCGTCTGGCGCTTTGCGCGGAACACACCTGGGGCGTCGATTCCAAACGTTTGCAGGACTATCAACATTACACCCCCAAGGACCTGGCGGTGGGGCGCACTCTGCCAACGTTCCAGTGGGCGGAAGCAAGCTGGGCGGAGAAACGGAAGAATATCGACGACGGCGTTGCCAGCCTCCCGGAACCGATGCGGAGCGAGGCCCTGAATCGATTACACGCCCTCGAGCCAATCGAGCCCGAGCACGTCGGCCTTGAAAGCCATACCCCCGGGTCAGAGATCGAGACAGCTCACTGGGTGATCGCATTTGATCCCAAAACCGGCGCTATCCAGAAATTACGCGCAAAAAGCACGGGGCGCGATTGGGCCTCGGCGGAGCACCCGCTGGCGTTGTTCACTTACCAGACGTTGTCGAAGGCGGATTACGATCGTTATGGTGCCGACTACGTCGTGATCAAGACCTGGTGGTCTGTGGCGGATTTCGGCAAGCCCAAGATTGAGGACTTCGGCGCGCAGAGCCGTGTGTGGACAGCGGCGCTGGCAGATTGCTGGTTCGGGAAGGTGAAGGGTGGCCATCGGCTACTGGCGCAATTGCGGGTTGACGACGCCGAGGCGGAGAAATCCGGTCGGGTCGCGTGGCCGGGAAGGATGTTTCTCGACTTGCTCCTGCCCGATGACGAGCCGGTTGTCCAGATCAGTTTCTCTTGCTTCGCCAAAGTGGCCAATCGGCTTCCCGAAGCCATGTGGCTCAGCTTCCTTCCCCAGGCTTCGGAGCCCAAGGGGTGGATGCTGGAGAAAGTAGACCGCTGGGTGTCCCCGTTTGACGTTGTCCGGGGCGGGAATCGGCAGATGCACGCCGTTTCCCGTGCCGTCCGCTACCAGGATGCGCAGGGGAGTCTTTCGATTGAGACCCTGGACGCGCCGGTAGTGGCGCTGGGGGAGAAGTCGCCGATTGCTTATTCCACGGCGCAACCTGACATGACCAAAGGCATCCACTTCAGCCTTTTTAACAACGCCTGGGGGACGAACTACATCCAATGGTTTGGGGAAAACACACGCTTTCGCTTCGTTCTGCGGACGTGACTTCAATGGACACGGGCCTGCGTGCCCTTTGACCATCGCCCGCGGGGCTCCGTCAAAGTCGAGGGTGTCCCATACCTCCCGGGCCATAAGCACATCATCCGCGAAGCGGCCCCTCATGGGACTATGACGAAGCCCTGTTCTGTCCGGCGCGGATGGATTCTCCGTGTATAATTCCCGAAGGAACAGGCTGCGGGGTCTTCCTCCCCCAGCCAACAATCATGTTTGATGATCAACCCCGCAATCCGAGCCCCCCCGCGAACCGGCAAGAAGTTGAACGCCTGGTGCGCGACTTTGAGGAGCGCACGCTGGCGGGGCTGGAGGGTTATTTCAGCCAACTGGTCTATCTCGCCTCGTTGCGCGACTACAACACCGGCCGTTACCACCACTACGGATTGGAGTCGCGCTACGCAGCGGAAGCCGTTGACGAGGGCCTGCACCAGTGCCACGTGCGGGTTTTTGAAGAGCTCGTCGCCCTGCCGCTGAAGGAGCAAACCGAAGATCTGTTGAATTTCTTCGAGTCCCTGAAGGAAGACAAAACGCGGTTGGTGGTTGTCTGGAAGCGGCTGAAGTCTTACCAGATCCTTCCCCCGGAGGACTGCCATCCCCTGGCGCGGGAGCTTTTTGACAAGAACATTGAGATTATGCTGAGAATCCTGCGCGAAACCGATCTCTGGCCCTTACTGCACGATTCGCATGGCGACGCCGACGACCTGCCCTAGCACCTCGCCATCATCGGGAATGCGGATGGTCTGCGGCCCGGCGGGAGACAACGGGTGGGGAAGCAAGGTCACTTCCTTGCCGCGCTGGTAGCACCAGCAACATTCGTAGCTGTAACGCAGTTCCAGGAAATAGATGGGGCGGTCGTATTCGGTCAGCCATCCGGAGTTCACAATCTTGCGCCGCGAGTCGTCAATCTGCACAATGGACCCCGGGCGCAAGAGCGGAACCATCATCTGATCTTCCAACCCGATAAAGCCGTAGCGGAATTTCTTAAGATCGAGCTGGCTTAGCAATCCCGCGGGAATCTCGCCCCAGGACTCAATCAAGCGGGAGAGGAAAGCGGTCTTTCTCCGGCCGGAACCCCGGATCAAAGCGGACCGGAAAACGAATGGGCCGCGCAGGGTCGCCGATCTCGACGGTGAAAAGATGGGTGGAAGACTGCAGGGTGGCGTGGCGGTGTTGCTCCATCTTGCCCAGATTGATTCCGTACAGCCCCATCATTTCTTCAATGCTCAGCCGGTAAATGACCGCCAAGCTGTAGAACTTGTAAATGCTGGGAAGTGAGCCGTCGTTTTCAATCTGGTTGAGGCGCGCAGTCGAAACCACGTACTCCGAACTCCGCTCGCGTGTCGGCGATTTCCAGGCTGGCTTCCTCCACCTGGCGCAGAGTCAGACCCAGACGCTCGCGGATTTGCTTCAGCCTGAATCCGGCCTGCTCGCTGAGGGTAACCGTCGTGGGCGGTGGTATAACGGGAAGCGATTGGGACATGTCCTGTCCTGATTCTTAGAGCGAACAAGACTATTCCCCGCGCCTCAGCCCCCAGGGTGACGCATTTTCGGAGCGAGGAGTATGAAGCAGAGCGCAAAGGCACGAACTGCGCTCAGATCTATTCTACTATACTGCGGGGGTTAGAAGTTACATTCCTCCGGGTAGTGGTTCAGTCTGGCGTTGTAGCGGCGAGTTTGCCTCACCAAGTAGCGGCGTAAAGCCGCCTCTACATCAAACTGCACCACCACATTCCCCCCTTCTCTTGACAACCTGTGTGGGTATGCTGATAATCGCAAGATTGTGGCACGCGTTTCGACCGTTTCGCGTCCGCGGCTCACCGTCGGTGGTCTGGTCTTGGCGCCGGAACTAGGGGGATACGGAGGGTGTCGCCGGAGTGCCGATCACCACGATGATAATCCTTGGTACGCGAGGCTCCAGCCCATGACTTGCTCTCAGAAAGCCGGATTTCTGCTCCTGTTCGCTATGCTCCTGCCTTGCGCCTTCCTGGCGGGGGCCGATCAAACGGTTGACTTTCAAAAACAAACGGATTCCGTCGAGGTGCTCATCGGTGGGAGACCCTTCACCACTATATTACTTTGGCGCGAATTCACCCAAGCCGTATATGTCCCCCTTGCGCACAGCGCAAGGCACCGTGGTGACTCGCGGATTTCCTATGCGCACGGATATCCCCGGCGAGCGCCATGACCACCCGCACCATCGCGCCTTGTTCTTCGCTCACGGCGATATTAATGGAATTGATTTCTGGGGCGAGGGTCAGCCTACCAAGGCAGCGCAGACCGCCAACGGCGTGTATTACTCTAGCCTGGAATTGCCCAAGGGGCGAACGGTATTTCGTAAGCTCGATGAGGTCAAGAGCGACGGGCAGGGCGGAACTTTGAAGGCGGAGTTCGAACTGGTGGGCCCCGACGGCAAAGCCATCGGCAGTGAAACTCAGGAATATACTTTCCGCGGCGACGCCTCCACGCGGGTCATCGACTGCACCTTTACGCTGACGGCTGATAAAGACGTACCGCTTAAAATGGGAGACACCAAAGAGGGTACCTTCGCCATCCGCGTCGTCAATGGGCTCACCCAACCCGGCCTCAAGATGCTGAACTCGGAAGGCAAGGTGGGGGTGGATAACATCTGGGGCAAGCGCGCTAACTGGGTGGATTACTCCGGCGAGGTGGACGGCGAATCCCTCGGCATCGCGATTTTCGATAATCCCGCCAACATCAAGCATCCTACTTATTGGCATGCGCGCGATTACGGGCTGTTCGCCGTCAATCCCTTTGGCGAACACGACTTCTACAATGATCCCAAGCGCGACGGCAGTGTCACCATCGCCACCAACAAATCACTTACCTTCCGCTACCGGGTGGTGATCCACCACGGCGACGCGGCAGAGGCCCAAATTGCCGCGGCTTATCGCCGTTATTCCGGAGGCAAGTAAGCGCCGGCTCACGGTCGACGCCTGACGCGGTATTTCTCAATCCCTGGGAGGTAATCGTGGATCGATTTATTAAAGCCCGCAGAAATGGAAAGTTCCAACAAATCGTGGCGCCCGGCACAATGCGGTTCCTCGACTTCGCCACCTTGCGACTGGATAAGGGTGAACGCCACGCTCTCCAGACGGGCGCTCGCGAATACGTGCTGGATATCTTCTCCGGGGCCGTTACGCTGACGATCAGCACCGTCGGACGCAGCAAGGAGATTTATAGCAGGATCGGGAAACGCGCGGACGTGTTTTCCGGAGCTCCGGTCATGAGCTACATCCCGCCCAACTCACAACTGGAAATCAAAGCGGAGTCGGCAGCCGATATGGGAATTTTCTCCGCTCCGTCAAACTCCCACGCCCCAGCCGCATTGCTGGAAGGATCTACGGTGATCAGCAAGCAGGTGGGCCGCGACAACTGGCAGCGGACAGTCTATACGGCATTGGGTGAAAACGTACCGGCGGAACGTCTCCTGGCCGGCGAGACTTTGACCCCCCCCGGCAACTGGTCGAGTTTTCCGCCTCACAAGCATGACCGCTCCAACCCGCCGCAAGAAGCCGTACTGGAAGAGGTTTACTACTTCCGCGCTAAGCCCGCGCAGGGTTTCGGTTTCATATGGACCTACACCGCCCCCGACGCCCCCGAGGCGTTCTCCAATGTTTTCGTGGTCGAAGATGGCGACACGGTCCTGTTGCCGAAGGGCTATCACCCCGTCGTGGCCGCGCCCGGCTACGAGTTGCATTACACCTGGGTGCTTGCAGGTGAAGAGCGGCGATATGGGGCCTGGGCTGACGACCCGCAACATGCTTGGGTGAAGAATCCCTAACAGGCTGCCGAAAAATGCTCCGATGCTGTCATCCTGAGCCCTTCGCTGTCATTCTAAGCGAAGAATCTCGCTCTGCCCGCTCAGGCTAAACTACGCGAAGGACCTCGGTATTTGAATTTTCAAGCAAACACCGAGGTCCTCCGTCTGCCTCGCCTCCTCAGGATGATAGTGTGGCGGTGGTTCAATAGCCTGCTGAAAGAGTCGCCTCCGCGATTGTACGCAGCGCTCCTAAGTCACGCGCTGGACAGACGTACAGCTTCATTGGGGAGCCTCACCGGATGGAGAATCGTGCCTAATCCACTCTCGGACTCAAAACCCTCAGGATTCCCCCCCGCGCCTCCGTCGAACTCGTTCCGAATACCTCACTTGCGTTGGCTGATTTGCGGAGTTTTGTTCTTTGGCTCCATCATCAACTATGTTGATCGGGGCACCATCTCAATCCTCTCCCATCATGTGCAAAGGATCTTTAGCATGTCGGAGACCGACTACGGCTGGATCATCTTCTCCTTCCAGCTTTGTTACGCCATCATGATGCTGGTGTTCGGACGGATCATCGACCGGTTGGGCACACGGACGGGCTTTGCGCTGGCTATGGCCTGGTGGTCGCTCGCCGCCATGGGGCAGGCCTTGGCGCGCGGCGTAGCCTCATTTGCCGTGGCGTGTGGTTTCCTGGGGATGGGAGAAGCGGGGAATTTCCCGGGTTCCATCAAAGCCGTGGCCGAATGGTTTCCGAAGCGCGAGCGCGCCTTGGCCACAGGGATTTTCAACTCCGGCACGGCGGTGGGGGCAGTAATCTCCTACCCCCTCGTGGGGTGGTTATTCCTCCGATGGGGATGGCAGGTGGCCTTCGTCGGAACGGGCGCACTGGGCCTAGTCTGTGTCGCCGTGTGGCTGCTTCTCTTTCGTACACCTCGTAAGCACCGTTGGATCACGCCGGGCGAGCTCCAGCATATTGAGATCGAACCTGGCGACGATCAGGACATAGCTGGCAAAGGGTTGACGTGGGGGAAAATTCTCAGGTATCGGCAGGCGTGGAGTTTCACCCTGGCGAAGTTCATGACCGACCCGATCTGGTGGTTCTATATCTTCTGGCTGCCCAAATACCTGATTGAGGCACGCCACCTCTCCATCGAGAACCTGCGGCTTTTCGGATACATTCCCTTCCTGGCAGCGGTGCCCGGCTCCATCGCCGGTGGCTGGCTCTCCGGCTATCTGCTGCGCCGCGGCAGGTCCGTCAACTATGCGCGCAAAACCGCACTACTTGCCTGCGCCGTCTGTATGCCGGCCGGCATCCTGGCGGTGTTTTCCAGCAGTCCTTGGATGGCCTTGGCCTTCATCTCTGTCGCCACTGCTGCACACCAGGGCTGGTCCGCCAACGTCTTTACCCTCGCCTCAGATATGTTTCCGAAGAAGGACGTCGGTTCAGTGGTAGGAATCGGAGGAGCCGCCGGCGCCTTCGGAGGAGCGATCCTGGCGTGGGTGGCGGGCCATATCCTGCAACATCACTCGTATCTCCCGCTGTTTATTATCGCCGGCATCATGCATCCCCTGGCCATGGGTATGGTCCAATTGCTGGCGCCGAGAATCGAGAAAATTCCCCAACCGGCTGGGCCCGCCCTTTAGACTTTCTCCGCCGCATTACGCTGTGCCTCCCTGCATCTTGAGCTGATCGTACTGGATGTGTGTTCGCACAAACCGCAATAAATCTGCGGGGGGAACCGGCTTCTCCAGGTAATCGACCGCACCCATTTGCATGGCTTCGAGATAGCATTGCATTTCTATACAGCGCGTCACCACCAAAACGGGCCGATGGCGGTCTAACTGCTTAGCGCGGTCCAACACCCTACGCCCCTCAAAGGCTGGGGTGCCTTGGCTCACAACCACGAAGTCAAAGCTTTCCTTCTCCAGATATCGAATGCCGCTTTCAAACGTCGTGGAGGTGAAAACTTCGAATCCTTGGCCTTCCAGGGTCAGGCGAAGGGTCCTCAAGTCGCCGGCTTCCTCATCGACAAGAAGAACTTTTTTAGGTCGCGTTGTAAACTCGATTCCCCGTTGTATGAATGTTCCGATTGCCATGGGAGTTCTCCATACTTGAATGATTCGACCCCTTACCCAGGTCGGGTTGATCTCTCGCCCGGTCCTCCGGGGAGAAGGATTTCCCTCCCCGTACTTCAATCCGAGGAGCCTAATCCGTCTACGTTACTCCGTATTTTTCACTGAGCGCGAGGGAACCATAATCGCTCCCCTGGGTATGGCGAGGAAGAACCTGCCATTGCGAGGAAATGGATATAAGCGTGGCAACAAAAATGAGAGCGGCGAACACACCCAGGAGTAGCCTCCAATCTTTGCCACTTTTCAACAACGTGGCCGAATGAAAGCCGAGGGGCCCGCGCGAGCAGCGGGAAAACGCGACAGGTAGTTTCCCGATGCCCAAATTGCGCCCCGGGTAATTCTGCCTTGAGCTGCCTGACAGCCCGCGCGGACAGGCGGGAATAAGGGATTCAACAATGATCCCTCGTACGGGCACCCGCCCCACCGTGACAAATCAATCCAGACCAAACTTCTTGTCCCAAAACCTAAAATACTGACCAAAGGGTAATGCTTAGGTCATTCATTGTCAAGGAGATTTTTAAATGATTATCCCAAAGAACCGGCCGAGACAGGCAAGAATGTAAACAACAGATTCTAAATTGGATATTTGCAAGAAGTCGAGATAAGGTATTAAAGTAATATATATTAGCGCGAACTAAATTGTGCTTAATTCTGGCCATGCAGAAGCCATCCACCCAATCCAGAATTTGCTTCGCAGGTTTCGGTTCTGTACCCCCCGCCTCGCCCGCGCCTATCAAACTTAGTTAATAGTCAAAGGGTAGGGGATCAGCGGAGTTAACGCCGCCTGCGGCGCCGACGGCATGGAGTTGGGACAAGCGCCGCAGGTGGGTCGACGTCCTGGTGTCAGGCCGTGTGGCGCGTTTTTAACCCGCGCGGTTGCAAATGCGTGGTTACGATATATTCCACCTCGGCCGGCGCCAGGGGCTTCTCCACGTAATCCACCGCGCCCAGTTGCATCGCCTCAAGGTAACATGCTATGTCCACGCTTTGTGTCAGCACCACCACCGGGGTGCGCCGGTTGCGGGCAAGGGCGCGCTGCACAACCCCTCGCGCTTCAAACGCCATACTGCCTTGGTTCACGAAGACAAAATCTACGGATTCTTGTTCCAGGCAGCGTGCCGCCTCCTGGTAATTCGTAAAGGGCTTTACGTCGAAGCCCATGTTTCGCAGTACTCCCGTGTAGGACCGAAGATCTTTCCGGTCTTGATCGACCACCATGGCCCTTCCGCACGGAAGGGAAAAAACTGGCGAATTAGCTTGCACATCATCAAATTTTTGCATACTGGACTCCCTCCCTGGAGCTTGCCGAGTCGGTCCCCACACTGCCGGCAGTTGAGGCCCGGCATCGTGCGAGGATAGTTAACCGCGTGGCCGGGGCATGGTGCCACCGGCCGCACACCGCCAGCGTGAATGGTGGTTCTATTCGCGCCGTCGTTGCGTCAAGCTCAGAAGGTCCCTCTCGACCCCTGGTATCGTAAGGAGGGTCAAGGTCAGGAGGAAAGTGGATAAGGGAAGAATCTCAAAGGTTTGAAGTGCCGCAGAGAAATGATTCAGGCTGTCGTCAGCCATGGGGTGGGATGAATGGGCCGCATGCTGGGAGCGATTGGAATTCACGGAATGCAGACGGTCGGCCGGATGGAACGTTCCTGGCCCCATCTGGCCAGGCACAATTCTCCCCGCCATACTCAAAGCAGCAAGAAGAATCAACAAAGAAAAGCCAGCGCGCATGCGCCCCTGCATGACGGCACCACCTCGCGGCCTATCGCAGTCTACGTGAATCTCCCCTTAAAGATGTGATGCGTGGCTTTTCCAGCCCGTTGCCCTGGCGAATTTCTTGAGCCCCAAAGAATTGTGCGGCAGCACGTGCATGCGCCAGAGCCCCATTCCATGCGCTTTCGGCCGTGTCGAGTGCACCCACGATGTCTTTGCAAGGGGATTTTTCTGCCTTAGTGTTTTCTTCTCTTGACCTTCCTGTAGATTACGATATGCTGCCGAAATCTCGCACACAGAGAGAGGGAGATGAGCAAAACAGGCAATGCCACTTCCGTCGAGCACAGTTTCGACGGCGGCCTTTTGTCTATTTCAAATTCCCGGCGTTGGGTGCTGGTCGGCCTGCTGTTCCTCGCCTCCTTCATCAACTATCTCGACCGCGCCACGATTTCCGTGGCCTTGCCACTTATTTCCGTCGATTTGCATCTCGGCCCCGAAATCAAGGGGTTGGTGCTCTCCGCCTTCTTCTGGTCTTACGCCCTGATGCAAATCCCCGTCGGCTGGTGCGCGGACCGGTGGAATCTCCGCTGGCTTTACGCCGGGCTCTTTGCCCTCTGGTCGCTCGCCTGTGGACTGACAGGTTTCGCCGGCAGCCTGCTGATCCTGATTCTGCTGCGAATCGTGCTGGGAATTGGAGAGTCGATCTATCTTCCCGGCGGAACCAAAATTGTGAGCATGCTCTTCCCTTCCCCGGAACGCGGCCTTCCTTCCGGGCTCTTTGATAGTGGCACGCGCATGGGCTTGGCGGTGGGGGCGCCGCTGATCGCAACGCTCATCGTGTTTTGCGGCTGGCGTAACATGTTCGCCCTGGTGGGATTCACGGCCATCATCTGGGTGGTGCCCTGGCTTCTCGCCACTCCCAAGCGTCTGCAGGTTGCACGCAGCGTTGCCGTGCCCTACAGCTCGCCACCGGCGCGGAGAATCCACTTTAACCATAACCTGGTGGGTATTTGCCTGGGATTTTTCTGCTTTGATTACTACTGGTATCTGCTCGTTACCTGGCTTCCCGACTATCTCGTCACGGTCCGCCACCTGACTCTGGTGCGCGCGGGCTTTTACGCGGCTTTGCCCTATTTGGTTTTCGGCATCTGCCAGCCTCTGGGCGGATGGATCACCGACTGGTTCATTCGCTGGGGTTGGGATGAGACCCGCACGCGCAAATCCATGCTCACCGTCGCGTTCCTTTCTGGGCTTCTGCTTATTCCCGCCGCCCGCGCGGAGAACCCCCATGCTGCTCTCGCCTTTCTCATGGGAGGGTCGCTCGTAGGACTGGCCGTTGGCAACTTGTTCGCCATCGTTCAGTGCTGCGCGCCACCCGGTGAAGTGGGCATCTGGACGGGCTTTGAAAACTTTGCCGGAAACATCGGCGGAGTCCTGGCGCCCATCGCCACCGGGTTCCTGATTGCCCGCACGGGCACCTACCTTCCCGGCTTCGCCCTCGCGGCGGGTGTCTTAATGGCCGGCCTGATCGCCTATTGGTTCATCGTCGGAGAGCTCAACCCCACCCCCTTTGGAAGTCCGCCCAAGAAGAATGGGAGAAGTTGAACACATAGGCGCCATTGGTACTGTTTGTCGCTTGTCCGACCGTTCGCCAACGGACCTGCCCCCCGCGCGTTTCGAGCCCGGCGATGATCCGGTTTCGATCTTCACACCCCCATTGTAGCCTAGTCGATAGGCTTTGTCAAGAAGAAAATGACGCCTGCTTCGAGGGGCCGTCCGGCCACCTCTTAAGGACCTCGGCTTCCACTTTTATGTGGCGCACCACCTGTCTCAGGCGATTTTTATTTTTTGCGTAAACGGGTGTATACTAAAGAAGTTCGGGGTCCAAAAAAACAATCCTGCAATGAAGTCCCATGGAGGGCGGAAGAATGACCATGAGAGGCACATTTCTACTCCTTCTCGCTGCCGCGTTGAGCCTCCCCTTGCTACCTGCCTACGGCAGCAGTCCCTATTATGTCCAGTTTCTACCGGACACTAACCAAGTGAGCAAAGATTTTAGGGATATACCATCGCGCATAGGCGCGTATTTTTGTCTGAGTGCAGCCATACAGAAACTGTCAGGACAATTGGGTCCGAGCGGTATGACTCCGGATGTGGCGGCAAAGTTCCAAGCCTACCAGCAGGAAATCGCCAATGCACACTTGGATCAAGCAAAGGTGGCCCAATTCCGGCGGTATGGTGTAAACCCGCAGGTCGAACGCCTGATATTGCCACTATACTTTCCTCCCCCCGTGCTGGCGCAATTTGGAATAAGAAACATGGCGTCCCGTCAAGTCCCGCAGGGCGGTCAGGGCAACACACTTCCGGGCCAGCGTCAAGGCGGCATCGGCACAGGGAATCCTTATTATAGAGAGGGCGGCATCGTCCAACGGAATCAGGGCGGTATAGCGCAAGCTATGGCTGTTGGGCTCGTGAAGCTCTATTCTTCCGTGTTTACGGTGATTGTGCTGGTGATCTTACCCGACGGGCCTTATCGGTTTGTGGGTCTATCACAAGATCATCAACAGCCGCCGCTACTGGGTGCCGCGCAGCAACCGGGAAGCCATTCAGGTTTTCGGCAGCGATCCGAAAGCACGCGAGCAACAGATCATCGATGCATTCGAAAACCCCGAATACTCGTTCCGGTTCGTGGGCACGAATCTCGAAAAGCCCTACCGAATGCGGTTTGTACTTGTACGCCAGGGAAGGTCGATCAGGCGCGGTGATCTCGAGTCCATGCGCTTCGCCTACCTGGCATACAACCGCGGCAAGCTGGACGATGAGAAGTTCCATGGCTACCGCTTTTCGGCAATTTATGGCGATGGCATGACCGATACCTCCGAGTGCGAATATGTGGGATGGTTTGACCGGCTGAAAGTGAAGCTGAGAGGGGTCCACGGCCAGATTTCGCAGTCACGCGCGACGGTGCAGCAATTTGCGGGCCCCAATGCCATTCCCAACATGGAATCACTGGCGCTCGCGGCGATTCACAAACTGGTCGCGGAAAATCCCACCGTGGAACTCTTTCGCGACATGCAGACACGCTTTCTCGAAGGGGTTTACTGGCTTTCAAAAGGAGACCTCCGGGAATCGGCGTCGGTATTTCATGGCCCTCCTTCCCGTACCCCCTATTGGATTATCTTCGGAATTCTGGCTCCATCGTTCGTCCCACTGCTATATTCGGGGGAGGGTTCGATCATCACCATTGCTCCCCCCGGCTCGGGGAAGACGCAATGCAACGTTTTCCCGAATCTCCTCATGTGGCCCGGGCCGGCCGTGGTTCTCGACGTGAAGGGAGAAATTTATGATGGAACCAGCGGATGGCGCAGCCGGAACGTCGGGCCCGTCATCAAATTCAGCCCCCTCGATCCCGGCCGTAGCGCCTGCTACAACCCCCTGACCCAGGTCCGGCGCGATGCGCTTTACCTCTGGGAAGATGCGCGATTCCTGGCGGACATGATGATTGTGCCGAGCGGTGCGCAGGACCCCTTCTGGGAGAACCGGGCACGCGACATTCTGACCTTAATCATTGCCGACCTGGCCTTTTGGAACCGGGCCGATGAACGGCCAATGTCCAAAGTGATGAGCCTGATTAATCGTGTCGGATGGAAGGAATTCGTCGAACGCTGTCAGGATAACCCGGAGGTCTCAGTGATGCGGGACGAGGCCACGTCCCTTGCCAGCATGGAGGCCAAGACCCTCGATGGAATTCTGCAAACCGCCAAATCAAGCCTCAGTGCCTGGGCGGGTGAGCGCATCAACATGGTCACAAAAAAATCTGACTGGGCTCCTATCGATTTGCGCAACGGCAAGAACATGACCATCTATATGTGCCTCAAGCCCAATGAAATCAAGAGCTACACCTCGCTGCTGCGCGTATTCATCGCCCAGCACATTCGCGGGTTGACGTCTGACCTCCCCCCTCGGGGTGCGGCGCCCATCTTGTTTGTTCTGGACGAGTTTCCGCAATTACAGAATATGCCTCCTATCCTGGAGGCCCTGGAAGTCGGACGTCAGTACGGCATCCGGCTCTGGATGTTTGCGCAATATATGTCGCAGATTCAGAAGGCTTATGGAGAGTCTGCCCAAGGAATGATTGGAGCCTGCGCCGTACGGACCTTCATGAACCCGAGCTTGCAAGACGGAACGGCCAAGGCGCTTTCCGAGCAGATCGGGCTTCGCGAGGGCGAGCAGCACGGCGGGAAGGGCTATGCCATAACCGAAGCCAACAAATACATTGTTGATGCGAATGACCTGGCGGGCCCAGGGTTCAAAGAGGTCCAAATAGTGATGGGTGTCGGGAGCAAGCCCGCCAGGGTCATTAAGATGTATGCGCATAAAGACCCGGAACTGAAGAAACGGATGGCCCTGGGCGCTGCCGACAGCAGACCCGCATCGGTCAGCCCGATTGTGGATGGGCGGGGCCCGGCCCCCGTCGCAAGAACTTGAGTAGCGCAGCGGAGCCGCAATCCCTTGTTCGTTGGTGAAGTGACTCCTTACCCGTCGGCGCAAGGCCGACACCCTTTCCCCAAGGGAGAGGGCTAGAGTGCGGGGTTCCTTGCCCCTCCCCCGAGGAGAAGGTGGCCGAGGGACGAAGCCGGATGAGTGGTTTCTCCAACCTTCGCCCCGGCTTTGAATGAGCTCACAGGGAAATGGTCGGCAAGAAAATTTGGAGGGCCCTATGGACCCCGACGCGAAGATAAAGAAATCCGAAGAGGAAATGCGCAGGCTGAAAGCGGAGCAAGATTCACTGCAAGGCAAGATCGAGCAGACCGACCAGGCGGCCTCGCAATTGCAGCAAGAGGGATCTTCCCAGAACAACCAAGGGACGCAGCCATTGCAGCAAGAGGGATCTGCCCAGACCGGCCAGGAGGCCCAGCAATCGCAGCAAAGTGGGCCTCCCCAGCAGGACGACGGCAAAGCTGCGCAAGCAGCGGAGCTGTCAAACGCCAAATCGTCTTATGAGAGTCTGCTGTCCCAGGTCAAGGTCGAATATCTGAGTGCGGAAGAGGCCCGGAAAGTTGCAGGTGAGGAGAAGTTCCAAGCCGACAAAGCGGCGGAGGAAAGCCAGAAGTTTTCCGGCAGCGCCCAATTTCAGAATGTGGACCAGGCGCTGAACGCGGACGGTGGAGAAAAGGCTAAATTGGGGAATACGTGGGGGGCCCAGACCCAGGAAGTGGTTTCGGAAGAGGTCGCCCTTAAGCAAAAAGAGTCCGCTAGCGAGAAAATGATTACTGAGGACAGCGGTCTTCGGGAAACCCAGTTAGGTGCGCAGGCAAAGGAGCAAGAAGACGACGACTTGTACCAAGAACTGGACGAGGACACGATTGATGGCGTCCATGATGCCGCTGAGGAAATCGGCGAGGAGATTAAGGCCCAGCATGAAGAGCATGGTGGGCCCGATGGTGGCTCTTCACATGGGCCCAATCCAGATTTCCCGGGGGGAAATGACGGAGGAATCCCACGGCCGGACCTCGGAAATACGCGGACCGAGGTCCGTCAAGAGGGCGCGCCCCCTCCTGATATGCCTCATAACGAGTATGGGCAGGTCGGAAATGAAGTGGTGATGGCGGTGACCGCAGCGTGGGCCATCCAGAAACTAAGGGAGGGGGGCAAGGAAGCGCCCGAGGAAAAGCCTGGGAAGGGGATCCTCGAGCCGCATGATCTTTCGGGAGAGCAGAGGGCTGCCGAGAAGCTGAAGGATTCGTATGGATTCGATGCCAAGCCCTTCGATGAAAAGGCCGCCAGGATGAATGAGCTTTTCGCGGAGCAAGACCAATCGAGGCACGACCACTGGGAGTATAGGAGTCAGAAAGCTGAGGCCGACTTCGCAGCGATCCACGACGAAAACAACACCTCCCAAGTAGGGTATGATCAGGACCGCAAACAGCTTATGAGTGACATACAGGGAGCGCGCCAAGCCGAGGACGAGAAGGTTCAGGAGTGGCGATCGGGATTTGTGAACGGCATGTGCAAAGAGGAAGCCGACAAGCAAATCACGCAGGATAATAAAGATGCGATGAAAAGGTACGATCAGCGGTTGGAGGATCTTGGCAAGGAAGCTCATCCCGCACTTCGTGAAAACGCCAAAAATATGCTGGAAGCGAATGCGCCCGAGAAGATTGAGCAGAGAACCACGGAGTTACAGGAAAAGCATTTCCCCGAAATCCCCCCGCCATCGGTTGAATCACCTTCTCTCGGATCACCTTCTGTTTCCGCACCTGCTGTTGAAGCTCCTGCCTTGTCGACTCCCGGCAGCGGCCCGGGTGGCGGCCGGTGATGCGGGTGTTGCGTGTGGAAAATGCGGTGACCGTAGCGCCGCCCTTCAGGTTGGCACATGCCGGGCTAAAGCCCGGCGCTACAATGATTTGACATGCGCCACAGAAGTAAACCCATTTTCACACGCAACACTAGCGGTGCGGGTCAGGCATCGCCCTTCGGCCAATGTCCCGCTTTTTGCGGCACGGAAAACTCGGGGCTGGCAGGCCCTGGACACACTGGAGCGGCGGAAAGTTTGGTGGCGAACCGGCTCCTTGCGCCTGCCCTCCGCTTTTCGTGCTTCCAAGCGAAGCGAGCAATATTGCCCTCAGCCTTCGGTCCTATGCTCCGCCGTTGGGCCCTTGCGGGCCGCCGCCTCGTGCATCGCGCTCTGCTTGGCGCTCAATCTTCCGCTTTGCCCACTTCACGAACAAAAACGTGCCGACGATGATCGCTATTATCACCGCATAGAACATTGTGACCACCTCCGTCGAATCAAAGTGGCGATATGATCGTCGCCCTTCGGTCCTATACTCCGCCGCTGGGCCCTTGCGGGCCGCCGCCTCGTAGCTGGCGCTTCGCCTGAGCTCGTCCCTGGCGCTCCGCCTTCCGCATTGCCCACTGGATCAAGAAATACCCCCCAACGATTATCCCTATCAACACCACATAGAACATCGTAGCCTCCTCACTCGAACCATTGGACTCCCATAACGCCCGATATCAATGCGACGTGTAACGGCAAGGGCCCTCTCGAATGAAGATCTTCGCAATATCGACGCCTTCGCAACTTACTGCTCTCGATTGGCTCCAATCCAAGTACCGAACAATTCATGAAGTTCCGAGTGCTCTCATCCGGAGTTTGTGTTTTGACCTTCCGGATGGATACATGTCGGCACACGAAGCTCTTCCGAGCGACCCTCACCTAAATTTTCACTTTGGCATCCCGGTAGAGGCCAGTATACATGGAGCTATCGCGTTGTCAACGACAATTTGTCAGTCAAGACGACCGCGTGCTACCTCCACCCACCAGATCTTGATTCACACCCTTTTCACCGGTGTCCTGAGTCAGTGGGGGACTTTAAATCCGCGTAAAAATCACCGAGGCTCCTCCGCCGGGTGCCAGGTGAATCGTGAGCTTGTCTCCCGCCTTCACCTGCTTCTTGCTGATGGCCACGCTGGTGGGAACTTTATCCGCGTCCGCGCCATCGGCGAAAATCTGCGCTTCGAACTGGCCCCCACCCAGGAAGGTGAGGGGAATTTGCAGGTCACGCGCGTCCCAATTCGTCATCGCGCCCAGATACCAGTCGGTGCCGTGGCGGCGGACGATGGTGATGTACTGTGATGGGTCTCCATTTACGACTTTGGTTTCATCCCAAACGGTGGGAACCTTATCCAGGAATTCCATTTCCGGCTTGTGGTCATAGTTTTCCGGATAATCTGAAACCATGCTGAAGGGGCACTCGTAGACGACATACATGGCCAACTGGTGCGCCCGGGTTCCCTGGCACATCGGTTCGACGTTCCGCGGTATGAATTGTTCCTGTGTGGCGTTGCTGAAGCAGCCCTGCGTGTAGTCCATGGGACCGGCGAGCATGCGTGTGAAGGGGATCGTGACGTCGTGTTCAGGCGTTACGCGGCGGGTCGACTTACTGAATTCCATGCCCATCACGCCTTCACGGCCGACAAGATTGGGATAGGTCCGGCGCAGACCCGTGGGCTTATACGCTCCATGAAAATCCACCATCAGATGATCTTTCGCCGCCGTGCGAACCACGCGCTCATAGAAGTTCACCACCTCCTGATCGTCATGATCCATGAGGTCCACTTTGACGCCGACCGCACCCCACTTCGCATACAGGGCCAGGGCCTCATCCAGATGCTTATCAAGCGCTCCCCAGTAAAGCCACAACCATACTTTCACCCCTTTCTGCTTCCCATAAGCAATGATTTCCGGGACGTTCGCCTCCGGGGTGTAGGTTAGAATATCATTGTCCGGGCTCCGGTCGTCCGCGCCTGGGTACCAGTGTGAATCCACGACCATGTACTCCAGATGATGCTCGGCAGCGAAGTCGATATAGTGCTCCTCCGTGGCAGTATTCACTCCCGTCTGGAAATTGACGTTCCGCGCGAAATGGCCTGACCACCAATCCCACGCCGACTTGCCCGGTACGATCCAGGAAGTGTCGGCAATCACCGACGGCGGGCTGAGGTCCAGAATGAGATAATTGGTTTCGATCAGGCCGCCCGGCCGATCGTTGATCAGGAGCACGCGCCAGGGTGTGGCCTTGGGCGTGGAGCCGATAACCACCTCGTCCATGCGGGTGCGCGTGGGCGAGAGTTTGCTCACCAGCGCATGCTCAAACCCCGGCACGCCCCCGACGTACATGCCGGAGTAGTCGGTGAGGTCGGCTTCCAAGAGTCCAACCCACGGGCCGCCGGGGATCTCCACCAGCAGCGGCAGATTGATGATGGAAGCCGGCTTGATCAGGTTCAAATCAGTGCGAAGGTACTCCCCCTCGTTGCTGGTGTTGAAGCGGTGAAGATTCAAGGCGAAAGCCGAAGCGTCGCGAGCAAAATAGAACCCCGTGTTCTCCGCCATGAGGGTGAACTTTTCCAGAGCGCCCTGTTGCGGCAGGAAATACCGGAAGGCGGCGCCTTCGTTGTAAGCGCGGAAAATCACGTCCACCTGGCGGCCGGGCGACTGCTTTTCACGCAACGAAATCCGGAGCTGATTGTAATGGTCCGGAATCT
Organism: uncultured Acidobacteriota bacterium; assembly: GCA_963825395.1. Lineage (GTDB taxonomy): Bacteria > Acidobacteriota > Terriglobia > UBA7540 > UBA7540 > Bog-366. The sequence continues at coordinate 146,852 of CAWGTQ010000021.1, read as the reverse complement.
CTCGTTGCGCGCCGAGGCGGTTCGTCCACGAGTCGTCGCGAGAATGACGGTCAGTGCCGGTAATCTCAAAGTCGTGGTCCAGCGCGGGGGCGCCCTCGAAGTCGAGGCCGAGGGGAGAATCCGTCAACACCGGCACACCACCGTAACTAACACGGTAGTAAGCACGCTCACCAGGAAGATAGGGTTGGGGATTGGACTTGAGGGCGAAGGAAATCACCACCTTGCCGTCGGGTGAGGCCACGGAAAGTTCGTCCGCAGCACGGGCAGAGCGAGCCGGGACCAAGTAGAGAAGCAAAGAGGCGGTCGCGAGAGAGAAGGTTACGAATCCGCGAGTCATAGAGTCTTCCTCCTTTAGCTTTAGCCCTGAAAAGGCCGTCTTCATAATACGTTCAATGGGAATGCCAGACAAATGGTTCTGCCCGGGCTGGCCCCAACACTGTTCACTTAGCGGCTGTCTTCATATGGACATGCGCGAAGCGCCTTGGACTGCGGCGGCTCGACGCCGCCTTGGTCGTCGTCCTCGGCGTTATTTCAAGGCGGCGTCGAGCCGCCGCAGTCCAAGGCGGGCTTCGCCCGCAATGAGAACGCCCATTTCATGACCATCGCTAACTGAACAGTATTGGGGCTGGCCCGGATTTCTCACCTGGACTTTAGCTGGGCGGGGCTAAACAGGCCGCGGAAAAAATCCTCAAACTGTCATCCTGAGGAGCCGAAGCTGACGAAGGACCTCTGGGTTTGCTTTAAAATTCAAATACAGTGGCCCTCCGCGTGGTTTACCCTGATCGGAAGAGCGAGATTCTTCACTTCGCTCAGAACGACAGCGCAGGGCCGAGGTTGTCAGTGTTTAAACTTTTTTGCGCAAGCTCTTCGGCGGCGCCGAAACCACGGCTCCGCCTGCGTCACCGGCTCATCCACCCGCCATCGACAACCAGCACATGTCCATGCATGTAGTCGCTGGCGCTCGAGGCAAGAAACACCACCGCGCCTGCAAGATCTTCAGGAAGGCCCCAGCGTCCCGCCGGAATCCGTTCCAAGATTTGGCGCGCGCGCTGGGGATTCGCCCGCAGCGCCTCCGTATTGTCCGTCTCCATGTAGCCTGGCGCGATAGCATTTACGTTCACGCCTCTCGCTGCCCATTCGTTGGCGAACGCCTTGGTCAGTTGCCCTACGCCACCCTTGGCGGCAGCATAGGAGGGCACCAGTATTCCGCCCTGAAAGGTCAGCAGAGAAGCGATATTGATCACCTTTCCGGAACCGCGCGCCAACATGTGTTTTCCCGCGTGCTTGGTCAGGCGGAAGATGCTGGAGAGGTTCGTGTCAATCACCGCCTGCCAGTCTTCCTCGGAGTATTCCGCGGCCGGGGCGCGCCGGATGATACCGGCGTTGTTGACGAGAATGTCGATGGTGCCGAAACGCTCGACAACCTGCTCAATCAGCGAGGAACATACGGAGGCTTGGCTGATGTCTCCGACCAGCGCCATGTGATTTACGCCGATCCCGCTCAACCGCTGGCGCGTTGACTCCGGAACGGCTCGCGATCCGTGGATCGCTACGTCCGCTCCGGCTTGGGCCAAAGCGATGGCCATCCCGGCGCCGAGCCCGCGCGACGAACCCGTCACCAGCGCGACCTTCCCCTTCAGGCTGAATTTTTCCAATATCACGGCAAGCCCCCCCTCTGATGCTACAGCAGGTCCGCAATCGCTAATGCGTACATGTCGTTATAAACCTGGTTTTCCCCGCCCATACCCCAGCAGAACGTATAGTTCCTTGTTCCCACCCCGGCATGAATCGACCAGCCCGGAGATATTACCACCTGCTTGTTTGCGATCACCAGGTTCCGGGTCTCGTGGGCGGGCCCCATCAGATGGATGACTCGATCCGCCGCCGCGATGTCAAAGTACAGGTAGACCTCCGATCGCCTCATGTGAGTATGCGGAGGCATAGTGTTCCAAACACTTCCGGAGGCAAGCTGCGTGAAGCCCATGACGAGCTGGCAACTGCGGGCGCCGGCCAGATGAATGACCTTGGTGATCTCGCGCAGATTTGCGGTTTCAGGCGAGCCGAGCGTGACCTTTTCCAGCCCGGCTGAGCGCACAAGCTGGACCGGATACGTCGCATGAGCGAGATAACTCAACAAATAGAATTCCGCCGGGCACGATGCATCAGTACTCGCAAACCGAATGTCTTCATTCCCGCGGCCTACGTACAAGGCATCGAGTCTTTGTAGCTCGCACTCTTTACCGCTAACCGTAACCTTGCCCGCGCCCCCGATGTTGAGGATGCCAAGCTCGCGCCGCTCGGTAAAGTAGGTTGCCTTCAGTGCGTCATCGGTAGGCAAAAACAGCGGGGCACCTGTGGGTACGGCCGAGCCGATCACGGTGCGGTCCAGATCGACATAGGTCATGTTGATCTGCCCAAGCTGAAAGAGATCACTGATAACAAAGGTCTCGCGTAATTCCTCCGTGGTCATCGTGCGATAGCGGATGGCGTCCGCCATTTGCAGTATCTTCATCGCGCCTCCCTCGCTTTCGACCCCTCACTTGCGTTCAGGTTCGCGCTGCCTTCGATGGGCACATGGCATTTCTAATTACTACTCTTAATAACGAAAGCTGACTAGAAGCAAGAGGAAGGATACGTCCGCGAGGAAGGATATGCAACCCACGCGCTAACCGCGACGTTATAGTGAAAGCCAAGATCTCTCGGAGGGAACAGAGATCGGTGGGAGCGCCAATTATAGGGCGAGGACGGGTACGGGGTTAAATCCGCCCGGGTCATCGACGCGGCGGGCAACCGCTACGGCACGACCGTATCCAGCGGCCCTAGCAATCACAACCGTGTGGGGTTCGAGATACTAGCTGGATCTGGTCCTGCGGTTTCCTCTTCTCCTGGACGAGCCCTCACGGGGTTTCGTAGTAGCCATGCTTTTCGATTTCGTCCCACATGGCAAGAACATTTTCGAGCTTGGCAGCGGGATGTATCTCCGTTGTGGAACCGATCCAAAGGCGTCCCGTGTCCCCCGCGTCGTCGATGGTCCTCCGCACTGCCTCCCGCACCTCCGTCTCGCTTCCCAAAGGCAGCAGTTGCGAGACGTCGATCCCGCCCATTAGAATCCAGTCGGGATAGGCCTTATGAATGTCCCCCGCGTACATGGTGGAGAGGGGTTCGAGAGGATTGATCCCGTCGATTCCGGACTTTTGAAAATCCTCCAACACCGCCCGCAGGTTGCCGTCGGAATGATAGATCACTTTAATGCCATGCTCATGCCACGCAGCCACCAGCTTTACCAGGCGCGGGAAAAACTCCTTTCGCAGGAATTTCGGCGAGAACATCAACTGGTCGGTGCCGGCGATATCCGAATAAACCAGCGCCACCGGCGAGAGTGCAGGATCGGCCGTCTCATGAACGCGCTGAATCTCCGCGCAGTTCAAGGCTTCCAACCATTCTGATACCAGTTCGGGATTCTCCGCGTAAGCATAGGACAGCAGTTCCAGTCCCGCCCGCACGTGCACCGTGTCCAAGACCCACGGGGCTTTCATTGGGGAAAACCACCGTGTTCTCGCCGACTTTTTCCTGCAATTCCATAAACTGGTCGCGCGGGGATTTGGATGATGCCCCCCAAACGTTGCTCTTCCCCGCGAAAGTGAACATGTCGCCAAACTTGCGATTGTGAATCTCCTCGATATTTCTGGGGATGTAGTCGAGCAACCCCTGCACATCATTAAACGGGCGCTCAATCAGCCACGTGGTCCACCATTCCTGCTTCCAAACAAACCCGTCATCATGGCGCACGATCTTCTCTTCCACTGGGGGCGCAATCCCGCGGGTGATGTCCAGGCGCTCCCCAATCGTCCGGCAGAGTAAGTCCAAGCCGTTCTGGAGCGTCAACTTCTCCCCCGTGACAAATTCAATCAGGGGAATGTGGTGCATCAAATCAAACACGGGAACCCGGTCCGGCAGTTCACCCCGCAAAGTGCATTCGATGCGTTGCCGGGCCGTCATGCGGTCCCTCGGAAGTTTTCGCATTTGCCTCTCCCCGCAAAATCTTGTGGTCCGCCTGGCGCCGATCGCGGACGCAAAAGTGAACCGCGGCCCGTGGCCTTTCGAAGAGCCACGAGCCTCAGCGCAGCAAATCACTTGGAGAATGTCACGACGGCCACTTCCAGTCCCCGCAAAGTTGTGTGGTCGCCGTTCAGGTGCGCCACAACGGGGGGTTGAAATCCCGTCGTCTCATCAACGTAAGTGATCTCCGCCCCATCGCCCCCGGGAATCGCGACTTCGAAGGATCGGTCGCGCTTGTTCAATAACAGGATCTTGTGTTTGCCCTCTGGCGTCACAAAAGCCTGCACGTAAACGTAGGGAACAGTAGAGTCACTATCCACCAGCTTATCACCCGGACCAAAGTTGTCGCGGAGAAGCTTCAACACCCAGAAGCGGGCATTGGGCTGGCCGGTGTCCCAATCCACCATAGACACGCTCGGGAACTGCGTGGGGTAGCCCACTAACTGAGACTCGCCCGCAACTTCGACGCCTCGCTTGGCAAGCTCGACATAAAGGTAAGCGTACATGCTCCCGCAGAGGTTCCAGTAGGAGTTGGGGACCGGCTTGAAAACGTGGCCCGGCTTGCCCTGTTCGGTGTCCTCCGCGGAGATCGAGCCCAACTCGTCCGTATCGGTCTTGGTTTCGGGCGACAGCCGCACGCGGATTCCCTGGATATAGCTGACCACGCTCAGGAAACGGTCAGCCTGGTCCCAGTAGGTGTGCTCCATGATTTCCGGTGTCTCATCCGAGCTCGGAACGGCATAGAAATGATAGGAAATCATGGCGATGGGGATGCCAGGCTTGTGATTCTTGTGATTCAGGAAGTATTCAAAGTATTCCCGGGGTTCACCGCCCAGCGCCATCCCCACGCACGTAATCTTCGGATTGGCGCGGTGGATGGCTTCCACAATGGCGTCATAGACGCGCGTATAAGTCTGAGGCGTCATACTGTGTTCGCTATCAACTTCGTTGAGAACTTCCCAATAGTCGATCTTGTAATGATGGCCGGAGTCGTGGCGCTTGCCGTATTCATCTGTGAATCCGCCTTGCGTGTACCAACTCACCAGTCGCGCGTAATAGTCCGCCACTTCCTTCAGGCTGGGATCACGGAACTCCGTTCCCTGCTCATAGGTCCAAGTTACCTGGTCCGGATCACTGGGATAAGCCACAGGCTTGTCGGTTTTGAACATCCACTGGGGAATCGTGCTGAAATTGATGATCACCGAGTGCCCGATTTGCGCGTTCATCAGGTCTTCCATCATGGGATCAATGAGTGAAAAGTCCCACGACGTCTTTCCGTCCTGCGGAGGATCGAGTTCGGCAACTCCGAGCTTGGGGTAAGGCAGCCACGGCACGTAACGAACGTAGTCAGCTCCCAAATCATGCAGCGCCTGAAAGACACGATCGTGAATCTTCGTGCCCGGGCGCAAGGGTGGATTGACGACCACTTGAAGCGTGGGAGTTGACTTCGAAACCGTTATCACCTTGTCCCATTTGATAGTTACGGTAGCCTTCTCCGGCGCCGCGGACGGCGATGCATTTTCCTTCCGGGTACAAGAGGTCAAGACCACCGCTGCAGACGCCACCCAAAGAGCAGTCAGGCGGAATTTTCCAAAAGATCTCATGACGTTACCTCCGATGAAGAGTTATGAATGTGTCTCCTCCGATCGATGGGGCATCGGCAAAAAGATACCGCTTGAGTTCTGCAGAATACAGTGACGGATGAACTCCCTCACCCGGCGCTGCCCGCCACCCTCTCCCCCGAGGGGGGGCGAGGGCGTAAACTCGATTTACCTCTCCCCTCGCCCCTGGGGGGGGCGGGGGTGAGGGGGTCTTTGTCACTCAATTTTGCAGTAATCACTAGAAATCCAGGTGTTGGGCGCCGGGATGAAGCGGCACGTTTTTTCCTTTCCACACGAATGTTCCCAGGAGTTTCTCCGGCAGTGTCACCTCTGCTTTTAGGTGATCGCCATCTCTTCGATAGGCAACCGTGATATCACCCAGGGGATGGGGCAGGGTTGCTTTCAGTTGCTGGAGTGCCCCAAGTTGGGGCTGGATCGTGACTTTACTGAAACCCGGCCCGGCAGATTCAATTCCCGCAACCGTCGCCAGCAAGTCGAAGTTCGGATGCGCGCTCCAGGCGTGGCAATCGGACCGAGTGGGCTCGGGCTTCTCGGCCCAGGTCGTCAGCCCCAGGGAGAGCATATGCCGCCAGGGAGCCAGTTGCTCCAGGTATTGATCGCCCAACCCTGCTTTCTTCATGGCCCGGAAAAGGTAAAAGCGGAAGTAATAGGTGGCCTGCGTCAAGCTGGTATCAGTCAGCACGGTTTTGATCACGGCGGTTTGATCAGCCGCGGGGACGGCGTCCTCGAGTACGGCCAGGATATTTGCATGTTGGCTAAACGTTTTGTGCTCTGGCGTGTCTGCGATCAGCTTACGCGCGGGGTCCCAGCACATACGATAGACGGCCGTGGCGATCTTGGCGGCGAGCGCACGGTCGTGGGCTGCCAGTTCCCTGCTGCCATAAGCCTCTTCCAGGTCTGCCGCACTCCGCAGCCCCGCGGCGAATTGCAAGCTGAGCATAGAGGACCGCCCATCCTTGTCCATGGGAGGACGGCCGTCGTCAAACTCATCCGGCCAGTCAACAAAGTTCCACCACTTGAGGCGCCCCAGCATTCCTGAGGGTGACATGCGGCGCTCGAACCAGCCCAGCACGTCACGCATGCCCGGCAGGTAATTGCGCAGAAAATCCACGTCGCCGTGATACCACCAGAGGTCGTGCATCATGCCAATCCAGAAGAGGGAAAACTCCGGGATATATTGGGGGATCGAGGTGGGATACCGGCTCTGGGTCAAGCCTTCCGGCGTCCGGGATTCATCGAGGGTTTCGATGGCGTTCTTTACCAAGCGGTCGTCGCCGGTCATGTAAAGAGAAATCAGCGCCTGGATGCGCGTGTCGCCGCCATATTGCAGTTGCTCCCAATACGGGCAATCCATGTAGGTTTCATGCGCGCAAAGCCGGGCCGTACGCCAGCCCACTTCCCAGATTTTCGCGAGTTCCGGGTCGCTGCTCTCAAAGCTGGCCCGGGCTTGGAACGGATAGGCCGTAAAGCGGGACCGGAAATCCTCGATCGTGAGCGGCTCGGAGCCGGTCTCTGCGTCGATTTGCACGTAGCGGAAGGTCCGCCACCATAATGGGCGAAATAGGCGGTGCTGACCGCCGTCGGGAAGGAAGCGATTTTGCGCACCCCGAATTTCCTTGCCCTCCGTCTCGTTGCGGTTGCCCTTTTCATTTCCCTTGAGAAGCGCCTCGGCGTACGTCAGGGTGATGTTCGCCCCACGCCCGCCGCTGACGACGAGTTCCGGATAACCCGTCGTCAGATAACTCTGATCAAGAAGCAGCGATATATGCGAATTTGCCGGCACGGTAACGGGAGATGCGCCTTCAAGAAATCCGGAAGGGGCTTCCACTCCCCTGGTGCGAACTACGCGCGATAGCCGTTCGAGCTTGTCTTCCATCAGGGGAATGGTTCGCGGAGTAAGCATCCAAGGTGAATTGTAATAGATCACGATGGACCGCGATTCACCATGGGCGATGGGCATCGCCGCAACCCAGCCGGAATCGTCAAAATCCCGTTTCTCCCATCCCCACGGATATTGGGAGCCGTCCACCTGGTCGCCCGGGCCGACGGCGAAGTATCCGCCAATCTTCTCTTCCTCCTGGGGAATCAGATGGACTGCCGGGTTCTTATAGACCTTCCAGGAATTGTCGGTGTTCACGATCTCTTCCCTGCTGCCATCGCCCTGGATGATCAGGCCCGTCTCGTTCGTGATCTGCGCTACGGGAGCCTGTTCCGCAAAGTTCCACACCACCGCGGCGAGCACATTCCGCCCTGCCACGAGGTGCGGCGCAATGTCCAGTGTCTCGTAGCGCCAGTAATTCAGGTCGCCGCGCGCCGGGCCTACCATCACTCGCTCGCCGTTCACAAACAGCTCATAGCGGTTGTCGCCACTCACGTGGACGATGAAACTCTGGGGAACTGACTCCAACATGACAGTCTTGCGAAAGTGAAACACGCCGAATTCTCTTCGCGGCCCCTCGGGATGAGCAATCCAGGAGGCCTTCCAGGCATGCGTCAGCAGGTCTTCCTTTGCAGTCTCAGCAACTCCCCTGGAACTGGAAGTGTTACAAAAGATCATCATAATGACCAGTGTCAGGTTCCAGCTTAGTCGTTTCATAATTCCGCAACCTTTCTGTGTTCAGAGATTCGGCCTGAAGATTTTAATGCGTGTTCGACATTGCGCCTCATGAGTGAATTGGCCAGATCATGATGTCCAGTGAGGTCACAGCTTGAGTTTAGCCGGGCCCTGGCTGGAATTTCCGCTTTCATTTCCGTGCGCCCGGAAACGTACACCGGACCGCCTACGAATGCAAGGTTCAGTCGTGTTTTCCGTGCTGGGTGGTTCCATGGACTACGGAAGGCTCAGCTTTATGTCGTGGGCTAACCTCAACACTGTTCACTTAGCGGCTGTCTTCATATGGACATGCGCGAAGCGCCTTGGACTGCGGCGGCTCGACGCCGCCTTGGTCGTCGTCCTCGGCGTTATTTCAAGGCGGCGTCGAGCCGCCGCAGTCCAAGGCGGGCTTCGCCCGCAATGAGAACGCCCATTTCATGACCATCGCTAACTGAACAGTATTGGGGCTAACCTATGTCTCGCCACAATCTAATCTACGTCAAAATGGTGGTCCTCTTCGAGTCGGAGTCCGATGTCGCCACTACCGTGGCTCATGCTGTATTCTGACTTGCGTAATCCCACGGCTGGCGCTGCTCTTAATCGTGCCCGGAGAGGAGCCAGGGTAGTTGTAGCGCGGGCGTCTCGCCCGCGCTACAAGTTTCTCGTCCCGGTCTGCCGGAGACACCCCATCTTCAACGTTTATGCCGCTCACCAAGTAGCCTCTTTTCACTTGACAAGCAAAATAGCCGTGTTATACTAGCTTACGCGGTTTGCGCCTGGGGGCGGACGTAAGGCCGCAAGCAGCGCGCTGACCCCGAAACGCCGACGAGCCACTATGCCCTGTCCAATCGCCTTGAAAGATTCCAACTTTCACAACTTTGAGCGGGCTCACCAAGATGCTGGTCAAGGTCCGAAACGGGGGGTTCTGTCAAAAGTCTTATGAAAGGTAATGACAGACTCGGGTTTCGGAGTGCGGCGACTCGTCACCGCTTTTTCTCGCCGCAACTTGATGCGGCGCCACCCCCACCGCTGACGAGTCCGCGGTGGAAAAAGCGGGAGCAAGCTCCCGCACTCCGGAACCCCCTCGTGCAAAAAGATGTTAAAAATGAAGAGTCCTCCCAATGAGTTATTGAAAACAAAGGGGCAAAAAAAGTGCTCCCAATGAGTTGATGAAAATAAATGAGTTAACGCGTTTTCTATATAAATAACTGAAAGGAAATAAGATAGATGTTGAAAATGACGGGACTCACGCGAAAAGTTCGGCCCCGAATGCGTCAGCAGCTCAGGTGTTCATGGCGTTCCCTGAGCACCGCGTATAGCTCGGCACGTGCTGGCGTAGCGCCGACCTTTAGCTCGGCACGTGCTGAACTGAAGTTCAGCGCTACGAATACCACAGCTTGGCACGATGTGCTAGAAAAGGCCATCGGATCATCGACGCATCGATCCATGGGCTGATCGCGGGGTTGGTTTTAGACGGCCCGATGAGCCGATGGTCCGATGGCCCGATCCTATGCACTCATTTAGGGTTGCTCCACTTCCAGTTCCGGATCTCCGGCAGGTCCTCGCCGTATTTGTCGATGTATTGCTTGTGGTCGATCAGCTTGTCCTTCAACTGCTGCTTCAGATAGATACCCTTGTCGCCGGTCTGCGGCAGGCGGTCGATGGCGTCCATCACCAGGTGAAAGCGATCCAATTCGTTCAGGACCGTCATATCGAAGGGTGTGGTGATGGTGCCCTCTTCCTTGTAGCCGCGGACGTGGATATTGTCATGGTTGGTGCGGCGATAGGTCAGCCGGTGGATCAACCACGGGTAGGCGTGGAAGGCGAAGATAACCGGCTTGTTCTTGGTGAAGAGTTCGTTGAATTCCTTATCACTCAGCCCGTGCGGGTGTTCGGTTTGCGGCTGCAGCTTCATGAGGTCAACGACGTTGACGACCCGGATTTTAAGCTCCGGCAGATGCTCACGTAAGATGGAGACGGCGGCAAGCGTTTCCAGCGTGGGCACGTCACCACAGCAGGCCATGACCACGTCGGGAGAAACCGCCTGGTCGTTGCTGGCCCACTGCCAAATACCGATGCCCTGGGTGCAGTGCTTCACCGCAGCGTCCATCGTGAGCCATTGTGGCGCCGGGTGTTTTCCCGCCACCACGACGTTGACGTAATGGCGGCTGCGCAGGCAGTGGTCCATCACCGACAGCAGGCAGTTGGCATCCGGCGGAAGGTAAACGCGCACCACCTCGGCCTTCTTGTTGACAACATGATCGATGAAACCAGGATCCTGGTGGGTGAAGCCGTTGTGATCCTGCCGCCAGACATGCGAGGCCAGCAGGTAGTTTAACGAAGCGAGCTTCCGCCGCCACGGCAGGTCCGATGTGACCTTCAGCCACTTGGCGTGTTGGTTGAACATGGAATCAATGATATGGATGAACGCTTCATAGCAATTGAAAAGCCCATGGCGACCGGTAAGCAGGTAGCCCTCGAGCCAGCCCTCGCATTGATGCTCGCTGAGCATTTCCATCACGCGCCCCGCGGGTGCGAGAAATTCGTCGTTCGGCACGGTGGCGGCATCCCATTGGCGTTGGGTCACTTCAAAGAGGGCCTCCAGACCATTGGAGAGCGTCTCGTCAGGGCCAAAGACGCGGAAATTCCGCTGCTCATTGTTCAGCTTGGCCACATCGCGCAGGAAGCGCCCAAGCACATGCGTGTCGCCGATGCCGCGCGCCCCCGGCGCGGGCACATCGACCGCGTAGTCGCGGAAATCCGGCATCCGCAGGTCGCGGAGCAGAATGCCGCCGTTGGCGTGGGGATTCGCTCCCATACGCCGTTCGCCCTTGGGCGCAAGCTCAGCCAGTTCCGGTTTCAGGCGCCCCTGCTCATCGAACAGTTCCTCCGGCCGGTAGCTCCTCAGCCAGTCTTCCAACAGCTTGAGGTGTTCAGGATGCGTGGCCGGATCAGAGAGCGGCACCTGGTGGGAACGGAAGGTGCCTTCAATCTGCAAACCATCGACCACCTTCGGCCCCGTCCAGCCCTTGGGCGAATTGAGGACGATCATCGGCCAGCGTGGACGCGCGAGGTTGCCGTGGACGCGGGCATCCTGCTGGATTTGTTTGATCTGCTCCGCCACCCTGTCGAGCGTCGCGGCCATGGCCTCATGCATCAGCTCCGGTTCGTGACCCTCAACGAAGTAGGGCGTCCACCCATAGCCGCGGAACAACTGCTCCAATTCCTCGTGAGTAATACGCGCAAGGAGGGTGGGGTTGGCAATCTTGTAGCCGTTGAGGTGCAGGATGGGCAACACCGCGCCGTCGGTCGCGGGATCGAGAAACTTATTGGAATGCCATGCCGTGGCCAGCGGTCCGGTCTCTGCCTCGCCATCGCCAACCACGCAGGCGGCGATGAGATCGGGATTGTCAAACACTGCTCCGAACGAATGGCTGAGCGAATAACCCAACTCGCCGCCCTCGTGGATCGAACCCGGGCACTCCGCCGATGCGTGGCTGGGAATTCCTCCGGGAAACGAAAATTGAAGAAAGAGCTTCCGCAGCCCGGCTTCATCCTGGCTGATGTTGGGATAGATCTCGCTATAGGTGCCTTCGAGGTAGGTATTGCCCACGACCGCTGGCCCGCCGTGCCCGGGGCCGGAGACGTAAATCATGTCGAGGTCATATTTCTTGATGACCCGGTTCAAATGAACGTAAATAAAGTTCTGCCCAGGTGTTGTGCCCCAGTGTCCCAACAGCATGTGCTTCACGTCCGCAAGGGTCAAGGGGCGTTTCAGCAGCGGATTGTCATAAAGATAAATCTGCCCGACCGACAAATAGTTAGCGGCGCGCCAGTAAGCATCCATCTTGTGGAGCAATTCTGGGGAAAGGGTGTTTGTCGCCATATTTCAATACTCCTTTTTCCAGTCAGGGGCGAGAATGCGGTAAACCATCTTGGCGATCATGCGATCTTCGCCCGCGAGCTTGGCGTGGATCGCGGCGCGGCTGCCCGCCGCGAATGCGCCCATCAATTTCTTGACGGGTTAGCATAACAGAGTGAGCATCTTCTGAGTATTACGGCTCCATGACAACCCCACTGTCATATTGGATGTATCAAATGGCTCAAGGTCGCTTTGCCATATCCAACAATTTAACCGCCAAAGCAACCCCCGGTCGGCGCAACAGCGAAGTTGAAGGGAATCGCCACGGCCACGACGCTACATCCGAAGGTTGGCGAAATTCATCAAAGAAGCAGCCACTGTTCGGCAGGAGATTGTGGCACTCTGGGGAGGTGTCCATGGCGAAACGCAAATTGCGGAATAACGAAGCGCCGATCGATGAACTTGAAAACGATTCGGGGCAGGCGGCTTCTGACAGTGCCGGGCAATCGGGTGATGACCAGGGGCTCTCGGAAATTGCGGAGGCTGACGAGGAGAGCATCGAAGAACTCGCTGAGGCGGATCAGGCCTACGAGGCCGAGGCCGTGGAGGGTGTCGAGGATGCTGGCGACCACCCCGAAAGGCCCGTACGCACGCGTGAGGACAAGGCCCGGTAGCTGAACAGCGCCGGAGAGCAAGGATGCATTGGGAACTCGTTCTTGAAGACGGCTGACTTGCGTCGGCTGTCTCTCAGTACATCCCTCCGCCCATGCCTCCCCGAGGTCCTGCCGGAGCCTTCTCTTCCTAGTCCACGTATTCGCGGCCCGATGCCTCAGAGGTGAGGAGGAGCGATGCCATCGACGACCACGGCCATTCGGCGGGCAGAAACGCAGCCGCGCTGGGCCCATTAGCAGGATGTCTCCTGGGGCCGGGGGTTGTGCCAAAAGCCGTCAGAGGCGATGATCGCATCAGCTTCTTTCGGCCCCCAACTGCCACGCGTATAGGGGCGAACCCGGTGGTGGGTCTTAACAACGGGATCGACCACCGCCCAGGCGGCCTCAATGGCATCCTCACGGGTGAAGAGCGCTCCATCGCCGTTCATTGCATCGCCCAAAAGCCGCTCGTAGGGCGATTCCTCCGCCGGCGTTTCTTCGAGCAGGTAAAGCTCCCGCTGGTCCCCGACGAACTCCTTCCCTGCGAGTTTGACGCGAGCGGCGAGGGCGATGGCCGCGCTGGGCGAAACCCGGAAGCGCACGTAGTTGGTCCGTCCGGTCGTGGGCGCGGAGTCGGCGAAAAGGCGCTGCGGCGGAGCCTTCAGCTCCACCAGAACCTCGGTGGCGGTGTCAGCCAGGAATTTGCCGGAGCGCAGGTACCACGGCACGCCCTCCCAGCGCCACGAATCGATGAAAAGCCGCAGGGCGCAGAAAGTCTCGACGTCAGAGTTCTTCGCCACGTCGGGCTCCTTACGGTAGCCAGCGTACTGGCCGCGCACCAAATCGTCGGGCGTGAGAGGGCGCATGGCTTGAAAGACCTTGGCCTTTTCGGTGTGGACGGCTCCATAGTCGCGACCGGCTGGCGGCTCCATAGCCAGCAGCGCGACGACTTGAAAAAGGTGGTTCTGAATCACGTCGCGAAGACAGCCGGCGGTTTCGTAAAACCCACCCCGGCTCCCTACCCCGAAATCCTCCGATAGGGTTATTTGCACATTGGCGACAAAGTTGCGGTTCCAAATCGGCTCCAGGAACGAATTGGCAAAGCGGAAATAGAGGATATTCATGATCGCCTCCTTCCCAAGGTAATGGTCGATGCGGAAGATCGAATCTTCGGGAAAGACTGTGTGCGCAACTTGGTTGAGTTCCTTTGCCGACGCCAAGTCACGTCCGAACGGCTTTTCAACAATGACGCGGGCACCATCGGCCAATCTCGCCGCGCCGAGCCCTTTAATCACCGTTTCGAAGAGCGAGGGCGGAATGGCCAGGTAGTGCGCTGCGCGCTGGGCGCTACCGAGCTCCTTCTTAATCGCCGCGAACGTGTTCGGGTCACGATAGTCCCCACTCACGTATTTGAGCAGGGACAGAAGATGGTGAAGTGCGCGCTGGTTATCGATCCCGCCTGATCGCTTGATGCTGTCGATCACGCGCTTGCGCAGCCGCTCCAGACTCCACTTGGGGAAGGCGACGCCGATTACCGGAACCTTGAGGGCGCCTCGTTTCGCCATGGCATAGAGTGCCGGGAAGGTCATCTTGTGGGCGAGGTCACCCGTCACACCGAAGAGCACCAACGCGTCCGAACGGGATGCGGTCATTAGGCACCTCCCTGCATGTTGGCGGATTTTTCCTCATGGCCGCCAGACCTTGGCGATGTCGGCCGGATTCAGGTCGTAGGGGTAATTCTCATGGTGGCGCAAGGGCGTGGTTTTGGCATTGATGGTGCGCTGCTGCTTGCCGGCGTTGGCATGGCGAAGGGTGTTCAACCCCTCCGCAAGAGCAGCCATGATTCGGCCCAGTCCGAACAGGCATAGTTCCATGTGGGTTTCTCCCCTATTAAGAACCATAACGCCAGCTTCCCGCCGGCGTCAACTAAGGCCCAAAAGGGTCGGCAGGTTTCACCTTCGTGTCAGCCACACGTCGTTCCCTTCTGCTCACGACGAGCAGACGTGTAACAGCAAGAAAGGTTCCCAACAAATATTTGCTGCCACGCTTTACCGATTTCCATACTGAGATGTTTTGCCAGAGGCAGGGAAACATCGGGATGAGCGCGCATCAACTGAAGAAATGCCAGACGGGGGAGGAAGCCCACCTGGCTGGGATAGAACGTCTCAGCCGTGGCGGGGTAGGGTTCATCGGCAATCAGAGCGCTCAGGCAGAGCACTTCCCCTGGCTCCACGATCCGCAGGGCCAGCAGAAATCGTTCACCTTTAGCGATCTCGGGGTCGCCCCGCTGCTCTGCAATGTGCACCCGGAGATTTCCGGCTACATTGCGATCGTTCCCACTTCTTATTTCGCCGCGACGGATAAGGAAGGCAATATTGAGATCAAAGACGTTCCCGACGGCAGCTACACGCTGAAGACGTGGAGCGAGGTGGGCAAGCCTGGATCGCAATCCGTTTCGGTCTCCGGCGGGTCGGCTTCCGTCGACATCACGGTGACGCGCTGATCTTTTGGATAGACGTGGCGAGCGGGTGGTCGGAACGAAGTCTTTTGGCTGCGAATCGAGCGGAGCAGCAACTTGAGTGAGCAGCAGACAAAACTCGTTGACCTGGAATCGTTGGAATCGAACTTCCCCTGCATGCAGGCCTGTCGGGTCCACACGCAAGCCGACTGCTACGTCGCATTAATCGCGGAAGACGGAAAGCATTCTCGATGTCGATACCGCGATCCTGGCCATCGGGCAGAGCTCCGGCCTCTCGTTCCTGAAGCCCCAGGACGGAGTTGAGACCATACGGCAGGGAACGGTGAAGATCGATCCCGACACGCTCAAAAGCACGGCGCCCGGCCTTTTCGCCGCCGGTGACATCGCCTTTGCCCCGCGCCTCATCATTAGTGCCGTCGCTGACGGCAAGAAGGCCGCAGAGGAAATCGACCGCTACCTGCAAGGTGCAAAGTGGAAGCCCCAACCTCGCTACGTGCAGATCACGGTGGTCACCATCATCAGATGGCTGCGGGCTACAACAATTACTTGCGGCTCACCATCCCCACGATTCCGTTGGACCACCGCACCGGCGTGGCGGAAGTGGAGACCGGCTACACCGAGGAACAGGCTCGCGAGGAAGCTTCTCGCTGCCTCAAGTGCTGGATCAATACAGTTTTCGACGGCAACGAAACTAAGGCTCGGAGGGCATCCTTTGCGGCGGTTGCGTGGATGTATGCCCGAAGAATTGCCTGCAACTTGTGCCGCATAGCCAACTCAGCATTTCTGAAGTGGATAAACCGGCAATCCCCGAGAATGTTCGAGCAGATCCAATCACTTTCCAGCACCTGACGCCCAGCGACCTTTTGTTCACCCAGGGCTCCGTGATGGTGAAAGACGAGACCCTCTGCATCCGCTGCGGACTCTGTGTCGAACGCTGCCCTGCGCACACCATCACCATGGAAGGTTTTGAGCTCTTTGACCACGACCCTGACGGTGCTCAGGAAGAGACCAGGGAGAGTCAATATGTCCGGTGAACCGAAGGCTCCGGGAAAGCCGGAAGAAAAAATCGCAGTCACCCGGCGCGATATCCTCAATGAAATCGCCGGGGGGGCGCTGACCATCGCCGGTCTCGGCGCTGCCGTCGTCACGGTGAAGTATGCGTCACCGAATGTTCTGTTTGAGCCGCCCACCACTTGAACACCTCCGGAAATCACGCGTCTGGCGCTCAATCTTTCGGCGCGGCCCGGCGCGCACCAATCGCACCCGCAGTTTGGCGGTGTTCGGCAATCTCGGGCTGCACATGATGCCCGTGAAGGTGCGCGAAAAATCTCTGAGTGTCAGGGCCACGTACCATCTCGGGTCGATTTCGTTTTTCCTCTTTGGCGTGAAAATCGCAGGCGCGCCTCTCTGAGCGCACCGGCCCCTCGCCCCACGCTCACTTTCCGCATGCCGCAATTCAACATGACCGGCGAAGAAGTCTCCGTCCTGGCGGATTACTCAGCATGGTCATGCAAACATCGGCAATGAATCTGGCCAGCGTCGATTCCAAACAATTCACTCCGCAAATGGTGAGCCTGGGCAAACAACTTTATGAAGTGAAGTATCAGTGCCAGTCGTGCCACACCATTGGTTCCGCGGGTGACGACGTCGGCCCCAACCTGACGAATGCCGGCAACGGGGTCAACGCCGCCCGGATCGAGGAATGGCTGAAGAATCCGCAGTCTTTACAGGCTGAGGCGATTGAGCCCCACCGGGATTTCACCGACGAGGAGCGCACCGCCTTGACCGCCTATCTGATGACGCTCAAGCCGAGTCGCCCCGTCTACGGTGGCGGCGGATCGGGGAAGGGCCAATGAAACATCGGCTTTCCAAATTCGCAAACTCTTCGCGTGGTCAACGCGGCTCCGCCGCTTCCCTGGCCGGACGGCCTATGGCTTTCCGGCCAGACACAGGCAAGAGTGCCTGTGCTACCAGTGGCACAGCCACTCCTGGCTGTGCACTCCTCATCGCACTCGCCCTCATCCTGTTTACAGGTTTGGCCACCTCTTGTCGCCAGGCTAGGGCAGCGGCGAAACCCGATCCCCTGGCGCGGGCTTACGACAGCGAGCCGGATGGGAACGACCCACAGCAGGTGATCTCCCGCAACTATCAGCAGGCGCAAGGCAAGCAGGCGTTCTACCAATATTGCGTCTGGTGCCACGCGGATTCGACGCCCGCCGGCCCCTCCAACCGCTGGAATCTGAATCCCAATCCCCCCACCCGCAAGCGATGGCGCCACGATGAACGCTCTCAGTGATGATTTCATGCGCAACGTCATCAACTTGGGTGGAGCCGCCGCAGGGAAGCCAACTTCCATGCCCCCTTGGGGAAAGACCCTCAGTCAAGATAACAACGAGGCGGTCATCGCCTTTTACCGCGCCATCGCCCAACCTCCTAATCAGGCACCGGCGCGGCCGGGCCCCCAATAATCAGTGAGGTAGAACACCTTGGCCATTTCGCGAGAACCATATCTGACGCTCCTCTACAGCGTTGGATTTGGTTAGGCCACCCCCGGAGGTGCGAACTCCGGGGGTGGCCAACTCGCACACCCTGCGGCCGTCTTTCCGTTATGTCAAGAGGAAATATTGTAAATTACTGCATATACACAAGACTAAATAAATTGTTACATGTTTGGCTTGGCGGGCGCTGAGTATTGTTGTTCCATTGCTTGCTTCGGTGACATCGGAAAGGGTGAGTTTTTCTTCTCCCGGTAGCATCGCAGTAGCATCCTACCTTCTCGATCCGTTGAATGAAAAACGTTAAGCCTTTTAGAATGAATGGTGAGCCGTGAGGGAATCGAACCCCCAACCTACTGATTAAGAGTCAGTTGCTCTACCAATTGAGCTAACGGCCCATCTGACTCGCAAGCACGGACGATTCTAGCACATTTTGCAAATTGCTTGGAAGGCTTCACGCGCAGACACCGGCTCATTTGGAATTTGGAACTGTCTGCCGGCATTCAGCCTTGCGCCGGGCAAATTCTAGCCTGTCGCAAAAAAGCCGTCACGGCAATCGCCGGTTGATAATAATCGCTCCTCTCGTCTTAACGCAGAACCTGGTGCTATTCTAGACGGACGCACCCTGCTGCGTGTGGGCGCGCAACAGAGAATCAATTGGGAGGGACATGATGAAACTTCTGAATCTCGAATTTACCCGCATCGCTCATGACACCTTCAAAATCAAGGGATCGAGAGTCATCTACACCGACCCCTTCAAAGTGGCGGTCCGTGATGAAGCAGACATCGTTCTGCTCAGCCACGAGCATTTCGATCACCTCAGTCTGGAGGATCTCAACAAGGTGATTTTTCCCGGCACCACGATTGTGGCCAGCCCGCTTTGCAAGGATGGGCTGAAAGGCTTGCAGGTGAAGCAGATTCACTTCCTCGATCCGGGTGGAAAGTTTACCGCCGGCAAGGTTGAAATCGAAGCCGTGCCTGCTTATAACGTGAACAAGTTTCGCGAGCCCGGGCATGCGTTTCATCCGAAAGGGGAAAAGCGTCTAGGTTTTGTGATCACGATGGATGGCACGCGCGTGTATTTTGCCGGCGACACGGACTTCATTCCGGAGATGAACGATATCGCCGTCGACATCGCAATGTTGCCGGTTTCGGGAACTTATGTGATGACGCCGGAAGAAGCTGTGGAAGCGGTTTTGGCCATTCATCCCAAGATCGCCGTACCCATGCACTATGCGGCCATCGTGGGAAACGACGCCGACGCCGCCAAGTTCAAGAGTCTGGTGAAGAACTGCCAAGTCGAAATCGTTTAGGAATCGGGTCATCGAGTCATCGGGTCATTTAAAGGCAATCCGTGGTCCGTCGTCAGTGGTAGCAGACTTTCCATCTCCGCGTATCGCGTGCAGCGGACCACGGACAACGGACAGCTATTCAATGGCCCGATAACCATAGGGCTCGATGATCCGATCAGCAAATCACCCATTACAAATCACCACTCACTCAATGCCCTTGGCCCATGCCAACCCATCTGCAAGCCGCCCGGCGTCAATCAATTTATCCACCTTCCAGGTTTGCAGGTTGATCGCCGCCACCTTCTTACTCTCGTGACAGGAGACATAGGCCACCTGATTGTCGGGCCGCACCAGGACTTCCTGCGGCGACTTGGGCACGTCCACCGAGCGCACCACATTCATTGAGCTGAGGTCCACCACGGCGACCTTGCCGATGGCCGGCAGCGTGACGAGCAGCCATTTGCCGTCCAGCGTCGCGCCCGTGCCGTAGGCGAGACTCTCCAGCGGAATCCATTTGGTAACCTCGTTGGTTGCGGTGTCGATGACGGCGAGCTGCGGCTGGTTCTGGTCAGCGGTAAAAAGCCAGCGGTCGTCGACGGAAAGCGCAATGCGCTGGGCGTACCGCGAAACGTGAATCACGGCGAGCGTCTGGCGCGCTTCGAGATCCAGCACGCTGACGGTACCCACGTGGACGTTTGACGTATAGCCGCGTTTGCCGTCATGGCTGATGGCCAGCATGTGGGATTCCGGCTGGCCGGTGGGCACCGAGCCCAGGATTTTCAGGCTGCTCGGATCGATGATCGTGACCGAGTTGGCGAGTTCAGTGGTGACGTAGAGCAATCCGTTTTGGGGCCCAAAAACCGCGCAATGGGGACGCAGCGGTTTTCCCAGGTTCAGTGTGTCAATCAGTTTGTGAGTAGCAAGGTCAATCACCGCCACCGTGCGGCCGTCCGTGCCGGGCGAGCCCACGCCGGAATTGCCGTAGATGGGAACAAAGGCGCGCCGGCCGTCGGGCGAAGCCGCAACTTCGTGGCCGGTGATGCCGTGTTCATCCACCGTGGCGATTTCTTTTCCCTCTACCGGGTCGATAATACCCAGCGTGTGATCACCTTTGTTGGCAACCAGCAACATCCCATGCGACGGCGCGGGATCATTGGCCGCGGCCGCGCACAGGGTCACGGTCAGGAATGCTCCCGCGGCAAGCAGAAAACGGAAAATCCAGCTCTCCATGTGATCCCCTCCGGAATTGTCGGTGCGTTGCGCCCTTTAAGCCTTAAGCAGGACAGAATTCTAAACCATAGGCGGCGCGACTTCAACCGCTGGATTCTACCGTTTCGCGCAGAGCCGTGCATTGCGGGCAAGGGCAGAGGGAGCGGAGGTACGGAAAGGCGTAAATGCCGCTCGAATGGCCGTCGCTCCAGTAGATTTGCAGGGCATAGCGGCCCACCAACTCGGCGCGCTCGGGATGCAAGGGCTTCTGGCCGAGGATCGGCAGGCCGCCCACGGCCTGGTCCGCCACGGGAGCCGCTTCATCACAGGTCGCGCAGGGGCACTTGCTGCGTAGGTAACGATAGGGATACGCGCTCTCGTGGCCATCCGACCAATGAATGGCCAAAGTGTTGTCGCCGGCCGCGAGTTTGATCTTCGTTGGAGTGGGGGGCATGGAAATAAACAAGTTTTCAGTCATCAGTTATCAGTCATCCGTAAGAGCCGAGGCGCGGCAGTTCCTGGTTCAGGCTGAAAACTGAGAACTGATGACTGATTACTCAATGCTAATATCCTCCGCCGCTTCATAACTTCCGATACTGATTTGCGCCGCCAGCGCGCCGGCGATTTCCTGGAAAGCCTTGCCGTAAACTGTCGAGTCGTCGAGCGCCACTGGCTTGCCGGAATCACTTTGCTCGCGAATCGACAAGTCGAGCGGAATTTCGCCCAGGAACGGGAAGTTGAGCTTCTTCGCGGCTTCGCGCGCGCCTCCGTGGCCGAAGATTTCCTCGCGGTGGCCGCACTTCCGGCACAGGTAATAGCTCATGTTTTCCACGATGCCGAGAATCGGCACGTTCAACTTTTGAAACATGGCGATAGCTTTGGACGCCACGCTCAGCGCCAGGTCCTGCGGCGTGGAAACGATCACCGCGCCGGTAAGCGGAATGCTCTGGGAGAGACTTAGCTGGATGTCCCCCGTGCCCGGCGGCAGATCCATGATGAGATAGTCGAGTTCTCCCCAGCGCACGTCGCCGAGAAATTGCTGGATGGTCTTGTGCAGCATGGGCCCGCGCCAGATGACGGCTTCGTCCTTGGGCAGGAAAAACGCCATGGACATGATCTTGACGCCGTATTCGGCGGGGGGCTCGATTTTGCCCTCCACCACATAGGGGGCTTCGTTTCCGCCCATCAGGATGGGCACGCTGGGCCCGTAGACGTCCGTGTCCATCAGGCCCACTTTGGCGCCGGCGCGGTGCAGAGCCACCGCCAGGTTTGCCGCCACCGTGGATTTCCCTACCCCGCCCTTGCCGCTCGCCACGGCTATGGTGTACTTCACTTGGGGAATCAGCGAGTGACCGGGAGAGCGCGCCGGAGCTGGCGCCACCAGTCGAACTTCCACGTCCTTAACGCCCAGCGTCATCACCGCCGCGCGCGCCTGAGCCACCAGTTGGTCGCGCACCGGGCAGGCCGGCGTGGTCAGTTGCAGGGCAAATGAGACTCGGCTGTCGCCAACTTCCAATCCCTTGATAAAGCCCAGCGTGACGATGTCGCGCCCCAAGTCGGGGTCCTTTACGCTGCGGAGGGCGTTCAATACATCTTCCGGGCTGATGGGGCTGCTCATGCATGTTCTCCGTAAAATTTCCTGAAAAGCTCTGCGCTTTCATTCTGGAGTGCACCGCAGGGTTTGTCAAACATAGCTTGGTAGTGTCCTTGAACGTAGCGCCGCCCCTGAGGGCGGCACACGCCGGGCTCAAGAGGGTGCGGAACAATGCTTCAATCCTGTCATCCTGAGCGAAGCGAAGGACCCCTGTATTTGAAGTTTCAAGAAAATGCAGGGGTCCTTCCTTCGCTGTGCTCAGGACTGGCTACGCCTCCTCAGGATGACAGTTTGAGGTCTTTTTCCGCGACCTCTCAAGCCCGGCGCAACATCTCAAATTAGGACACCACCCATAGCTTGTGCGCCTTGACCTCAAATGTGCAATCGGCGCTTTGAAATCTCTACGGGCGCTTGATCGTAATCTAAAATTTTGGATCTGGAATAAAATCTCCATATGTCCACACTCTCGATCATCATTCGTCTCTGCACTTTCAAATTTGCGATCGTGCTCTCAAAGTGATTACCAGTTCGTGAAGTGGACGCTGCCATTTAGCGAACGGCGAAGCCGTGAGACAGATACAGGATTAAACGATCTCCAAATGAAGCCCCGCGAGGGGGACATCGGGTAAATTAACCCGCAACACCATCCGCGCGACGTTGTTGCACTTCTTTCCGCTTTTCCTGCATATTCGCTAACACCCTTTATTTTCATCAACATCTTGGAGAGAACGGTCTAACTCCTTTGGTTTCATCAACATCTTGGAGAGGCATAAAACTGACATTTTTTCTACATTTGTTTTCAATAGCTTAGCGAGGCTGATCTTCATTTTTCGTCCGCTTTTTTCCCCATGACTCTGACCTCGAAGAGAACAGCAACTGATGTAGTTTCAATGAGATAGATTTTTGCAAAGTTTTCGTCATTCATGGCTAATCCCTTTTGTTTCTAGCACATCGTGGAGAGCCGCGACCCTGTATTTCGCCCTTGCTCCAAAATTTAAAGCTAACTCTTTTTATTTGAATGAGATAAAGTTTTTGGAGCTTTTGTCGTTTCATCGCTAACCGCTTTATTTTCTAATACATCTTGGAGAGCATCGACCCTGCTCTTCATCACCCTTTTTCAAAGCTCCATCTAAGGCGCTGGCGTTTGGTCTTCATGAGCAGGCTCGCGCGGCCCCAATCTGACAGATCTTGGAACCTTCCATCCTCTCGATGAGCGACCCTAGCGCGCAGCCGTCTTCAAGCTCCGCGGCCTCTTGCACCGGCCCGCGAATGCTGGCCTAACAATCTAGCATATCACAACTGTGGCCCGTGTCAAGAAGAATTTGGGCTACGCGCAGCAGCCTATGGACCGGCAAAAATGTCGCGGCAAAACATCAGGCACCTAGATCCCACATGAGGGGAAGGGCGAGGGTTGCCTCCGAGGGCCGGCGCAGGGGCCACCCGCACAATGTCATTAACCTTTGAAAGCCAACCGTGGTGGGGCAATCAGGCTCGCTTTTGCCGTTCCTCGTTTCCTGCTCCCGAGTATTATCCCCGGCGCCGGGCAGCTACTTAGACTTGCCAAGGGAACGGTGTACGGAGCGAAGCTTTGGAATAGGGAGCGAAGTTCTGGAATAGGCGTCCCTTACGGCATACGGAGCGAACTCCCTGGGTCCTTCTGCCCAAGTGCGGGGGTCAGGATGACAGGAGCATGTGTTCGCTCCAAATGAAAGTCCTCTCGTCGGAAATGTAGAAACTCCAGGGAAAGGCAGAGACCTTCCACACAGCAATCGGCGAAGCCGCAGGTGAACACCCGTCCGATTGCAGGCTAATTTGGACAAGCTTGGTCTCCGACCGCCGTCCGGAGATCGGAGATCGCCGCTACAACCGGGGGATTTGCCGCTGTGACTGAGATAGTTGTCAGTACGTCCAGTCGACGGCACCGTTGCCGTGGCCTCGGCCCTCCCTCCGGCGAATGTGGTCGTGAAAATCGTCGATTTCGGCATTGCCAAGCTGCGCGAGTCCGGTGCCCACACGCAGACCGGCATGGTGCTGGGCACGCCCGCGTACATGTCGTTCGAGCAGGCGTCGGGCATGAGAAGTGATGAACTCGATGCGCGCTCCGACGTCTATTCGCTGGGCGTGGTGGCTTACGAAATGCTCACCGGCCGCACGCCGTTTCATTCCGACACGCCGGTCGGATACCTGCGCATGCACATGCAGGATGCCCCGCCGCCATTCCGTACCGTCAAACCGGACCTCCCCGCGCTGCCCCAACTCGAAAGCGTGGTGATGAAGGCCCTCACCAAAGACCGCAATCAACGCTACGGGTCGGTGTTGGAATTCGCACGTGCCTTTGCCGAAGCAGCAGACGCCCGCAAGGCGGTCGTAGGGGCGGTTCGCGAACCGCCCCTACGTGACCGGCGCGCGATGTTGCAGCCCACCGTTCCACCGACAGCCCACCCTGCCATCTCGGCGATGCCTGGCGTAGCCGCGACGAGACCACGGCTAATCCTCTGGGTCGGCATTCCGGCTGCGGCCTTGTTACTGGTGCTGGGGGGATGGTATGTGGCGTCCATGCATCCACGCAGCGGCTCTCCAATCCAACTCGCGTCTGTTCAGACATCCCAGGAGACCGTCCCTACGGCTGTCGGTAAAGTAAAAATGAACGCAAAAGATGGACTCAAGTATGTCTGGATACCACCCGGTACGTTCATGATGGGTTGCTCGCCGGGGGACACCGAATGTTACGGTGAAGAGAAACCGCGGGTGGCGCATACATCGGTTTGTATGTATGCGTCCCACGAGAAGTGCCTGGGCTGCTGCCGCCTTATATACGGGACAAAGCCGATTTTGTCTCGCCACTCCTCATGGGTCGACGCAGCCCAAATGAGCAGCAGGTCTTCGATGGCTGTTCCGATGTCGATCTCCTGCGAAACGAGAATCAGTCCGGGGCTTGATTGTGTTGCAGTGAATCGGGTGAAGTGTGCCGGCATAGTTCCGCGGTCGTGGGAGATCAGAATGCGATTTTCACGGGCAGCGATGGCGAGAACCTCCGGGTCGGGCCGGCCGATGACGTCACCTTAAGACGCGGTTTGAAAGTCGATCGTGGGTTCTCGCCGGAGAAGGCCGAGAACAATTTTTTGGTTGAAGTCCGCGTCGGCCAGGAAGCGCGGTTTCATGGGCGGGAACTCGGCATGGAACGGCGCGCCGCTTCCAGCTTGGCATACAAGGCCGGGTATTTGCGGCGAGACTCTTCGCGCATCCGCTCGAAGTCCGCCCGCCCCTTCTGAAGGTACGCATCAATCGTTTGCTGGTGTGCCAGGTAAAACGCGATGGCGCCGTACGCTTGTTCCAAACTGAGGGCCGGAAATGATTCGACGATGCCCTCCGGGGACTCGCCGCGCAGAAAGGCATACACGACCGAATCCAGCGATACCCGGGTCCCGGAAACGTAGTAGCCACCCTCGCGCTGTTCGACGTAGTAATTTTCCATCCCAGACCTCTTGCGTCTATTATAACCTGCCTGGCAAATCGCTGCGAGACAGGATTAAGAACGCAGCACAGACCGCCGCCTTTGCGGTCTGCGGTTCTTCCTTATGGTTCACGCTCCCAAACCCGAGAGCAGGTCCCTGTCTTTGAGATTTGTGGTTTCCATACGGAAGAACCGCGAACCCCAAAGACGGGGGTCGCTCTACACTGGCTATGTTTTCTGGCGAGTAAACATCTCCACCAGCACCGTCGAGACCACGGCTGCTGTCCTTGGGGAAATCCTGCCCAATTTGCGGACCAACCGTTGCCGGTCAATGGCGCGGAGCTGGTCAAGCGCCACCTGCCCTTGCTTGCCCTGGAAGGTGAGCGCTACGCGTGTGGGATAAGGTCTCGCCACGGTGGTCATGGGGGCAATAATGACGGTCCGCAGGTGGCGGTTGCTCTCGTCGGGTGAGACCACCAAGCAAGGGCGGGTTTTCTGGATTTCCGCCCCCTGCGTCGGATCCAGAGATACCAACCAGACCTCATCCAAGCGTGGCGAATCGCCTACCATCGCCACTCCTCCCGATCGAATTGGCTCGCGGGAGTGTCGAGCAACAGTTCATCGTGGGCGGCGGAGCCGGCGGCGCGGAATGCTTCCTCCCAGCCCTCGCGCGGCAGACGGGCCGGTGCGATTACCAGATGATCATTCTCGACCCGAAGTACAACGGCATCCTCGAAGCCGCACTGTTCGATGATAGGCTTGGGGATTCGGATACCGCGCGAATTTCCAATACGTACAAGTTCAACCTTCATGGCCATCAATGACCTCGTGCTTACATTGTAGTCACATAAGAGCTTTTTGGCAAGCGCGCCGGGGGCATAAACCTTCTTTTGTATATGCGCCCCACGGAAACGGGCAACATTTCTGTCACCGCGTCCCATCCGTGGCCTGTTCCGGCTTCTTAACGGTCGCGGACATGAACTGCGATGTTGGCGCCACCCTTCCGAAAAAAAACGTACGTAACGCACTGTCATCCTGCGGCCCGCTTCTATCGGGCCGAAGGACCTCGGCAGTTAATCGCGGCGCACTGGGAAGAGCGAACCACAGGGGTCCTTTGCCCAAAGCGTGAGCTCAGGATGACAGTGGGAGTGGCACTCGCTCAAAATGGGAGCCATGATCAGCGCAGTCCTGACCGTGGGGTTTTCTCATGCCTGATGCCCTATTTCCTATTCCCTTGACCCGGCGGCCTCTACCTCCAACTGACCCAACTCCACCTCACATCTCCGATTGACCGCGCATGCGGATTCATTTATTGTGTCGCAAGCCCAGGGCGGGCCGGCAAGCGATCCGGCCGCTTCGGGGCGGGCACTATCTCTTCCATGGATTCTCCTCAAAACGGTCCGGCCACGACGCTTGCTGCCACCGCGCCGCCGCAATTGCTGCGAGCGTTGGGCTGGTGGGAAGCCACGGCCATTGTCATCGGGATCATGATTGGCACGGGCATCTTCATCGTGCCGGCGCAAATGACACGCTCGATGGGCACCGAGGATGCGGTACTCTCCGTGTGGGCGGTGGCGGGATTGTTGAGCCTGTTCGGCGCACTCGCGTTTGCGGAGTTGGCCGCGATGATGCCGCAGGCGGGCGGGCAGTACGTTTATCTGCGTGAGGCTTACGGACCCCTGATGGGTTTTTTGTGTGGCTGGTCATTTTTCATCGCCGCGCAAACCGGGGGCATCGCGGTGCTGGCCGTGGGATTTGCCGAATACGCCAATGAGTTTCTGTCCCTCACACCCTGGGAGCAGAAGGCTGCCGCGGCCGCCTCGATTGCGGTGTTGTCGGCGATTAACTATCGCGGCGTGCGCGAAGGCGGCCTTCTGCAGTCGATTCTAACGGGACTGAAGGTGGGCGCCATTGCCGTGATCATCCTGCTGGGTTATGTGCTGGTAAGGGGATTGCCGGGCGGGCCCGCCACGCTCGCAGCGCCCACGGGGCATCGCTTCGTGGCTTCCTTCGGGGTGGCGATGGTCGGCGCGTTCTGGGCTTACGAAGGCTGGAATGCCTGCACGTTTGCGGCGGGAGAAGTGGAGCGCCCGGAGCGCAACGTGCCCCTGGCGCTGATTCTGGGAACGGCGACGGTGATTGCGATCTATCTGGCGCTGAACCTGGTTTACTACCATGTGCTGCCGATGGATCAGGTGGCGCGCTCCACGCGCGTGGGAGCGGATGCGGCGGTGCGCATCTTCGGCCGTACCGGATCTTACCTGGTCTCCCTGTTGATCATCATTTCCACGCTGGGAAGCATGAACGGAAGCATCCTGGCCGCTCCCCGGGTTTATTACGCCATGGCCAAGGATGGACTGTTCTTCCGCTGGTGCGCGCGCGTGCATCCGCGTTTTCACACGCCGCACCTGGCGCTGACGGTGCAGGGTGTGTGGGCGATCGCACTGGTGGCGGCGGGGACGTACGAACAGCTATTCACCTACGCCATTTTCTCGGCGTTTGTGTTCTATGCGCTGACGGCGCTGGCGGTGGTGGTGCTGCGCCGCACCCGACCGGATGCGCCACGGCCCTACCGGGTGTTCGGGTATCCCTACGTGCCCATCATTTTCGTGCTGGGTTCAGCGTGGTTCCTGGCAAATACCCTGGTGGAAGAACCGGTGGAGGCGGGTTTCGGCGCCGTCATGCTCGGCGCGGGTGTTTTGGTCTATGGGTTCTGGAAGCGGCGGGCCGCGCCGGGACCGAATCCCGGCGCTTCTCCCCTTTAACTCTTATATAAACATCCTCAAAACTCAGCGTTCCGTCAAGGTCCGATGGGGTCGAAACATGCCCCTCACCCGCCCTCCTTCGTCGGACACCCTCTCCCCAAGGAAGGGGGATAGGAAATAAAATCCCAGGGGATCCTGCCCAGTAGCCGCGACTACTTGGCAACCGCCTTGACTTTGACGAGCAGGGCTTGCGACTGGCTTTGGAAGGGTCCCGGCAAGGTCACCCCCTTGTTCAAGGCCTCCAGAGCTGCATGGTGGTTAGCGGGGAACTGTTTTTCATAAGCAAAGGCCAGGTAATAGAGAGCTTGACCCTGGAGCGCCGCATTGCCTTCCAGGAGATCGCAGGAGTTCTTGAGTTCCTCGGTTATCGGCGCATACTTCGTGGTCTTTACTGCCTTCATAAGGGCGGCGTACCCCAGCACCATGTGGGCGATGCCCAGTTGGTTGTCCTGTTCCTTCTTGAACGTCGCATCGTCCACGCCCTCGGGTTTCTTGAGCGCCTGCGCCGCGACAAGGGCTTTCTGCGCGTAATCGGCAGCTTTTTCGAGGGAGGGGTTAGGCAGGTAGATCGCATAGATCATGCCCATGGTGTTGGCCACCACAACATTGTTGGGATCGGCAGCAAGCGCCTTGTCGCCGTACTCCACAGTCTTGTCGAGCTTCCCCTGCATCTGATACGCCTGAAAGTAGGCGGTGCTCACCTGAGACGCGTTGTCCTTCTCCGCATCGGGGAAGGCCTTGACGAAATTATCGAGCACTTGAGTCTGTTTTGCCGGATCGGTGACGCGAGGCAAAAGCTGGAAAAACGCCCACACCCCTACGTCGTTGCTATCCTTGGCCAGTTCCTGGCTGTCCTTCTTGATTTTGTCCCACTCTTCGTCGGTGGCTTTGGCAGGCCGCATGAGATTGCCGGTTTCCTTCTTGGCCTGGTCCGGAACTTTGTTGATGGCATCGAAGACCGTGTCGCTCACCTTGGTGCTGGCAAGCATAGGCGCGCATGAGGTTAAGAAGCAAGTTCAGGTCCTGGTAATTCGCCGCCAGGTCCTTTTCCCCGTAGTTCGATGGATTTGTCGTAATCCTTTACCTTCAGGTTGACGCTCGCCAAGTATTCGTTCACGCAAGGCATGAACTTGGAGTCCGGGTGCTCCTGTGCGAACTTTTCGAGCACCGCGAGTTGATCCTGCGGATTGTCCGCGCCGTTGATGGCCAGCATCAGACGGTCTTCATCGCTGCCGATGGCAACAGATAATGCTGGGGCAGGGCTGCTGAGCCCAAAGAGGCATAGCCACTATCCCCATTGCGACCAGAAGGAACGCACAAAAACGCTTGTACATGTAAACCTCCGGTTCAGGACGAAATTCGGGCTTCGGGCCTCAGCCCGAGATGAGGCAAAAACCGTGGTACCAACCGCCGGTAATCCTCGTACTGTGGTCCGTATTGGTCCAGGAGCTTTCGCTCCTCAAGTGGTGCCAGAACTTGATACAACAGGATGCTTAGAAATGCCAGCAAAAAAATTGCTTGCGCCCCGGTCAGGAAAGCCATGCTCAGGATCATCAACATGTAGAGCAAATAGCGCGGATGGCGCACGCGCGCGTAAATCCCCGTGCGAATCACCCCGCACAGGCGATGTTCCGGATTTAGTTCCGCCAGACCCGCCAAGCGCCGCCAGCCGAAGGCACGCCGCGTTTGCACTTCGAGCCAGCTTGCTGCGGAAAATAGGACTCCTCCCACCGCCCAGGTCAGCGGGTTACGGTCCAGCCGCCGAGCAAAAAGCTCGTGGCGCGCAACGATAATGCCTGCCGCGAAAATCAACCATACCGGCAGCGCCGCCCAAAATGCGCGGTTGCCCAAACGCCGCCAGAAGCGAATGGCGAGATGAAACACAAACCAGAAGAAGGGAATCCAGAGGAGCAGAATCAGATAAAAGAGCGCGATGTAATCGATGAGGTGTAGGAAACCATTGGCGAATGACATGTTCTCCCTTTGCCCTGCTGCCATTTTAGCGCAAAATCCAACCCCCGACGTGTACAATAAGCCGTCGGACCCAGGGAGGGGATTCTGGGAATCCTAACCATCGATGCATGTTGCAGGAGGCGCGCGATGCAACTCTTGGCGTGGGAGAATGTCAAAAAAGAAATCCTGAACGACAAGCTTTGGAGAAAGGTGGTCAGCGGCGAGAAGATTATGGTGGCGCAGCTCTGTCTTTTCAAAGACTGCCTGGTTCCGCTCCACCACCACGAAAGCGAGCAGATCAGTGTGGTTTTGCAGGGCGCGCTGAAGTTTGAACTGGAAGGACGGGAAGTGATGGCACGCGCCGGCGAAGTGCTGGTGATCCCTTCCAACGTTCCGCACAGCGTCCTGGCAATTGAGGATACGATCGGACTCGATGTGTTCAGCCCCATCCGTCACGATTGGCTGGATGGGACGGACAATTATTTGCGGAAGTAGCCTTCCGCGGCCAGCCATCGCGCTCCTGCATTCAAACCGCGAATTCACTCGGGATGGGGGAGTGCCGACATCATCGACACCTGTCATGGAGTGAATTTGAAACCGGTCTACGCTAATTTCACTTTCACGGCCTTGTCGAGGTTGTGCCCATTGCCATCGAAGGTCATAAAGGGCACGAGTCCGGCACAGACCTCCTTTTGGGCAATTACAATGACTTTTCCACTTTCACTTTGAACGCGTGCTTTGGACCCGCCGTGCAACTGGTGGGCGCGTTTAGCCGCCACCAGGATGTACCGAAATTTGCTGTCGATGCCTTGTGGAAGCTCCATTTTTGATCTCCCTCCCTCATAGTGCCAGACGTGTCGATCGAGCCGCCCTGAATCGGATGTCGAACTAGAATGAGCCTACCGCCGATGGGATGGACAAGTGCGAGTGCGCCAGACCGTCCTTTGCCACCTCGTTCGCGCAACTCGGCGCTGCGGGTTTCCTCCACAGATCGCGTAAAAATCCCCACGCTGCCGTGCGCAGGAGCGGCAATGCGGTCCGGGCCAAAGCAAACGAGGGCCCGTGTTTGCGGGCTTTTATTCTTCGCCAAACCTTCCCTGAGCCCGGTCGTGTTACTCCGGCTAAACACGCGAAGGGGCTGAGATTAACAATTGAATAGCGTTGGCCAACTACTGGCCACGTCCCCGCCTCATTAGATCGGGCAGGCCGGGACAGGTTCGCCCGGCATGGCCACGCCAGAATTATTTCAGTTTGCGGCAGGCGCCCCATCGGGCGAAAATCCGGTCCTCCGGAACCGCAAACCGCCGGCGCAAAACTTCCCGACCCTAGTAATCACGTCTTCGGCTGAAGTTATCCCGGCCACCACCACCACCACCGCGGGGGCGGGAGAAATCATTGCGCGGGGGACGCGCTTCATTCACAGTCAAAGGGCGGCCTTCGAGCGACTGCCCATTCAAGCCCGCGATTGCCCGCTGAACATCTTCGCCTTCGCCGAGCTCGACAAAGCCGAAGCCACGCGGCGATCCTGTCATCTTGTCACGAATCACTACGGCTGAAGCCACTTGAAAGCCCGCATTGGTCACAAACTCGCTAAGAGCTGCATCGGTCGTGCTGTGGGGTAAATTACCTACGAAAAGTTTTGTTGCCATATATTCCTCAGTTCCTCTCAATTGGGACGGCCCCAGGGACCTGCTCCCTTGTGTTGTACTTTCGGTTAAAGTTCCTCGGGGCGCTGCCCGAGGTGCCCAAGGAATGCCAGTCCCGGAGCCTGTTGGGTGCCACTCGCATCTCTCGCCAGGGCAAGCTAATCGTCAAAGACGTCAATTACCCGGCCCTACAACGCGTCCGCCCTATGCGAAAATGGAGTGATGTCTCTTTCTCCATAGTCCAGCAGGACTCCCCAATGCCCTTTGGCTTGGGGGACATTGATACGCGGCGAGTGATTATGACAACCTCCTTGGTTGCCTTGTGGGAGATGCCGTGCGAGATAACCAGACTTAGTTCAGAAGGCTTAAGGTGAGTCTAAGAGGGGCTGTTCTCATTAACCAAGATAAGTGAATTAACCCTATTTGTCAAGCACATTATGGCCCACCCTTCCGGATTTACTCAGACTCCGCCAGGATTTTAAACGCATATGCCTGTTGGCACGGCTTATGGTTGGCGATGGAATGCGGAATTGTCACGCTCAGGGTCGTGCCGTCTTGCCGCCAGTCAAAGGGTTTGTCCACTCCGAGCATCAAAATTTGTGATCCTTTCACGGCCTGTACAGAGTGAGTGGTGAAGGTCTCCCCCGGCCAGCCTATGCTGATGGCGTACACGTAGCGGCCATCCCTGCTGGAGGTGAACCACACGTTATTTCCCTCGTGAAAAATTTTCCGCGGCCGCGTATTGTAGATCGCCTCACCATTCACGCGTAACCATCTTCCCGCATATTTCAAGCGTTCCACAGTTTCCGGCGGCCACTCACCATTGGGCATCGGGCCGAAGCCGACTTCAAAATTGCCCCCTTTGGCGGTAATGCCGATAAGGCTTTCGACAATCCACTCAGCGGGCTTGTACAGGTCATTGGGCAAATAGGAAAACGCCTGCCCGCAGGGGTAGATGACTTTCCAAAATTCTTTTGAGGAACCCTCGGGAATCACTCTCTCCGGAGTGTGGTAGTCACCATAAGCGCCAATTCCCCGGTCTCGAATGATGACGTCCGGCTGCATTTTCCTGACCATCATGGTGATCTCGGCGATATCTTGCGCCGCGGCCTGGGGCCAGCCGATATCAAAATCGAGATAATCGATTCTGCCGTATTCTGACATCAACTCGCGCACTTGCTCGCGCTCGTTGGCAATAAAAGTTTGCCAGCGGGTGGGATCAGATTCGCGGGTGAAATGTGGATCGTAGTATTGATTAAACGGATCCCAAGCGAAGGCAGGGTCGTGCCAATCCACATGCGAGTAATAGAGGCCGATTCCCATACCTTTCCTTCTACCCGCTTCCACCATGCTCCTGACGATGTCTTTCTTATAGGGCCCGTCCATGATGCTATAGCTCTGCACCACCTTCTCAACGTTTTCAACGCCACCCCGGCCAAATCCTTTGGGAGTCAGCTTGATGGACTCTTGCGTCGTCCTGGTCGGCCACATACTAAAACCGTCATGGTGTTTGGTGGTGAAAGTGAAATATCTGATCCCTGCTTCCTCAAACAAATCCATCCAGGCGTCGGCATCAAAGCTCGTGGGGTTGAAGAACTGATAGAAGACGTTGTAGATGTCCCAAAACTGCTGGTTAGCTCCTGCCAACGCCCAGGATGCGTCACTGCCAATGAGACAGTAGAGACCCCAGTGAATTCTTATGCCGAACTTTCGATCTTTGAAAGCCTCTATGGCAGCTTGCGGAGCGTGATGGTAACTCGGGTCCACTCGGGTTGCCCAACCCCGCTGCATGGCTTCCCGGTCGAGAGTCTTGTTTAACTTCTCAAAGCGGGCCCTCCCCTCCAAAGGGGCCGCAAGGCTTTGCTCCGCCGTCTGGCCCAGACAAGGAATTGCGCTCCCATTGAGCCCATAGGCCAGCGAACCCGCAGTCAAGGATTGGGTGAGAAATCGCCGTCGTTTCATTGTGGGTTCACCTCAGAGTTTGACTTTCCTCGGGTGGAGAAATTAGTTGCGCGATCGGTCTGTGTGTGGCGAAGCGCTCCCGCCGTAGGAATGAAACTCCCCCGCCTGAGAATGGAATCGGATATGGCGCGCCTGTCCATGTCGAGTTTCCCACTCGCTGCAATGAGGCTTGGCATTGTAGCTCGGAAGGAATTGGAGAGCCAGTGTCATGAGGCCGGGGGAACTGCGTGCGGGGAAGATGCCTCTACCCGTTGCAACGGCTTGAGCACGCGAAAAATGAAACGATGTAGGAGGGGAGCGAATCCTGACATTCCATGTCTGCTGAATTGCTGACATTCCACTCTCCTAAGTTTTGGGGTATATTGTTCGGTTGATGTAGCAACTAAAATAGCGACAAACCTCCGGCCCCTTTAAGCCCCCTCCACTGAAATGAGGACCGCAGCTTGGCGGCCCGAAACTAAAGGGAGGAACTGCTGGAAATCTCCAAGTGTAGTGGTGGCCCCTCACATGAGTTTCCGTGCGGCTTGCCAAGGAGTGGGTAGGAATTTGACGGGACAAGGCCCTTAACATTATGAAGGCTCTAACACTAACGGAATACAAACACTTGGTCTATGGGGATGCGCCAGACCCGAGGATTGCCGACGATGAGGTCTTGGTGAGGGTGCAGGCGTGCGGCATTTGTGGCAGCGACGTACACGGGATGGACGGCTCCACCGGGCGCCGTCGCCCACCCATTATCATGGGCCACGAAGCTGCCGGAGTGATCGCCGATGTGGGGAAAAAAGTCGAGGGTTGGAAGAAAGGTGACCGTGTAACCTTTGACTCGACAATTTCGTGTGGCGCGTGCTGGTTTTGCCAGCGCGGGCTGGTAAACCTGTGCGATCATCGCCGGGTGTTAGGGGTCTCTTGCGAGGAATACCGGCAACACGGTGCCTTCGCCGAATACGTGGCCCTGCCCCATCGCATTTTATACGCTCTCCCCGACCCCGTCTCCTTCGAGCAAGCCGCCATGGTTGAACCTGTGTCCGTGGCGGTGCACGCCGTGGAACGCACCCCCGTTTCACTGGGTGACACCGCCGTAGTCGTGGGGGTCGGCATGATTGGTCTCCTGGTTGTACAAGCCCTGCGTGTCGCGGGGTGCGGAAAGATCATAGCTGTCGATTTAGAACCGCAGAAGTTAAAGCTCGCGCTGACGCTCGGCGCCGACGTAAGCCTGAAGGCAGATGAGTGCAACGTTGTCGAAGAGGTGAAGAGCCATACTCACGGGCGAGGGGCTGACGTTGCCCTGGAAGTGGTAGGTTTGAGCCCAACCATCAACACGGCGGCTGCCAGCCTGCGCAAAGGTGGGTCACTGACGCTGGTGGGAAATTTCCGGCCTTCCGTGGAAATCCCCCTGCAGGCGGTGGTCACGCGGCAATTGACGCTCGCGGGGAGCTGCGCGTGCAACGGAGAATACCCTGCCTGTTTGGATTTGCTGAGCCGCAGGGCCATTAACACCGATGTGCTGGTCAGCGCCACTCCACCCCTGGCAGAAGGTGCAGCCTGGTTCAATCGCTTGTATGACCGTGAGCCGGGGTTGCTGAAAGTCATACTGCATTGTTAGCGCTAAGGAACAAATATGGAAGCACTCAAAACCGCCATCGTCGGCTGCGGCAAGGTTGGACACCTGCATGCCAAAGCCCTCAGCAGAACGCCGGAGTCCGCCTTCGTCGCCGCCTGCGGCAGAGACTTGGCGCGTACGGAGAGATTTGCCGCCACGTACAAGGTTAAAGCCTATTGTGACGTCGAGGAAATGATTGTCCGCGAAGGCATCCAAGCGCTGACGATCTGTACTCCTCATCCGTTGCACGCCCTTCACGCCATCAGAGCCGCCAAGGCCGGCGTTCATGTCCTAATCGAAAAGCCTTTGGCATCGTCGCTGAAGGATTGCGACGCCATCCTCAATGCGGCGAAAGAGAATGGGGTGAAGGTGGGAATGGTTTCCCAGCGGAGATTCTATGCTCCGTGTGCGCGGGTCAAGAGGGCAATTGAGGATGGAAAAGTGGGCCGTCCGATTCTCGGCTGCGTGGCCCTGTATGGTTGGCGCGACGAGGCTTACTACCGCAGTGACCCTTGGCGCGGTTCGTGGCAGGGCGAAGGGGGAGGAGTCCTGGTCAACCAGGCGCCGCACCAACTTGACCTGCTCCATTGGTATATGGGGGAGATCGCGGAACTTTTTGGATTCTGGGCCAACCTGAATCACCCTTATATCGAAGTGGAGGACACCGCGGTGGCGGTGTTGCGTTTCAAGAACGGCGCGCTCGGCAATATCGTGGTCAGCAA
This sequence comes from uncultured Acidobacteriota bacterium, assembly GCA_963825395.1. Lineage (GTDB taxonomy): Bacteria > Acidobacteriota > Terriglobia > UBA7540 > UBA7540 > Bog-366. The sequence goes on along the minus strand of CAWGTQ010000021.1, from coordinate 110,895 downwards.
TTCCCAGAACCCTGCACTCTACGGTAGAGTCTTCGTGCACGGCAGCAACGGCGCTTCCATTGGGGTCCAAACCGATGGGGGGGCAATGTTTATCGCCGGAATGTCAAACATCACTGAACCTCCCATTAACGATTTGTGGACCGTGCCAGGAGAAGAAGAATTATTGAAAAAGTGGCAGAAGGAAGACTCTGAATTCTTTCTAAGCATTAATGCGGTCGAATACTATCATCAACTCCAGATTTCCGAATTCTTAAAGGCCGTCATGGCCGACCGCGACTCAGCCATTCCCGGTGAAGAAGGCCGCAAAACCGTGGAAATCTTCGAGGCTCTCTATCGCTCCCAGCGAGATCGGAAACCAATCAAGTTTCCCCTAGCGCCGGAAACTGATTGATTCTTCAATAAGGAGGGGGAGCGTGGCACTCTACCTGGTTACAGGCGGCGCAGGATTTATCGGTTCACATATCGTGGAAGAGTTGGTTCAGCGCGGTGAATCCGTCCGGGTTCTTGATAACCTCTCCACTGGCCGCGAAGAGAATCTCGCCGCGGTCCGGGGAAAAATCGACTTCCGCCAAGCTGACATTCGCGATCTTGAATCTATCCGCCCGCTCTTTGCAGGAGTTAATTACGTCATTCACCTCGCCGCGATTGCTTCCGTGGTGCGTTCCATAGAGGATCCCGTCGAGACCACTCTCGTGAATCTCAACGGCACACTTCACGTTCTGCTCGCTGGCCGTGACGCCCACGTCAAGCGGGTGGTCGTGGCAGCAACCGCCGCCGCGTACGGTGATGATCCTGCTTTAACCCGCGTGGAAACGCAGATGCCACAACCTCTTTCGCCCTATGCCCTCACCAAGCTGGCGGGTGAATATTATGGCCAGATTTTTCATCGTATTTTTGGATTGGAAGTCGTCGCCCTGCGCTTTTTCAACATTTTCGGGCCGCGGCAGGACCCAGAGTCTGCATACACTGGCGTGCTTTCCAAGTTTATTGTCGCCTTCCTGCGCGGGACTACGCCCACCATCTTCGGCGATGGTGAGCAGTCGCGCGACTTCACTTACGTTGCGAATGTGGTCGATGCCACACTGCGCGCCTGCCGGGCGCCCGCCGCTCCTGGCAAAGTCATCAACGTGGGCACCGGCAGAAGTTCCACTTTGAATCAAACCATTGCCCTCCTCAATGCGATCTTCGGCCTTCAGGTGAAACCCCAATATGCCCCTCCCCGCGAGGGAGACGTGCGGCACTCCACAGCGGACATTTCTCTGGCCCTTTCGACGCTGGGCTATGAACCACTCGTTTCGTTTGAAGACGGCCTGCGCCGGACGGTCAACTGGCTTCGTGCGTCATTAGAAGGGGCCTGACCGGGAGGTACATTGCCCGGATTTCTCACCACGGGTTTGGAAGGGTAAGCTTTAAAACTGCGGAAAAGGCGCGCAGGGTTTTCATCCCCTGCAAGGAACGAGTAAATAGCGCCCCCGGCTACTGAACGGATCCCCTGCGGGGATCGGGGATATACATTAAAGGCGGGTTTTCCGCAGCCTGCATAGGCCCGCCGTTACCAGGCCTTTTGATGATCACTGCTTCCCGCACCCCGCGCAGCCGGATCACTTCTGCTCGAGCTGTTTCTCCAGTTTTTGTGCGCGAGCGCTCAACTCGCTCAGTTGGCGCAGGTCATCCTCTGCCGAGTTGACGGCATTTTGGATTCGGCTCAGGGCGGCGCCACCACACGCGCCGGAGTTCGGGTCGTGGCCAGTATCCAGCATGCCGCTCATGGCACGGAATTCACCCGTGATGTCGCGATAGCGGCGAAGGATGGAAGTTAAGTAAACGTCGCGGCGGCGATCCAGATCCTGGAGGTTGTCAATGATGTGGGCCACATCGGTTGCACGGGTGGTAATGGCAGCAGTATCGGTTTTCAGTTTAGCGTTATCCGCTTGCAATGCCGCGAGGCGTTGACGGGCAATATCCGACTCCGAGACCGCGGCATCAAACTTCTTTTGCAAGTCCTCAAACTGGGCCTGAGAATCAGCCTGCTGCTTTTGTAAGCGCTCTTCGGCGCTGGCCAGGGCTTTGGCGTTCTGATCGTTGGAGGTTGAAAGTTGTGCTTGGAGACTCGTAACGGTGGCCCGAGTTTGCGCCAGTTCGCGGTCCAGTCGCTCGATGACCGCCTCTTTCTTGGCCATGCCGGCATGATCGCCTCCCGACGGTGCTTCCTCGCCCTCCGCCGGGGGAACCGCTTGCAGGTTTTTCTGTCGGAAGGCTTCCCTGAGCAAACGCAGGGACTGCTCGTCCGCTTCTTGGTGGCGCTGGTATTCAGCAATTCGCCGCGACTGGCGCAAAATGATCCCCAGGGATACAGCAAGAACGGCACCCAAAATCAGTTCAAAAGTAATTCGCAGGCTTAGAGGCCGCATTAACCCTCCTTCGGGCGCAGGTGTATGCGCCAGGAAAGCCGCGCGTCATCGCCACCGCACGTGGCGCCAACATGGATTTGCGCGTTGCTGTGAAACTTTGGGGGCACGTCCAGGGTCAGACGCCAAGCATTGGAAATGCGAGTGAAGGCTGCAGCGATCGCATCCGGAATTTCCCCGACCGAGCGGCACACCTGCCCTTTGCCACCCGTGGTATCCGCGAGGGTCAGCAGACCATTCTGGTACGACGCGTTGAGAGTATCCCCGCGATAGCTGATATGGACCACGAAAAGTGGCGCCTCCAGCGCACTGACCTCTCCCACCAGTTTGGAGGTCTTATCTTGAATCAGGGCATCGGGAAAGACCCGGCTGAGGTCGTGGGGATCACTGCCGTTAATAACCGGATTCGTGTAATCCTCGCGGTAATTATAGATGTTGCCGTCGGTAATATACAGAACTGAAATCCGCACGGGGGACTTGCGCATGATGCTGTCCGCCAGCGCCAGCGCCGGACTTACGGTTTCAAGCAGGCCGGGCTTGCCCATGGTAGCGAGGTCCTTGATGGCGTCCACGAGGGGTTGGCGATTGGGACTGGGGTCAGTAAGCACATGCAGTCCGTCCTGGTCACGCAGGAGCCCTACCCAAGCATTGGAGGGTAATTTGGAGATTTCTGCCATCAAAGCTTGCTTCGCCGCATCCACCAGTGAAAGATCGCTGGTGAGATCGAGGACAAGCAAGATGATCTGATCGCTGCCCGGACCCATCTGGGAAGTCACCGGCGCCGGTTTGCCGTTAAGGGTGGCTTCGAACTTCGGGGCAGGGCCGCAGTTGCCCTCCTCAACCCAGGCGGGGATGGAAACACTGGACGTTTGCGCCCGGGCAGTCCCGAGTGTAGAGGTGGCAGCCAGAAGTGCAAGAACCAGGGGATAGTGTCGGAGCATTAAAAGCTGAACTTCAGTCCAAGTTGGATGACGCGCCCACCGTGGGAGCCAATGATTCTGCCGGCGTCGACATTGGGCTCACTGGCTGACCCGATCATCGTATCCGGATAGTTCCAATTCGCGTGATTCAGGACATCCAGGGCCGTAGCGTTAAACTCCACGGCCCGTTCACCTCCGATGGGAAGGCGCTTGCCCAGGCTGACGTCCATGGAATAATACTCGGGCCCCAACAGGCCCGAAATCGTGTGGGAACCGTCCCCCACAGTAAAGTCCGGAGGCTGCTCGAAAGCCGCGGGATTGTACCATTCCGATGGACCGGGACTCGAGACATGCGGGTTCACGCCCGGCACCACGTTCACGTCGAGCGTGGAAAGGATGTCGCCGGTATTGTTGAATTCCGGATGAGGCGACAGCGGCGTTCCGTCATCCCAGTACGCGTTGCCGCTGAGTGACCAACCCCGGACGAGGGCGCCCCCTATACCGGAGAAGTTTGCCAACGGTTGGTTAGGACCGAACGGAAACTCATACAAATAACTGAGTGTCACATGCTGAGGTGTGTTGTACGCGCTCACCGACCAGTCATCATGCAGGTCGAAAAGATCCTGGTTCCCGTAGGGGCTGGAATAATCATCGAGCTGTTTGGAAAACGAATAATAGGCTGTGAACGTCAACCCAAACGAGGCGCGCTTCTCGACGCGTAGGTAGGCGGAGTCCCGCTGGTAGCGCCCCCCCGGGTAAAGCCCGTAAAGTTCGAAGCCGGTATATTGGGGGTACGGCTGGAGCGTCGAGCGGAAGGAATAGTCGTAAAGGTTATCCCCATAAACCATATCAGCAGGGCTGATAGCATTGGGGTTCACCGTGCCGTCGCCCACCAGGAGGTCGCGGCCCACACTATGGTTCGCCCCGATCGATACGGAAATGGCAAAGGGAATCTCGCGCTCGATGGAAAGGGCTGCAGACTGATAGACGGGCTCCACCTTGCTCAGATTCATATAATCTGCTGTGGTATTATCGGCTGCTGAGGGACTCAGGTCCGGCAGGGATGTGCCGAGCGGGGGGATGCCCGCCGTCATGCCAACCGCCGGACTGAGTTGCGTGTTGGGAGAAACAAAGGTCTGGGTCGCATTGAACCCTTGCGTGGCCCATTGCCCGTTGTAAATCGGAATCTGGCTATGCCAACGGTCGTACGAGGCGCTAACCACCGTTTTGCTGTTGCCGCGCGGGTTCCACGTGATACTGAACGAGGGGTCAATATCGTAATTCACCGGCCGCATACCCCGCGATATTACGTCAAGGCCGGCAAAGGCGAGCGCGCCGGGAAGGCCGTTCGAAGGGTCAATCAGGATGGGATCGACAGTGCTTTGGCGATTGTACTTCTCCGTCCTTGGGGTCCGGCGGCTGAACGTGAGAGCAGCGTTGAAAGTCAGATTCTTTCGCGCGGCGTACCGGTCGCGCCCGCTGAACCCTTGGTAAGAGTCGCGGAAATAGGACGGTGCAGTGGTGATGGTCCTCTCCGCAGAAGCCGGCAGGCCGAGCAGAAAACCAGCGAAGGGATCGCCGGTATCGGTGATGCCCGGCAGGCTGGTGATATCGGGCGTGAACTGGAAATAACCGGAAGGGTAAGCCGACTTAACCGAATTCACTTGATTGAACACAGCGTCGCCGCTGAGACGAATGGAATGCTTGCCTTTCTGCGAGGACCACGCGTCAGTAAGCTCCAGGGTGGTGCGCGCGCTCCGCGACATTGGGTATGCCGTCCCCATCGATACATAGTTGCCGAGCGAATAGTTGGGGAAAGGTGTAGGGTCTTCGCTGCCCGCTTGCACAACATCGGAGCTCACCGCCACGCTGGCTGAGTTCACGGTGTTGGAGCTGGCGGTGAACACATAATCTAGTTCCGTGTGCAGCGTGGAAAAATGCTGGTCCGGCGAGGTGGGGCTCGCGTCGTTGGGAAAGTACTTGGCGGGGCTCAGATACCCGCTCGAAACGGTGGTGCTGGAGGTCAGGCGTTGCCGTTCACGAAAGGGGTGGTCCAGTTTGGCGATGATTCCATCGGCGTCGTCGATCTGCGGTGCGTTCGAAAAGTAATTATTTTGAAAGAATGGGCCGATATCGGTATTGGGCGCAGGATACAGTGCGAGCGCTTGTAGCGCGACCGGAGAAAGACGGTTCGTGGGGATAATGTTGTAAGGAAACTGCGTCCGCAGATATTGGAGATTGGTGGTTGAGACCGATTGCGTCGGATCATAAGCGGGATTGGGAGCGGTCTGGTTCGGGTCGTAAATGGGCAGGATATACCCGGAGGGGTCGACCGTTTGCGAATAGTCACCCTGCCGTTGCTGCACAGTGGGAACCGTCAGCAGGTTGGCACGAAAAAGCCGCTCGCGCACACCTTCATACGACAGCATAAAGAAGGTGTTATGGGGATTGGAGATAAGACGGGGTAAAAGCACGGGACCGGAAATGTTAAATCCGAATTGATTGCGGCGAAGCGGAGACACGCTCTCTCCGTTCTGTTTCACTTGGTGCGGAATCGCATCCAGAACGTCATTGCGGAAGTTTTCGTAGAGCCGTCCGTGCCAGCGCATTTTGGAGCCGTGGCTCTCCTGCGCGTTCGGCGGACTCTCGGGACGCATCCCCAGTTCCCGCGTGAGGACCTTGAACTCGTCGGCTGCCTGGGAAAGAGGGCTGATCTGCTTGGATGAGGATGTGCCGCCCTCCAAGGCGCACACTTCCCCCGAGATCGCGAACAAGACGAGCGTAACCCCCACCACGACGCTAACCGAAGTCTTCATCACCCAATTCCGCAGAATTTCACTATATCCTTCACGTGGAACTGCCGCAACCCCTGGAGTGCGCCCTTTCAATGATACCGGTCTGGCTCTTGCTGTCATGAGCAGTTCAGAGGTTAGGGGCCCGACTTCGCCCTCACATCGCTTGCAGGCGCACAGGGTTGGCGTCATGATGAGCGAATGCTCACAGAACGTGCACCCAGGAACGCCGCCTTGCGTGCGGAATTTCTGATAAGCGAGTTGCAAACCAGCCTCTGCGTGCCTCCTGACGATCGACTGCGCGAGCAAGCGAAGTCCATTGCTTTGGCCCTGAAAGAGGGGACTGTCGCGGGACTGCAGCGGGTGTGCGGTGTATTCTTGAGTGTCGCCGCGGATTTCTATGCCGTCGAAAGGCCGGGAATCCGCGTCCTCAACGCCCGCCCATTGCGCGTCCGAGAAGGCGGTTGGGCCTCGGAGTTGTTTGGGGATTATTCTCCGGAAACCTTGCAGATCCGAGTTTGGATGCGCACGGCTGTCCGCAAGCAAGTGACTTCCTTTGGAACTTTTTTTAGCACCCTCTGCCATGAGTTCTGCCACCACCTGGATTACCAGCAGTTCAAGTTCCGAGACTCGTGGCACACACGGGGCTTTTATGAGCGCACCGCGGCGCTATACCACCACGCACGGGGCACTCCGGCCAAGCGGCTTTTCTGGGTGCAAATACATGGTGGTCGCTGGAGAATTGATTGGCCGCGGACGCGGAGCGGCACTTGAGCTCTTTGACTGGATGAACCATGGAGTACGATCAGGAACCCATCCGCATTCCCATCACCGACGTCTTCGACTTGCATACTGTGCAGCCGAAGGAGGTCGCTGCCGTTGTTGAAGCTTATCTCGAGGAAGCTAACCGTTTGGGATTAAAGGCCCTGCGCATCATTCACGGGCGCGGCATCGGCGTGCAACGGCAGATCGTGCGCGCGGTGCTGGCTCGGACTCCTTTCGTTATCTCCTTTAACGACGCGCCTCCCGAGGCTGGGGGGTGGGGCGCTACCGTAGTAAGGTTGCGCTAGCCGGATGGCCCCTTCGGCCCCCCGGAGGACAAATCGCCTGCCATGGGGGAAAATCCCTCCACACCTGTCCGAACAGTACTCGGCTCCGCGCAGGTCGACTCCCGGCGCCTACCGGTTCATTCCTGCGAACAGGTTTTTCAGGGTTTCGGTGTTGGTGGCGGCGACCAGGTTCTTGGCGTCCCCGATGGCAACCTCGTCGCCGCCGCTCGCCAGCTCTTTCATGGTTTCCGCGATGAAATCTTGCAAAGGCATAGGCTGGGGACCACCCTGCCTGACAATCTTCCGGGGCCCGCCCAGTTCCGTCGCAACGTACGGCGGAATCAACTCAATCACCCTCACTCCCGAGCCTTTCAACTGGTGGCGCAAGGACAGGGTGAAGGAATGAACTGCGGCCTTGGCGGCGCAATAGACGGGAAAGCGCGCCAGGGGAACAAACGCCAGCCCGGAGGAAACGTTTACCAGCACAGCGTTGGATTGTTGGATCAAGTGCGGGAAGAACTCGGCGGCGACACGAATAACTCCCAGGACGTTGGTGTTGATCTCGTCGAGCAATCCTTCCTCATCCAACGGTGTGCCCGGAATAAGCTCCAGCCGCCTCTGAACGCCTGCGTTGTTGAACACGCAGTTAAGGGATGAGAACTCCGCCACCACCTTTCTAGCAATGGTCCGAATCCCCACGGGGTCCCGCACATCGAGGACAAAGTAGTGCATGCCGGGGTTCGCCGCGCAGATGGCCTGGAGGCGATCCTCTCGCCGACCGCTAATGATGACCTGGTTTCCCATCATGTAAAATGCCTCGGCAAGGGCCTTGCCGATCCCCGACGTGCCCCCGGTAATAAAAATCGTGTTCCCTTGCATTTGCATGTGTTGATCTCCAGAGGATGCACTTCTAAGAGAACCGTCATTGCCCAAGAATTGCGACTAGGGACGAAAGGTCCCTGTCAGCATATGGCCGGTCGCCTTTTTTTCCGACGTCAGATTTTGCTCAGCAGCTCAATCAGAACTAGTCTCGTGGATTTTTAGAAGGTGCAAGGGCAGCATTTCTGATTGCTAGCTTCAAAAACTTTCTCGGCAGCATCGCGTCCTTAGTCAGAAGTTCGTCTAAGTGTGTTGCCCCACCGGCAGGCAACCGTGAATAACCTGAACTCTCAACGTGGGAATCGACAGCCTGGACAAAATGTCCCAGCCCCGAAGGAGCCAACCGCTATGGCCTACATACCATTCGGGCGACCCAAGGGACATCGACAAGCAGTTTACGAAGAAACCACCACCTAGGCGGCACAGGTGTAGCCTGGTCACCACGTTCGTCCGGCACGCGCGTCGCCTGTGGGGCGAACGCCCTACCGAAATAATTAGGTCGAAACCGCCGGATCGTGAGCACGTACCCGCGAAATTTCCAGTTGATCTCCCACCCGAGTTTCCGTACGGAATACCGTATGGACAGGAAGTTCCAGCACGCTATCCGCTTTGAAACTCACTTTGGAGATATGAAACGGGCGAACATGCTCCTCAACATCCACCACCATATAATTGCGGTCGAGGAAGATCAGATCCAAAGCGTACAACATACCGATGGTATGAACTCCGTGCGATGGCACAATCCAAAGGCCCTTCCCGGGGCGGGCCCAGCGCCGCGTCGTACCCAGCAGGCCCACAAGCCGGCTGAAGTAGCCGTCCGCCACCGTGGCATGCGTGGCTACAAACCTCTCGCGGGTCTTATTGTAAACACAAACGTAATTGCCGCTGTTCGCGGCTGCCTCGTTCACAGCTCATGCCTCGCAGTCCGAGAGTTCCCGCTTCCAACAACCGACCCAACTACTTGGATGCCTTACTCTTGCGGCGCCAGATGATGATGGCAAGTATAATGACTGCCCCGATACCAGAAATGACTTGAATCATCGTTGTGCTCATGTAGTGCCTCCTCTAATGATTACCGATCTTCCTTCGACCGGGAACAACCTGCTGCGTACCCCGCACTGACAGTGTCATTTGGCGTTAATTTCCCCAAATATGCGCATCAAGCTGATCACTGCCGGACCTAAGATGACGACAAATAGGGCGGGAAAAATAAAGAAGACTAAGGGAACGAGCATCTTAATGGTGGTCTTAGCGGCCATCTCCTCGGCGCGCTGCCGGCGTTTGGTGCGCAGATCGTCGGAGTGAATACGCAGCGATTGCGCCACGCTTGTGCCGAAACGGTCAGTTTGAACCAGGGTGGCAACCAGCGCCTGAATGTCGTCCACCCCTGTCCGCGTGGCGAGAGAGCGGAGTGCATCCATCCGGCTCTTGCCCACATGCATTTCGGCATTGACGAGGTCAAATTCATCGCACAATCCCGGGTGCGCAATCCTCAACTCCTGGCCGACATACAAAAGCGCCTGATCGAGGCCCAAGCCCGCTTCCATGCAGATGACCAGAAGATCGAGGGCGTCCGGCAAAGCCAAGCGCAGCATGAGCTGGCGGGCTTTCACTCGCCGGTCCAACCATATATCCGGCAATATGAACCCCGCTCCGGCCGCCACGATAATGAGGATCATGGGATTGCTTTTGTAAAAGCCCGTGAAATAAATGACACCCAACAGGGTTACAATCACAACAACCCGCGCGGCGCTAAAGGCCGCCGGCGCTTCCGCCCGCCGCAGGCCAGCCCGTGTCAGGCGCTGCTCTAAATCCGAAGTTCGGTCGGACGAGGAAGGAAGAAACTTGGCGATCCCGGTGAGGATCGTGTCAGTCAATTTCCGCTTCGACTCTTTCAAACCCACTCGCGGCTGGCCGGGAGGACGCCAGAGACGTCCGAGCCGTTCGGTAATCAGCAGCGATCCACCGGAAAACGCATAGATCAGCGCCATCACGACGAAGATGATTGCTCCAAAAGTTACGACGCTGACGGATCCAAACATATAACGGCTGCTTCTCCTCGAAACCTTCAGACTTTGATCTGAACAATCCTCCAAATTATTATCGCGCCCAAGACCTGCATGACGCCGGCCAGGATGAGCATGATTTGGCCGATGCGGTTCACGAACAATACGTTCACATAGTCAGGGTCAATCACATGCAACATAATCAACATGCCTAGGGGTAAAGCCATCAGGATGCTCGCGGTAAGGCGGCCCTGGGTGGTGCGAACCCGCACTTCACCGGCGATTCTGAACCTTTCCCGGATCACGTGGGCGATGCTGTCAAGAATCTCGGCGAGATTTCCGCCCGTCTCTTTCTGCACCAGGAGGGCAATCACAAGAAGACGAACGTCCACCAACGGGACCCGTTGGCAAAGGTTCATGAGCGCGTCTCGCATGGGCAGACCGAATCGCTGTTCGTCAAACACGATCCGGAGACTCTGTTGAAACCGGATCCGGCATATCGGTAGAAGCGATTTCCAACCCGGAGGAAAATGAGTGTCCGGCACGCACCGAGCGTGAAAGGAGGTCTATGACCTCGGGAAACTGCTTCTGGAAAGCCGTCAAGCGCCGTGACCGTTTTATGACTACAAAAATCAGTGGAAAGAACGCAACCAGGACTCCCGCCCCGACCGCCACTAAGAAGTTACCGTGAAAAATCTCAACCCCTTCCAAAGTCGCCAGCCCCATCACGGCCCCGATCAGCACGATCTTTCCTGGCTTCACCTGCATGCCGGCCTGGGCGATCAAGTTGCGCAAACGCGCCGGCCAAGACCAACGCACGAGCATCTTGTTGATCGTGGGAATACTGCTCAAGAGTTCGTCGCGGATCAGGTCCAGGTCCAACGCGGCCTTGGTGAACTGAGCGCCCTTCTCGATAGCTTCGAGACGGCCCCGAATGATGTCCTTTTCCTTGGATTCCCCCGTGAATACATAGATCCCCGCAGAGATCAGGAGGATGATCAAGAACACGAGGGCTGCGAACAAAAACTCCATGCGGCGATACCTTCCTAATGGACCCGGGTGGATTCGAACATGGACGGCGGAAGATTGACGCCCGACGCCGCCAAGCGCTCGGAGAGCCGGGGGCGAATTCCTGTGGCAACAAATTCCCCAAGGACCGCGCCGTCTTCCGCCAGACCCGTCTTTCGGAACGAGAAAATCTCCTGCATGCTAATGATATCCCCTTCGACTCCGGTGATTTCTGAGATGCTCGTGACCTTCCGTTTGCCATCGCTCAAGCGGCTGACCTGGACCACCACGTCAATGGCGGAGGCGATCTGCCGCCGGGTCGCGATTTCCGGCAAATTGAGACTCGACATGGCAACCATCGTTTCCAATCGCCCCAGGGCGTCGCGCGCCGAGTTCGCGTGGATCGTCGTCAAGGAGCCGTCATGGCCCGTATTCATGGCCTGGAGCATGTCGAGCGCTTCCTCGCCGCGCACCTCGCCCACGATAATTCGGTCCGGACGCATACGTAGGCTATTAATCACAAGCTGTCGCTGATGAACCGCGCCCTTCCCCTCCACGTTGGGCGGGCGCGTTTCAAGCCGCACGACGTGATCCTGGTGAAGTTGTAATTCCGCAGCATCTTCAATGGAAATAATGCGTTCACGGTTGGAAATGAAAGACGAGAGGACGTTCAGCAGAGTAGTTTTGCCCGCGCCTGTACCACCGGAAATGAGCGTATTCATGCGCGCAAAAACACAACCCCGCAGCAAGGCGAGCATTCCGGAAGTCAGGGTCTGGTTGTGCAGCAGGGCATCCACGTTCAGCGGCACCCGCCCGAACCGCCGGATCGACAGGCAAGGGCCGTCAATGGCCAAGGGAGGAATAATGGCATTCACCCGCGAGCCGTCAGCCAGACGCGCGTCCACCATGGGCGACGATTCATCAACGCGGCGTCCCACGGCAGAGACGATGCGGTCGATGATGGCGAGCAAATGCGCTTCGTCACGAAACTGCACGTTGGTCCGTTCCAGCAGTCCCCGGCGCTCAACATAAACATCTTTGTGCGTGTTTACCAGAATATCCGAGATGGTGGGATCCTTCAGCAGGGGTTCGAGAGGACCCAACCCAAACACCTCGTCGAGAACCTCCAGTGCGAGGCGCTCCCTCTCCTGAAGGGTCATCGGCGTACTTTCCTGGGAGGTCAAACTCTCCACGATCTGGGCCACTTCGGCGCGCACAGTCTCTCGATTCAACTGCGCAACGCGATCCAAATTTAATTTCTGGATCAGCCGACGGTGAATCGCCGTCTTCACTTGGCCCAGATCGAGCCGACCCATGTGGATATCCGCCATCTACCCCTCTTATCTATTGCTTGAAAATAGCCCGAGGAAGGAACCACGCTTCTCTGCGCCTTCCCGGTGCACCCCGGTTGCCTGCTCAGCCATGCCGCGAAACTTTTTCACCAGTTGATCGTTTTGACCCCGCGCAAGTTCCGTGCCCATGTTCACCGCCCGGCTCACCTGCTTGAAGTCGTTCGGCAGACGCTCGAAAATCGAGAGCTTCACGCGTTTCTCGAAAGCTTCCAGGGCCTGGTCATCAGCCCGGTGCCAGCGATTGACCACTATTCGAAGACGGGCCGAGTCGATGCCTAGAGCACGCAGCAAAGTAACCTGCCGCTCCAGACTCCATAAGCTGGGCACATTGGTCTCCGTCACCAGGATGATTTGGCGGGCCAGACGCAGGACCGGCGCCCAATCGGAAGACCAATTGCACCCGATATCCGCCACTACGAAATCAAAACTGGTTTGGGCTACATTAATGACCCGGGCGAGGGACGTCGGGGAAATCCCGTCCCATTCATCCGCGTGGGAAGCTCCGCCAAGCACTTGCACGCCGCTCTTGTGATTCGCCAGCAATCCGCTGAAGAGATGGCTGTCGAGGCGATCAAGACTTTCCACCGCCACACGAAATGAAAACCGGGTCTCCAAATCCAGCAGCAGCGCGGCGTGCCCCAGAGGGCGCGCGAGATCGAACATCACCACGCGCTTCCCCGCCCCTCGCGCCAACTGCACCGCGAGATTTACGGCGACGGTCGTAGTCCCCACGCCGCCTTTAGCCCCGCTGACCACCAAAAGCTTCTCCATTTCGGAGTGCGCCATGCCCCGCTGCTTGACCAGCCGCTCCAGCATCTCCCGCACCACCATCGGGTCAATCGGCTGGGAAAGGAATTCCCGCACCCCGCTGCGCATCGCCTGCATCAATAGGTCTGAGCTGGGCTCCTGATATGCCGAGCAGGCGATGATACAAGCGGTGGGATTGAGACGGCTCAAGCGGGCGGCAAAGTCCAGGGGGGGATTCACATCGCGTCCGATTTCCACTAACACCACGTCGGGCACGGCGGTGCGGGCAGTCGGGCCCTCGCCCGCCATCAAGTCCCACTGTGCAATAGGCTGCACAAGCCCGGTCTGCTGCAACATCGCCAGCAGTGCCGCGCTGTTCTTCGTGTCCAGACTAGCAACACCCACCGTCAACATGTTGCGGATCCTTTCGTGCCTTCCTGACCTTTTCGTGCGGGTGGAATTTCTTCCCCCCTTATTTGACGCTCGGCGGCGTACCCTTCGTAGGGGACACGGGCTTCAGGAAGGTATCCGGGAACTGCGGCAAGGGGGTTGGTTTCTGCGGCGCATCTAACCGCACAATGTGTGGGGTCACCATGACCAGCAACTCATCCTGACTCTTCGAGATCGAACGACTCTTAAAGAACTGTCCCAGGATGGGCAAATCCCCCAAACCGGGAATTTTTGAAAACTCCTCGGTCACTTGGTTATTCACCAAGCCCGCGATTAAAAAACTCTGTCCGTCTTTCAAAGTCATTTCCGACTCCACACTCCGCGTCGCCAGGGAAGGAATCGTAAACCCCTGGATGGTAAGGGCGTTCGTATAATCCAGCGAGCTCACTTCGGGGGCCACCTTTAAGTGGATCAGGCCTTCAGAGATGATGAGCGGGGTGAAGGTCAGCTTCACTCCATATTGTCGAAACTGAATGGTGACCACCGGGACACCTCCGGTAGACCCTTGTACCACGGGAAACGGAAATTGCCCGCCATCCAGGAAGGTCGCCTCCTTACCCGACTCTGCCAGCACGTTAGGCTCGGCGAGAATTTGCACCAGATTCTTTTGTTCCAGCGCCTGGATAACCACGCCGAGATTAATGTCCGAGCGGAAGATAAAGACGTTCAGCAATTGGCCGAGCGTAAGGGGAATTCCTGCCGAGCTGACCGCGGCCGACTGCGTTGTCGTCGTAGTCCCCGTGATGCTTTCGCCGGATTGGACCGCGGGTGGCGAATACTGTCCGGTCGAGGTAGTAAAAACGGTTTTCGCCGGTGAGGTGCTGAGGAGGTTTGCGCCGAACTGGGTCAGTGTGGACCGGTCGACGTCCGCAAATTTCACTTCCAGCAGCACCTCGCCGGTCTTCGGCGCAGGCACTTGCAGGAGGCTGACCACGCTTTCCTTCCGGGGCGACATAGCCTGTGCGATGGCCAATACGCGGTCGGCCACGGCCTGCGATGAAACCTCGCCGGAAAGCGTTATAACGCCTCCCCGTGCTTCCACCTGGATCGGCTCGTTGGGCAGCACCTGGTGGATTTTCGCCACCATCTCCGCTACGTCCATATCGACGTAGGCATCAAAGGTCTGGCTTTGTCCCGTCTCATCCCAGATCACCAAGGAAGCCACACCGGGTGTCTTGCCGCTAATCAGGATTTGGGTTGGACTTACCACGAGCGCGTCAACGATCCCAGGATCGGCCACAGAAATACGGAAGATGCGCGCTTGCGACGAAATCACGAGTGAGCGCCCCACCAACAGGTGCAGCGCCTCGGCGGAAGGTGCAGAGGCACCTGCTTGCGGCTCCGCCGCAGCGGTGGCTTGCGCCGCACTCCCCTGCGCGCCCAGGTTTATGAGGACCAGCAGAGTGACCGCCAGCATTGTGGCCGCCAGCGTCAACAAATTAAATCGCGTATTAGGGACCTTCATGGAGCCGCCTAGTTTACTCGGTCATCGCGGAAAGGATTGGGTTTCTATTTTGTCCCCACGAATCACTTGCACGGTATACGGTGCCGCTACGGGCGCCGGCGCCGGCTTGGCCTTGACCACCCGCGGACCCGCGGTCACAGGCGCAGTGCCTAAGAAAATGGTGGCGCCATAGATCGGAGCGGTATTCGTGTCGGCCATGTCAATCGTATTGCGCAAAGCCAAGTGGATTTTCCCCTCGGAAGCAGCGAGCGTCAACTTTTCTCCGTCTTCAGGCTTCACTAATACCGTGACCACGGGGGCCGTCTGGGGTTTTCCGTTCTCCGTTTGCAACTCCTGCCCCACGGCCAACACCCGAACGTGTTCCAGGATGGTTCGGGTTACCGGCCCTCCCGGCCCATTCCCGGTCACCAGGACGTCCACGATCGTGCCCGGGGTCACAAAGCCTGCGACGGCGACGACGTTATCAACACCAACGGATACGGCTCGCATGCCTTCCGGAATGGTTACCGAAAGACCTGCTCCCGCCTCGCGCTTCGCCAGTTCCTGATCCAGGACGACCTCGCCCTGCACCAACGGGACAATCAAGGCGCGGCCCACGCAATCTTCCACGCCCGAAAACGATCCCGCCGGCTGCTTCCCCTCCGGCCAGTCCACCAGCCTCAAGTCACTGGCGCTCACAGCCTGGCCCATTTTTAGGGGGCCCGCTGCCACCACCAATTGAACCTGCTTCACCACAGTCACTGCGCTGCGCCTCTGGACCTGCTGGAGCTGCCGGTAAACGTAGCTGCTCGCCAGAAAAGCCACGATCAGCGCCGCGCCTAACCCGAGCAACATCCGATCACGATTCATACTTTCATCCCAACTTATGGAAAAATCGGAGTGCAGACATAATCACGAAAAACAAGCCTGTTGAAAGAGCTGCTGCCACGCCGAACGGGACTTTCAACAATCCCGGATTATCCAGCGTGATGGCACGTGCATTATTAACGTGAAAGGTTGAATATGCAACGAAAATCATCCACAGATTGTTGAGGGTCTCTCGCACCTTCTGTTGCCGGATCACCTCTATTGCGGACATTACACCAGCAATCAGGACCGTACCAAAGAGCACGACAATGAGGCGTGGCAGTCCCAGGAACGCGCCGAGCGCTCCCATAAGTTTCCAGTCCCCCGCCCCCAACCCCCGCATCAACACGAACGGCAGCAGGACAGCCAAGCTGACGCCCGCGCCTTCCAAGGATAACTTCGCCCCTGGCCATCCCCACAGGACCGAGCTCAGGATTAATCCCACCAATAGAGCGGGCACGGTCAGCCAGTTGGGAATCTTCCGGATACGCCAATCAAGCCAACCGGCCCACCCTGCCAAGCCCAGTGCGCTTGCCGAAATCAGAACTTCCTTCCACAAACCACTAGCCATTTCGACGCCGCCACTCTCCCGCTTGACCGCGCTGCTACATGGAAAGCGTTGCCACCATGCGCGGGATTCTCTCCTTGCACCATTCACGCCAGCACTTGCGTTTCCATCCGGGTCTCTTATTCGGGCGTGCAAGCGTAATACAGCCGGCAAGTACTGAGGAGACATTCTGTCAAGCGGAGAACCACGCTCTCTCCGATGCAGTGGCATTCACCACCCCGCCGCAGAGACCTCCGAAAATGACCTTTTGGCCTGAAATGTTGTCGCTTGCGGTCGCCATCGGCCGCCAGCTCCAGAGATTCCCTGTGGCGAACAACAAAGACTGTACGTGCCACGCTCCCGCCGTACAATCAACGAATCTTAACCCATTAGTGGTGAGCACCGGCTCCCGGCTCAACCATTATGATGATCGTGCCAAGAACCCTTACAAAACCTAACAAGACCTAAAACCCCCGGGAAGCACCTCATTTGCCTCCCCCTGCTACATCGCACTTCAACACTCCAATGTGAGGGCACATCCAATGTTCGAAAGAAGCAACCCGGCTCGATCTATCTCAAGGTCATCATGCTTGTCGCGGCACTGCCGAACAGAATCTCGACGCCGATCGCGAGGGCCTCAGTTCAGGCAGCCTCGGAAAGACCAGTCAGGACCAGGAAAAGCCAAAATATCCTGGTCCTACTGATCTACTCAAAGCCGAGTCGAGATCACCCCCCTTCACTCACCGTCTCTTCGAGATCTAACACGCCTTACAGCGCGCCGTTCTTTCGGAACCGATGGGAAGAGCAACGTGACCCACTCAGGGTCGAATCAAGGCTCGCCCGCATCCGCGGTGAAGCCATGATTCGCCAATAATCCTGAGCACGGCCAACATTGCAGGCCAACCTCTTTGCCCTGGCGACTACCACCAGATCTTCTGACGGCAGGCCATTCTTCGGGCGAAAGCTTACGAAGGGCTCAAATTGGTAGCCGCATTAGAGAACACGTTGGCGATAGTGCTTGCCAAACTGCTCATCGTACTAATGGCGGCCAGTGCGATCAAAACTAGAAGCAGGCCGTATTCCACAAGGTCCTGGCCTTCCTCTTCCTTCCAAAGCCGGGTCAAAACATTCTTCATCGGGTCGCTCCTCCTTGATAGATTTTGTATTCCCAGTGCAGACCATTCTTTCCGCTACGGTTTACGACGTGGCATTCAAGTTTACTGCCGCCTTGCTGAATACGTTAGCGATAGTACTTGCCAAATGTCCCATTGTGCCAATGGCAGCCAGTGCGAGGAGAACAAGTAGCAAGCCGTATTCCACGAGATCCTGGCCTTCCTCAGCTTGCCAAAGCCGGGCCCAGAGACCTTTCATATGGAATTTCCTCCACGATTAAATTTTCCCAGTGCAAGCCAGTGTTTCGGCAGAGATTTAAGAACCCGCGACACTTGCCGCCTTACTAAATACATTGTTCAGACTACTCGACATTTTAGCCATCGTACTCAGGACAGCCAGCACGAGCAAAACGAGAAGCAGGCCGTATTCCACCAGGTCCTGGCCTGCTTCTTCCCGCCACAGCCGAGTTAAGAGATTCTTCATTAGGAATCTCCTCCGCGATCGAATTTTCACAAAGCAGGCCATTCATTCTTCGAAACCCTACGACGCGCCCAAATTCGTTGCCGCATTAGAGAATACGTTGGCGATGGTGCTTGCCAAGTGGCCCATCGTACCAATGGCAGCCAACGCGATCAAAACAAGGAGCAGGCCATATTCCACGAGATCCTGGCCTTCCTCTTCCTTCCAAAGCCGAGCCAACAGATTCTTCATGAGCAATGTCCTCCTTAAATAAATTTTCCCACAACAGGCCAATTTTTCGGGCAAGGTTTAGGACGCGGCTCCCAGATTCGTTGCCGCATTCGAAAACACGTTGGCGATGGTGCTTGCCAAATGCCCCATTGTACCAATGGCGGCCAGAGCGATCAGAACCAGAAGCAGGCCGTATTCCACGAGATCCTGGCCTTCCTCTTCCTTCCACAGCCGAGTCAATAGATTCTTCATTGTGAATTTCCTCCATGATCCTTTGTGGCTTCCGTCCGCCACTTCGATCCGTGCCCATGGTAAAAGCACTCAAATCGCCAAAGTCGAAGCACTAAGGTGCCAGGCTCTTTCTATTGAAAACAAAGGCGTTAATACCTGGTTGCCCTGAATCAAGGAATCCCACAAAATTCGCAAATTGAATGTGTCACTTTTTGATTGCACAGAAACGACTCGATTCCCATCTTTCGGTGACTTTACCAGATGGCCAGCCCTCGTACCGAACCAATTGATTCTTTTGTTAATAAGCTACGTCGGAGAGTCCATGGCACGGCAGACTTGGAGATTCGCGGCTAAAAATGGTCAAATTGACTCACAACCAGAAATATAAGGGCCTTACGGGTCAATAGGCGTTAGAATCTCCCTCTGACTCCGGCGTCGATCTGCGCATTAATCAATGACTGCGGCCAAACCTCCAACGCGTAGGGAAGTTCGAATCGCCCTTAGCCTCGCTGCTGCGTTGCTCTTTGCTGTGGTCCTTCTTACTGCCGCGCTCGACGGCGTGCGCCGCTCCGATTTCGCTGGTTACTACACGGCCGGACTGATCATCCGTCAGGGAAATGCATCGAGGCTTTACGAGGCCGGAGAGCAGGCGCGAATCCAGCGGCAATTGTTCCACCGGGAAGACTTACTCATCAATCCCCATCCTCCTTTTGAGGCGTTATGGTTTGCCGCGCTCGCCCGGCTGCCGGTGGTCAAGGCGTACGTTCTCTGGGGCGTGATCAACGTATTGCTCTGGCTGTTTTTCCAGCATCTTCTTCGCCGTCACACACCCATCCCCAGAAATTCTTATCGCTACTTCTGGCTCTGTTCCCTGTTTGTTCCCCTGTGGATTGCCTTGCTGCAAGGGCAAACCACGGTGCTCCTGCTGGTCCTGTTTTCTCTCACTTTTGTTCACCTCAAACGCGCCCGGGATTTCCGGGCGGGCGTGTTCCTGGGTCTGGGCCTCTTCAAATTTCCTGTCGTGCTTCCGTTTGCCCTCATCTGCTTCCTACGGAGCAAGTGGAGACTGATGGCCGGCTTCGCCGCCGCCGCTGCCCTGTTGGGGGCAGTGTCGGTCATGGTGGTGGGGCCGGCGGGCATGCGGTCCTACGCAAGCCTGCTGATCGACATTGTTAGACACCCGGACAATCCTGCCTACGGTAACATGCGGGCTTGGGAGAAAATGCCCACCGTCAAGGGTTTCTTCGCCACGCTTCTGGCCGGTCGACTCGCCGCCGTCTATATCAGCGTGCTGGTGGCGGCAGTTTCGGTCTCCCTGGTTCTCTTGGTGGCCTGGCGGTGGCGGCAGGAGGACCGGGGCCGAGGCGGGAACTCAGCAGGCCTGATGTTTGCAGCGGCACTCACGGTCTCGCTGGTTGCGGCGCCGCACCTGTACACGCACGACCTGACCCTGATGTTGCTCGCCGTGCTTCTCGTTCTTGGTTCGTCCCCATGGCCGGAGGAATCAGGGCAGCGCATGGTCCTTATTGCAATCATGGTGATTCTGTACTGTCCTCTCGTGTACGTCCTGCTGCTGCGGTGGCAGGCGATGTACATTCTTGCGCCGCTCCTTGTGGCTTTTGCGCTGGCGGCAATCAACCTGGCGAGAAAAGCCGATTTGAGGTAGAGGCGGCTTTATACCGCCATTTGGCGCGGTAAATTCGCCGCTACAACATCAAATTGACCCGCTACCCGCGTTGACATTGTGTGGACGATTCTGAGAATTTGATAAACAATACGAGGGGAGAACTCGCTGGGACCTGGGGAGAGCGCGCCGTGCTGAACGGAAAGAAAATCTTTGTAGTAATCCCTGCGTACAACGCCGCCCGCACTTTGCGGCAGACCAGTTCGGAGCTTCCGCAGGAGATTGTGGACGAGATCCTGGTGGTTGACGACCACAGTTCCGACACCACCGTACAGTTGGCGCGCGAGTTGCACCTGACCACCTTTGTCCACAACAGCAACCTGGGGTACGGCCGCAACCAGAAAACCTGTTATCGCGAAGCCTTGCGCCGGGGCGCCGAAATCATCGTGATGCTGCATGCGGATTATCAGTATTCTCCCCGGCTCGTTGCCGCCATGGCGAGCATGATCGCCTTTGGAGAATACGACCTCGTACTGGGATCGCGGATTTTGGGCACGGGAGCTCTGCGCGGAGGGATGCCGCTGTATAAGTACGTTTCCAATCGGTTTTTGACCTTTTTTCAGAACATCCTGTTTGACCACAAAATTTCGGAATACCACACGGGGTACCGCGCTTTTTCGCGTGAGGTGCTGAGCAGGTTGCCCTTGGAAGAGAACTCCGATGACTATATCTTCGACGGTCAGGTACTGGCGCAAGCCATTTACCTCGGTTATCGGATCGGGGAGATATCCTGCCCGGCTCGCTACTTTCCCGAGGCATCATCGCTCAATTTCTCGCGCAGCGCCAAATACGGGCTGCAAGTGCTGGCAGTCTTGCTGAAGTTCTGGCTTCAGAAAAATGGGCTGGGGAGCTTCCGAATGCTGAATCCCCAGGGGCGAAAACTGTCGGAGGACTATTACACGGAAATTACGGACGCCGCCCAACAGCAAAATCACCCCTAGTCGATTGAGGTGCTCATGAAATATCTCGATGCAATCCTGAAGTACCTCTTTGGGGCCGTAGGTCTGGTGCTCGCAGTTCTGGCTGGGTTGTTAATTGGGCTGCTGTTGAACCATCGGGTTCAGGTCGACCACCTTCCGGTGTCTCCGGTCCCCATTGCGGTCGCCGTGAAGACCGACCCTGTGCCCTCATCCCCCGAGGAGCTGTATCTCGACCTCCTGAAGAAGACCCTCACCCGCGCACAGACCGCAGGCCGTTACACCCGCCACACTCCGCAGTCGGGAGGAACGGTGGCGCGTTCCCTTTATTCGCTAATCGGCCACCTGCTCGGCGTGGGACGGTTTGAGATCGTCGAGCGAGTGCCTGCCGATCCGCTGGGTTACCTCGAAGGTGGTGGCGCCCATCTGGAAATGCGGCAGGATGACGCCGAGACGATGGTGGGGACAAGACAACTGGACAATATCCAGTTCTGTATCACGGATGTCCTGAAACGCAAAATCCCCGGCGACGTCATCGAGTGCGGGGCGTGGAGGGGCGGCGCGACGATCCTCATGCGCGCGGTCCTGCGAGCGTATGGCGATGCCGGCAAATCCGTCTGGGTGGCCGATTCCTTCGAAGGCTTGCCTAGCCCCAAGCCGCGTTTGGATTTCGGACTGGAGCGCGGTGAGATGGCCGTTTCCCTGGAGGAAGTCCAGGAGAACTTCGCCCGTTACGGGCTTCTCGATGAGAGGGTCCGGTTCCTCAAAGGCTTCTTCAACAAGACTCTTCCCACGGCTCCCATCGCCAAGCTATCGGTGCTGAGGGCCGACTCGGATCTCTATGAGTCGCAGATGGACGTTCTGAACAATCTCTACCCCAAACTCTCCGTCGGAGGCTACGCGATCATCGACGATTACCTCGAGATTGCGGGTTGCAAACGCGCCATTGATGAATACAGGCAAGCCCACAACATTACCGAAGAGATCAGGCCAATTGACACGGAAGGCATCTACTGGCAGAAACTGCATTGAGGCGCGCGCGACGCCGAGCCAAGATGGAAATCCCGATTCAAATAATCTGGCCGTGGCGGGGATAGGTGAGACTATACTGCGCATGACATGGCGGGAAGGAAATTCGAGTGCGGAGCGACGATGCGGCGTTGGCTTAAGAGGATGAAACAAGAATCCACCGGGGGATGGGCTCTGGCGACGACTCTGGAGCTCGCTCTGGAGGCCGTCGCCGCTGCCTCCGTTTTTGCTGTTTTGCTATTGATCATCTATTTTCCGTATAGCCGCGACGCGGCGCCCTCGCCCGAGGAAATAGATAAGACCCGGAACTTTTACGCCACTGTTTACGAGAAACCGGATGCCGGCCAAACACGCTCGGAGGACGCCGTCTCGAAGGAATACGACGCGCTTGCGCAGGCATCGATCCGGAGATTCCACGTTAGAGAAAGAGTCGAAGAATTTGTGCAGCAGTTTAATCTGCAAACAGCCAAAGCGCTCGATGTCGGTTCGGGAAGCGGCTATCTTCAGGATGTTGTTGAAGATTACACGGGGCTCGACATCTCAACCACCGCGCGCCGCTTTTACCATAAGCCGTTCGTCGCCGGCTCGGCGACGGCCATGCCGTTCTCTGACAACACCTTTGACACCATCTGGACGATTTGGGTACTGGAGCATGTCCCCAATCCCGAGCAGGCGCTCCGGGAAATTCGTCGAGTCGCCAATGACGGGGGTCTACTCTATTTGGCGCCGGCTTGGGACGTGCCACCTTGGGCTGCCCAGGGCCTCGACTATCGCCCCTACAGCGATTTTGGGTTTGCTGGAAAAGTAGCAAAAGCCAGCCTGCCGGTGCAGCGGTCTTTTCAGGGGACCGCCGAATGGATCATCTGGCCCGTTCGCTTGTCCACCTGGAAGCTCACCGGGAAACCCACTTCCTTCCGATATCACCGCCTCGTGCCCAATTACACCGCGTACCTCGGCCCGGACTCCGACGCCGTCAACTGGCTTGACCGCGAAGAAACAGCCCTTTGGTTCTTGAGTCGCGGCGACGAATGCCTGAACTGCAAGTCAATCTGGTTTGCGCCTGCCGATCGGGTGTGGGAACTGATCATCCGGGTACACAAGCAATCCTGATGGAGGCGCTCCGGTCTGACAGTGGTCCAAGCCACGCAAAGCCATTGGCGAAGATCAAGAGGCGGTAATTCCTCAGAAGACCATGATCTACGGAATCGAATTCGGCATGGTTCTGGCGGCGGTGGCGCTGGCCTTCGCCTTCCCCGGCTGGGGATCGCGCTGGTTTGAGGCCGGCGAGCGCGTGTTGGGAAGGCTGGCAGAAAGGCCCCGCCTGGCCGTCGTGGTGTCCGGCCTTACGGCGCTGGCCGCGCGCGCGGCCCTGCTGCCCATCCTCCCCGTCCCCGCGCCGGAGTGGCACGACGAGTTCAGCTACCTGCTGGCCGCAGACACCTTTGCTCATGGGCGCCTCGCCAACCCCACCCACCCCCTGTGGATCCACTTTGAGACCTTTCATGTGCTCTGGCATCCGACCTACGCGTCCATGTTCCCCCCGGCTCAGGGCCTGATCCTGGCTTTCGGACAGGCCGTGTTGGGCCACCCCTTTTGGGGCGTGTGGTTCAGCCTCGGCCTGATGTGCGCCGCAATGTGCTGGATGCTGCAAGGCTGGCTGCCCCCCAAATGGGCGCTGCTGGGCGGCTTGCTGGCCGTCATCCGCCTCGCCACCTTCAACTACTGGGCGAATAGCTACTGGGGAGGTGCGGTCGCAGCCACCGGGGGAGCCTTGGTGTTTGGGGCGCTGCCGCGCCTGAAGCGATCGCTGCGCGTGGCGGACGCCCTACTGCTAGGTCTGGGCTTGGCCATCCTGGCCAACAGCCGTCCCTACGAGGGTTTGATGTTCAGCCTGCCGGTGGGGGCTGCGCTGCTCGCCTGGATGTTGGGGAAGAACCGGCCGCCTTTCCGCGCCTCCCTCCGCCGCCTCGTACTGCCCGCCGGCCTGTTGCTGGGCTTTGCGGCGGTGTTGATGGGTTATTATTGCTGGAGGGTCACGGGCATTCCCTGGCGCATGCCCAACCAACTCTACCACCAAACCTACCTCGTGACTCCTTACTTCGTTTGGCAGACCCCGCGGCCCGTCCCGACCTACCGTTATGCTGTGATGAAAGATTATTATCTGGCATTCGAACTCCCCTACTGGCTGCAGACCCGCTCACTGGTTGGCATGATACGGTTGGAATGCACAAAAGCCGGTGATCTGTGGGCTTTCTACCTGCTGCCCTTGTTCACCCTTCCTTTGGCCATGGCCATGGCGATTCTGCCCTACGGTTTCTCCTGGCGCCAGATCAGTCCCGGCACGCGTTTCCTGCTATTGGCTTTGGGGTTCGGCCTCGCTGCCTACGGCCTAGAGGTTTACTCCAATTCCCATTACACCGCCCCTGGAGCTTGCCTGATCTATGCCCTCGTCTTAGGAGCAATGCGCCGCTTGCGGATTTGGAGATGGCGCCAAAAGCCCGTGGGGCTGGCCATCACCCGGGCTATCCCCTTCATCGCTGGCGCGCTCCTGGTGCTCTGTGCCGTTCCGTCGTTCCGGCCTCGCGATCTATTGCCGGCGACGTGGCGTCACCAGCGAGCTCCGCGCTGATGTTGGACCGCGCCCGAATGCTGGCAAAGCTTCAGCAAGAGCCGGGACGCCACCTGGTGATTGTGAAATACTCGGCCGCGCACTCGCCCTATCTCGAGTGGGTGTACAACCGCGCCGATATCGACGCTGCCAAAGTGGTGTGGGCGCACGATATGGGGCGGGAACAGAACGCAGAATTGATTCGGTATTTCCAGGGCCGCCAAATATGGCTAGTGGAGCCGGACCTGACGCCCCCCCGGCTTTCGGCCTACCCCGCTGAATGAAGACTTGGAAAGACCTTAGCCCGGACTTCACACCACCGTTTTCGAAGGGCGGGGCTTCAGGCGCCCAACGCTGTCATCCTGAGCCCGCTTTTTGGGCGAAGGACCCCGGTAGTTCGGAGGAGCCCGTGGGCAGAGTGAACTGCGGGGGTTCAGGCGCCCAACGCTGTCATCCTGAGCCCGCTTTTTGGGCGAAGGACCCCGGTAGTTCGGAGGAGCCCGTGGGCAGAGTGAACTGCGGGGGTTCTTCGCCCAAAAAGCGGGCTCAGAATGACAGTGCGAGCGAGGGTGGATCTAAATGATCTACGAGATCGAATTCGGCATGGTTATACTGGCGGTGGCGCTGGCCTTCGCCTTCCCCGGCTGCGGATCACGCTGGTTTGAGGCCGGTGAGCGCGCTTTGGGCAAGCTGGCAGAAAGGCCCCGCCTGGCCGTCGTGGTGGTGGGCCTTGCGGCGCTGGCTGCCCGCGCGGCCCTGCTGCCCATCCTCCCCATTCCCGAGCCGGCGGTTCACGATGAGTTCAGCTACCTGCTGGCCGCAGACACCTTTGCCCACGGACGCCTCGCCAACCCCACCCACCCCCTGTGGATCCACTTCGAGACCTTTCATGTGCTCTGGCGTCCGACCTATGCCTCCATGTTCCCCCCGGCTCAGGGCCTGATCATGGCTTTCGGACAGGCTGTGTTGGGCCACCCCTTTTGGGGGGTATGGCTCAGCCTCGGACTGATGTGCGCCGCGATCTGCTGGATGCTGCAGGGTTGGCTTCCCCCCAAGTGGGCGTTGCTGGGTGGCTTGTTGGCCGTCATCCGTATCGCCACTTTCAGCTACTGGGCCAACAGCTACTGGGGAGGTGCGATGGCGGCCACGGGAGGAGCCTTGGTGTTTGGGGCGCTGCCGCGCCTGAAGCAATCGCTGCGCGCGCCCGACGCACTGCTGCTGGGTCTGGGCCTGGCCATTCTCGCCAACAGCCGCCCCTATGAGGGTTTGATGTTCAGCCTGCCGGTGGGGGCCGCACTGCTCGCCTGGATGTTGGGGAAGAACCGGCCGCCCTTCCGCGACTCCCTCCGCCGCCTGGTTCTACCCACCGGCCTGGTGCTCGGGGTCGCGGCGGTGCTCATGGGCTACTATTCCTGGAGGGTCACCGGCAACCCCTGGCGCATGCCCCACCAGGCTTACCATCAGAACTACCTCGTAACTCCTTACTTCATAGGACAGACCTCCCACCCCGTCCCGACGTATCATCATGCTGTGATGAAGGATTATTATCTGACTTTCGAGCTTCCCGCATATGTGCAAACCCGCTCGCTGGGCGGCTTGGTGACCCTGGAAAGCGAGAAGGCAGCTCAAATTTGGTCATTTTACGTGCAGCCCTTGTTCGCTCTTCCTTTGGTCATGGCCCTATTGATTCTACCGTACGGCTTCTCCTGGCGCCGGATCAGCCCAGGCACGCTTTTTTTGCTGATGGCCACAGCGTTTGGCCTCGCCGGCTACGCTCTGGAAGTCTATTTGAATCCCCATTACCCTGCCCCTGGGACTTGCCTGGTCTTCGCCCTCGTGTGCCTGGCGATGCGTAACGTGCGGAGTTGGAGTTGGCGCCATAAACCCGTGGGGCTGGCTATCACCCGAGCCATCCCCCTGATCGCTGTCGCCACCCTGGCGCTTTCTGCCGCGGCAGTTCCGCGCCTGCCTCGCGCGGCGTGGCCCGCAATGTGGAAGTACCCCGGATACGGCGTCCCGGATCGGGCCCCCATGCTTGCCCAGCTCGAGCGAGAACCCGGACGCCAACTGGTGATCGTGAGATACTCGGCCGCGCACAAACCCTACGAGGAATGGGTGTACAACGGCGCCGATATCGACGGTTCCAAAGTGATTTGGGCGCGCGATATGGGGCGGGAACAAAATGCAGAATTGATTCGGTATTTCCAGGGCCGCCGGTTTTGGCTGGTGGAGCCAGACTTCACGCCGCCCCGGCTTTCCGCTTACCCTGTGAAGTGAGGACACGGGAAACCATTAGGAACAGCTAGCTCATCGGATTTGCGACTACTGCCCTTGGCGTTGCCCGTCCGACGCCCCCCGCATCTGGAAGACCTGCAAATTGTCACCCTCGAAGACGACCTTGCCCGCGGAGGACAAAGCGGACGAAAATTGCGGAACATGGTAAGCCCACACATAATCAAAGTCATTCTCGACGCGTCCCCAATCCAGGTCGCTCGCCGAGGTAAACGCCGGACCGCAGGGATCGTAAGTGGGAGACTTCAGCGCCAACGGATGCACGCCGGGTTCGTGGAACAGGCAGGGTGAAACCCACCCGCGCTCGATGACCCCGTAGGCCCAGAAGTTGCGCTCCGGCTGCGCCGCAATGCCGGACCAATCCCCCAGGGGGAGAACACGAGCGTCGGGCGGAATGACCGAAATTGCTTCGGCCAACTTCGCGAGATGTGGCCTAAGGGCGACAAAATGCCGCTCCAGGGCGCCAGCACGAATGAAGAAAAGCAGAAGGGCGATGAGCGCCAGCTTCCGCCCGCGCCGCCCAACCTTCGCTCCTGCCAGGCTTAACTGGAATACGATGGGCAATAGCCCTTTATCCACATTGGTGGCCTTCCCGATCGACGCTGGAAGGATCCAATAAAACAGAAACAAAATCACCGTCGCGCGCCGCCAGTGAGGGTTCCACTGGAAGTCGGGGTTATCAATCTGGGCCCAAGCCAAGACCCCCAGCAGCACCAGCAAAGTCAGCACATCAACGACAGGAGAACATCCGACCATCACCGCCACGAGGCTGCCAATCTTGTCGCTGAGGGCTCGAAAATGCAGCGCGCCTCGCGCGCCGTGACCCGCCACAGCGTGGACATAGAAGAGCGCCCCGGGAATGTAGAGCACCCAAGTGGAAACCAGGTCTTTGATTGGCCGCCGCGCCGACAAACTGTACGCCGTCATCACCACGGCCGCGACGGCAAATCCCATCCGATGGGTGAAGTAAAGCGCCGTCGTTACCAGCAGAAGCAGGCACCATTTGCTTACCCGGGGGCCATCGAGGTGCCACAGCCAAAGTCCCAGCAGGAGAAAGCAAACCGCCATGCTGAGCTGCAGGTTCAGGAAGCCGTACAAAAAGAAATACAGGTTGCTCGAAACCAGCAGCGACCAGAAGGCGAGTTTTTCCTCGCCAGGGTTCGCTCGATGGATGAAGAACCATGCCGCCGCAGGGACGCCGAGCACGCAAAGGCTGAGAAGCAGACGCCCGGCCAGGCCGATCGACACGAGGCGCTGCAGCCCCAACAGAATGACGTCCATGGTCAGGTAGGGAGAAGTATTCCAGCCAGCGCTGTAGAATTGGCCGAAGTGAAAAGCAGCATCCCGGAGGTGAGCCAGCACGAAGGCGCTCGCCAAGTGATTGGGATAATCCATGAGGGCCGGGTAACGCACTGTCCAAATGGGCGCAAGGAGCGCGGCAACGATAGCCGGCCACAGGAGGATCCAACCAACGCGGCTTGTGGCTTCGATGAGGCCGCCCCGAGGGGGTTCGATGGCCCCTGGGAGAGATGCCGCAGCGGGTTGAGAAGGCAGGGTGGACATAACAAACCCTAAAAACACGACCTAGCGCATCGCCGGGTCAGGCTTATTTCTTGCGGTTTCGGCGCGAACAAAGGGCAGCCCCGAGCCACACGTGGCGCGTTGTGGCTGAAGCATACAGGAGATATCGTATAATCGGACCCACCCATCTGGGCTGCGATACTCCTCGGGCAGGCCCGACATTAATTGCGCTTCCCGCGCCCGCATCGATGGCTGAGCCTCCTCCTCATCAGTAATGAAATCGTCCAATGAGATCAGCCAGTAATGCGCCTGAACCACCGCGGCTGTGTCCGCCATGTGAGCCAAGTCGCGTTCCAGGACGCGCGAGTCATGCGTGTAGCTGTATTCGGATGAGAAAGCGATGGGCATTACAGTCTGACGACCTGTGTAGAGGTAAACCCGACCATCCTCGCAGGCCACGATACGATCATCCTGGAGGGCGTTTTTCCGGATCCAATCGTAGGCTTGAGCTTTGTCTTGCCTTAAGCGCGCAGCTTGCAGTTCAGCGGCAGGATCTGGCCGATAAAACTGCGCGGTATTCCAAACCGCGGTCGCGGCCAAAGCGGCCAAACCCGCCAACACGACTCCGGCTAAAACCCTCTCGCCCAAGCGTCCGGCCCTCAGCGCGCCCCCGAGCAGGCGCCCCAAGTGCTTGCCTTCTACCCACAGGCCCACGCAAAAAAGGGGCACAAACAGCAGCAAGAAGCGATCCATCACGGGGTAGTTCCACAGCAGGAGGATACCCAGGTAGAGAGCGAAAATGAAATGAAGGGGTTTCCATTCGTCGCTGCGTGCCTGGCGCAAAATGCCCGCAAGAGCAATGAATATCAGTGGAGAGCTTAAGGCTGTAGCTGCGAAGCTGGACCCTATCCTGAGCGTGGGATGCAGCCAGTACCAGGCTGGGGTTTCAAGGAACGCTCCCAGGTTCCCTCGCAACATGCTCAAGAAGACGTAGATGTTGGGGACGCAGAACTTCCACATCTTCGGGTAGCTGATGTAGTAAGCGAAGGTCTGTTGCCATCCTAGGGGCAGGTCCGGGGAGTAACCGCGCACCCCCCCGCCGCTCGCGGCGAGAGACAGCCGGCCTACCCAGAGAGCAATCAGCACGAAGGGCGCGGCCCCCAGGCAAACGGCGACGGCTTGACGAAGGGCGCGGCGGAAGAGTCCCGCCACGACGATGCCCACCACCACCGCCACGCCCACGCTGCGGGTGATCACGGACAGTCCCGCCAGAACCCCCACCAACACTGCCAGCGGAAGCCGGCCGCCTGCGCGCATGGCCGTGTCTGCGAGCAGCGCCGCAGCCAGCGCCAAGGCCATAAACAGCGAGTCACTCAGCACGGAGCCGCTGGCCAGCAGAAAAGTCGGGAGGCTGGCGCACACCGCTACAATCGCCACAGCGGGCCAGTCGCCGACGCCCTTGAGCTTGCGCAGCATCTGAAATGCGATGACCAGAAAGGCACAACTGAACAGCACCGTCAGGCAGACGCTCGGCACGAGGTTGGCGGGAAATGACGGGTCCCACTTCCAGACCCAAGAGAGCAGCCAGGGATATAAGACCGGGTACTTGGTTTGAGGCGGATTTCCCGGAAGGCTTGAAAGGATATAGCCCCGACCCTCTGCCAGGGCCTTAGCCGAACTGAAATAGAGGGCATCGTCGCGATATATTCCGAACCAGTTGGTAGGGTGGAGCCGTGCCAGGCACAAAAGAAACAGGACAAGCGTACCCGCCAGGCAAATCCACAGCGCCACCGCTTTAGGAACTCGAATCATCAGTATCCGGTCCGGTTACTTGGGACTTCCAACAAGGTCCGATTTTCGCACGAACAGCACACTCACCTTGTCGCTGTACACCCTCTGCCATCCCGGCGAAGCTTCCAAAAGTGTCCTTAGCGCTTCGTCGTGGTCGATCAGGCAGGATTGGATTCCGTAAGCATTCAACAGGAAGGGCGCCGCGAGCCCTAACCGCGAGATAGAGAGGTAGTCGGCGAGCACGCCCACTCGTTCGTAAATATCCGCCCGGCCATCGATAAATACCTTGTTCTGCCCATCTAATTGCCAGATCAGATAGCCGCCGTAGCCGTAAGTGTTGTACATCGGCCGGGGAGCAGGGTGCTGCTTCAGATACGCCACCGCCCTTACCGGCCACTTTTCCTCCATGATGCTTTCGAGCCTGGCTCGCGACGGGAAGAACCACACGATGCCGGCGACGACGACCGCCATCAAGATGGCATTCAAGGCAGGTTTGTCTTTAGCGGGCTCGTAGGGGGGAATCCCGCGGGCGAGGATTACAGCAAACAAAGGTGTGCTAAAGGGCACCAAGATCAGAATGAAGCGCACGTGCAAGCAAGCGGCCGCGACACCGGCCAAAAACAGCACAAACTCTTCCAGCCGCCAAGTGGGCCGCAGGGTGACCTGAGCCAGCACGAAGCCGAGCAGCAAGGCCAGGAAAAGCTTGCCAAAAAACTCGCCAAACATCATGGGCTGCCACTCTTGGATATTACCCACATTGATAGGCTGTGAAAAGGCCATATTCAATGGATATAAACAGACCTCCGTGCCGTAAGGCGTAATGGTGAGGGCAATCAGGCTCAGAAGCGCTACCAGTTCCAGACGGAGGCGCTCGCCAGGAGTCCATAGTCGGGAGGCAAGGTCACCCCAGTGAATGTCCACCAGGCCACTGGCCCAGTAAACCCCCAACGCAAACAGTCCCAGGACGAAACTGCCGTGCGTGTTAACCCAGACCAGGAACAGCGGTGGCAGGAGCCACAGACCCCCGGCGTGTCCCTGGCGAAAGCGCTCGAGAACAATGAGGGTGAGCACCAGAAACAGATACCCGAGCATTTGTGGACGCAAGCTGCACGAAAGATAGGCCAGCGGCACGAGCACAACGCAGGTGACGAAACCCGCTTTGGAATTCCCGCAGCGCAGCGTCGCAAGGGCGTAAAGAGAGAGTAGGATGGCAGAGGCAATAACAAAGTCGAGCGCTACAAGACCTCGGAGGCCCCAGGTGCGATGGACCGCCGCCAGCAGAACTTCGCCCAGCCATTCGTAGGCGATCCAGGGGCTGCCGGGAGCGGTAAAAGAATAAGGGTCCGTTGTAGGGAAGCGATGGGTAGAAAGAAGCGTGGCGCCCACCTTGATGTGCCACCACACGTCCGGGTCAACGAAGAAGCTGCGCAGCGGCACGAACATGCCGCCGATCAGGGATAGGCCCAGGACAGCGGGGAAGGAAATTATTTTCTTCCAAGGGGACGGGGAAGGAGTGGATTCGAAATTAGGGGAAGTAACCAAGGTGTCAGAATTCACAATCAAGCTCCCGAAAACATTCCAGCCAAGTGGGGGCGAGCCTGGCAAGAAAGCTTTTGATTCTAGTACCGTTCCAACCTAAAGCGCCACTGCGTTATTTGGGTCGAGCAACGTGCATTCACTTCCCTTTCGCGGCGACGAGCTTCTGGAAAGTGGGAAGAACCGCGAAGGGGGTTCTGACGCTCGCCACGCTCTCGCCGAGTTGGCGGATTTTTTCCTCCTGCAAATGCCCAAGCAGCACACCGGCTTTGGCCAGATAATTGATGCGCTCGGGGACAAGGCCCATCACGCGCGAGCAGGTGGCGTCAACCGCCACGGGGTCGTCACCCAAAATGAGCACGCCACTGGGTTTGGGAGATCCCTGAATGGGACCGTTGCCCTCCATCCCGATGATGCCGTCGACGATGGCGAAATCCGGGCGTACGGTGCTGTTGATGTCGAGAATGGAGGGAGTGACGCCCGCCCAATGCAGAACATTTTTCGGCCAACCGTAACAGCATCCCGGCACGGTGCCGAACATGTTCTTGAGCGATAGCGTTACCCCCACCCAGTGATGCGTCTTGAGCTTGGGCAGCGAGACGATGAAGTCCGCCTCCAAAACGGTGCGGGGAAGATAAAGTTGCTTGAGCTTGGAAGCCCGGGTTCGCAAATTGATGGGGTGAACTTCGTCCAGGTTCAGATCCACAAATAGTTCGGCCAGCGGGCCCAGGAAATCACGCAGGTGAATGGTTTCGACGATCGCCTCCGTGTCGCGCTCGTGCCCTGGACCTTCGGCCACTCGCACCGACTGTGCCCCGAGGCGCAGGAAAGTCTCGCGCACCGCCCCCACAACGGCAGGATGAGTATTGATGATGCCCTCGGGATCGGGTTCTACGAAATTAGGCTTCAACAGCACTTTCTTGCCGCGCACGGGCAGATCAAATTCATGCAGGGCATCGAAGAGCAGGGCGCCGAGATCGCGGTCGTAACTGGCGGAGCGAACGATGGCCACACGCGATGCGGGGCGCGCGAAAGAAGGCATCAGGCTGGCCTGGGCGTAACTCATCGGGTTGCAGCCTCC
Organism: uncultured Acidobacteriota bacterium; assembly: GCA_963825395.1. GTDB lineage: Bacteria > Acidobacteriota > Terriglobia > UBA7540 > UBA7540 > Bog-366. Next base: position 77,933 of record CAWGTQ010000021.1, on the reverse strand, counting down.
GCTGAGATCTGGGCGCCAGCCCCCCCTTCCGCATTCAACGCGAGAAGAACCCACGCGATCGTAAGCACATCTTCAAAGAAGTGATTATGGGAGTAAAGCTCGTCGAGCGCAGGTGCGAGCGGCGAAACACGTCTTCCATATGCCACCAGGCAGCGGTGCGCCAACGCCAGCGAGGCGGGCCCGTGAATTGCGCCATAGACGCCCTCAAGCCATTTCAAACTCATCTGAACTTCTGCGCGCTCAGCATGATCCCTCAGCGCAAGCAGCGCCCAGGCGGTGGGGCCAATGCGCGGCACACCGGCCACGCCATAAATCAATGGGTTGCCGCTGTTCCATCCACCGCCCGGGCACATGCGGTCATAGAGCATCCGCTCCGCCAATTGCCGGCGTTTCGCCGCCAGGGGAGGAAGCATTTGCAGGGGAAGTGAGCGCAGAAACAGGAGGGCATGGGCGGTGGGCTGAACCCAACTGGCCGTGCCTAGCGTCCAATTCCAGCCCCGCAGCGAGGTGTCTTGGCGAACCACGCGGGAAGGAAAAATTGTTTGGCGCAGGCGCCACCAGAGGGTACCCTCGGCAGGCCAAGCATTAATGAGCCAATTCAGGCCGAGCTCCACTGCCTTCTGCGCCCCACCTTGAAGATACAAAGCCTCGGATGCGACGGATGTTACCCAACATCCTTGCGGCTGGCCGGGAAAGGGCGGCCAGGAACCGTCCGGCCGTTGCGCCTGCAACAGCCAGTCACGCGCCCGGACACACACCTCCGCCCGGGGCGGCGTTGGGCGCACTGAAATGAGTGCGGCAAGCGCCCACGCCGAGGCTTCCACGGCGCTGGGAGAAGCGGGGCGATAGCCCCACCCGCCATCAGAGTTTTGGTTGGTGATGAGGAATTCCAGGGGCTCGGGACTTGGGACTCGCAACTCGGGGTTCGGGATACGGGACACGGGATTCGGGACTCGCAACTCGGGGTTCGGGATACGGAATTCTGGGCACGGGACACGCAAAGTCGCGGCTCAGGGTCAAGGGTTAGGAGTTGGGGGTTTGAATTTAGAAATTAGGGCCTGGGAATTGAACCTAACCAAAGCTGCTCACATTCACATTCCAAATTCCGAATCCCGTGCCCCGTATCCCGTGTCCCGAATTTTGTGACCCGTGTCCCGGCCTTACATGACGATCTGGGGAGCCTCGGGTTCATCGAGTCCGGATGCCAGAGCGGTTTCCTCCGATTGAATCTTGAGGTCGTGAATCAAGCGGTGCAAATAGCCGCGCGCCACACCCAGGACGCGAGCTGCTTCCGCCTTATTGCCATCGCACTTTTGCAGGGTTCGGATCACCAAGCGGCGCTTGAAATCACGCAATTCCTCTTCGTACGACCGCGTCGCCTGAATTTCGTCGAATCCATCCCGCATTTTAGCCGGCAAATGCCAAACCTCAATGGTTTGCCCCTCCGCCAGAACCACAGCGCGGCGAATCACGTTCTCTAGTTCGCGGACGTTTCCCGGCCAAGCGTATTCATCCATGGCGTCAATCGCCAGGCGCGAGAAACGCGTCACCTTCCTGCCGAATTCCTGGCTGATTTGTTGCAGTAGGTGATGAGCCAGCATGACGATTCCGCCGCTGCGTTCGCGCAGTGGCGGCAGATGGAGTTGGATCACGTTCAGGCGGTAGTAAAGGTCCTCGCGGAATTCACCGTTCTTGACCATCTGCTCCAGATTCCGATGCGTGGCGCAAACCAAGCGGACGTCCACCGTCAAAGGCGTGTTGCTGCCCAGCCGCTCGAAAGCTGCGGTCGTGGAGCACGCGCAGCAGCTTGGCCTGCAATCCCAGGGGCAAATCACCAATCTCATCCAGGAACAAGGTGCCGCCGTGCGGCGGCCTCAAACCGGCCGTGACGCAGCGTCAGCGCTCCCGTAAAGGCGCCCTTCTCGTGGCCAAACAGTTCGTCCTCCACCAGGTGCTCCGGCAGATTGGCGCAGGAAAAGGCAACAAACGGGCCGCCGCTGCGGGGGCTGAGGCGATGCAGGGCGCGCCCCAACATGCTCTTCCCCGTGCCCGTCTCTCCCGTGATCAACACGTTCACGTCACACGCCGCCACCTTGCGGGCCATGGCAAAGACTTCCTGCATGTTTTCCGTGAAGCCGATCAGGCCATCCAAGCCGGTCCGCCGAGGATTGCGCCGAGCGCAGTTCGCGCAACTCCATCTCCACTCGATGCACGCGATGGGCGCGGCGCAACACCCAGCGCAGTTCCACGATATCCGGTGGGCTGAGCAGAACATCGTACGCGCCCGCCTCCACCAATCGCCGCATGAAGGCTGCATCGTCCACCGCCCATCATCGACCACGATGGGAGGAGACAACTCCGTCCGCCGGAATTTCTCGAATTGCTCCAGTCCAGCCTCTTCCGCCACGCCGGCGGAGAGGTCGCGCATGTCCAGCAGGACGCAGTCATAGCCTCCCTGCGACGCCGAGGCGGCAGCCTTGTCGCACTCGTCGAGTCTGACATCAAAACCCGGACCCAAGGCTCGGCCCACAACTTCACCGAAATCCGGTTCGGGAGTACAGAAGCAAACGCGAATGGTATTTTTTTCCATCTCACTCAATCTCATCGAGGGGGCCGGCGAGAGGTGCTCTGCCCCTTTGGCAAAGCCTTCCTCGACAGTACTTATTCCCCTTCCACTGGAATTTCCATCTTGGCTTTCCAGCAGCCCAGAACAAACACGCATTCGTTTCGCGGCGAACTCTCCCGTTACCTGCTTTGTACCCATAGCGTTCACCTGGCCGCCCACTTGCCGTTCCAAGGTCCTGAAGCGGAATCTATTGCGGGTCCCGCTCCTTAGATGGCCCTCAGTCTAAAAGGCGCCCAGGGGTTTGCCAATGGTACGGGAGTACTAGTACACGTGCCTTCGTTTGTATGAAGGTAATCCGATATATTAAGAAAATCCGAAGTATTAAGAAATCCGGGTTTAATTCTCCACGCACGCGCAACGGTTAATATAATGTCCATACTCTTCGCCAAAGACTTCAAAGCCATTCCGCGGCCACCTCTCTGCTCACCGTGAAATCACCATCTCGGAGGTGCTTGACAGGGTGTAGGTGGTGACGGATCTGGGCAAGAACGGAAGCATGAATTTGAAGGGATAACTTACCTCCACCTCGACCAGGCAGCCGGGGTTTTGGCCGCTGTTGCCCGAAGGGCAGGCGGTGGCGGCCCCGGTGGGCGCGGTACTCGGCCATGTCGTGGTGGCCGTCACCGAACCGGAAGTAATTCCCGACGGCGTCAGATTCTGCACGAAGGTGGTAATATTCGCCCCCGTGGCATTACAAGCGTAGGGTTGAGTTGCGCTGCACGCTGTGCCTTTAAAGGTCGCTCCGCGCACCATAGCATAGCGTGTTGCCTCGCGCGCGGCCTCGCTCACAAAGTGATACGTATAAATAAATCGGGAAAAATCCATAATCCCGAATAGAAACGTCATGAACAATGTGATCGAGACGCCATATTCCACCAATGCGGTGCCCTCGTTATTGCCGAGGCGTCGCAAGGCCCGCCGGAATAAAGATTTCTTTTGCGATCCTTCGCTCATCATCACCATCGCTCAGCGCCGTGGATATTCCAACCCTTACCCCTCGCCCTCGCGCTACTGTGCGCGGACCTTCGCCGATCCCGACAAAGAAATTGTCGAGGGAATGCCCGGCCAGGCGAGTAGCGGGTGGTAGGTGGCGGAGGTTGTAACTTTCACATAGTTCACCACATTGTAAGTGCACGTCGGGGGGGTGGAGGGGCAAGGGCTTGCCGAGCTTGAACCATCGGAACATTCACATCCGTGAGTGGCCGTGGCCGTCATTCCCGACACATCGACCGCATCACCCGTAGCAGCGTTTTGCATCCCCGTCGTGTCCGTGGGATTATTTGAGCCGTACATCGCGCCGGTATAGGCGGCGTTATTGACCTCGATACTCAGGTAATAAGCGCGGCCCATGTCGATCACTCCCAACAGAGTCAAGGTCAAAAAGGGGAGCAGCACGGCAAACTCCGCCAAGCTTGCGCCGCACTCCCAGCGGGCGAGGGTCGCCCAAGTGGTTTGCAAGCGGTGACGGAACCCATGGCTGACTTCCGGGCTACCCGTGCATCTTGTGTGCATACTCATTCCCCTAGTACGGCGCCCGATGCCTTGATCGGGTTTCCATTGGCCAGCTCACTAAAATTATTGTTAAAGTTTGTTACGACATTTTGGCCGTCAATTGCTAAACCCATGGTAACGGTCTTCGCCACCACTTCGTTGTAATTGACCGTAGCATCGAGCGCGTAGGTGAGACTCGCATCGGGAAAATAGGAGGTCCCCGTGAGCTTGGTATTCCAAAAGGCGGAGCCTATCACGGTCGAGGCCGTTGTGTTAGTCGGGGGTTGGTAAAACAGAATCCCCTGCCAGGCGCTACCACACGTGGAGCAGTTCGTAGCATTCGGCGCGGTCAGCGTTACGGCGCCGGGCGTCGCCGAGGGAAAGGTAAAGTTGATGGCGCCGTAGGTGCCGTAATTGTAGAAGCCCACGCCATTTCCCGTGACGGTGGTCAGGGCATCGATGCTCAACCCGCCATTCGAGGCGCTTGTCGAAGTGAGAGTGTAAATTCCGGAGTTCATGGTTATGGTAGCGCCAGGGCCAATCGTGATCCCACCACAGTACGTCCCGGGATTCAACGTAGCCGACACGGCGCTGCCAGTGCCAATAGTAAGGGGTCCGTTGTGGCCCGTGTAAGGGCTGGAGGTGGAAGTTCCACAGGCGGTCGGGCTGGGCGCCTCCGAGGCGAGGTTCGGTTGCAAATAGGCTAGAGGGTCGGCCGGGGTGGGTGTCGTGATGCCCGTCGTGGGGCTTGCCCCGCCGCCGACCGCGAAACAAAGAAAGCAGCTATTCCCTCCCACGATGCCGAAATAGGGGAGGTCGTAAAAACCCAGGAGGCCGCTGAAAGCATTCGAACTCGTGGACTCATCCACCCATCCGCACTGCGAGTTATATTGAAGAGCGAAGACGAGCGTGACGTCGGCGCCCGTGGTGCCCAGTGTAAACATGCAACTGCCCCCGCCGGGCAGCGAGGCCTCGGCTCGCGCCGATACGGTCGCGGTACTGACCCCAAAAATGGTGGCAAACGCCAGCGGTTCAACCTGCGACACCTCCACTTCCACAAAACTCGAGTTCTGATAATTGGGGTCGGCCGTCTTCGAGCCCAGGCAAAGTGGCCCATTGTTCACCACAATCGTAAGACCGCTGGTACCCACGCAGGTGCTCGAGTTCGTGACCAGGGTGCTTCCACTGAAACCGTTCTCCGTCAGCGCATCCTGAGCCGCCGCGGTAAGAGGGGTGCATGGACTTGCGGTACATTGCGTAAGCTCCGTTGCTGCCGCAATGGCCGCAGTGTCAGCCAGCATCTGCATTTTCCGCTTCATGTAGCGCAAGTATCCCATGTCAATACCCAGGCCCAGAAAGCCTAGGAGAACCACCATGCCTAGCGCCACGACCGCCAGTGCTTGGCCCGCGTCCTTCCGACGTTTGGACATGTGAGGGCTATTCCGTTTCTCTATGGATTAGAGTTCTCGCCAGACTGGATTATAGATTTAGGACATCAGGCTTGTCTAGTCCCAAAGCGGTTAATAGGCAGAATTAATAAGGACGGTCTCCCCCTCCCGGGAATTCCCGATTAAAGACCTTATTATGTTACACATACCTAGGTCGAATTCCGCGAATCGGAGGGTTGCGCGAGCGGCGGGCGAAATTGGGGTTCGTACCTTCCACAGAAATCACGGAGAGAAGACGGAGGTGCAACTGTGAGTCAACAAACAAGGACCCATGATCCCTGCCTGTGCAGACAGAAGCGCTTTTCTCTGTGCTCTGCTATGAAAATGGATGTGCCAAAGGCACCTTGGACTGCGGCGGCTCGACGCCGCCTTGAAAACAACCCCCAGGACGATGACCAAGGCGGCGGCGAGCCGCCGCAGTCCAAGGTGCTTCGCACATTTTCGTGCACAGGGGCGAGCCGGAGGCTCATGGGAATCTTCTCTTCTTCCCGCGTCAATTCTTATTTAGCGCTTATGGGCCGTTGGCCTGGGCCTCGAGTTTCTACATTTTCGGATGAGGCAAGAAGGCACAGGCAGGAGTGCCTGTGCCACCGTGGCACAGCCAGTCCTGGCTGTGCAGAAGAGATCCTCGCCCTCCATCCCTGGAGGGCGTCAGAACACGCTGTTGGGGACCATCCGGGAGCTGGCGAGATCCCCTGCAATCGTCGTAAAGACCTGGTTCAGTTGAGTGATCGGCACGGCGCCGGAGCATACGGTGGAGGTCTTTCCACTTACCGTCTGGGGAACCGAGAAGAAATACTGCGACAATGGCGTGGAGGAGATACCCGACATCGTCCCGCACGGGGTGAGCGTGTCCCCCGTGGAGCAACCCGTCGTCTCGGAACCGTAGGACACTGAGTAAATCTCGATGTTGTACGGAGACCCCTTGGCGCTGGTCGCTGCGGTAACCGCCTGCTGGCACTCCGCCGTAGTGGTGAAAAGAGCCAGACCGTCTGTTTTCACGGATCCCCCCATCTGAGTGCTGCTGGCAGATGCGTTGCCATCGCTGAGGAGGATCATCACGTCCTGCACATTTTTCCTATGGTTCGCGTAAAGGTAGTCTCTTGCCGCATAGATTGCGCCCGCATAGAATGTTCCCTCGCCGCCCGGAGTGGGCACACCGCAATTATTAGTCCCCGCGCCCACCGCTTTAAAGAGGTTGGAGTTCTGGTTCAGCGCAGCCGTGTCGGAAGTGCGGTAGTCGTAATCGAATCCCATGATCATGTATTCCGGGTTGTTGTTGTAGGAGGCGATGGGGGGGTTGACCGCAGGGCAATCGTAATCATCGGGGGCATAGGTTGCGTTCACCGTCGTATTGGTCAAAGTCGTGGCGGCGGGACAGTTGGAGGTCGTGACTCCCGAAGCGGTATCACTACACAGCCCCGGGAACAGCATCAGGGCGACCTGGTCGACCGGCTTGTTGCTGCCGCAGCTTGCCAGGCTCTGGGCGCAGGGAGCGAGCTCGGTCAGCAGGGTCTGGATGCCAAACTGTGCGCACTGCTCGGGTGAGTAGGAAGTCGATGATCCGGTTACGCAGCCCGTATCGGAACCCGAGCCCATCGAATTCGTGGTGTCAAGGACCATCACGATGTTATACGGGATAGCCCCTCCGCCACTTGCACTGGCGGTCGCGGTGGCGGAAATATTGAGGCTCTTGACGCCGAACGCCTTGACGAAGAACGTGTTCACAGTCGCATTCTCCGTCACTTGGATGGTGTTACATCCTCCCGCCGGGTTACTGGTGGTGACCGGGCAAGAGGGAACGTCAGGAAAAACCGCACAGGGGGGGAGCCCTAAGTTGGGGTAAGAGGCCGCTGGGACGCACGCGTAACTGACATTCACACTGGTAATGTTCAGGTAGGAGTGGTAGTTGTAATCACTCGATGACTGGCCGCTGTACTTCTCGGCGGCGGTAGTGGGGTTGGTTACGGCGCCATTCGGCATCGCCCCCCCTCCCGCTTTGGCTGCCGCCTGGGTTACACTCAAGAGCTCATCATAGCAAAAGTAGAGATTGCCCGCGTCGAGTGTCAGCGCGGCGGCGGCGAGAAGGGCGGGCAGGACGACCATGACCAGCGCGAGCGTCTGCCCGCGCTCGCCGTCGCGCCCCCCGGAGATCCGAAAGCGATTATCAAGCTTCATTGGACAGCCTCCGCCGCCTGCGACGTGAGAAGGCAATTGGGCGCAAGGTTGACTCCATAAACTGTGAGCTTACACCCATAAGTGGCTGTTACGACGACCTCCTGGCCTATCGTTAGATCCGCCGCCTCCGCTGCGCACGACGGGCCGCCGGAGCCCGAAAACACTACGGTGTAAGGCCCCACCGTGTTCGGGGTGGTGGAATTGGTATACGCCGAAAGCTTGAACGAGAGCGGATTGCTCCCATAAATATTGCTGTTATTAAGGCTCGGCGCCGCCAGGGCGAGCGCGTTGTTAGCCGCCTGGCATGGATCGGTGACCACCCCTGGGCCCGCCATAACCACCTGCGCAGCGTTGCTCACCGCATTCGTCAGCGTGATTTGGTTATTGAAAGCAATCCCGAACGCGATGGTGCCAAGAAGGACGGGGAACAGGGCCGCCGTGAGGATACCGAACTCGGCGAGCGACTGGCCCCGCTCGTCGCGAGCGAGGGCCCGCCTTCGGCTGGACCACGCTTTGCCCCACCCTCCCCGCGAGGCTCCGTTCCGGTTGCCATTGTGTAGCCATCTCATTTCTTCTCTTCCTCCATGAGGTCCTGTGCTAATGTGAACGTGGCGCCGCCATCTTGGCGGCTCAAGGCCGGCTGGAAGCCGGCGCTACATCCGAAATTAGGACAGCACCCTTCGTGATCATCCCTTGCGAAATTCTACAGTGTCCAACCGCTCAAGACTCCCCGCACGTACGGATAAGACGCCCTTATTTTGTTATACATGCCCGTGTGTGCTCAATAGTACGCGGGTACTACCGGATAAGCAGTACCTACGCGGGAATCGGTAGTGGGACAGTATGCGGGAGGGCGTAGCGCGTACAACCAATAGGCTAGGGAATCCCGACGAGAATTTCTATGGCCACGGGGATCCCGGCGCGCTGGGCGGGTTTAAACTTCCAGCGCAAGAAGGCAAGACGTGCGGCGGCGTTACTGATCGGATCGAGGCCCTGAAGAACCTCCAGATCGGTCACCGAACCGTCCTCATGGATGATTCCGTGCAAAATGATCATGGCATTGGCTGGGTCTTTGGCCGGCACGGGGCGGTGAAAGTCAAATTGCTCAATCGCCGCCGGAGGCGCAAGCGGCGGTTGGATGTGAATCTGCACCACGCGCGAGGCGGGGTCCGCTGGCGGGCCGTTCTCGTGGGCGCAGTACTGTAGAATCCAATTCTTCTGCGGCATCGAATAGTAGACGGTGTAGATCTTATCGCCGTGCAGCACGCCGAAAATGCGCAGCCCGCCGCCGCCATAGGAACCACTGCTCACCACGATGCTGGGCGCGCGGGCCTTGGGAGTTTCAGGTTTCACGGGATAAACCAGATCTTCCGGCTTGGGCGGCGCCAGTGTGCCCGCTGACGTCCCCATGGCCCCTGGGGTGCCGGAGGCGCTTACCGTGAGGCCCTCAGGGAGGATCGAGGGGGAATTACCGTGCTCTCCACCGCCCGGAGTTCCGTTTCCATTTCCGACCGCCACAGTTTTGTCACCCCCCGGGCCGTGACCCCCCTCCCCCACATCGGGTAACCCACCCGGCACTCCACCCGGGGATCCTTGCTCTTTCCCGGCCGGGCTGATCGCAAACGCTCCATCGTGTGCCCCCGCCGGAAGCCCCGAAAAGTCTTTCAGCGGAACCGGCTCCGCACTCAGAGCCATGATCTTGGGTCCCCCCCCAGCTTCGGCGTGGCGCTGGCGGCAGCAGTTTCGGATTTGTTGCTGGGTGGCGCTGCGGGCGCTACGGCAGCAGGTTGCGTCGTTTCATGGGGCGTGGGCGGGGGCGGCACGGGGGCGGCCTGGGCAACAGGCGGCGCCGGATTCTTTACCGGAGGAGGCGGAGGAGGGGGAGGTGGAACCTCAAGACGGGGCGCAGGAATATCATGGGGCTGCATTGCCAATTCCACCGGGGGCGGAGGTGCCGGGGGTGCGAGAGGCTTCATCTGCGGCACAACAACCTGGGTTTCCGGGGGCTTTGGAGGCGGAGCCGGATTCGGTTTTTCCAGCGTTGGGTTCTCCGTCTTTTCGGGGGGCGGTGGCAAGGGCTTCGCAATCTCTGGAGCCGGTGCCAGCCCTCCGGAAATCAAGTCCGGAACTTTTAAATCTTGGAGGGGCTTAATGTCCGGAGGCACATTTTCTGTCTTGAGAGTCAGCCGAAAATTGTCCGGATTGGGCGGGTTGGAAACGATCGTTACGCGCGGATCAAAATGGCTGCTGCCCAAGCGCGGGCGCGCGCCTTGTTTCGCCCCGCGTCCGGGCGCCTTTCCATGGCCCGGTGGCTTAATTTCCGGAAGGTAATCCATTAAATTCAAAGGGTGAAACTCGTACACCACCATGTGGGGATGCACTCTTGCCCTTGGCGGCCCCATAAGCAACGACAAAATGGCTGCGAAGGGGACGCTGAGTAGAAAGAATACTATGGAAGATTGAATCAGGATGGACGTCAGGAAGGCGGGCGTGATCCGCCGGACCTTAGGCCAAGGGGCGCCTGGCCCTAGCCGGATAGGGAAGACCGGGGGTTCAGTTTCCCACAGGTTTGACCATGCCTCGCGAAGCGTGCGTCGGCGGGGGGGCTGCGGCTTGGGCAACAGGGATATTTTCAGCACTGGTCCCCCCAGGGTATACGAAACACCGTGACGATCGGCTGAAATCTTTAGCGGGGCCGAAGTTGGCGCTTCCTCCCTTTCTATCAGATCAGTATTCACCATGGTCAAACGATTCCCAGACCCAGCAGACCAGGAGCGCTCACTTCTTATGCCCAAAGAGGAGGATGATCCCGGCCGACAGGCGAATGTTATCCTGGCGAGCATTGCTAAAACGGGTCATGAGGTAATCGGCTTGAATCACTCGTAAGGCCACGTGGGGGGTGACTTTCACATCCAGTCCACCTCCCGTATAGACGCCGAAGCGCTCTTCCGGCTTGGAAATGCCAAGGTATTCCGGCCCGCCGCGCACCGCTCCCAGCATGGCATGGGCGAAAGGCACGATGGTCTTGTTCTTCCGGTATGAAAACACCGGGCCATAGGTGAGCGATTGTGTGTTGGTCCTAAAACCATTTTCCGTGCCAAAATGGCTGCTGATATCCAACGCGCCGCCGAACCATGAGTTCAGATTCTCCGCCACGGAAAAATTTACACCGTTAAGATTAACGCTGGAGGCATTCATATTGGCATTCAGATTGGAATAGCCGCCGAACACTTCCACTTGGGGTGTTTCCTGGGCCAAGGCCGATACCGGCAAAACCAAAAGTGGTAAAAGAACCAAGAACTTTCGCATGAAGTCTCCCTTCTTCAAGTCCGGAGTCCGGGGTCTAACGTCCGGCGTGACCCGCCAATTCTGTCCGAGGCTCACGGGTCAATTCCACGCAACGCCGCTCCGTACTACCTCAACCTGCCGACCCCGGACCCCGGACTTTCCTACTGAACCGTCAACGTAAGAGTTGTCGTGTGCGAAAGGCCCGACGACGTCCCCATGACCGTGACCATATAATTGCCGGCAGGCGTCCCCGTGGGGTTGACGTAACCCGCGCCCGTACCGCCGCAAGCGGCGAAACTCGCAAGCCACAGCGCCATGATGGCGAGTGCCGCCCAACTCCACCGGAGCCGATTCTTGCGTGTAGCCCACCCCCCAAGACTCAACAGGAGCAACGCCCACAGCAGCCAAACCCACGGGTGCACCGTCCAGCCGGGTCCCTGCGGCCGCGGCGGGGCTCCGGGCGGCGTGGAGGTGCGGCGCGTGGTGCTGATGGTCAAAGTGGAAGTGGTGGCCGCGCCGCTGGGAGTAACGGAGGCGGGTGAAGCCGAGCAAGTCACGTTCGCCGGCAGGCTACTGCAGGAAAGCGAGACGGCCGAGTTGAACCCGGACAACGGGCTCACCGTCACCGTGACCTGCGCGGAATTCCCGGCCACCACCGTGGCAGCAGTGGGATTAATCGACAATCCGAAGTTTCCGGCTGCCCCCGCTCCCCCGCCCGTCCCTGTAAGCAGAATAATCTGGGGGCTATTGGGCGCGTTATCCGTCAGCGTCAGTGATCCGACACTCTCCCCCGCGGTAGTGGGAGTAAAGGTGACACTAATCGCGCAATTCGAAGGTGGCGTTGTGGGCTGGAGGGGCGCTGTGGAGCAGTTGTTGGCCTGAACCGCAAAAACTCCGCTGGCGACGACGGATGTGAAACTCAGCGGTGCGGTGCCCGTGTTTGTCACCTGAATACTCTGCGGAGTGCTAGCTACCCCCACGGCCTGATTGCCAAACGCCAAGCTGGTGGCGGAAAGGCTGACCAGGGGCTCATTGCCTCCGGTGCCCGTCAAGTCCACCACTTGCGTACTGCCCGGGCTCGGTGAACTATCCGTTATGGTAACCTGCGCCGTGCGGGTCCCCACCGCCGTGGGTGTGAAGGTCACGGTGATGGTGCAGGTCATGAGGGCGGGCACAGAGGTTCCGCAAGTGTTGATTTCCTGAAAGTCAGTTATATCGTCGCCGGTCACCGCGATGCTCGTGATGCTCAGGGCGGCGCTACCCCCGTTGGTGAGCGTGACGGTCTGCGGCGTGCTCGGCGTGTTGACAATCTGGTTCGGGAAGATCAGCCCGGCGGGATTGAGAGCCACTCCGCCGGCCGCTACTATTTTCGACACAAACGCGTCACAGTTGCCACCCGGAGTGGGCTGAAGCGGATTCGCCAGCGGGAAGTCCGTCGAACACGTCTGGCCCGTAACGAAGGCGTCGCCGCTGGTATCGAGAGCGATGCCGCTGCCGGTGTCCGTATTGCTACCGCCGAGGTAAGTCGAGTACACCAGGGCGGTTGAGGGCGGGTTCGTCAGGTTCAACTCGGCAACAAAAGCATCGGCGTTACCCCCGCCGTACACCGGTTGAAAGACCCCAACCGTGATGGGAAATGGGATGAGAGCCGCATTGGAGGAGACCGTCGACCCGGTGATATAAACGTTATCGCTTGGGTCGAGCGCAATGCCCGTACCCGAGTCCGCAAGCGAGCCGCCCATGTAGGTGAAATAGAGGAGCGAGGACGAGCCGCTCAGGGCAGGGTTCAACTTGGCCACAAACACGTCGCCTTCGCACACGCCCTCCGCATCGAGAGCGCAGTTGGGCTGATAGGCGGTTGCCGGGGGCGTAAAACTAAGGCTGCTTGCGATGGAGGTCGTCGCTCCCGTGACGTAAGCATTTCCGCTCGTGTCCACGGCAACGCTGTTGCCTTGGTCGTATCCGCTACCACCCAGGTAGGTCGAGTAAACCAGAGACGCCGCCCCCGTCGCGTCCGTATTGACTTTACTCAAGAAGGCATCACCTGCTCCTGCGTACGTTCCCTGCAGCGCTGTAGCGGCGGTGAGGGGAAGATCAGTTGAATAGGTAAGGCCAGTAAGATAGGCATTCGCGCTCGTGTCAACTGCAACGCCATATCCAACGTCTTCGTCACTACCGCCAAGATAACTGGAATAGAGGATTTCGGAGGCGGTGGCGTCAATCTTGGTGATGAAAGCGTCCGTGCCGATTCCGCCGTACTCTGTGCCGCCGCTCCCCCCGAACGAAGCTTGAAAGCCCTTGACTATAGGAAAGGGTGGGGGAGGTGTGAGAGGCGGTGTAATTGTAACCGTGGGCGCAATGTTCGGACCGGTCTCACCCACCACATAGGCGATCAAATCGTCGTCAACGGTGATCCCGTGGCCCTGAACGTTTTCGTAATACCCGAGAAAAGATGAATAGAGCAAGGCTGATCCGGCGATATTCAGCTTGCTGACGAATGCGTTGGAGACAATCAGTCCGTTGGGGTTCCACGTGGCGCCGCATTTGCCGTCACCGCCGCACAGGGTGTTAATCGAGCCTGCGGTTACGGGGAAAGTGGGGGAGAAGGTCGTACCGGTGACGAAAGCCTCGCCCGCAGCATCCACGGCAATCGCGTTCGCCACGTCATCGTTCGCGCCGCCCAGGTAGGTGGAATACAATAACGTGGAGCCGTCCGCGCTGATTTTAGCGACAAAAGCGTCCTCGTCAGCGGCGTACGGATATATAGTATGCGCGGTGGGAAAATCGGACGAAAAAGTTCCACCCGCAATAAACGCCGTGCCATCGGGCGCCACGGCAATGCCGTTGGCAGCGTCAATGTTGCTGCCGCCCAGGTAAGTCGAGTAGGATAGGACGGGGTCAATTATCAAAGGCTTGCGGGTGTCGTACGATGCCAGACTAAATGTCACTTCGTTCTTGCCAATCAGGTTATAACTGACTTGGATTGGAACATTCCGGGCATTAGCCCTTTGTCCAGCTACGGGTCGGCGCAAACGCAACTCTCCGCCATCCACTTTCACCATCAGGTCACCCTGCGAATCGATGCGCAAGCCCCTCGCGCCTTCCAGAGCGAAGCGGATCTTCTTCGGATCGGCCTGCGGAGCCACTTCGAAGTCGTACTCCAATTGGCCTTGGTTCCCGTGGTACACGAGGTCAATTCCTGGGTAGACGCCTTTCATTGCGACTCTGCCAAAGTTAGCAACACCGGTGCGCCATTGGGAAGGATCATTGCCGATAAAGTAATTGCTCTTGCCGGGCAACTCGTTCTGTCCCACCAGAGTCGGAACCTGATTGCTGCCGGAAAGGCGCATCCTCACCACAACGGGAGAGGTCTTCCCCGCGCCCTTCTGCTCAGCATGTTGCCGCAGCACAAGGACAGCTTCCGTCGAGGTCAGAAAAAGCGTGTAGGCGCTCCCGCGCGAAACATATCGCACGTCCCGCGCCTGCGGACCCTGAATCTGGCCATCGTTTTCTTCGAACCTCAACGGCCAATGCGCCGCAGCGGCGTTCACCTGCGCTCGCGTGACCGCACCGGATTGAGGAAGCGCGGGAGTTGAAGCACGTTCCGCGCCCGCCAACATGTTTCCGCAAACCGCCAAGAGCAAAGTAGCCCCCGCCATCAGCGGAAGAATTCCGAAGCGACTCATTTTTCCCATTCTTTGCATACGATCAACCCACACTAGTTTTTCCGCCCTCGTCAATTTTTCCCAATCTCCCGCCTGATGAGGGCTCAAGCATAGCAATATACTGAAAATGTTCCAAGGAATGCCGCGCGCATTCCTTAATTCATTGGGACCAAACCCACGGCAAGCCTTCAGTTAGTATCCGGTCCGTTCGGCCCGACCTGAATCAGCTTTTGCAATATCGGTCAATCCAGATTTCCTATGCGACCGTCATTGCGTTCCACGCGGCAGGAGTTAGGATATTACCCCAAAGCGTCAACTTGTGAACTGGAAAGTGGGATTTGGCCACCCCATCACATCGTTCGCTTGGCCCCCCGGCACTGCAAGACCGTCGCCACTATAACCTTCGACTGCTTGGGCAATCCGACAAACTTCTGCTACCAAACACTTACCCACCCGTCTACATGCACATAAATGGCCAAAATTCCCACGATTGCCTGTGGGTGGCACCCCGAGAAATTCATCCGTCTACTCTTGCAATAGGGCCGTCGCAATCATGACAAAACAGCTTGCCAAGACATTGATGGGTCGAAAATTGAGCTATGTCATGCGGGGCGTTCCAGGATCTGGCCTCGAAATTGAGCTCGCGGGAGAAGTCGAAGTCCGCGAAGATTGCCGAATCAGGTAAGCCTCCGTCACAGTTGTCCACTTTTGGTTACACCATTGAACTTCCGTGCGCCTCGTGTTCATAACACTTCACGCGACATCATGACTCGGGATGTCGCGGGAAAAATGTCGCTCCCCGCGCATTCCTGCTTGTCGTTGAAAAGTACTGGCGGCACTCTCTGACCGTCAAGAGCGAGTCGGTTCTCTCTTGAAACTAAAGAGAGAATCTACCAGCTGGCAAACAGCCCACCGAGATCATTGCGGATCGCCCCATAGATTCGGACGCACGCAAACAAGTAATCGAGACTACGGTAAGAAAGCTCTCGGATTTCTATGTGGACCCCGTGGTCGCCGAAAAGATGGTGAGGATACACAGCAAAGACCTTCAGGCGGGGCAACCCGCAAACTTCGCGGTCGCGTTTACCGATGCCCTGGGTGATCCATTCGGCAATAGGGCTCAAACTCGACCACTTGGGACATCCGGCATTTGATTGACAGTTTCTCCTGCCGATTCGTATAATGGTTGTTTTCAGGAAACAGGAGAGAAGAAATCTATGTACGCTATCTTTCGGACAGGCGGGAAACAGTACAAGGCCTCACCCGGCGACGTCATTCGAGTAGAGCGCGTGGCGGGCGACCCGGGCTCGACGGTCGAGTTCAACCATGTGTTTGCGGTACGCAAGGAAAAGCTCACCGTGGGCGCCCCGCTGGTCGAGAACGCCAAGGTCACGGGAAAAATTCTCACCAACGACCGCGCCGCCAAGGTGCGCGTGTTGAAATACAAGCGCAAGAAGCAGTACCGGCGCACGCTGGGTCATCGCCAACATTTCAGCCAGATTCTTATCCAAGACATCGTTACGGCTTAGGCGCGCTCTTGCTTACAAAGGAAATTTCGTTATGGCACATAAGAAAGGTCAAGGAACATCCCGCAACGGTCGCGACTCCAATGCCCAACGCTTGGGCGTGAAGCGCTTTGACGGCCAGATGGTATCCGGGGGATCGATTCTGGTTCGCCAGCGCGGTACGCGCCTGAAGGCCGGTGATAACGTCGGCCTCGGCAAAGATGACACGCTCTTCGCCAAGGTTTCTGGCATCGTGCGCTTTGAGGACAAAGGCCGCCTGGGCCGGTACGTCAGCATCCTGGTCCCATCAACGAACTGAAGATCGGGAGGTCGGATGATCCGGTGATCGGGTGAACAAAGAATAAAGCAGGCCGAACCTGCCTTTTGCTCACCATATCACCCGATCATCGGATCACCCGATCTGCTCACCCGACAACCAGATCACCCGATCTCCCGATCATTCGCATGTTCATTGACGAAGCCAAAATTCACGTAGCTGCCGGCGGAGGGGGAAACGGCTGTGTGGCGTTCCGACGTGAGAAATTCGTCCCGCGCGGTGGGCCCAGCGGTGGCGATGGTGGCCGCGGGGGCGACATTATTTTTGAAAGCGACCCTCACTTGAACACCTTGCTGAAGTTTCGCTTTAACCCCGAGTTCCGCGCCACACGCGGAGGCCACGGCGAAGGCTCAAACCGGCACGGCAAGGACGGGGCCGATAACAAGGTGACACTTCCCGTGGGGACGGTAGTTTTCGATTTGACCACCGGAGAAAAGCTTTGGGATTTTGATACGCCGGGCCAGCGGGTGATCGCCGCCCAAGGCGGGCGCGGTGGACGCGGCAATGCGCGCTTCGCCACCTCCACTCACCAGGCTCCGCGCAGAGCCGAACCGGGCACGCCGGGTGTCGTACGCGATTTGCGGCTTGAGCTCAAGTTGCTCGCCGACGTGGGGTTGGTCGGCTTTCCCAACGTCGGCAAATCCACGCTGATTTCGCGGCTCAGCGCGGCACGTCCACGCATTGCCGACTATCCGTTTACAACACTGGTGCCCTGCCTGGGAGTGGTGGGCCTCGACCGCGAGCGGTCCTTCGTCATGGCCGACATCCCGGGGCTCATCGCTGGGGCGCACGAAGGCAAAGGATTGGGCATACGCTTCCTGCGGCACGTGGAGCGAACGCGCTTGCTTCTCCACCTGATCGACGTGGCGGAGCATTCCGGCCGCGACCCGCTGGAGGATTACAAGGTCATTCTCGATGAACTCAAAAGTTTCAGCCCCGTAGTCGCCGCCAAGCCCATGCTGCTGGTAGCATCGCGCATTGATGCGGCGGGCGAAGGTGGCCGCTTGATCCGCCTGCGTGAATTCTGCGCTGAACACGGATTGCGGCTGCATGAGATTTCCTCCTTAACCGGGGAAGGGTTGGACGAATTGAAAGAGGCTGTTTGGGCTGAGCTGGAGCAAATTCCCCGCCCGCAAATCGGGGATGCGTCTCTAGAAGGAAAAGAGTAACGTTAACACCCGGTGGGCGAACCCTAGCCCGACAAGAAATTTCCATTTCCCAACGCAAGGATATGGCAGCCTGTGAACATCGCAATTTTCGGCGGAACTTTTGACCCCATTCATGCTGGGCACCTGGCGGCAGCGCGGGCGGCGCAGCGCCGCTTTCGCCTGGATCGAGTCCTTTTCATTCCCACTGGCAATCCGCCCCACAAAATACACAACCACCTGACCGACTACGTTCAACGCTACGCGATGGTTGCCGTGGCGTGCGCCAGCGAGCCGCGATTTATCCCTTCCACCATCGAGGCCCCCACGGTGGATGGGTCGCCGCGCTACTCCATCAACACAGTGCGGGCGCTGCGGCGAAATCTGCGCCAGCATGATCGGCTGTTCTTTCTGGCCGGCGCCGACGCCTTTCTCGATCTTCCGCACTGGAGAGAATTCCGGCGTTTGCTGGACTCGGTGGAGTTCATTGTCGTGTCGCGGCCCGGCTTCGACGTGGGCGCGCTTCGCCAGGTTCCACCTCCAGACCTCCTGCCGGCGCGAAACTTTGCCCCGAAGGCTGAGACCATCCGCTTACGCCACGGCGCCATCCACTTGTTGCCCGGCGTGGAAGCCCCCGTCGCTTCCCGGGAAATCCGGCAAGCGGTGCGCGCTCGTAAATCCATTACTGGCCTTGTTCCCAAGCTTGTGGAAGAATACATTCTAAAGGAAGGGTTGTACGGTTCCGGCGCCGGCGTGAAACGTTTGCAACGATGACAATACAACTACGCGAAGCGATCCTA
This sequence comes from uncultured Acidobacteriota bacterium, assembly GCA_963825395.1. GTDB lineage: Bacteria > Acidobacteriota > Terriglobia > UBA7540 > UBA7540 > Bog-366. The sequence continues at coordinate 59,450 of CAWGTQ010000021.1, read as the reverse complement.
GCCGCCCAGGATCGCAAGGCTTTGGACTTGCGGGTTTTGGACATGGACGGAATCTGTTCGTTCACCAGCAACTTCCTGATTTGCAGCGGGACCTCCACCCGCCACACTCAGGCGATTTGCGACGGCATCGTGGAAAGATTGAAAAAATCCGGCCACGTGCCCACACACGTGGAGGGCTACTCCCAGGCAGAGTGGATTCTGGTAGACTATCTCAATTTCATCGCCCATATATTTCTCGAGCGCGCGAGGGAATTCTACGACCTGGAGCGTCTCTGGAAGAACGCGCCAAGGATAAATATCGGATGATCCGATGATCGGGTGAACAAGCGGTCGACTCGATTCCCTGGGTTGGGAGAAAATTGGAGATTCTTCGTGCGCTTCGAAACCGTGCAAAACGGTTCGCGTTGTGCGCGATCAACCTCTGCGATTCGCTTCCCAAAACGGATACGGCGCGTACCATAAGGGTTTAGTTGTTCACCCGATCACCGGATCACCCGATCCTGACCATGCGCATTCGAATTCTCTTTGAGGGCAAGACCAGGGATTCGCACCTCCGGGCGATTCAACAGGACCTGGCGGGCCGAATCGAGCATTTTGTCCCCTTGAGCCTGGAAGAACTCCCGGCCCCGCGGGGAGCGAGCTATGCTCGCAGGGCAGGATTAACCTCCACAGAGCGCGCGCTGCTGGAAAAGCTGCGGGGCGCAACGAAAGTCCTGTTGGACGAGCGTGGGCGGGAGCGCACCTCGCAAGAATTCGCCGAGTGGCTCGGACAGGAAGCACTGCGGGGATCGCGGGAGTTGGCCTTCTTGATCGGTGGGCCAGATGGTTTCTCCGCGGCGTTTCGGGAAGAGGCTGACGTCTTGCTGGCGCTTTCGCGAATGACGCTGACCCGCGATTGGGCGCGCACTCTTCTGCTCGAACAGGTTTATCGCGGCTTCACGATTCTGCGCGGATACCCGTACCCGCGGTAAGAAAGATCGGGCGATCCGATGATCGGGTGAGCAAAGCAAGGACGAAAATCGAAGCTAGAAACTCGGCACTAAGCTCGTCCGATTTTCGAGTTTCGGTTTTCTAGTTTCGCGCACAGGTGCTTATTCACCCATCACCGGATCACCCGATGGGCCGATGAAACGATGAGCCTGATAGGGGGTCCTCTTGCCAGAAGATCGAAAAGGGTTGATTATCGTCCATACGGGCCCCGGCAAGGGGAAGACCACGGCCGCCCTAGGAACGGCACTTCGTGCTGTGGGGCAAGGCCTAAGGGTCCTAATGGTACAATTCATCAAAGGATCATGGCATTATGGCGAACTGGATGCCGCCAAGATCCTGGGCGACGAGCGCCTCAAGATCCTGCCCATGGGCCGCGGGTTCGTGAAAGTCGGCGCAGAAAAGCCTGACCCGGAAGATGTGCGGCTGGCCGAAGAAGCATGGCGGTTTGCCAGCGCGGAGATTCTGAGCGGCCGGTATGAAATGGTGATTCTCGACGAAATCAACTATGCCATCAGTTACAAAATGCTGTCGCCGGAGCCGGTGGTAGAAACCTTGAAGCACAAGCCAGAGATGGTGCACGTGATTTTGACCGGACGGAACGCGCACCCGACACTCATCGAGATCGCCGACCTGGTGACGGAAATGCGCGAGGTCAAACATCCCTACCAAAAGGGAGTCCTCGCGCAACGAGGGATAGAATATTGAAGATCGGGTGATCCGGTGAGAAAGACAAGGACGAAAGTCGAAACTCGAGTATCGAATATCGGGGCTGAACTCCTCCCATTTTCGAGTTTCGATCTTCGAGTTTCGCGTGCCTGTGGGTGTTCACCCGATCACCGGATCACCCGATAACAAGGCTTTTATGACTTGGTTCCGCAAAGAAAGGCTTCCGCTGGAAACACCCAAGGAGAAGCATGTCCAAACTGAAGGTCTTTGGGTGAAGTGCGACAAGTGCAAGCAAATCCTTTGGAAAAAAGACCTTGAGGGCAACCTGCAATGCTGTCCCAAGTGTGGTCATCATTTCAAGCTGGGCTCGCACGCACGGCTGGAGATGCTGTTTGACGAAGGCCGCTATATCGAGCATGACGCGCGGCTGGCCTCCACTGACCCGCTGAAATTCAAAGATACCAAGCCCTACCGCGACCGCCTGAAGCAGGCTGAGAAAGTCACCGGCATGAAGGACGCCTTGCTGACGGGGGAAGGGCTGATTGATGGAAAGCCCGCCATCATTTGCGCGATGGAGTTTCAATTCGTGGGCGGCAGCATGGGAGCAGTGGTGGGCGAAAAGGTGACTCGCGCCATCGATCTCTGCATCGAAAAGAAATTGCCCCTGGTGATTGTTTCCTGCTCGGGCGGCGCCCGCATGATGGAAGGCGCCATCAGCCTGATGCAGATGACCAAAATCTGTTCGGCGCTCGCGCGCTTGGACGAGGTCCACAAACCCTATATTTCCGTGCTCACGGATCCCACCACCGGCGGCGTCACCGCCAGCTATGCCATGCTGGGCGATTTGAACCTTGCTGAGCCCGGCGCGCTGATCGGCTTTGCAGGCCCGCGTGTCATCGAGCAAACCATTCGCCAGAAGCTGCCCGAAGGGTTCCAGCGCGCCGAGTTCCTCCTGGAACACGGCATGATCGACGCCATCGTCCCTCGCAAGGAATTGAAGAATTATATCGCGCGCGCCTTTCGCCTGATGCATGCCTGGGAGTCATGAACTACAGCGAATGTCTCAAATACCTTGCCGACTTGGGTCAGGAGTTGCACGGGCAGAAGTTTAGCCTGGATCCCATTTCCCGAATCCTGATGGAATTGGGGCGGCCGCACGAGCGCTACGACACTGCCATCGTGGCGGGAACGAATGGCAAGGGCTCCACCTGCGCCATGTTGGCCAGCATTCTTCAGTACGCGGGTTACCCCACCGGACTGTTCACATCGCCCCATCTGGTGCGTGTCAATGAACGGATGCGCGTGAATGACCGGGAGGTTTCTGACGCGGATTTTGCGGCGGCATTCACCGAGGTCGCCGTCGTCGTCGAGCGCCTTATCAACCAGAAGAATCTGGAGAAACCCCCGAGTTTTTTTGAATTTTTGACCGCTACTGCATTCCTGCACTTTGCCCAGGTGGGGGCGAAATTCGTAGTGCTGGAAGTAGGCATGGGCGGGCGGCTGGACGCCACCAACGTAACCGACCCGCGCGTGGCCTTGATCACCAATATCGACTTCGACCATATGGAATTCCTAGGGTCCACCCTGGGTGCCATCGCCGCGGAAAAGGCCGGCATCATTAAACTGCACCGTCCGGTGATTTCCGGAGTGGAGGATGAGGAAGCCGCCGCCGCCATTCGCCACCGCGCGAAAGAATGCGGTGCGGAGCTGCTGGAACTGAAAGACCTGGCGCAAATCACCAATCTTCACGCCAAACAGGGCCGCTACTCGTTCGATATGACGCTCGGCGAGGAGCACTTCGCGGGACTCACCTGCCCGCTGCTGGGAAGGTTCCAAGTGAAGAACACCGTGGCCGCGGTGGCCGGAGCTTGGCAGCTTCAAGCTGAGGGATTTGAGATTTCCCGCCGCAGCATTCTGCAAGGGTTGAGTGCTGCCACCTGGCCTGGACGTCTGGAGCCCATCCTCCTGAAGCCGTTGGCGCTACTCGATGGGGGGCACAACCTGGCGGCCGCTCGTGAACTCGCCACGTTCATCCGGGAAGAGCTACGCGGACGCCGGGTGCGCTTGGTGTACGCCTCCATGCGCGATAAGGCCATCGGGGAAATTTGCCAAAGCCTATTCCCGCTGGCAGAGGAAGTTTATCTGACGCACCCTGAGCACCCGCGCGCCGCTACACCGGAGGAGATTCGGCTCGCAGTCAATTCCCGGCCTACCAAGCTGCATGTTGAAATTGAGCCGGCCCGCGCCCTGGAGAAAGCTTGCAGCGCCAGCGCCCCTGATGACGTGGTGTTGGTCGTGGGATCACTTTTCCTGGTAGGAGCCGTCAAGATAGCGCAGCGCGAGGGAAACCTGCATCTGCCTGCCGCCAGCGGAGCAGGCATAACGTCGGTTTAATGCCGTGATGGAGACCGCCCCGCCGACTGTCGCCCCCAAACCCCGCAGGAGCGGGTGCGTCCGCTACCTCCTGAGCTACACGCGTTCCCTGCTGTTTACGAATCTCCTCATTTATTTCTACACGGCGGTTTGCGGCACGGCTTCGCTGCTTGGCTCCCTTTTTGACGCCGAGGGCAGGTGGCAACATGCTTGCGCCAGGGCGTGGTCATGGTTGATTCTAAAAACCAGCGGAATCCGCGTGCGCGTGGAGGGGTTGGAGCACATCAATGCCCACGCGACCGCGATTTATTGTGTGAATCACCAGAGCGCCATGGATATTCCCATCCTATTCGCAAGCCTGCCCGTGCAGTTTCGCTTCGTGGCCAAGCGCTCTTTGTTTAACCTGCCCTTCATGGGCTGGCACCTGCGGCGCTCGGGACATATTCCTGTGGACCGCGACCGTCCCCAGCAAGCCATGAAAAGCATGAAAAAGGTGGCGCACGAGATCCGGGAGGGAAAATCCGTGCTGCTCTTCCCCGAGGGCCATCGTAGCCGCAATGGTCAATTGCTGCCTTTCAAGGCGGGCAGTTTTTACATTGCCATCCTTTCGGGAGTACCGATAGTGCCCATCACCATAAACGGAACGTCCTACGTCCTCAAGCCTGACACCTATCATGTACGCGCGGGCCAAACGGAAATGATTATGCACCCAGCCATCTCAACTGAGGGACTTACCTTGCACGATGTAGGCATCCTTTCCCAGAAGGTGAGAGACGCGATTGCATCGCGGTTTGTGGGAGAGGAGGATTGATCGGTTCATCGGCCCATTGGCTCTTCGGGTCACGATTCTTGAATATCTAGCTGGCAGGAAATGGGATGGAAAACAGACCAGATAAATTGAGGCGGCGTACTAAGAAAAGCCATTGCACCAAGACGGGGCACGCTGATGAACCGATTACCGGATCACCCGATTATTGGACAGCATCTCCATGCACATCATCCTCGATAACCAAGTCGCGTTAGTCACCGGCGGCTCTCGCGGCATCGGCGCGGCAACGGTAAAGCTTTTTGCTGAGGCTGGCGCGCGGGTGGTGTTCAGTTACCTGCGCGCGGAGCGGGAGGCACAGGATCTGGCAAGAGCGTGCGGGGGCAGGGGCCGGGTGCGTTGCCGTGCGCGCGAACGTCGCGAAGATGGCGGACGCCAAGCGCCTGGTCGCCACCGCGATCCGGCATTTTGGGAGACTGGACATCCTGGTGGCGAACGCCGGCATCTGGAATTACGCGCCCCTGCCCATCGAAAAAATGACGGAGAGGGAATGGGACGAAATGATGGCGGTCAACCTCAAGGGCGTTTATTCGGTCATCCACCACGCCGTCCCGCACATGATCCGCCAGCGGGGCGGCCGCATCATCGTGGTATCCTCCACCGCCGGCCAGCGCGGCGAGGCGTTTCACACCCATTACGGAGCGGCCAAAGGAGGAGTAATTAGTTTGGTGAAAGGCCTCTCCACGGAGCTTGCCCCGCATCATATTCTTGTGAACTGTGTGGCGCCGGGGTGGATCGAGACGGACATGGCGCGGCCGGTGCTGAAGAACCGCCGCTTGCGTCGCCAAGCCATCTCCGTCATCCCGCTCCGCCGGTTCGGCCGTCCGGAAGAGGTGGCCATGCCCATCCTATTTCTCGCCTCTTCGCTCGCCACGTACATGACCGGAGAGGTGGTCAACATCAATGGAGGAAACGTTCTCTGTGGTTAAATCGCTTCACACCCAGGTTCTTTGCATCCTTGGGGTATTCACCGTGATGGTCTGCGTGATCCCCAGCACGCTCCCGGCACAACAGCGCAGCGGCCCAGCAACTCCCCCCGCATGTGGACCCCCAAGCGCGCCAAATGCTGGACCGCGCCATTCAGGTGCTGGGCGGCCAAGTCTTTCTGACCGCCAAATCCCTGACCACGAAGGGCCGCGTCTTTTTTTTCCAGGACGGAGCCACCGCCGGCATGGAACCCTATGAGAGTTGGTGCCGTATCCTGACAAGCGGCGCTTCTCGTATGGAAAGACCAAGCCGGTACATCCTGATCAACAACGGCGACAAGGGATGGGAACTCGATCGCTATGGACTGATCTCTCAGCCCGATCAGCAACTGCAAGGCTGGATCATCTCCAACCGCTACAGTTTAGAGAACCTGCTGCGCCTGCGCATCAACGAACCCGGCGTGCTCATCCAAATTGGCAAGGTTGACTTTGTGGATAATGTGCCTACCCAGGGCATCGAGATAACTGCGCCGGGAGGGACCAGCGTACGCCTGGATTTGCACCGGCAGACCTTCGTCCCTTCCCGCATCTCCTACCGCGTCAGAAACGTCAAGGAAGACGCCTGGGATGACTATTCGGACGCGTACGCGGATTACAAGAACGTTGACGGGATTCAAACTCCCATGCACATTACTCGCTACTTGAATGACGATCGGATCGGAGAAACCTTCCGGAACTCCGCCAAATACAACGAAGAGTATCCTCCCAACTACTTCACCCCCGAGTGAGGCCGGAGCATCTGCTATAATAAAGCGATGGAGCAAGCGTGAACAAATCATCCAGGATTCGCAGCACCACGATTTTGTGCGTGCGCCGGGGCGGCCGATTGGCAATGGGCGGCGATGGCCAGGTCACCATGGGCGAAAGCGTGATGAAACAAAAGGCGCGCAAAATCCGCCGCCTGTACAATGAAAAGGTTATAGCAGGCTTTGCGGGCAGCACCGCGGACGCGCTCTCCCTGTTTTCCCGCTTCGAGCAGAAGCTCGACGAATACCACGGAAACCTGAGCCGCGCCGTGGTGGAACTGGCCAAGGATTGGCGTACCGACCGTGCCTTGCGGCATTTGGAAGCGTTGCTGTTGGTGGCCGACGAAAAATGTACCTATCTGGTAAGCGGCAATGGCGACGTGATCGAGCCTGACGACGGGATTGTAGCGATCGGTTCGGGCGGGCCTTACGCGCTGGCCGCCGCCCGCGCTCTCGCCAAACACACGGAAATGCCCGCCAAAGAGATCGTCCAGGAGGCCATGCTCCTTGCCGGGCAGATTTGCATTTTTACGAACGATCAAATCGTAATTGAGGAGATCTAAGAAAGGGCAAAGGGTAAGGGTTATAGGATAAATTTGATCCATGACCTCGCCCGTTCAGCTTACAGCTTTAGCGTTCTACGCGTTATCCTTTACACTTTACCCTTTATACTTTAGAACATGGTTTTCTACTTGCCTGAAAATATCGAGAACGCCACTTCGCTCGACGATCTTACCCCACGGCAGATTGTGACGGAGCTCGACAAGTATGTGGTAGGCCAAGCAAACGCCAAGCGGTCGGTGGCGGTGGCGTTGCGCAATCGCATGCGCCGGCAAAAGCTGGCGCCGGAACTGGCCGAAGACATCCTTCCCAAGAACATCATTATGATCGGGCCGACCGGCGTCGGTAAGACGGAAATCGCCCGCCGCCTGGCACGGCTGACGAACTCGCCTTTCCTCAAGGTGGAGGCTTCGCGCTTCACCGAAGTTGGCTATGTTGGGCGCGACGTGGAATCGATGATCCGCGACCTGGTGGAAGTGTCCATCGACATGGTGCGCGAGGAAAAGGTGGACGAGGTCGCGGAGAAGGCCGAACAGAATGCCGAGGAGCGCCTGCTCGATCTACTCCTGCCACCTCCCTCCCTGATGCGGAAACCTGAAAAATCTCCGGGAGAAAGCGACGATGGCCGCGTCGCCGCGTTGCACGAGCAGTTTCAGCGCACGCGGGAAAAACTCCGCGCCCAGCTTCGGGAAGGCAAGCTGGATGACCGGGAAGTGGAAGTGGAGATGCGCGACCGGAGCATGCCCGCGTTTGAGGTCATTTCTTCGCAGGGCGTGGAAGAGATGGATATCAATTTCAAAGATATCCTTCCCGGACTCTTCGGGCAGCGCACCAAGAAGCGGCGGCTACACGTCACCGAGGCCATGGAATATCTGATCCAGGAAGAGGAAAACCGGCTGATTGACATGGACCAGGTGACGCGGACCGCAGTCGAGCGCGCCGAGCAGTCAGGCATTATCTTTCTGGATGAGATCGATAAGATTGCGGGTCGGGAGGGAGGGGGGCGGGCCGGACGTAAGCCGCGAGGGCGTGCAACGCGATATCCTGCCCATCGTCGAGGGCACTACCGTCAATACGCGCTACGGCATGGTCCGTACGGACCATATCCTCTTCATCGCGGCGGGCGCGTTCCACGTTTCCAAGCCTTCCGACCTGATTCCCGAATTGCAAGGCCGCTTTCCCATTCGCGTGGAGCTGCATTCGCTTACTACGGAGGATTTCATCCGCATCTTGAAGGAGCCCAAGAGCGCGCTGGTGAAGCAATATATCGCGCTGCTCGAAACGGAAGGCATCAAGCTGACTTTCAGCGACGAATCACTCCAGGAAATCGCCAAGTTTGCAGCGGCCGTGAACGAAGCGACGGAAAACATCGGAGCGCGGCGGCTACACACCATCATGGAGAAATTGCTGGATGAGATCTCTTTCGAGGGGCCGGACCTGAAGAAGAAGATCGTGCGCGTGGATGCGGCCTATGTGCAGAAACAGTTGACGGACATCGTCAAGAATCAGGACCTCAGCCGATACATTCTGTGAAACCCTATCCTCGAGCGCCGCGAGCGGCCGCCCTCAACACCTCCTTTCGCCGCACCGACCTGCCGAAACGGATTCTTCAGGCGTTGGTCTTGGCCTCCGCCGCCGGGGGGCTGTTCGGATGCGGCGTGCGAGGGACGCCCCATCCTCCCCGCCTGGAGCGGCCGGCGAAAATCACGAATCTTTCCGTCGTGCAAATTGGCCAAAACCTGGAACTGCACTTCAGCCTCCCCCAACTGGCAACGGACGACGAGCGTTTGACTAAGCCGTTGGAGATCGAGATCCTCCGCGCCGTCGCCCCCTCGGGAACGGGCCTCTCCAAGCTGCCCGAGCCGGAAGTCTGGACGCGACTCATCCGCGAGGAGTGGTTGCCGTATGCAAAGGACAATAATGCTTCCTACTCCGCGCATCTGACCGGGCGGGAGTTTCATGACTGGCGCGGACAGACCCTGGTGGTGGGAGTCCGAACGCTGACGCGGGGTTTCCGGCACCGGCCGCTCGAAAGCGATCCTTCCAACTTTGTCGACGTGCCGGTCTTGGACGTCTCGGAGCCGGTGGGGAGCGTCCAATGCGTGGTCACCGAGAAGGCCGTGGAGGTCCAATTCCCCCCCCCTGCCAGGACGCTCAGCGGCGAGCCCACCCATGACCTCGCCGGGTATCGCATTTATCGCAGTTCCACGGGCCAGGCCGCCAGCTTTGAGCCGCTGGGCGAGACGGCGACCTCCCCCTACCGGGATAGCCAGTTTGAATTCGGCCAGACCTATTATTACCAGGTGCGCGCGATTTTTGGTAAGCCCGGCCATCTGGCCATGAGCGATGCCTCACCGACAGTGAAGACCACGCCACGGGATGTCTTCCCGCCGACCCCGCCCCAGGGATTGTCCAGCATCTACTCGGCGGGCGCGGTGGAACTGGTGTGGACGGCCAACGCCGAAGCCGATTTGGCGGGCTACAACGTCTACCGCCTCGACAATCAAACCGCCCAGCGGGTGAACAAAGATCTATTGCATACGCCCATTTTCCGCGATACGACCGCCCCAACGGGAAAGACTCTCACCTACTATGTAACGGCCATTGACCTCGCAGGAAACGAGAGCAAGCCATCGCAGAAGGAAGAAGTGGAAACGAAGTAAAAGGTTAAAAGGTAAAGGTTAAAGACGGGGGGTCACCAGCCTTTATCCTTTATATTTCAGGCTTTAACCTCCTAAGATTTAATAATGATATTGGAAGTATAAGAGCTGTGACGCTTTCAAGGGTCTTGGGAATCACCGTTGCAGGGACTGCCGCGCTCGCACTCACGGGGGTGTGGGCGTGGAAAACCGTCCGCCGATGGCGGCGCAAAAGCCCTGACGAGATCGAACGCTTGCGCCGGCTGGGAGTGAACGCTTGCGGGCGCATTAGCTCGGGAAGAATCTTGGAACTGGCGGAGCACGTGGCGGGCGGCCCCGCCGGGCCGGTTCTCCTTTATGAGTACGAGGTAGCCGGGGTCACCTACGAGACGGCACAGGACCTGAGCGCGTTCCCGGAAATCGCGGCCGCCGCGCCATTCCTTCCCGGCCAGACCACGAACGTGAAATACGATCCGAAACAACCGACCAATTCCATCCTCGCCTGCGAAGGCTGGTATGGCATTCCCGACCTGGAACCCAACCGGAATGCTTCACGCCACCCCAGGGAGGAATCCGTCGAACCATCCACGGAAAAAACCTCATAAACAAGACCCCATAGGGCGGCAAAACTTTCCCCGTTTCTGGCATTGCCATGGGCCGTAATTGCCCATGCGCCTGGGGGGCGCAATCTCTTACTCACCGAGCCCAATCGTCAACTTGTCCCCTACCAACGAGTTACAAGCTACTCCGGAGAAGGCGCGGACGGAAGGCCAGTTGCAGTCCGAAGGAGGCGGAGGTGGACAATGTCCGTATCTGGCGTTTCGTCAAACACTTCGCTGAGTCAAAGTTTACAATCCTGGCAGGCTAGGGCGCAGAAGATTCAAAGTGAGTTTCAGCAACTGGGGCAGGACCTTCAGGCCGGGAACCTCACCCAAGCCCAATCGGATTTCAGCACATTGAGTCAGAATGTTTCAAGCCCCCTGCAGAGCAACAGCGCTCTGGCCCAAGCCTTTAGCTCCTTGGGATCGGCGTTGCAATCCGGAAACCTCTCGGCCGCGCAACGAGCCTACTCGTCACTTCAACAGGATGTCCAGCAAGCCGGCCAAGGTCATCACCATCACCACCACGCGGGGAGTAGTTCGGAGTCGACCAACTCCTCCTCGGGCAGCACGTTGTCGCAACTTTTCAGCAGCCTGGCATCATCCCTTCAATCCGGGAATCTGTCGGCCGCGCAGACGGCGTATTCAACGCTCCAGCTAGGCCTTCAGCAATTCGGCTGGAATTCGGCTGCCAGCTCGCAGTCGACGGGTGGGACGGTAAGCATAACGGGTTGATGCGGCGTCAGTCGGCCCTTGGCTTCGGACCCGCCGACGTTGCGGCGTAATTTTCATGCTTTGCGGGTTTCGCAAAGCGACTTGACCGACCAATTTGAACGTCGCGCCGCCCTCTTGGCGGCTCAATGCCGGCTGGAAGCCGGCGCTACATCCGAAATTAGGGCAGCACTATAAATTGGTACTTGTTCAAGACGGAAGGATCTCGCCGTGCCCTTGCCTGTTATCATCAATCTCGACTATAGTGCGAAGCAGGTAGGGGATGACTCGGGAGCAAAAACTCGAAGAACTTCGCCGGCGCCACGGGGGAGCGGATGCGGGTGGCGGCGAGGAGCGGCGCGCCCGCCAGCACGCGGAGGGTAAACTCTCAGCGCGCGAGCGGATCACCCTGCTTTTTGACGAAGGAAGCTTCGAGGAGATTGACCAGCTCGTCGAGCACCGTTGCCAAGACTTTGGCATGGCCCAGCAGCGCCTTCCCGGTGATGGCGTGGTGACCGGCTATGGAACCATCAACGGCCGGCTGGCCTACGCCTTTGCGCAGGACTTCACCGTGATTGGGGGCTCGCTGAGTGAAGCCAATGCCGCCAAAATCTGCAAGCTGATGGACCTGGGCATGAAAGTTGGCGCCCCGTTGATCGGCCTGAACGACTCCGGAGGCGCGCGCATCCAGGAAGGCGTGGCGTCGCTGGCGGGATACGCCGATATTTTCCTGCGCAACACCCTGGCTTCCGGCGTCATTCCCCAAATCTCCGCCATCATGGGACCGTGCGCGGGCGGGGCGGTCTATTCTCCGGCCATTACCGACTTTACCGTCATGGTCCAAAACTCCAGTTACATGTTTGTGACCGGGCCGGACGTCATCAAGACCGTCATGCACGAGGATGTGAACAAAGAAGATCTGGGCGGTTCCATGACTCACAACGCCGTGAGCGGCGTAGCGCACTTCATCGCGCGCGACGACGCTGACGGGTTGGCGCTCATCCGCGAATTGCTCAGCTTCATGCCGCAGAACAACCAGGAGGACCCTCCCCGCATTGAGAGCCGGGATCCTGCCGACCGGCGAGACGAGATACTCGACACACTTGTGCCGGTTGAGCCCGACAAGCCTTACGACATCAAGGAGATCGTAACCCGGGTCGTTGACGACGGATACTTTGTGGAAGTCCACGAGCACTTCGCGAAGAACCTGGTGGAGGGATTCGCGCGCCTCGCCGGGCAACCGGTGGGCATTGTGGCGAACCAACCTGCCGTCCTGGCCGGCTGCCTCGACATCAACGCCTCGGTCAAAGGCGCGCGCTTCGTGCGTTTCTGCGACGCGTTCAACATTCCGCTCATCACCTTCGAGGATGTGCCGGGATTCCTGCCCGGTACGCAGCAGGAACACGGCGGCATTATCCGTCACGGCGCCAAGCTGCTTTTTGCCTACGCGGAAGCCACCGTGCCAAAAATCACCGTCATCACCCGCAAGGCTTACGGGGGCGCTTATTGTGTGATGGCCTCAAAGCACCTCCGCACGGACGTGAACCTGGCCTACCCCACCGCGGAAATCGCCGTGATGGGGCCGGAAGGCGCGGTGAATGTCGTTTACCGGCGTGAACTGCAAAAGGCCGAAGACCCCGAAAAACTGCGGCAAGAAAAGGTGGAAGAGTTCCGCGAGCATTTTGCCAACCCCTATGTTGCCGCCGAGCGCGGCTGGGTGGACGCCATCATCGAGCCGCACGATACCCGACCCAAATTGATTGCCGCCCTGCGCATGCTCGAAACCAAGCGAGACACGATGCCTCCGAAAAAGCATGGGAATATTCCGCTGTAACGTTGGGCACGACTCCTAACTTTCCAACTTGGTCCCAACTGGAAGTCGTTATCCTAGACCCAAAGAGCGTCAGGACGCATATGCCACCCATGAGCCGCGCTACAATGCAAAAGAGCAAAGGGAGCACCGGTCATGTCAAAGAGGGGCAAGGAAGTTCTTGAGGAAGCATTATCTCTCCCACCGGATGAGCGGGCTGAGTTGGCAGAGCGCCTGTTAACAAGTCTTGATGCGTCGCACGACGGAAGAATCGACGAATTGTGGGCGCAGGAAGCTGAAGGCCGCCTTGATGCATTTGAGCGAGGTGAGATCAAAGCCCTCCCGGCAAAAGAGGTCTTCGACACAATTCGCGGCGTGAAACCGTAGTGGAAAAGCAGGCTCGGACGCGGCAGCGAACGATCAACGGAAATCACCATGAGTTCAGGTTTGGTAGGGGTAGGGCTTGCCCCAGGCTTGTCCAAATTACGCCCCCGTTGGCGAGGAGTGACGTGCGGCTGCGCCGCTTGCTGTGCGGAAAGGCTGCGCCTTTCCGTTGCGGGAGTCCACTAATGAACCGCCTCCGCGCCGCCTGGAAGGCATAGCCTTCCAGGCGGCGCGGAGGAGGAGGGAATGGGTTCGACGAGCCGGAAAGGCAGAGCCTTTCCGCACAGCAGGGGGCGAAGCCCCCTCAAACGCCATGATCGCTCGCTAATTTGGACAGCCGTGGGGCTTGCCCTACCCCTGGAGTTTCTACATTTGTGCGACGGCAAGGATGGATTGAGAGACGATGCGAAACGGGAATTTCCTTCCCTCGCCCCTTTGGAGGAGAGGGATGAGATTTTTGTTGGAGCGTCCCGAAATGTAGAAACTCCAGACCCGCCAGCTTGCTGGCGGGCAAACTGCGCTCGCGGTTGAAATTCCCACGAGCAAGGTCGCGGGAAGGAGCGGGTAGCGCAGAGGTAGGCACAGTTTGCCTTCCTCTGCGGTTCTTAACATGAAAACATCAACATATTCATTAATACCCGATGACGGAAAGGTCTGCGCCAGCCGGCCGACGCGCGAGCATGAATAGAAAGGAGAGCCGCAGAGTCTCTGGAAGGCGAGACTCTGCGCTACCCGCTTCGGGACAGTCCCTGTTTGAATTGCAGGCAGTGGGGAATCAATTCGTAATTGCGGACAATACGGCGCTGCCTTTCGCCGATGGTTCAGTGGACACCGTGATTACAAACAGCGTACCGATTGACGTAGATACATGGTTAGCACCGGGCGTTCAGACTAGTGAAGTATTGCGGATACTTGCTGAAGACGGAATTTGGATAAACAATGGTGTTGTAGTGCCTTTGCCATGAAAACTGTCCAACTGTTTGAGGAAGCGAGACGACTACCGCCAGGAGACCAGCCCGGCTATGTGAGCACGAGACTCCCTGAAGCTTTGGTAGATAGCCCTATATCAGTTTGGCAGCGGGGACAGTCAATCAGCAGCATGGGTCGGCGGACGTTGCTCGGTATTGCTCCATATTCGCTTCCCGACTTAGAACTCCTTGATGCGGTGACGGAAGCCTTGAAGCAACGAGGCCCCGACCGCGAGGACTTGGTGCAAGTATTCGATGTCCTGACTTGCAAGAGCATGAAGGACTTCGACGACTGCATTCCCGGAATCGGACAAGTATACCAAACGCCAGTTGTTGGAATTTGGGAAGATGGAGTCTTGATTGAAAAGGGGAGCGGAGCGAAAGCGCGACAAGTCGTTATCGAACGATATAGATTGAGCGGGTAACGGGTTGCCACAGTCACTGCAGCGGGTAGCGCAGAGGTAGGCGCAGTTTGCCTTCCTCTGCGGTTCTTAACATGAAAACGTATACACATTCATTAATACCCGATGACAGAAAGGTCTGCACCGGCCGGCCGACGAGCGAACACAAATATCAAGGAGAGCCGCAGAGTCTCTGGAAGGTGAGACTCTGCGCTACCCGCTGTGGAGATCCAGTTCGCGCAATCCGGAGACATTTGGATCATGTCGATCACCGGGGGGGCAGGGGCAGCGATCGGCGTTGGCACGTTTCCGACCATCCCAGTGACATGGCCACAATGATGCACAGACGGCTCCAGATCGGGCTTGGGTTATTGCGGACGGTGGCATGATAGAACTCGTCAAGGCTGTCCTCCAACTTGCTGCGTTCTCGGCGCTCATATTGGTGGGCCTATACATGGCTAGGTTTATCTATGTCTATCGGATCGGCGAGCGGGGAATTCGCATCAAGTTATTCGGTACGCTCACGTTTTCCCGTATTTGGTGGACAGAAATCGCAAACGTGCAGGTAGTCCCACGAGGCGATGCGCCCATATTTCGGGTGCATATCAGTGGATATCTGTTCTCAAGAAAGCGTGTTGTCATTACCTTGCGCAGAAAGGAGCTGGGGTTGGGGTTCCCTCAGCAGGTCGTCCTTAGTCCGAAAGACCCTGATGCATTCGCGCATGAGATTCTGGAGTGCATGAAGCGGGCACAGACCGAGCGGTAGCTGAAATAAGATGAGCGGGTAGTGCAGAGGTAGGCGCAGTTTGCCTTCCTCTGCGGTTCTTAACATGAAAACGTATACACATTCATTAATACCCGATGACGGAAAGGTCTGCGCCAGCCGGCCGACGCGCGAGCACGAATAGAAAGGAGAGCCGCAGAGTCTCTGGAAGGCGAGACTCTGCGCTACCCGCTAAGGAGGTGAGTATGAGGCGGCTCTCAAATAACGCTGAGCTCTATCAATACCTGATTGCACTAGCCGCAGAGCTCAGTACCCGAAATTCTAGCGACCTTAGCGAGGCAGCCACTCATGCCAGCCGGACGTCGGCTGGCATGAGTACGGAATTCTTGGGGGAATCCCGAATCGCCTTACGGCGGGTGCTAAAAGAAGAAGATGGAGTCTTGACCCTCCAGGAACGCGAAGACTTATTGGATGTTTTGCGGCAGCTTGATAGTGCCCTCGACAACAGGTGAGCTTGATGCTGAGCTCCGGGACTCCTTTCGCGGCAACCCCCATGTTATGGCCGCTTGTAGTGCAGCAGGTAGCGCAAAGGTAGGCGCAGTTTGCCTTCCTCTGCGGTTCTTAACATGAAAAGGTATACACATTCATTAATACCCGATGGCAGAAAGGTCTGCGCCAGCCGGCCGACGCGCGAGCATGAATAGAAAGGAGAGCCGCAGAATCTCTGGAAGGCGAGACTCTGCGCTACCCGCTACCGCCTACACCGGTTTTAATAATTCATCTTCCGTGAGAATTATGAGCATTTCAATCAAGTTCATAAAAGACGTGTTTCGGGTTCTGCATGGCCATCTATCCTTGCTCAACTTCGAAAACCGAAAGTCGGGAATCCTGACAATTAAGATGACTGATGATGCCATTGGATGGATTGGTTTGAATAAGGCCACCCGTAGCCAAAGAGGCTTCCTGGAAATCAATCCTGTCGTTGGAGTACGGAACCAGAAAATTGAGAGGCTTGTAGCCGATTTGGTCGGTGAAAAGTTTGACGAAATTATTCCTCCAACTTTGAGTGGAAATATTGGCTACATGATGCCAGCGAAGAAATACCGTCCTTACATGTTTTCTGAAGACGGCCCTGTTGAAACTCTCGCGGAAGAACTTGTGAACGATGTCCGTGAATACGGTATACCTTTTATCGGCGCCCACACCAACATGGCTGCTCTTGTTGACGGGATGGGCAGATTTCGCTTCGCGGCCCAGTTCATGGTCGCCTATCGGATTCCCGCTGGATTCTTCCTCCTGGGTCGGCAGGAATCTGCAAGCGACTTCTTGAAAGCTCAACAGGCAAAGATAGGTAACCGCAGGGACCCCGCATCTCTTCGCTTTAAGGCGTTTGCGGCCAATTTGGCTGAACGTATCGGTAAGGCTTAAACGATTGTCAGAGAAGCGGGTAGCGTAGAGGTAGGCGCAGTTTGCCTTCCTCTGCGGTTCTTAACATGAAACCGTATACATATTCATTAATACCCGATGACGGAAAGGTCTGCACCGGCCGGCCGACGCGCGAGCATGAACAGAAAGGAGAGCCGCAGAGTCTCTGAAAGGCGAGACTCTGCGCTACCCGCTATTACAATTGTTGGTTCAAATTGATTATGAAAATACAACCATACGAAACGAGTCTAGTCGGGCAGTGGGTTGTGGAGAACGGTATCGTGCGTGGCGATTCCACCTGTAACCGGATCAAGTGGTTAACTTCTCATCACTTAAGAAAAATAGGTGTCAGCAAGCGATGGGGAGCCTGGGAAACCCTTCTTCAGGATCCCGATGACGGCCGTTATTGGGAGCAAACGTATCCGCAAGGCGAGATGCACGGTGGCGGCCCCCCAGCATTGAATGCCCTGACAAGGGACGAAGCCAGAACGAAGTATGGAGACCTAGTTTCATGAGCTTGTGTCCCCCGCCGTGTCTCCACGCTGGAGATGTCGGACGCATCGAAGGGCATGTCTGATGCGCCAGCCCGGGGCCTAATTTTCAGGGGCGGGAGCCCTGACCGAGCCGCCGTTAGGCCTACTCCATGGCCTTTGACGGCGCAGCCTTAAATCCGGCGGTCATTCACATGTTTATTGTTTGCGAAACTTCGAAAAGCCGTGGAGGAACGCTGAAGACCCCTATCTCTAAGATCAGCCAAGCACTCGGCGGAACGGACGCTGGGGAACTATCGTTTTGTTGCACGGGAGGCTCAAGGTGAAAACGGCGATGCGGACTACCCTGACCGGTGTGATTCTCTTGCTCACGATGGGCGTTGCCTCCACGTTGCGGGCACAAAGCAATAGTCCCCTACAGTATTTCTATGATGACCTGGGGCGGCTGGTGAAGGCAGTGGACCAGAATGGGAATGTGGCCACCTACAGCTCCTATAGGACTATTTGTCTCTTGACAAATCTAGGCGAGAAGTATAAGCTACAAATGCGATGAAGGTCTGGCTCCGTGCCCCCCGCCGCGAAAGTCTCCCACCCTGACACTCACATTGAGGAAATCGCAAAAAATAAAAAAATGGCTATTCTGTGATTTTGAAACTCCCTTATTTTCAATGGCTTGGCTTTTTGAGCCCATCATCGCAACACACCTATTTGTTCGGTAAGCTGCTGCCTTTTCATAAACTTCTCGGGTTCGCGGCGGCGTTTCCCAGACTTCCTCCTCGCGGGCTGGCTGTTTGATCCTCATAAGCAGGCTCGTCACCCGCACAACTTCATGAAAGCTTGAATCTTCCATTCTCTGCGGCGGTGTCGCAGTTTGCCGTAGAGGCGGCTTTACGCCCCCATTTGGCGAGGTAAACTCGCCGCTACAGCATCCAAATTGAGACACCACCTTCTTTGCATGGACGTTGCGGCTTGTTGAGCGACTGCGCCTAACGTAAGGAGCTCCGAGTCAGCCTTCTGTCTCCTGCCTCCTGTTATCGGCATCCTGTCTACCACCTTGCACCTGCTGCTAACGTCTTCTATTTCCACCTATCATCCGAATTCTGCCCCGCGGACTCCGAATATTGGACCAGTTGGGATTAACGAGGGAGGAAGACTTGTACGCAAACATGACAGCACCCCACAGGAACGCTCCACTAGTGTATCTATCTACGCTATTGTAGTCAAGTGGAATAAACAACGGATAGAGCCTACAAGATGTCGCCAGGGAAAAGCGATGGTAGCGCGGGCCTGTTTTGTAGGTCCGCCGCACTTGGACGCGGTGGGTGTGAAAAGCCGCAGATCTTGAAAAACAGGTTTGCGCTACCAGGTTAACAGCAACGAACTGCCGGGGTCCTTCGCGAAGTTTACCCCGAGCGAAGCGAACGGGCCCAGAATAACAGCCTTGGAGTGTTTTCCCACAAACTGCAAAGCCCCCTTCCAGCAGTACCTTCCCTACCGCCCCGCCGGATTGTCCAACCAATAGATTGTCAATCCGGACAGCAGCTTGGGATAGAAATCCGTGGATTTCTGCGGCATCGGGCAGTCGGCGAGAGCGTTGTCGTGAACGGCGGCGACGGGCGTGGGATTCAGCAGAAACGCGATCTGTCCCCTGCCCTTCTCCACCCCTTCGCAAGCAAGAGCCACCTCGCGGAAGTACGACAAATTCCTTTCCTCGCGCACGGCTTGCACACCGATGCCCATCAGGCGTTCCAGCACCAGCCGGTGCAGCAGGACAACGTCGAGCCGGCGCAGCGTGGGAGCAAGATCCGCGAGCGCGGCGCCCAAATCGAAATCCCCACGCAAGCGCAACAACGCGAGTCTTCCTTGACCCGCATAGGCGCCCATCGTCGGCCGCTCGTGGCCCGCCGTCGTGAGCTGGGCGAGGATTTGCGCCGTCCACTCGCTTGCCGGCCCTTTCACAACCACATCTTCCCAGTCGAATATCGCGCGCGCATCGGCGGCGAATTTGGCCCAGTCGAAGTGCGCCATGCTGTGCACCAGCCGATGCGTGGGAAGGATGGTGAGACCGTCAGTTTCCATGCGAACGCATGTCATCATCACGAATTCCGCGCGGCCGTCTTGTCGACCCATCTCCCGGCAGTAGTTCCGATAGGCGAGCGCCGTTTCGTAGCGGTGATGGCCGTCAGCGATCACCAGCCGCTTCTGACGCATGGCCGCGGCCACGTCCGCTACGATTTTGGGATCGGCGGTGCGCCAGGCGGTGTGCCGCGTGCCGTACTCATCCGTAACCTGCTGCCAGGGCTGCTCCGCAGCGGACGGCGCCAGCAGGCTTTCAACGGCCCCGCCCAGGTCGCTGTAAAGCATGAAGATCTGGCCATAGTGTGCGCGCGTGGCCTTCACCAATTCCAGGCGATCGGCCTTGGGGCCGGAAAGGGTCTCCTCGTGGCGATGCACCACGCGCGCGGAGTAGTCCTCCAGACGCAACAACGCAATAAGTCCACGCCGCTCCTTGCGGAGGCCGCGCTGCCCGGGAACTTCGTATTCCTGATGATAGGGATAAATGGCAGGCCCTTGCTCGGAGACCAGCACACCGTTCTTAATCCACGCCTGGAAGTCGCGCGCCGCACGCACGTATACATTGTCCGCCGGGCCGTCCTCCGGCAGCGTGCGCCCGCGAATGATGCGCACCAGGTTGTATGGGCTCAAGCCGTAATAACGCGCCTGCATCTCAGGAGAAATCTTGTCGTAAGGTTGCGTTAACACCGTGCCGAGGTCGCAAACCTTCCGTGGCTCATAATGAAGCGCGCAAAAAGGGAGTATCTCTGCCATGGCCTCACTTCCAAAGGAAATGCGAGCGATACTTCAAAACTACCATACCACCCGCGGTGCGTCGAGGATTGTGTGCAAGCGAGTCAAGCGCGCCCGGCAACTGCCGATATCTCATTATGACGGGATTATTTGGGAGTGCTGTCGAATGGGTGGGGTTTCCGCCCCGCGGCAATTATGGCGTCCACCCTCTATTCGTCCGGGGCCATTCGGCGGGCCGCTTCATGCCGCATGACGTACCGGCCATTACACGTTAGAATGAAAGGTTAGGATATCATAGCCGTCACTATCGCCAAGGGCTCGCCGCGTGCCCCATCGCGCTGAGCACAAAATCTCTTTCGGAAGGCTGCGCACATGGCTGAATTGCGTTTGGACCCATTTACCCGGCGCTGGGTGGTCACAGGCAAGCGGCCGGTGATGCCGGATGTTCACGATGAAAGCGGGGCTTGTCCTTTTTGCCCCGGAAACGAGCACATGACGCCCCATGCCATCCGCGAGTACCGTGA
Source organism: uncultured Acidobacteriota bacterium (assembly GCA_963825395.1). Lineage (GTDB taxonomy): Bacteria > Acidobacteriota > Terriglobia > UBA7540 > UBA7540 > Bog-366. The sequence goes on along the minus strand of CAWGTQ010000021.1, from coordinate 38,818 downwards.
CTCCGCCGGCGCATGGATGGCCCGCGTGTTTCACGATCGCGCCCCGCTGTTCCGAGTGGAAGGTGGCGCAGACCGCCGGGCCGAGGGCATGTTCGACCTCATGAACACCGTTGGCGCCCATGAAATTGTTGTCGAAACTCCGGTGCATGGCATGACGCTGGCGCAGCTTTCCGAACAACACTTTGCGCACGTGCTGGAACTTTTCCGTGACCGCATCCTTGACCTCAAGCAGGACCACCGCCTCCGTTACGTCTCGCTTTTCAAGGATCAACACCTGCCCTCTGCAACCCTGGAAGGTCACGCTTATTCTCAGGTGTTGGGAACACCGGTCTTGCCGCAACTCTTGGAAATCGAATTTCGCTGGAGCCGTGCCCATTTCTTGAAGCGTGAGCGCTGCATTTACTGCGACGCGTTGGAACAGGAGTTGCGTGAGGTGAAACGCCTGGTGGATCAAAATGCGGACTTCGTCGCCTTTTGTCCCTTTGGTTCGCGCTGGTCCTACGAGCTCTGGGTGGTTCCCGTCCGCCATTCCTCCTCGTTCGAGAACGATTTGACGGAGCCGGGGCGAGTGGCCGCGCTCGCGCCGTTTCTCAAGTCCTGCCTACAGCGTGTGGAGAAGGTTTCGCAATCCCTCCACCTGGTGGTCCACACCGAGCCGAATTTGCAGGCGTGGAAGCCCACCAAAGAATGGTGGAACACCTTGCGGGACGATTATCACTGGCACATCGAAATTCAACCGGATGTTGAGGGACGGCGGCGCTTCCTGGGCACCGAGGGCTTTCACTTCAACCCGATTCCGGCGGAGCAGGCCGCGTTGGTTTTACGCGCGCTTGAGCCCGGCGTCGAGCCAGCTCCCGCAGCTTAAATATGGACAACCCCGTGACTGCAAATTGGAAACAAGTTCGACTTTTGGTTTTTGACCTTGACGGCACCCTGGTAGACAGCAAACTGGACCTGGCATTGAGCGTCAATGCGATGCGTGCGGAGATGGGACTGGCTCCATTACCACTTGAATTGATTACCTCCTACATTGGCCACGGCGCAACGCTTTTGGTGCGCCGCGCCTTGGGAGATTATGCCACCGCAGAAAATGCCGAAAAAGGGTTAGCATTCTTTCTGGCTTACTACCGTGACCATATGCTCGATAATACGGCTCCTTATACAGGAGTAGCCGAGGCACTGGAAAAACTTGGCGGCTATAAGATGGCGGTGCTGACGAACAAACCCGTCAATTTCAGCCGCGAGATGCTGACACGACTCGGGTTCGCGTCCCACTTCGCTTACATCTACGGGGGCAACAGCTTTGCGCAAAAAAAACCCGATCCCGTCGGTTTGCACAAATTGATGGAAGACCTTCAGATTTCAACCCGCGAGACCCTCATGGTCGGCGATTCTGATACTGACATTCTCACCGGGAGAAACGCCGGTGTGTGGACCTGCGGCGTTACGTACGGGTTCGGGGCACACACGCTCCAAAAGGTTTCCCCAGATCTATTGATTGACGATATGCGGGAACTCCCGCCGGTGCTGAACGGCCACCGCAAAGTGTAACGACGGGAGAGGATCGTGAAATCTGCCCGGTGGAGCTGTTGGCGCCGGAAGGGTAGGAGTGAACGGGTAAGCGGAAAAGCGCTCCAATACTGTCGTTGTGAGCCTTGACAGCCTTGCGGCTGCCCATGATGGGCAGAAACCTGATGCGGAGCGGCCGATGATCAACACTGTCATTCTGAGCCCGCTTTTTGGGCGAAGGACCCTGGTAGTTCGCGGGAGTCGGTGGACGGAGTGAAATACGGGGGTTCTTCGCCCAAAAAGCGGGCTCAGAATGACAGCACGAGTGATGGTGAATCTAAATGACCCACGCGTCGAGTTTCTGCAGAGCGAAGCGAAGGACCGGCTTCGCCTCCACAGGATGGCAGTGTTAGGCTTTTTTCGCAGCCTATAAAGCCCCGCCCTTGCAATCGCCAAGTGAAAACCACAAGGGGGGGCCGCGTGGGCCAGAGGCTCCAACTTGTCCTGAAACTTTCGCATCCAATCTTAGGCGGAAATTCCCATGAAGAATGCGGTGGAAACAATCGGGCGGGCGGCGCCGCTTAGGCCAATAATAAAAAAGCGTGCCATTCGCTCGTGCGCCGGCATGTTGTGTATTTGGGCGGGCCTTTGCTTGTTCCCCGGGATTTCAGGGTTTTCCCAGCAGCACTTGGCGAAGCCGGAAAAGGTGCCGACACCGAGTCCTGCGCCGGCAGAGGCGGACACCGAGAAGGAACAACCGATCCCCGGCGATTGGGGTCCGGAGCTGCTCTACAGCATCCTCAGCTCGCCGAACGAGGGGGCGCAATTCGGGTTGCTGCGCGCCACCTTCGCTGCCGGTCCTGCCATTATTCCGCAGCTCACCGCGGCACTTAAGGACGATCGCACGGCCGAGTACGCGGCGCAGTCGGTGGCATATATCGGGGGGAATCAGGCGCTGCCCGTCCTCTGGAACCTGCTTTCCGATCCTCGCGACCTCAATTTACGCCGCTTCGCCTATGGCGCGCTCGCCGAATTCGATTCGCCCCAAGCCACCGACATCCTCTTCAGCGTCATCGACAAATCCGACGACGAACCGGATCGGACCGTGACGGAATCCGCGGTGATTGCTCTCACCGTGCGCACCGACACGACTCTGCTTCCCCGGCTTCTCGCCTCGGAGAAAAGACTCCAGGACGTCGTCATTCGCGATGATCTGGACAACGCCCGCGCGGTCATTGAGGAGCGTGCGAAGTACCTGGCGTCACCGGAAGGGAAGAAATCCGGGGGCTCGATCGAGTCCGAGGTGCGAACATATTTTATACCCGCGCTGGAACCGCCACCATCACCGGAGACTGGAGCCGCCTCTCCCGTTAGGAAAAGTGTGGGAAAGGCGCCCGCCGCGCCTACACACGAAAAAACGCGGCCGCTGATTTCAGTCGATGTCCGCAGCGTCACCCTTACGCCCGACAAGAACCGGGCCCTGGCGCGGGTAGTCTTCGAAGACCCCACGGCGATTGCCTATTATGATTTCGTACTGCAAAAGCGCTTCGGCAACTGGACGCTCGCCAGCGTCTGGCTGGGGCCCGAGGTGGAAAAGCCGGGAGTCGGAACACGGGACACGGGACTCGAAGACCAGCATTAGGAATGCGGACGGAATGACGATTTGTGGAGTGCGATGGGTCGGTTCGCAACCTGCCGCAAGCAGGGCACGAGTCCTGTGTCCCGTAACCCGTGCCCCGTATTCCGAATCCTATGAGACACGTCATCGTTGGAACAGCCGGCCACATTGACCACGGGAAGTCAGCGCTGGTCTTGGCCCTCACCGGCACCGACCCCGACCGCTGGGAGGAAGAGAAGCGTCGCGGCATCACCATCGATCTCGGGTTCGCTCATCTGGATTTGGGCAAGGATTTGCGCATCGGATTCATCGACGTTCCCGGCCATGAGCGTTTCGTGAAGAACATGCTGGCAGGCGTGGGTGGCATCGATCTGGTCATGTTAATCGTCGCCGGCGACGAATCCATCAAACCTCAGACGCGCGAGCACTTCGACATTTGCAAGCTGCTGGGAATTCGCCAAGGCCTGGTCGTCATCACCAAGTCTGACTTGGTGGACCGCGAGGTGCTGGACCTGGTGCGGCTCGAGGTGCAGGAATTCGTCGCGGATTCGTTCCTGGCAGGTGCGCCGGTCCTGGCGGTCAGCGCGCGCACCGGCGAGGGGTTGGACGAACTCAAGAATGAACTGCGGCGGCTGAGCCTCGAGGCGCCACCCAAACCCACCGATCTGCCCTTTCGGCTCCCCATTGACCGCTCATTCGTAATAAAAGGATTTGGAGCGGTTGTCACCGGGACGCTGGTGGCGGGGATAGTGGAAAAGGAAACCGAGGTTGAGATTTTCCCCATAGAAAAACGTGCGCGCATACGCGGCATCGAGGTCTACAACGCCACCGCCGACTGCGCCACCGCGGGCCAACGAACGGCTCTTAACTTAGCGGGAACGGAGGCCCGGCAAATTACCCGCGGCATGGTGCTGGCCGCGCCCGGCCTGTTCCAGCCCACGACATCCCTGGATTGCACCCTAAACCTTCTGCCGAGCGCCCGGCCACTGAAGAACCATGCGCAAGTGCATTTCCACTGCGGGACGGCGGAGATGCTGGCGCGGGTCGTCCTGCTTGAGGGCAAGGAAATGAAACCGGGAGCAACCGGTTTTGTGCAGCTTCGCCTGTCAGAGCCAGGTCTGTTTGTGCCCGGTGACCGCTTCATCATCCGGCAATTCTCGCCCGTAACCACCATCGGCGGGGGCAGCGTGCTCGACAATGCTCCCCCCAAACACCGCCCCGGCGATCCTGTCACCCTCGAATCCTTGCGCGTATTTGAACACGGCGAACCGGAAGCACGGCTCGAACTCCTGGTGCAGCGGGCGGGTGAAGCTACCCCCGCGGCTCTTGCCGCCCGCACAGGCTGGAAACCCGCGGACATACTCCGGGTGGCAACATCCCTCGAGACCCAAAAGCGTCTAGTGCCCCTCGGGCAACCACCTAGCCTTCTCGTCTCCGTGGCGCACTTCGAGCAATTGGCAAAGCTCCTCCTCGAGCAACTCGAAAAGTTTCATGCGGCAAATCCGCTGGTGGCCGGGCTGCCCAAGGAGGACCTGCGGGGCAAGCTCGGTGCCGGAAGGGCGGTACACTCTATCCCCTCGCCGACGCTCCTCAACGCTCTGCTGCAGTCGCTGACCGTGCAGGGCAAAATTGACATGCACGGTGAAACGGTTCGTCTGGGCGGTCGTACCATCCAACTGTCCGCGGAGGAAGTTGCAGCGCGCGATCAAATCGCCGTCGCCTTTGAAAAAGCAGGCCTGGCCGTGCCCAGCGCGCGGGAAGTCCTGGCAAACCTGCGCCTCGATCATGCGCGCGCCGAAAAATTGCTGAGGATTCTCTTGAAGGAAAACGTGCTGCACAAAGTTACGGAGGACCTGATCTTCCACCAGTCGGCGCTGCGCGAGCTTCGCGAGATCCTGGCGCGCCGCAAAGCACAGAATAACCGCCTGGGTGTTACGGACTTTAAGGAGCTGACCGGTCTTTCCCGCAAATACGCTATCCCGCTACTCGAATACCTCGATCGTGAGCGCGTGACGCGCCGCGAAGGGGATGGGCGAATCATTCTTTGAGGGGAAATGTTAGAAGCTAGAAGTTAGAAGTCAGGATAAAGTAGTCGGTGGAGTTTCCCCTATTCTGGCTCCTGACTTCTGACTCCTATCCTCACACGCCTTGAGAATCTCATAGAGCAGAGAAACTGGAAGGCCGACCACATTGAAATAGCAGCCGGATATGTGGGTCACGAACTTCGAAGCTAATCCTTGAATGGCATAAGCGCCGGCCTTGTCGAAGGGCTCATGGCTGGCCACATAGGCGCGAATTTCGTCTTCGTTCAGGTCGTGGAAGGTCACAAAGGTGGTCTCGGTTTTGAGGGCTGCAATGTGGTCAGGTACCCTAACCAGGCAGATCGCAGTGATCACCGCGTGCGTCTGGCCGGAGAGCAAACGGAGCATTCGGGTGGCATCGAAGGGTCCGCTGGGCTTTCCCAGAATTAAACCGTTGATCGTAACAATCGTATCTGCTCCCAATACCAGCCTGCCGGACGGCGAGCATGCGGCCACATGTAGCGCCTTGGCGCAGGCAGTGCGCCGGGCGTAATCCTCCGGAAGTTCTCCCGGAATCGGCAACCCCTCATCGATGCCGCTGGGAATAACATCAAAATCGAACCCGGCGTCCCGGAGCAACTCAATCCGACGCGGGGAATTGGAGGCGAGAATCAGTTTCATGCGTGCGGTATTATAAAAATGTTACTGGCCCATCTCAAGCTAATTTCCTCGTTGGCGCTCAATGTGCTAGACTGACTGATCCTTTCGACTTCAGAAGTGTTTGCTGGAGAACACCGAACGTGGATGAAATCGGAACAATTCTGCCTTCTCTGTTTAGGAAGCAAATGCGCCGCGCGGAGCCGCACGTGCTTGAAATCCTGCTTCCCCTGTGGCCGCGCATCGCAGGGAAGAGCATGGCACAACATTCCCATCCCGCCTTTTTTGCCTCCGGCGTGTTGACCCTCGCTACCGACTGCGCCACGTGGGGCACACAGCTCCGGCAGATGACCGAGGAAATTCGCTCCGAAATCAACGGCTTCCTGGGCCAACCGATTGTGAAGAAGTTGCGAATCAAGACGGTGGCTCAACCCGACTTGTTTTCTCCCCCTCGACGCTCGCGCGGAGGTACCCTGCCTGCTCCGCCCCTGGCGGAGCAGTTGATGGATACAAATTCTATAGCTGACCCTGAAATTGCCTCGGCGCTGGCAAACTCTTATGCCAAGTATTTTAACCGCCCTCGGAGATAGGCAAACATATGGCCTTTACCGAAAAAGATGTTCGCTACGTGGCCGACCTTGCTCACTTGGAGCTTACGGAGGAAGAAGTGAAGAAATACCTTCCTCAAATCGATTCCATTTTGCAGTACGTGCAAAAGCTGAACGAGCTGGATACCTCTGCAATCGAGCCCATGGCCCAGGTCACATACCCGGGTTCCGAGAATGCCTCCTTCCGGGCGGATCTGCCGCGCCGGAACTTTTCCCAGGATGAGGCGCTAGCGAATGCTCCCGAGGCGGGCGCGGGGAGCTTCAAAGTGCCGCGGGTAATCGAGCGGGATGACTGAGAGCATTTCAGATTTTGGATTTTGGATTACTGACCGCACTTGCGCATTCTCTTGCTTCAATCCAAAATCGCAAATCCAAAATGGGGATGGCAGAGGCAATTAACACATCATGGACTTCACCACTCTTACGGTCAGCCAAATACATGAACTCCTGAAGAGCCGGCAGGCGACGGCTGTCGAAATCACCCAATCCCACTTGTCGCGCATTGATAAGAAGGACACAGAAGTCCACGCCTATCTCAGCATGTGCCCTGAGCGCGCTCTCGCGCAGGCAAGGAAAGTGGACGAAGCGATTGCCGCCGGCGAAATGCTCGGCCCTCTGGCCGGCGTGCCTGTCGCGATTAAGGACGTTATACTGACCCGCGGAACCCGCACTACCTGTGCGTCCCACATCCTGGAAAATTTCGTCGCGCCTTACGATGCCACTGCCGTCGAAAGGCTGGAGCGCGCGGGGGCCGTCGTCCTCGGCAAGACGAATTGCGACGAATTCGCCATGGGCTCCTCGACGGAAAACTCCAGCTTTTATCCCACTCACAATCCTCGCGACCTGACTCGCGTGCCTGGGGGATCAAGCGGTGGTTCGGCCGCCGCCGTTGCTGCGAATTTTGCGACCGTCGCGCTTGGATCCGACACCGGCGGTTCCATACGGCAGCCCTCGGCGTTCTGCGACATCGTCGGAATGATGGGAACCTACGGCAGAGTCTCCCGCTACGGTTTGGTGGCGTTTGCCTCCTCGCTCGACCACATCGGGCCGTTTGGGCGCTCGGTGCACGATGTAGCCTTGGTGCTGCAAACCATCGCCGGGCGCGACCCCCTCGATTCAACTTGCGCCGCCCTGCCCGTGGACGATTATGTTGGCGCCCTGAGCGGCGACATCCGGGGAATCCGCGTAGGGGTTCCGACGGAGTACCTTAAGGGATTGAACCCCGAAATCAGCGGCAACATCCAGAGGGGGATCGACTTGTTTAGCAAGCTCGGTTGCGATATCGTGCCCATCAGCTTGCCGCACACCGACTATGCCATCGGATGTTATTACATTATCTGCACCGCGGAAGCCAGCTCGAACCTCGCCCGCTATGATGGCGTGCGCTATGGATTCCGGTCCCCACATCACGACGATTTGCAGGACATGTACCGCAAATCACGCAACCTCGGCTTCGGGGCAGAAGTAAAGCGCCGCATTATGCTGGGAACTTACGTGCTAAGTTCCGGATATTATGATGCCTACTATTTGAAAGCCCAGAAAGTGCGTACCCTCATCACACGCGATTTCGTCGAGGCGTTCGACGAAGTCGACGTCATCGTCACCCCGACGTCCCCCATTCCGCCCTTCAGATTGGGCGAAAAAGTGGACGACCCTCTCCAGATGTACCTCGCCGACATCTACACTGTCACCGCCAGCCTGGCCGGCATCCCCGGAATCAGCGTCCCCTGCGGCAAGACCCCGAGCGAGCCACGCCTTCCCGTGGGCATGCAAATCCTTGCTAAGCACTTCGACGAAGCGCGCCTGCTGCGTGCGGCCGATGCGTATGAAAAGGCCGGCGGGTTCGAGGTAGCTTAGCTGGACTCCCCCGGAGACTGGCGCGGCTAGTCATTAAACCTTCAACGTCGATTCTAATTTTCTTCTTGCGGCGCACGTGTTTATGGGACGGTCCTTCGCCAACAAAGTCGGGTTGGGCTGGAAGTAAGCGCAGTAATTTGTGGATTCTTTACCGCGAACCCATTGGGCTTGAGTTTCCGCGCATTGGTGGGGTTTTCCGATATCGTAGAATGGGCAATTGCGGCAGGAATGCAAGTCGGAGCCACACCGGGGGCAAGTGTCCGCGCGCCGAACCCGGCTCCCGGAGGGATACGCAATCTTCTTGCCGCATTTCCAGCAAGAAAAAGCCATTAGAAGTCTGGACCTATGTTCCCGATAAGGCCTGATATGCACGATGGCCAGCAGTCAGTCATCAGCTTGTTCAACTGACAACTGACTACTGACGACTCTTATTGCGCTCTCGCCTCATCCTCGTCCGCCAGTTCCGCTCCCACCGCCGGGGTTGGAGTGGCAGGAATGGCAACTTCCGCCGGCGTTGTGACTTCCGGCTGCGGCGGCTCGGCTTCCGTGAGCAGCTTGAAGTTCCGGTAGAATTCCAGACCCGTCCCGGCTGGAATCAGCCGGCCCATGATGACGTTTTCCTTCAAGCCGCGGAGGTGATCCACAGCGCCGCGGATCGAGGCTTCCGTGAGGACACGCGTCGTCTCCTGGAACGACGCAGCCGAAATAAAGGAATCGGTTGCCAGTGACGCCTTGGTAATTCCGAGCAGCAAAGGCCGGCCGGTGGATGGTTTGCCATCCTTGGCCTTGGCGCGGTCGTTCTCCTCACGGAACTTGAACTTGTCCACCTGCTCATCAAGCAAAAATTCCGTGTCGCCCACCTCTTCAACTTTCACCCATCGCATCATCTGGCGCACGATCACCTCGATGTGCTTGTCGTTGATATTGACGCCTTGGAGCCGGTAAACTTCCTGGATTTCATCGACGAGATACTTCTGAAGTTCCTTTTCGCCCAGGACCGCCAGAATATCGTGGGGATTACGCGGGCCGTCCATGAGCGGCTCACCCGCCTTAACGCGTTCACCCTCCTGCACGGAAACGTGCACGCCTCGCGGCAGCAAGTATTCCTTGGTCTCGCCTTTGTCCGGAACAACCAGGATCTTGCGCTGGCCTTTGACCACGTCCGCGTAACGAACCACACCGTCGATTTCCGTAATCACCGCGGGCTCGTGAGGCTTGCGTGCTTCGAAGAGTTCGACCACGCGCGGTAGACCACCGGTGATGTCCTTGGTCTTGGTGGTTTCACGAGGGATCTTGGCGAGCACATCGCCCGGACTCACTTCATCACCCTCTTGAACCATCAAGTGGGCACGCGAAGGCATTAAGTATTTTTTGGTGCCCTTCTTTTCGTTGCGGATGACGATTTGCGGCTGATACTTCTCCTCCGAAGCTTCCTTCACCACCCATTGCGACAAACCGGTGACTTCATCCACCTGTTCCTGCACCGTAACCCCGGCCTCGAGGTCCTTGAACTGCACCGTTCCACTTACTTCCGTGAGGATCGAAAATGTGTAAGGATCCCACTCGACAATAATTTCACCCATTTTCACGGGGGTCCCGTCCGCCACCTTGATCCGGGCTCCGTACACCACCGAGTAGCGCTCGCGCTCGCGGCCTTTGTCGTCCACGATGGCCACCGCGCCATTGCGATTCATAACGACGTGGGCGCCTTCGCGGTTCATGACGGTCTGGACACTGTGGAACTTCAGGAAGCCGTTGTTCCTTGCCTCCAAAGTGCTTTGCTCTGATATACGGCTGGCCGTGCCGCCGATGTGGAAGGTCCGCATGGTAAGCTGCGTGCCCGGCTCACCGATGGACTGCGCGGCAATCACTCCAACCGCCTCGCCCATTTCCACCACCCGCCCGGTGGCCAGGTTGCGCCCATAACATCGCACGCAAACGCCACGCCGCGATTCGCAAGTCAGCACGGAGCGAATCTTTACGCGCTCGATGCCGGCCGCCTGGATGGCCGCCGCCAGGTCCTCATTTATCTCCTGGTTGACGTCTACAATCACATTACCTTCGTAGTCTTTAATCTGCTCAAGCGAAACTCGCCCCACGATGCGGTCGCGAAGCGGTTCCACCACTTCTCCGGCCTCCACGATCGGCTCCACGTAGATTCCGTCCAGCGTGCCGCAATCGAACTCAGAAATGATCACATCCTGCGCCACGTCCACCAGCCGCCGCGTGAGATAGCCAGAGTCCGCGGTTTTTAGCGCCGTGTCCGCCAAACCTTTGCGCGCACCGTGGGTGGAGATGAAGTACTGCAACACGTTCAGACCTTCGCGAAAATTCGCGGTGATGGGGGTCTCAATGATTTCCCCGGAGGGCTTTGCCATCAGGCCGCGCATGCCGGAGAGCTGCCGGATTTGCTGCTTCGAACCGCGGGCGCCGGAGTCGGCCATGATGTAAATGGGATTCATCTGGCCGGTGGTGTCTTGCTTCTCCATCACCTGGAACATCTCGTTGGCCACATCGTCAGTGACGTTTGACCAGATCGCGATCACCTTGTTGTAACGTTCGCCGTGGGTAATGGCGCCTTCCTGGTACTGCTTTTCAACCTCGATGACTTCCTTCTCCGCCGCACTCACCAAGCTTGCCTTGCTTTGCGGCACAACCAGGTCGTCGATGCCGATGGAGATTCCCGCCTTGGTGGCGTACAGGAAGCCCAGCGTCTTAACACCATCCAGCATCTGCACCGTGGTTTCGAGACCGAAGCGCAGGTAGCAGTAATTCACCAGGGCCCCCAAGCCTTTTTTGCGGAGCAAGCCGTTGACGTAGGGCATCCCCTTGGGCAAGTGGTCGTTGAAAATCACCCGGCCCACCGTGGTATTGATGAACTGGTTCTTGATCGTGATGGGCTCCGTGTGCAGCACGTCCTGATCATCGTAGGCCGTGGTTAAGTCGATCACGCGCCCCGTGTAGCGCAGGCGAATCGGGGTCAGGGTCTCAACCTCACCCGCCTCCAGCGCCAGCAGCACCTCGTCAGAATTGGCGAAGGCGCGGCCATCGCCCTTGGCCCCGCGCTTATCCTTGGTCAGGTAATAAACACCCAGCACGATGTCCTGCGTGGGTACGGCAAGCGGCTGTCCATTCGCCGGCGATAGAATGTTGTTCGCCGACAGCATCAGCACCGAAGCCTCAATTTGGGCCTCCGGTGAAAGAGGAATGTGCACCGCCATTTGGTCGCCGTCAAAATCGGCATTGAACGCCGTGCAAACCAGGGGATGGATCTTGATGGCCTTGCCTTCCACCAGGACCGGCTCGAAGGCTTGGATACCCAACCGGTGCAGCGTGGGAGCGCGGTTCAATAACACCGGGTGGTCCTTGATGACTTCTTCGAGAATATCCCAGACGACCGGTTCCTGGCGCTCCACCATTTCTTTCGCAGCCTTGATGGTCGTGCAGTGCCCCGCCTGCTCCAACCGGTGATAGATGAAGGGTTTGAAGAGCTCGAGCGCCATCTTCTTGGGCAAGCCGCATTGATGTAGCTTCTGCTCCGGCCCCACGACGATCACCGAGCGGCCGGAGTAGTCAACGCGTTTTCCCAGCAGGTTCTGGCGGAAGCGGCCCTGCTTGCCTTTCAGCGTGTCCGACAGAGACTTGAGCGGGCGGTTGTTGGCTCCGCGCAGCACGCGGCCCCGCCGGCCGTTGTCAAACAGCGCGTCCACCGCTTCCTGCAACATACGTTTTTCGTTGCGGACAATGACATCCGGCGCATGCAGTTCCATCAACTTCTTGAGCCGGTTATTACGATTGATGACGCGACGATAGAGGTCATTCAAATCGGAAGTCGCAAAGCGGCCACCATCGAGGGGCACAAGGGGCCGCAACTCGGGCGGGATCACCGGGATCACGTCGAGAATCATCCATTCCGGCTTATTCCCCGACTTGCGAAACGCATCCAGCACCTTCAGCCGCTTGGCGTACTTGACCCGCTTCTGTTGCGACGGGTCACTCTTCATTTTTTCGCGCAACTCTTCCGCCAGCGCCTCGATATCAACCTGCTTCAGCAGTTCCTTGATGGCTTCCGCGCCCATCCCGGCGCGGAATTTGCCGGGGAAATCCTGCTGAAGTTGCCGGTAGCGCTCCTCCGTCAACAACTCTTTCTCTTTGAGAGGAGCTTCACCGGGATCGACGACGACGTAGTTTTCAAAATACAGGATACGCTCGAGGTCGCGGAGCGAAATATCGAGTAGGTGGCCAATGCGGCTGGGGAGTCCCTTGAAGAACCAGACGTGCGAGCAGGGGGAAGCCAGCTCGATGTGCCCCATACGCTCCCGGCGAACCTTGGAAAGGGTCACCTCAACGCCGCATTTGTCGCAGATCACGCCGCGATGCTTCATGCGTTTGTACTTACCGCACAAGCATTCCCAGTCTGTGACCGGGCCAAAAATGCGGGCACAAAATAGGCCGTCACGCTCCGGCTTAAAGGTACGGTAATTGATGGTCTCTGGCTTGGTCACTTCACCATGCGACCAGGACCGGATCTTCTCCGGCGACGCCAAGCTAATACGGATAGCGTCAAATTCACCGATTAGGCTTACTCGATCATAAGGGCTGCTTCGGAACAAGGTTTTCCTCCTTCAAAGGAGAGAAGAGATTTTGTCGAGATTGCGCCACCGGGGCACCGGCGCGGTGTGGGGCGCGGCGTGTGCCTGGCGGCTCCTCAATTCCCTACTCAGCGCCTACCGGCGCGAGTTGTTCCTTGGGTTTCTTGATTAATTCCACGTCGAGGCAAAGGCTCTGCAGCTCCCGCACCAATACATTGAACGACTCCGGCACGCCTGGCTCAATGGCGGCCTCACCTTTGACGATGGCTTCATAAATTTTGGCGCGCCCGTAAACATCATCGGATTTCGCCGTTAGGAGCTCCTGCAAGATGTACGCTGCACCATAGGCTTCCAAGGCCCAAACTTCCATTTCGCCGAACCGCTGGCCGCCGAACTGCGCCTTGCCTCCAAGAGGTTGCTGGGTGATGAGGGAGTAAGGTCCGATCGACCGAGCGTGGATTTTATCATCTACCAAGTGGGAGAGCTTGAGCATGTAAATGTACCCGACGGTTACAGGTTGCTCGAACTTCTCCCCGGTCATGCCGTCGAATAGGTTGATCTTACCGGAAAGAGGTAGGCCCGCCTTTTCCAGGAATTCCTTGATTTCCCTTTCCGTCGCACCGTCAAACACGGGGGTGGCGAAGGCGACTCCATCCATTAACGCCCGGCCATAATCCAGAACGTGCTCGTCATCCATGGTGTCGAGCGCCGCCACCAGGGGGTTGTTGCGGAAAAGGCTCTTCAACTCTTTGCGAAGCAATTCGGCCCGAGCTTCCGTAGAGAAGAGCTTGCGAATCTTGTGGCCCAACTCGCGAGCGGCCCAGCCAAGGTGTGTCTCCAGGATCTGGCCCACATTCATACGGGAAGGGACACCCAGTGGATTCAGCACCACCTCCACCGGAGTTCCATCCGGCATGTAAGGCATGTCCTCCTCGGGAAGGATACGGGCAATTACGCCCTTGTTGCCGTGCCGGCCAGCCATCTTATCGCCGACGGAAAGTTTGCGCTTCATGGCGATATAGACCTTGACCAGCTTGATGACTCCGGGCGGAAGTTCGTCGCCCTTCTTCAGCTTTTGAATCTTCTCGTCGGTAATCTTCCGCAGGATGTCGATCTGCCGCGAAGTCATCTCTTCGATCTCATCGATTTTATCGATGAGGGTCGGGTCCTTCTTCGTGATCCTCATGCGTTTTAGGTTGCGCGTGGTGACACGGGCCAGGACGTCGCGGCTGAGCTTGGTGCCTTTCGTAATCAGCCGCTTGTTGGTTTTTTCGTCGTGCAGGTCCGCCAGAAGCTCTTCCCCTTCCAGCAACGCGCACAGCCGCTTCAAACGCTCATCTTGGAGGATGCGGATTTCGTCGTTAAGGTTTTTTTCCAGGCGGGCTACCTGCGAGCCTTCGATATTCTTGGCGCGTTCATCCTTATCCGCGCCCTTGCGCGAAAAGATCTTGACATCCACAACGATGCCTTCAATTCCGGGAGGACAGGTCAGGGAGGCGTCGCGAACATCGCCGGCCTTTTCACCGAAAATCGCACGCAACAGTTTTTCCTCCGGGGTCAGTTGCGTCTCACCCTTGGGAGTGACCTTGCCCACCAGAAGGTCACCCGGCTTGACGTATGCGCCGATGCGGATGACGCCGCTTTCATCCAGGTCTTTCAAGAGAGATTCAGAAAGGTTGGGGATGTCGCGGGTGATTTCTTCCGGTCCCAGCTTGGTGTCGCGGGATTCGATTTCGAACTCCTCGATGTGAATCGAGGTATAGGAATCTTCTTTCACCAGTTTTTCGCTGACCAGGATGGCGTCTTCAAAGTTGTAGCCGCGCCAGGGCATGAAAGCCACCAGCACGTTGCGGCCCAGGGCCAGCTCGCCGTGATCGGTGCAGGGACCATCGGCCAGCACCTGGCCGGCATGAACCCGCTGCCCCTTGTGGACCGCCGGCTTTTGGTTGATGCAGGTGTTCTGATTGGAGCGGCGGAACTTGATAAGCTGATAGATGTCCGCGCCCACTTCGCGGGAGAGTTGCCCACTGTGACCGTCGCCCTCGACGCGCACGATGATGCGTTCACTGTCAACGCTATCCACCACGCCGTTGCGGCGGCAGATGACGACAGCGCCGGAATCACGCGCCGTGACTTCTTCCATACCTGTGCCCACCAGCGGTGCTTGCGCGCGCAACAAGGGAACCGATTGCCGCTGCATGTTGGACCCCATCAGCGCGCGATTGGCGTCGTCGTTCTCGAGAAACGGGATCAGCGAAGCCGCCACACTGACCAGTTGCTTGGGGCTGACGTCGATGTAATCAATCTCATCGCGGCGCTTGAGCACAAAGTTGCCGGCTTGCCGCGCGTTGACCAATTCGTGAATGATGCGGCCCTTATCGTCAACGCCCACGTTGGCTTGCGCGATCACGTATTGGTCCTCTTCCCACGCCGATTGGTAGAAGGAGAACGGTTCGTGTTCCACCAGCTTGCGCTTCTTCTCCCGCAACTCTTCATTGGTTTTCTCCAGCGTGCCCCATTCCACGTGCTCACCGACTTTCCAGGGCCCATCACCGCCGTGCGTGACGGTGACGTAATCAACGATGCGGCCGCCACGAACTTTGCGGTAGGGGCTTTCGATGAAGCCGTATTCGTTGATCTGCGCGTAGCACGATAGCGAAGAGATCAAGCCGATGTTGGGACCTTCCGGCGTCTCGATGGGGCAAATGCGTCCGTAGTGCGTAGGGTGAACGTCGCGCACTTCGAAACCTGCCCGCTCGCGGGAAAGTCCACCCGGCCCGAGGGCGGAAAGCCGGCGCTTGTGGGTAATCTCGGAAAGCGGGTTGGTCTGATCCATAAACTGCGAGAGCTGTGAAGATCCGAAGAATTCACGAATCGCCGCCATGACCGGCTTGGCGTTGATGAGGTCGTGCGGCATAGCAGTGGACATTTCCTGGTAAACCGACATCTTCTCTTTAATCGCCCTCTCCATGCGTACCAAGCCAAGGCGGAACTGGTTTTCAATCAATTCGCCCACGGCACGAACACGGCGATTCCCTAAGTGGTCGATGTCGTCCACGGCGTGTTTGCCGTCCGGGTTCTTCTTCAGGGTTAGCAGATAGCGGATAGCCGCGTAAAAGTCTTCCGGCTCCAGCGTGCGTTTATCAAGCGGCAATTGCACCGGCGAGTGCTCGGAATGATCGGTGGCCAGGGTACCTTCGCAGGCACGCACAACTTCGGAACAGATATTCCCTTCCCGTTTGCCCACAAACATCTTCTCGTCATCCACGACGACGTAAAAATTTGCTCGGGGGAAATTCCGGGCGTCTTCAATCTCAAATTCTTGGGCCTCATCGTCCAGGCGATTCTTGAGCTTGGAGTAATATCCCAGCTTGATATTGAATTTCAGCCGGCCCACGCGGGAGAAATCATACTTGCGCGGATCGAAGAACATGCCATTGAACAGAGAGGTGGCGGTTTCCAGCGTCGGGGGGTCGCCCGGGCGCATTTTGCGATACATCTCGATCAGCGCTTCCTGCGGTGTCTTCAAGGTGTCGCGCTTCAAGGTCTGGCTCATAACGGAACCGGTATCGTCCCGTTCAGGGAAAAACACCTGCAATTCCTGAATTCCGGAATCCTGAATGGAGTTCAGGGCACTGGAGGTAATCTCACTGTTGGCTTCGACCAGCACCTCTCCCGTGGAGGGGTCAACGATGTCGGTGGCGGTAAAGCCACCTTCCAGATCGTGGGCAGCCACTTCCACCTGGGTGATCTTGGCCTTTTGGATTTCCTTGAAGGCCGCCGACGTAATCTTTCGTCCGGCCGGCACCACGGCTTCATGCGTGCGGGGATGATCGATGCTTTTGGAGATCCGGTTATTAACCAGTCCTTCGGAGACCTCCCAGAATAGCCTGCGGTCTTTGAGCGAGATTTTCTCGACCTGGTAAAACGCGGTGACGATTTCGGAATCGTTCTTCAGCCCCAGGGCCCGCAGAAAAATAGTAGCCAAAAACTTGCGCTTGCGGTCAATCCGGACATAGAGAAGATTCTTGGTGTCGTACTCAAATTCCACCCAGGATCCGCGATAAGGGATGATCTTTCCGAGGAAGTAAGTCTTCTGGGCATTCGCCTCGAAGAAGACTCCCGGCGAACGGTGCAATTGGCTGACAATGACGCGTTCGGTCCCGTTGACAATAAACGTTCCGTTTTCCGTCATCAGGGGAATTTCACCGAAATAAACTTCCTGTTCTTTGATGTCGCGGATGCTTTTGTGGCCGGTATCGCTGTCTTTGTCATAAAGGGTGAGGCGGATGGTAACTTTAAGGGGCGCCGCGAAAGTCATGCCGCGCTCCTGGCATTCAGTTACATCGTACTTCAACTGGAGCGCCACCGGGTCGCCGCACTTGTTACAGAAAGTGACCACGTTCTTGTTGAATGTGCCGCACTTGGTGCAAAGGACCTCGCCCACCTTGAAGGGATCGGTAATGACCGTGTGCCCGCAGTTCTTGCAGGTACTGCGCAAGTGGTGCAGGCCTTTTAAGCTTCCGCACTTGCATTCCCAATTGCCGATGGAGTAATCCACAAAGTCCAACTGCGCGATGCCGCGGAAATCCGTGATGGGGAACACGGAATTAAAGACCGCTTGCAGCCCCACATCCTCCCGTTCCGAAGGAAGGAGGTTCATCTGGAGGAAGCGCTCGTAGGACCGCCGTTGGACCTCGATGAGATTAGGAATCTTAATGACTGTCGGAATTTTGGAGAAATTAATGCGCTGACGCACAGCGCCGTTCCCGCCGTTAGGCATTCCATTTGCTCCTTGCTTGAAATTTCAAACGTCGATCGGACAATGGTGGCACAGATCCCTTAATGATATGGATGCACACCTAGCCCCTGAGGATGCAATCGATTCATCCCGATGGCCCAGCAGTCCATGGGTTCATCCATGCCACTTGCGAGTGAGGGCCTTACCACCAGGCGATCTCCCCCAGGGGAGCAAGGGCTTAAACCCTTTCTTCCCTGAGGCCTGGCGGGAGGACAGCTATTTCACTTCTACGGTAGCGCCAGCTTCGGTGAACTTTTTCTTGATAGTTTCCGCCTCTTCTTTGGAAACGCCTTCTTTAATCGGCTTGGGAGCGCCATCAACCAGGTCCTTGGCTTCTTTCAGCCCGAGGCTGGTGACTTCGCGGACGGCCTTGATGACATTGATCTTATTGGCTCCCACGGCGGTAAGGACCACAGCGAACTCTGTCTGCTCCTCGACAGGTGCAGCTCCGGCTGCGGCGGCCGCACCCGCTCCCGCAACCGCCATGGGAGCAGCCGCCGCCGCGGACACGCCCAACACTTCCTCGAGCCGCTTAACGAGCTCAGCAGCCTCAAGCAGGGTCAACCCCTTTACATCTTCGACGATTTTCTCTACCCGTTCCGACATGCTAGATTCTCCTCCTCCGTAAGGCGCTTCCCGATAACTAGGGAAAAATCGGCCATGCGCCCGAACGATTCTGTTTCCTGACCGGCATTAGTTGCCCGGTGCTTCCTGGAATTTCTTTTCTTTCACAGCCTGCTGAATCACGTAAGCAAGATTGCGAGCCACGCCTGACAGCGTCGATGCCACCCGCTGCGCCGGTGAATTGAACATAAACAACACTTTGGAAAGCACTTGCTCCCTGGGAGGCAGGGTCGCGATGGCGACCAAGTCGGCGAGGGAAACAACCCTTCCCTCTACCACTCCGCACTTAAAGGTTAAGATGGGGTTTTCCTTGGCGTACTCCGTTAAGGCCTTCGCCAGCGCAACGGGGTCGGTTTCAGTAAGTGCCACAGAGGTGGTCCCCGCCAGCTTTTGCGCAACCGGCTCAACTGGTGTCCCCTTGGCAGCGCGCTCGATCAAGCTGTTCTTCACCACCTTGTATCGCGCGCCTGTCCCAGCAACCTTTCTGCGCAGAACAAAATCCTGGGCCACCGTGATCCCCTGGAACCCCGAAAGGATGATGCCCCGCGCCTTCTTCAGCTCCTCGTGGAGCATCTCCGCATGCTTCTTTTTCTCATCCCGATCCATGCTCACTCCTTGACAGCTTCTACAACCTGCTTACGCCGCCTCAACTGAATCCAGATCAATCACCAGCCCTGGCCCCATGGTGGATGAAACCACAATGCTTTTGACGTACTTTCCCTTAGCAGAGGGAGGCTTGGCTTTGACGACACTGGAGATCAGTGCGCCGGCGTTCTCCGCCAGCTTTGCGGCCTCAAAAGAGACCTTTCCCACCGGGCAGTGAATAATGCCGGTCTTGTCAACACGGAATTCCACCTTTCCGGCTTTCACTTCCTTGACGGCCTTCGCCACATCTAACGTGACCGTCCCGGTCTTGGGGTTGGGCATCAGCCCTCGCGGTCCCAGCACCTTGCCCAGCCGCCCGACGGATTTCATCATGTCCGGTGTGGCCACGACAGCATCAAAGTCCATCCACCCACCTTGGATTCTCTGTACGAGATCATCACCGCCGGATTCATCCGCGCCTGCTTCGCGCCCCTCGCGTACCTTATCGCCGGAAGCGATCACGATTACGCGCTTGGATTTTCCCAGTCCGTGCGGCAGAACCACCGTTCCGCGCACCATCTGGTCCGCGTGCTTGGGATCTACTCCCAAACGCATGGCGACTTCCACGGTCTCATCAAACTTCGCAAATGCCGCCTTCTTGACCACCGGCATGGCATCCGCCAGCGTGTAAGTGGGCTTGTCAACCAACTTGGCGGACGCCTCATACTTCTTTCCTTCTTTAGCCATTCCAGCTTCTCCGTGTCAAAACTCGCAAACCGCTTGCCCTTGGAACCTCGATAGGGCAGCCTTACGCCGCCATGCGGCGAGGTAAACTCGCCACTCCTTCTTAGGCAGTGACGTCAATCCCAATGCTTCGCGCAGTGCCCTTGATGGTAGCAACCGCAGCCGCCAGGTTCCGAGCATTCAGGTCCGGCAACTTCAGCTTGGCGATTTCTTCCACCTGCTTCTCCGTAACCTTTCCCACTTTGTTGCGGTTGGGCTCCCCGGAGCCCTTGGCAATTCCCGCCGCGCGCTTTAAAAGTATCGAGGCAGGAGGCGTTTTGGTAACAAAGGTGAAGCTGCGGTCGTGATAGACCGTAATGACCACTGGAATGATCAAGCCCTCCTGATCCTTCGCCGAGGTCTTGGCGTTGAAGGATTTGCAGAAGTCCATGATGTTCACGCCGTGCTGGCCCAAGGCCGGCCCCACGGGCGGAGCGGGAGTGGCTTTCCCCGCCGGAATCTGAAGCTTCACCATTGCTGTAACTCGTTTTGCCATGACCTTAACCTTTGCCTGCCGCGTTGCGGCGTTGCTGTCCGGGGCAAGCCATCAGTTCCCGGCTGCTCGCCCGGCTAAATTTTTTCCACCTGGTAGAAATCCAGCTCCACGGGTGTCTGGCGACCAAAGATGGTCACCATCACGCGCAAAGTGGAGCGGTCTTCGTTGATTTCGTCCACCACGCCATTGAAGTCCCGGAAAGGTCCATCGGTAATTTTGACGTTCTCCCCCCGGTCAAACTTGAGCTTCGGCTTGGGATGTTCGGCCGCCACCTCAACGCGATGGACAATCCGGTCAACTTCCTCGGCAGTTAGAGGGCTGGGCCGCTGTCCGGAACCCACAAACCCCGTGACGCGCGGAGTGGAGCGCACCATGTGCCAGGTGTTGTCGTTCATTTCCATCTCCACCAGCACATAACCCGGATAAAAGAGCTTGGGGGTGACCACCTTCTTCCCCTGGCGCATTTCGATAACGTCTTCCGTGGGGACCATGATCTCTCCGAAATGCTCCGTGAGTCCTTCGGCATCAATCCGGCTCTTCAGAGTCTCAGCGACTTTCTTCTCAAACCCGGAGTAGGTGTGGAGGATATACCAGTTCTTTGCCATGCTCGTCTTTCCAGTGGTGAGTTCCTGTTCGGTCAAACCTTTCACCCTTCTCCTGCGATTTAGCCTCAGCCACGATGCCGGAGATAGTTCAGCAAGGTCGTTACGGCTCGCCCAAAAGCCACATCACAGATGTAAAAATAAATCCCGAAAAGAAATGTCGTCAGGACCACCATTACCGTGGTGCCGTA
Source organism: uncultured Acidobacteriota bacterium (assembly GCA_963825395.1). Lineage (GTDB taxonomy): Bacteria > Acidobacteriota > Terriglobia > UBA7540 > UBA7540 > Bog-366. The sequence continues at coordinate 17,874 of CAWGTQ010000021.1, read as the reverse complement.
AACCTCCTGCATGCCGGGCCAAGTCACGCGCTTGGTTTCAGTTTTTACCTCGGAAGCATACTGCTTTAATTCCCCCAATACTCCCTTAGCATGCTCCAAGGGGGCCTGCATCATACTGCTTTCATCATTACCCATTTCGCTCTCGATCCGGCTGAGCAACTCATTGCTCGCCGAAGGCAATCCTCACACCCGAAAAATCTGGCAGGGGCGGAGGGATTTGAACCCCCATGACCGGTTTTGGAGACCGGCAGATTAGCCGTTAATCTGACGCCCCTGTGAAAACCAGTCGAAAGTTAAAAGTCGAAAGCATCTGTCCGTATTGGACTTTTGACTTTTGACTTTCAACTACTTCACTTCCTTGTGGACCGTATGGTGGCGGCACGCGCGGCAAAACTTTTTGATTTCCAGCCGGTCCTGATTCTTCTTCTTATTCTTCGTCGAAGTGTAGTTGCGGTTTTTACAGTCGCCGCATTGCAAGGTAATAATTTCGCGCATCGCTCTCTCGGCTCTCAGCCATCAGCCATCCGCTATCAGCAGTCAGCCAATGTCTTCGCTGAAAGCTGAGAGCTAATCGCTGAAAGCTCTACTTTATAATTTCGGCGACGGTACCGGCGCCGACAGTGTGGCCGCCTTCGCGGATGGCGAAGCGCAGCCCTTTCTCCATCGCGATCGGCGTGATCAGTTCGATCTCCAAGCTCACGTTGTCTCCCGGCATCACCATTTCCGTCCCTGCCGGCAGCGTCGCTACCCCCGTCACGTCCGTCGTCCGGAAGTAAAACTGCGGACGGTACCCGTTGAAGAACGGCGTGTGCCGTCCTCCTTCTTCCTTCGTCAAGATATACACCGAGCCGTTGAACTTGGTGTGCGGCGTGATCGACCCCGGCTTCGCTAGCACCATGCCCCGCTCCACGTCGTCCTTTTCCGTCCCCCGCAGCAGCACCCCGATGTTGTCCCCCGCCTGCCCTTCATCCAGCAGCTTCTTGAACATCTCCACGCCCGTCACCACCCGCTTGAACGGCTCCGGCCGCAATCCCACAATCTCGATTTCTTCCTGCACCTTCACCTTGCCCCGCTCCACCCGCCCCGTCACCACTGTCCCCCGTCCCGAGATCGAAAATATATCTTCCACCGGCATCAGGAACGGCTTGTCGATTTCCCGCGCCGGCATCGGAATGTAGCTGTCCACCGCGTCCATCAATTCGTGGATCGACTTCTCCCACTTCGCGTCCCCCTCGAGCGCCTTCAGCGCCGAACCCCGTATCACCGGAATCTTGTCCCCAGGAAACTGGTACTTGTTCAGCAGGTCGCGCACTTCCACTTCCACCAGCTCCAGCAACTCCTCGTCCTCCACCGCGTCACACTTGTTCATGTACACCACGATGTACGGCACGTTCACCTGCCGCGCCAACAGCACGTGCTCGCGCGTCTGCGGCATCGGCCCGTCGGTGGCGGCTACCACCAGAATCGCTCCGTCCATCTGCGCCGCCCCCGTGATCATGTTCTTGATGTAGTCCGCGTGCCCCGGGCAATCTACGTGCGCATAGTGCCGGTTCTTCGTCTCATACTCCACGTGCGCGATCGCAATCGTGATCCCCCGCGCCTTCTCCTCCGGCGCGTTGTCAATCGAATCAAACGCCCGGAACTTTACCTTCGGATTCTCCTTCGCCAATACCTTCGTGATCGCCGCCGTCAACGTCGTCTTCCCGTGATCAATGTGCCCGATCGTCCCCACATTCATGTGCGGCTTCGATCGATCAAATTTTTCCTTGGCCATGGGTTTAGCGCCTCATCCGTGTAATTAATTTGTAGCGTCCCAGCCAACTCCCGTGAATCATTAGAATCGGGCCACCGAGACCTTCCACCAGGAAGCGTCCTTCGCCTTACGCCATCCCTCGCGGAACATAGCCACTGCCTAAAAGCGACGCAAATTGCGACGCGCCTCAAAGCTCTGGAGCCGATGAGCGGAATTGAACCGCTGACCCCGTCCTTACCAAGGACGTGCTCTACCAACTGAGCTACATCGGCCCCTCAAAAGCGGTGGTTAGTGCCTAGTGGTTAGGGCAAGCCCAAAACACCGCCCATTCTGAAAGTCACGCTTCGTCAGCTATCCACTATCCACTGTATTCCTGGAGCGGGAGACGGGAATCGAACCCGCGACCAACAGCTTGGAAGGCTGTGACTCTACCACTGAGTTACTCCCGCCCCTAACTTCAGTGAAGAGTGAAAAGCGGCGAGTGGCGGGCCATTTACCGAAGTGCACGTCTGCTCCCTCGTCACTTGTCACTTGCCACTGTATATCTGGTGGACAGGGGAGGGTTCGAACCTCCGTAGACCACAGGGGTCGGCAGATTTACAGTCTGCTGCTTTTGACCACTCAGCCACCTGTCCGCTCTGCTTCATCCTTCCAAGCACCCTGGCAAGCGCGGGCGCAGTCTTGTCCTTAGCCCCGATAACCGGATTCATTTGAGCCAAGTGGGTCGAGATTGCGGTTGGGCGCGGACGTGCAAGTCTGCCCGCGCAATACTGAGTAATCCAGATTTGGTAAACCCGCTCCCGAATCTACCTACCGGCGACCACTTACCAGATTTCTTACGGCTGACCTCACTCAAACTGGAGCTGGCGAAGGGATTCGAACCCCCGACCCTCTGATTACAAATCAGATGCTCTACCGGCTGAGCTACGCCAGCCGCTGCAAACTTACTATTATACTAATCGGCAGGCAAATTGCAAGGAAAACCGATATGTTTTTTTCGGCTACTGAAATACTGACTTTTTCGGGATTTCCCACCCGCCAACACCAACCTTGCCTCTCAACCCCCAAAAAGCTTTACTGGCTTATAGTTACAGGAACCGGCATACAGGTTCACGGGCTATAACTCGGGGCCAACTGCGATACAACACTCGGCAGGAGCAATGATCCGTCTTCGCCGCCTTTCACGGATACCCAAACCATCAGGATGACGTGCGTCGGCCTCCGGCTACTCGTGCAAGTATTTCATCGGGTTTACAGGGGTATCGTTGACCATCACTTCGTAGTGGAGATGTGGACCCGTCGCCTTGCCGGTCATTCCGACGGCACCAATAACCTGTCCGCGTTTTACTTCCTGGCCCACGACGACAAGAATCTTGCTCAGATGCCCGTATTTGGTCGTCAAACCAAATCCGTGATCTACCACGATAGCATTACCGTAGCCGGAATCGAACCCCGCTTGCAAGACGATGCCATCGCCGCCACACTCAACTCGAGTGCCGAACGGGGTAGAGATATCTACTCCCGAATGGAAGACGCCTTCCCCACTGAATGGATCCAAGCGCTGGCCAAAGCCCGCCGTGATCTTCCCTCGAACCGGCCAGAAGGAGGGCACCGTTTCACGCCCCAAATCCGTGCCGGGGAAGATCCCTAGTGCAGTGGAGGGCCTGGAAGGAACAAGGGAAGAATTCCTGATTAAATTGAATGCGTAAAGCGAAGCTCGGTAGCTCGACTCGACGGTGGAATTCGTCTGGGTCGCGAGCGCCAGAGCTCCTTCTGGAAAACGCGGGCTACGGGCTTCGCCGAAACCGTATGTCAAAGCAACTTCGGTAGCCAATGATTGCAAGGAGTCCAACTTTGCGTTCGTTGTGGTTACGACGTTTTCCAAGCTTCGATTCTGTGTCTTGAGGGCTTCTCGCTCGGTCCGAAGATTGTTGTAATTCGAGACTTTCAGCAACATGCGGGCATAACTGTTGACGAGCGCGGCGATCGTCATAATTCCCACGAAGCTAAACGCCAACACCATATGGACAAAATAAAATGGAAGACGGACCTTATGGAGTTTCCCATGCGCTCCTGGGAAAATTAGGAAGGTATAAAACTTCTTATCCATTTATTAAATCACCCAAGAAAAATTATTTCGACGCTTAGTGCCCCCACTTGAGTTTCTCGTAGGGGCCAGAAATGAATCTTGCAAGAGCCGTCCTAGAAGTGCGGGATGCATCCTATTGAATATCGCAACAATTGTCAAGGGAATATGACAAGTGCCCGAAATTTTCCGATTCCAAATGCGACAGAAATGGGTGATTCTTAGTCTAATCAGACTATTAATGTCGGTTTGGGACGTCTCCCGTCTAGTGTCCAGTGTGCGCCACATTCGGTAGGCATGGAACAAATCACTTTGATCCACTTTGATTCTTGGAGCGAGGGCTTGGACGACCAAGCGAATCCTCATCGACTTCCGGGGCGTTAAAAACTTGGGCATCGCCTTGGCGAAGCATCTGGGTTACAAAGTGGTCCGCAACGCCGCCGGCACTCAGTCTGGTAGCGAATGTGTGCCGGAGGTGATAGAGCGGGAAATAGGGAATACCGGCGCGCTTCAGAGTGGCGGTCCAAGTTTTCCTCCGTGAAGTCAGATGAGGTTTTGAGGACGGATTTCTGAGCGCTGGAAATACGTAGTCTTCCGTACTTAATGTCGAGTCAATCTGCGCTTTGTATGCTTGGCGCGCAAGTTCGGTTAACGGCATATCTCCGATACCGTTCGGAGTCTTGGAATCGGAGATGTGTACGACAGAGTTTTCGAGGTCGACTTGAGACTTCTTCATGGGCAGCAGTTCCTTATACGGACGAAGCCCTGTCTCCACAAGAATTGCGATGGCGTTCTTCAAATGACCGGGAGCGTGAAACTCAATTTTTGTCTGCTCGCTACCCGACATGTAGTGCGGCTTGCGTGTTGACTGGCTAACCGAAACCGGAAACTCGACGGCATTGCATGGATTGATTCCCAGTCGTTTCTGCTTCACCGCAACATTCAGAACTCGTGTCAAAATCCGAAACTCCTGGTGAACAGTCGCTGGTCTGAGCTTGCCGAGTTGGCGGATTCCCAGCCCCGTCCTCACGCATCTCTGTGAATCTAGCCGGGTCGATAAGTAGTCCTCAATAGCCTCGGGTGTGATGTCGCCTAGTAGAACCTCCCCGAAGACAGGTCGAAGGTGTTTCAGGGCATTCACGTTTTGGCCATGGGTGTTCTCCGATCTGAAGGGAGGTTTCGACCTCCTTTCTAGGAACCAGTCAGCCCACTCGCGAAAGGTGAGCTTCTTGCTCGAAAGGACTGTGGGCAGAGTCCCGTCGTCCCTTGCGTCGACCCGTTCTCGCAAAAATCGCTCCGCTCCCTGGCGGTCCTTCGTTTCGGTGGATTCTTTGATAATCTCACCAACACGATTCCGGTAACGGATCCACCAGAATGCAGATTTCGTTCGCCGAAAAATCGTTCCTTCCACCTTGCGCGGTCTACCACTCCTACCCATTGATTCCTCCATTCACAATGAACTGGCGCCGCCACTTTTCAAGTTCAGAAAGGCTGAACCGAATCGCGCGGCACATCATTCGGAAATGGGGAATCTGCTTTCGCTCAACGTAAGCCTACACCAGCGACGGGCTGACACCAAGAAAGCGCGCAGCCGTCTTCACATCAACGGGCACTTCAAACCCTTGGAATTCAGCTTGCTCTGCCGGCTCGCAAACAGTTTGAGTTTGCGATGCGATGTTCATGATGATGACTCCAGTCCCCGACGTTCACGCGCAACCTTATTGCGGTAGTGCGGCGTCTACAGCTTCCAGCTGCTGGCAAGCGACATCGGTCACGTCAATGCCAGCTGCTTCAAGCGGGGGGTTGCCACTCATAAGTTCCATGATGGCACTCACGACGTCGGGAATGAATTCATCAGAGTGGATTTCCCTGGAGAACCTGCCGAATTTACCTTTGGCCTTGGCGGAATCGCGAAAATCCAACACGCGGATGGTGCTGGGGCTACAAGGCCGCAGCCAGGTGGAAATGCGGTACGGCCGGGAGGCGGAGGCCATGCTCTCCCAGCCCAGAACCAAGATTTTCTTGCGCACAGCCGCCGCCACAGGTTACCCAGGTTGTATGCGAGTACGCTCAGCCACAGCCGAACTTCGTTGGACCGGAACCGGTGGCAACTCAGCCGCGTCATCTTCACCGCTTGCTTCCCCTCTTTGATCCACTGCTCGGCCCTGCCCCGCTTGTTATAGAACCGTACTACCGCCCGGCTCGGCGTCTCCAGATTGGTCACTATGAACCCGATGCACGGGAACAACTCCCCGGCATGATGCTCAGCCTTCGCCACTACTCGCCGTGCCGTCGTCCAACTGGCGGCCTTGTAGAGAAAGCTCTTGTACCACACGATCGGTCTGTGACTCGGACGCCCCACCGGGCGCGGCAGCAGTTCCGCCACATCCCGTTCCAGGTTTTCATTGGCCGGGATGCGGATGGCATACTTCACGCCCCGGCTCTCCAGCGCTTCGTAAATCTCCGGCTTGGCGAAGGCGGCATCGGCGCGAAACACCACTTCCTTGCCCAGTTTCTGTTGTCGCTCGATCTCGGACAGCAGGAGTTCTTCCCAGCCCTCGGCGCTGTGCACGTTGCCGGGCCGCAGCTTGGCCGCCAGGCAGTGCGCCGTCTCGGTTGAAGAGCAACAGCGGATGGTAGGCACGGCCACGCGTTGGGAGCACCGACTGTAAGCGCATTTCAGGGTTTCGCTCAGGCGAACTGCGGTCAACTTTCTTACGTCGCAGTGCATCGTACACCCAGGGCCTTAACATCTAAGCCGTGAGTTGAGAGTACCTATGCGACTGCTGCTTGTGGAAGACGATTTGCCTATACAGCACTTTGTGGAGAGGGCGCTGGTCGAAGCGGGGTACCAGGTAGACGCTGCCGCTGACGCAAAGAGAGCTGAGGCCCTCGCTTTAGATGGCATTCATGACGCGTTCATCATTGATCTAGGTCTTCCCGACATGGATGGACTCGATTTGATTGCGCGCTGCCGAGCTCAGGGCAGCGCCGCTCCAGTCTTGATTCTGTCGGCCCGGCGCTCAGTCGATGAACGGGTGAAGGGTCTAGAACAAGGGGGCGATGATTATCTCACCAAGCCGTTTGCGCTTGCGGAACTCTTGGCGAGGTTACGAAATTTACTGCGCAGATCCTCAAGTTCACAAAAGGAACCCTTGCGGCTGGAGGTTGCCGATCTCCAGCTTGACCTAATTGGACGGGAAGCAAAGCGGGGTGATCGTGTCCTCCAACTTACCCCTCAAGAGTTCACTCTGCTGGAGTACCTTTGCCGGAACGCGGGCCGTGTGGTTACTCGGACCATGATCCTCGACCATGTATGGCATATGCGTTTTGATCCGGCAACCAATGTGGTAGACGTGCACATTTATCGATTGCGCAGCAAAGTTGACCACGACGATCGCAAACCCCTGATTCACACCATCCGCGGTGTGGGCTACGTGTTGAAACATGCCTGATAATCGACGCACAACCGCCGCCTGGCGGATCGCGTTGTGGACCACGCTGGCGTTTTCCGCAGGAACGTTCGTGGCGTTCTTCATTGTCTACCTGGTAATGGCGAAAGAGATCTGGGCTCGCTCCGACGCCTGGCTTACCGGAGAGGCCCAGGTGCTTGCGCAGGTGGCGCAGGATACGCCACGAGACCGCCTGTACAACAAGATTGTGAAGGAAGTTGCCGAATTGGCGATGCAGGAAGTCCCGGACGAGCGCAGTTCGCAGGGAGAGCGGCTGAACAACGTTTTTTTCCTCAGGGTCAACCCAGCGCCCAGCGGGGACATCCTTTTCGTGGGGCCTGGATCGAAAGACACGTTTTGGCGCGCGATCCAGCAGGCGCATTTTGCCGTAGGGATTCCGGAGTCGATAAGGGTGGAAGGATGGCAACCCGCTTTCAGAGTCGTGATGCAATTGCATGACGGGAGGAAGTCCGATCTATTTGGGGCTCTCGGAGCGCGGCGCCCGGCATATCCTGCACGCGCTCACGTTGCGCTTCCTGTTGGTGTGGACCGGAACGGTCTTTCTTGGGTTCCTGATTTCGTATCTCAGCACGCGACGGACCCTGCGAAGAGTGGAGCGCATTACCGAGACCGTCGCACGAATCGGCAGCGAGGGACTCGACGAGCGATTGCCGGAGCCTGCCGGTTCAGACGAAATCTCCCGGCTGGCAAAGACGTTCAACCGCATGCTGGACAGGGTTCAGGCATCCGTGAAACAACTGCGGTCCTTAACCGATGCGGTCGCTCACGACTTGAAAAGTCCCGTGACATCGATCCGGGGAACTCTCGAATCGGCACTGTCGGCCGAAAACGGCGACCAATGGCGAGACTCAGTCGCGCAGTCCATTGAAGGACTGGACCGCATGTCTGCTCTCCTCAACACAACGCTGGATGTCGCCGAAGCCAAAGCCGGAGCCCTTCCAATGGAGCGGATGGCGGTGGACTTCCATGAGGTTGTGACTCAATTGGTGCATCTGTACCTGCCGGCCATGGCGGACAGGCATCATGAGGTAAGAACTGACCTGCAAGACGGCGTCGTCGTCGAGGCCGACCTCGGGCTTATCAATCGCACCCTGAGCAATCTGCTGGAAAATGAACTCGTACACCTTCCTCCCGGCTGCCAGGTCGATATTCGGCTCCGGTCGTACCAGGGCTATGCCGAACTGGTGATCGAGGATAATGGGCCGGGTTTTCCTCCCGAGATTGGCAGCCGCGTATTTGAGCGTTTTGTGAAAGGAAAGCACTCGCCCGGAAACGGGCTCGGACTGGCATTTGTTGACGCCGTGGCGCAAGCCCATGGCGGGACCGTGAAGATTTCCGGTCGCCCGAGCGGGGGTGCCACGGTTACGCTGTCACTGCCGGTTAGTGAGATGGCCCCTGCCTGAGCGTATCTCTAAAACCTCATTGGTGCATTTTGTGGCGACGGCATTTCCACCACGGCCGATTCCCCCGGATGGCGACCCGGCCGTGCGGTAAGAGGAAGGATTACGAGTGCTCCGCCAATTGACTCTGTGGCAGCAAAGTGTCCGCTCTCACCCTGTCCCGGTATCGAATCACAACATCCATGATGGAATCGAGCAGAACATCGGAGAGATTATGGGGGACCAAGCCCAGATCAAGCAGCTTGGTGTGCTTGGCATTGTAATAGTGACTCTCTGCCTCGACCCGCGGGTCAGGCAGATGGTCGATGCACGACGTCGAAGCCCTTTGCGACTGCCGATCCGCTGCACCAAGTTGGCCAGATCAAGGACGCTGAACTGCTCGGTGAATTGGTTGAAGACCCGATACTCACCGGGTCGAGGCGGTTTCAGGATGGCGAGCTCGATACACCGCAGCGTGTCGCGAATATCCAGGAAGCCGCGGGTTTGCCCGCCTCGGCCATATACCGTGAGCGGCCTTCCGATCGCGGCCTCCACACAGTACCGGTTCAGGACGGTGCCCCAGATGCCGTCGTAATCAAAGCGCGTGGCCAAGCCGTCATCGAGGATCGTTTCCTCCGTTTTCACGCCGTACACGACACCCTGGTTAAGGTCCGTCGAGCGGATCCCCCAGATCTTGCAGGCGAACATGATGTTGTGAGAGTCATGAACCTTTGACAAATGATAGAAGGAACCCGGCTGCTTCGGGTAGGGAAGGACATCCTTCCGGCCGTTGTGGGTAATCTCGATGAATCCCTCTTCGATGTCGATGTTGGGGGTCCCGTATTCCCCCATGGTGCCGAGCTTGACCAGATGTGCCTCGGGGCAGAACTCCTTCATGGCATAAAGCAGGTTCAGGGTGCCGACGACGTTGTTGGTTTGGGTGAAAACGGCATGCTCGCGGTCGATCATGGAATACGGGGCGCTGCGCTGCTCGCCAAAATGCACGATGGCGTCGGGAGAAAACTGGGGCACGATTTCAGCGAGAAAATCGTAATCCTGGATGTCCCCGATGTAAATCTCGATGGGGCGACCGGTTAGCTTCTTCCACAGAGTCGACACGCTCGGGCAACCTCTGGATCGGCGTCAAGCTATGGGTTCCACAATCCAGGTCCCAGGCGCGCCGGGCAAGATTGTCTACAATACCAACACGATGCCCCTGCTTCGACAGGTACATTGACTGTGGCCAACCGAGATAACCGTCGCCACCCACTACGAGAATATTCACTGATCTCGGCTCCTTTTAGATCGTCGCCCGATTGCCTTTTCTCGATTTTGGCCTGCTTCTGTCGCCAAATATTTACCATACCCGAGGAGCATGAACGCCGAATGTCTAGGAAATTACATTTTGTTCATGTTCGCAAACGCCCGTAAAGGCTGAAGCAATCTGCGCTATCCTGATTTTTCCGTCAGGTATTGAAAGCCGGGCGGAAGCATGGGTGAAGAGCCCACGAAGGAGGTTCTTGCATTGATTCCCCTGTCCCCGGGCAGACAATTTCGGGGAGGAGCGCACGGGTTGCCGGGTACTCGCTGCATGGGGTTCAAAGTGAGAAACGGAGGTGCGGATGCTACCGGATATCCCCTATCCAAGGCGCGTTTGTGTCACCGTGCTTAGTGGGTTCTTTCTATTCCTGATATCGACTCCGTCTCTGATGGCGCAAGGGACGGGAGAATTAATGGGCACGGTGACCGATCCGAACTGGTGCCCCGCTGGCCTTTGCCATGGTCACGACGACTAGTGTAGACACTGGCCAGTATGCTGCCTGCGGCCACAGGAATGGACGGTACGTATAGATTTAATCTGCCGCCGGGCAATTACCGCTTGTCGTTCGAGTCTCCCGGCTACAAGGTCGTCGAAATCTCCTGCCGCAACGATCAGCGGACCATGGACGGTCGTCCAGAATTGTGACCTTGAAGCGGACGCGCAAACACAAGGCAATACCACCGCCGAGCCAGATCAGAAGCCGGCCCCAAACCCTTCCAACAACCCGACAGGAGCCATCGCTGGAGGATCTCGGCATCACTCCGGCTCAGGCCAAGGGCAATGCCCAGGCCCAAGCGCTCCTTGACAAACGTACGCACATGCTCAAGATCCATCAACGGCTCGGTTTGATAACCATTGAGCCCTTCGCCGCCACGCTCATCAGTTCCGCGTTCGCCGGCGGAAGGCAGACGAGCAGCACCACCCGTGACCTGCATGCCGCTCTGGGTGCGACGACGGTGGGATTGTATTGCGCGACTGCTTACTTTGCGATCCGGGCGCCCAAAATACCGGGCACGAAAACGCGCGGGCCCATCCGCCTGCACAAGACCCTGGCCTGGATCCATGGTCCGGGGATGGTCCTTACACCCATCCTGGGAGAAATGGCTTTCGCCCAAAAGGACAGGGGCGAAAAGGTTCATGGGATCGCCTCGTTGCACGGGCCAGTGGCCATCGTGACGGGAGCGGCATTCGGATTGGCGGTAGCGTCCGTATCGTTTAAATTCTGAAGAGGTCCTATGCTTCGAAAACTGCTGATAGGGTTTTGGCTGCTATCGCTTCCCGCCCTTGCCGCGAGCGGACAGCCAATGGGTGCTCGATCAAAGCACTCTCACCTATCATGTATCGCACCCGCTGCACCAGTTTGACGGCGTCAGCCATGCGGCAAAAGGCAAGGGCATTTGCCAAAACGGACAATGTAATTTTCTGATCGCGGTGCCCGTGAAGTCTTTCGATTCGGGTGACAGCAACCGCGATCTTCACATGCTTCAGGTGACGCGCGGCGCGGAATTTCCCATCGTGACCGTGCGCACCCGAATGCCCGAATCGGCTTCCACATCAGCGACGATCAATCTTGATCTGGAAGTCCAGTTCGCCGGCCAGACCGTTCGAGTACAAGCAGGTTCCATTCCAACGGGTGGTGCAAGGAAACGAGACCCGGATCACGGGAACAATTCCGGCAAAGCTAACCGACTTCAAGATCGACCCACCGTCGCTCCTGACGATGCCCATCAAGAACGACATTCCAGTGCGCGTCGACCTGACCTGGCATCCGATGTGAAGGTCTGGCACGGTGTTCTTCCGTTCTGGTTGGCACTTGCTAACAATCGGCGATAGAAGAATCGCGAGTCAGCAACGCTTGTTGAGCAGCATTCGGGCAGTGTTCTGAGCTCAAGCGGCGAACGCGGGTTTTATCGCAAGTCCAAAACAGGAGGCCAGAGATGAAAAAATTCGCGGCAGGCGTAATCGTAACCCTTGTCTGTATCATCGGGGGAGTGTACGCCTACTTCGCAGGAGGCTTCGCGCCCGTGGCTACCGCCTCGCGTCCGATGCCGTTTGAAAGGAAACTGGCGAAAATGGCGCTGAATGCGAGATTGCAAAAGGAAATGCCGAAGACGGTCCCGATTGAGGCCAATGAAGCCAATTACCTTGCTGGCGCGCGCGAGTATCTAACAAATTGCGCGGTGTGCCATGGGGTTCCGGGGAAAGAGAAAACTGCGATCGCCCGCGGAGAGTTTCCCATACCGCCGGAGTTATTGCATGGGAAGGGCGTCACCGACGATCCGCCCGGCGAGACTTTTTGGAAAGTGGCGAATGGAATTCGGCTGACGGGAATGCCGGGTTTCAATCAGAGCCTGTCCGAGACCCAGATGTGGCAGATCTCGCTGATGCTGGCGAATGCGGACAAGCTTCCCAATTCGGTCACCGCGGTACTGGCTGGACAGCCTACTCCGCCGCAGCCGAAGTAGCTGTTAAAAATTCTCGAAGGCGGCCCTCCTCACCGCCGCGGATCAGACCGTTTCCACCACTGGCTGCTAACCCCTAACCCGCAAACTTAGGGTCGCCAGGCGTGCGCATTCAGGTTGCGTGACAGCATCAACTTGAGCGTTATTTTGTCGGAGCCTGGAGTCAAACCAAACCCAATGCCGGCTTCGACCGCGAGGCCGAGAAACTTGCTGCTGGAGTGATCCATGACGGCCCAGATTTCGTGAAACTGCTGGTCTGTAGGGTACAAAGCGGCGGAGTGGGCCGAAGCTGTCGTACTCTTCCGCGGCGAAAGCCCACCGGTCATTCAGGTTGTAGGCGATTCGCCCGGCCGGGTTGTACTGGAGGTTGCCGAAACCTCCCGTAAAGTCGGTGTCGACAATCGGGTTGTAAATGAAATCCCAGGGATGCAAGTGCAGCCCGACAATCGGCCTGATCTCGGAGCTGATGCGTCGGTCCTCCCAGTAAAGGGCGTTGACGCTGAACTCATAATTGATCCCGTAAAAGAAGGTGTGGTCGTGAGCGTGGGGCCGGACAAACAGCTCGCGGATTTTAAAGCCGTTGATGGTTGTGGCGTGGTTCATCGAATAAATCGTGTACACGGGAAGATAGAGTCCCTGCTCCATCCAGGGCGTCACGCCGTAGGCCCATTCGGCAGTTCCGTTGAACGAGTGATCAGCGATGATGGCCCCAGGGAAGTCGGGGACAGTCCGTCCAGCGGGCGTGAAGTTGCTGTGGACCATGAGATTGAATATACCCGGCGGCTCGATCTCCGCATCATAGACCTGGATCTCGTCGGTTTGCGCGAGAGCGGCCGATGGCAGTGCCGTTAGGCCGATAATGATCCACAAGACAGCGCGCATATTCACCCCACAACGTTCCGCCAAAGCGAAGACAGCGCAAAACAGTAAATGGTCAGGAGGTCTTGTCGGGTTTCACAACCTGCGAAACAAAGTTGTTGCCGGAATGAGCCGGTGCTGAGCCATCGTGGGTACCAAAGCGGATCTCCATGGGAGTGTTCTTGGGGAATACCACGTCCACGCCACGCGCCACAAAGTGAGAATAGACGGCCCAACCCGCACCATAGAAGGCGAATCCAGCGCTGACCGGACGGGAATGAGCCAGCAGGCTGGCCACGGCGCCCACGAATCCCAGGCTTGCTGCACCCCTTATTCCTGCTCCGCCATAGTCCGCGCCTTGCCCCACGGCGCCTCCGTGGATTCCGCGCCCTTCGTCGAGATCCAGAGAAGTGGCCGCCAGGAAGACGTCGATGGCGGGCATGACGTAGTTTGTCTTGGGCGTTACCGCATGGGCGCCGCCTTCGGCATCGAGCTGCAGGTGACCCGCTGAATCAGCCTCGACTCCTTGCAGGCTGGCTTCAACCTTCCGAGTCGTACCGGGGGTAAGCTCTAACTGCCGAAACGTAAAGCGGAGTTGTCCATTCCGGGCGAATAGACGGGCAGGTATGGCTTCCGTAATGGTCCCGTTTAGCCGTGCGCCTTCCGGGAGGATCAGGGTATGGTCAGAAGAAAAAAGAGGTTGTGATACCACCGCGCGAACCGGAGTGTCCCGATGATCAATGGCTGAACTCAGGGGTGAAACCAAGCGGACGTGAACGAGGCTTCCCGGTGGTATAGACCCTCCCATTTTCTCCATTTCTTGGGCGGGGAGAGTTTCGGTACCAAAAGTTAACGGCGTTTTGAGTTCGGCGGTGAAGTTCGTGCCCACCGGCAACGACGGGCGATGGTAGGGCAATCTTGCTGACAGCGCCGCCTTCAGCCTCTGCACCTTGCCCGGTGCGGTCACATTGTTGATCGCTGCCTCTTCCTGATTCAAGACCTGCTCATGAACCTGTTCGACTTTGCTCGCCACGCGTCCTTTCTTTTTCTTTTCGTTTGCGCCGGCAACCATATGAACCATACTGGGCGCACCCTGCAAAACATTCGTCTGCAAGGGGATGTGCTCCCCGTTAGCCCCCACTAAGGTGTTGAAATCCACGTGGGCTTGCCGCAAGGGCGTGAAGTTGCCATTGGCGATGGCCAGGGCTCGCTCCTTGTGTGGAGCGTTGTCAACCTTCGTCACCTGCCCCATCACCCGGCTACCCGCAGGAATTACCAGGTGGTCAAACACGTAGACGTTCTCGACCACTTTTCCCTCGACAGGAACACCGACATGTTTGACGGGAACTTTCTTGGTCAAAGCGATATGAAGAGGCGCTCCCACCGGGACGGTCAAGGGGAGAGTGCCCGGGTCTGCGGGCCGATTCTGGGCGAAATCAATCCGAACGCAGAAGCAGAGAAGGCCCAGGCATGCCATAGACAGGTACATGCGCGTCCACATTACCATATGTAAAAACCTCCAGGGTTGGTCCTCCTCTGCCTGAGCCCACAGGGTGCTTCAGGGAGGATTGGTTGGCCAACCTCAAAACGGCGAATCCGGAGGATGCTTTCTCTTGAACATTTTGAGGCGAATATCGGGCCAGTATTCCTTGAGCAGATTGAAAAACGTGTCTTCTCCCACCATGACTCCCCACCGGCTGAGGTTGGCGGACAGAGTCCGATCCTCTGGCGGGTAGTAGAAATTGGAAACTCCGGCGGAGGCCCCGGCCCCGAGGATTTCAGAGAAGTTAAACGTTCTGTGACCCGCATCGGTCTGCGTCACCCAGATGCGACTTACGGCATACCCGGTGCGCTTGAAAAAGCCGCCAGTTCCCAGACGAAAATAGCGCGGGTCTTCCTTTAGCAACCAGGGAACCACGGCTTCCGTCATGATATTTTCACTGGTCTGGTCGGCGAATGAGGCCGCATAGCGTTTAGTGAACGGGCCCCAACTTTCCTCCCCCCAGGATTTCGGGTCGTCCTTCGTCTGTCCAAATCCCGCGAAGGCTCCCGCGATTACATATGCGTACGGATCAAAGGAGTCCTCGATTGCCAGCTTGAATTTTCCTTTTGCCGACAGCGGCGCCATGCGGATATTGGGATTCTCCACCGTCCGGTAATTGGGGAGAACTCCAAAAATGCGGTCATTCTTAGGCTGGACAGAATCCGCGGGCGGCGGCTCACTATTTGTTGAAGGCTTGGACCCCGAGGTTGCGGGTTGTTGCGCCTCGGCAATGCTACCCCCACAAATAAGGACGATAAGCATCGGGGTGCACAGCGCGAAGAAACGATAACATCCGAGAAGCCCCGTGCCCGCATTTGTCGTCACATATTTATCGTACCCGAAGAGCATGAACGTCGAATGTCCAGGGAATTACATTTCGTTCATGTTCGCAATGGGCCGCAAGAGATAAGACCTGGCTCGCTGATCCAAGAGCCACCCCCCTAACATCGTTGTCATGAAGCGTGCAGGGGCGTGCAGAGTGGGAAATTCCGGCCCTACCAAGTGCGGTAGTGCCTCCGCTCGACCGTTTCCTTGATGGTGCACAGGGCGTGGTTCCACACGACGTCGTGTACGAACTCGGGAAACAGTAATCGAGCGCAGCTCCAAATCATGCGGCTCGCGAAGCTTGTACCTTTCTTATAGTCGAACGCCGCGTAAATGGAGAGCTTGCGGTTTCCGTCCTTGGTCGGCGCGACGTTGAAAATGATCTTCCCGTGGTCCACCAGTTTCTCGTCGACCTGATAGAGCAAGGTTCCAGGGCCGACGGACTTGGTCAACCGCAGGATGGTGCCCAATCCGACCAGCGGCACGCGGTAGCGAATGACCGACCCGACCTGATTGGGAACGCCCTCGGACTGGCGAATATCCAGGAATCGCGGCCGGACGAACTTCGCATGGGGTTGGCCGAACTTGCCCATTTCCTCCATGATCTCTTCTTCTGAACCCCGGATTTTGATGACGTACATGCGCTCGAAGTCGGGCGACTGCCCCAGTTCCATACCCAGTCCTGTTGCCAGTTGCTGCTTCACGGCCTCGCGCTTCTCCTTCAGAACCACGGTCGGGTAGCGTCCATACTCGCCCCACTTCAGCCCGAACAGAACCTCAAACGCCACGTTCCTCAGCGTGACCACCGCACCGCTGAAAATGGATCGGAGCACGTCGAAGCCGCACATCTCCCGGAGCACTTCCCGGTAGTCGGCCGTGCCGCTCGCGATCTTCCATAGCACCACACTCAGCGGCCGGCTGCGCTCGTCCCGCACCTTGTACTCCGTGGCAAACGCCTGGTACATAATGCGGCTCACCACGGGCATGGTGAACGCCACGCGGCTGGCGGCAAATACCATCCGCCCGAAGCGATTGTCTGCCACCAGCCATTTGACGGTCTTCCCGTATCCCCGGGCGAGAGCCTGCTGGTCGATTCCCTCATGGAGCACGGTCTCCGCCAGCCGGCTCGCCGTCACGTGGGCTGAGTAGAGACCGTCCTTGTTCAATCGCGACCCGACCGCGTCACCGATGATGGCAAAGCGGTCGCCGAAGGGAAATGTCGCAGTGGTCACGGTCATTCTGGGAGCACAAGCGCAGGCGAGCGGAGCCGCCGCGATGCCGGGCAAGATGCGGTCAATCTGCGGCAGTGTCAGAAAATCGCGGACGATCTGCTGGCTGTCTCGCGGCAGGACCGCCTTGTCGATGCACTTGCCGATCATGGCGACGGTCAAAAATCTGCCCTTGGGAATGAGGGCGGTATGCTCAAGGGCGAGTTGCTTTGAGCCGTACTCGATGAAGTAGATCTCCCGGTTAATGTTGCGTTGGAGATAGTCCTCACCCACGTCGAGCTCGAAGATGAAGGACTTTCGGGACTTGCCGGGAACGAACGCCGGATTCATCCGCTGGATGGAGGCGATGAGCCCATCGTCGCTGATAATCGAAGCCACAGTGCGCATTGATTCCGGTGGCGATACTCACGAAGCTGGCCTCGAGCGAGACCGTCTCTCCGGATGGCGCCCTCATGGTCAGGTTGGGCATCCCCGACGCACCGTAGGCAATCCCCTGGACCTCGCCATACTGGATGCGCGCGCCTTCCTTCACCGCCTCGCCGAGCAGAAACCCATCGAACCCCGCAGGTCTGCCCATTCCTCCTGCCCGGTAACGAGCCCCTGAATACGGAGTACATCCGCTGGTCTTTGGGAACTCGAAGCCGGAAGTTCTTCCACTGACCGTGTATCCAGACGTAGTCGATCCGCCCCTGGACGATCTCTTCCGGAACGGCGAGACCGTCTCGATCGAGTATCTCATTCAACCTCGGCGAGATAAGGCCCGCGCAGTAGTTGCATCCCCTGCATTGAAAGTCTCGAAGTTCAGGTCCGATCGGACGGCGTTTCTCGACGATTACGACGTCGAGGTGTCGATCGAGTTGCCGGGCTTCCCGAAGAAGATGGATGGCGAAAAACGAACCGGCAGGCCCACCGCCGACGATGGCGACGCGATCGCCGTTCTGGAGG
>CAWGTQ010000020.1:0-162295 GCA_963825395.1 uncultured Acidobacteriota bacterium | reverse complement strand
ATTCGGGAATACCTTTGACGTTTTCCCACCAGAAATAAAGTGTTACCGGGATTAGCAAAAAGCTCGGCTGTGGCGTTGGTGGAAAGAACGAGATGAATATGGAGGTATCGTAAAGATTCGTTTAGGAACCCCGCCAGATATTGGCCTGCGGAAACGCCGCTGATGGGGCCCGTCAGGATGTAGTCGAACATCAGGGCGGAAACGGAGATCTTGGCGAGCGTCCCGCCCATGGCCTCTTTGACTACGCGGTAGACCCCGCCGCGCACAAACATGCTACAAGCTCTTACGTAAACCGCCCGCACCGCGTAGGAGAAGAGCATGACCCCCAGGATAAACCAGGGAGCGGATTTCCCCACAGCCTCCTCGGCGATGCCGCCAGCATAGAAGGCGGATGACGCCAGATCGTTCAGGACAATGGCTGCGGCGCGCCAAAAGGAGATGAAGGAGAGCATGGCGGTTGTGGCCACCATGACTCGGGGCAGTGTTACCGTCCTACCTGGCTCCTTGGTGTTGGAATTCTTCATACCCTTTTGTGAATCTGACAGCGGGGTGTTGGGGCCTCACGCGGAACAGATTTAGGAGGACACAGTTGGAATCGAGTGTCAAAAATCAATCGTATTCTCGCACAAATGGCGAGGATGGGGAAGAAGCTCTTCTTTTAGCACTGATGGCCGGCTACCCGCAACAAAAGGACCCACCGTATTACCCTTTCGTTTGGCTCAATCGCCCGATAAAAGAGATAAGGTCTGCTGTGCCACCTTGACACTTGCGCCTGGGTCGCCGTTGTGTCGACCAAACCGGTCAACCCCCAAAGGGTTGCCCGTGCGAAGTCAGTCTCCCGTTGACCGCGAAGGAATTCATTCTCTCGTAGTTGTGGCCACGCAGATAGTTCCGGCGCTGTTGGGGATTCGGCCTGAAAAGTGTGCGTCCAGCGAAGGCTGGCATGAACAGTGGGTGAAAGTCCCACCGGGGTAAAAGTTCAAAGCCCCGTAGCTTGAATAGCAGGAAGGAAGGAAACTGAAAATCCTGAAGCCTATTGACAAAGCCATCTAAAAGGATGGTGAGCGAGCCACCGGGCCGTAACGCAAGTGAACCCATATGGCCTCGAAAGTACGGCACCCTGAAGGCCGAGCCCTCACTTTTCGGGCGAAGGCAGCATGGAGCGTCGCAAGGACTGAAGCGGCGAAACACTTCGGCGGGGTTGGTAGGGACAGCACGGCGGCAAGGTCATGCTACGCAACTGGAGAAACCCTCCTCGTCCCGTCGCGAAATCGGCGGAGCAGGGAAACCGTATAACCGGCGACACCGGGAAGTCGGTGGACGACGAGAGGGATTCGGCTGGGTCTGTAGTAGCGGGGAAGCGGAGTAACATCCGTGGAGCGAAGAGGCCCTGCTGTTTGTAATGGCTCTAACAAAACGGGAGGCAAGGGTGAAATGAGAAAAGCACCCATCAGTTTGCAGGACCTGAGAAGGAGTCTATATGTCAAGGCGAAGGCAGAACCGCCTTGGCGTTTCTGGGGACTATACGTCCACGTCTGCAAGATGGAGACTTTACGGGAAGCCTACCGGATGGCGAGAAGTAACGGCGGGGCACCAGGCATTGATGGGGTCACGTTCGAAGCCATTGAGGAAAGCGGCGCGGAGAGTTTTCTCGGGCAGATTCGGGAGGAATTAGTTACCAACACGTATCGGCCCATGCGGGCACGGAAGAAGGAGATTCCCAAGGATGGGGGCAAGAAAGTCCGCGTCCTGTCGATTCCTGCCATCCGTGATCGAGTGGTTCAGGGGGCGTTAAAGCTCATCCTGGAGCCGATCTTCGAAGCGGATTTCCAACCAGGGTCGTATGGATACCGACCGAAACGGACAGCGCATGAAGCTGTAGCCCGGGTAGCCCAAGGGATTGTCGAGGAGAAGACGCGCATCATTGATTTGGATCTCAGCGCCTATTTCGATAACGTGCAGCATTCTCTGTTGTTAGAGAAAGTGGCGCGACGGGTCCGAGATGATGCGGTCATGCATTTGCTCAAGATGATTCTGCAAGCGACCGGGAAGAAAGGCGTTCCCCAAGGCGGAGTGATATCGCCGTTGCTCAGCAACCTCTATCTGAATGAGGTAGACCGGATGCTGGAGAAAGCGGTGGACACCACGCGGAGGGGCAAGTACACCAACATCCAATATGCACGTTTTGCGGATGACATGGTGATCTTGATCGACGCCGAACGGCGGAGGGACTGGCTGGTGAAGGCGGTAAACCGGCGGCTGCGCGAGGAGTTCGCGAAGCTCGGTGTTGTGATCAACGAGGACAAGAGTCGGATGGTGGATCTGAAGAAGGGAGAGAGCTTTACTTTCCTGGGTTTTGAGTATCGGCGCATCCTAAGCCTTCGGCGGAAGTGGCGGCCATACTATGCGCCCAAGCTGAAGAAGCGGACGGCGCTGTTCGAAAAGCTCAGGGAGATCTTCCGACAACACGTCAGCTGGCCTGTGGAGATTGTGATTGCGAAAATCAATCCGATCCTGCGCGGTTGGGTGAACTACTTTCGGATCGGACATTCGAGTTCTTGTTTTTACATGGTCAAACGCTGGGTAGAGAAGAAGGTCAGGCAGCATCTGATGCGTGCCCGGGGACGCAAAGGCTTCGGCTGGAAGCGGTGGAGTAGCGAATGGCTATACGAGCGGCTGGGTTTGTTTAACGAATACCAGTTGCGTCGATGGCCAGGTGCGAAAGTCGCCCCGGCACGATAGGCCCCATAACTCTTGGCACCAAGCAAACAGGTGCGCCCAGTGCGGGAAATCTGCACGCTGGGTGCGATGTGGCGGGGGCTGGAAACGGATTCACGGTGGGGCTATTGAGGCACTCCCAGAGGAAACGGGGAGCAACAAGCTAGGCCAGACCTTCGGAACACCGCGCCAGTCCTCGACCCGACCGCCTCCCCGGAGAATTGCCGCCGATAGCTATAGACGCTGTGTAAGATCGTAGGATTTACGTACCACCGTTCGCTTCGCCGCAAATCGTATATGCGATCGGCGCTGTATTTATAGAGGGTTTGGACCGGCGGGCGGGGGCGCAAATCTCGAAACTGCGCGGGGTGGCGCGAAGGCGCCACCCCGCGTGAATTCGCCTGGCAACCATGCTCTTTACACGCACTTCACTGCGGCGCGGCCGAGAAACTCCGCGGCGCTGCCCAGTTCCTCTTCGATGCGGAGCAACTGGTTGTATTTTGCAATACGGTCGCTGCGGCTGGCGGAACCGGTCTTGATTTGGCCCGTGCCGAGGCCGACGGTGAAGTCGGCAATGAAGGCGTCCTCGGTCTCGCCGGAGCGATGCGAGACGACGGACGTGTATCCGTGGCGGCGGGCCAGCTCGATGCAGCGGATGGTTTCCGTCACCGTGCCGATCTGGTTTAGCTTGATCAAAATTGAATTGGCCACGCCTTCTTCTATCCCCCGGGCCAGGCGTTCC
The DNA here is from genome assembly GCA_963825395.1 of uncultured Acidobacteriota bacterium. GTDB lineage: Bacteria > Acidobacteriota > Terriglobia > UBA7540 > UBA7540 > Bog-366. Next base: position 158,835 of record CAWGTQ010000020.1, on the reverse strand, counting down.
GTGTTGGTCACGAAGATATCGTCGCCGACGATTTGAATCTTACTGCCCAGCTCCTTGGTGAGGAGCGCCCAGCCTTCCCAATCGTCCTGCGCGAGGCCGTCTTCAAGGTTAATGATGGGGTACTGGCGCACCCACTCGGCGTAGAGCTTTACCATTTCTTCGGACGATTTCTTCGACTTGTCGGACTTGAAGAACACGTATTTGCCGTCCTGATACATTTCGCTGGAAGCGGGATCGAGGGAGATAGCGATATCGTGGCCGGGGGAGTAGCCGGCTTTCGTGATAGCTTCGAGCAGGACTTCGACCGCCTCCTCATTCGATTTAAGGCTGGGGGCGAAGCCGCCTTCGTCGCCGACGGAGGTGTTGTAGCCGCGATCTTTTAGAACTTTCTTGAGCGTGTGGAAGGTCTCCGCGCACATGCGCAGCGCTTCCGCGAAGCTCTCCGCGCCCACCGGCATAATCATGAATTCCTGAAAATCGACGGTGTTGTCCGCATGAACGCCGCCGTTCAACACGTTCATCATGGGCACGGGCAGCACGCGTGCTTGCAATCCGCCCAGATAGCGGTAAAGCGGGACGCGCGCCGAGTGCGCCGAAGCGCGGCAAGCCGCCATGGAGACGGCCAGGATGGCATTCGCGCCCAGCTTGGCCTTGTTAGGTGTACCGTCGAGCGCAATCATGCGCTCGTCGATTTCCGCCTGGTTGCCGGCGTCGTGTCCGCCCAGATCGCGGGCGATCACGGTGTTGATGTTGTCCACGGCTTGCAAGACGCCCTTGCCCATATAGCGCCGCTTGTCGCCGTCGCGTAATTCCACTGCCTCGTGCTCGCCCGTTGAGGCGCCGGAGGGAACCGCCGCGCGGCCAAAGGAGCCGTCGCGCAAAAGCACGTCTGCTTCCACGGTGGGATTGCCGCGTGAATCCAGAATTTCTCTTCCTTGAATGAGATCAATTTGTGCCATGCGAATTATTCCTCGATGCGAATTTGAAAACGCAGAATTGTAGCACACTGCCGCCGCGAAACCACCTTCTAAACCGCAGGGCGGCAATCTGTCTGAGCGGAGTGATCTTCTCTTTATGCTATGACCTTCACTGCAGCTTGGATTTTGAAAATGCCCGTTGTGTGTTCATAATGTCATGAACGCGGCTGAGAAGCTTGGTTTTGCGAACTGGCGCATGGCTCTTGCCCAAGGCCCCAGGTCGCAGACCGTTGAGAAGAGTTGGGGCTCGACTTGTGGCGCTCATTCGCTTTACTGGGAGGAAGTCGATGAAAAACACTTGGAAAATCATCTTGGTGGTGGCTGTCATCGTCGTGGCGTTGCCGGTGCTCGCTATCCTCGGGATTATTTATGCCCGGCGGGTAAAGCCGAACACGGTGCTGGTGGTACGAATCGAAGATGAAATTCCGGAGGAGGCGCCGCAATATCCTTTTCAGGATATCTTCACCGGTCCGTCTCCGACGGTCACAGACATTACCGAGGGGATCGAGCGGGCGCGGACAGACCCGCACATCACCGGGCTCGAGGTCCGCGTGAGCGAGTCCTCCCTGGGCATGGGCAAGATTCAGGAGATCCGCGACCGCATTCGGGCTTTTAACCTCGCCCGCAAATTCAGCGTCGCTTACCTGGAGTTCGCGACGGACCGGTCTTACTACCTCGCTTCGGCCTGCCAGACGCTCATCATGCTGCCCATGTCAGAGTTTCACCTTCACGGCATGATGGCTTCTACGACGTTCCTGCGGGGGACATTCGACAAGCTGGGGATTTATCCCGACTTCCTTCATATTGGCGATTACAAGAACGCCACAAACATTTACACCGAGAAAAAGTTTACGGCGGCGCACCGAGAGGCGACGAAGGGCTTGGTGGATGACTGGTACCGGCAATTCGTGCAAGGCGTTGCAGCGTCGCGTAACATGACGCCGGAAGAGGTGGAAAAGTTCATTGCCGCGGGACCGTACAATTCTGATGCCGCTCCGGTTAGCTTTTTAGTAGATCGCCTTGCGTACGGGGAGGACGTTCAAAATTTTGTCGGCCAGAAGAACCACGGGCATGATCGCCGTATCGGGCTAAACCGATACCTCGACCGATCGGATAAATTTACTGCCGATAAAATCGCCGTGATATATGCGGTGGGGGAGATTGGGCCCGGCCGCAGCTCCACTTCACCTTGGGGAGGGGAAATGATGGGCTCGGATACGATCGCCCAGCAGTTTCGCCGCGCCCGGGCCGATGGTTCAGTAAAGGCGGTTGTTGTGCGTGTCGATTCGCCCGGCGGCGTCGCTTTCTCTTCCGAAGTGATCCGGCATGAAGTGGAACTGACGAAAGCGATGAAGCCCGTGGTGGTTTCCATGTCGGATGTCGCCGCCTCCGGCGGATACTGGCTGGCGATGTCGGCCAACCGGATCATCGCGGAACCGGGCACCATAACGGGTTCCATTGGAGTGCTGACCGGCAAATTCAATATTCAGGGTCTCTATGAAAAACTGGGCTTGAGTACGGACTTCATTGCCACGACGGAGAACTCCACGCTGGAATATCCCTTCCAGAATTTCACCCCGGCGCAGCGGGAAGTCGTGCTGAGGAATATGCGCGAGACCTACAACGATTTTCTTCAGGGTGTGGCAGCAGGGCGGCACATGAAGGTTGAGGACGTGGATAGAATTGCCCAAGGCCGCGTGTGGACGGGCGAGCGCGCCCGGCAACTCGGCCTGGTGGATGAAATAGGAGGATTGCACACGGCCATCGCACGCGCGCGGGAATTCGCCAAGATTCCCGCGGATGAAAAAACGAGCCTGTTGTTGCTGCCGCCGCGCCGCTCTTTCCTCGAACGCCTGCTGGGCGCCCCCGGCGATGACAGCGCGTTCTCCCCCACGGCCTCCTTGCCAGCATGGCTGGGCAAGCTGAAATCGCTGGCGAGCTATTCCGTTTGGGCGATTCTGCCGGGCGTGCCGGAAGTGCAGTAAAGGGCCGTCAGCTATCAGCGGTCAGCGCTCAGCCAAACTAGACGATCGTCGCTGAATGCTGAACGCTGATGGCTGACAGCTTGGGGCTCTACTCCGGGTCTTCAAACATTCTTTGCTCGGGGACCACCACCACGATTCCCGTTTCGGTGATGTGATACTTTTTGCGGTCTTCTTCCAGGTCGTATCCAATCTCGGTGTGCTCGGGGACATGAATGTGGCGGTCGATGATGGCGCGGCGGATGCGCGAGTAACGGCCGATGTTGACGTGGGAAAACAGGATGGAACTTTCCACCTCCGTGTAGCTGTTAACGCGAACGTCGGGTGATAGGACGGAGCCGGTGACCCGCCCGCCGGAGATGATGGAACCCATGGAGACGATGGAATCCACCGCGATTCCCATCCGCCGGCCCTCCTGGGCGAAAACGAATTTGGCGGGCGGGTATTGCCGCTGGTAAGTGCGGATGGGCCAATCGGCGTCGTACAGGTTGAAAACGGGGGAAACCGAAATCAGATCCATATTGGCTTCGTAATAAGCCTCCGTTGTTCCGATGTCCCGCCAATAGAACGCTTCCTTTTTGTTTTCGTCGATAAAATTGTAGGAGTAGACGCAGCCCTTCTCGATGAGCCTGGGGATAATATTTCTGCCAAAGTCATGCTCTGACTCCGGATCGTCGGAGTCTGCCAGCAAGGTGTCCATCAACAGGTCGCGGTTGAAGCAATAGATACCCATGGAAACGTGGCACTTCGCGGGTTTTTGGGCGGCGGGTTTGGGATCAGCAGGTTTTTCTTGCCAACCGACGATGCGTCCGGCGGTATCAATCTCGCACACACCGAAGCGCGAGGCCTCCGACCGGGCGAACTCAATGGTGCTTACGGTCACGCCCGCACCTGAGTCCACGTGCTGCTTGAGCATCAACTGGTAATTCATCTTATAAACGTGGTCGCCGGCAAGTATCAGGACGTACTTGCAGGGCTCGCTGCCGATCGAATAGAGGTTCTGATAGATGGCGTCGGCAGTTCCCTGGTACCAGTGTTCGCCCACGCGCTTCATGGGTGGCAGGACGGTTATGAATTCGCCGAGTTCGTGGGCGAGAATGCTCCACCCTTCGCGGATGTGCCGGTTCAAGGAAAGCGCCTTGTACTGAGTTAGAACAAAGATGTGACGCAAGTCGGAATTAATGCAGTTGGAAAGCGTAAGGTCAATGATACGGTAGATGCCGCCGAAAGGAACTGCGGGCTTGGCCCGGTCCCGTGTCAGCGGCTGGAGGCGTTCCCCTTCGCCTCCGGCCAGTAGGCAAACAAGTGTGTCGCGCACCACGATTTGAAGAACCTCCCGGGCAAGTTTTCAATTGCTGGTCTACCGCGACGAGGTTCGAAGAGCCTGCCGCCCCTTGCACTAGATATTAGCAGGTTATTATATCAGAGCCAGAGCAAGCGCCCACTGCTCTCTGCGGAGGCCATCGGGTGGCCAATTTCCGAAACGCCGCGCTCGCGTTTACCCCGTGCCGTGGCGCTGTGCTATATTCGCTTTCAGGGAGGCTGGTGGCAAGGACCTATGCGCCGCGGGAATCGCTGCCAACTCGCACCATACGCCATGCGGGTGGAGGAGTCGCAAGGCCGGCGCCACGCTGAGCCGCTGCACCCTTACCGCAACGATTACGAACGCGATCGCGATCGCATCATTCACGCTCGCGCCTTCCGCCGCCTGGAGAACAAGACACAGGTCTTCACCCGGCGATATTCCGATCACTTCCGCAATCGCTTGACGCACACGCTGGAAGTGGCGCAGATCAGCCGTACGGTGGCGAAGGCGCTGGGTTTGAACGCCGACTTGGTGGAAGCCTTGGCCCTGGTGCATGACGTGGGGCATCCGCCGGGCGGCCATTCCGGGGAGTCCGAACTTGACCGGTTGATGCGGCAGCACCGTGATATCTTCGACCACAATCTGCACGCCTTGCGCATCGTCGAGTCCTTCGAGCAGAAATATGCCGGGTTCCCCGGTCTTAACCTGACGTTCGAAGTGCGAGAGGGCATTATTAAGCACTCGCGCGATTACCTCCCTACGACCCACCCGGAACTGAAGGAATACCGTTTGGAAGAACGGCCACCGCTGGAAGCGCAGCTCATCGACGTCGCGGACGAAATTGCTTACAACTGCGCCGATCTCGACGACGGCTACGAAGCCAAACTCCTGACCTTACCGGTCATACGCGCGAGTTTGCCCCTTTTTGACCGGCTCTACCGGGCGATGGAAAGAAAGTTTCCGGCGGCGAAGGAAAAGCTCAAGTTCAACGAAGCTCTTAAGCGGTTGCTGGACGCGCTGGTGACCGACCTGATTGTCTCCACGCGCCGTCGCCTAGCCGGGAAGAGTATCCAATCGCTCGGGCAGGTCCGTGCTTGCCGCACGCGTCTGGTAACGCTGGGACGGCAAATGGCGCGGGAGAATAAGAGGGTGAAGGAATTTCTCAATGCTCGCCTTTACTCGCATCAGAGCGTGAATTCCGAGCGGAAGCGGCTCACCGGCTGTATTCGCAGCCTCTTTGGGTACTACCTGAAACACCCGCGAAGCCTGCCAACCTTTTACTTCCACGAGTCGCAGCATGAGCCCGTGCACCGGGTCGTTTGCGACTACATCGCCGGGATGACCGACCATTACCTTCTGGAGCGGCATCGAAAGCTCCTGGGGAAATAGCTCTGCTACGCTTGCTACGAAGACTTATTTTTGCGAGTCGGGAGGGTCAAGCGCGACTTCCGCGGGCGAGATATGCAAATAGTCCGCCAGGATGGCGACCACCAGTTCATGGTCCTCGCGCTGGGGAAGGCCGGAGACGGTGATCGTCCCCACGCATCCGGTATTGCGCAAGAGAATGGGGAAACATCCGCCATGCGAGGCATAATCGCGCAAGGGAAGCCCCATCTTGGCATCCAAAGTGGTTTGGTCGCGCTCGAGTGAAAGTCCGATGGCGTACGAACTGCGATGCATCAGAGCAACGAGGTTCCGTTTGCGGCGCACCCAATCACAATTGCTCGGAGTGGTTCCTGGCATGGCATAGAAGAACAGCGGAAAGCCGTGGAGCGAGATGTCAATCGCCACGGAAACGCCCCGCTTTTCCGCCGCCGCTTTCAGGCGATTGCCGATTTCCCACGCCGTGCGGGAATCGAAGCTCTCGAATTGCAGGCGTTTCTCCTGAAGGGCGACGCGCTCGATATCTTGCTCGATGGCCATGATGTCTCCTCTCTGGAATACGTGAGCGGCGGACTGAAACTCAGCCGGCAGCGGGGCGCGCCAATTGAAACGGAAGTTCGCGGCGCTCTTCGGAACTTTGCACGGCAGTTTCGAGGACGGTCATTACCCCGAGGGCATCTTGGGCGCTGACCGGATTCGGCACGCCTTTGGTGATGGCATCGCGGATCGCCTCGTAAAACCCGAGGTAATTGCCGGGAGTCGCCGGAACGTTAGTCGATTGCAGATGGCCATCTTTCCACGAATAAATAGTTCCGGGGCGAAGATCCGCTCCCCACCCGGGGCCACCCGGTTTTTCTCCGCGTCTCAGCGCCTCTTCCTGCGAGTCCATACCGAACTTCACAAAGCTTCCCAGTGTTCCATGAACGATGAAGCGCGGCAAGTCCGCCGAGGCGAATGACTCGCCGTGTACAATGACGCGCCGGGCGCCGTAGCGCATCAGAACGTGGAAGTAATCAACGGTCGAGCCTCCCCTTCGTTGGGCTGCCAGGTCGGCAAATATAGCTTCCGGCAATCCGAAAAGTTGCAAAACCTGATCGATCAAGTGAGGGCCGAGATCGAACCAAATCCCGCTCCCCGGGCCTGGTATTTCGCGCCAGCGCGGCTTAACTTCCGGGCGATAGCGATCATAGTGCGATTCGAAGTGGGTGATTTCGCCAAGCGGTCCGTTATGGAGCAGCGGGCGCAGAGTGAGGAAATCACCGTCCCATCGGCGGCTTTGAAAAACGGAGATAAGGCGCTTTGCCGCTGCGGCATGCGCCAGGAGCTTCGATGCCTCCGCCACGGTAAGGGTGAACGGCTTGTCGACGACAACGTGCTTGCCGGCGGAAAGGGACTTTTGCGCGAGCTCGAAGTGAGACGTGTTGGGCGTGGCAAGTACGATCAGGCCGATGGCAGGATTCAAACACGCCTCGTCGATGCGGGAAGTCACCATGACGTTGGGCCAGTCGCGATGCACCTTGGCGGGGTCGCTCGAAACAATATGGCTAAGCTTCAAGCCCTTGACGGCAGAAATGACCGGGGCGTGAAACGTCTTGCCGGCGAATCCGTAGCCGGCGAGTGCGACTTCTACGGGATCGCGATGGTGGGAACTCATGTGTGGTCTTCATCCTCGTCAGGGGAAATATCTTCGTACGTGGCTGGTATCTTCTAATCGCCCGCGAGGAAATCATCGGAACTCAAAATGACCAGCGCGGCTCGGTGGGCCACGCGAGCCACATTATTATAGAACGCTATTCTATGCAAATAGGTGCTTGTGCAGGAGGCGGGCAAGCTATGAGGGCAGGGCTCGACGCCGCCGCGACACTGTGGCCCGTTCGGTTGAAGACGACCGGCGGATGATCCACACAGGCGCGCGGGCGGCCGTGCGCCCGTGAAGAACCTCGCCCTCCATCTCCTCAAGGCGTCTAATGCGTGCCATTAGGGATCAAACGGGCGACCGTGAGATCCCCCGCGATGTACGTGAAGATCTGCTTCAGGTTAGTGGTCGGTTGAGCGGTCCCGATACAGGTTTGGTTAGTTCCCGTTCCGGACTGTGTATAGTCGGAGTAGAATTTGCTCGTGTCGGGAATATGTCCTGGAGAGGAGGCGATATTCTCCATCGTAAAGCATGGGGAGTTATAGGGGGTGCTGTCAGTGGTGCATCCCGATGATTCCGCGCCATAAGCGACCGCGTACACCCAGGTTCCCGCATTCGCAGCGGCCTGGGCTGCGTTGACCGCCTGTCTGCACTCATTCGAGGCGGGGTAACTCGTCGCCGATCCCGCCATATTGTTGCTATTAGCAGTTGCGTCGCCATCGCTGATGAGGATCATCACGTTCGTCGTATTCGGCCTTTCGTTGGCGACGAGTTGCGCTTGTGCCGCATTGATGACGCCCGCATAGAAGGTTCCGACGCCTCCCACGACCTGCATAGCATTCGTGCCACCAGGACATCCTCCCCCTGCTGACGTCACGATATTGGAGTTGGGGTTCAGCGTAGTGACCGTGTCGGAAGTACGATAGTCGCTCGATGCCGGAACGATCTGGTATACCGGCGAATTATTGTACGTCTGGATTGCATTCGAGGGGACGGTGCCACCGCAAGTGTAATCTCGCGAGGTATAGGTGGAGGATGTCAGCCCGGGGAACGTCAGCAGGCCGACCTCATCGACGGGGTTCGCGACGTTGCCGTTGGTGATCGTGCCGCAGCTTGATAGTGTCGAGGCGCAGGGCGCGAGCTCGCTGAGTAGAGTCTGGACGCCGCTCAGGGCGCAGGCGATTCTAGTGGTATTGCATTGGCTGTCGTTGTCAAGGTCATTCATCGATTGGGTTGTGTCGACGACCATCATCACATTGTACGAGCCATAAAACCCGCCCCTTGCGCTTGCGGTCGCGGTTGCAGAGATGGGGAGCGAGGTGATGCCGAAGACCTTGGCGAAGAACGTCGGCACGGTCGCTTGCTCCTGCACGACGATGGCGTTGGCGTTCGCCGGACTGGCACAAGGGGCTCCGGTGCTCGTCAGGCAGGCCAACTGCGGGTACCCAGATGCCATCGTAACGTTGACCAGATTGGGATGGGCGTTCAATGAGCCTGTTAGGGCGCTGTAGTTCGTCGCGATGGTTGTTGCATTGCTATTGGGCAGGGCCTGCGCTCCCGCTAATGCCGCCGCCTGGGTGGCGGCCAGGAGCTGTTGGTAGGAATAATAGAGATTGCCCAAGTCGATGACTAACGCTGCCACTCCGAGAAGAGCGAGCAGGGATACCATGACCATCGCGATCGACTGTCCGCGCTGGCCGGCGCCCACCCGGCGGACAATAGATTGGTTGTTCAGGTTCATTGAATCGCCTCGGTCGTTTGCGCCGTGAGGGTGCAGTTGGGCGCAGGATTGAATCCCATGATCTGGAGGTTACACGGATAAGTGACCGTTACCACGGCGCTTGCGCTCGGTACTAGATTCGCTGCCGCCCCCGTGGTGGTGCTGCTGCTGCTGCACGAGGGGTTGGCCTGGGCGCTCGTAACCGTGACTCCGTTTAGAACAATCGTAAACTGGAGACTCCCCGGAGCGAGGTTGGGCGCTGCTGCGTAGACCGCACCGCTAGTTGTCATGCACGGGTCCAGGGTCTGGCCGCGGCTAATTGAAAGAAGCTGTGCGCCGAGGCTCGCAGCATTCGTCAGCGCCACATCGTTACTGAAGACAACCCCGAACTCGATGATGCCGAGAAGGAGGGTGACCAGCAGCGGGAACACCACAGCGAACTCAACGAGCGCCGTGCCACGCTCGTCGCGACCGCGGGCACGAGCCCGCTTAGCGCTGGTCCCGGGGTCGACACGGTCTCCCGGTGAAGCTCCAGTCTGACTTCCTAGGTGCATGTCCATCATCGCTTGCCTCCGTGATGATCTCTTTCGAAATTCTCAACGGTCGAATAGCCCGAGATGCGTGACCCGATTCCTCTTACGTTGGGTACTCGAACCTCGGGCACGGACTCACATTCAAAAACTACGTCGAACCAATAGCCATTCTTTAGCTGTTCAGCTGCCTAGTTTTCGTTTCGATGAGCGCAATCCCGCCAAACTCGGGCCGACCCCTGCCATCGATGATCCGAACGTCGATTGCGGTGGGGAGGGCCTCAGGATGCGACCTTCGGGATATGAGGTCAAACCCTCGGTTGTCCTTCTCGAATGTTGTCCTGTAGGACTTAGCACGAGATCGCCGCATCGGTTCTGGGCCACGGCGATCATTTGCACATATATTGACCGCCTTCCGTATGTCCTGCAGCGAGTGGGTCTGCCCAAATCCTCTGACCCTATCTGAACTTATCGGCAATTGCCCGCTTGAAATGAGCTCATTTCTGCGTTGCCCCATAAACAATTCCGAGTGGCATGAATTGTGGCAGCGCTCGATCAGCGCCGACCGGCGGTCATCGACCCGTCTTGTCACGATGACCATAGGTTCATCCCCTCGCGCTCTTTTTTTGGTCTTGACATTTTACTCAGGAATTCTGAATGAAAGCCGGCTGGGACACAATGCAACTGCGGTGCTAGTACTAAAGTACTATGCTGCTTAGCTCACTATGAGACAGCACGAACGGGTAGCTTGTCAGAGGGGCGCGACTGTGGTTACCCGCTGCCCGGGAAATGTTAGTGGGGGGAAAGACTGGCCGCGGGACCGATGCCTGTGCCCGAGAGCGAAATCGTCTGTGGACTGTTCGCAGCGTCATCAACAATGGAAACGGTGGCGTTGCGCGCACCCGGCGCGGTGGGGGTGAAGGTCAGGGTGATTTGGCAGGTGGCATTGGCCGCCAGCGAGTTGCCGCAGTTCTGGGCCAACCTGAAGTCGCCGCTGTTGGCTCCCGCGATCGAAATGCTGGTAATGCTCAGGGTCTGATTGGCGATTACTTGAAGCGTGACCTGCGGAGATGAGGTTCCCACCAGTTGACTGGAAAACGCCAGGCTTGACGTCACCAACCACGCCGTGCCTCCCCCACCTGTGCCGCTCAGGCTGACCCTTTGGGGACTGTCGGCCGCGTTGTCCGTCAGCGTGAGCGCTCCCGTCCGACTCCCATTGGCCGTAGGCGTGAACGTAACATTGATGTTGCAGCTAGCGCTGGTAGCAACCGACCCGGCGCAATTGTTGGTTTGGGCAAAGTCACCGCTGGCAGCGATGGTGAGCGAGGTCAGCGCTTCAGTGCCTGTGTTGGTTAGGGTGATGGATTGCGAAGCGCCCGTAGTTGAAACTGATTGCCCGGAAAAGGTCAGGCTTGACGCTGACAAGCTCGCCTTGGCACCACCACCTCCCGTGCCGCGCAGGTTGGCCCGCTGTGGGCTGCCGCTGGCGTTGTCCGCAAGCGTCAGCGCGCCCGTTCGATTTCCATCGGTGGTGGGGGTGAACGTGACATTGATCGTGCAACTGCCACTGGCAGCCACCGAGCCGCCGCAATTGTTCGTCTGGGCAAAGTCACCGCTGGCATTGATCGTGAGGTTGGTCAAAGGACCATTGCCGGTGTTGGTTAGGGTGATGGATTGCGTGGCACTGGTGGTTGAAACTGATTGCCCGGCAAAGGTCAGACTGGTTGGCGAGAGGCTGACTACCGGCGCAAACCCCGTACCGCTCAGGGTTACCGTTTGCGGGCTGTTGACGGCGTAGTCGGTGAAAGTCAGTGCGCCAGTAAGCGGCCCGGAGGAGGTTGGTTGGAAGCTGACGTTGATTACGCAACTCGCATTCGGAGGCACGGAAGGCAGGCAATTATTACTTTGCGTCCAGCCGTTCGAGACCGCTAAGCTTCTGATGCTCAGGGCTAGTGTGCCGGTGTTCGTGAACGTCACCTGCTGCGAAGCACTCGTGGTCCCAACGGCTTGGTCATTGAAAGTCAGATTCAAAGGGGAAACATTAGGCGCGGGCAGGATGCCCGTGCCGGTCAGTCCCACCACATAAGGTTGGCCGAGGGTGTTGCTGGTAACCGTAAGCGTACCCGTGAGGGGACCAGTGGTCGTTGGATTGAAGGTGACATCGATGGTGCAATTGGCGCCCACGGCCACGGAAGGCCGGCAATTATCGGACTCCGCGAAGTTTGCGCTCGCTTGAATGGTGGTGAAGACGAGCGGAGTCAAGCCGGTGTTTTGGAGGTGAACGCTTTGGGGGGAACTGTGGGTTCCCACCTGCTGGTAGCCAAAAGAAAGGGGAGAAGGCCCGGCGGAGCTTTGGGGAAAAGCCTTGTTGCCGGCGGGACTGAACAAAAACATGCAGAGGAAATACACGACTGCGTGTCGCCCTAAGGGGACTCGGCGCCTGCCAGCAGTGTTACGCGTACAGCCCATAAGCACCTCACCCCCTGATGGAAGGGATTTTTTACTCGGCATGTACATTGTTAGAGAATTTATAATACGTTGATTTAGCAGTTGAGGGCAACTTTCTGCTCTTTGGGCAAGTCGCTGCGTTTTTCTCCATTAATGATCGCTACGCTAAGACCTACATCGAGCAGGACTTGGTTCCTTTGCGCGAGTTACAGGCCGAGACAAACGCAAGCACGCGGGGTTCTTATCAGGTCATTGATGACAGCCGGGCCGCCAATGAACCCTTCCGTGAACCCCAAACCAAACGGTTCCGGGACTGGGCACCGGGGGACTCCGGAGGACTGGGCATTGGAGAAAGGGTTTGTAATGAATGCCTTGAGGAAACCCTTGGGACCATGAACAGGGTACGAGGTCGCGAGATCCGAAGCCCATCCCCCATGGACATGACTTCTTGTCCCTGCTTGCTGCTCGGACGGGAGGTAGCCCGTCCAAGTGACTTCCTGTCAAGTGGTTATGAGCCTTTCGGTCCGAACCCCTTGGTATTGGCCAATAATTAATGAAAGATAAGCCTTGCAACCGGCGGAAATGGCCGGTAGCCTTGTAAGGTTTGACTGGCGTGCCACGCTGGTTCATTTAGCATCAAATTATTAGGGAGCGGTCATGGGTAGGGCAAAGGGTGTTGTGATTCAAGGTGTTCGATTCCGTCCCGGAGAAGTTGATTGGGAAGATGCACATAGCACGACGCGCGGGAAGCTTCCCGACTTTGACGCCATGCGCACTGGCAACACCTTTGTGGGCTCCAAGATCACTTCCGCCGGCCTCCTCGCCAAGATCGGGAAATACCTCCTCGTAATCACCGAAAAGGATGAGGCGCTGGAAGAATTTGATTTCACCCTGATTCCCCTCCACGCCAAGATTCAGATCCGCTACCATTAGCGCCGTCGAAGAAGTTGAAAAGCCAAAGAAGTCCAATAAGTTGAAAAAGCGTTCCTGACTCATTTTGTTCCAAGTAAGACGCGATTCTTTTCCAGATTGATACCTCCGCTGGACGCGGCCTCGCGCCCGCTCGGTCCTCTTCGCAGGAGAGGGAAATCATTAGCCGCAGGCCTTATTGGGTCCCTTTCGGGGGAACAAGGCTGATGCCCGTCCGCTTCAAAATGAGTCGCTACTCTTTTTCTTCCTAGTCTTGACTTTCGCTTTTTATTCGCCTATGCTCATAACGTCGCCAGGGAAGGTAGCGCAGGGCTGGCGAGCGCCGCGCTACTCGACACTCTTTTGAGGGCAGCGTTATGTTCATGCACGGGCAAACTCCGCCTCCGGTGGCCTTGAGTAAGCCGTGGCGCTTGCCGCCGCGAGGCCTTGCGGTTTTTCACAGGGAGTACAATGCGCCGCGGCTGAGCCATTACTTTATGCCGCGCCTGGCCCTCGAGGGCAAGCGCATTCTGTTTCTCGATGGCGCTAACTGCGCCGACCCGCGGTTGATGGCGCGGTTGGCCGAGCGGCGAGGCATGCCCTTTGCGCAATTCAATCAACAGATCATGATAGCGCGGGCGTTCACCTGCTTTCAGCTCACCGAGCTGATCAGCCGCGTGCCGCAATTCCTGGCGCAATTCCCCGCCCAGGTTCTGATAGTCACGGCCTTCCCGGAGCTTTACTTCGATGAGGACGTGCACCATGCCGACGCCAGCGCGGCTTTCCAGCAGGCGCTGGGACATCTCCGCCGCTGGGGACAGAACGATACTCGAAACTCGAAAATCGAAACTCGTGAGCAAGAGCCGAATTTCGAGTTTCGAGTTTCGAGTTTCGATTCTGACGCCCAGCCCCTGTCGGTGGCCCTTTTCTCCAGCGCTTCCGGTTTCCATCCGCCCGCGGGCCGCAAGCTCTTTTTCGCCCAGACCTGCGCGGCCGCGACGGAGCTTTGGAAATTTCAGGCGGATGATCAAGGCCGGCTCCATCTAGCTCAGCAGGGCGCGGCTTTAGCGGCGCCGACTAAGGGCAACGTTAATTTGAATTTACTGCCCTCGGGCGGCGCGGCAACCGAGCGGGGCGTTAATTCGAATTTCGAGTTTCGAGTTTCAGCTTTTCCCCAGTACCCAAGAGAGGTTCGCCATGGGACGAACGGTTGCCACATTTCGTGACCTGATCGAACAGGAATTGCAAAACTGGAAGCAGCGTTTTGGCCGCGCGCTTCGGCAGGAAGAGCAGGCGCACCTGGAGGCCATGTTTAATCGCGTGCGCCTGTACGTGCAGGCTTGCACCTACCACTTTCCGGTTGATGCCATGCACGGCATTCACGTGGCGGTGGAACTGGACCACGAAATCCGGCTGCGAAAAATCGAGACGGCGTTAGGGATAAACCTTGAAACTCAGTGGATGGATTCTCGACCTCTACCCTTGTCCACAGGGGATGATCGTGTGGCTCATCGAGCCGGGCCAGCAGAAACGCCGCCGGCTGATTGACCGCTCTTTTCAGCCCTGCTTTTACGTGCAGGGACCGGAAGGCCGGCTGGCGCGGCTGGCGGAAGCGCTCACGGCCCGCGCGGCGGTGAGTTGCGCGCTCACGGAGCGGCAGAACATCTGGGACCGGCGGCGGCTGCGCGTGCTGCAAGTCGCCGCCCATCACCCCACGCTGTTTGCGCCGCTGGCGCGATTCGTCCGCCGCTTTGACAGCAGCCTGGCGCTGTACGACTCCGACCTGATGCTGGCGTCGATGTACTGCTGGGAAAAAAACATTTTTCCTTTGGCGCAAGTGGAAATTGAAACCGGCCTTGCCGGCGCGGACGTAGCGCCGGACTTTAGCCCGGCACGTGCCGACCTCAAGGTCGGCGCTACAGCAGGGCGTGTAGGGGCCAGCGGCGCTGGCCCTGGGCCGAACGCTGTTCGGCCCTACACCACGCTGGAAATCCATTCCCTCACCTGCCGCGACAATGAGTGGCTGACCGAGTATGAGCGGCCGCCCATGCGCACCATGCGGATTCGCCTGGAAGGGATTGCCGACGTCAACCCCAAGCACGGCCGGCACGGCGCCATCGAGGTGGCCGTTGAAAACGACTGGCAGACGCTCGATGACTCCGACGAACCCACCGCGCAGGTTTTTGAGCGCTTGCTGCGCGTGTATGACCCGGATGTGCTGGTGACCGAATGGGGCGATGACGTCCTGCTGCCGGGTTTGCTGCGGCAGGCGCAGCGCTTGCACATCCGCCTGCCCTTGAACCGCGATGCCCTGCCGGTGGCGAGAAGCCGTTCGCGCAGTTACATGAGCTATGGGCGCATCCTGTTCAAGGAAAGCACCACCACCTTGTTCGGGCGGCTGCACATCGACACGCAAAATTCTTTTGGCGCCGACCAGTGTGAGATGGAAGGCCTATGGGAACTGGTGCGGGTCACGAAACTGCCGGTGCAATACGCCTGCCGCACCACGCCCGGCACGGGAATCTCTTACATGCAGATGGAAACGGCCTGGCGCGACGGCGTGCTGATTCCCGCGCAAAAGGCCGAGCCGGAAAGCCTGAAGCACCCGGACGAGTTGCTGCTGGCGGATCGCGGCGGATTGGTTTTTCCCCCGCGCCTCGGCTTCTTTGAAAATGTGGCGGAACTGGATTTCGTGAGCGAGTTTCCCAGCATCATGGCACAGTTCAACATTTCGCCGGAAACCATCAACTGCGCGTGCTGCCCGCAGGCGCCGCGCGTGCCGGAGCTTGGCTACCGCGTGTGCCAGCGGCATCGCGGCATCACCAGCCGGGTGGTGGAGCGCCTCATCGCCAAGCGGCGGCAATACAAGGAGATGATGGGGGACACGGGATACGGGATCCGGGACGCGGGGTTGGGGATCCGGGGTGCGGGTTCTGAGGCAAATTCCCCCTCTCCCATCCCGGGTCCCGAGCCCCGTGTCCCGGATCCCGTATCCCGTGTCCCGAGCTCCGAAGCTTGTAAACAGCGGCGCGACGTGCTGAAGTGGCTGCTGGTTTGCTGCTTTGGCTACACTGGCTACAAGAACGCCCGCTTCGGCAAAATCGAAGCGCACGAGGCCATCAATGCCATGGCGCGGGAGAAATTGCTGGTGGCAAAAGAGGCGGCGGAACAGCGCGGCTTCCGGGTGCTGCACGCGCTGGTGGACTCGCTCTATGTGCAGAAAGACAGGGACTGGGGGCGGGATCGAAACTCGAAACTTGAAACTCGAAATTCGGTAGCTGCCTCGCGAGTTTCGAATTTCGATTTTCGCGTTTCGGCTTTGTCCCAGTCCCCAGTCCCCGGCCGCGCGGACTACGAACGCCTGGCGCAGGAAATCGAGCAGCTCACCGGTCTGCCGCTGGCGCTGGAAGCCGTCTACCGCTACGCTGTCTTCCTGCCTTCCAGGCAATGTGCGGAGATCCCCGTGCCCAACCGCTTTTTCTGCGTATCGGATGAAGGCAAACTCAAGGTGCGCGGGCTCGAATGCCGCCGGCACGACACGCCGCCCTTCGTCACCCGGATGCAGCGCGAGGTGCTCGCGATTTTGGCCGAGGCGCGCGATTTCTCCACCTACTGTGACAAACTCCGTGAGGCGCGGGAAGTTTACGAGCACTACCAGGAGCGGCTCCGGGACGGCAGTGTAGCGGCGGAAGAACTGGTCATTCGCAAGCGCCTTACCAAAGCTCCCAGTAACTATCAGAAAAACAGTTCCACCGCCATCGCCGCCCGGCAACTGGACCGCGCCGGCGTGAAATTGCGGCCGGGCGAAAATATCGAGTTCATCATCACCGACGCTGATTCCTCGCTGATCGACGATCGCGTGCGCGCCTGGACCTTGTGGGAGGGCTGGAGGGGCTACGACGTGGAAGCCTACGGGAAAGCACTGGAGAAAGCGTTCGAACCCGCCGCGCACTTCGGAAGACAGTAGGCTACTCATGGCTCCTGACGGCTGCACGAGCGGCAGATGGAAGCTTTAGAAAATGCCGCGGCTTGCCACTATATTGATGAAAGGAAATGAGAAAGTCCTTGGCGGCGAGGTCGGGAAAAGTAGAAGGTGGGACGGGCAGGTCAGCCATGACACAAGGGGGGCCTGATTGGAAACCCTGCTGGGTCGGTACTTCGCCGGATTGGGAATGAAAAACACCAGTACTGAAATTGGCCGATCTGACCCACCACCCAGATCGCTGCCCGACTGACCCGGGGCTGCCGGTTGTGGTAGGATGCCCTCTGCGAGGCGCCGCCAACCGTGGCGACCATTGCAAATCCAAAATCGGAAGTCAAAATCCCATGATTCCCCGCTACACGCGCCCGGAAATGGGCCGCATCTGGACAGACGAAAACAAGTTTCAGAAATGGCTGGACGTGGAGATCGCCACGGCGGAGGTCGAGGCCGAAGCCGGGTTGATCCCCAAGAGCGCCGCGCGCGCCATCCGCAAGAAGGCGCGGTTTGAAGTGGAGCGCATTCTCGAGATCGAGCGCCAGGTGAAACACGACGTCATCGCCTTCACCACGAATGTGGCGGAGCATGTGGGCCGCGAAGGACGTTACTTGCACTATGGCTTGACTTCGAACGATGTCGTTGACACGGCACAGGCGCTGCTGGTACGCGAAGCCTCAGCCCTGCTGATGGCGGGAATGAACCGCCTGGGTGAGGTTTTGAAGCGACGCGCCTTGGAGTTCCAACATACCCCTATGATCGGCCGGACCCACGGCATTCACGCCGAACCCATCACTTTCGGTTGCAAACTCGCCCTCTGGTACGCGGAGAACCAGCGCAACACGGAGAGGCTGGCTTACGCGGCCGAGCAGATGCGCGTCGGCAAGATTTCCGGCGCGGTAGGCACCTATACCCATCTGCCGCCCGCAATTGAAGGGGGAATCTGCGCTCGCCTGGGCCTGGTGGCCGCGCCAGTGTCGTCGCAGGTCATCCAGCGTGACCGCCACGCTTTTTACCTATCGACGCTGGCGGTGGCGGCAGCTTCGCTGGAAAAGATTGCGTTGGAAGTTCGGGGTTTACAGCGCACCGAGGTGCGCGAAGTGGAGGAGTACTTTTCGCCGGAACAGAAAGGCTCCTCGGCCATGCCGCACAAACGCAATCCCATTACCGCCGAACAGATTTGTGGCTTGGCGCGTGTGGTGCGCGCGAATGCCCAGGCAGCGTTAGAGAACGTGGCTCTGTGGCACGAGCGTGACATCTCGCACTCTTCCGTCGAGCGCGTGATTCTTGCCGATTCCACCATTCTCCTCGATTACCTCCTCGCCAAGACCGCGAACCTGGTGGAAAACATGTTCGTTTATCCCGACCGCATGCGGGAGAATCTGGACCTGTTAAAGGGTTTGATCTTCTCCGGCCAGTTACTCTTGGATTTGGTCGAAAAGGGAGCGCCGCGCGAGGAAGCCTACCGTTGGGTGCAGCGCAATGCCATGCAAGTGTGGGAAACGCGCGAGGACTATCGCTCCCTGGTGGAACGTGACCCCGACATCCGGCAATTTCTCAAGCCCAGCGAAATCGCCGAGGTCTTCAATGTTGAGCGCTATTTGACACACGTGGACGAAATTTTTGCGCGTGTATTCGGGAAGTGAGTGAGTTCCCCCTGCCGCCGATCACGGCGTGCGCTGCTGTGAGCGAAGCCCCGCTGGCCACTTTATATCAAGGAGGAATGTCCGATGAAAGGAATGATTTGGTTGTTATCGATTTTGCTCGTGCTGGGAGGTTCGGTGCTGAATGCGCAGGAGACGCAGCAGCCCGCATTCAGCGGCTTGGGCATGGGAATGGGCAACCTCTCGCGGCTTTCACATGCCAAGACGCGATCGATCAGCGCGGAGAATATGACGGGGGAAAAGGGCAAGGGAGGAATGGCCACGCAGGGGACGGGCGCCCACGCCGCGCGCGAACTCGGCCAGACCTGGAAGGTTTCGCCCTCCGTTGACATCGAGCCCAGGCAGGTTTTCACTGTCGCCGAGATTCAAGGGCCCGGCGCCATTCAGCACATTTGGATGACCCCCTCAGGGAACTGGCGCTTTTCCATCCTGCGCATCTACTGGGATGGCGAGCGGGAACCCTCGGTGGAGGTTCCGGCCGGCGATTTCTTCGCCTCGGGTTGGGGAAGATAAGGACAGATTTCCGCCCTGGCAGTGTGCGTCAACCCCCACAGCGGCCTTAATTCATACTGGGAAATGCCCTTTAGGAAGTCGGCCAGAATTACCATGGAGAACATTGATACCGAGCGCATGACCCTGTACTACCAGGTTGATTACACGCTTACGGATGTCCCGAACGACGCCGCCTACTTCCATGCACAATTCCGGCGTTCCAACCCCCTGCCTTACAAAACCGATCACGTGATCCTCGACGGAGTGAAAGGCTGGGGGCAGGATGTGGGAACGTACCTGGCATACGGAACTCACAACACCGGGTGGTGGGGGGAAGGTGAGGTCAAGTTCTTCATCGACGGCGACTCGAAATTCCCCACCATCTGCGGCACTGGCACGGAAGACTATTTCTGTGGCTCGTACGATTTTGAAAGTGGGCCGGAGAATGCTCGTCACTACACGGAGTTCACCAGTCCTTACTCTGGGCTCTCGCTGGTGATTCGCCCGGACGGTCTTTACGATTCCCAACAGCGCTTCAGCCTCTATCGCTGGCACATCATGGATCCCGTCCGCTTCGAGCAGGATTTGAAAGTAACCATCCAGGCGCTAGGCTGGCGGTCAGGAGGGCGGTACCTTCCGCTACAGGACGATATCTCCTCAACCGCCTTCTGGTATCAGACCGAACCGCATGCACCGTTTCCGAAGTTTCCAGATAAGGACACGCTGGAGTTGAAATGGCCGGGAACGCGAATTGCGGGTTACAGCTTGTTCATCACGCTCGCGAGATAGCCCGCCCCGAAGCCATTGTCGATGTTGACTACACAGACGTTCGGTGAGCAACTATTGAGCATGCCGAGCAGCGCGGCGAGGCCGCGAAAGCTCGCGCCGTATCCTACGCTCGAAGGCACCGCGATGACGGGCACGCCCACCATGCCTGCCACCACGCTGGGCAAGGCTCCTTCCATTCCCGCCACGCAAATGATGATGCGCGCTTCGCGCAAGTGATGGCTTTCACCTAGGAGACGATGAATTCCCGCTACCCCCACGTCGTAAAGCGAGTCGGTGGGATTCTGCATGATGTCCGCCGTCACCAGCGCTTCCTCCGCCACCGGGATATCCGAGGTTCCTGCGCACACGACCAGCACCTTTCCCTTGCCGCGAATCTTGCGCTCGCGTCGAATGGTGATCGCGCCGGAGAGCGCGTGGAATTCCACCTTCGGATCGAGGGGACGCAGCAGCTCATACAGACTGCGGTCGCCGCGCGTCACCAGGATATTGTGGTGGTTGCGCAGCATGCCGCGCACGATGCCTTCCACCTGGGAAGGATCCTTTCCTCGCGCAAACACTACCTCTGGAAACCCTTGCCGCAGAGAACGGTGATGATCGATTTTGGCGTAACCCAAGTCTTCATAAGGAAGCGTCCGCAAGCGCTCTACGGCGTCTTCTACAGAAAGCTTTCCTCGCCGTACTTGCTTCAACATGCTGGTGATTTCTTCAGGACTCAAGGTGTTCCTCCGTTGCGGTGACTCAGCTACCGTGGAGCACTCAGCGGTTCAAGCAGCCCGCTGGGAGCGGTTCGCTGAGCGCTGACTGCTAGTTCTTGCTCAGATTTTTAGTATACCAGTCCCCGCTGCGATTCTCACTTCCTTGACTTCCCAAGGGGTGCCTACTAACATCCGGAGCGATGGGTACTTCCAAGATTGCCCACGGAAAACGGATCATTCTGGGGGTTACCGGCGCCAGCGGAGCTATTTTCGCTCGCCGCACCCTGCAAATGCTTGAAGCGGACCCGCGAGTGGAAAAAATCCATCTGGTCATTTCCGGCAGTGGGTTGAAGCTCCTGCGCGACGAACTCGATCTGGACATCTCGAAATCCGCGCAAATTCCCCCGGCGCTGGCGGCGGAGGAAACCCGCAAGACGGAATACCTGCGCGACTCTGACATTGGCGCTTCCATCGCCAGTGGTTCGTACGCCGTGGAGGGCATGGTGGTGATTCCGTGCACTACGGGTTGCCTGGCGCAGATTGCCTGCGGAATATCCGACACGCTCATCGAGCGCGCGGCGGACGTTTGTCTGAAACAAGGCCGCAAGCTCATCCTGGCCGTGCGTGACGCGCCTTTTAATCGTATCCACCTTGAAAACATGCTGCGAGCGCAGCTTGCCGGCGCGGTGATCTTCCCCATCATCCCCACGTTTTACGATCGGCCCAGAACCCTCAATGATCTCGTCACCCAGTTCTGCTGCCGGGTTCTGGCGCTCCTCGATCTCGAACAGGCCGAGCAGTATCGCTGGCAGGGGGAAGGGAAGAGGCGGAGAGATTGAATCATCGGGTGACCGTGCCATCGGGTCATTGAGTCAGTGATGCTTCGCGCCATCATCTGTGCTTTATCGCTTGCCGGCCTTGCCGACGCGCTCTACTTCACCTTTGCTTACTACGGACGCATCAAGAAGGCGCGCTGGGTTCCCGAGATTCTTTGCGCGCGCGAGGGCTCAAGCTGCGTCACGGTGGTGCAAACGCCTTACGCACGCGTGTTCGGTGTGCCCAACTCGCTGCTGGGAATCATTTATTACCTATTGCTGATAGCAGGAGCGGAGGAGAACTGGTCCTTCGGAATTAACCGGCATGTTCATTTCGCCAGCGTCGCAATTCCACTGGGCTTGGCGTTATTGATTTTTCTCAGTGCAGGGACGACAATCCTTGGCTTCTACTTGATTTATACTCTACGTCGCAGGCTACAAGTCGACTGCCCTCTCTGCTATACTGCGCATGCGATCAATGCCGCGCTATTCGTACTGTTGGTCGTTCTCGCTTCCTAGGCCCGCGTTCCGAACTCCGTCCCTCGCGCCCATTAAAATGTCGGGGAGGTTCTTATGAAAGCTCATCCATCTTTTTCACTTCATCCACTTTTGCTTGCGCTGCTTCTCTGTCCGACGATCACTCTGGGGCAGGAGCTCAAGACCCTTATTCTTCCTGCGCCGCAGACCGACGGGGGGAAGCCGCTCATGCAGGCTTTGAAAGACCGGCAATCCACTCGCGAATTGGGTCCCCAGAAGCTCCCGCCGCAGGTGCTCGCAAATCTGCTGTGGGCGGCGTTCGGCATAAATCGGCCGGACACGGGAAAACGCACGGCGCCTTCCGCGATGAACATGCAGGAAATTGACGTCTATGTTGCTCTTCCTGAGGGGTTATACCTATATGACGCCAAGGGGAACAAGCTTGACCCCATTCTGGCGGAGGACGTGCGAGGGGCGACCGGGGTGCAGCCGTTCGTGAAGGACGCGCCCGTGGATTTGGTCTACGTCGCCGATTTGGCGAAGACGGGGAAAAGCTCTGCTGAGGACAAGAATTTCTACACCGGTGCGGACGTGGGCTTCATCGCGCAGAATGTTTATCTATTTTGCGCATCGGAAGGACTCGCCGTGGTCGTGCGCGGCAGCGTGGACCGGGGGGCACTCGCCAAGGTGATGAAGCTCCGTCCCGACCAGAAGATTTTGCTGGGGCAAACTGTGGGTTATCCGAAAAAGTAGCAGTACGGCGGGGGTGGGCATCTAAGAGGAAGTGTGCGCGGATCTGTCTGGCAAGTCCGCGGCCGGGAGTTTCTACATTTTTCACGCGGCGCCGGCCGGGGTGAGAGTGCGCTAAGAGAGTTGAATGTCGGAAACCCGCAACTCAGGGTTTCCTACCGGTAGGAAATTGCCGGCGGGAATTGTAAAATCTTTTCCTACCGGTAGGAAAACGGGCAAGAATCCTATTGACAAGACACATGGGCTCGGGATTTGCCTGGGAGAGTGGGCTTGGGGCAGACGGTGGCGCCCTGCAGGGATGCCCTGAAGGTATGACGAAAGAGCGGACCGACGCGGAAAACACAAGACAAATCATCCGACGCAAGGGAGGCGCAGTCGTCGAGGCTGAGGGGGAAAGGTCGCGCGGGAAGCGAGCAAGGGAAAAAATGTTAATGACGAACGAAGCCGGAATGTGTATGAAAACAAACAAAACGCTGACAATTTTCCCGACGAAAAAGATGACACATCTACATAATCGCGCGACATTTACACGGAAAATACGCGTATTTTGCAGAAACCGACGGTTCTTTTGTCACGATTCGAGCGCTGGCGAACGAACCCCTCGCTTCGAAATGTAGAAACTCGAGAGCGCGGACCTGTTTTGCAGGTCCGCGGCTCGTTCCCTGTGGGCTAGGAAAAGCCGCGGACCTACAAAGCAGGTCCGCGCCAAACCTCTTTCCGGGGTTGACGGCGTGTGGGTTTCCCCGGCATCATGGAACTTCTCTCATGGGCGCAAATTTCCATAGCGAGTCGCTGCCACCGGCTCCGTCGGGCATTCCCTGGGATCTTGCCGGCAAGCTCCGCACCACGCTCGAAATGATCAAGTTCGAGCACTCGATTTTTGCCCTGCCGTTTGCATTAGTGGGGGCGATGCTCGCGGTGCGCGGGTGGCCGACAGGACGACAGGTGTTCTGGCTGATCGTGGCGATGGTGGGCGCACGCAGCGCGGCGATGACGTTCAATCGCATTGCCGACCGCAATCTCGATGGGCTCAATCCGCGTACGCGAATGCGCGCTTTGCCCGCCGGGCGCCTTACCCTACGCTTCGCTGCCGCCTTTACGGTGTTTTCTTGCGCACTGCTGGCGCTGGCGGCCTGGGAACTCAGCCCGCTCGCCTTTAAGCTTTCTCCCCTGGCGATCGCGGTCTTGCTTCTCTATTCCTACACCAAGCGGTTCACCTTGCTTTCGCACCTCGTGCTGGGGATCGCTGACGGTCTCTCTCCCATCGCGGCCTGGATTGCCCTGCGCAACAACATCAGTTTGAGTGTGCTGCTGTTGGGCGCGGCCGTGGCCTTCTGGGTGGGAGGATTCGACCTGATCTACGCTTGTCAGGACATTGACTTTGACCGCCGCGTAGGCATTCATTCCTTTCCGCAACGCTTCGGCATCGCTGCGGCGCTTTATATGTCCATTGCCTGTCACTTGGCTATGGTGGCCCTACTTGTTGTGGTGATTCAAATGGAAAACCTAGGCTGGCTCGCCGCGGCGGGGTTGGCCCTGATGGCGGCGCTCCTCGCTTACGAGCATTGGATCGTCAGACCTTCTGATTTGTCCCGCCTCAATGCGGCGTTCTTCAACGTGAATGGCTATATCAGCCTGCTCTTTTTTTTCACCTGGGGGGCCGATCTTTTGATTCACTGAGGGGTTGGGTGAAGGACCGTCCGTGGTCAGTTGCCCGTCGTCAGTGGCCTCAAACTTTCGACCTCCGCGTATCCCTTGCAACGGACTACGGACCACAGACAAAGGACAGTTCTTCAATGGCCCGATGATCCGATGACTCAATGACTCGATTATTTTATTGCGGGCGTGGTGGGACGAGCATTTCGCGGAAGACGAGGGAATCGAAAATTGCCAGGACATGCTTGCGATAGGTGAGCATCCGGTCCAGCATGCCGTGGTACATGGGATCGTGCTGTGCCAGGCGCTGCCAGCGCTCCAGCACGTGCGGCGGGACGTCGATATCCTCCCGCAGTTTTTGCAGCGGGTGCCCGCGCAGAAAGAGGCCGTAGAAGAACGCGGCTTCTTGCTGAGGTTCGGCGAATTGGAGACTCGCAGTTGCCATACGCTTAGGATTCCAAAGGTAATTCTACCCAGAAAAAATTCTGGTGCGCCAGTAAAATTCTTTCCCTGTGCCCCCATGCGGAAACATAATGATAACCCCCTTGTCAAGCCCCATCAGTGTTCATGCGGGTTTGGTGGTTGTACCCTGGCAATAGTAGGGGCAGATTTAGAGTGGCAGTGGAATTGCCCGGGCCCCGGCCAATTGCAAATCTTGTCCCACCCCGCTAAAATCAAGATCTGGGTATGCTTCCGGAAAATCTCCAGATCGAAGACACCGCCCTCCCGCCGATCGCCGAGAAAGTCTTGGCGGGTGAGCGGCTGAGCTTCGAGGAGGGGGTGACGCTTTACCATTCCCATGATCTGCTCGCCCTCGGCTACTTGGCCCATCACGTCCGGGTGAGAATGCACGGGATGCGCACTTATTTCAATGTTAACCGGCATATTAATCCGACCAATGTGTGTGTGGCGAGCTGCAAACTCTGCGCCTTTGGCCGCAAGCCCGACAGTCCCGGAGCGTATACCATGGCACTGGACGAAGCCCTTCGCATTGCCGGGGAGAACTGGTCAGAAGCGATCACCGAATTCCACATTGTCGGAGGGTTGCATCCGGATTTGCCGTTTGATTACTACCTTGATTTGCTCCGCGGACTGAAGCGGCGCTTCCCGAGCGTGCATCTGAAAGGATTCACGGCGGTCGAGGTTGGTTATTTTTCGCATGTCACACGCCTTTCGATTCGCGACGTCTTGCAACGGATGAAGGACGCGGGGCTCGACTCGCTGCCAGGGGGGGCGCGGAAATTTTCGCCCCAGCGGTGCGCCGTGTCATCTGCGACCACAAGATCGGCGCCCACACATGGCTGAAGGTGCATCGCCTTGCGCACGAACTGGGTATGCACTCCAATGCCACCATGCTTTACGGGCACGTCGAGTCGGCCGAGGACCGCACCGACCACCTTTTGCAATTGCGCAAGCTGCAGGATGAAACACACGGTTTCCAGACGTATATCCCCCTCGCCTTTCATCCTGCCAACACCGAACTCGGCAAATTGATCGAGCACGATGAGACGAGCGGCTTTATGGATTTGAAGAACATTGCCGTGGCGCGCCTGCTGCTCGACAACTTTCCCCATATCAAGGCTTACTGGATTATGATGACCCCGCGCGTGGCGCAGGTAGCCCTGCGCTTCGGAGCAGATGATCTTGGATGGCACGGTTGTGGAAGAGAAGATCTATCACGACGCCGGCGCCAAGACTCCCCAAGCTTTGACCCGCCTGCAACTTGTCCGCCTGATTCGCGAGGCCGGCTGCGAACCCTTCGAGCGCGACACTCTTTACCGCGCCGTCACCCGCACGGAAACCAGCGTCACCGTGCAAGTCTGACCAAGGATTAAGGCCAGTTTTTACAATCGCTTTGAGGGATTCTCGACCCTGCGTGTCATCCCACCAAGCCGACGCAAATAATATCGAGCATACTCGCGGAAAGCCGAGGATCCTTCGGACGTGCCCTCACCGTTCGTTCGAGGTCACGAAGCGGCTAATGGGGTGGCTGATAACAGTTTGGTTTCGGCCGACGTAGTCGCGGAAGATGGCCTGGAGCTTGGGGTTTTCCTGCACTTGCATGTTCGACAGGCCGCCCGTCACGGGGTCGTTCCTGAAGGTGGCGTTCCACCAGGAAAAACCGATGACTTTCGGCCAGCGGCCGCCCAAGAGGTCGGAGAGGGCAGCCTTCGTCCACGCTGCCTGCTGCGACGTCATCAATCGTCCCGAATTCACAAACGATAAACGGCTTATCGGTCAGCCGCTGCATGCGTCCGTACACCCAATCCATCTGGTAACGGAATGAAACCGCTTCCGGATCGCTGGGCAACTGCCGGCCGTACACGCTGGCGCCAACCCAGTCGATCCATTCATCGCCGGGATAGTAGTTCTCGAATTTGTTCCAGTCCTCGACCGGTTCATCCCACGGGTCCACATGGAAAACCCAGCGGATGTTGTAGGCGCCTTCCTCGCGCGCAGATACGGATGATGTGCCGGTATGCCTCGCGGAACCGGGCAACGGAATCGTCATAGGAGCCGCCTTCCTTGTTATACAAGCCATTCCAAGGGAACCACCAGCCATTCACCTCTACGCCGTACTCGGCAATTACCGGCGAACCGAATCTTCGGGCGTCCTGCATCCAATTGCGAAAAAGCGGGTCAAACTCGCCGTCGATAATATTCTGAAGGGAATAGACTGGATCGGGCCTGGGGATGGTAGGGCTGCTGAGAAGCATCAGCCTTATGTAGGGAACGCTCCCGTTGGCGCGGATCCAAGATGCGGTCTGGTAGGGGAAGCGGGGATTTTCATACCAGTTGTTCCAAAAGTAGACCCACGCCAGCGACTTGCCCACGGCGCGTTGGTATATCCTTACATCGTCGAGAGTAATGTCCCCGCCCATGCCATTCTTGCTGCCGGGAAAAACTCCAAGGTAGTAATTCCCGGCGGGCGGCTCCACCAATGCCTTGATGGGGACAGGACGGGGCTTAGGATCGCGGCCGACGCTCGCGGCAGTGACCAGGATGGCGGCGAGAACCCGCCACAGTCGATGCGATCCACGCGTTGGGTGGTCTCTCAGAATCATTCCTTCCAATCTACCTGAGAATGGGGGCGCTTTCGAGTCGAAAACTTGCCCGGCACGTGGCCGGCTTAAGCAGAAATTCTGCTACGAAACGCAACGAGTTTCTCATATCATTGCCTGCTACAGTTGCAGGTCGTGCGCCTCTTCCTGCCTGTGCATGATAATATAGTATTGAGTCATATGCTTGTCTGCTTTCTTGCGTTTTTGAGGTACTTCCGTCTCCGCAGGTCTTCGGTTGCCGTTCTGGTCTTTCTCACCACGCTCGCAGTCTCTCCGCTGGTGGGATTGCTGCGTGCAGCACCGCCTGATGATGCTGAAGCCTCCTCGACCGCGGCTATCATTTACGATAGCCAGCCGGACCCGCGTGTAGATTCGTATATCCATGCTCTTTTCCTGGCGAACTTACTTACCCACTTCAATTTACACGCCGCCCTCATTCCTCTTAGCGAGTATAAGCGGGGGCAACTGTCGGACTACCGCGCGGGTTTCCTGGTGGCGTCCGGACTCAAGACAATCGTTCCGCCCGCCTTGCTCTCTGACATTCGGGCCACGGATCAGCCGTTTGCCTGGTTGGGCGGGCATATCGATCAGCTTCTTGCCACCCCCGACGCACGCCGCCACTACGGTTTCAGCTTTGTTGAATACGGCCGCGATCTCGATTACCGGTCTGTTCTTTATAAGCAGACCTTGCTGCCCAAACCCGAGTACGATCTGAATGTCGTCTCGATCCAGGACCCGAAAACCGCCGAAGTCGTCGCCACGGCGATCAATCAGGAAAAAGTTTCGAGTCCCTACGTCGTGAAGAGCGGAAACTTCTGGTACTTTGCGGACAAGCCGCTTTCGTACATGGGCGAGGGAACCCGCTAGCCTGGTGCTCTGCGACCTTCTCCATGACATTCTGGGAATCAACCATGCCTCCAGCAATGCGCGCGATGGTACGGATCGAGGACGTCAGCATCGACGACGACCCCGTTGACCTCACGAGTATTGCCGGCTGGCTCTCTGCCCGCCATATTCCCTTCGAAATCGCCATTATTCCCATATTTCGCGATCCCGCGCATTCCCTCGAGATCCGCCTTGGTGATCGGAAGTCGACGGTGGCGGCAATCCACACCATGATCGCTGATGGTGGCACGCCCATCATGCACGGAATCACCCATCAGGTCCACGGATTGAGCGGGGATGAGTACGAATTCTGGGACGAGTTGGGCAATCGGCCGGTGGGCGGCGACTCGGCGGAATTCGTGATGCGACGATTGCGCATGGGATTTGCCGAGTGCTTTGCCAACGACATTTATCCGGTGGCGTTTGAGGTTCCCCATTACGGGGCATCGGAAATCGACTACCGCACGCTCGGCCAGGTTTTCTCCTTGTTCTTTGACCGTCCCATGGTGGCGCCCGACGACACGACCGCCCAGATGGTGCCTTACCCGGTGGTGGACCAGTATGGCCGCCACATTGTTCCCGAAACCCTGGGTTATCTGCCCGAGGATGATCCCGATCCGTTAAAGCTGATTCAGTATGCGCGCAGCATGCGAGTGGTGCGGGACGGGATCGCCTCATTCTACTTCCACCCCTTTCTGAAGCAGAAACTGCTTGAGCAGGTTGTTCAGGGGATCAGCGATTTGGGTTACCACTTCATCTCCATCCGGGATTTTGATGGCGATGTCGACTTCCAGGGCCAGTATGCCGTCCGTACCACCTCCGGCCCCATCCAGCTTTCGCCCAAGGACGAGTATTGGCGACTGCAACTCTTCAATGCCAGCGGGCAGGTGGTGAAAACCGATTTGTCGGCGACGCGATTGAATGGCCCCGTCGAACTTTCGGCTCAGGTTCCCACCGGCGGGTGGGCTGCCGCCGAGGTCATGAAACGGCCACCGGCGGCACCCGAGCAGGCCAATTCCTGGTACAAACGGATTAGCCTATGGTGGGATAGCCTGCACCCGGTTACTCCCCCTCCTTCCACGGTTGTGCGGGAAAAGTTCGCCGGGCTTCCCAGTGCCTGGATTCTGTGGCTGGACAATCCACGTACCGCCGCCGGGCATAACCAGCAGAGTTACAAGACGGTCCTGGAAGCCTTCGGATACCAGGTGAAGACCGTTAGCGCTGCCAAGTTCCGCGAGGCCCCCCCATCAGACGACACGCTTCTCGTTGTCCCCCACGCCGCGGGTATGCGGCTAACTGACGCGCAGCAACGGCTGGTTGTGAGATATCTCGGGTCGGGCGGGAATGTGGTTGCCGACGGCTCGCAAGCTTGGTTGACCAAGATAGGATATACATTCAGCAATCTCCAGATGATTGTATCGTCGGTCACCGACCCCAATCATACCGACATGAAATTGACCTGGCGCCCCGAGGAACGCATCCCGCGATTCACCGCGCCCGAAGATGTCCGCGAATTGGCGGAGGACAACGAGAGCGGACAACCCGTAGCGCTCGCCGGCTCGTTTGGGGCGGGCCACTATATTTATCTGGCGGCACAACTCGACAGCTACACAAACGATGGCACCAGCCACTACCCCTACTTTCCCGAGTATCTCAGCACCACCTTCGGAGCCACCACTTCGCTGCGGAGCCGCCACATCGAGGTGTACTTCGATCCTAGCTATCGCCCGGGGGCTGACCTCAATCGGCTGGCGGCCATCTGGCATCGCTCTGGCATCAGCACGGTTCATGTTGCAGCCTGGGAGTATGCACCCCAGTTTCAATTCCCCTACGACGAGTTTGTTCGCGCCTGCCACCGCAACGGAATTGCGGTTTATGCCTGGTTCGTCTTCCCGATGGTGGACAAGAAGATGTGGGATGACCATCCGGAATGGAGGGAGAAGACTGCCGCTGGCACCGACGGCAATGTCGGCTGGCGCTACTCGATGAACTTCCAGGACCCCGACTGTTTCCAGGCAGCGATGGATTGGACGAAGGTCCTCCTGAACTCGAGCGATTGGGACGGCGTGGACATTGCAGAGTTAAATTTCGACGCCGACTTCAAAGACTATCTGCGTCGGGACAAATTTGTACCGATGAATGATATTGTGCGCGCGGATTTCAAGAAAAAAGCTGGCTTTGACCCCATCCAGTTGTTCCGGCCCAATTCGCCTCATTATTACAAGACCGACCCCGCCGGAATGGCCAAGTTCCAGCGGTATCGCGAGGACATCGTGCTTGACTGGCACCGCCGCGTGCTGACAGAACTGGAACCCTTATGCAAGCAGCGTGGGATGGAAGTCATTGTTACCATGCTCGATGGCCTGCACGACGACTACGTGCGGCCGGCCCTGGGTGTGGACTCGCGCCGGATTGCTGCCCTGATGCGGGAATTTCCGTTCACCCTGGAAGTTGAGGACCCCGCACACTTCTGGATGACCTCCCCGGAACGCTACCGGCGCTTCGCGGCGACCTATCTCAAACTGGTTCCCGATCCGCGCCGCTTGATGTTTGACGTCAACGTTGTTTCCAATCGGGACATTACCAATACGAATCTGCCGTCCAAAACGGCGACGGGCACGGAACTGGCCCTGACGCTCCTGAGCGCATCTTCCGCTTCCGGGCGCGCTGCCGTGTATTCCGAACAAACTGTTTCCCCACAGGATTGGGATCTCATCCAAATGGTTTTGAACCGACCCCTATCCGTTAGCGGAGGCAAAACCGGCATGGATGTCAACGCCACAACCTCCCTGGTGCTCACTCCCGCAGACGACCCCCTTTACTATGTGGATGGCCATTTGTGGCCAGCTGTGTCGCAGGATGGGGTCGTGATGCCGACCGGAGAGCATTCCATTTCCACCGAGCGGAGCTGGTGGCATTTTCTCGACACCGAGGAGTTTCAGGCGCGCATCCTGACCTGCACGGCTGACTTGGCGGAGGCGCGCGCGGATACCACCGGCCTGACGTTCCGATACCGGTCGGCGGGACGCGCGGTTTTTGTATTTGACCAGCAGCCCAATGACATCCTCATGGACGGCAGCGCGGCGACTTTGCCCACGGAGCGCAGCGGTCGTGATTGGGCAGTCGTCTTCCCCGCCGGTGACCACGAGGTTAGGGTGACAACAAACACCAAGGCCGGTGTAGCCGTCGATGTCGTGGGTTGGGCATCTTCCTGGGCGATTGGGGCTTTCGGTGTTCTCGCGACGGTGCTGATGGTCGTTATTTACTTGCAACTTCGGCTCCAGCGGCTTATAAAACGTAGCGGGTAGAATTGCGTGTCTAATTTTCATTGGATTATCGACGGACTTTTTGTCTCTACTGTTGCCCTGATCTGGTTCATGCTGGGGTACCAGTCCCTCCTCTTTTTCCTCGGGCACGTTTATTATCGGCGCACTCGTCATGCGGCCAAAAACCTTCCGGAGGTTTCCGACGCAGGATTGCCCTGCATATCGGTACTGGTTCCCTGTCATAATGAAGGACGTGTCATCGCGCATACCATCGACGCGCTCCAGAAGCTCGATTACCCATCGAACAAAATCGAGTTCCTCCTGATCAACGATGGCAGTACCGATAACACGGCTGAGGTGATTCGCGGCTTTGCCGCCGATCCGCGTGTCCGCTTGCTGGAGGTGCCCGCTCCTCTCAGCGCGCGAGGTAAATCCGGCGCACTCAATTACGCGTTGTCGCAGGCGCGCCATCCGCTGATCGCCATTTACGACGCCGATAACCTTCCTGAAGCCGGCGCCCTTCGCCCCCTGGCCGTGCAACTTGTGCGCAATCCCAATCTGGCAGCGGCGGTGGGGATCTACCGTGCTTGGAACCGGCGCCGCGCCCTCATCACGCGATTTGTCAATATTGAAGGCATCGGTTTCCAGTGGATGGTGCAGGCAGGCCGCTGGATGCTGATGCGCCTGACCATGTTGCCGGGCACCAATTACATCATTCGTAAAGCCATCGTGGAAAAACTGGGAGGCTGGGACGAGCAGGCGCTGACGGAAGACTCGGAGCTAACGGTGCGCCTTTATCAGGCCGGCTACCATGTTCAACTGGTGCCCACCTCGGTGAGTTGGGAGCAGGAACCGGAATCGTTGAAGGTTTGGTTCAAGCAGCGCCGGCGCTGGGTCCGCGGCTTCAATTATGTGCTGAAAAAGCACGCCGCCGGGCTGCTCCGCGCCAAGCCCCGGCGTATCGCCTTTGAAATCCTCATGTCCCACTTGTTGTATTACTTCTTCTTCCTGGCCGTGGTTATTTCCGACGGCCTGCTGGTTCTCTGCCTTGCGGGACTGGTGAATATTAATGTGCCTGGCCCCTATAGTTTGGTCTGGATCCTCGCTTACGCGACGTTTGTTCTTCAGCTCGTTATTGCTCTTTCTTGCGAGCACGGGGAAGATTCCTGGACCAATATCCTGCTGACCTTCGTGATGTATTTCACCTACTGCCAGCTCTGGATTCCCGTGGTGGCCGCAGCCTTTTACGACGACTTCATAATCAAACGGGCGATCAAGTGGGCGAAGACGGAACGCTACCAGGTGGGAACAGCGTAGACGGCAAGGACAAAAATCGAAAATCGAAATTCGAAAATCGAAACTCGAAAGGTGGGCCGAGTTTCGAGTTTCGTTTCTTCCGCTTACCGCGGCCAATCTGAGAAAACCAACCGATGCCTATCAAACGTTTTCACGTCCTCGTTGTTTTGGGCACACGCCCCGAAGCCATCAAGCTCGCCCCCGTGATTCGCGAATTGGGGCGACATCGAGATCATTTCCAGACACGAGTCTGCATCACCGCGCAGCACCGCCACCTGCTGGAGCCGATCCTGCGTTGGTTTCGGATTCCCGTTCATGACGATCTCGATGTGATGCGGCCCAATCAGGAATTGTGCGGGTTGTCCGCCCTGATTCTGGAGCGCTTTCACGAAGTGCTCACCTCCCGCCGGCCAGACATCGTCCTGGTGCAGGGTGATACCACCACCGCCATGGTGGCGAGCCTGGCGGCTTTCTATCACCGTGTGCCCGTGGGCCACGTGGAAGCGGGTCTGCGCACCCTGGACAGGTACTCACCTTTCCCGGAAGAGATTAATCGCCGGCTGGTTTCGCATTTGGCGAGCTTGCACTTTGCCCCTACCAACTGGTCGCGCGATAACCTGTTGAAGGAAGGGATTCCCCGCCAGCGCATCATCGTGACGGGCAACACCGTGATTGATGCCCTCCTGGAAACTCGCGACCGGGTGGTACGCCGCCCTCCGGCCATTCCACAGCTTCGCGGACTCAAGCTCGCTGGACGCAAGCTCATTGTGGTGACAGCGCACCGGCGCGAGAATTTCGGCCCGGGGTTGACGAGTATTTGCCAGGGAATATTACGCTTGGCAGCGCAGCGCAAAGACATCGAGATTGTCTACCCCGTCCATCCCAACCCCAACGTGCAGGCGATTGCGCGGCCCATGCTCGGAGGGATCGAGCGAATCCATTTGATTGATCCCCTGGATTATCCCCAATTCGTGTGGCTCCTCAGTCAAGCCTATCTCGCCCTCAGCGACTCCGGAGGCATTCAGGAAGAAATGCCCTCCCTGGGACGGCCCGCGTTGGTGATGCGCGAGAATACCGAACGCCCCGAGGGAGTTAAGGCGGGAGTGTGCAAGCTGGTTGGCACCTCCGCTGATGTGATTTACCGCACCGTAACCGGACTCCTCGATGACAAGCAAGCCTATGCCCGATTCGCCCGACGCCGCAATCCCTTCGGTGACGGCAGGGCAGCGCAGAAGATTGTGGCTGCGCTGAAGGACCTCCACACCTACGCTCCCTGATCTGTGTTCCGGAGAAAACCCGCAGGGTTTGAAATACCCAAACTTCGCGGCGGGGGTACGAAAAGCCGCGGCCCGGCAAAATGGGCTGGCGCTACATGCACTTCGAACTTGTTCCAACCGCCGCGCAGGAGATTGGAACTTGAGCTTCTCAAACGCCAGTTGACGATTTGAAATCTGAAATTTGAAATCCCCAATCGCGTGCTTAACGTGGGTTTCGCCGGCCCGCTGTATAGATCTGCGACCTTTCGCCTCCGCCAACGGGCCCTGCCCCAAGTGGCTATACGGAGCGACATAGATGTTTGCGCATTCGGCTGCAGCGGCGGTCTCCGGCCGCCGTCGTCGATCGGAGATCGACGCTACAATTTATGTCGCTCTGTCTAGAAGCTACAGCCCGTGGATGAAGACAAAACGTAAGGGCCGAAAGGAGTCTTACCCAAATTGGAAAACTTGGGTGGGGGCGGTCTGGCTGGCCACGTGTAATGCGGTGCGCTCACCGCGGGTGCGCCCAGCCAGAGCCTGTTCGGCAGTAAGGCGGGCGATTTCAGGATGGTTGTTCGTCTCGCTCAGGTGGGCAAGCACCAGCACTTGGGCCGCGCCATCGAAGTCTTCCGTAATAAACCCCGCCGTCGCCAGGTTCGAGAGGTGGCCGTGGCGGCTCATCACCCGCTGTTTAACGTGCCAGGGATATGGCCCGACTTTGAGCATATCCAAATCGTGATTCGACTCGAAGATGAGGCATTGGCAGCCTTTCACTCTCTGCTTAACGACTTCATGAACATACCCCAGATCGGTGACCACTCCGATTTTTATGCCTTCCGATTCCAGTGTGAAGGCCACGGGGTCCGTCGCGTCATGGGGGATGGAGAACGGCGTGACTTCGATGTCGCCAACGATGAACTTTCCGCCGGGGGTGAAGAACTCAAAAGCGCAAAGCTTGGGATCCCACGAAATCACATCGTGCGTGAGGCGGGAAATATAGATGGGTACTTTCCAATCGATTCCCAGCAGCCGCAAGCCGTTCACATGGTCAACGTGTTCGTGAGAAATCAGGATAGCGTCAAAACCGTCCGTGCGCTCGCCCACGGCAGCAAGGCGCGCGTATGTTTCGCGGCGGTTTAGGCCCGCGTCGACCAGCAGACGCGTCCTCTCCGTGGCCACCAGCGTCGAATTGCCCTTGCTACCGCTGCCCAGGACGGAGACACGCAGGCTCACACGGCCTCCTGGCATGAGAGAATGACAAGTGATGAATTACGAGTGACTAGCAGGAGGTTGCAGGCTATAGGGGGCAGGAAATGGGAAACAGAGAATGGAGAGCGGGGCACACGCGAAAGCGCGCGGATGAAAACACGCACTCCCACGCCTGTGCGTATTTCTCCGATCCTTGCTGCCGCCTTCATTCCCCTCATTTTTCGCATCCCGCCCATTGGAGTTAAGAGCGATTATAGGACGGATCGCGAAAATTCGGAAAAGCAAAACCCGCAGGGCATGCAAATACGCAAGCGGCTCGACGTCTGCCTGCCAAGCGACTACTTCCCTTTGACGACTACCAGGTTATTGGTAACGGAGAAGGCGCCGGGGACACTGTTGGCGCGGACGTTTGCCATGTCCTTATCAGCCTGGCTATCCACTACACCCTCCAGCGTGACGTTCCCGTTTTTGACGATAATCCGAATCGGTTTGATAACGGGCATGGCGTACTTCTCTAGCGCCGGGAATCCGTAAATGGCGCGGTAGAGCCGAAGGCGCAACCCATCGTCCATGGAGGAGGCTGGGAGCACCTCGATCTGGTCATCAACCTTTTCGACTCCCTCGATGTGTTTCACCACATTCTCCGCGTCGTGTTTGAGGGTTGGGTTGGTGACCTGGCCCATCAGGGTCACATCGTAACCATTCACGGAGAACTTGATGTCGTCGAAGACACCGTAGTAGGGGAGCATGATAATCTCATGCCGGACTTCCTTGGCGATCCGTTCGACGGCCTGCGGGGGAATCGGCCTTTGGTCTTGTGCGCACAGGATCGACGGGAGCCCGAGAACTACAAGCAGCAGAAGTTTACTGCGCATGTTCGCACCTCCTGTTGAATTTTGGCCCTGTGAGATATGCCGAGGGAGACCCCGGGAACCATTCAGTATATCCCTGCAAGAAATAAGATGGCAATTCGTGGGAAAGAGTGGGGAAGATTTTCAGCCAGCATTCCCGGCGCGGCCGGCACAGGTGAAAAGATATGTGCCGGCCGCGCCGGAACGAAGCTTTAGAAGAGAAGGTGCAGCCCGAGCATCATGAAGCGCGGACTGCCGATGGTGTGTTGGATCACCCCGAGGCTGCCCTCCGGAGGGATGCTAGGTGGCCCATAGTAATTCGGCAAGAAATCCACATCGTTGTTGGGCGCGTCGAAATCGGGTTGATTGAAGATATTGAAAGCATCAGCCTCAAAGCGCAGTTGGTAGCGATCCTTGATGACGGGGAACTGTTTGGCCAGGCTCATATCAAAGCGCACCTGGAAAGGACCGCGAAACATGTTTCTTCCCGAGGTCCCAAACACCGACTCCCAGTCATCGCATCCGGTGGGATCGCAAGGGGGCACACCGTCCTGGCCGGGTTGAAGAAACTGTGGGAGAAAGGCGCTGGAATTGAGCACGGGCTTGCCCGCATTGACACCGGTGGTGCCCTGGAGTTCCGCCTGCTTGGCGGTTACACCTGGCGCGAGGGGGACGATGGGGTTGCCGATCTCATCGTACGTGCCATAGTATATGCCCGCCACCGAGCCATGATAGTCGTAAGGGCTGTAGGGCTGGCCGCTCTGGGCCACGGTCTGCCCGCCCCAGATCCAGCCGTTCACCAGGTATCCCAGAGCCTTGTTGTTCTTGGCGAAGCTCGGGAACGTGTAGCTGTAATTGATTAGAAACACATGCGTCTGGTCGAAGTCCGCCGAGGCGTAATTTGATCGGGGAACCTGCGGGTTGTTCCCTGTCACGAACAAACCTAGTCCGCTCTGCTCGTCGAGGGCATGGGAGTAGGTGTAAGACGCGGTGAATTGCAGCCCGTTTGACAGGTGCTTGCGCACCTGAACCTGTAGGGCATTGTAGTTAGAGATACCCTCGGCGTTGTAGGTCACGGAATTGTAGTCATAGCCGATATAGGGCACACGGACCTCGGCGTTGCCGGAATAATACGGCGGCGGGCACACAGGTTCGTAGTCGAGCGGTGTCAAGTAGTCATAGTAAGTGTTGCACGGGCTGTACTGGCTCAAGCCACCGTAGGAATACATCTGGCCGTTCACCGGATGCGAGGGGGTCGCGAGGAGCGCTTGGTTGAAAGGAACGGGCAGCACTTCATGTAATCCGTGGTTGCCCACATACCCGATGTCGAACAACCAGTTGTTGGAGAGCTGGTACTGAAGGTCGAGAGTCCAGTTCTGGGTATAAGGCAGTTTGTTGTTGATGTCATAACCGCTGAACTGGAAGGGGCCAGACAGGTTGCCCGTGGGCCAGTACCCGGACGCTGTTTGTGACACGTTGGGTAACAGACTGAGAAAACTGGCGGCACTGCCGGAGGGTGGGGGTATCGGGGATGTGCCAAAAGGCGCGGAAAGCGACGCGCCCCGAAGCGCCGCCACGGGCTCAACGAAGGGCGGCGCCAGCGTTACGCCAAACGGACCGTTAAATCCGGAGCCGGCGCCGGCCGAGAAGTAGCTGAACAACTCGCCGCGATCGTAGTAGATGCCATAGCCCGCCCGCACGGTCAGTTTCGCATAGGGAGTCCAGGCGATGCCGATGCGCGGGGCGAAGCCCCATTGGTGCTGGGTCATCAGGGAATCGCTCACGCCGGGGGTGGCGGAGTTGGGATTATTTGCCGCAATCTCCACTCCGGAGGTGGTAATGGTATCTGTGGCCGCATTGTAGGCATACAGGTTGGGGTTGAATCCGGTCAGCTTGCCATACTTCTCGGAGAGAGGCCCGTCAAGATCCCAGCGCAAGCCGGCCGTCACCGTCAGGTTGCTACGAACCTTGAAGTTATCATTAACGTACGCGCCCGCCGTATTGGATCGGTAATAGCGGTTCGCCGCACCCGATAAGGCTTCTCCGTAGTTTACGTTGCCTTCTACAAAGTCCTGAAAAGTCAAAAACTCCACGGTCGCCGTGTTCGTGTTCCGGTTGATAATATTGAGCTGTGTAGGGTCCCATTGTAATCCCACCGCAATTGTGTGCCTTCCTTTCACCATGTTGACCGAGGATTCGGCTTCCCATTGATTCTGGAACATCCCGGCATTGCCAAAACTGGGGCTGACGCCGAAATCCAGTCCATAACTGGTTAGGGTGGGGTCGGAGGTGTCGATTTCAATGTAGGGAAACGTTGGCGTACTCGGCATGGTGATGCCCAACGCGCTGGGACTGAATTGCGATTCGGTCGTCCCATACGCCCGGAGCCTGGTGAACCCGCCGTGGAGCTCCCAAGTGACCGTCGGCGACAGGATCACAGTGTTCATGATGGACACGACCTGGCTGCCCGCCGAAAGCTGCTGAGAGAAGCCCAGAAGGCTCTCCTCATAGCCGAAGGGATTCGTGGTGGGATTGTCCTGAATGTAATACTTTCCCGACAAGCGGTCCTTATCGTTCACCTGATAGTCAAGACTGGCAATCCCCTGGTCCACGTTGGCATGGGAGTTAACCCCCTGGACCACGGCATCTCCCCCGATCTGCTCGGCCATCGTCGCTCCGAATTGCGCGCTCGGAATCACATATTGTCCATTGGAGCGCTTGGCCTGCAAAAGATCCAGGGCTGCAGGATTGATCTGGCTTGCCATGAACGTAGTCGTGCCGTAGGTCGAGTTGACGGCGGCCGCGATGCCACCGGGGCTGCGGTCGTCGGTGAGGCCGAGCGGTACCGTCGCATCCTGGGTAGCCAACGACGCATCGGAAACGCGCACCCCCTGATAGGACAAGAAGTAAAACAACTTGTCCTTTTTGATGGGGCCACCGAGGGTGGCGCCGAACATGTTCCGATTCATGAAGGGATTCGCGACGCCCGA
The DNA here is from genome assembly GCA_963825395.1 of uncultured Acidobacteriota bacterium. Classification (GTDB taxonomy): domain Bacteria; phylum Acidobacteriota; class Terriglobia; order UBA7540; family UBA7540; genus Bog-366. The sequence continues at coordinate 119,815 of CAWGTQ010000020.1, read as the reverse complement.
CACATTATAAAAGAACGGCGCGGCGTTCATCGTGCTGTTTTGCCACTGCTCCCAAGCCGAGCCGTGAAGATGATTGGTGCCGGACTTGGTCAACACGCTGATGTGCGCGCCACTGCTGTTCCCCTGGGTGGCGTCGTACATGGCGGCATTCACGGCAATTTCCTGGATCGCGTCAATGGGGGGCGTGGGCAGGGACTGCCCGATGGCGCCGTATACCGAGGAACTGGTTTGAATCGAACCCCCCGGGCCGAAGTTTTCTCCAGTGTTCAGCACAAAGCGGTTCTCCCCCACCTGACTGGTGGAGTTACCATTGAAGAGATTATTGGTGTTGATGCCATTCAACGAAAAGCTGTTGCTGGTGTCACGGTTTCCATTGGCGAAGATGGCCTGATTGCCCAAGCCGGTTTGGGCCCCCGCACCACCCAGAAAATCGGCGTGCACGCCGGGAGCCAGAATCGCCAGTTGGGTGAAGCTCCCGGTGCCGAGCGGCGTGTTCTGAATGGTGAACTGGTCAACCACATAGCCGTTGGTGACGTCCGTCTGGTTCATGAGCGCCACGGCCGTCACCTCCACCGTGGTACTGACGGCGCCGACCTTGAGGCTACCGTCGACCGTCGCGGTCCGGTCGCTCGTAATCAAAACCCGGGTGTGGGTCTCGGTCTCAAAACCGGTTTTGGTGAAGCTCAAAGTGTAAGTGCCAATGGGAAGATCGGGGATCGAATAGGATCCGTTGGACTTCGAGTGCACCGTGACCTCGAGATTGGTGGCCACATTGTGCGCCTTCACCTCGGCATCGCCAACGGCGGCGCCGGATGAATCCAACACCGTTCCGTTAATCGCTCCGACGGTGAGTTGTGCCTTGCAGGGCAATTGTGATCCGATGAGTATGAACAGAAGCATCGCGGTGCCTGCCAACGGGCCTCGTAACCGCTTGAATCGGCAGATCATGTTTCGTTTCATAATCCTCCACGTACACCCCCTGCTCGGGGAGATTTAATTCCGGCCTCGCATATGAACCGTTACCCGGCGCATCTGCCCCCGCAAACCGCTCCGGCACTATGCCGGCGGAATGGACAGAGAAGCGGTGTTTTCGCTTGGAATCTTCAATGCGCACTCCGCCATCTCGCGTCAAAATCTAATCTGGGCCGCGCTGAGATTTGCCCTTTCATAGTGTCAAATCTCGGTTCTCATCCTGACGATCAGACCGTATTGAATTTGGATAGATGGAATATCCGCAAATCTGCGTCCAAACCTCCGAAAATCAGGGATTCCTGTAAGTGCCTGAAATCGAATGGACAATTTGCCGCTACTCTCATTGCGCCCCGTCTGCACTATGAGATATCGTAGGGAGACTCCGTAACTCCATATGTTGAGGCCCGAACAATAAATGCGCGTTACATGAATGTTGTTTGTTCATTTCGATGGATACAGGAGTTCCACTCCGAGCTTGATGCGAAGCTTTCCGTCCGGAACCCGCCACCAGCCTGTAAACAATGAAGTCCCCGCGTAAACTTATCCTCGCGATCTCAAAGGCTAAGGTTGGGAATACACAAATCCCCCTCCGCGCCGATTCACCTCACCGGCGTCCATTAAGACTATTAATTACAATTTCTTCTTTAAGCCCTTTCCAGACTCTACAAACATTTTTTTACTACGAATCCATCCAAAAGTAAAGACGGCTTGAATCCCAGGCTGATTCAAAATAGAATCGCTATCATCGGCTCAAAAGGTGACGATGGAAATAAAATTTGCGCGCAGTGAATCCGTCGCGGACGTCATTATGCGCCTGATGCGGGATGCGTCCAGCTCCATTGACGGAGCGCTTTATCGCTTCAACCATCCCGGCCTCGCGCAGGCACTGGAAGAGGCGGCGCAACGCGGGGTTCGCGTTCGCCTGCTGGTGGATGGGAACAAGTACAAGGAAAGCCGCATCACGCAGGAGCTCCTCAATGGCGCCATCATCCCTTTTCGCTTGGCCTTCGGTCGGCAGGGACGCGGCTCCAAGATGCACCACAAATTCGTCATTTTGGATCAGCAAACGGTGCTGACGGGAAGTTACAACTGGACGCACGAGTCAGAAGACGAAAACCACGAGAATCTCCTCATCCTTCGGGACCCGCACCCGGTCGAGGCCTATACCCGAGAGTTCGAAGTCCTGTGGTTGGGCGCGGGCCAGGACAATTCGTAGGAATCTCGGTGTGCCTTCGCCAAACGCTGCCGTGGGTCCATTGGAATCTGTCGCGGCGGTTTTACGCCACCCATTGAACGCGCCCCGATAATCTGGGGACAAGGTTTCGCCGCCGGTACAAGCAACCGGTCCGCCATTCAAAATCCTGTTCGGGAAGCGACCTATGACGACCAAAGAAACCGATGAGAGTCGGGCCGGGCGCCCGGCGGACTATGAGTTCTACATCATGCGGCACGGTATCGCCGTGATTCGCGGCGCCACCTCTATGGTGGACGATGCCAAGCGGCCCCTTACGGCCGAGGGTAAACAGAAGATGCGCGAAATCGCCTCCGGACTGGTTCGCGCGGGATTGGAAGCGGATTGGATTGTCTCCAGCCCGCTGGTGCGTGCCGTGGAGACGGCAGAGATTGTAGAAGAGGCGCTCGCTTCCAAGCCTCCCTTGGACTTCTGCGATGCTCTGCGCCCCGGCGGCGACCCGGAAGGGTTGATTACTTTTCTCGCCAAACACTCCAACCGCCGGCGCGTTCTGGTGGTGGGCCATGAGCCGGATTTGAGCGAACTGGCCGCGCGGCTGATCGGCGCCGGACGCAATGCCAATATGCCCTTTAAGAAAGGTGGTTGCTGCCTGATCACCTTCAGTGAATTTCCCCCCAAAACGCCGGGGCGCCTCGTGTGGTGGCTGACGCCCCGCGTCATGCGAAAACTGGCCTAAGCGCAGCACTTTTCACATATGGGGTTTCAGGGCTGCAAGCTCACGCCGCCAGGTTTTGGGCCAGGTAATTCGGCAACCCCAGTTGCTTGATGAGGTTCAATTGCGTATCCAGGTAATCGGCGTGCCGCTCTTCATCTTGCAGATTGCCTCGCAGCAGCTCCGCGGAGGCATTGTCACCCGCCTTGGCGCAGATGGCGACTCCCTGGTTGTAGCTGGCAATTGCGCCCGTCTCGTCTTTTAGACCAATGGCCAACTGCTCTTCCACGTCTTTGCCGATTTGGATTTTCCCCAACGTCTGCACGTCGGGCGCACCCTCCAGAAAGAGAATGCGGCTCATCAGTTTCTCGGCGTGTTTCATTTCTTCAATGGCCCGCTTGGTGGTGGCACCCGCGAGCGTCTTGTAACCCCAACTCTCACACATCTCGGCGTGGAGGATATACCCATGCACCGCCCCCAACTCATCGGTTAACGCTCCCTGCAAGACATGCAGCACTTCCGGTTTGCCTTTCATGGCAGTCTCCTTAGAATTTCGACGGGCTCTGCAATCACACCGATACGCAGTGCCGTTATCGTGTGGACGAGGGGCGAGGGGGATCTTCGGCGACAGCTATTATACTCCCTGGCGCGTTCCGCGGGAAAATAGCTGATGGCCCGGTAGTGTGTCAGTTCGGATTTTGTAGCGGCAGACCATTTTGCTTTGACTTTTTTGCGGGTCCGCCGCGCTGTGCTACCGGCACGATGCTTCAGATTGCCGGTTCGTCTTGAGTTGGCGTTGCCTCAAAAATAGGTAAGAAAACTGGCCAGAGTCATGAACTCTCCGTTCCAGTAAAAATAACCACCTCCCGAGACCGCTAACTTGTACGTGTTGTTTTGAAAGGTGTTATTCATGCTTGTGTAGACTGCCAACATCGCGGCGGTCGCGGTGCCGTCTATGGCAATGCCTGCGGCCGTGCCCGTGGTTTGGGTAATCGTGTTGCTGTCTACAGTGAGGTTCTGCACTTCGTAAGGCTGGCCGTTCGGCGCGTCCCCTCGGGGGGAGATGAGCCCCACGACACCGTTCATGCAGTTGACGAGCGTATTGGAATAAACAGAAACCGTGGCGGAATCGCTGATCAGGATACCGGCGCCCCACCAGGGGCCGGATCCAGACGGGTTGAAGCCGTCATTAAAGATGTAGTTGCCGCTGATCGTTATATTTGAACCCATCTCCGTTAAAATTCCCGCTTCGATGTTGCCGTTAGCTTCGTTCTCGCTGTAGGTAACATCCTGGCTATTGGCATCATCCCAGAAACCGGGGCCGCCGTTATTGTGGGAAGAATTGTACTCGACGGTCAGATTTTGAATGGTGGAGAACTTCATCCCGCCAGCTTCCCAGTAATAGTTATAACCCGCGTAGTTATTATAAGAGACTTGATTGCCTTGTATGCAGATATTTGCTCCGCTTCCTCCTATTCCCACCTGTCCGTTATTGTGAACGTTGTTGTTAGCGATATACATCCCATTGCCGGTGGTTATCCCTCTTCCATGATTGTACCGGATCTCATTCCCTTCGATGGCCCAGTAATTGTTTGCGCCCGTAGGTTGGATGGCGCCGACTTGGGCCACGGCAGCGTATTTTTCAATAATCAAGTTACTAATGTGGACGGAGGAAACTCCGCCGGTAAAGGCGGATGCCAATTCGCTCATTTCCACGGTATACCCGGCAGGGTCGTCACCCATGTAGACAGTCCCGGTGCTGTAGTTGAGGTACCACTTGCCGGGCCCCACAGAGGACAGGCTGGTAACCCGGGTTTTCGGAACGTTGTTGAAAAAGAGGTCTTCCGGGTAGATACAGGCAGGGCTGGTAGAATTGCATTGACCCGGATAAGACGAGGCCTGCGTGACGGTGACATGCGCCGTCCAGTAGGAGCCACTCTGAGTGAAGGTGGTGAGCAGAGCGGCGCCGCTGAGAATTGCTCCTGTCTGCCCCACAAAGTAATCGCCATTTTTGGGAACAACAGACTGAAGGCGGTGGATGCCTGGCGCGAGCGAAAAAGTGGTGGACGCAGGGTTTTCATTGACCAGCGTTTGCAGGTTGTCCGTGGTTTGGACGTTGATCGTCGTGGCCCAGCAAACCGAGGTACGCGCTAGGTCAAAGAAACTGAAGCCGCTTACAATTATTATGAGGGCGGTATAGTAAAGAACGCTGCTTGCAATTCTCTTAAGAGCCGGGTATGAATTCATTCAGTCCTCCAAGTTTTGTGGTTTGTCATTCTTGCATAGACCCCAATGGCTCTCAAACCGATTTGGCGGATTTCAGAAACACCCTTTATACCTTGTCTTTCCAGATTCGGATAGACAAGAGGTTAGCCACCAATGCTCAGAATGAAAGCATCGGAAAATTCTTCCGCTATCTGTGAGAGGGGCTACTTATGACGCCAGACTGAGAATGTGCTGGAGATCGCCGGTGTAATCCGCGCGCCCTGGACCATTGCCAATGGTCTCTTTCCGGTTTTTGCTCAGCATTACCGAGGCCAAATTTATTTCGATGATATTAATTCTGTGGCCATTTTTTCAGCACACCATATCGAAAATCTCCTACGCATCGATTTCGTTGATGCTATTCGACTTCCCAGCGCCGGATCCTCTTCCCCCTGTTCAACCCTACCTCCTATTGCAGGCCTTCGTTGCTGGTGGCAAACCCCATGAGGTGGATTCTGCCGCTCTGGCTGACAATGGGATGGGAGCATTCCCACACCTGCCCCCTCCAAGCCCCGGTGGGGTGCGACATCGTGTACCCACGTCGAAATAAGGTGTGAAATGAACCAGGACGAGCACAAGCGTTTCACGCAAAGTCGCAGAGGACGGAAAGGGAACAAAGACGTTGTTCTTTACTTGCGAAGAAGCTCCAACGGGGAGAACTATCACACCCCAGGCCAACGGTCTGGCATAACGCGTTGTTTCCGGTGCTGAGCCCTGGAAGGGCGATCTGCGGAGCCCACTGTTCCGCCCCACAGATCGAATTGGAAATGCTATTGGGAAGGAGAAGAGGCAGCACGGAGCAGAGAGAAGCCGCCAGATAGCTTGGGGATGTGAACCGCCCCGACATGGCGAGCCTCCTGATCGGAAGGATGACGGCGTGCGGCACAATAACTAAATTAGGATGTTATGCGGAATGTGATTCTCTCGCAAAAATGACTTATCTACGGTATAGATCATCAAAAATCGTAAAATCTAATATTAGCGCTGGTCATGTTGTCAAACGGGGTTGTGGGAGTTTCACTCAGCCCGTGGTAGAGTGGCAATATGGCCTTTGTGGCTGTGCTCATATTGTCACTTTCAGGCCTCGCCTTGAGAAGTTGGCCATGCCGGCGAGGAGGGCAGGCACGCGGCCTACCCCTACGAGACGGGTTGTTTGCGGCTCCGCCGCGCGGCGCGAAATGCTTTGCCATGGATACCCAGGAATTTTAGGCTGCAACCGGATTTGACTTGGGGTCATCCAAACAGTAAGGGAACTTTGGGAGGTCGTTCATGAATCGGAAATGGCTCCGCTACTCCTTTTGGCGGGCAGCGTCCTTCGCCCTGGTGGTTGCGCTCCTTGGCATGTCTCTGCCGTCGGCCTCGCGGGCTCAGGAAGGCACTGCCAGCAAGAGCCCTGAGCAAGCCGCCCCGAAACAGGTTTCCACCGATCAAACGCAGTTGGCTGGCACGACTATCATAAGAAGCAACGTTCAGTTGGTGACGACCCCGGTGACGGTCTTCGACTCAGGCGGGCAATTCGTATACGACCTTGAGCAAGATGAGTTTAAGGTTCTTGACAATGGTGAGCCACAACGCATTCTGCAGTTTGACTCCGAAATGCGCCGGCTGTCATTAGTGATCATTGTGGAGACCAATGACGCCACCGCGCCCTTCCTGGATTCTGTCCGTCCGTTGGGTTCAATGTTTTCCGAGATGGTCATGGGGCCGGAGGGAGAGGTGGCCGTGCTCACGTATAGTGACCGTGTGGACTTGGCCCTGGACTTTACCCCCAATGGCGACAAGTTAGACACGGTCCTGCGCGGGCTCAACGGGCGTGGCGGGGGGATGCATTTGGACGATGCGCTGGTGCGCTCTCTCTCCATGCTTAACAACCGCCCGAAAGGCGATCGGAAGGTGATCATTGTTTTTTCCGACGGATTCAACATCGGAAGCAAGATGAGCCGGGGCGAAATCGTTAAGGGGGCAATGAACTCCAATATAACCATCTATCACTTGGGCTTTAGCCCGCTGAAGGGTTTGTGGAAGAGACCCGAAAAGGATCCTCCTCCGGATTTGGCAAGTGAAAGCGTAGCGCGGTCCATGCCTCCGAACGTAGCTCCCACGCCCACCAATAGTGAGAACATCTACGACACGGCGGACGTTAACATTGTGTCGATTCTGCTTGGCCTGGGTGAGGAAGCGAAAAAGCCACTTTTCAAAGATTCAATGATCTATTTCGCGCGTTATTCGGGGGGACAATCGTATCAGAAATGGGGAAAAGATACGGTGCAGCAGGCGCTGAACCAAATCGCCACGGAGATTCACAGCCAGTACGAGCTGGCTTATGCTCCCACTACCCCGATTGAGCCGGGATTCCACAAAATTGAAGTGCAAGTGCGGCGCCCAGGTGCAAAAGTTCGAGCCCGTGCCGGTTGGTTCTATCAAGGTGAACCGCCGCGCGGCCATGTGGTTAAGTGAGGCGCGCGATCCGCCCGCGGCCGTGACGCCTTAATTGAATTCCCCGAAGTCGCGGAATTCCTGAACGCTCTTCCCGGATTGCAGTTCGATTTCCGCAAAATAGGGACGCATCGTATTTTCGTCGACGCGCAGGACTACCGCGCGCAACTTCCCCTGCTCATTGCAGATTATCGTAAAGTACTTGTTTTCTCTCACCCTTGCGAGCTGAGGTGTTATCTTCCACGGGATTTTCATAGCCAGGACTTCCGCGCTCACGTCGGGCCGGTACTGCATCAAAGTGATCGCGGAAAAGGGCATGCTGAAGGTTCCAGACGAGCATTTGAAGGTAAACCCTTCCTTGAGCACTTGCAACTTTCCCGCGCAGCCTTTCTCAATATTTTCCGTCCCAGCCAGGTACTGAAATGACGGCTCCTCAGTGTTTTTGTGTTTGCCGTAGCTTGAAGTGGTCAGCAGGAGCAGCGCCATCAGCAGGCCGATTGAAATTGCCATGTGTTTTGTGATGCGGTGTGCCATAATCATAAAATCCCCGAATCCTTCTGTAGTCGAGCGCCATTTTCCGGCGTCAAGAAAGATTTTACTCCGAGAAGTGCCGCCTGGGAAACAGGCTTATGGATGTGGGGGGGGGTCAGTTTGAATTTCTTGGCGGTGGGTCGGTTTCAGGTAAGGCCCAAATGTCGAAAAGTGAGGAACCGAAAGCTGGCGCATACGCCGGTTCATTGGGGACCTGCTACTGGTTTGCCCTCCCCCCTTCACCTTGAAGAATTTTCTCGACTCTGGAAATTTTGCCCGTACCAGGGACCTCCGGCAATCCCACCTTGGCGTCTAATTCTTTCGAAAACAAGCACTTATGAATTTGAATTTATGGCATTCCATCTGCCTTCTGGAATCCTGGCTTTGCCTGCAGGGCAAACAGTGAACAGGAGGGACCCATGAATAATGGAGAGCAAACGCCGTCACAAGATTCGCAAGGACCTATCTTGAACCCGGAACATTCTCAGATCGAGGAATTTCAAGAACCGTCGTCAATGGGATGGAAGATTGCCATCGTCGTGTTCGTGCTCGTTGCCGGTATCGCCGCGGGTTATGGGTGGATGCAACACAATGCCGCCCAGCAATTGGCCGCTGAACGCGCTGACCTGCGCGCCTCACTCGCCCAGGCGAAGAGCCAAGAGGACGCCCTGACCGCAAAGGTCAACGCCTTGAGCGCCGCCCAGGCACAGGAAGAGGCCGCCCGCGCCCAAGCTGAAGCCGCAAAGAATGAACAATCCCCGCCCCGCAACAGCGAAGCGCCCCGGCATATAACTCATCGAGCGGCAGCCCGCCGCGCGCCCGTCGATGATCCGCGGTGGAAGCAATTCCAACAGCAGCTCGGTGACCAGCAAAAGGAGTTGGCGGACAGCCAGAAGCAGATTGCCGAAACCCAAGCCAACCTGGAACAGGCCAAGTCTGACCTGGACGGGAATCTCCAATCAGCGCGGACGGAATTGGGCGGCGACATTGCGCGCAACCACGACGAGGTGGTGGCTTTAGAGAAGAAAGGCGAACGCAACTACTATGAATTCAGCTTCGAAAAATCCAAGACTTATCACCACACGGGACCCCTCAGCATCGCCCTGCGTAAAGCCGACTCCAAGCACGAGTACTGCGATTTGCAGGTGATCGTTGACGACAGGGAGATCTCTCGAAAGCACGTCAATCTCTATGAGCCCATTACTCTTTACCCGGATGGCTACCCTCTACCCCTGGAGTTGGTCATCAATCGCATTGACAAGGATTCTGTGCATGGTTATGTGAGCGAACCCAAGTACCGGTCCACCGAAAAGGCGGCCGCGCCTGCCTCTGCTGCCACCACCGCGGCGGTGAACCCTCCCGCTCCTGTTACTTCGGAGGTCAAGCTAGAGCATCGCGAGGAGGCCGGACACTAGTCGCGAAGTCACCTGCCTGCAAGGGGAAGGATGATCCGACCTTCCCCTGCTCGTTCCTCTCTCTTACCGATTGCCGAGGCGAACCAGCCTCCCCACCTCAAGCAAGGGATCAAGGTGTGGGATAACCCTTCATACGAATTCCCCCTGCCGAGTTGGCCGCGGTGGACTTGAATTTCTGCTGCCACGCTGTGAATCATAACGACATTACGTCCGATATATATGCCTTCCGCAGGTCAATTAGACAAGCGCTCGCCTCAGGATCCTCCTGGATGGACTCGATTGGAACACCGCTTGCTTTGTCCCACCCGTGGAGACCAGCTTTCGCTCAGCGACACTGTGTCCGAGTTTTCCCGGAGGATGGATTATGGATGCTCTAAATGCCATGGGGTTAGCTTGGTTAGTGATTACGATAGGGTTCGTCGCATTGCTCCTTTACCGCCGGAGCCTTACCAAGAACGAGAGTGACTGGATTCCCTTGACGGATGACGCCAAGGAGGATTCGGCCATTAAGGCCCAAACGATCATCGAGATGAAGACCCGGAAGTTGACCGTCCCGATTCGGGCGCTGGGATTTCTTTCGCTGGTCATACTGTTGGTCATCGTGGGTTTCTGGGTGTTCCATACCCTTGTTACTCCGCCCGCGATGCCGCAGTAATGCGCAGAGTTAGACCGATTTAGGGAGAATGAGGCGCAACAGACAGGGGTCGTTGCGCCTTCTCCCGCTATTGCCAAGTTGTTCTGCGCGTCCTTTTCCCAGAAATACCTCCAAACCCCGCTAAAATTCGACATGGTGGTCGCAAGCCGACAACCGGATGCGGATCCCGGCGGCCACTGGTACAATCATGCCGACCCACTCTGCCCATAGGAGCCGGTATGAAGAGAACCCCCCTTGCATCCTTTCCTCTGCCCACAGCGGCGATTGGTTTTAGGCCGGAATTCCTCGATTTCCGCCGCGGTATTCACGTGGGAAACCTGGAAGAGAACGAGCGCATCACCCGCATCCTGAAGCTGGCCTTGGAAGCGCGCTATCAGCAAGGCTTCGTTACCGAACGCTGGGGCCGCGGCGTTTTCTGGCAATGGATCGCCTTTCTGCCGCGAGCCGACCGCGAGGCCAAACCCCTTTCCTCGCACGTCAGCTTTGGCTGCTCCAAGTTTTTCATTTCCGTGGAGACGGAGGAGAGGCTCTTTAAGTGCGGATTGCAAGTCGAGCGCGGCTATGTGAAGGCTCCGCGGTCGGCCCGTGAATGCGAATTGCGCCCCGATTGGGACTGGCACCGGCTGGTGAATGGTCTACGGCCGGGGAGCCCCGTGGAGCGCGAACTGCGCCGCCTAACGTTGCGCGAAGGCTTCGGCCTCTTCGCCGGCAGTTGGGAAGCGGATCTCTCGCAGTTTTCTCAGCAGAATTTTCCCGGTGTCACCAAGCTACGCCGCCTGCTCGCTGCCGCGCCCAAGAATCACTGGGCGGGGTTTCAACTCTTCTACCCCATGACAGAAGAGGAAGTGCGCAGCGCCACGGGCGTGGACTTGGTGGAATCCATGCTCGCCGTGTTCCGTGAGGTTACCCCGCTCATGAACCTGACCATGCAGATTGAATTGCAGGAACTAGCCAAAGGGGATTGAGCGTCTCGGAACCGGTTTGTGGAAAAAACACGTAGGCGAGGTCTGAAGTTGATTTTCAATCGCGGAGATGAGGATAAGCTAACGTTGCGCCTTGTTCCCCAAGCGGATTCTCGATTGTTGGACTGATGTCGAAAGTTACACTGAGATCACCCCAACAGAAGCGCACGACGAAGCATCTCCCAATCAGTGAGGAATTGGGCCGAGCGGTCACGAGCCCGGATTACAAGGATTGACCCAAGATGCTTTTTTGAGATGTACACGAAAGGATTCGTAACCCTGCTATGACACAACCCCTTTCAGCCTCAACGGCGCGATGCACCCGGCTCTTGGTCGCAGCGATGTTTACGCTATGGTTTTTGACGGGAGCATTTGGGCTTGCCTACGGATCGGACGAACTGCGGGAGGGACGCGACTTCGCGTCAAGAGATTGTTACGCGCACCTTACAGAGACGCAATTGGTGGTCGGCAACTCGCACGTTCGGAGGACATGGCGTTTGGAACATGGAAGCCTGTTCGCTACCTCCTTCCTTGATCTCGACGAGAAGGTGGAGTGGATCAATGTGCCCTCGACTCTGCCCTCACCAACACCGCCCGTTCAGACAGACGCAGGACGCTTCGTAATGCGAGGCGGTAGCGGAATCTTTGGCCCGACGGAGGCTGAGTCTCTAAGAATAGAGCTGGAGACGGCGGCTACAAACCCGGCCGTCGACTACGAGTTTCAGGTTTTCCCCCAAGCCATGGGGATCCGAATGTGGATTGTAGTGAAAGGCAATCGTGCGGAACCGGCGAGCACTGTGGCGACGCCATTGCCACCCGGCACACAGCCGGCAACCGATTCCCTCGAACATCTTCAGGTCACGTGCCCACATCTTCGCCTTACCCAGGTGACTCTTCGCGATCGCACCGACCAGCGAAACGAGTTGGTTTTTGAGGACGAATGGCTGCTTCATCCGAACGAGGCGCTGTTGGAACTGCAGGGAAATGTCTTCATTCTTGAGGAGACCCTCACCGGCGATTGGCTCGTCTTTCTTAAGGAGGCTCCGCAGCCGGAGATGCGGCCTCTGAAAACCCCTTTTGATATGTGGTTTTCGGGCTCGGGAATGAGAGTGCCGGAGAAAAGGAATGGGAAGTCGACGTCTGTCTTCAAGATCTCCTTCTATGGGCATGGCATAGCGGAAAGCGGCCAAGGCTATCCGTTTGTTCTGTTGGCATACCACGGTGGCCGGGCGGGGCGGATTGCTGCTCTCCAGCGCTATCAACGGCAGATTCGGCAATATGTGCCGGGGCGCGACGGTCAGTTGCTTAGCAATACCTGGGGCGGCCGTTCCTACGAAGCCAAGCTCAATGAGAACTTCATTCGCGAAGAGATCGATGCCGGCAAAGCGCTGGGCGTGGACATCGTGCAGATCGACGGCGGATGGAACGCCGGCAAGACCAGTGGCCTGAGCACTCCCGGCGGCGTGTGGGAGGGCTACTGGAAGGCCGATCCGCATTTCTGGGCGCCCGACCCTGCGCGCTTTCCACGCGGCTTTTCCAATTTGTCTGAATATGCTCATGCGCGCGGCATGAAGCTTGGCTTGTGGTTTGCGCCCGACTCTTATCAGGACTTCGTCAACTGGCGCAAAGACGCGGACCAGTTGTTGAGCTGGAACCGCGATGAGGGTGTGGATGCTTTCAAGCTGGATTCAGTTAAGATCCGCTCGAAGAAAGGCGAGGACAACTATCGGGCTCTGCTCGACAAGGTATTGACGGCGTCCTCCGGCAAGGTTCTGTTGGACTTAGATGTGACGGCGGAGACGCGCCAAGGGTATTTCGGCAACATCGCGGCCGGACCCTTGTTCGTTGAGAACCGCTACACGGACATGCACCGCTACTGGCCGCATCAGACGCTGCGGAACTTTTGGAAGCTGGCGCAGTATGTAGACCCGCTCCGGCTACGAATGGAGTTTCTGAATTCCGAACGTAACGTTGCCCTTTACCCGGATGACCCTCTAGCGCCCGTGCATTATCAGCCGAGCTGCCTGTTTGTCAGCACCGGGATAAAAGGGAGCCAATTTCGTCAGGTTGATGGGGACCCGGGTTCTCCGGGCCTCATCGGCGGGGAGGCGGTAAAAACTCTACAGAAGTTTGTATATGTGGACCGAGTTTGATTCAATTCAGCTTTTTGCCAGCGCGGTTCGGTCTCCCATAGCTGCCCATGGACGCCCAAGGTTCAAAGTCATTATTCGTACCGCAGCGCCACCATAGGATCGACCTTCGTCGCCCGATGCGCGGGAATGTAGGTAGCCAGCATCGCGACCGCGCCCAGCGTCAGCGCCACGCCCGCGAAGGTGAGAGGATCGGAGGCGGTCACTCCGAAGAGCAGCGACTCCATGGTGCGAGTGAGGGCAAACGCGCCGCCAAGTCCAACAAGCATGCCTACGGCCAGCGTTCGCAAGCTATGGCCCAGCACCTGCTTGAGCACGTTGCGCGGCAGGGCGCCGAGCGCCATGCGGATGCCGAACTCGCGCGTGCGCCGCCCTACCCAGTACGCCATCACGCCGTAGATGCCGACCGCGGCGAGCATAAGCGCGGCGACGGCGAAGGCCCCCGCCAGCGTCAAATTGAACCGGCGCGTGTCGAGCGAGGCAGAGAAGACGTCCTGAAAGGTCTGGAAACGAGGCGCCACATCGGGAGCAAGGTCATGGACAATCCGGCGGGCGCTCGCAAGCATAATCTGCGGGGGAACATCGCCGCGCATCACCACGGTGAAATCGCGTTCGCCGCGCAGGCGCTGGCGGTAGTTTACGTAAACGATGGGGTCGGGCGGTTTTTCCAGACTGCGGTCGTGCACGTCGCCCACCACGCCCACCACGGTGAGCAGGCGCATATCGCCGTCCATGTTGCCGAACTCGATCGTGTGGCCAAGGGGATCCTGATGGGCCCAGGTGGCACGAGCCAGGGATTGGCTGATGACGGCCACGTGGGCCGCGTTGGCGTTGTCGCCTTCGTCAAACAGGCGGCCGCGAAGAAGGGGAATGCCGAGTGCCTTGAAATAACCTTCGCTCGCCACGCAATAATCGGCCTCGCCGCCCGGAGCCGTGGACCAGAGGCGATCGAGGCGCGCGGAGCCTTCCGGCTTGGTGAGGTCGACCTCGGGCTGGCGATCGAGCAGCAAGAACTTGCCGTCGGGGCAATCGCCCCCCTCCGCCAAAGGCACGCTAGAAACCCCGCCGACCTCCTCGACGCCGGGGAGCGCCCGCAGCCGGTCAAACAGGCTGCTCATAAAGTTGGCGGGCTTCGTATCTTTGAGGGCTTCGAGGGCTGCCGCGATGGAACTGCTGGGCTGCGAGGCCGGCACCTCAAGCTCCATGGTTACGATGTTGGCGGTGCGAAAGCCTGGATCGACGGAGAGCACGCGGAGCAAGCTGCGTCCCAGCAGGCCCGCGCCCGCCAGCAGCACCAGCGTGACGGCCATCTGCCCTCCTACTAGCACGCGGGCGAGGCGGTGCGAAGCGAGCGAGCCGGCGGCTCCGCGGCTGCCTTCGGCCAGCCCGGCCTGAGGATCCACGGCCGTGGCCCGCAGCGCTGTCGCCGTGGCCAAACTGACCGCTACCAGAACCGAAATACCCAGGGCGAAGCCCAACACCGCCAGATTCACTGAGACCTCTTCCAGCCGGGGCAGGTTCGGCGGGGCAAGGGCCAGCAGACCGTGCACTCCTCCAAGCGCCAGGAGTACGCCCAGGCCGCCGCCCGCCAGCGACAGCAGCAACGATTCAGCTAGGAATTGACGCACCAGACGGGCGCGTCCTGCTCCCAGAGCGGCGCGGACGGCGAGCTCGCGCTCACGCTCTGCTGCCCGCGCCAGCAGCAAGCTGGCGACGTTGGCGCATCCCACCAGAAGCAGAAAGCCCACGGCAGCCAGCAGAATCACCACGGCGGGGCGGACGCTGGCGGTGAGCGCAGCGCGCAGCGGCATCACGCTGGCGTCCGTCATATCGATTTCGGGCTGGTATTGTTGGTGGAGACGATGCGCGAGGACGGAAAGGTCGCTGCGCGCTTGTGCCAGGCTCACGCCGTCGCGTAATCTCGCCACTGCGGCCGACCAATTATGCGAAGTGCGGCTGGCGCTCTGTTCGCCGAACAGCACCGCCGGAACCCAAAGCTCCGTATGAGCCGGGTAACTGAAGCCGGGCGGCAGAACACCCACTACCGAGAAGATATGATCTTCCGCTTTGAGTTTAAACGAGGCGAGATCGGTCGAGCCATTCAAGTGCTGCCGCCAATAGCCGTAGCTGACGAGAGCCGCAGGCGTACCACCCTCGTGCAGCTCGTCCGCCGAAAAGCCTCGGCCCAGGATGGGCTCAACCTCCATTACCCGGAAGAAATCGCCCGAGACGGGGGCCACGCCGAGCCTGGCCGGTCCGGCAGCACCCGAAACCGTGGTGGGCCAGCTTTTGGCTAGCGCCATGCCCGCCAAGGTCTGGTTCGCGGCGCGCAAATCGTGGAAGTTCGGGTCAGTAAAACCCATCAAGTGGCCGTCAGCGGCCACTTCGGAGATGCTCACGAGCTGATCGGGCCTGGGGTAGGGCAGGCTACACAGCAGGACACCGTAAACCACACTAAAGATGGCAGTGGTGGCTCCAATCGCGATCGCGAGGGTGGCGATCATGACGCCTGTAACACCGGGATTCCTGGCCAGCATCCGCAAGCCGTAGCGAACATCTTGCAAAGAGTTTTCCAGCCAATTCCATCCCCACACGTCGCGACTCTCCTCTCTCAAAACCAGGTCGTTGCCGAAGCGCCGTTGCACGGCGTAGCGAGCTTCCTCCGCTGGAAGGCCCCGTTCGATCTGTTCCTGCTCGCGCAATTCGCGGTGCAGACGCATCTCTTCATCCAAATCTGCATCGAATTCCTTCCGACGGAATACCATTCGAAGTCGTCTGCCGAGTATGCGAAACCAATTCATGGCGATCACCCCTTAAGCGGTCTGGATTGCGCGAGTGATGGCTTGTACGACCCGTTCAAACTGGGACACCTCAACCTCGAGCTGTTTTCGGCCCAGTGGCGTGAGATGGTAGAGCGCGCCCGGCGATTCCCGGCCGTTATTCCCCATTTGGCTGTGACCCAGCCTTTAACCAACATGCGCTGTAGGGCGGGATACAATGAGCCCTCCTGGACTTGCAAAACCTCGTCAGAAACCTGCTCGATCCAAGTGGCGATCTCATAACCGTGGAGTTCGCCGCCCCGAGCCAGGGCCTTGAGGATCAGCAGGTAAAGTGTTCCGGGAGGGATTTCATCATGGTGCATGCACTTGCCTCCTTGCCATAGTTAGACTATGCCAGTGCCCAAAGGTTAGCACCGACGTTGGAGTTTTTCAATTCCTCTTCTGCTCGTCCCTTTTGGTTGGATTTTCTTAGGGGATTTTTCGCCCACTTAATCCGTGGCGAAATCCTCGGCATTGCTCACTGTGACAGGGATGTCTACCTGTTAGTGGAAACCAAGGGAATTGCTTTTGTCGGTCTCCTGAGGTTATCTTACCAGTTTTCAGATGCCTGTCAGTAACCCAGATTTACCTCACGATTCCTCCGGTCTTTCTCCATACGTTTTTTGTTGGCTCACCGGAGGGTTTCGAAAGAAAATCCGGTTGGCGCCAATATCTCATGCTCACCCCTGAAGAGCAGGAGACACCCGGCACCGCGCTAAGTAGCCCTCGGCTGAGCCGCGATATAAGCCCCTGCGAGGGGGCCCGGCTATCAGTCATGCAGCCTCCGCTGTCCGCGGGATCACTTCGCTCTTCATGGTCGCCAGTCTGGTTGACGGCGCTGGAGGGTATCTGTTTGCGTTGATATTGGGTCGAGACTTGCCGAACTCGGCATTTGGGGGAGGTTCATCTGCACCTCGCGCAGAGGGTGTAGTGTGCCCAGAGGCGAGATTCTCCTGTGAGTGGCCCCCTCCGAATCGGCGAAACTGGCTCCCTTTTAAGCCGGTGCTAACGCCTGTTCGCCATGACGATGTTTGGCAGCCCCTTGGCCTGGTTTGAGAATACGGGCCTTTCCTCGAGCTATGTGGCGGACCTTGCCCCGGTCATCGGGCAATGGAAGAAGGAACGGGAGGCTATAGAGGACGGAACTATCCTACCTATTGGCGAGGCTCCCGATGGCTTGACATGGACGGGTTTTGCCTCTGTGGCCGAGGATAGGCGCGGTGGATACTTGCTGGTGTTCCGCGAGCTGAGCCCACAAGCCACGTGGGTAGCTCCGCGGTGGCTCTTCGCAGCAGAAAAGTATCGAATCCAGCTTCTCGGTGGCGAGGGCAGTGTAACGGAAACTGACGATGGATTCCGCATCAAGGTTTCCAATCCACTAGGATTCGCTTGGGTGAAGCTGGAGCCCACTCACTAACTGGAGGCGACCAGTGGGGGCAGGCCTTCACTTCTGCGGGGGGATCATTCTTGGAAACCTCGTTTCCGGAAGGACAGGGTTTAGCCCCACCGTTAGAAGGCTTTCATGACAATTCCCCCGCTCGGCGCCTCGCGCAGACCAGACTCAAGCACAGTTTGCAATTCGCTGCCGCTCTTAATGTGATAACCGCAATCTGTTTACTAACACAAATGGATTAGAGCCGCGAGGTAATCCCATCGAGGCGCGATAACTCCTTATCCGCGCCCCAATCCCTGCGTTGAGTGGAGCAACGGACAACAAGTCTGTTCGCCCCGGGTCTGACAATCCACAAATCACCTTATGCTCACTCTCAAGATCATATCCCAGAGCAAGTGCCCTTCTCATAGTGTGATAACCCACATGCCCACCTCGCCACAGTGTTCCTGCCAGGCCGCAGGCTCCCTTAGGCCCACAAGAATGAGTAACTTAGGCTACCCCTGAACAGCCGGTCAATTCGTGGCCCACCTTTTGCTTCAAAAGGGATGGAATGGGTTCGTCTGGCATATGGCGCTGGGCACAAAGCTTTGCCGGGGCGGCCCTGCCGACCGAACTGCAAACCAGGGGAAGTGGAAATCGGGGGACAGACCATGCAGAGAGTTGTGATTCTTGGCGCCGCGGGCAGGGACTTTCACAATTTCAACGTGGTATTCCGCAACAATCCTGCTTTCCAGGTAGTGGCGTTTACGGCCACGCAGATTCCGAACATCGATCGGCGGCGTTACCCGTCGGAGCTTGCTGGCGGACTGTACCCTGCTGGTATCCCCATTGTTGCGGAGGCGGAACTAGAGAATCTGATTCGCGCCCAATCCGTGGACGTGGTGGTGTTTGCCTACAGCGACGTGTCGCACCCAACGGTAATGCACTTAGCCTCGCGGGCGGTGGCGGCGGGCGCTGATTTTTGGCTGCTGGCGACAGAGCGCACCCAGTTGCAGGCGCGTGTTCCGGTGGTGTCGGTGTGTGCGACGCGCACTGGCTGCGGGAAGAGCCCAGTATCGCGGCGAGTGGTGCGGGAGCTGCGTGAGCTTGGCTGGAAGCTCGTAGTGGTCCGGCACCCAATGCCTTACGGTGATCTGCAGGCTGAGCGCGTGCAGCGCTTTGCCACGCTTGCTGACTTGGAGACCGGGCGGTGCACGGTGGAGGAGCGCGAAGAGTACGAGCCGCACATCCGCGGGAACACGGTGGTCTATGCAGGTGTCGATTACGAGGAGATTCTTCGCCAGGCAGAGCGGGAGGCGGAGCTGATTCTGTGGGACGGCGGCAACAACGACACACCCTTCTACCGGTCCGATCTGGAAATCGTCGTGGCTGACCCGCACCGCGCGGGCCACGAGTTGGGGTATTTTCCGGGCGAGGTCAACCTGCGGCGGGCACGGGTCGTGGTGATCAACAAGGTTGACACCGCTTCGCCAGAAGGCGTCGAGACGGTGCGCACGAACGTCCAGCGGTACAACCCGGCGGCCACTATCGTAGAGGCGGCTTGCAAGGTCAGCGTGGGGGAGCCCGAAAAGATAAAAGGCCGGCAAGTACTTGTAGTGGAAGACGGGCCGACGCTTACGCACGGCGAGATGACTTATGGAGCGGGCGTGGTGGCGGCGTGTCAATTTGAGGCCGCCGGGCAAGTCGATCCACGTCCTTACGCGGTGGGCTCAATTGCGGAAACCTTTAAGCGCTTTCCTCACCTCAAGGGACTTCTGCCGGCCATGGGCTATAGCGACGCGCAATGCCATGAACTGGAAGAGACCATCAACCGCACGCCGTGCGATCTGGTGCTGGTGGCCACGCCCGTGGACCTTGCGCGGCTGTTGCGCCTGAACAAGCCCTAGCCTGCGGGTGAATTACGAGATTGAAGAGCGCACGCGGCCCGGGCTAGGTGAAATTCATGGCGAGGTTCACCGAAGGCTTCGCAGCCGCAGCGCCGGCGGAAGATTGCCTGATGGGCGATGGCTAGGGATTCCCACCGAGGCGGGAATCCGCCCCTCGTCACCCAGAACATCGGGATTTGCGCCACAAAAGTGGCGGGTTAAACGAGAGAGGACATCTTATGCGTAAAGCTCAAAATTGTTCCCCCAGCCGAGAAAGGATCGGCCCCTCTCCTGCGTCCGTCGACTTTGGCACACCGGCATTTGATTTCAATCCACGATCTGACGCCGCAGGATATTGATTTCCTGTTGAAGCTGGCGCAGGGAGTCAAGGCAGCTCCCGCGCGTTACCATAACGCGCTAGAGGGCAGGACGCTGGCGATGATTTTCGAGAAGCCGAGCCTGCGCACCCGGGTGACCTTTGATCTGGGCATCAGCCAATTGGGCGGACGGGCGCTCTACCTGGGTTCGGAAGAAGTGGGACTGGGCAAGCGTGAAGCCGTAAAGGACGTGGCGCGCAACCTTTCTCGCTGGGTGGACGTTATCATGGCGCGCGTGCATTCACACCAGACGGCGATTGAGTTGGCGGAGCACGCCACCGTACCGGTCATCAACGGCCTTTCCGATTTCGAGCATCCCTGCCAGGCGCTGGGCGACTACTTGACGTTGCTCGAGTGCAAGGGTAGGCTGGCAGATGTAACCCTTGCCTGGGTGGGCGACGGCAACAACGTAGCACATTCGCTGATCTACGGCGCGGCGCGGCTGGGCGTTCACATGCGTGTTGCCACCCCGCCCGGTTACGAGCCGGACCGCTCCGTGGTGGCGGACGCCAAACGCGAGGGCGGCGACGTGACGCTGACGCACGATCCGGCGGAGGCGGTGGGGGGCGCGGACGCGGTTTACACGGATGTCTGGACCAGCATGGGCATGGAGGAGGAAGCAGAGACTCGCCAGGAAGTCTTTCGCCCCTACCAAGTGAATTCCCAACTGATGCGAGCGGCGGGCCCGCAAGCGCTCTTCATGCATTGCCAGCCGGCGCACCGCGGCGAGGAAGTGACCGACGATGTCATGGACTCCCCCCGTTCTATCGCCTATAACCAGGCGGAAAATCGCCTGCACATGCAGAAGGCCATTTTCCTTGCCCTGCTCTCCTGAGACGCGTTATGCCTATCGCCGTGGTGGCCATTGGTGGCAATTCCCTTGTTAAGCCGGGCGAACGCGGCACCCTGGAGGAGCAGCGCGCAAACCTCAGCGTGACGTGTGAAGGCATTGCCGCCGTGATGGCTGCCGGCTACCGCGTGGTGGTGACGCATGGCAACGGCCCGCAGGTGGGCGACGCGCTGCTGCGCTCGGAAATGGCCGCGGCGCAGGTTCCGCCCCTCACCCTGGATGCCTGCGTCGCTGAAACGCAAGCGACTATCGGGTACCTCCTGCAACAGATCCTTCAAGAAACTCTTCAGCGCCATGGATTGCGCCGGCCGGTGGTGACCATGGTGACGCAAGTGCTGGTTTCGCGCCGCGACCCCGCCTGGCGCAATCCCACTAAACCCGTTGGCCCTTTTTATCCCCAGGAAGAGGCGGAACACCGCCGCGCGGCGCAGGGGTGGACGATGATCGAGGACTCCGGACGCGGTTATCGACGCGTCGTGCCCTCACCCGAGCCCAAGACGATTATGGAGCTCGCCGCCATCCAGGGCGCGCTGGCCTATGACGCGCTGGTGATCGCCTGCGGAGGCGGAGGCATTCCCGTGGTCTTCAAGCGCGACCGGCTGGTGGGAATCGATGCGGTCATCGACAAGGACCTCGTCTCCAGCTTGCTGGCATGGGAACTGGAAGCAGAACTCTTTCTGATCTCCACTGGTGTCGAGCAAGTGGCGCTGAACTTCGGCACGCCCCTGGAACACGCCGTCGCCAGCCTGACCGTCGCGGATGCACGCCGCCATCTGCGCGAAGGCCAGTTCGCCGCGGGCAGTATGGGACCAAAAATTGAAGCGGCGCTCGCCTACCTTGAGCGCGGCGGGCGCTTGGCCATCATCACCTCACCTGAACGCATCCCCGAAGCCTTGCAGGGCATGGCGGGAACACGCATTGATGGCACTAAGCAGTAGGCAGGGAGCAGTAAGCGGAAGGAAACAGCCAACGAGCGCACGCTTTATCATAGGATTCGGACCCACGAGTTGCGCGGCAATCGCAAACCGTGGTTGGGCGTCTGAATAGTGGATAAGCCAGGAATGCCCAGTAATAAGGGCGATTACCCCCCATCGGGCTGAGGGACAATTAGTCGCTTTGCTTCGATTTGCGCTTACGCAACGTCCCTGGCAGTTACCATCCTCAGGCAGGGCACAGCAGGTCGACTGGCCCAAACCCCTGAAGTTACTTCCCCAAACACGTTTACACAAGCCGCTTTTCGACCGGCCCCGCCCGGGGCCTGCCCTGGGTGCGGCAGGCGGCTTTATGTCTCTTGACAGCGGTGTGCGAAAGGCATAGTAGTACAGTTTGTAGAATCCTCTGATCGAAAATTTGATAGCCGATGCATAGGACAGATCGTCGCTTTTGTGTCGTTCCCCAGGTTTTCTTGTGCCCTCGGCCCCGCTCCTGAGCAATCCGACACAGCGCCCGCTCAAGAGCTGTTCACGCCCATCATGCTTTAGGAATAACCAACCAACCGGAAGAAGCGGTCCGGCCACTTCGGATGATGGTCGGTTTAACTTGCCGATTGATCCCTTGCGGTCCCTTCCGGCCCTATTTCTCATTTTTCCTCGGTCTTGCGAGAACGCATAATGTCTACAATCTTACCGGTCAGCCCGCCACCACAAGCTACAACACACGATGACGCTTACCCTAAACGTGGGCTAACGCCAAAGATGTTCGCCTACGCCTTATCGAGGGCTCATCGCTCCCCTGCGGTGCCCTTGGATGGATAGTATCAAGGTGTATTGGATCCAATCCGATGGTGACCGAGATTCACCAAGGCTGATGTAGAATATCAGGAGCCTTCCTGGCCACGTTTGCGTCCGACGTCCGCGCCTACCCCTGTTTTTTCGGCAACCCAAGGCGGATTGACGAGGTGAGTCAGGCATCCCTGGCGATGCACCCGGGGTGAACGGAGTGAACTGCGGGGGTTCGTCGCTCAAAATGCGGGCTCAGAATGACAGCCCCTGCGAGTTTTCCCGCGGCCTGTTCAGTCCCCGCCCTTCCGAAACCGTGGTGAGAAAGCCTTGTTGGAAGGTGTTGAGTACAACCGAACTCCGATGCTGAACGATTTTCGCCAACTTTTGCGCCAGAACCGCAATTATCGCTACACCTGGATCGGCCAGGTTGTCAGTGAGATCGGCGATCACTTTAACAACATTGCGGTGTTCAGCCTGGCGATGGAGACCACCCATTCCGGACTGGTGGTGAGCGGCATCATGCTTTCGCGAGCCGTACCCGCGGTGATGGCGGGGCCGGTGGCAGGCGTGATCCTCGACCGCTTTGACCGCAAGCGCATCATGCTGGCGAGCGACTTTATCCGCGCGGTGGTGGCCCTGGCATTTGTGCTGACGGTCCACCATCATCAGACCTCGTTGCTTTATGGACTGAGCGCGCTGCTCATGGGTGCGTCGCCGTTCTTCACCAGCGGGCGCACTTCCATCCTGCCGACTATTACCAGCCGGGAGGAATTGCACACGGCCAATTCGCTGACCCAGACCACGCAATGGACCACCCTGACGATAGGCACCATGGTGGCGGGCTTGAGCGCGGCGAGCCTGGGATACCAATGGGCCTTCGTTTTGAACTCGCTCTCCTTCCTTGGGTCGGCGGCGTGCATCTGGCAGTTGCGGGTGGCGGGCAGCTTTCGGGCGAAGCGCGAAGCGCTGACGGAAGAACAAGTGGTGCGGCCGTGGCATGAATACAAGGAAGGCCTGCGCTATATGCGGTCGTCGCCGCTGATCCTGGGAATTGCCCTGATCGGAGTGGGGTGGGCCACCGGCGGGGGGGCCGCCCAAATCCTCTTCACCTTGTTTGGCGAGCAGGTTTTCAACCGCGGCCCGGTGGGAATCGGCATGGTGTGGAGCGCCGCGGGGGTGGGCCTGCTGGTGGGCGGAGCGCTGGCCCACGTTATTGGCCGGCGCATCAGCTTCCGCAATTACAAGCGCGCCATTGCCATCTGCTATGTTGTTCACGGCGGGGCTTACGTGCTCTTCAGCCAGATGCAGAGTTTCGCCGCGGCCCTGTTTTTCATCGCTCTCTCCCGCGCGGGAGTTGCGGTAAGCTCGGTCTTGAATACCGCGCAATTGCTGCGGCGCGTTCCGGATGAATTCCGGGGCAGGGTATTTTCAACCGGCGAATCGCTGACGTGGTCCACCATGATGGTTTCCATGACCGCGGCGGGGGTCGCTTCCCAGTATCATGGACCGCGAACCATCGGGTTTGTGGCCGGCATCCTCAGCTCCAGCACCGCTATTTTTTGGGGCTGGGCGGATTGGAAGGGCAAGCTTCCCGAGCCTGAGCCGCTGAGCGTCGAACCCATGGATGTGGAGATTCACGGCGAGCCGACGGTGTGAAAGGAACGGGTTAGGGATCAGGGGTTAGCAGGGTGCTGAAAAAGGACGCCTGTCATCCTGAGGCCCGGTTCGTTCGAGCCGAAGGACCCCGTAGCTTGCAGGAGTTGGTGAACAGAGTAAACTACCGGGGTTCTTCGCCCAAGGAGCGGGCTCAGAATGACGGCGCCTACGACTGCCATAACAGGAGGAAAAAATGAGCGAGGCAAAACCGCTGGCCGTGATAACCGGCGCTTCCAGTGGAATCGGCGCAGTCTTCGCGCGGACGCTGGCGGCGCGAGGTTACGATCTGGTGCTGGTGGCGCGGCGGCAGGACCGACTGCAACAAATGGCCGATGAACTCAGCAAATCCTTTCCCGTGAACTGCACGTTGCTGAAAGCGGACCTGACCCGCGAGGCGGAATTGCGCAGTGTGGAGGAATACCTTGCCGGCGCGGCTCATCTCCAGTTGCTGGTGAACAACGCGGGATTCGGCACACTGGGACGGTTCTTCGAAGCGCCCATTGAGAGCCAGGACGCCATGCATCGCCTGCATGTGCTCGCCATCATGCGCCTCACACATGCGGCGTTGCGCAACATGACCGCCCACGATCAGGGCGCCATCATCAACGTTTCATCGGTCGCCGCCTATGTTCCACGCCCCGGCAGCATCAGCTATTACGCCACCAAAGCCTGGATCAACTGTTTCACCGAGGGCCTCCATCTGGAGCTGAAGAGCGCCGGATCGCGGGTGCGTGTGCAGGCGCTATGCCCGGGGTTCACCATGACCGAATTCCACGACGTGCTGGGGATCGACCGGAAATTCATCTCCAGCGCCTGGTGGATGCCCGCCGAGGAAGTGGTGGCGGCCTCGCTCGAAGGCCTGGAGAAGGGAAAGCTCTTCGTGGTGCCGGGCTGGCGCTACAAGCTGCTAGTATCTATCCTGCGAATGCTGCCGAGACGAGTGGTGCACTTTGCGCTTACAAAAGGGCCGGCCAGCTTGCGGCGCGAGCGGAAGCCTTCCCAGATTCCACCTAACCCAGCGTAGGGGCAACCCCAAAGGGTACGGGGCGACTGGCGCGGATTTCTCACCACGCTGGGACACATTTCGGGAACCGCCGGAAGAGCGGAGCTTCACAGGCTGCGGAAAAACTCTTAAATGCCGTCATCCTGAGCCCGTATTTTGGGCGAAGGACCCCAGTAGTTTGCTTGAGTGCATGCGCAATGCGAACTACAGGGGTTCTTCGCCCAAAATACGGGCTCAGAATGACGGGGCGAGCGATAAGGACCCCGGTAGTTTGCTTGAGTGCATGCGCAATGTGAACTACAGGGGTTCTTCGCCCAAAATACGGGCTCAGAATGACGGGGCGAGCGATGTTGAATCTAAATGGCGCACGCGTCGAGTTTCTGCAGAGCGAGACTGGACAATTGAATTCAAAGATGGTCAGCGGTATGTTACCGGTTGGCCGGGAATCGAAAAAGGGAATCCCGGTTGGCCGGAAGGAACCCACGCGCGATGACCTCCAGAGAAAGAGTAACGGCTGCGTTTGAACACCACCCACCCGATCGCGTCCCGGCATGGTGCGGGTCGTCGCCGGAGTTCTGGGAAAAGGCGAAGCGGGCCACGGGATTGGATGATGAAGGGCTGCGCGTGCGGATGGGCGACGACTTTCGCCGGGTCTATGCGGTTTACGCCGGGCCGGAGTTTCCTCTCTCACCGGGCGCCAAATCGCGCACGATCTTTGGCATCGAGCGCGAAGGGTTGGGGTACGGCCAACCCATGAGCCACCCTCTCGCGAAGGCGACGATCGCGGAAGTCCACGCTTATCCCTGGCCGGACCCCTCGTGGATGGACGTCTCCCCCATTCGACAGTACGCGGAACAGTACGAAGAGAAATATGCCATTCTGGGAGGGGATTGGTCGCCCTTCTTCCACGATGCCGTGGACCTGCTGGGAATGGACGTTCTCTTTCTCAAAATGTACGATGAGCCGGAGTTGGTGGATGCCGTCTTGCACCACCTCGTGGATTACTATGCCGAGCGTAAGCCGGCGCATCTTCGATGCCGCGGCCTCTGCCCTTGACATCTTTTTCATCGGGAATGATTTCGGCACCCAGCGCGGCCCGGTGATGAGTCCCAGCCTCTTCCGGCGCTTCATGTTTCCCCACCTCGCGCGGCTGGCCCGATTAGGTCACGCTTACGGACTGAAAGTGATGATGCACTGTTGCGGCGGATACGCCCCTCTGATCCCCCAAATGATTGAGGCCGGGTTGGATGGCCTGCACGCGGTCCAGCCTTCCTGCCAAGGAATGGACCTGCCGACGCTGAAGCGCTCATTCGGCGACAAAATATTGTTCAATGGGGCGATAGATTCTCACCACGTACTCATCAGGGGAACACCCGAGTCCGTTCGGGAAGAAACCCGCAAGGTTCTCGATATCATGAAAACCGGCGGCGGGTATGTGGCCGGCGCCAGCCACGATTATATCCTGGAGGAAACGCCCGTAGAGAACGTCCTCGCCATGTTCGACGCCATCGCGGAATTCGGCGGGTACAACTAACGCGAACTTCCCAGCGCGGAAATAGGAGACGGAGCAGTGTGTATGTTCCATCCCGTCTCCAGCTGCTGATCGAGCCACGCTATGCTTTTATCGCCGTGGCAGATCAGGCACGCATTGGGGCTTTGCGGTTGTCCAAACTGTTCCGTCAACTGCGCGTTGGGTATATCGTCAATGCGATGGGTCCTGGCTTGTGACATCAGCGCGTACATGATCCGCGGCATATGGCAGGAGGCGCACTGACTGCCCTCGGAGTTCATCGGGTGGCGTGTATGCCGGTGTAAATTCTCCGCGTCCTTGAATTCGGCATGACACTGGGTGCACATCCGGTTGGGCTCGCTCAGGAAACGCAGGGAAGTTGGGTTTGACGCCGCATCATCGTGATGAGGATCGTGGCACGACACGCAGGTCGCTCCCCCCATTCTGAAACACTTGCTGCGAAGGAAAGATTCCGCAATAAAACTCGTTTGGCGGAAGCGGCCGTCTTTGAAATGAGCTTTCAGGAAGAATTCGGCGTAGGGGCGTGACTTGTACCGCTCGAAAAACCCATCACCGCCACGGGAATAATTCAGTTCGCCGCCGGGACCGGGCGCGCGGATGGCTGACTGCATATGGCATTGCGAGCAGATGGCGACGGATTCAGCGCTCGAAATCCGGGTGAAATCCACCGGAGGTTGAAGTGGATCCTTCTCATAAGCCTCGCCCTTCATATGCGCCGCGACGTGTTTCCCTCCCGGCCCGTGGCACATCTCGCAGTCAATTCCCGGTTCGCGAAATTCCAGGCTCTCCGGCTGAAAGCCTCCCCCTTTTGTGTTTCTCAATTGGCTGGTGTGGCAGACGGCACAGTTCATCATGTAGTTGGTGGCCGGACTGAATTTCTCCCATAAAAGAGGATCATCGCGTTCCGTCCCGGGAGCGTCGATGATCTTCCAGAAGTTCACCCATTTCCGGTACCGAGCGTTGTACTCAATCGGAAAAACCTGAAGCTGGCCATTGGGCAAGCGCGTCACGTAGCCTTGCTGCCATTTCGAGCCGATGGTGTAATTCACCGGGTAGCGGTGCCAAGACTGGTCGGATTGCTTGATTTCGAAGTAATGCCGCCCGCGATCCACAATCATGCGCGCGAAAAGCTGCCGGTCCTTGCCCGGAATGAACTTATAGTCTTCCCCGTTCTCGATCACCTCGTCGCCAAGATAGAAGACGTTGTTTTGAGCGAAGTCCCCGAAAACGTTCTCGGGAGCATAAGGACGCAGCATCCGCGCCATTCCGGTGTGTGACCAGTTCTGGTAGATGTCTTGATGGCACATCCGGCAGGTCTGGGATCCAGTGTAATCCGCCGGCTCGGCCTTGCCGGGTGTGCCGGTGGGGGCATCTGAGGATTGGATGGGCTGGGGCTGTCCGAGCGCTCCGAGAAAATCTTCGAAAGTCTGCTTCGGATTCCCCCGGGAGAGGTCAAATACCGTGCGCAGCTTCGCCAGGGCCAACTCCTTCAGGGGACTTTCTCTTTCGTAGACCGCCGACATCCATCTGGCCGCTTCGGCCGGGTTTCCCAAGGCCATGTAATCGAGTCCGATCAGATATTCGATTTCCGGATCATCGGCATTGAGGCGTCTTGCGCGCGCAAGATAGCTAATCGATTCCTGCAGCTTTTTGGATCTTTCTTCGCCGGGCTGCTGATTAACCCCTTGCGAAGTTCTGACCCGTCCCAGAACGAAATAACAGGAAGCCTTTAATTCCCGCTGAACCTCGGGCCATTGGTTTTTAGGAACTGCTGTGGGACCGTCGAACCGGTCCAAGTAATCCAATGCGTCCTGGGCGCTTTGCTCGGCCTCAGCTTCCCGGCCAAGTTTCACCTCGGCATTGGCAAGCGGCACAAGAAGAAGGGGGGATTCCGGCAGGATTTGGAGCGAGGCGCGGCCATACTGCAAAGCCCGGTCGAGATCGCCCAGGTCAATATAAGCCTTGGCCGCAATCTCGTAGACCTCAGGCAATAGCCACGATTGCGGGTATTTCCCCAGGAAGGCTTCCGCCACGTCCTCTCTTGCCCGCGGCGTGCGCGCCTTGTAGATTTTCAGAAGAGCGTCCCGCTCCGCCGGGTCGGTGATCTGATCGATGACGGTGAATTTCCGGCCGTTTTCCAGAATCAATGTATCGGTGTTCTGCGCGTGCGCGCTGCCCGCGAAGATGAGCACCAGCACAAATCCCAACGGGCGGAGGAAGAACTGCCCCCGTCTTCCCGGGCAACGTCCCAAGCGGTTTACCGCAGTCCCTGGATGCATTCCCGGCGCCCATGCAGCGAATCGGCTTCCGCTGGCAAGCCTAGATTGGTGAGGTTAGAGAATTTTTGCCCTGCAACCCCGCAAAACCAGATTCTAAATCCCGAGGCAGCGCCTGTCAACGCCGGGCGGGCAGCCAGCGCTAATGCCTCAGGTTGTCGTTCGAATTGCCAGCACGGGAATAAACTCATCCGGAGCCACGGTCGACGTCTCAATCCGCAATCGCTCACCTGACTGTTCAAACGCACAACTCTGCCCTCCGCGGAGCAGGGAAACCGACACGACCTTGCCGGGAATTCCGAGCAGATCCAGCCGCGCCGCCGGGCGATCGATAAGCTGCAGGTAAATGCTTCCCTCTTTCGCCGTCGTGCGGCCTAGCGCCAAATTCTGCAAGGGACCATAGGTTGTCTTGTAGATGGATTCACCGTTCGCCCCCATCCATTCGCCGAGGCGCTGCAGACGTTGTTGTGCCTCAGCAGGGAAGGTCCCTTGCGGAGTGGGGCCTACGTTGAGGAGGAAATTTCCGCCGCGGCTGGCCACTTCGACGAGAGTTCGAATTAGCGTTTCGGGCGATTTGAAGTGCTTGTCGTCGGGGTTGTAACCCCAACTGTCGTTCATGGTCATGCACGTTTCCCACAACTGGAAATCCTGCGGCAAAGGATGCAGTGATGTGGGATATCTCTTCTTGGCGAGCGATTGGATCAGACTGCCGAACCATTTCTGCGGCAGGATTTTCGACAAAGCGATGATCACATTCAGCGTACCCGGAGTGATGTCCGGTGGCTCTGCGCTGGGCTTGATGGGGACGCAGTCGGGAAAAAACTGCTCGGGTGTGACGTAGTCACCGCCCGGCCCCAGCCGGTCGTTGACCAGGGTATTCGGGCTGATCTCGTGGATGAGCTTATGGAAGCGCGGAGGATTGTACTTGGCAACCCCGAAGAGACCATCGAACCAGATGGTGGCCACGGGTCCATAGTTCGTGAGGAGCGTTCGCAGATGCGATTCCATGTAGTCCAGATACGACGGCCATTGCGGCCGGGCGGGTTCTCCATTCCAGTTTTCGCGGGCCGGCTTGCTGGTATCGCGAAATCCGTGGTGATGCATGTCGGGCGGTGAGTAATAGAACCCCAGCGGCATATTCTGCTCATGACAGGCGGCGGCCAGAAGAGCGACCACGTCTTTACCATACGGCGTGTTGGTGATCTTGTAGTCCGTCCCGGGGGCATCGAACATGCAAAAGCCGTCGTGGTGCTTCGTGGTGATGACCATGTAGCGCATGCCGGCCTGCCGGGCGAGTTGCACCCACGCGCCGGGGTCGTACTCGGTGGGATTGAACCGGCGGGGAAGCGCGACGTACTCCTGCTCACTGATCGGCCGCGAATGAGGGAACCACTCCGGCTTCATGATCGGCCACGAAGCTTCCACGCCGGCCACGGAATAAGCCCCCCAATGCATGAACAGTCCGAACTTTGCATCCCGGTACCAGCGGGTTCTGGCATCGTCCACGATCACCGCCGTCCTCGGGATGGGACGTCGCTTGGAGCATCCAGTGTTCATGATTGATGGCAACAAGGCGCCGGTCCCGGTCACCAAAGTAGCCGTGGCAAAGGTTTTTAAACATTCGCGGCGGGATCGGGAAACCATGGTGGGAATCTCCTCTCGGTCGTTGTTGGCAGGGCCGGCCCGATGGGCGGAGCTATAGAGACTGTGTGAAAACCTCGGCCTGTGGCGCCGGCTACCGCCACAACTTGTGCGCGCTTGCGAAGCTTCGCACCAAACCACTGATGTGAACAGTCTTGCCGGCTAAGCCACCACGGCCGTTTCCTGGACGGTCTCGTACATCGCCACAACATTCTCGGGAGGGATGTGAGCCAGGATATTGTGCACTTGGGAGAAGATAAAGCCCCCCCCGGGACTGAGGATCCGCACTTGTTCACTGACGTGCCGGCGCACCTCGTCCGGTGTGGCGTAAGGAAGGATCGTCTGAGTATCGCAACCGCCGCCGCAAAAAACCATGTCCTTGCCGAATTCAGCCTTTAGCTCCTTGGCATCCATTCGGGCGCAGGAAATCTGCACCGGGTTGATGGCATCCAATCCCGCGTCAATCAGGTCGGGCAGCAGTTCGCGGACTCCGCCACAGCAGTGGAGCATGACTTTCACATTGGCCAGTTCCTTGGCCCGGGCCCACATGAGCTTGTGACGTGGCTTGAAGAATTCCCGGTACATTTTGGGAGAGATTTGCGGGCCGTTCTGCATTCCCAGATCGTCCCCAAACCTGACGATATCGATATACTCTCCCACCGCTCCCAAGAATTGCTCCAGGTTCTTCATGTGGATCTCCACGAGATCATCCAGGAACTTGTGTGCCTTCTCCGGTTCAGCCGCCAGGAGCATGTAGAAGTTGTCGTTGCGATAAAAGAATTGCCCCGTCTCCAGCAGATTGCCACCAAACCCGCCCAGAATGGCCTTATCCGTACTCTGCCGCAGACGCTTGGCTCCCTCCCTCAACTGCGCCGCGTCAACCCAAGGGCCGGGGGGACAACCCACGGCGTGCCACATGGACTCTTGCATGGCCTCAGGAATGGTCCTTACCCCGTTTTCATCCGCGAAAGGGAAATAGATTTGGTCGAAATAGAGCGCGCCTTCCGGCATGTGAGCTATCTCGTGTCCGCTCTTGGAGCGGAATACCCACCTTCCGCCCAGCTTTTCCGGCAAAGCCCATGCGGGCATTTTGCAGGGAGTGCCATCCGGCAGGACCCAATCTGCCCACGACCTTTCGTCAAGTGCAAAACCGCGCCCGAGATCGATAATGTCAACCGCGAATCTCTCCAGCAGGTCGTCGTCCACAAGAGCCAATTGTTGAATGGGATCGTAGACGCGTAAGGTCTTCTGGGGGAGTCCAAGATACCTGCGCAATTTGGCATAGGCGATCGCTGCGATCCCTGATGAAGGATGGGAAGAGAGATCAATGGGTACCCTGTCGGGGTCGCGGTGACGGTAAGCGGTAAGAACTCGTTCTCGTGAGGTCATGGGATTTACTCCGAATTTGAATCGCGCGCAAACGGCGAAGGATGCACGTCGCCGCCCGGCGCCCCTGGTCAAAGTGGAATGTCGAACTCACCCAATTGCAGCGGGTATTTTCCATACTGTCGAACCAGTTTGACCACGTAGTCATAGTTCTGCCCCGGCACGTTACTGGGGACCGAGTGATCGGACTGGAAGATAAAGCCGCCACCTTTGGCCGCATTCAGCTTGGTCAGCACAATCCGCTTGAGCTGGTCCTGGCTTGCTTCCGCCCATGCGACCACGTCCATGTTGCCGCAAAAACCGATGCGGTGTCCGAAACGGCGCCGCAGGTCGATGACGTCCATGCCCGCTTTGGCTTCGAGCGGATTATAGGCGTCCACGCCGATTTCAACGAAGTCCTCGAAAATGCTGCTGGAATTGCCGCAGCCGTGATAAATCACCGGCAAACCATGCGAGTGGCATTCTTCAATGATGGCTTTCACGCCCGGCTTGAAGTATTTCCGCCAGTACTTCGGTGAAAAGAGCATTCCGTTCTTATACGCCACGTCGCCCCAAATAACCATTCCGTCCAGCAAACCGCCCGCGGTTTTTATCTGGGCCTTGGTAATTTCGAGGGCAAAGGCGCTGATCCTTTCCACGAAGCGTCCGATTTCATCGGGGTACAATCCGATCCACAGCATGACGTTTTCCGAGCCAATGATGCGCCAGAGGGTCTCGTGGGCTTCGCAGACCCCCCCAAAGGTGGGGAAGTCCAGCCATGGCGTCTTCATGCGGTCCACGTAGGGCGCCAGGTTGCGCACGAAACCATCACCCACGCCGTTGATCTGGTCATCACCTCCGCGGAAGTAGCGGCGGTCGTCCCAGGGGTCGTCAAACTGGAAGGCCTCCATTTTTTCGATGGTGTCGGTTTCGAACTTCAGGAAATCCGGCATGGGATACGCCAACTTCTTGCGGATCAGAGCTTCGAACCCGGTTCGGACGATGACTTCCTCGTCGTTCTCCTCGATGATTTCGAACGGCTTGATGTGCGGATCCAGATTGGGATTGAACTGCATCCAATCGAGGTCGTAGTAGCGGTAAATGTCAGTGTCAGGAGCGAGACCGAGTTCCTCGCGCCACCGGCTCAGGAAGCCGCCCCAGAAGAAATCGCTGATGGGCACACGATCGGCCTCCACGTGACGCAAGGTCCGTTGCATGCGCTCCAATTTCGCCAAGCAGTTTGCTGTCCTTTGCATGCCTTTGTCCTCGTACGGATTTCTCACCCCGCTGCGACGCTCATGGGGAACTGCCGGGCTGGCTATCCCGCCGCCACAGCAAGTGTCTTGCTTTCCTTAGCAAACCATCACGTGCATCCACGCGAGTGGAGTCTACTCGCAAACCGGATCGATGTCCATGTTGTGAGTCAGCGGCCAGCAATTGCAAATGGGGAGCGGCTTGGGAATCGAGCAAGGAGAGGGACCGGGATTCCCGGAACCCCTTGCAGAAGGGAGAAACTAGATATTCAAAAGGTAATCGGATACCGTCAGGCTTCCGAAGCGCACCGCATTGACGCGTTCCCCCACAACATTCGCGAAATATTGCAGAATGGTCGTCAATTTCAATACGGCCGAGGTTTCGTTAAAACCCAGCCAATGGCGCGTGACGAGGGAAAGATACAGTAGCTTGAAGTAGATGATCAAAAGACGATCTTCAAAGGAATAGCCCTGGTAAACGTTAACAGCGTTTTTGAGAAGGTACGTAAGAGCCAGGAAATCACACCTGAGCGTCATGGTGAGTCGTGGGTATTCCACGGGAGATCCGACATCTTCCATGGCCCTCCGAACCGAGGGGAACTCAAACCGATTGGCATTCACAATCACTTGGTAGAATTCCTGAGTAAGCCGTCGCCGCAAGAACTTCTGGCAGATTACCTGGAGGTAAAAGAAAAAGAGCCCCGTGGTCACCATCAAGATCAGTGCGGCCATGAACATAGTTCACCTCGCTGCGGTTTTCGCTCTGGGGTCCCGACGAGGCTGTCGGTACACGCGGGATCTCTATTTTTGGTTTCCAGTGCTGAATTAGATCATATTCGGCAGGGGCCTGTCTGTTCAAAATTGCACACTTTGTTTCGCCATGGGCCACAATATCCAGTACGCCAGCCGACGGACTGTTGCGCCCGCCTTACCGTTAGTTTAATGTTTATCTCGCGAGGCTAGTCAGACCAAGTCAAGGCGGCAATTACTTATTTGTCCCGTAAATCCGCATTGCGTTCTCGTGCAGCAACTTCCGCTGGTCGCGCTCGTCAGCCGTGGCAATGAGCTGGTTTGTCACCTGCACCCACGTGCGCAGGTCGCTCGTCGTGGTGCAAACAGGCCAGTCGCTGCCCCAAACAACGCGATCCCAACCGAATTTCTCCAAGCAGTGCTCCACGTAAGGCCGGACAGATTCCAGGTTTGCCTGGCCCATCGCGCAGTAGGCGATAACTCCTGATATCTTACAGGTGACGTTGGGGAGTCGCGAGATCTCGCTGATGTACCGGCGCCAGGGATCGAGTTGGCCCGAAGCGATGTCGGGCACGCCACAGTGGTCCAGGATGAACTGCACGCCAGGGCATTTCCCCGCCAACTTCGTCGCCAGCGGAATCTGCCTCGCGAGTACGCAGAGGTCGAAGGTGAGTCCGTATTTCTCGAGCAAGCGAACGTTCGAGGCGAAGCAGGACCTCTGGGACAACTCATCCGGCTCGACGTGCAGAATTCTCCGGAGACCCACGAGGTTTGGTGACAGTACCGACTCGACGTAGGCTTCGAATCCCGACTGCTCCTCGGGCCGGCAATTGGCGATGATCCCCTTAATCAGTGACCCGGGCGTATTGGCGAGCGCGTGAACGAAGCGGGTTTCCTCGTGCCACTGCGGGTCGTCCGCGCCTGATTCCATGAAGATTGTCTCGCTCACGCTCGTTCCGTCAATCGCGCTGAGATAATCATCATAGCGAAAGGCCTTCCCCGCCAATTGGGGAATATCCGCAGTCCAGGAGTAAGGATACTTCTCCGGGTAAATGAGATGCTGATGGGTGTCGAGGATGGGAATTTCGGTGCTCATACAATCAGCTCCCTGGTGATCCGGTCCGTATCTTCACCGAGGTCGGGCGAGCCTTTCGCGGAGTAAAGCCGCTCGCCGTCGATGCGAATTGGGCAGCGTGTGGTGCGGTACGTCGTTCCGTTGGTGCGGCGTACGGTCTGCAACATCCCCAGCACTTTGAAGCCGTCGTGCTGAAGCAGCCGCTTCCAATCCAGTACGTCGGCGCACCAGATGTCGGCTGGTTCGAGGATGGACAGCCAGTGGATCGTGGTATTCGTCGCGAGGTGATCAGCAAGGATCGCCTTGATGTGGTCACGTTCGGTGAACCAGGTGGCGGGATCCTGATAATCGCGCAGCGGGTCACAGTCGAGCAGTTCGCCGAGTTGCGGGACACGTCCCATCGCCAACGCGATATACCCATCCCGCGTGCGGTATACACCGTACGGAGCACCTAAGTACGCGTGGGCGTTGTTCGACGCCGTGCGCTGGGTCGGCTGCCCGCCATCGTGGAAGTAAGTCGTAATCGTCTCGAACTGGAAATCGAGCACCGACTCGAGCATGCTCACATCTACCAGCCCGCCCTGGCCGGTGATGGAACGGCGAACAAGGCACGCCAAGATACCCTGCGCCAAGTGCATGCCGCAAAGGATGTCGGCAATTGACAATCCCATGGGTACAGGCCCTTGGCCGGCGTCGCCGCTCAGCCACGCGAGACCCGACAGGGATTGCAGCAGCAGGTCTTGTCCAGGGTGGTCGCGCCACGGGCCTTCCTGCCCATAGCCACTGATCTGACCGTACACCACCTGGGGGTTTAACTGCCGGACGCTCTCGTACGCCAAGCCGAGCCTTTCCACCACGCCGGGCCGGAAGTTGTGCATGACCACGTCTGCCCGGCGGATCAGCTTCTTGACCAGTTCGAGCCCCTCGGGGGTTTTGAGGTCGGCGACAAAACTCTCCTTGTTGCGGTTGATAGCGTGGAACACGGTCGACTCGCCATCCAGGACCACGTCCGACACATATAACTGCCGGCACAGGTCGCCTTTGACGGGCTTCTCGATCTTGGCTACGCGTGCGCCCAGGTCCGCTAGGCGCAGGCTGGCGCAGGGTCCCGAGAGGAACTGGCTCAGGTCGACCACGAGGATGCCGTCCAGGGGCGCGATGTTGTCTCGATTCTGCATCACTTTTTCTGCACCTGGTCCTGGAAATTCTCCGGATGGCGATAGTGGATAGTCTGCAAGTGCTCGCAGTAGAGCACTAATGCCCCTTCCCCCTTGAACACCTCGTAGCTGACGCGGATCAGGCCCATATCCTTGTATTTAGGCTGCTTATCCAGGTTAGTGCGGATGGTGTAAATGGTGTCGCCGATGAATACGGGTTTGATGAACCGCAGCCTGTCGTAACCATAGCTGAACGTATTGACATTATTGTGCGCCATCAATCCCAGCCCGTAGCTGAAGACCATGGCGCCTGCCACCAGCCGCCGGCCGAAAATGCCCTGTTCTTTGGCAAAGATTTCGTCGCCGACGTAGGGGTGCATGTCGAGGACGAGGCTATTGAAGAGCATCGCCTCTCCCTCCGAGATCGTCCGGCGGAGCGATCGGTCTTTCCGCCCGATTTCGAATTCCTCGTACATCCAGTCCTCGGCATTCCAAACCTTGATTTGCTGATGTTTTTCGAGAGGTGTGCTTTCAGGCATGTTTTAGGGCCTCTTGGATAGACTTATTGTCCTCGCCCACTCGCGGAGCGGCCTTGGGGCTGAGGAGAATTTCCTTGTCGATACGAATCGGACACCTTGTGGTGTGGACTTCCACTCCATCGCGCCGAACAATCTGGTCCATTTTCAGCACGCGCCATCCTTCATGGGCCACAAGCCTGGCATAATCAAACACATCCGAGCACCACACGCCGGCCGGCTGCAAAACCGCGAGCCACTGCGCCGTGGGCTGCGTTAGCAATTGATCCGCAAGGATTTGCTGGATCTCATCGCGGCAGGTAAACCACTTTGACGGATCGCTGTAGGCCTCGATTGCCGTGCATCCGATCAGCCGGGCGATTTTAATCGGATCGCCCATCGCCAGGGCCAGGTAGCCATCCTCAGTCGGATACACGCCATAGGGTGCGGCGAGGTAGGCATGCGCGTTGAAGCGCTTGCTCCGCTGCGGGAGCCGTCCACCGTCAGCCAGATGAGTGGTGATGACCTCAAACTGAAAATCGAGGATCGACTCCAGCAGGCTGACCTGCACAAACGCGCCTTTTTGGGTCTTGGCGCGGCGGATCAGCGAGGCCAGGATTCCCTGCACCAGGTGAGAGCCGCACAAAATGTCGACCACCGCCAACCCCATCGGCACCGGCCCTTGATCCGCGTTGCCGCTGAGCCAGGTGAGGCCTGACAGGGATTGCAGCAGCAGATCCTGTCCGGGTTTGTCTTTCCACGGGCCATCCTGCCCGTATCCGGTTACTTCGCCATACACGATGCGCGGGTTCAGTCGGCGGACAGACTCCCAGTCCAACCCGATCTTCTCCATGACGCCAGGGCGAAAGTTGTGAGTCAGCACGTCAGCGCGAGCAATAAGTCGCTTCACGGTTGCCATGTCTTCCGGATTCTTCAGGTCGGCCGCGAAGCTCTCCTTGTTGCGGTTGATGGTGTGGAACACCAGGCTATCGCCATCCACGAAGAGGTTCTTGATGGCGATTTGCCTGCCCCCCTCGCCGCTCTTGGGACGCTCAATCTTGATGACGCGCGCTCCCAGGTCCGCCAGCCGCAGGCCCGCTGACGGGCCGGCCATGTATTGGGCGAATTCCAGGACGGTCAGGCCTTCGAGCGGCCTCATGGCTGCATCTCCTTCTCCTGTAGCGCCGGCCTTTCGAGCCTGTCCTGAGCGGCGCGAAGGACCAGCACTTTCTGGTGTGGCGCCGGGCTTTAGAGGGTGCGGAACAATGCTTCAATCCTGTCATCCTGAGCGAAGCGAAGGACCCCTGTATTTGAAGTTTCAAGAAAATGCAGGGGTCCTTCCTTCGCTGTGCTCAGGACCGGCTACGCCTCCTCAGGATGACAGTTTGAGGTTTTTTTCCGCAACCTCTTTAGCCCGGCACTTGCCGGTGTAGCGCCGGGCTTTAGCCCGGCACTTGCCGGACTAAAGTCCGGCGCCTGGAGTTTCTACATTTTGGGACGCTCCAACAAAAATCTCATCCCTCGCCCCTTATAGGTTGTGTTCCAGCGCCGCAGGCGCTGGAACCCTTAGCGCATATAGAAACCCTCTATGACGAGCTTGAAGATGTCGCCGCGAAGAGATAAGAAGGCAGTCGCAAGACGCGCCCGGCCCCGCTACGAATTGTCGCCCCGATCGTTCGACGATCACCCAAAGAGCTTCGAGCGGGGCCGGACGCCTGGACCGACAACGCATACTCAGATGTCGTCCCGCGAGGACTCTACTATAAGGGTTGCGCCGGTTCCGGGCAAGCGCGTCGTGACTACGCTCTCGGGAGGACTGCCCATGGAAAATTCCGCTTCCTCTTCTCTGCCCATCGTGGCCTGGGCCGGTCTCGACTGGGCCGACCAAGCCCATGCCGTTTGCCTGCAGGCCGACGGTTCGGCGCACCTCGAACACTTCGAGTTGAAGCACACGGCGGAGGCCTTGCAACTCTGGGTCGCCGAGTTGCAGAGCCGATTCCCCCAAGGCCGCGTCGCCATCGCCCTGGAACAATCGCGTGGCGCGCTCTTCTCTGCCCTGATGACGTACGATTTCCTGGTGCTTTACCCCATCCCGCCGAAAGCGCTCGCCGACTACCGCAAAGCGCTCTATCCCAGCGGCAGCAAGAATGATCCCGGGGATGCGCAGCTCCTGCTGGAGTTCCTGCGCAAGCACCGGGAGCGCTTTCGCCCCTGGGTAGCCGACGATGCGCCGACGCGCGAAATCGCTCTCTTGGTGCAGCACCGGCGCAAACTGGTCGACGACCGCACCGCCCTCAGCAACCGCCTGCAAGCCCTTTTGAAGGGCTATTTTCCGCAGGCCCTGGAGTGGTGGGGGGATTTGACGGCGCCTCTGGCCTGGGACTTTCTCAGCCAGTTTCCGAGCCTCGGAGAGGTCCAGAAAGCTTCGCGCTTGAAGGTGCTGAAGGTGTATCGCGCCCACACCCGCCGCACCCCGGAACAGATCGAGCGGCTCCTGGAGCAGATCCGCAGCGCCCGCCCCCTCACCACCGACCCCGCCGTCATCGAGAGTTCGGCGCTCATGGCCCTGGCCCAGGTCGACCAGTTGCGCGCTCTCGCCGCGGGACTGGAACGCCTGGAGCAGAAGCTGCAGGAGTTGTTTGCCGCTCACCCCGACCAGGCGATCTTCAGCAGCTTCCCCGGTGCCGGCCCGGCGCTGGCGCCGCGCTTGCTGGCGGCCTGGGGAACCGACCGCCAGCGCTATGCCGCGGCCGAGGACATGGAGTGTTGGTCGGGAGCGGCCCCGGTCACCGACCAGAGCGGCAAAAAGTGCTGGGTGCATTGGCGCCTGGCCTGTCCGAAATTCTTGCGCCAGACCTTCCATGAGTTCGCGGGCCAATCGATTCTCTGGTCGCCCTGGGCGCGGGCCTATTACCAACAAATGCGCGGGCGCGGGTTGGACCATCACCCCGCCGTTCGCAGCCTGGCCTTCAAGTGGATTCGCATTATCTATCGTTGTTGGAAAGACCATACGCTTTACGACGAGGCCCGTTACCAGAAAGCCCTGCAACGTCACGGCTCGCCCCTGGCCACGGCCCTACGCCAACTTTCAACCGGGGAGGCGCGCTCCTGAATACAAAAAGCCTTGACATCGATCCTCAGATGTCTTTGGGGGAGAGGGTGGACCGCATCCGGCGTCCTCATCAGCCGGGGCGGGACGGGTGAGGGGGTCAAAACGCCAACCTGCTTAACCCCATCGACCATCCCATGGCTACCACTTTTTCCACAAACAACTCTGGCGCTTCGAGAACCATGCCGACGGAGTTCACGGGCCTTATCAATCTGCCCCACCGTGCGGGCGAGGGAGCGCGTCTTCCGGTAAGGATGTGGAGAACTCACGGTTTCGACCCCCTCACCCGTCCCGCCCCGGCTGATGAGGACGCCGGATGCGGTCCACCCTCTCCCCCAAAGGGGCGAGGGAAGGAAATTCGCGTTCCGCATCGTCTCTCAATCCATCTTTGCCGTCGCACAAATGTAGAAACTCCAGTTGCCGGACTAAAGCCCGGCGCTACTTCTCCTTCATCTTCTGCGACTTATGATATAGCGTGTTCAGGTCCGCCAGCAGCGCCCGCTCGTCGCCGCCGGCCCGCATGTAATCGCGTATCGGCGCGCCGGCGCGGTCCTGGAAATAGATGTATCCCGGGTAGCGGGGGCGCAGAAAAGCGCGATCGAGTGCCGGAAGCGTGTTGCGGAAATGGTCGCGGCACGTTGCGTTCACGCGGTCGTCCGTCCAGGCGGAGCGATACCCCGGCTGGCCCCCACTTTCGTAGTAGAGCGTCCGCTGGCAGACGGGATCCGCGACGAACGCGGCATACTTCAGGGCAACGTCGCGCCCGGCACAGCGCGAAGAGATGGCCATGCCCGCCCCGCCCAGCGTCGTTCGGCACTGCCGCCCTTCAATCTCCACCAGGTCGCCGAACTCCAGCAGCCTCCGCGCGTATCCGAACCGCGAGTAGTTGCAGTATCCGTAGGCGAAGGGACAGTAGGCGTAGCGGTCCGTAAGCGTCATCGCCTCGTATACGCGGACAGGGTTGAGATCCCAGAAGAGCGGATCGAGCGCCAGCGCCAGCTCCCGCAACATGCCCAGCGCCTGCGCGCCGACCGGCGGCGAAACCACCCGGTCTTCGCCCTGGCAGACGTCTTCTCCCAGCGTCGAGCAGACCATGTAGAAGTTCATCAGCGTGTCCACCGGGATGCCGGGCATCAGCACGTTGCCCGCGCGCGCGAGCTGCCGCACGTCGTCCCACTTCCGCGGCAGATCGCTGGGAGGAAGCAGATCAGGCCGCCAGGAGGCGACAGGGGCTGCGGCGTCAATGGCCAGCGCCCATTGGTGATCGTGGAAGCAGTAGCTCCGGTGCGAGGGTCCCACGGCATTCGCCGCCTGGTCGGCCAGGAACGGCGCCGGGAGGTGCTCATCCAGCGGCAGAAGCAAGCCGGCAGCGGCGGCGAACCCCGCCCAGGGGTGGTCGATCACGAGCAAGTCGTAACGTTCGGCGAGTTGATCGATCGGCTGGTCGGCGAACTCCTGCAGTGACCGCTTTTCCCAAATGACTTCGACGCCGGAGTTTAACTCCGAGAAGCGTTGTGCCGTCGCCACCATCGGGGTGTATCCCCGGCTGTGGTTCCATGTCATGCCCCGCAAGCAAACCGGCTCGACTGGATGCGCCATTTGGAAGGGTCCTGTAGTGTTATAACCTTTCTTGGGGTGAGGTTGCAACGGGGTCGGAAAGTGGGCCGGTTTGCGGTAGTGGTGAAGCTTGGATATCTTTTGCCGCGCTCTACCGTCCTGGCCTGCCGGGGATGACCTCCGATCCCAAGTTCCCCGCAGGGGAGTAACATAATTATTTAGAAGGTACGAAACAATGCCCCATATCTTTCACCGCAGATTCTCATGGGCCGGTGGCTCGGCCCTGTACATGAAAATGTGCGAAGCACCTTGGACTGCGGCGGCTCGACGCCGCCTTGAATTCACGTCGCGGACGATGACAAAGGCATCATCTCAAGGCGGCGTCGAGCCGCCGCAGTCCAAGGTGCCTTTGGCACATCCGTTTCCATTGCGGAGGCACAGAGGTTTGAAAACAATGAGGCATTTCTCTGCGTCTCAGCGCCTCTGCGGTAAAAATCGCTTTTTTTGACGGACTCATGACATAAGGCCGCTTCGAGGTCCCCCTTTCGCGTCGAATAGCCCACACATTCGACGCATATTGTGCGTAGAATGTGGTTGACTCTTGCGTCGAATAGACGGCATAATCTACGCATGGAGTGCGTAGAATGAGCGTCTATATACATGAAGACCCGAATTGGCCCCGGGTCCAGTGGAATCGCGAGAGATTGGCCGAGCAACTAGCCGAAGTTCATCGCGAGCAGGGCCGATTGCTGGGCCGCATGGAAGCTCTGAGTTTTAAGCTTCGCCAGGAAGCCGTCCTCGAAACCGTGACCGTGGACGTGCTCAAGAGCAGCGAAATCGAAGGGGAGAAACTGGACGCGGCGCAGGTCCGTTCCTCCCTTGCGCGCCGGCTCGGAATGGAGATTAAGGGCCTCAAACCTGT
Source organism: uncultured Acidobacteriota bacterium (assembly GCA_963825395.1). GTDB lineage: Bacteria > Acidobacteriota > Terriglobia > UBA7540 > UBA7540 > Bog-366. The sequence goes on along the minus strand of CAWGTQ010000020.1, from coordinate 77,690 downwards.
GGACCGTGACGTGGAGGGAGCCGTTGAAATGGTGCTAGACGCTGCGAGGCACTATGAAAACCCGCTTACCGTAGAAAGGCTGTTCGCATGGCATGCATCGCTGTTTCCGACTGCGCGGAGCGGGATGCACCCGATCAGGACTGGCGCGTGGAGGGATGACAGCAGCGGCGGGATGCAGGTTGTCTCTGGGCCGGTCGGACGGGAGCATGTGCATTTCCAGGCGCCCGCTGCCAGCCGGCTCGACGGGGAAATAAAGAGTTTTCTTGCTTGGTTTAACGGCAATGAAGAAAACGATTGGGTGGTGATGGCGGGGATAGCGCATTTGTGGTTTGTCACCATCCACCCCTTTGACGACGGCAACGGCCGCATCGCGCGCGCCATTTCCGATATGGCGCTGGCACGCTCGGAGGGAAGCTGGCAGCGCTTCTACAGCATGTCATCCCAGATCCGGCAGGAGCGTGCCGAATATTACGACATTCTGGAGCGGACGCAGAAGGGCGGGATGGACATCACGCCTTGGATGGTGTGGTTCCTGGGCTGCCTCGGCCGCGCCATCGAAGGCGCACAAGACGTTTTGCGAACCGTCCTCTTCAAGGCTCGCTTCTGGCAGTCCGTCAGGGATTTTCGGCTGAACGAACGGCAACGCCTTGTCCTTAACCGGCTGCTCGACGGCTTCGAGGGAAAGCTCACCACATCCAAATGGGCGAAGCTCGCGAAGTGTTCTCACGACACCGCCCTGCGAGATATTGCCGCCCTCGTCCAAGGCGGCGTCCTCATCCGCAATCCTGAGGGCGGCCGCAGCACCAGCTACGCCTTGGCGAAAACTGCGGAAGCTTGATGTTTTGAGGCGGCGGACTGTTTCCTTGTTGCATTGTTCTTGTTGTCGCCCCCGTCCCCTCTCCCGCCTGGGCGGGAGAGGGGTGAGGGGGTGAGGGTGGGCGCTCTGACCCACGGCTTGCGCCGTGGGCTACATTATGTCGCCCGCTTTGCGGGCTAATTTCATCAGCGAACTTCTGACTCAGGACACCAGATCGCCCTTGCAAAAAGGCCAACGTCGGCGCCAGATCTCAGTCAGGACCGCGCTGACCGTGGCTTCCCGCTGGAGCCTCGGCTGTTGAAGGCCTCTCGAATTAAAGCAAGGCCTCCGTGTATCCAACGCCAAATTCAATCAGTGCTGGGATGATGATACCGGCATGACTCGAAACATTAGCTGCTGGATTTCTCACCACGGGTTTGGAAGGGCGGGGATTCAGTCCTGCTGGTACAAGGCATTTCTGATGACTACCGCGACCCCGGGTCCCACACAGCCTGTTCACGCGTGCGAAGCTTTGGAGTGCGGCAGCGAGCTGCACGCACTCCAAAGCTTCGCTCCGCGGGGAATGACAGGGCCGCGTCGGGGTGGTGCGGGTAGGCCCCCTCGCGCCGTATGCCCATGGGGAAGCGTTTTTCTGCAACCTGTGTACCCCCAGACCTGTGGTGAGAAGTCCGGGCTACCGAACAGGCGCGCTACGCTTGCCACGCTTGGTTCTGGATTCGGCGGCGCTCAGGATGGCCGGCGTGACTCCCTGAGCCGGACCTCTTCGATGTGGGCCCCGATCGCTTCTCGCATGGGTCGCAACAGGCATCCCAGCTCCTGGCGAATCCGTTGATCATCCATCCTGTAGATGAAGGGCGAATTCGGCTTGTCAGGACTGAAGCTAATTTGCGCATGCGGTAACAGTTCACGCACCAAAGCCACCAACTCCGGCGCTGACAGGGTATGGCCTCCGGTGTTGTAGGCGCGATGAGCAGGGGAAGGCTTGACGGAAAGCTGGTAAATCTCCTCCGCCAGATCAGCGACATAGATATAAGAGTTCCAGTCGCTCTCCGGAAAGGGGAGCGTTACGGGCTGTCCCAGTGCGGGCAGGCTGGCGAAGTCACTCGCCCAAGCCGTTGTGCCGCGCTTGCGCCCGTGACCAAAGACCACCGGCGGGCGCACGGAGACAATTGGTATTCCATAGCGCGCCTCGTACTTGGCGGCCAAGTGCTCGTTCAGGAGCTTGGTGAGGGAGTAGTTCAGCACGTGATCCCGAGGGGAACAGAAATCCTCTTCGGTCACGGGACGGTCGCCGTAAACCGCCTGGGTCCTTCCGTAGACCGATTCCGAACTCGTGAATACGATGCGCTTGACGCCGTGGGCGCAGGCTTCCGCGAACAAATTCGCTGCTCCCAGTGCGTTGACCCGCATGGCGGCGGGCGGGTCGGCCTCCGACTCGGCGCCCATCATATAGGCCAGATGCACGACACGGTCGATGTGGGGGTGGCTCTTGAATATTGCCGCCACTTGCTGGCGATCACCCACGTCACCCGCGATCACCTCGACTTCCGAAGTAAACAGGCCCATAACTTCGGTGTCGGGAGCCCGGTCAAAGCCCACCACTCGCTCTCCGTGCTGGAGCAAGCACCGAACCACATACGATCCGATGAACCCTGTGCCACCTGTCACCAGGAAACTCATGATTGCACCTAGGACGCCGGAGCGCCGGCGATCACGAAACTCGTGCGCTAATCTGCGCCGGTGTCGCCCATCCCCTCGCGCAGGCATTGGGCGCCTGCCACCAGGGCACGCAGCTTGCCACGGGTGATATCCAGCGGGACATGCTGGAACCCGCATTCGGAAGTAATCAGCACGCGTTCCGGGTCAAAGTAATCGAGCACCGGGCGGGTTCGCTCGGCGACCGTCTCCGGCGATTCGATCGCGTCACTGCGCTGGTCAACGACACCTACGGCGAACTCGCCCGGGAATTTCCATTTATCCCAGAGCGTCAACATGTTGTAGCTGAGGGTGCAGTATTCCAGGGAGGCTTGATCGATCTTCACCAGCCGGAAGCCTTCCACCAAGTCGTCGTAGCGTGTGAAATAGACGCGTTTGCGACGAGGATTGCCGCCGCACACGTGCAGGCCGATCTTAACGTTGAGCCCTTCGATGGCCCGGTTCAAAACCTCGGCGGCCCACACCACTTCTCCGGGGAAGGCTGTCCAGGCCGGTTCGTCAAACTGGATAAACTCGCAGCCGGCTCGAACCACTTCCTTTAATTCCTGGTTCAGCACCGCGGCATAGGCAAGCGCCAGGTCCTTGTCGGTGGGATAAAGGTCGGTACGCTTGTTATTCGAAAACTTGGCAAGCAGGTGGGGTCCCGTGCAAGTGATCTTCACCTCAACGTGCGGTGGAGCAACTTCGCGGGCAGTCTTCCAGTCGCGGACGAGCTCAAACCGCGGGTTTCCGATCTTACCCACCACCGAGGCGATTTCGATCCCAAACCCCGCGTCGCCATAAGTCCGATAGACCATCTCCTCGAACGACAGGCCATCCAGCCGCTTCTGGAAGAAGTAATACATGTTTTCGCGACGACCCTCGCCATCGGTGATGACATCGAGACCTGCATTGACCTGGTCACGCGCCGCCCAGCGAATAATTTCGTCAGCCTCCTCGCGGGAAAGCGTAGGCTTCTTCAGCGTGTCGGTTGGCTGCACGGGCCGTGGGTAACTTCCGGTGACCGAGGCTCGGAATGGTTTAGGCACTTTTCTACCCCATGTTCTTGGGATGTGGGTTGAAACTGCAACCCTTGGATTTAATCCAGGCCAATCTTCGCGATGCTTGGGATACCCTGACAGTATATCTCGACAAATGAGCTATAAGAAACTATTTGTCCGATGTACTGCCGCCCCGGGGTGCGTGACCTAAGGCAAGGTGTCATTGAAATTGGTACTTGTAGCGCCGACCTTCAGGTCGGCACGTGCTGAGCTAAAGCTCAGCGTTACAGCAACCGCGGCGCGGGCGCAGCCCCTCCCCGCCAGCAAGCTGGCTGGGGCAAAAGCGGCAGCGAGCTGCACGCACTCCAAAGCTTCGCTCCGTACACCGCAAGCGACGCGCGCTACGTCCAAATTAGGGGAATGACTTACTTGGGTCACCCAATAGTGTTGCCGAGAATAAAAACGATTGGGGGCAGGGGTGTGGTGGCACGCAGGATGACAGTTCGCCGGGAAGGCAGTCGTAAGAGGACCTATGGCGAAGACATCTTGGACTGCGGTAGCAGCAGCTACCGCCTTTCTTACTTCGGCCTTGCCCATTTGCCGTATGAACCAAAGGCGGAAGGCGGTAGCTGCTGCTACCGCAGTCCAAGGCGCGCCAGGCGCGCGGGTGCCTGTCGGGTTCGACACATGGGTGAATGAAGTAAGTCATTCCCCAAATTAGGACACTACCCCGCGGCCCGGCCCTGCCGTTTGCAACCCTTCCGAAAGGGGAGTATATTGACGCCGATATCGAGGGTGAGTGCGAGTTTAGGCAATCTCCCGCACTGCCGAGCCGAAAGTTGGCCATACCCCGAGAATCAGTTTCCGTCGAGAAGCAATCGGGACGACCCGAGAGGACCCACGGTGGCCATAAGTTCAATCGAGATTCGCGTTTGCAGAAATGTGCGCGAAGCCATGTCGGACTCGGAGATGCGGATGGGAGGAAAATCGACCTTCGATTTCCTCGTAATTTCCATGAAAACCAGCGAGGGCATCGAGGGTAACTCCTTCGGCTTTGCGGGGCGCGGCGCCGAAATGGCCGGGGAGATCGCGGCCTCCGCCTTGAAGCCCTTTTTCCTCGGCAAGGATCCGTTGGCGCGAGAAGCACTGGCAGGACTTCCGGATGTACGACCGGTGGTGGAACCACGTTCCCATCTATTCCTATGGGCCCTTCGACATCTGCCTCTATGACATCGCCGCCAAGGCGGCGAGCCTGCCACTTTACAGACTCCTCGGAAGTTACAGAGACAAGGTGCCCACTTACGCCAGTTCCTTCGTATTGCCCACGCCCGACGATTACGCCCGGCAGGCACTGGAGGTGAAAAACCTGGGATGGCACGCCTACAAGCTTCATCCCCCGGGCAAGATCGATTTCGATTTGCAGGCGTATCGCGCCTGCCGGGACGCTGTGGGCCCGGAATTCAAGCTGATGGCCGATCCAGTGGCGGCCTATTCCCACGAAGAGGCTTTGCGCGTTGGGCGTGAGCTCGAGCGGCTGAATTACTACTGGCTCGAGGAACCCCTCTTCGATGTGGATTTTCATGGACTGCGAAAACTGACTGCCAGCCTGGACATTCCCATTATTGGCACGGAGGTTCTGGCGGGCTCACACTACTCTACTGCCGAGTGTATTTCCACGGGGGTTGTGGACATGGTCCGCACCGATGTGTCGTGGAAGGGAGGCATTACGCCGGTTATGAAAACGGCTCACCTGGCAGAATCCTTCGGGGTGAAGTGCGAATTGCACACCACCATCTATCACCCGCTGGAAGTGGTAAACCTGCACTGCTGCTGCGCCATTTCCAACTGCGAGTTCTTCGAGTTGCTGTACCCACTTTCGTATATGGACTTCGGCATGAAAAACAAATTGCAGATTGACGCCGAAGGCTACGCTCATCCTCCGCAAAAACCCGGAATTGGAGTCGATTTCGACTGGGATTTTGTCGATAGCTGTACCGTCAAAAAAATGTGAAAGGCCCAGCTTTCAAGTGGGTAAATGAAGCGCAACCTATTGTTTTCCGCGTTGATTCTCGGGGCCTTTGGCGCAGTTCTATATTCCGCTGCACAAATGGGTGGACCCTCCGGTTCGACAGATCAGCTTCGCCAAAACGTGCCTTCGCAGAATCCCTACTATGGTGTTGAAGGAGAAGACCAACTTCTGGACCAACTGGCCGGGCCTTCGGCAAACCGTCCGAAACCCCTAAAGATCATCGACGAGATTAGCGATCCGGAAGAGCGTCGAGCGTTTGCGGCTCTTCACCAGAAGCGGGGTCCCCAGGAGCGTCTCGCGGCTGCCCAGCAGTTTCTCAAGGATTTCCCGCAATCATGGTTTGTTTGGCAAGCGGATGAGATTGCCGCCAAAGCGTCCATCGACCTCGGAGATAATAAGTCTGCCATCCAGTTCGGCCGCCAATCCTTGAAAATTCTGCCTGAGAATCCCTTACTCCAAGTGCCCCTTGCCGAAGTCGAGACCATGGAAGGGGAACCGGTCGCGGCCACACAGGATGCAAGGTTGGCAATCGAGACTTTGGATCTTTTCTTGTCACCGGCAGTCTTTTCGGAGAAACAATGGGCGTCGCTCGACAAGCAGTTGCGCGCCACAAGTTATTACATTCTCGCGAAGGCAGCAACAGAAGAGGGCCTCAGCGGGGCGGATGGTGGGAAGAAGTTGCAGGAGGCGGAAGACTTCGCCAGCAAGGCTCTTCGTTTGAACCCTTCCGACACGTCGTATACCTATTTGCTGGGATTGATTCGCCTCGCTCGGGGGAATCAGGCGGGAGCAAACATAGCCTTCGCTGCTGCTTATCGGCAAGGCGGACCACTTAAAGAACGGGCGAAACAGCACCTTCAGACGGCGTATGCACGCTGGCCTTCCAACCCACAAAAAAAATTTGACGCGTTCGTGCAGGAGCTTGGCGCCGCCCCGGTGCTTCCCCCGAACGCCGAAACCCCGGGGAAGGGCGGACATGCGGGCGGAAGTGCACCTGCCTATGCCGGCTCCCAGGTCTGCCAAAGCTGCCATCTGCGCGAGTACTCAGGCTGGCTGAACACGGGCCACGCCAAGATGTTCCGCACCTATAAGTTTGAAAACGTTTTTGGCGATTTCAACAACGCGGCCTATGCGGATGAATCCGGAAAGGTTGTCGCCCGATTTACGCACGATGCGACGCAACATTACGTCGATATCGCAGATAGCTTCGGCAAATGGCATCGCTACCGGGTGGACTATACGATCGGTGCGAAATGGCAGCAGACCTACGCCGCCCGTTTGCCGAACGGCGAAATTCAGGTCATCCCGCTCCAGTACAACCGCGAGCAAAAGCGGTGGATCGCCTTTTGGAAGATGATTGATGTCCCGGGTTCCGCGCGTGCCCTGGTTACGAATTTTCCCGCGCTAACTCCCGCCACCGCCTACCTCGCCCATTGCGGTCCCTGCCATACCAGCCAACTGCATGTCACGACTGACAACCCAACGCCGGCGCCCAAGGAACTTGCCTTTGCGGAAGGGGGAATAAACTGCGAAATGTGCCATGGCCCGGCAGGCGACCACGTGACCTCGATGCGGCTGGCCAAGCCCGGATACAAGCCCCCGCTCGAGCTGCAGGTCGAATTCGGCAAGCTGGCGAACCAGGACTATGCGGCAATCTGCGGTCAATGCCACTTGCAGTCGCAGTGGTTGAGTATCGGCCCGGAGGGAGAAATAAACTATCGCCACTCCCCGGAAACTTTCTATGTCCATTATCGTAGCCGTCCGTATGGGGAGTTTGCGCTCCGGGCCTTCTACAAAGATGGGCGGTTCCGGGTGGTCTCATTCATTGTCGAGGCTTTCCGCCGTACCGCTTGCTATCAGAAGGGGGGGGCCCAATGTGGCCATTGTCACGATCTTCATCCTTCTGACAGCAGCAATATCAGGGCGCTGAAATTCCTCGACCATCCCAACCAGATGTGCCTGCAATGTCACCCCGCCTACGCAACCAACCTGACAGCCCACACGCATCACGCCCCCGAGTCTGAAGGGAGCCGTTGCACCGCCTGCCACATGCCGAAGATCATGACCAGCGTAATGTTCAAGACCATGACGCACACGATCGACGACATACCTAACGCGGAGATGACCGCTCGCTACGGTCAGGAGTACAGCCCGAACGCCTGCCTTATCTGCCACCCCGATAAGGGCATTCCATGGTTGAGACAGGAGCTGAGCAATTGGAATGGGCGCGAGGGGAAAGCCGTGGCAGCGGCCACCGCCCGATAGCCTCGAAATTCACTATCCTGGGCGTTCTATCAATGCGGGAAATGCAAGAATGGGGGCGGCGATACTCGCTGCGTCAGGGCTGGCGTCCCTCAAGTTTGGCCAAGGCTTCTTGCATAAACGTATCGTCCGGAAACAGCGCCACGTATTGCTTCAGGGTCTCATGGGCCTGGGGGAGCTTTTTCAAGGTCAGATAGCGGAACACCAGCGATTTCTGAATGTCGCGTGAAAAAGGCCAGATGACAGCACCCTTCTCCAGGATCTGGGCGGATTCCTCGACTCGCCCTGCACGGGCCAGGGCTTCACCGAGATCCACATAGGTGTTGGCATAGTCGCCACCGTTCTTAAGCGCCCGCGTGAGGTAGTCAGTCGCCTTGGCGTCGTCATTCTCTGCCAATGCTTTCCGGCCCAGAGCGCAAAGCACCGTCGGGTCGTCCGGTGCGGACTGCTTCAACTGCTCCAATAAGTCATAGTAATAGTGGCTAAGACTGGGTACCTTCTGTGAGATCTCCGCATAGGCCAACAGTTTGGTCATCGCGGGCATAGGCCGGGCCGCATCCTCTCCACGCCGGTTTATACACACCAGCCCGGGTATGTCAGGGCTGGGCTCATCAAAAGCGTAGTCCGGGTAGGGCTGCCCCGCTCGCCGCACGATGCGATGGTTCGTGTCATTTGAATGGGGGATGCCCGCCGTCGCCTTCCTGGGCATATGGCAGCCGACGCAATCGTTCGGCGGGTCCTGCCGCATGCGTTCCTCGAGGGGGAGAACGCAACTCTTATCGGTGTGACAGGTGAAACACCTTTCCCGGTAAAAAGCCACCTTGTTTTCGTCAGCGGGCCGTTGATGGACCACATGACAGGTGATGCATCGCAACTGTCCGTTGCTATCATGAAAACACCGGCTTATTTCCATATTGGAGTTTTTCCACCAAAGTGGCATGGCCAGGCTTCCCCGCTCAGGAGGAAGCATTTCCGATCGGTCCAATTCCGCGCGCTGCGCCTTGGTGACGGGGAGCTTTAATATCGCCGTCGTTTCATACAACGGAGTACCCGGCCGGAAATCCAGATAGTTCTTACCCGGTTGCAACACGCGTGTGTTACCACCCTGGTGGCAGTTCATGCAGATGTCATCTGCCAGCCGGGGCGGAAGATCGGTCGGGTTTACGATCGAATCATCAACCTTCCTACGTCTTAGGTTAGGATGGCGGGTCATTTCCTCGACGTGCAACTGTCCGGGCCCGTGACAGCATTCGCAACCGACGGCATAATCCATGAACCGGAAGGGAGGATCGCGGTACATGCCGTCGCGGTTCGGCACCCCTTCGGGTTGTCCGTTGTGGCAGGCAAGACAGCCGCTGAAAATGGGCCGGCTGAAGCCGAAGTCCATCGCTGCCTCCCTGTACCCTGGGGAAAGTTCCCACTGGTTGTTCTTGAGATAGTAGGAGAGCGGCGCCTCAAACATCCAGTTACCAAGGCGGATGACATACGTGTAACCGGTAAGTGGTCCTCCGATCCTGTAATCGAGTTTCTGGATGGTTGTAAAAACCCTCTTGCCCTTCTCATCAAGCTGGTATTCGGTCTGGTAAAGGTCGGAGCCTTGCCGGGTCACCTGGAAGTAGCGGTCCAGTTTCTTACTGTACACCGTGATCGTGCTGGGAACCCTATCGAGCTCGCTCGGAGTATTCGCCGGGGTCATCGAGTTGCCCATCGGCGCCGATTGGAAATCGTGGTAGATCTGCTCGTGGCAACCCGCCGCGGCGCACGACTTCGAGCCCGTGAAGGCCACGCCAGGGGCCGTGTTCCGGTACACGACAGGTTTCGGTTTCTTGCCCCACGTCAGCAACGATGACAGCACCATGAAAGCGATCACGGCACGCACTGAAGTCTTCATCCCTGCTTTACACTCCGCTTCCGTGAGGTCCTCAAGTTTTCTTCACACCGATTCGGCATCAACGGTTTGCGGCCCCACACGTGGCAAAGTATAGTTCAGGTCAGTTTTCGTTGCCAGCGGTCTTCTTTTTTCTTGTGGGGCATGGCTGTAGCACACGGTCCCCATGAGGCCAGTGCAGACCCCACGTACGCTTGCCGGGAAATCACCGAGAAGTTCGGAGAGGTGAACACCGTCCGGGTCCCGCGGCGTCGGCGTTAAGATATGCGCTCAAGAAGAGAGGTTCCCGACACGGAGTTCATCTCCCTCCGTTCTTCATCTTCGGTGGGAGCTGTGTCCGCAGGGGGTGGAGCGGTGGATTCTCGAATCCTCAACTCACCCTGCAGCTTGACCACGGTCCGGTTGGGATTTGGAAGTTTCGTCGTCTTGGATTCGATCGCCTGGAGCAATGACTCCATCGCGATTTTGCCAATCTCATGGCTCGGTTGGGCAACTACGGTAAGAGGAGGAGAAAACACTGTCGCCCAACTGAACCCGTCGTCTCCCATCACAAAATCATCAAAGCTTAGGATGCTGACTTTCTTCGGACACGGTACCCTGAGTTCAATTACCGCCCGCATCAGTCCCAGCGTCATGTCGTAGTTGGTCGAAAAGATTGCGGTCGGCGGGACCGCCAGCTTGAGCAATTGCATCCCGCATTGAAATCCACCTTGCAACCGAAACCCACCATTTAGAATATATTCTTGGAGGATGGGATAGCCGGCTTCCTGCATGGCTTTACGGAAGCCCTCCATCCGCTCGAAAGCTGTCGACCGGTCCAGAGGCCCGGTGATGATCGCAATTCGCTTGTGGCCAATGCTAATAAGATGCCGCGTAGCTTCATAAGCCGCGTGGGCATTGTCAATGACCACTGCCGAAGCTTCCAGACCTGGGGGCACGCGGTCAATCAGGACCAAGGAAAGGTCACGGCCCCTGGGCCAATGGGAGGCCGCCTGGGCATCAGCGGAAGCCAGCAGAATTCCGTCCACACGCCGGGAGAAAAGGACACTGAGCAGGTGACGCTCCTGCACGGCGTCATCATCGGACACACAAAGGATTGCCGAGAAGCCGTTGTTTCGCGCCACTTCCTCGATGCCTCGGAAGACCTCCGAAAAGAACATGCTCGATACATTGGGAACAATCACGCCGACCGTATGGGTCCGGCGGACCCGCAAACTGCGGGCGATTTGATCGGGATGATAATCCAGAGCACGTATGGCCTCCTGGACTCTTTCCTTCAGTGTGGGGCTAACTTTCTTTTTCCCACTGATCACTGCGGAAACGGTGGCCAATGAAACTTTCGCCAGCCTGGCAACGTCCCCCATCGTTTGCATAAGCTTCTCCCCACACCCGTCAAACATCGGCTGTCGTAACGCCTTCTGATCTGCACATCAGGGCTCGCCTTCCCCACTGGGAGGGACCCGCACGACACGCAGCAATTTGGTGTGTTCATATTGCAGCGAAACGATTTTCTCACGATACCAAGTTTACATCAAGCTGAGAGTTTCCCAACCGTGCGGAGTTTCCCATACCTACTCAATTTTTTCAATAAGGGACGCATTGTGCGAGACTTGGCTCCGCCCAAGCTTCCGGTCAAAGCGGGGGATAGCAGCAGAAACACGGGGTTAGCATAACGTTTAGATTTGTGTTGACAGCGTGAAGCCGGCATGCTATAAGGTCCGCAGTCGTACTGTCTTTTTTGGGGGGGCAAAGCGTGGAGGTGCCCGGCTTATCATTACTTCCGTTAGAGATCGTTAAAGCCGGCCAGAAACTATAACGACGGGCTTCCCCTTTTGCAATCGGGTCCAGGGTCTGTAGAGGATACGGCAAGGGCCAATTATAGAGCGATCAAGTTAACTCAGCGATGGGTCTCTGCAATTTGGCCAAAATTCATGCTGTCTATGCCTTGATGAACCGGCACGAAACTCGTATGCGAAAGGAGAAGTGTCCATGTTTTTAGGTTCCACGGTTAGCTCTCTCTTGCACCAGCAGAGGCCGGGACGCAGCGGACGACCCATCCGGTCGCATCGCTTTGCAGCGCTGCCACTTGTGATGCTCATGTCCCTGAGTGTCTGGCTTTTGTTTCCAGCCAAGGCTTCGGCTCAACTTGCCAACGCCGCAATTAACGGCACCGTGCAGGATAACTCGGGCGGGGTTGTTCCAGGCGCCAAAGTGGTCCTGCACAATATCGATCAAAATGTCGACCGCTCAGTGAATACCAATGAAGCGGGCTACTACGTGATTCTGGACATTATCCCGGGAAATTATAACATTGCGGCGAGCAGGGAGGGGTTTGCCACCGCGCAACAATCGAACGTCACTCTGGTGGTGAACCAGACGGCCACCTTTAATTTTACGCTTTCCCCGGGAGCCGTTAGCCAGACGGTCAGCGTGCAAGCGAAAGCTGTAACCTTGCAGCTCTCGTCAGCCGAGCTTGGGGTCGCCATCGTCAAGACCGAGGTGAATGACCTGCCCCTGAATGGGCGGAACTTCACGCAATTGCTCAACCTCACCCCCGGCGTCAGCACCGTCAATGTCTCACAGAACTCCTCGGGTGCGGGCGGCATCTGGTCCACCCCCATCGGCACTTTCACTTATCCGGCGGTCAACGGGCAAACCAACCGCAGCGACCTTTTCTTTGTAGATGGAATCAACGATCAAGGATCGTTCGGGAGCACCTATGTCGTTGCGCCCGTCGTCGACGACATTCAGGAGTTCAAGGTCCAATCCCACAACGACGACCCCTCGTACGGAGGGGCGCTGGGGGGAATCGTCAACGCAGTGACGAAGTCCGGCACTAACTCCTTCCACGGTTCGGCATGGGAGTTCTTGCGCAACACGGATCTTGATTCCCGCAACACCTTCGTGGCCAACCGCACCCCCTTCCAGCAGAACCAGTTCGGCGGGACCGTTGGGGGCCCGATAATCAAGAACAAAACCTTCTTCTTTGCCACCTACGAAGGATTTCGCAACCACACCACCGCGCAGAACTTCTACAACACACCCACGGCAGAGCAACTCACCGGAGACTTAAGCAATGTATCGGCACAGATTTACAACCCCAACTCCGGTTTGACGCAACCCTTTATGTGTGACGGCTCGGGCAACCCTCTGACGCCTCTCGCGAACGGCACGCAAGCCGCGGGCACACCCTGCAACAAGATCCCGTCCTCACTGATGAATCAAGACGCACTGAACTACGCCAAGACGCTCTACCCGACCCCCAACCTGGTGGGCAACCCGCTCTATAACGGGCTTGACCTGACCAAGACCATCACCCGGCAGGATGAGGGGAACGTGCGGTTCGATCACACGTTCAATGACAAAAACAGCATCTGGGTCCGGTATACCGGTTACAGCCAGCCTTCCTCGGGGTCCGCTGGATTCGACGGGATTGTCCACAGCATTTACTCGCACGGCTACAACGGCGGAGTGAATTACACCCACTCTTTCGGTAGCAGCGCCATCCTGGATTTGGAGTTCGGGCGCGACAGCGCCAACATCAATCAGTTCACCCACTATGTAAGCACGGCCTCTCCTTCGTCGTTTGGTTTTTCGCCGAATTTCTACGGCAACTTCGCCGGGGGCGCGGCGTTTATTCCCAACGTGGTCTTGAGTAGCTATCTCGGTAACCTCAACACCAGCGCCCATAACGCCACGCAGGTAGACAAGACCCACTTGGCCGACATTTGGGAATGGAAGGGTAATTTCACCAAGAACTACCTGCACCACACTTTCCGGGCGGGGGCCGATTTCACCTCCAACAACGCTGACGCCCTCTATTTGAACGCCTCCGAAACTTATTATCCGGCTGAAACCGCTTACGCGGGTCCATCGGGCGAAGGCGCGCCCGCGCCTGGAACCACGGGCGACTCCCTGGCCTCGTTCTTGCTCGGCCTACCCAACAGTTACTCCCGGCGCGATACTCACGAGACCCAGCACGGCGGCTGGGTGAACGGCTTCTATTTCACTGACCAGTGGAAGGCAACCCCCAAATTGACCGCCAACCTCGGACTCCGTTATGACGTCACAATTGTTCCGATCTATGGCAACAGCTCCAGCGACGACTACTATGTCGGTGACCTGGACGGTAACACGGGTCAGTACATTCTGACGCGCGAGCCGCCTTCCTGCGCTACGACCAATGCGGCTCCCTGTATTCCCGGCGGCACGCTACCTGCCCACGTGATCGTGACCCCGCTCACCGGCGGCGCCATTTATCACACGGACTGGAGCAACTGGCAGCCGCGCATCGGACTCGCTTATCAACTGCATACGAATACCGTGCTGCGGGCCTCGTATGGCCGCTTCTTCGATAACTGGGGCGCCATCACCCAAACTGCTCAGAATTTTGAAGGCACTTGGCCCAGCCTTGGCCAATTAGGCGGCAGCAACCTGAATCTCCCCGGAGAACCTGCCGGCGGCTACTCGGACCCTGCCAATCTGGGAACCGGCCAACCGCTTCCTCCGCCTACCCCGTTTGGCAACCAGACCTGGTATGCGGATCCTTTCCTCAAGCGGCCGTTGTCTGATCAGTGGAACTTTGGAATTCAACAGGCCCTGGGGAATGGCACGGTCCTGACGGTGAACTATGTGGGCTCTCACGACAGTCGGCTGGATATGGGGATTTGGACGAACACGGCCTCGACACCCAGTGCCAGCGGCTATTCGCCCTCCCGGTCACCCTTCCCCTATCTCACTCCTACCGATTTCGACCAGAGCATCGGCCGGAGCAGTTACAATGCTTTGCAAGCCTCATTGAATGGAAGGCTCGGTGGCAACCTGACCTACCTCGTCTCGTATACCTATTCAAAGAGCTTGGACCTTGGCTGCTCAGGATGGTACGGAGTGGAGGGATGCTCAATTCAAAATGCTTACGACCTGAATGCCGATAAAGGCCCCTCCGCTTTCGACCTTCCGCAAATCCTCTCGGTTTCGTGGGTATACAAGCTACCTATTGGCAAGGGCCAGCATTGGTCCAGCAGCAACAAGGGTCTCGACTACGTAATCGGCAACTGGCAGTTCAATGGTATTGCCACCTTCACCTCCGGGACGCCTTACACCGCGGGCGTGGGGGGACAAACCGATACTGCCGGCGTCGGCGGAACCGAATACAACAGTTTTGGATCAGGGAGCGGCGGATACGAGCGCATGGACCTTGTGGGCAATCCGAAGCTTTCCAACCCAACGCCAGCCGATTGGTTTAATACCTCCGCGCTCGCGATCCCAGCTCTAGGCACGTACGGTAACCTGGGCCGGGATACCTTGCGCTCCGACCCGTACAAGGACTTCGATCTTTCCTTGTTCCGCCAATTCCCCATCACGGAGAACAAGAAGCTCGAGTTCCGGTTTGAGATGTTTAACGCCTTCAACCAAGTGGTTTACGCTACGCCAGATGCAGCCGCTGTTGACAAGGCTTATGGTGCTGTGTCGAGTACGGCCAACGTCGCACGTCAAATGCAGTTTGGCCTCAAGCTTTACTTCTGAGGCTGGTCGGACAACAACCAAACCCGGCGGGTCCATCCTGGTCCCGCCGGGTTTGTCTTCCACGGCACTCTATAAGCACCGACCGTCGGTCTTAGGCCAGGGCTCGTTCAAATTAGCCAATTGGGTGGCGACTGGAATCTGACCCGATCGTGTTTCCCGAAGGGGAGGCTGGTCTCGCGCGGACAGGACAACCTCCGCCAGATCGTATATCATTGGAGCTGGTGAACATCAACGGGTATGATGCGCGCCTGTCCATACGACTGCGCCCGAGGGACAGAATCGCTAAAGCCATCGAGGGGCAGCGTGGAATCCAGTCCGGGACGTAAGCCGCTCTTACCGCGCCGGGCAGGAGGCCGACCGGTCGTCCTCTTGAGCGCGCTACACTTTGGACTGCTGCTCACCACCTTCGTGGGTATCGCTTTCCCGCCGGGCGCGATGGTGGCACATGCGGCTGTTCCAGAGTCACAGCAGGAGCAGCCTGCTCCGGCCGCCGTCTCGCCGGGGTCATTATCGGCGTTGCCAAAGACCTGTCTCGAATCCGGCCGGACCAATGGAAATGTTGCTAAACTACTTAACGCCATTCGGGATCATCCGACGGCCGATGCCTGGAACGCACTCGGCGTTCTCTATGCGCAGCGTGACTCCTTGGCGTGTGCGATCCCATCTTTCGAGACCGCGCTCGGTCTTCAGCCGGACTCCGCAGAGGCTCGCTACAATCTGGCCTTGGCTTTGACCAAGGGCGGGAGGACCCAACAGGCCACCCGGGAACTGCAAACGCTAATCCGGCAAAAGCCGCAATTTGCGGGTGCGCACTACGCGCTGGGCGTTGTGCTGCAAAGGGAAGGCAAACTTGGTCCTGCCGAGAGCGAGTTCGAAGCTGCCATCAAGTCTGACCCACATTTCTACGCCGCCTATCTGAACCTCGCCGGGCTTCTCGAGAGTGAAAAGAAATATCCGGCGGCCGCCTCCTCTCTCCAACAGGCCCTGGCACTCAACCCACCGCACGATGTGGCGGACCAACTCCAAATGGCTTTGGCGAAGACTCGCGCAGAGATTGCGCGGACCGAAGGCCAGGGACTCCCGGCTTCAAAGCCACGATCGAATCCCGACAGCGCCGGGGGGCAACTCAATAATCAAGCGAACCAGTTGCTTGCCGAGGGCAAAGTCCAGCAGGCTGCTGATACCTATCGTGAGGCCTTACGATTAAGCCCGAATAATGCGCTGTTCCACTACAACCACTCCTTGGCCTTGGACAAACTGGGAAATCTCAGCGAAGAGGAGCGGGAATTGGAAGCAGCCGTCAAGCTCGATCCGAAACTTGGGGTGGCCCATGACCAACTGGGTTTGCTCGCCCTGCGGGGTGGGAGGTTGGATAAAGCCGAACAGGAGTTCAAAACCGCCTTAGTCATAAACCCTCGCGACGCTGAAGCCCAGGACAATCTCGGTGTCCTTTTCAGCATGCAGGGGAACGACGCGCAAGCGGCAACCTTGTTCCAGCAGTCGATTCAAAGCGACCCGAAGTACACCAAGGCGTATGCGGACCTGGGGATGATGGAAGCAAAGCGCGGGGAGTACGCTGAGGCAGAACGGCAATTCCAGACCGCCATCAAGATGGCTCCGGACGACGAATCCGGGTACACCGCGCTCGGCATGCTCCAAGCCAAGACGGGTCGCGAACCAGAGGCGATCCAGAATTTCCGCAAGGCGGTGGCGCTGGCCCCGGCTTCTCCCGACGCACACGTTAATCTGGGAATCGCGCTGGCCGATCAGTACGACTTAGCCGGAGGTCTGGCCCAATTCTCGGAGGCCATCCGCCTCGCCCCCCGTTTGGCCAAGGCTCACTATAATCTGGGGCGGTTCTACTTCTACACGGGGAAGTATGATGAGGCCCGAAAAGAGTTGGAAACGGCCTGCCAAATCCAACCCGATTACCCGGACGCGCTTTACTCTCTGGCGCTTACGGAGAGACAACTCAACAACGCCCCACGCGCCACAGAACTCCTGGAGAAGGTTGTTGTCCTGAGTCCGGGCAATGCCGATGCGCAGTATCTGCTCGGCCAGAACCTGCTTCAAATGGGGAAGACGGACGAAGCTATCGTCCACTGGAAGGCGGCCGTGCAGGTCGATCGCAACCAATCACAGTCGCTATACAATCTGGCGCGTACACTGGACAAACTCCACGATCCCGAAGCAGAGCAATACATGGAGCGATTCCGGGAGCTGGAAAAGAGCCAGCGCCTTTTCGATCGCGTCCAGGCGCTCGGGAACTTCGCAATCGAGGCAGCCAACGCACAGAATTGGCCGCAGGCGTTGGAACAGATGAAGGAGGCCATCCAACTCTGCGGTCAATGCGCAGAGAGCGCTCACCTTCATCGGAATCTCGGGCTAATCTACTGTCGGACCGGCAACCGGCAGGACGGGGAGAAAGAGCTTCGAGCCGCGCTTCAGCTCGACCCACACGACGAAGATGCTAAGAAAGCGCTGGCTCAACTGGCAAATTTAGCCCCGACGCCACAAAACTGACCGGGCAAGAAAATAATGCCGCATGATTGCCGGCCGGTTCCCGTATTTTGGTGGCGACCGCCGGTGCGGTATAATCAGACCGTTCATCGTATCTGCATACACACTCTGGCTCGGGCGGTTGTAACCGCTCTTCAGCTTGCCCTCGGTGGCAGGCACTATGGGAGGAAGCATGTCCAGCACTCACCCCGATCTCGACTTCAAACCCGAAATGCCGCGACGATTGGATCATGGCGTCGGGATTGTTGGCGCAGGGGGCATCGTCAATTACGCACACTTACCTGCATATGCGCAGGCGGGCTTCAAAATAGTGGGCATCACCGATAAGATTCGCGAGCGGGCGGAAAAAACGGCTGGCGACCACAAGATTCCCAAGGTATACAGCTCGCCGGAAGAGTTGCTAAGCGACCCGGAGGTCGAGATTGTTGACATTGCCGTGTACCCGTGGGAAACGCTGGCCATCGGTGAGCAGGCGGTTCGCGCCGGAAAGCACATTCTCTGCCAGAAGCCGTTGGCCGATGAATACGGCAAGGCGGCCCGCTTGGTGGCCTTGGCGAAGGAGGCCGGGCTCAAGATGGCCGTCAACCAGCAAATGCGCTGGACGGTCGGGATCCGTGGGACCAAGCAACTTTTGAGCCAGGGATGGCTGGGGGCCCCGAGTTACGGAACGATTCAGGTTCACTGCCAGACGGATTGGTCGATGTGGCCGTTGGTGTATGCCCGCAAGCGCGTGGAAGTGCTGAATCACAGCATCCACTACATTGACTCTCTGCGCTACCTCCTGGGGGACCCCGACCGCGTTTTCACCAGTGGCAGTCGCATGCCGGGAGAACAGACGCAGGGGGAGACGAGGACCCTCACCATCTGGGAATACGATTCCGGCTTGCGGGTGCTGATCGACGTAAACCACGGAGTGTGGCAAGACGACCGCTACGCCATTTTCCGTTTCGAAGGGACGGAAGGCATCATTAAAGGCACCATCGGGCTCATGTATAATTATCCTGCGGGACGTCCGGACACTCTGGAATTCATGTCCAATAAAAGCATGGGCTACTGGTTCTCTGCTCGCAATGACTACCTGTGGATTCCCGACGCATTCATGGGACCGATGGGATCACTGATGCGCGCCATCGAGGACGGCTCGGAAGCGCTAACCAGCGGGAATGATAACCTTAAGACGCTGCAAGTGGTATTCGCAGAATACCGTTCGATGGAGCAGGGGCGCGCCGTCAGCCCCAAGGAGATTGTCGCTTAAGATGCACTCCCAATACTTCGAAGACTATCAGGTAGGTTCGACACGCGAGACTCTGGGTCGAACCCTGACCGAAACCGATATCGTTCTGCACGCCGGTCAAAGCGGTGATTTCTATCCGCATCACATGGATGCGGAATGGTGTAAGGGGCAGGAATTTGGCCAGCGCATCGCCCATGGCACTCTGGTCTTCACGGTTGCGGTGGGTCTGACGGCAGGTGATATCAATCCCGATGCTTTCACCTACGGATACGACCGGTTGCGGTTCGTCAAGCCGGTCTTCATTGGCGATACGCTGCACGTCCGGGTGACCCTCAAGGAGAAACGCGAATCACCCAAGCGGCCCGACTACGGCATCGTGGTTGAGCTTCTGGAAGCCATTAACCAGCACGGTGCGGTCGTTCTGGCATGCGAGCATCTGCTGATGGTGAAAAAGAGAAGGGTCTAGCCCGGCAATCGGAAAGTGGACCGGTGAGAAATGGTGAGCTTGTGGGCTGCCCTACAAGATCGGTCAAGGCTTCTGGGCGAGAGCCAGAATCCACAAAGCGAGAAGGATGATCGCCATCCCCGCGCCCAGATACGCGCGGACGCGGGCCCCCGTTTCCGCCCACTCCCCCGTGAGGAATCCGGCGGCGTTGCTGGTGATAATGATGGTGCCCATCAACAAGGGCCATCCCACCACGGTTCCAAAATCACCCATGCGGTAAATGCCCAGACCATACACGGCGAGCCCGCCGAACCAGAAGGCGCCCATCGCCGCCCCATATAACCAGTTGATCCCCAGTTCCGGGACCCAAAAATTTTTAGTCGTGGTGTTTTTGCGCAAAAGGTAAACGCAATAAAGACAATTGGCAACAAAACCGCCACTCGTCGCCGGAGCGGCCACCACATTCGACATCCAAACCGGAGAGACTCCTAGATGGCGCGCTACGGTGAGCGCTTCCGTGCCGAAGGCATAGCTGAAGTTCAACATCGAGGAAAGGAGTCCGGCGACGATGGCGACAACCAATCCCACCAGAAAAGAGCCCTTCACCTTCACCCCGCGGCCACTGTCCTCTGGCTTCTTCCCTTGGTCGCGAAGGGCGCCGGCACGAGCCGCCACGACAATTCCCACCAACATCACGGCGGTTCCCAGGAAATAGAGATGCCCTTGCGAGGTGCCAGCCTTTTCGGGGGTAAGAACCAGCAGCGGAACGAGGGACCCGACGGAGGCGCTCAGACCCAGGATAATGGCAAATCCCAGACCAATACCCAGCATGCTCAAGCCCAGACCGGTGAGGGTAGCGCCGGCTCCCCAACAAAGCCCGAATCCGGCAATGGCCACAATCGAATGCGTCGAGGTGAGTCGATAAACCTCCCCCAAATGCGGGACCGTGAAGCCCGTCAATAGCCATGGGAAAATTATCAGTCCGGTCAGGGCGAATACCAACCAGATGTTCTCGTAATTCCATCGCCGGACGAACTTCATGGGGACCGGAAAGAGGCCTTGCAGTATTCCCCCCACCAGCACAAGTCCTGCCCCAACCAGAATCTTTAGGTCCATGAATGCTCCTTGTTGTCCCCTGTTCTAACGGCCGGCAGCCAAGCCGCGAGGAGTCTACCCTAAAGGAATAGTAAGTTGCAAAAGACTCACGGTATCGGTAGACTCGCAATCGACACAGGGGGCCCTTGTGGAACAGGCAGAGACAGTTATTCAATCCGTCGGGTCATACGACGCCCGCTATCCATTGCCGGCAGGAGCGGGCAGTGACTCGGTCCATTCGAACCCAGTGTACTGTCTGGCGGTGACACGGCTGAACACGAATCATGCCCTGACCGGTACCGGTATGGTGCTGACGCTCGGGGAAGGGAACCGCATCGTTTGCGAAACCATCGAGCTTCTGGCGCCGGCGCTGGTAGGGAAAGAAATCGAATCGCTGATGGCGGGCTTCGGCGCTTTTTCGCGTTCATTGGCTGATCACCCGCAACTACGCTGGCTGGGGCCGCACAAAGGAGCCGTGCATCTGGCGTTGGCGTCCATCACCAACGCTTGTTTTGATCTTTGGGCGAAAGCTCGCGGCGTTCCGCTTTGGCGATTGCTGCTGGATCTCACACCCGAACAGGTGGTCAGCCTGCTCGACCTCAGCTATTTGGAAGATGTCTTAACCCCTGCTGAGGCTCTTGCGCTCTTGCAGAAACCAATGGCAACAAGAGCGGAGAGGGAACACGTGCTGAAGTCGGGATATCCCGGCTACGACACCTCCGTGGGTTGGTTTGGTTATGACGACGAGCAGGTCCGGGACAATGTTCGTCGCGCCCTGGATGATGGATTCAACGCGTTCAAGTTGAAAGTCGGATCTCGAGATCCGGAAAGAGATATCAGGCGCGCTTTCATGTTGCGAGAACTTGTCGGGGATCAATGTCTGGTGATGCTTGATGCTAATCAGCAGTGGACGCTTCCCCGCGCGCTCGAGCTCTGCCATGCGCTTCGTGACATATCCCCCTACTGGGTTGAAGAGCCGACTCACCCGGATGATATTGGCGCTCATCGTAAGCTTGCGCAGGCCATCTCGCCGATTCGCTTGGCGCTGGGTGAACATGTGCCGAACCGGGTAATGTTCAAAAACTTTATGGAGGCAGGCGCGGTTCATTTCGTCCAGGTGGACTGCACGCGGGTGGCGGGCGTGAGTGAATTCCTGGGAGTCACTTTGCTCGCCAAGAAATTCAATCTACCGGTTGTTCCGCACGTCGGTGACATGGGCCAGATTCATCAGCATCTGGTGCTTTTCAATCATATCGCCGTGGAACAGCCGGTCATATTCCTGGAATACATTCCGCACCTCCGCGAGCACTTTGTCCATCCGGCTCGTGTGGAAGGGGGATTTTACAAGACGCCAGAGATTCCTGGCTTGTCGAGCGACCTGGTTGAACTGCTTGATTGACACGGTCAAGGGAGTCGCGATTGCGGCCACCCAAGACTAAAAGCGCCCAAAGCGCTGGTATGCCTCGAGGGGCAAAACTCCTTTCAGAATGGCCGCCCGGACGAGATCCTCGGTCTGGACGACTACTTCCGCCTTGGTGACAACCTCTTCGGCAATCGTCTGAGGAATGGCGATTACCCCATCCCGATCGCCCAGAATCAGGTCACCAGGAGCAATCGCGACCGAACCGATCACGATGGGGACATTCCAATCGACCAATCGCCAGCGGCCACGGATATCCATCGGCGTTTTGTACCGGGCAAACACCGGAAATCCGAGCCGGAACATGTACTCGGTGGCGCGCGCCCCGCCATCGATCACAGCGCCGCGGGCACCGCGAAATTTTGCGGTCTCGCTGGACAGCTCTCCCAGATGTGCCGAAACATTGTCATTGGCTTGATTGGTAAGTACGTTTCCAGGTCTGATGGCACCCAACATCCTAAGAAAAGGTGGAAAAACGATATCCGGGTCCTCGATCTCCGAGGGTTCGCCCAAGAGGGTAAGCGCACGTCCTGCCGACGTCTGCCCAGGAACCAGCGATTGGATGGAATACGGAAGGGCCTGACGGTGGTACCCCATTTCGTCAAGTATGTCAGTGACCGCGCCTGTGTAGGGGATTGCGGCCAACCGATCGATCAAGGGTAAATCCGCAGGAGCATTAGGGCCCGCCGAAGTCATTTTCTTTCCTCCTACCTGCTGTAGCCGATTACGAAAACTGAAATCACGTTGAGCATGACAGCCGCATTCATCCATCGGAGCGTAGTGCGATCAACTCCGCGCCACTCTCCCGAAATGCGGCCGACGCCATATGCACAGACAAGCATCAACGCAGTAAAAACCGGAAATCCGAGAACCGGTCCCAGTTGCCCCATGCTCATCGCGCCGGCTCCATAGGCGAGCACGCCGATAATCCACGCGGCCCCCATTCCTAAGCCCCCGCACCATTCCCAATAACCCGCTTGGAAGAACCGTCTGCCGGTGCCATTCTTCCTGAACAGAAAGCCGCAATAGCTGGCGTTGGCGAGGAAGCATCCACACAGCAGGACTGGCCAGACGGCATCCCCGGAAGCCCAGGCGGGCGCGCCGCGAGTGGTAGCAAGGTCCTGGATTGGCTTCGCCACCACCATGCCGATATTGAAAAACGATGAAAGGACCCCCGAGGCAATGCAGATGGTAAGACCAATGGCGAAGCGCCGTTCTTTGGACGCTACAACTCCCTCGCGGCGCATTCCCGCAAAGCCCGAAAGCGCTACGCCACTCATCAGGAGCACGAGGCCCAGCACAAAGGGAAGCGGCTTCAAACTACTTGGCCCGGCAAGGAACAGAGGCAGGATCGTCCCCAACAGTGTGGCGATGCCCATGATCAATGCGAAGCCAAGTCCTGCACCCAGACGGTCGACGCCGATACCAAACGTGACCGAGCCCATTCCCCAAAACGTGCCCAATAACAGCACCAGGAGTAGCCGAGGGAGCGGTACCTGCGTGTAGAGGTTGAGTAGGTGCGGAACCAACGTCCCGATCACTGCCCAAGGGATAATCAGTTGTGCAAACAGCGCGTAGACAAGCCAAACATTCTCCCAGCGCCATCGCGTCAGGTATTTCATCGGCGCAGTAAACACGCCCGTCAGCACTCCCCCCACACAGACCAGGAGAAAAGCAGGCAGAAATGAGGTCGTCATAGCTAAGCGTTCACGCAGAGATCCTGCGATTTGTAAGGAATGAAATATTCACGATGGCCGAGCAGTTCGGCTTTGGTCGGTTGACCAGCGGCGATCGCGGCGATCAGATCGAAAATCTCGCGTCCTACCTCATCGAGCGTCGACTCCGCAGCGATGATGCGACCCGCGTTAACGTCCATATCGCCGGACATGCGGGCGTAGGTTTTGGGGTTACCGCAAACCTTTAGCACGGGTGAAATCACGCTTCCGATGACGCTGCCACGGCCGGTTGTGAATACTACAATGTGCGCGCCGCAGGAGATCAGATCCAGGATTCCCTCCGAATCATTGGGATTGCTATAACCGAAACCAAACGGGCTCCGGTCAGGGACGGAATCGAGCACCCAAAGTCCTTTATGCGGAGGGGCCTCGGCAACTTTGATCACACCTTGAATTGGCCGCGCGCCGCACTTGGCGAATGCCCCCATGGACTTCTCTTCGATGGTGGTGAGCCCACCGGCATGATTCCCCGGGGCAATCGAAAACTGATCGACTTGGAGTGAGAAGGTTTCCGCCTTTTCCACTGCGGCCCTCAAGTCCGCCGCCGCTTTGGGGTTAGCCCCGCGTGCCGCGACGATGTCCCGGCACCCCAGCATTTCCAGAGTTTCCTCAATAATGGCAGTGCCGCCGGCATCCACCATCAGGTCGAACGCCCTGCCCACGGCGGGGTTTGCCGCAATTCCCGAGGTAGCGTCCGAGCCTCCGCACTCAGTGCCAATGACGAGGTCAGCCACCGTCATGGGGACGCGCGGCACTCGTTCCAGATCCTCCAGCATGTTGGCCGCAAGCTCTCGACCGCGGCGAATGGTGGGTTCAGTTCCTCCCTCTTCTTGAATCCGAAGCACTTCAACCCGACGGCCGGTCCTGCGAATGGCGCCGGCCAGAGCGGATGAATCCGTTCCTTCACAACCGAGGCTGACGAGGAGAACTCCACCCACATTGGGATGGCTCCCCAGCGCCACCATCATCCGCGCCGCATATTCGTTGCTGTAGCAACCGGCAAAGCCCATGGCATGCACTCGGCCATTCGTGGCCGCGATTTGCTGGGTAACGAACGAGGAACACTCCACCGTATGGACGCAGAGAAGATGATTGCGTATTCCCAATCGGCCATCCGCCCTCGCGTAACCGAGTATCACGGCTCCACCTTTCTTCTTGCGGCGAAGTATGACTGAGCATTGTGTTCGTGCACCCAGCCGCCGGGCTTAATGCTGGCCGTGGCGAAGGCAATGGGCACACCGTATTTGAGGATCGGCTCCCCGGGCGCAATGGCCTGGATGGCCACCTTATGAGCAAAGGGAACCCGGTCCAGAGCCTCGAGAGTCATCCCGTTAATGACCACTTGCGATCCGGCGGCAATATCGTCGAGAGCTACCGCGATGTTGTCACGAGGATCGATTTGCAATGCTTTCGATGGTTGTAACGAAGAAGACATCAGAATTCTCCGGCCACGATCGACCCCGCCTTTTTTGGTTTGCCCTGTCGCCCGGCCCTGTTAGCGCGCGAACTCTTCCGCCACTTCGCTTGCGATCTTCGCCCATTCCCACAGCTTTTTCGGTTCGTAGCGCACCGTGGAGATATCCTTCATGATCAGTTCCACGTGGCACCGGCCGCCCGTTTTGGTGAGAAAGGTTCGGAGTTCCTGCCGCGCCCCCTCCGGGTCCCAGTGATCGCGGGCAAAGATCGCCGGCGTCGGTTTGTGGCTGAGGATATAATCGCCCCCTACCTTGTCCACCAGGCGCTCGGTGTTGTTCCAGTAACTCGCGGAGATCTTGCGCAAATTTGGAATCCGGCGCAGCACATCGATCTTGCGGTCCAGCGGCTCGCAGCAGCCGTAGTACACCATTCCCCAACGCTCCAGCCAGCGCAGATCGTGCTTGACGGCGAACTCCCACTGCATTTCGGGTGAGACGTCAGAAAAAATCTGCGCGTTCGAACAACCCCACATGTTGTGGGGCTTCACGTAGCTGGGATCGAAGTCCGGTCCCGGCAGTGACTTGGTGTACCCATAACCGCCCGATCCGATGCGCGTGTTATTGCAATCCAGCGCCAGCACATTCAATTCGACGAACTGATCGAGTTCGGTCATCCACGCATCCACCATGCGCTCCACCGCGGCATGCACCAAATCGGGCCGCTCCACCAGATCGACCATCGCTTCCTGCACGCCCCACCACCGGATCAGGTAATCCCACGGGGTAAACCAAATATGCGTCTGCCCCATCTTCTTTACCGGCATGATGCCGCCAAAGACCTCGCACATGGACTGGTAATAAAACTCCGTCGCCAGTTCGTTGTGGGTGACCACCGGCATCTTGATTTTTTCGAGGTCGGGGAAGTCCCGGATCTGAATATGGAAATGGCGCGACACCACATCGGCCGCTGGATCCGTGGTGGCAATATCGACATCTTCGAGGATTCCGAAGTCGGTGGAGTGAATCGCCAGCGGGCAGGTGAGGAAGTCGCTCACAATCATGTCGCCCGGCAGGTGCCGCCACTGATAGAGGGTGCGCCGCAATTCGCGTTCCTGCTCCTGCGCCCAGGGGTGCTCGGTCCGGAGCGTCAACTCGCCGTCCACGTCCATCTCATGCCAGCAGATTTCGTTAATCCAGACCATTGGACGCACGGACTCGCGGTCATTCAGCTTCTGCCAAAGTCGCGTCTTCTCTTTGTGAACAGGCAGCGCGGCGACCTCCGCCAATTCCCCCGCCAGGCGGCGCAAGATGTCTTTATCTTGGGGTGATAGTTCGATTTCCTCCGCCACGGGTAGTGGTGGGCGATGACTGGGATCGTGCAACATGGGTGGATACCTTGCTTTCTTGCTTAGGCGTGCCAGAGATATCTGGACGCACAAGGAGTAACACGTTGCCAGTGCCACGTCAAGCCTACGAAAGGCTACGAAAAGAGAGTTCTTGTCGCAGACTTTGACTGCAGTTTGTGGCCAGTGCACAATGGGCGAAGGGAACAGATAATTGCCGCAATCCAGCCGCAACCAACCGCAGAGCCCGGAAACAGGGATTCCTTGCAAGTAACTGAAATGATTGGTAGCGGGGGGGAGGATCGAACTCCCGACCTAGGGATTATGAGACCCTCGCTCTACCACTGAGCTACCCCGCCAAGTGTTTCAGCCAAATTCGCGAGCGGTCGCACGATACACCATAGTAGGGTATTCCCGCGCAGGAGGTCAAGAAAGGCGCAACCACAATGACTTATTTAGAAGCGGACAGGCTACCACCTTCTTCCCCTACTGGGAGGGCCGGGGGCAGGGGCCGTTTCAATCTATCAATAATTCCTGCCGGCGTGGGGACCGAAGTGCTTCTTCTGCTCCGCTTTCAACTCTTCGATGGTCCTGGCCACTCCTGTCGAGTAGAGCGCTCCCACCCATTGAGGATTCAGCCATTCCGGTTGTGAAATCGATACGCTGGCGAACTCGTTCACGGCGCGGCCGACTTCCTGCGCCTGCCAATCCGCCACGGCCAGGCCCATGCGCATCTCATTGAAACGCCGTGAGGACTGATCCAGCCCCCCATTCACTCGGGAAGAATAGCGATTAGCGGTCATGCTGAAGCGCTGAATTGCGGCTTCCAGATTGTGCTGTTCCACCAGCGCCCAACCCAGTTGAACCCGCATTTTGGCATCCGTCGGGCGCTCTTCTACTGCGCCTGTCAGCAGATCAACGGCGCGATCAAATTTGCCCGCGCGGTAATACCACCAACCCAATCGGCCCCGCGACTCGGGAGGCAGGCTCGCGGCGTTGGGCGACACCGCAGGAAAAAGTGCGGCCTCAGCCGCTCCCTCGCCATACGCCGCGAGGGTCAGACCCGCCAACTCGACGCCCACTGCCAATCGCCATTTCAACTCCGGGCGCTTGGCAATCGAGGCTCTGAATTCCTGAAGCGACTGGGCGGGCGTGTGCCGTGCGGCAAGCGCGTCGCAGTAGGTTGCCACAAGCTCGTCGTCATACGGAGACTTTTCCAGCGCCTTGCCGAAGGCCACTGCCGCCTCGGTAAAATTCGCCTGCGCAAATTGCGCGTGGCCGAGCGCCAGAAGGGCGATCCGCTGGTCAGGATTTACATCCAGTGACCGCTGTGCCCAACCGGCCGCCTCCTTATAGTGCCCGGCTTCGTAAGCACGTTGGGCGCGCTCCGTCCAAAAGAGGTAAGCGACCTCCAAATCGCGTTCACGGTTCAGATCTCCCCAATGTTCATCCGTAATCATCTTGCGAATCTGCACGATGCGCTCGGAGGGCAGCGGGTGCGAGCGAAAATAACCTTCGAGGGTTTGTATCGCCACGCGCGACAGCTCTTCCTGCGGCGATTGCGCGCGCCGAACGTATTCCTGATAAAGGCGTTCGAAGGTTTCGAACATGCGCACGGCGCCCAGGGGGGAATACCCTGCCCACACGGCCAGGCGTGTGCCCTCGCGGTCGGCTTCGAGTTCCTGGTCCTTGCTGTAACCGGCTTCAAAAATCGCCGCCGGAATTGCCACCAAACTACCCAGGGGGATTCTCCTGAGGCGCGCTTCCGTTTGCACGCGCTCAGCGCAATGGTAGTGGTCAATGTGCTCGATCTCGTGGCCCAGCACCGCCGCCAGTTCGTCTTCGCTATCCATCAGCCCCACCAACCCAGCGCCAAGGTAAACATGCCCGCCGGGCAGCGCGAAAGCATTCACAAAATTCATGTCCGGAACGTAGTGAAATTTGTAGGGCAGCTTGCGCCCTGCCCTTGCCGCCACTTTGGCCCCAACGCGGCTGACGTAATCGCGCACCACTTGTTCCTGCTGCTTCTCTTCCGGCGTCCGGTTAGCGCCGAAGCGATCTATGAATAAATTCGCCGCCAGTTGGTTGCCAATGTCGATTTCTTCCTGGTCGGACAGACGAGTTGCCGCCATCGGCAGCCGGCTCAGCTCCCACTCCGAGTCGGCGATGAAATAGAGGAGAGAGGCAGGGGTGACGCCCACCTCCATCGGATGCCGCTCCGACCACACCAGGGCGGCAATTCCTAAAATCACGACAATGGCGAAGGCGATCCAGCGTTTCATATGAATCAAGCTCTGAGCACTCAACTCTCAGCTCTCAGCTAAGGCTCTTGCTGAAGGCTGATAGCTGGGAGCTGATAGCTGATTGCTGACCGCTACAGGTACTCCCGTATGGCCTCACGATAACGCGTGTAGAGGAACGAGACTCCCAGCAATGCGACCCCCAGCAGGATGAACGTCAGGTAGCGGTCGCGGGGGTGCAAGTCCCAAACATCGAGCATCACAATTTTGCCCACGCAAAGCAACAACAGCCCCAGGCCGGTAAGACGATAGCTACGCTGACCCACCGCGAGCGCAAGCAGGAAGATCGCCACCGCCTCCACTCCCCAAGCTACCGTCACCATGCCCTTGGGTACTTCCAGCGCCAGAAGAACAGTGAGTAAAAAGAAGGGGATGAAGAAGAACACCTGTTCCGGACGGCGCTCGAACGCATTGAACAGTCGCCCCCAGAGGCCGCGGCCAGCGGGGTCGGCCACCGGCGAACGCCGCAACTTGAAGGCGAAGGGCAACGCTGCGAAAAGCAACGCTACGGTTACACCCACGGTAAGGCTGCGGCTTTGCCAGGGCGGCGCTGGGAAGTAACTCCGCTGGTATAAATTGTGCAACGTGCCGCGCAAGAGGACCGCTGCGGCCAGGAGCAATCCTTGGTGCAGGAAGATCCGCTTTTGATAGCGCCAGGCAATTGCCGACAGCGCCCAGATCAGCGCTGCCCACGCCGCCACCACCCAGTCGGCCTCCAATTCGAAACGCGCCCATCCGGCCACCGTAAACGTGCCCAGGAAACAGAGAATCTCCGGCACCTTCCAGCGTCGATCCGGTTCAAGGGTCGCGCCGCTGGTGGTATCGAGCACGCCGTACACGTAGAAGAAAGCGAGCGCCAGAGGCACGGTTGTGTAGAACCGCGGGCTCAGCTCACCCGGCAATCCCCCGGCGTTGAAGTTCACAAAGAAAAGGCGCAGGAAGCTGAGCGCGAACGCCAGATACGCCTGCAAGCGCAGTTGCGTCAGGCGGCGGGCGCGGCCGATTTCAAACAGCGCCAATCCGAGGAGCGTCCAGGCCAACGCCACACTTACCGGCTTCAGTTCGTGCCAGGCGAGCGTCGCGACCAGCAGTGAAGCGGTCCAAGTGTGCCAGGAGGGTAAAAATTGTACGGCACTGGTTCGCGTCAGACCCGACCAGCGTGCACAGGCGTAGAGCATGACGGCCGTCAACGC
Source organism: uncultured Acidobacteriota bacterium (assembly GCA_963825395.1). Lineage (GTDB taxonomy): Bacteria > Acidobacteriota > Terriglobia > UBA7540 > UBA7540 > Bog-366. Next base: position 47,771 of record CAWGTQ010000020.1, on the reverse strand, counting down.
CACCGTCACGACCCTGACCTGGAGGTGGGGGTTCGGCTCCCCAAAGTTCACCACCACGACGCGGAGAAATGCCAGGACGGCCACCGTGTGGGCCTGGTAGATGAAATCCCGGATGTTGGTCCGCGAACCCAGCACGGCAAGTGTTAGCCCCAAGGCGGCGAAACCCACGGCCACCCATGCCTCCGGCGCGAGCCACCAGACGCCGATCACAGCGGTGACGGCGGCCGCGTAAGAAAGCACGCGCAGGATCGCGGCCTCCAAGCGCGATTCCGCCAGGATCCGCGAGCGGCGCGCCAGCCAGTGGGAGTCGCCATAGAAAATCACGGTCGCGGCGGCGAATTCCATAATGCCGCGGATCAGCTCGCCGGCGCGGAATCCCTTCCACTGGGTGTCATAAATCTGCCCCAGGGCGAAGATGTTCAACTGCAACGCGACGAGCACGCTCGCCAGGAGACCCAGGCGGCAGAAGACGATTTCCTCCAGGAACACTCCAGCAAGGAACAGCGCCTCCGCTTCCGCCAGCCACAGGATGGGCAGCGTTTCACCCGAATACTTGAACGGAATCGCTGCCACCATCAGGGTGGCGCCGACCACGCTGAGAACCACGAAGGCCGCGCGCCGGCGTCGCGCGATGGGCAACTGTCCGAGTACAAATTCCACGGCGCCAAGTAGCAAGAGAAAGCGGAAAGCCCATTCGGGATGCACGGATTGATACTTCATTACACTAAGAAGGAGGAAGGTGTTGAGCAGCGCGGCGACGGTGGAAACATTCTCCTCACCTTGCGGCGCAGGCCGAACGCCGTCCGGCCCTATAGGATCAGGGATGCGGCGCAGCAAATAAGAAGCGCGAAAGACCAGCCAGTAGAAGATCAGCAACGTGGCGCTCGGCATGAACTCCGGGAAAGGATGATGATGTCCGCCCATGCGTTCAATGATCGGCCGCAGCCAGTAGTAGTGGTTGAGGTAGCTGGCGAGAATGCCGCAGATTTCGAGCTCGTACCATCGGCGCCGCTGCACGATGATGACAAGCGCGAGCGCCAGAATGGCGCCGGCGGAAAGGCTGTAGACATTGTCTTTGCTGATGGTGACGGTGGTGAAGCCGAGCAGGAGCGCCAAGCCGGTGACGACCTGGGAGTTGTAACGCAAGGTGTGCGCTACCATCGCCGCTGCGACAGCCAGCAGCAAAACCAGGTCGAGAACCTGTGAGTTCAAAATCCGCGCCGGGGCGACATGATACATCGCATAGGTGGTGAAGAAGGTGAGCGCCCAACCGCCGCCAATTCCCACGCGGGCCAGCAGACGATAGCGCTCGCGGCGCTCGTAGAAGATCCCGGCGCCCAAGAGCGCGCCGCTCACTACCAGGCCCACCAGCACTTTCCCCGCCGGGCCCAGTTCGCGCATTTCATAAGCCAGAAATAGCGCGACACCAATCACCAGGATGCTCATACCAAGTTTGTTGAGCCAGTCGGTGCCGAGAACTTCTTCCATATTCAGCACGCGCTTGGCGGTCTCCTGGGAAACAGGCTTGTGAGCGCCCAACAGTTCCAAGTCAGGTGGCGGAACGGGCGGCGCAGGCACCGGCTGACCTGAGGCATGGGGGGAGAGCTGATTCCCCATCGGCAGCAGCGCGGGAGGTGAGATCGAAGCAGGCGGCGCACTGGGTTGTGCAACGGCAGCTTGCGCTGGAGACGCCGCGAGCGCCGGTGCAGAGGGTGTGAGGATGGCCGCGGGGCGCGGCGGTTCGATGGAAGCCCCTTCCGACCCTGCTGCTATGACCGGAAGCTCGGGTGGCCTGGCTGGAGCGGCGGCTGCACTTGGGACCTCGCGGACCGTTGGCGCCGTGCGGAGTTCCTGAAGCTGCGTTTCGAGGGCGTAGACGCGCTGGGTGAGCTTTTGCCAGCTTTCCTCATTCCTCCGGCCCAACCGGGCTGCCGCGTGGGCGCGCACCAAAGCTACGATCGGAGCAACGAGGACAAGAAGAGCAACGATACCCAGTGCGATCAGTATTCCGGTAAAATCCACCGATGAGACTCCGTCGGAAGTGCCGCGTATGCTAGCACCGAAACAGAAAGCAAACAATGACGCCTGACATGATTACGGGGACCGCATGGTACTCCAAAGCTTCGCACCCCCGCACAAGCTGTATTGGTGCCCGCGAGGGCGGTGTTATGGTCTGGCGCGAAGCGCATCGTGTTTCAGCCAATTGACGAGAAAGAGCACGGCAATCCCCAGCAGCGGCCCGGCGATGGCCACTACCCAATCGGGATGACGCCGCCAATTTCCCCTTGCGTACCCTATCCCCAGCCCCGCAAACCCCGCCGCGCCGATCCACTCCCATCGCCAGGCCATCGCCAGCACGGCCGAAACAATGAAAACGGGGACGAGATGGATCAATAGCGCCAAAAGCGTTTTCCCAAAACCCTGACCCTCACGCAAAACGTCTAACGCAAACAAGCTCAGAAAAATGGCGAAGGCAATGCAGATGACGCGCGGTACCCAGAACAGCGACCTTCTTGAGATAGTATTCATCCCGCCTCCTGCTTCCAGCCGATTGATGGGTGCGATGATACCCCAGAACGCAGTGTGGGGGGGTGCTCATCGGCAGCCCGTGTGCCTGGTCATGCTGAACCACGCGATGGGGCGTGTGACAGTTTCGGAAGTGTCACCTCGGAAAGGCGCTTCACGGCCATTCTGGGCGAAGCGAGGAATCGCCCCCTCTCGCCCGATGTTTTTGGCATGATCGATGGTCGTGATATTCTGTTTTTGGCATAGGCTGCAATACGTAGCCCATTTTGGCCTTGACACGCCTTTTGAATGCGTGTACGCTATACACTGAGGCCAGTGCCAGGGGCCGCGGCATCCATTACTGCCCCTGCCGGGCGTTCGGAGCAGGCTCCTTCGGGGAGGAAGGGAAGCGAAATGACCATGCCAAAGATGGAGATTCCCATAAAGATGGTAAAAATGAAGAGTCCTCCCAATGGTTGATTGAAAACAAAGGGGCAAAAAAAGTGCTCCCAATGACTTGATGAAAATAAAGAAGTTGCGCGATATTCCCAACGAAGCCGGAATCTCATTGAAAGGAAAGGGACTTATGGAATTGTTTGGAGACCCTCCCGAAACAGAATGGGTGGCTTGGTCCGGCTGTTATAATCGGGTGCAGGTGGGGACAGGGACCAGGACGAGGACGGAATGAAACCAGTGATCATCGCCGGAGGCGGTCTGGCGGGAAGCGAGGCGGCTTGGCAACTGGCCGAGCGCGGCGTGGTCGTGACGCTTTACGAAATGCGCCCGTCGTGTCCGACGCCTGCGCACAAGACCGGCCGGCTGGCCGAACTGGTTTGCAGCAACTCGCTGAAGTCGAATGCCCGCGGGTCAGCCTCGTGGTTGCTGAAGGAGGAGTTGCGGCGCGCGGGTTCGCTCCTGCTGCGGGTGGCGGGCGAGTCTGCCGTGCCGGGGGGATCAGCGCTGGCCGTGGATCGCGAGCGCTTCGCCGAAAACGTCACTTCGGCCGTTGCCGGCCACGCGCTTATCACCCTGCGGCGGGAAGAGCTGCGCGAGATTCCGGACTCGGGTCTGATTCTAATCGCCACCGGGCCTCTGACCTCCGACGCACTGGCCGCGCGGCTCCAGGCATTAACGGGTTCCGACAACCTGGTCTTCTACGACGCCATCAGCCCGGTGGTGGATGCCGAGACCCTGAACATGGAGCGTATCTTCCCCGCTTCGCGCTACGGCAAAGGGGGAGAGGATTACCTTAACTGTCCGTTCACCGAAGACGAATACCGCGTCTTCTATGAGGCGCTGGCAAGCGCGGAGACCGTCGAGGCGCATGAATTCGAAAATGTGAAATTCTTTGAGGCCTGTCTTCCCATCGAAGAACTGGGGCGGCGCGGGTATGACACGCTGCGATTTGGTCCCATGAAACCCGTGGGCCTCATCGATCCGCGAACCGGGCGGCAACCTTTCGCGGTCGTGCAATTGCGGCCGGAGAATCTGCGCTTCTCGAGCTACAACCTGGTGGGGTTCCAGAACCACCTGAAATTCCCCGAGCAAAAACGGATTATGCGATTGATTCCAGGATTGGAGAATGCGGAGTTCCTGCGCTTGGGGCAAATCCATCGCAACACCTATATCAACTCGCCCCGCTTGCTGGGTCCCGACTTGAGCTTTCGGAACGCGCCGCAGATTTTTGTGGCGGGCCAACTTTCGGGCGTCGAGGGCTACGTGGAATGCATCGCAACGGGTCTCCTGGCAGGGCTGGCGTTGGCCGCGCGTGCGACGGGCGGCGGAGCCGCAAGCGGACTTGTAGAGGCCAGCGGCGCTGGCCCTTGGCCGAGCGCCGCTCGGCCCTACACCCCGCCGCCCCGCACTACGGCGCTGGGCTCCTTGGTGCATTACATCACGCACGCCGACGCGGCCAATTACCAGCCCGCCAACATTTCCTTTGATCTGCTGCCACCGATGGAAGGTCTGCCCCGGGCGATCGCTCGCGACCGGCGGGCGAGGCGGGAGAAGCAGTGTGAGCGAGGGCTCACGGATTTTGCAAGTTGGTTGGAAACGACGGTGGGTCCGTTGAACAAGGCTGGTCCGTTGTCCGCGGTCAGTGGTCCGTCGTCGGTGGCAACGGATGGAGCCGGGTAGCGCGGACCTGTTTTCCAAGGTCCGCGGCTTTTCTCACCGAGCGCGCTACTCGCTCTAGCGCAAGCGACAGGAGGTATCAGTGAAAGATGAACAACAGGATATTGTGACCAAAGGTTTTGGGCAGTGGGTTCCACTTCGCGATCTCGCACTGTCTCACTTTCCGAAATACGGTCAATTCCCGGCCGTATACGCCCTACGCGATGCCAGCACCGGAGAAATATTGAAATTTGGAGAGACTGGTTGGCTACGAACTCGCATCATCGGCAACTACCTATCAGGATTTGGCGGGGCAACAACTAACCGCATTCACGCTGACCTCTTTAACAACGGTATGATCGAGCGAGTTGAGCTCGCGTGGATTGAGACGAAAGACGCAAAGGAAGCTGGGGAAATGGAAAAGGAGTTTCGCGCCGAGTACAAGAGACAAAATGGGCGGCGTCCAGCGTGGGACCGCCAAGATTAGAGCAGGCTTTTCGCCGGGCCGTGTGGAAGAGCCGCGGACCTAGAAAACAGGTCCGCGCTACAGGTCAGAGCCTTGGCTGATAGCTGAAAGCTTTAGACTGAGAACCGAAAACTGATAACTGACAACTAGCATGGATGAACTTCTCGACCGCTACATTAACTACCTCCGCTACGAGCGCAACGCCTCGCCGCACACGATTCGCAACTATCACAGCGACCTGCTGCAATTTCGGGATTACCTAAGGGGCGGGGATCCTGAGGCTGCGGTTGACATGCGGTCCATCGACGCACTGCGCATTCGCGGATTTCTGGCCTTTCTCTTCGGGCGCGAAAAGAAGAAAACTTCCATCGCGCGCAAGCTGGCCGCGGTGCGCGCGTTTTACAAATTCCTGGCCAAAGAGGGCGTGCTGGCGGCAAACCCGGCGGCAACGGTTTCCACCCCCAAGCTCGACAAAACACTTCCGCGCATCATGACGGAAGAGGAGATGGGCAACTTTCTCGACCGCGTGGCCCGGGCCGTCCAGAGCGGCGAACCGATGATGCGCCGCGACCGCGCCATTCTGGAATTACTCTATGCTTCCGGTTTGCGGGTAAGCGAACTCACGGGGCTCGACCTGCGCAGCGTCAGCTTTGGCGACAGTATGTTGTTGGTGCGCGGCAAGGGCCGCAAGGAACGCATCGTGCCCTTCGGCTCGAAGGCCAAGCAGGCACTGGAAGAATACCTGCCCATTCGCGAGAGAGTTCTAATGGAGGCGAAGAAGGGCGGCCAGGCGGCGCTCTTTCTCAATATGCGGGGCGCCCGGCTGACCACCCGCTCTGTCGATCGGCTGCTAAAGAAATACGTGCGGGCGTTCGGGCCGAATGTGAAGGTCAGCCCGCACTCAATGCGCCACGCCTTTGCCTCTCACTTGCTCACCGAGGGCGCCGACCTGCGTGCTATCCAGGAAATGCTCGGGCACCGGAGCCTTGCCACGACGCAAAAATACACGCAGGTATCCATCAAGCAACTGATCGATGTTTACGACAAGGCGCATCCCAAGGCGTAAGGAGGCAGAATCTCGAATTTTGAATCTATGGGTTGCGACGCGAGTGATGGGGAAGCATCGCTTAGAATGACAGCAGGGAGGGGCTTGTTTGCAGCTTGCACAGCCCCGCGCATTCGCCAGTGCGGCGGGAAATCTGTGTTAATGCGTTTCGTCGTGGAGGCGGCTCAGGAACCACTCGCCTACTTCCGCCGATGCTTCGGAGAGCATCCCGAAAATAGGGGTCCACGCCCGCACGGCCAACGTGAGAGCTATCACGCCCAGCCACACCGCCAAATGCTCGGCTGAATGTGCCGGGTCGCGCCAATCAACGCGCGGACGATGATGCGGGCCGTCAGTATGGTAACTCGTCAACACGAGGCCGGCATAAAGCACCGCTCCGGCCAGTAAGGCTAACTTGACAAAACCACTGAATATGCTTTGTAGATCGATGCCAGTCACTTTTGGGAACTTCCTTTCTCCGGAACAACCGCTCAATAGTTTGATTCAGCATAGTTGCAAAGGGTTACCTTTATTTTCGAAGGTCCATAATAGCTTGCCTGGCAACGAGATAGCCATTGCACTTTGGTACTCCCCGGCACCATGGCGGACGAGTTTGACGGGGACCAGGAATATGCCCGCTGTCCTATCACGAAATTGATTAACTTTGCAGCGCGCAGTGTTAGAATTTGGATGAAGCGGTGGGGACAACCCTACAATTCCTCAAAGGCCTAGGGAGGGGCGTTGCACCTGGCCGCGAAAAGCAAGGGGGCCAAGTCCTTCTGGAATTAGGAGCATTGAAAGTCGATGCCCTCTAACCTCTATCACTTCGACCCTTGTCCTGCGGGGGCAGGTTTGCACAACCTGGGCGAGGATTACCGCCTTATTGCCCTCCCCCGCAACGGGGACAAACCTCCTGTGTGGGAGTTGCCCGCGGTTCTCGTGGTCGACGCTGCCGCAGGCGACTTAGTCCGCCTGGAAAAGTCCGCGCCCAAGTCCGGCGCCTGGCGAATCATCTGCCTAATGGAGGGCGAGGTGCGCCCTCCCGCCAAATTGAAATCACGCATCTTCGCCATGCTGCCGCGCGAAGTACCGCGCCTGGTTTTGGAAAAGACGGTTGAGAAGGCTTTTGAAAATCTTCGCGCACAGGAAGAGCATGACCGCACTCGCCGGGAATTGCGGCGAGCCGTGTCAGATCTCGAGACGCTCAACAAGATCGGCGTGGCGCTTTCCACCGAGCGTAACACCGATGCGCTGCTTGAACTGATTTTGAGTAAAAGCCGTGAAATCACTCATGCCGACGCCGGCTCACTCTATCTGGTGGAGGAGGAGAAAGAGAGCGGCGGCAAGCACCTGGTCTTCAAGCTGACGCAGAGCGACAGCCATTCGGTGCCCTTTCGCCAATTCACCATGCCCATCGATACGCGCAGCATCGCCGGCTATGCTGCGGCCACCGGGCAGACCCTCAACATCAAGGACGCTTACCGCATTCGCAATCTGCCCTTCCGGCTCAACCGCGACTTTGACCAGAAGTTCGGCTATCGCACCAAGTCCATGCTGGTTCTTCCTATGAAGAATCAGAAGGACGAGGTGATTGGGGTGCTTCAGCTCATCAATTCCAAAAAGCATCCCGGCGTAAAACTGAGCACGGCCAAAATTGCGGGGGAGGAAGTCGGTCCATTCTCGCAGCAGAGGCAGGACCTGGCTTCCTCTCTGGCCAGCCAGGCGGCGGTGGCGCTGGAAAACAATCTGCTTTATCACGACATCGAGAAGCTGTTTGAAGGCTTCGTGCGCGCCTCAGTGACGGCCATTGAGTCGCGCGATCCCACCACCTTTGGCCACTCGGAGCGTGTGGCCAAGCTCACTGTGGCATTGGCGGAGACGGTGGACCGCCTGGACTCCGGCCCTTACAAGCACATTCATTTTACGCGCGAAGACATACGCGAGATTCGTTACGCATCGATCCTGCACGACTTCGGCAAGGTCGGCGTGCGCGAAGAGGTTCTGGTCAAAGCCAAGAAGCTTTACCCTCCGCAGCTCGAGCTCATTAAAAAGCGGTTCCAGTATATTCGCAAGGCCCTGGAGCTGGAGGGCTACCGGAAGAAGCTCGACCACGTGCTGCGCAACGGCAATCAAGGGTATGAGGAGTGCTTCGCACTGATCGATGGCGATCAAGGCCGCGAACTTCAAAATCTCGATGATTTCCTGCAGACACATCCTTCAGGCCAATGAGCCCACGGTGCTGCCGGAGAAGACCTCGGAAATGCTTGAGCAGATCGCGGGTTGGAGCTTTGACGACCCCTCCGGTCCCACCGAGCCCCTGCTCACCCAAGAGGAGCTACAACTGCTCTCCATCACCAAGGGCAGCCTAAACCCCGACGAGCGCCTGCAAATCGAATCGCACGTCATTCACAGCTTCCGGTTCTTGAGCCAGATTCCCTGGACCAAGGAATTGAAGCGGGTGCCTGAAATCGCCCGGGCGCATCACGAGAAGACTGGACGGCTCGGGATACCCCTACCACATGAAGGAGGAGGACATTCCCTTCCAATCGAAGATGATGACCATCTCGGATATCTTCGATGCCCTCACGGCGCGCGACCGGCCTTACAAGCGAGCTGTGCCGATCGATCTCGCCCTCAATATAATCGGCGACGAAGTGAAATCGCAGTATCTCGACCCGGTGTTGTTCGACCTCTTCGTCGAGGCCAAAATCTACCAGCTCACCGCCAAGGATTAAGGCGGGAGTCGCTGTCAGTTGTCAGTCGTCTGTTGTCAGCTATCGGCTTTCAGCACTCAGCGTTCAGCTAAGATGCTCGCTGCCTACTGCTTTCTGCCTACTGTTAATAGGGGTGCCACGACCAGATGGATTCAAATACCATCGCGCCGTGGCCGGTGGCGCGGTCTTCGAAGGTGAGACAATAGAGGCGGCCGGCAATGAAGGAGGCTTCAAGTTTGTGGGTGGTGCCCAACCACGTGAAGTGCTGGCCGCCCCGGAAGTCGGTCGTCGTAGCGTCGGGAACACCGAGCGTGGATTCCGCCTCCCGGGGCGAAAACAACGTGCGCAGCCTTTGGGGATGCCGCTTCACCACCACCCCCTCCTGTGGGACGGAGATTTCGTGCGTCGAATCTTCCACTACCGAACCTTGGAACAAGGCCATGATTTTCTGCTCGCGAGCAGCGGCCGCACGCCCGGCCAAATCGCGCACATGGTATGGGAGATAAAGCTTGTAAAAGACAACGAGCCCCGAGAGGATCAGGAGTTGAATCAAGATGGCACGCCAAGGGGCGCGGCCGAAGCTAGAATGTGCCATGAAGTGAATTGTAATGCCGGCCATTACAAGATGGGTAGAGGATCCCCCCAAGCCCGTGGCCAATCGGCGGCTTAGGGAAGGAAGGATTACAAAATCGCTCGTTCCAAGTGAACCGAACCATGCCTTGCGCGCGCGGAAACACATCACCCTTCGCTTGGGTCAAGCGCAACGAAATCGGAAGCAAAGACTGAGCCAAAGATTTAAGAGCTACCGGGCGGCAGCATGAGGGCTTGGCCCCCTCAGGTACTGGGGGTCGAAGCGTTGGAACTTCAGGCCACAGTGCGGACAGACGATCTGCCCCCAATTTGGCGGCGGGCTGGCCAGGCGTGTAATTTCCATTCGGAATGCCTTTTTGCAGGCAGGGCAACGAGAAAGCGGATAGTCGCTTTGCATACAAAATTCCCCCTCAGAACTCAAGCAGACCATAGATGCTATCACCGGGAAGTGGCAAAAGCAACCCGCCGGGCATCTCATTTCTGGCCCACGTTAACCTAAAGGGTGGGGAAAAGTCCTCTCCTCAGTGGTGCCGAATAATCAATTTATTTTCAATAGATTGGGGGCAGTGGAGGCCATTGCCGTGGCGGTCCCTTCTGCCAAAGGCGCCCTTCCTGATTCCCCCCTTCCGCAAACGTTTAACTGCTAGGCCCCGTGGTGATAAACGTCCCATCCTTTGTAATTCCCAAGGGCATCGGCGATGGCGTGGCCGTAGTGGCTGCGGTTGACGGCAACGTGGTGCTCGTACCCATTGTTGCAAATGTATTGAAGCAGCGTTTGAAGCTTGGGGATGTGTACCACGCCGTAGCCCCCAAAGCTCTGGAGCTTGTCCGAGGTAATCTCCCCCTCACCCACGTAGCTGCGCATTTTACCCTGCAAGTCATTGGTGGAGACGCGGCAGTAGGTGAGCGGGCCGGCCTTCAGTTTGCCGACGACGGTCCCAAAAGTATTCTCCTTTCCCACGGAGCCTGCAATGATTTCCTGGAAATCCATCTTGAGGTCCTCAAAGAAGTGCTTGGGCAGATTCGAGCAGTGGAAGATAACAGCCTTATCCGGATCCTCGCCGTAGTTGTTATTCCAATCGACGATGGCGCTGGGGGCGCCGGCGGCGAGTTGCAGGACGTACATGCCGATCATGCCGATCATGTCGGTTTCACAGGCGCTTGGCATCAGGCTATTCGACATCATGCTCATCAACGTGCAGGGGACAACGCCGAAGAATTCCTGCATGGCGGTCCAGCATTGGACGGATGAGCCCGCCAGTGCGTTATCCTTCATCCAATCGTCAACTACCACGCCGAACTTTGCCATTTTCACGAGCGGTGCCGCAGGAACTCCCTGCGTCGTAACGTACCCGTGAATACTCTCCAGCTTGGCCTTGACTTTCGGGTCACCATCCGACAGCCGTCCAATGCGGCCGAAGACTTCCGACAGGTCGAGCGTCTCGACGGAGATGCCGTGACGTTCCATCAACTTCTCACTGAACCGCACAGTGTTGAAGTTGGTGGGGCGCGCTCCCAGCACGCCCACGCGGAGGTTCTTCAGTCCCTTGACGATCCGGCACGTTGCTGCAAACGCTTTCAGGTCGGAGTGGAAGACATCTGAGGTGGGGGCCTCTGTGTGAAGTGACGTCAAGGTGTACTTGATCCCATACTGCCAAAGGTTGTTGCACGCTGACATCTTCCCGCAGAAACTGTCGCGGCGGCCGCCCATCAACATCTTCTCGGGCTCGTCTGGATAGGCCTGCACCAGTACAGGTACATCGAGCCCGGACATACGAATGCTGTTCGCCACGGCGCGCTCGTCACCGAAATTTGGCAGGCTGACCAGTACACCGTCAATCTGGTCGCGATGCTGTCGGAACAGGTCCGCGCACTTACGGGCTTCTTGCAGGGTTTCAACTGCGCCAAACTTGGTGTCCTCAGGGGTCAAGCAGACGCTTCCATAACCTTCTTTCTCCAGGACTCGAAGGACCTCTTCGCGCCCATCACGAGCCAAAACAGCAGGGAAGAAACCGCGATTGCCAATGATGACGCCGAATGTAGTGGGATTAGACATGTAAGTGTCCTCCATAAAAGTGTACTCACAAGCATCCATTGCTGTAGAAAGCCAGCGGGCAATTCTAGCACGCCGCGGGGGCAAGGATAGCAAATACGAGTTGCGCAATGCCGGGGGCAGTAAATTCAAAATGCCTCACACCTCCTCCCCCTCGGGAGAGGGACAGGGGAGTGAGGGAGTCTAATTAGGAACGGTCAGCTTAATTGAACAGTTGTGATTTTAGCCTCCATCCCCCGAGGCAAGAAGGGAACGCTCGTCCGTCGAATCCGTCGCCATCGCTAACTACCACACGCCCTAAGCCGGGCGCCGGAAGCGGTCGAAAAATTGAAAGAGAATCAGGCCCAGCGCGACATTCACAAGGACCGCGCTGGCGATGGCGATAGGTTGAAATGGCGGGGGCGCCTCGAGCAAGGCGTGCTGGAGGGCGGCGAGGCATAGGCTGTGGACCAACACAAACACCCCCGTCAGCACCGTGCGCGCCACCAGGGATTCCAGTTCGAAGCGCGTGCTCGCGGAAGCCGCGAGGTAACCCACTATTGCCTTGGCAATGCCAAAGATGCCGATGTAGCCATGTGAAAGGGCGTCCTGGAGCAGGCCCAGCCCCGAGCCCAGGGCGATGCCGAACACTTTCTCACGCCGCATCAGCGCAAAATAAATAACGATGAGCAACGGGAAATCCATCAAGCGGGCCAGGGGAAGCTTCAGCGGCAAAAACGTTTGTAAAAGCAGCGCCGCCAGCACCGCTGCTGAAAGGATAGCGGGATGCACTTTAAAGACTGCGACCGGGCGATGGGTGGAAGCAGGCATTTGCCTACTGAGACCGCAAGGGGAGGTTAAGAGCTTGTTGCTCTGCGGTTGTCGGCTTAAGGACCACTAGAACCATCTCTAGGCGATTCAGGTCTACGGAGGGCTTTACGTCGATGGTTTTGTATATGTTACCATCACCCACCTTTACCACCGTTCCTACGGGCAATCCTTTGGGATAAACCTGGTCGAGCCCGGAAGTCACCACTACTTCTCCGCGGTTTACCACCTCTTCGTTCATGACGTAGTGAAGGTCACAAAAACTGTTGCTGCCACCCTTCAAGATGCCCTGTACACGGCTTTGGGCAAGGGTCACCCCCACGCCACTGGAGTGATCGGTGATCAGCAGCACTTGTGCGCTGTGCGGGAAAATGGCCAGGATTTTTCCCACTACACCTTCCGGGGTAATGACAGCAAGGTCCGTGGTCAGTCCGGAATCCGAACCCTTGTCGATAAATATCGCGTTGGAGTCTTCACCGGGGCTGGAGGCGATGACCTCCGCAGCCACGGTTTGAAACGCCAATTGGTTCTTAAAATCCAGCAAGGTGCGCAAACGTTGAGTTTCCCCCGCCTGCTCACCCAGCCTCTGGATTTGCGCCTGCGCAGCCACCAGTTGGATGTGCAGTTCTTGGTTTTCCTGCTCTGCGTGCCAAAGATGACGATAGGTTCTGTAAGCGGTGGAAGAAACGTTCATCAGGCCGCCCAACGATCGCTCAAAGGGGTCGAAAGCCTCAACCGCCCAGTAGCGGATCAGTCGCACATGGTTGTTGCGAGTGATCTGGAGGGAAAGCAGCAGGATTTGTACGCCAACGACCGCCAAGAGGGTAAAAAACGAACGGTGCCGGCTGATGAAGACCGGCATGTCGGGCCCGTCGTGGTCCAGCGCTTGGACCGGTCGCGTCAAGTCCGGTGAGTTAGGATCAAACATAATAACAAGATCCGTGGACCGTTGTCAGCGGTCTGCGGTGGATTGGCCCCATTGCGAGCCCATCGTGCCGCCCCCCTGCCATTGAATAGTAGAGCACCTCGTGATTGCGCCAGCCGACTTTCAGATTATCGGCTGAGAGGCCTTGCCACGTTAGCGACGCATTACTATACAACGGATTACGGTCAACGGACAACCTATTGTACAGAGCAACATAAGACATTGCGTATTGCCGTGTGGCGGCGGATCTATGACCGCCGATCGGCGCTCATAGAGTGCCGCGACAAGGTGCGCGGCTCTGTACCGAAATCTCGCCTCATTCGATCGCCACCCGGCGCAACAAGTTAAAGTCTGTCAACATCCTGCCTGTGCCTAATACTACCGAAGCCAGGGGGTCCTCGGCGATCGAGACGGGCAGGCCAGTCTCCTCACGAATACGTTTGTCGAGATTTTTCAGCAAGCCGCCGCCGCCGGTGAGGACAATACCTCGGTCAGAGATGTCGGCGGAGAGTTCAGGCGGTGTGCGCTCCAGGGCGACGCGGATGGCATTAAGAATGGTCGAGACGCCCTCAGATAAAGCATCCCGAATTTCTGAGTCGTCGATGGTAATGGTCTTGGGAATACCTTCGAGCAGATGCCGCCCCTTGATTTCCATCGTCAGAGGTTTTTCCAAGGGATAGGCGGAGCCAAGTTCAATCTTAATCTGCTCGGCGGTGCGCTCGCCTATCAACAAGTTGTACTTGCGCTTCAAGTAAGAAGTGATGGCTTCATCCATTTCGTTTCCGGCAACGCGCACGGAGCGGCTGTAGACAATTCCGGAAAGGGAAATGACGGCAATATCGGTCGTGCCGCCGCCGATATCCACGATCATACTGCCGGAAGGCTCAGTGATCGGCAAGCCCGCGCCAATGGCCGCCATCATCGCTTGCTCCACCAGAAAGACTTCGCTCGCCCGTGCGCGCATGGCGGAGTCCTGTACGGCGCGCTTTTCTACCTGGGTGATTTCCGAGGGAACGCCGATGACGATCCGCGGGTGAACGAACATGGTGCGGTTGTGGGCCTTCTTAATAAAGTGGTTGAGCATCTTTTCCGTCACTTTAAAGTCGGCGATGACACCGTCCTTCAAGGGGCGGATGGCTACGATATTACCGGGGGTGCGGCCCAGCATCTCTTTGGCATCGCGTCCCACGGCTTCGACTTCTCCATTCACTTTATTGATCGCGACAATTGAAGGCTCGTTGACCACGATACCTTTGCCCTTGGCGTATACCAGAGTATTGGCAGTCCCCAAGTCGATGGCAAGGTCGGATGAAAAAACACTGAATAAGGAACGAAGGTTCATTCGCTTGTGAGCTCCTACGGTAATGGACCGGAGTGACAGGCAAAGGGCTGACTCATTCAATCACGACGGTCTTCCGAATCGTATTGGTATCGCCTTTGCGGTCTTGTGCGGTGATCGTGATCTGGTTCGAGCCGTAGTTCGGAAACGGGGACGTGAAGCCCCGGAACGTGCCGTCCGGTAAAATCGAAAAGACTTGCTCATTGTTGATGATTACGGTTGAGCCCGGTTCCGTCTTTCCTTGCACCTCGACCACCTTGCCGTGCTGAATGATCTTAGTTACTTCCAAATAGGCTTGGTTCCCGGCAACTTCCTGCACCAGGTTCAATCGGTTAGCCTGGCTCGGTTGGCTTTCAACTCCTTTTGAATCAATGGAACTGACCATCCAATAATAAGTCCCCTCATCAAGCCCTGAAATCGGAATAGAGGTCCGTCCGCTAACTTTCTTGTCCACCACGAAGTTGGAGAGCATGACCGAGGGAGACACCTGAAGGTGATAGGCCTTCGCCTCGGCGACCTCCGTCCAACTGAAATCCATTGTTGTGGACTTGGGGTCTTCTACCAGCTTCAGCTCCATATTCTGGGGCGTCAGCAAGGAGGGTGGAGCAATCACCTTATTTCGGACCAAGCCCGGCTGTTGTGCGGCGAAGGAAATCTGCTCGTATTGGCCGACTTGAACACTCGTCGAGCCGCGTGTCACTTCCGCCTGGCCTGAATCCATCGTAATCTCGTGGACGTTCTTGTCCGGATCGTTACGAACCGCGGCGCGGCTTTCTTCATTCAAAGTCGCAACAGCGTCGGCAAAGGAGACCTGCGAGGTCGACCCGGGTGTTTCGAAATGGCCCGTCGCCAAGTCTACCGCCCCAGAGGTCACCTGCACCGCCACCTTCGTCGCGCGGGTTACGGGGTCCTCTCGGCTTTCCTCCACCACAATGAGCGCGTCGGGTTTCACCGTATAATTGGTGCCATCGGCAAAAATAATTCGCGCCACCCCGTCACTTGCCGTTTGTACGAAGTCGCCCTTTTCCAGGCTGGTGTTGAAATCAGCCCGCATCCACTGCGATGAGGCGGCCTTCTTAACGCGTACAGTACCATCCAGATTCACAAAGTGCGCTTCTTTCCGGCTCCCCGGCGTTTGGGGAACGGTGGGATTGGGGGCCACCGATTCCAGCAGCCGCGTTGCGGTACCAATGACGAAGCGCGGCGAAATCAGATACAAGATACCCAGAACCAGCAAAAAGCCCAGAACGAGGTAAATTGCAATCGTACGGTAGGAGATAGTTGTCCACTCGAGTTCGAGTGAGCGACCCCGCTCGCCGCCCGGAGGCTTTGTCCGTGGGCTCATAGTTCATGCAAACCTGCATGCTTATTCTTGACGAAACGACTGGCAGGGTCAAGGAGATTTAACCTTCTTGGCAGGGCCAGCAGGGCAATGGGGCTGGTATTGGAGAGCCCCATCACTTGACATCTCCCACCGAACGTATTATGAAGGGGGCCGTTTTAAGGTTAAAGGAGGAAGAGCATATGGCTCGGGGATTCGTAACCCTCTCTCTCGCGACCGCCTCTTTGCTTCTCTACTTGGTCCCGGCTCGCTCTGCCCGTGCTGCGGACGAACTTTCCGTGGCCTCACCCGACGGCAAGGTGGTGATTTCCTTCGCCCTCAAGTCCAATCCCCAACCCTACCTTCCTGGTGAGCGTGCTTACTACCGTGTTAGTTACGGTGGTGTGCCGGTGTTGACGGATTCTCCCCTCGGCCTCGACTTCGAGGGCGCCCCCGCGCTGGACCACGACTTTGAGATTACCGGCACTGACCGTCATTCTCGCGACGACTCGTGGACGAACCGCCTCGGCGCGCAACGAGAGATTCCGGACCATTACAATCAGCTCCGGATTTCGTTGCGTGAAAAGCAGTCGCCCGGCCGCCAGGTGGACGTGATTTTCCGCGCTTACAACGAAGGCGCCGCCTTCCGGTATTTCCTGCCGCAACAGGGCGCTCTGGAAAAGTTCACGCTCATGGCGGAGAACACGGGGTTCTATTTTGCCCGCGACGCTTCGGCTTTCGCCTTGAATCTTCACCGCTTCAACACCAGCAACGAGGGGGAGTACCTTCGCACGGATCTGAACCTGATCAAGCCGGCTTCCATCATCAATCTGCCGCTGCTGGTGGAGATCCCCGGCGGCCCGTGGGTGGGACTCCTGGAAGCGGACCTCACCGACTACTCGGGCATGTACGTCGGGGGCGTGCCGGGGTTTGAGCATGCGCTGCTGAGCAAACTCTCGCCCACGCGCACCCGCATGGACGAGGTGGTTATCGGCTCCACGCCCAAGGCCACACCCTGGCGCGTGCTCCTGATCAACGATCGGCCGGGCGGCCTGATCGAAACCGATTATCTCATTCTGGACCTCAGCCCACCGTCGGTGATTGCCGACACTTCCTGGATCGTACCGGGCAAGTCGGCGTGGGATTGGTGGTCAGGCCATTTCGCGCAGAACGTCAACTTCCAGCCGGGAGTGAATACTGCCACGGAGGAGCACTACATCGACTTCGCTGCCGAGCATCATCTGGAGTACATGCTCGTGGATTCTGGTTGGTACCCAGGCAAGAACCACCAGGATCCGGACAACGATATTCTGACCTACACCCCGGAGGCGAACGTCCCGGAGATCATTGCTTATGGGAAACAGAAGGGTGTGAAGGTGATGTTGTGGCTTTACTGGGGAGCCCTCAATAAGCATATGGATGAGGCCCTGGCCCTGTATGCGAAGTGGGGTGCGGCCGGCGTCAAAGTGGATTTTATGGACCATGACGATCAAGAGATGGTGAACTTTTACGAGCGCCTGGTTCGCACTGCGGCGGAAAACCATCTGGTCGTGGATTGTCACGGAGCGTACAAGCCCACAGGCCTGCGACGGACCTATCCCAATCTCCTTACCCGTGAAGGCGTGATGGGCCTGGAATACAATAAGTGGAGCGAGCGCGTGACGCCTGAACACGACGTCACGATCCCCTTCACACGCATGCTCGCCGGTCCCATGGACTACACCCCGGGTTGCTTCAACAACGCAACGCGCGAACAATTCAAAGCCCGGAACATCGACCCGATGTGCCAGGGAACCCGGGCGCATCAGTTGGCCATGTATG
This sequence comes from uncultured Acidobacteriota bacterium, assembly GCA_963825395.1. Classification (GTDB taxonomy): domain Bacteria; phylum Acidobacteriota; class Terriglobia; order UBA7540; family UBA7540; genus Bog-366. Next base: position 30,072 of record CAWGTQ010000020.1, on the reverse strand, counting down.
TGGTCTTCGAAAGCCCGCTGGTGATGCTTTCGGATTATCCCGAAATTTATGACCACAACCCGGAAATGGAATTCCTGGATAGGATTCCTACGGTTTGGGATGAAACCAAGGTTGTAAACGGTGAACCCTCGCAGTACGTCACCATCGCGCGTCGCCACGGCGACACCTGGTATCTGGGCGCGATGACCAACTGGGACGCGCGCGACCTGGAAATTCCCCTCAATTTTCTCGGTGCGGGCGAGTTCGAGGCGCAGATTTTCGCCGATGGTGCTGATGCGGATAAAGTCGCCACCAGCGTGGCCATCAGCAAGAAGCAGGTGAAGGCGGGAGACAAGCTGATGATTCACCTGGCGTCCGGCGGAGGAGCCGGAGTGATCTTTACACGGATGTGAAGTGCAGCTTAGGAATTAGTATCCAGGTTTGAAGGGCGCAGAGCTACCCAGCGCCCACCGGGGTCACTCCGCGGTTCTTTGCCTTCCGGTGCAATTTCCGAGCGCTATTCCCCCGCATCATGTACGCATCCTCGCCCCATTGGTTGTTACTGATAAATGAAAACTGAGGACTGATGACTTCTTACAGCCAGGGTTCCGGGTTCACCAGGTTCGGTGGGCGTCTCCCCGCCAGCGCGGCGAGCAGGTTATCCGCAGCCAGCATGGCCATCGCCAAGCGAGTTTCGCCTGTGGCGGTGCCCATGTGGGGGGTTACGACCACATTGGCCATGGCGAGCAAGGCGGGGTGAACCTGGGGTTCAGACTCGAAGACGTCCAGGCCTGCGCCGGCGATCCGTTTCGACTGGAGCGCCTCGACGAGTGCAGCTTCCTCTACCACTTTTCCGCGCGACGTATTGATGAGGAAAGCGGTGGGTTTCATCAGTGCCAGTTCGGTGGCGGTGATCAGGTGATTCGTATCGGGGGCAAGGGGTACGTGGAGGCTCAGGAAATCGGCTTCGCGCAGTAAGGTTTCGCGGTCCACGAATTGCGCGCCGAGTTCCTGTTCCTGCTCCGGTGTGGGGCGGTCAATGGAATGATAAATGATCCGCATGGAGAATCCGCGAGCACGGCGTGCTACAGCTTGGCCGATGCGTCCAAAGCCGTAGATGCCCAGCGTTTTGCCTGAGGGGTTGGTGCCCCACATATTCCCCCATTGCCAATAGCGCCACTGGCCCTCACGGACGTAGCGGTCAGCCTCCACCAACCGGCGCGCTACCGCCATGAGCAGCGCAAAAGCCAGGTCAGCCGTCGCCTCCGTAACTACCCCGGGAGTGTTGGTAACCATGATGCGGCGGCGCGTGCAAGCCGCCACATCAATGTTGTCATAACCGACGCCCACGGTAGTGACGACGCGCAGGCGCGGCGCCTGCTCCACCAATTCCGCATCGACCCGCACGCCGGAAGCCACAAGCCCCTCGATTTCCCGGCAAGCTGCTGACAGTTGTGCGGGGGGAGTCGCACATCTTCCGGGTATACTGTTACCTCGCATTGCGTCGCGATCCGCTCGACTGCCGTCCGGGGCAGCGGCCGAGATATGAAAACTTTAGGTAGGTTCAAAGGTTTCTCCGAGAAGAAAATTAACGACGGTTGATACCATAAGACCGAAGGGAAGTCAAGAAAACGACATGCCCTCCAGCCATTGTACCAGCGGGGTGTTAATTTGAATTTACCACTTATTTTAGGGGTCCGATCAGGTCAGGGAAATTAACTCCCAGGATGCCGCCAATCTCCTTCGCGTGCTCGACTCCGACCTCCCCAGCGCGCGGTGTGCCCTCCGGGCCAACCCAAACAACTTTGAAGACCCCGGATTTCATTCCCCGCAGGGGCTGCACTTTCAATTGCATTCCCACCTGCAGCGGAATACCAGTCTTCATCTTCGCACCGAACTTACTGAGCGTTACAATCTGGGCCACCTCCGCAAATGGCGCGTTGTTTGCCAGCGTGCCCGAGATCCGTACTGGGCACCCAATATTCACGCGCGCGCTACGGCGTAAGGGGAGTGAACTGGTCGTCTTGCCCATGATGCACCTCTTGAAATGCTTTGCCTGGTGGGCGAAAGGAAGCCGCAACCGAGCCGACCCAGTGTACCAAGCAAATCCCTTTCAAGCTTGCCTAAAGTTTAGAATGGCCGGTTTGCCGGAACGGGATGGGGGAAGCAAATTGTTGCCTGGAGGTTGGTTGCGGTGTGAAATCAGCCGGTTTCTTCATGGCGGATTCAGGATAGACTAAACGTGTCAAGGACGCCCCTCAATGTCCTGAACATGAAAAGGAGGCCTTTTCGGCGATGCGAGCAGTGGTACAGCGGGTCAAGCATGCGGAAGTCCGAGTAGGCGAACAAGTCGTGGGCCGGATTGGGTTGGGCTTCGTCGTCCTGTTGGGGGTGGGGACAGGCGACACGGAAGCTACCGGCGAGGCCTTGGCGGAAAAGATCGCGAATCTGCGGGTTTTTGATGACGGTCAGGGGAGAATGAATCGGTCGCTATTGGAAACTGGGGGGCAAGCGCTCTGTGTGTCGCAGTTCACGCTCTACGGCGATTGCAGAAAGGGCCGGCGCCCGAGTTACGACCAAGCCGCGGCGCCCGATCGGGCTGTGTTCCTCTACGAGAGTTTCGTTGAATCCCTACGCAAGCGGGGAATCCCCACGGAGACGGGACGGTTCCGCGCCATGATGGATGTGGAGCTGGTCAATGACGGGCCGGTGACTTTGTTACTCGATTCGGATCGGCTGTTTTGACAAGTTCTGAGCAGGAAGCCCCGAGGAACGTGCACGCCGCAAGACTCTATAGAGTAATGTCCATCACTTCGAATGCCGCGCGCGTATTGGGAAAGCGAGCCCGGGCGCGTTCCTGTAAGGCATCGATGGCGCAATCGTCGCTGTCGGGGTCATGGTGGAAGAGGATCATCTCTTTGACCCCGCTTTCCAGGCACACCTTTACTCCTTCTTCCCAGGTACTGTGACCCCAGCCTTTCTTTTCGCGCTCGAGTTGGCAAGGTTCGTACTGCGAATCGTAGATCAAGATGTCGGCCCCGCGGCAGATCTCACGCAGGGCACGATCGCTTTGGGGATGTCCCGGCTCGATATCGGTGGCGAGAACGATCGATTTTCCGTTGTTCTCGATGCGGAAACAAAGGCACCCCTGAGGATGGTTAACGCGGGCGGGCTGAATGCGAAAATCGTCCAACTGGAACGCCTCAGTGGCGACTTCCGTGTAGCTACGCTTCGCGCGCATGGCGTTCATATCCACGGGAAAGTAGGGGTTGGACATCTGCCCCCCCAAGGTCTCCTCCAGAGAGGCTTCATGAGGCCGGTATGAGTAAATGTGGAATTGATTGGCCTCATTATAGAGCGGAACGAAAAAGGGCAATCCCTGGATATGGTCCCAGTGAAAATGGGTAATCAGGATGTTGGCGCAGATGGGTCGGCCCGCCAAACTCCTTCATCAACGACTTCCCCAGCATTCTCAGGCCACTGCCACAATCGGCGATGAGCAGGGAGCCTGCGTCCGAACGAAATTCCAGGCAGGGGGTGTTTCCCCCGTACCGTAAATTCTCAGGTTGCGGAGTGGGAGTAGAGCCCCGCACTCCCCAAAACCTTAGCCGCATAGTAAGTCCTTTACAGACCAACAAAGGCAAGAGCCGTTAACTCCTATACCAGATTCTACGCATTACGCCAAGAGGAAACTTCGAAAAATGTGAAATGGAAAGTCAGGTACAAAGAGTTCCTCCGATCTCTAGCCTCGAAACACCCTCGCCAAACGGGATTCAGCTTGCCTTCTTGGCAAATGATCAGATGGCAGTGGATCCGGGGATTTGGTGGCGAAAAAGGACTTTGATTTCTTTGCGCCAGGAATCGTTTATTCCGATGAGAATGACTTCGATCTTCCGATCAAAGTAGCGCAGGAGCTTCTCCGTGGTGGAATGGAAGCGGAAGGCGGGTGAAACCAGATACAACAGAGGAGCCGCCGCGGAAAGCTCGCAGTCCTGGAAGTATCCGAATTCTTGAAACTGATTGCGCTTCTGAAGCCAATTCACGCGCAGCCAGTAATCCAGCCCCTGGAGGGGGAGGTTGATTTCTTCATGGACCTTGAGTTCCACCACCGCCAGCCGTCCCCGGCGCGTCGCGGTGAGAAGGTCAATGACCCCTCGATCGGTCCCCGAAAACGCCGGAACCTGCGGATACACATGCTCGGGCGAAAGCGCCGGATCAAGTCGAGTGATGTCCTGAAAGAGCAGGCTTTCGAGCCAGCGCTCGGACTGAAGCCGGTAAAATTCGTGCTGAGGGTCGGGGCTGCCAGCGCATCGAATCCTTCGAACCTCGAGGAGAAAATTCATGAACTCATCGCGGCACGATTCGTCCAGCCGGCGAACGCTGCCCTCCAGGCCGAAATAGATGCGCGGCGCCAGTTGGCCCTCGATGCGAGCCACTTCCAAACCCGCGATGCGCAGCGAGGAGAAAGTTCCGGCGGAGTCGGGAACGATATCGATTCCCGCGCTAAGGTCGCCCAACATGTCGTGGAGCAGGCTGGCGTGGCTCTCCTTCAGCAACTCTGCCTGGCGTCGCGGCGCAAGGCGAGTCTCAACATTGCCGTAATCCTTCAGGTCCACCAGGGTGGCAGAGGGCTGGCCCGCGCGCCATTCATAGATCTCCACGTTCAAGGCGCGGGGGTTGAGATACGCAGCTCGATGGGCAATCACGCTGACGGCGGCGGGCGGCAGAAACAGTTTCAATTGCGTAATCGCCACGCGGTCTGCCTGGCTCCGCAGCCAATCCAGCCAGATGAGGCCGAAGGCCAGCACGTTGTCGGCGGCGGCGGTCCCTTCCTCTTCGCTCAATCCCAGAAACGCCCAGGCGGAACGGCCTTGCGTCGCCATCCCGCGTGTGTACCAGGCGGAAAAAGAGTGCTCGCGGTCGGAACGGTTGCTGACGCGTTCGAATTTCCACCCGCGGTATTCGCGCTCCAGCAGGGCGGTGAGTTGCTGGCGGAATCCCGTGCGGCCGGCGGCGCGGCCCACGGCCGGCGGCGCGCGCAACTCGCGAAACTCCAGTGTGGTGGTTTCGCGTCCCCCAGGCTTGCGCACGAAGATCCCGAAGCGGTCCCGGTCGCGGTATGCCAAACCCTCGACGCGCCGGGAGAAGGATCTTCCCGAATTCCATAGCGCTGAAAATCAGCTTGCCGAATTCGACGGTCAACCGCCAGTGAGCGGCGGTCAGGTCCATCAACTCCACCTCGTTTTCCACCAGTACGGGATGACGAAGCTGTCCGAGGAGAGCTTCGATCTCGCTCTGGAGTTCGCGGAGAGGCTCAGGCTGCATCATCCGCAGATTACGCAGATTTCACAGATTAGGCAAGCCGAGGAAGAAACGCCTCATTCTAAATCTGCGCCATCTGTGTAATTTATGGATTTTTTCTTTTCACCTATTGGCTTCGTCGCGCGGCGACAGTAACATAGGCGAGGTTTCACCGTCATGGGCAGACCGACGCGAAGAGATGCACTCGCTCTGTCTGAAGATGCAAGTATTTCCACGGGTCAAGGAGGTTACATCACATGCGTTACCGGGAACTGGGCCGTACCGGGTGGAAGGTTTCGGAAATAAGCTTTGGCGCTTGGGCCATTGGATCGGCGTGGGGAAAGGTCGATGACAACGAATCGATGGCAGCGCTGCATCGTGCCATCGACTTGGGCGTGAACTTCATTGACACCGCCGACGTTTATGGCATGGGCCACAGCGAGCGGCTGGTCGCGCGGCTGAAGAAGGAGCGGCGCGAAACGATTTATGTAGCCACCAAAGCGGGTCGGCGGCTCTCTCCGCACACGGCGGACGGTTACAATCGGCAGAACCTGAGACAATTCATCGAGGACAGCCTGCGAAACCTCGAAACGGATTGCCTTGATTTGGTGCAACTCCACTGCCCGCCGACCGAGGTTTATTACCGCCCGGAGGTTTTCGGCGTGCTCGACGACCTCGCGAAGGAAGGCAAAATCCGCTATTACGGCGTGAGCGTGGAAAGAGTAGAAGAGGCCTTGAAGGCCATTGAGTTTCCCGGTGTTCAATCCATTCAGATTATTTTCAACATGTTTCGGACGCGCCCGGCGGAATTGTTCTTTCCGGAAGCGCAGCGGCGGCGGGTGGGAATCCTCGCGCGCGTGCCGCTGGCGAGCGGCTTGCTGGCGGGGAAGATGACCTCGCAAACGGCATTTGAGGCTGACGACCATCGCAACTTCAACCGTCATGGGGAGAGCTTCGATGTGGGCGAGACCTTTTCCGGGGTGGATTTCGAAACCGGCTTGGCCGCCGTTGAGGAGTTGCGCGCGCTCGTTCCCTCCGGCGCGACGCTGGCACAACTTGCGCTGCGATGGATCCTGATGTTTGAGGCCATAACCTGCGCCATCCCGGGAGCCAAGCGGCCCACGCAGGCGGAAGACAATGCGCGGGCGGCTGACCTTCCACCGCTGACCGACGCGCAGATGGCCAGGGTCCGCGAGGTTTACGACACTCACATCCGCAAACTCGTCCACCAGCGCTGGTGAGAATGTAGGCAGCAGTGAAACATCAGCCAATCCAGGAATCACACATGAGCAAACGCCTTCTCTTCCTATTCTCTTCCGTCTTTGTTGTTCTCGCCATAGTGCGCGCGCAAGACACCCAATACCGGCCCAAGGATTCGCAGATTCCCGGGCCCCCTACCAGTGCGGATTTCCCCAAGTGGTTGGCTGACATCAAGCATTGGCGCATGGAAAGGCTTATCCGCATTGGTTATGACGATTCCGAATACCTCCGCTCGCAATTGGCGTGGACGCAATCGAGCTTCATTCAGCCACAGATGATGGTTCACGAGCGCTACTTCTACGATCCGGTGGCGGGCCAATATACGGTGGACCGCTATCTGGATGATTTACAGCGCCGCTACGGTGGCATTGACAGCGTGCTGGTTTGGCAATCCTATCCGAACATCGGAATCGACAGCCGCAATCAGTATGACCTGTTGCGCGACATGCCCGGCGGCGTCGCGGGCGTAAGGCAGATGATCGCGGATTTCCACCGTCGGGGTGTGCATGTGCTTTTTCCGGTGATGGTATGGGACCAGGGCACGCGCGACGAGGGCGTGCCCAACTGGATGGCCACCGCGCGCCTGCTGACGGCAGTCGGCGCCGACGGCGTGAATGGCGACACGTTGGATGTAATCCCGCGCGCCTTTCGCACGGCTTCCGACGTGACGGGTCACCCGCTGGCGTTCGAGCCGGAAGACCTGACGGTGGACCTCGGCCTGCCTTGGAACAATTTGAGTTGGGGGTACTGGGAATATTCCTTCATTCCCACGGTGAGCAAGTACAAATGGCTTGAGTCCCGGCATATGGTAAACATCTGCCGTCGCTGGGGGCGCGATAAGACCGATGACCTTCAGCACGCGTTCTTCAACGGCGTGGGATATGAGAGCTGGGAAAACATCTGGGGAATTTGGAATGAAATTACCCCGCGCGATGCGGAAGCGCTGCGGCGCATTGCGATGATCGAGCGTGCCATGGCTCCGCTGCTGGTAAGCGCGGAGTGGGAGCCGCACACGCCCACGCTGCGTTATGGCGTTTTCGCCAGCAAATTTCCGGCACCGGGCCGCACCCTGTGGACCCTCGTCAATCGCAATGAATATGACGTTCCAGGCCGGCAGTTGGAACTCCCGCATGTCCCGGGGACGCGCTATTACGACTTGTGGAATGGCGTCGAGCTGAAGCCGGAGGTACTACAGGGAAGCGCCGCCACGCTGAGTTTCGAGATCGAGGCCCAGGGTTACGGCGCTGTACTCGCCTTGACAGGCGAGCCGGACGAGCCACTGCACGATCTGCTGTCAAAAATGAGCGAGCTTTCCCAGAAACACTTGCGGGATTTTTCCCACGAATGGAAATTCCTGCCGCAACAGATCGTTGCCATCGACGCGACCAAACCCGCTGCCACAGCCCCGGCGGATATGGTGCGGATCCCGGAAGGAAATTTTGAGTTCCGTGTTTCCGGCATCGAAACCGAAGGCGGCAACGATGTGGGCGTGGACGTGCAATACCCGTGGGAAGATGCGCCGCGGCGGCATCACCTGAAGACGCTGGAAATGAAGCCGTTCTACATCGACAAGTTTCCAGTGACCAACGCGGAATTCAAGAAGTTCGTTGACGCTACCCACTACCACCCCAGAGACGATCACAATTTTCTCCGTGACTGGAAGAATGGGGCATACCCGAAGGGCTGGGCGAGCAAGCCGGTCACATGGGTTTCGCTCGATGACGCGCGCGCCTATGCCGCGTGGGCGGGCAAACGCCTTCCCCACGAGTGGGAGTGGCAATACGCCGCGCAGGGAACGGACGGACGTCTCTACCCTTGGGGGAATGAGTGGAACGCCGCCGCCGTACCCCCGGTGGAAACGCGCCGTGTGATGCGCCCTCCCACGGATGTGGATGCTTACCCGCAAGGCGCAAGCCCCTTCGGCGTGATGGACATGACCGGGAACGTCTGGCAGTGGACGGATGAGTTCACGGACCCGCACACGGGCGCGGGAATCCTGCGGGGCGGAAGCTATTACCAGCCGCAAGGATCAATGTGGTATTTCCCGCAAGCCTACAAGCTGAATGAACACGGGAAGTACCTACTGATGGCTCCCAGTATCGACCGGTCTGCAACCGTGGGTTTCCGGTGTGTGATGGATGGGCAGTAGTTGAGCGCCGCGTTCCGGGCGGGGCTTCGGAACCCACCCTCGAAGCGGGGCGTGGTCAGCAACCTTCATACCTCAAGACACGATGAGGAGGTTCAATGGAGATTCGCAAGCAAGCGGAGAAGGCGGAATTGTTCCGCCAGCTTCATCACGGGCCACACATTCTGGTGCTTGTCAACGTCTGGGACGTGGCAACCGCGCGCTTGGTGGAAGAATCCGGGTTCCCCGCCATCGCCACATCCAGCGCGGCCGTGGCGAATTCATGGGGATATCCTGACGGGCAACGCATCAGCCGGAGGGAAATGCTGAGCGTAGTGGAGCGCATCGCGCGGCATGTCCAACTCCCGGTGAGCGCCGATCTTGAAGCCGGTTACGGCCGGACGGACGAAGGCGTCACCGAATTGGCCTTCGCCATGATCTCTGCGGGGGCTGTGGGATTGAACTTTGAAGATGGCACCCGCGATGCGGGGAATCCACTTCTCCCGCTGGACCAGCAGGTGGAGAGAATCAAACGCCTTCGCGAAGTATCAAACGCCATCCGCGTGCCGGTCGTGATCAATGCGCGCACCGATGTGTTCCTGGCGCAGGTGGGAGAACCCGAGACGAGATTCGAGCACGCCGTGAGCCGCGTTAATGCCTATCGCCAAGCGGGCGCGGATTCCCTGTTTGTTCCCGGTGTGGTCGAAGGAGAAACAATCGGGCGTCTGGTGAAAGCCGTGGAAGGACCGCTCAACATCCTTGCCGCACCGGGGGCGCCTTCCGTGACGGAATTGGAGCGACTGGGCGTAGCGCGCGTCAGCTTCGGGTCGGGACCGTACCGCGCCGTGATGGGGTGGTTTCGTAAGTTCCTGAACCAGGTGCACCAACCGGCGGCATTGGCCACGCTCACCGGGGACGCCATTCCCTACCGCGAATTGAATAATCTCTTCGAGGGCTGAGCCGCCGGCCGGTTGGCTACAACCAGATATCGGGCTGCAAGAAGATTCGTTGGGGCAGTCAACCTCTCAAATTCATGGCGCCTGGCTGATCCTACCGATGCCCGCCTGCCAGGCTGAAAAGAAACACGAGAATTCTGCCCCGTGGCGCCGCGCTGATCCGCAATGAGTATTCAGCTCAGCCCGAATTTCTCACCATGCCGGGCCCTTTCGACCGTGTGCCGACGACAATTTGGCGCCCCTGCTGTCGGGCACTTTGCACCCAATTTTCAGCTTTTGTGAGACTGATGTAAGTGGTTTTATTTTCAGAAACTTGTCAGCTTTGGGAAGAGAAAAATCGCTTTTTCTACCCTTTATTTTCAATAAGTTCTCAGCTTAGGCCACTTTGCCCGTTGAGGGACATAACGCCGCAATGCCATTGGTCCAATTTGTCGCCTCCCTCGCCGTTCGCCAGCGGACTTGCCGCCGCGCACTTGCAGCCAGGGCAGAACGAGCCTCGACCCGCACCCCCTCATCATAGCCTAAATCGTTGATCTTGTCAAGAAGAAGCGGAAACCGTACTAGGCCCAAGCGCCGCGGCCGGTCGGCGAACGCTCCTAGGCTTTGGGTACGTGGTCAAGGATCTGTTCATTCTTCGCGTCCCAGAAAAGCTTCCTGCTCTGCCAATATGAGTGCGCGGCCATCATGCAGGCTACGGCGTGGCTGAATCCATTTTGGACCGTGGCGTGGGGCGGCTGGCGGCTGCGCAGGCACTCGAACCAATTCGTCATGTGGTGGGGGTCCTCATCGCCGATAGACGTGGGTGGCAGGCCGGTAGATTCCGGTGACTGTAAGTACTCCGATGACCGCTGTTCGTAGATCAGGGGATTGTCCTCGTGGTTACCTTTCTCTTCCACCAACTGGTAGCGGGGGCTGCCTTCGCCGCCAATGTTAAAGAGAGTTGCCTGCTTGCCCATATAACGAGTGAAACTGGGCGCATCGTTGCCGAAGCTGGTGGAGAAGCTCACCAGGAAGCCTTTGGGGTACTCCAAGAGAGCGACGAAAGTATCGGGGTTCTGCCGGCCGTCATGCCACGCGAAGATACCTCCGTGCGCCATGACGGATTTCGGAAAGGGATCGTCCATAAACCAATGCACCAGATCGATGCCGTGGCTCATCCACTGGTCGGCGATGCCGCTGGAGAACTCTTTGTACAGGCGGAACTCGAAATAGAGTTGCGGGTCGAAGGGCTGGTAGGGTTTGGTCATGAGCCAGGCGTGCCAATCGGTGTCCTCCTCGCGAATCTGTTTCACCTCCGGGCGGCCCCGCCAGCGTGGCCCGTGAAAGTTCCACTCGATTTCGATCTTGGAGACGTCGCCCAGCACGCCCTTCTGCACCAGGTCGTGCGCGGCCCGTGGGAAAATCTCACTCCGATGCTGCGTGCCCACCTGCACAATCAGCTTGCGCTCGATCACCGCATCGCGCGCGGCCTTAACTTCCTCCAGAACATTCCCCATGGGCTTTTCCACGTAGGCGTCCTTACCGGCCTCGGCGGCGAGTTTCAACACCGGCGAATGCGAGTGCTCAGGCGTGGAAATCAGGACGGCGTCAACGTCCTTGAGCGCCAGCAGGTCTTCCGGATGTCGCAAACTGCGTGGAGCGCGGCCGTAAGCCTTTTCCACCTGAGCTGCGGCTTGTTCGCGATTGACCTTCCAAAGATCGCAGACCGCAGTCATCTCCACGTTATGCTTGTCCTTGAGCGAGGCGATGATGCCCTGGAGCTCCCGGCCGCGGTTGCCAATTCCAATGTGGCCGAGCGAAATGCGGTCGTTGGCCCCGAGGATGCGGCGATAGGAAATCGCCGTGCCGGCCACCGTGGCGGCGCCTATCGCCGCGGTGCTCCGGTTCAAGAATGAGCGACGGGTGATTTTCTGCGGTTCCCGTTGGTCCATGTGACCTCCCCAAAGCAGATTGGTAACGCCACAGTCTACCACTAGGCGGGGAAGATTTATGGAAACAAGGAAGCGGCAACGGTTGAGGGCTGAGCGGTCAACCGTGATTTGTGGTTGTGGGCGTAGATGTCCGGCTGTGGCTCTTTTCGGGCTCAGTCCTTCACCGTGGGGAAGCCGGCATCGGTCCAGCCGCGCCAGCCGCCGTCCATGGAGATAACGTTGGTATAGCCCATTTTTTGCAAATTGTCCGCCGCCAGCGCGGAGCGGAATCCGCCCCCGCAATAGAGCACGATCGGAGTCGCCTTGCCCGGCACAGCATTCTCAATATCGCGCTCGATGGTGCCCTTGCACAGGTGCACAGCTCCGGGCAGATGGCCTTTAGCCCATTCACTTTCCTCGCGCACGTCAATGAGCGTGAAGGCCTCCTTGGCGTCGAGTCGCTGTTTGACTTCCTGAGCGTTAGTCTCCCGGATGCGCGTCTTGGCGTCGTCAACGAGCTTCAGGAATTCCGGGGCATGCTTCATCATGAACCTCCGTGCCACGCAAGGTTTAGCGCTGTATACAGAGTATTATGGCGCAGGCGACCGGAGAGGGAAAGGAGAGTCTTTGGGGGTGGGGCGAATTTGAGGTGGGGTCGCGGTTCCAACGGGTCTGAAGCCACGCCCTTCCCCCCATTGGCGAAAAATCCTGATTAATTGCTTGCAGGGGCCGGAGCTTGGTTGATGGCGTCAATCAGGTCATCGCCGCCACCTGCGACGCGGAACTCCTTCAAGTCGTCCTGGGTTGGGACAAACTTGATGCCGCGTGCCTTCACCAGTTCGGCCACTCGCGCGCTGGGCACATCACCTTGCAACAAGCTGAGGATTTCAGACTTGCCCAGCGCCTTGGAATTGATAGGGACAGAGGGCGGTGCTTTGGGTGATGAGGGGGTGAGGTGAGCAATAAAGGCCACTTTGGTTTGGCCGTGGGCGCTATTAACGGCACTCACCTCAAAACGGGTTTCGCCAGGCTGAAGGGCGAAGGGGTCAGAGGTAAATTGGGCCGCCTGCGCGCTGGTGGGTCGCATGGTTACGGACTTCCCGTTGATGGTGACGACGGGAATGCCAGAGGCGTCCATCACCACACCACGGATGATGAGGGGAGAGCTGGCAACCTCCACGGTTTGCCCCTCGCCCGCTGCGGAGGGCTCAATCAAAACAATTGTCGGTGGCGAAGCTATTGGTTGCGTCACGGTTACAAAAACGCTGACGGCTTTGGTCCCGGCCGGGCCGGTAGCGGTCAGGGTGTAATTTGTGGAATCCTGTGGTACCAGCGACGTTCCCCCCGCCGCTGCTACTGGGCCGACGCCGGGTTCCAGCTCGAGGACCGTGGCGTTGGTGGAATTCCAGACCAGCGCCACGGGGTGGCCTTTTTCCACCGTGGGGGGTTCGGCGTGCAAGCTGACATTCAGGGGCGGAGGGGTTGGCGGTTTCACCTCCGCCAGGACGCTGTCGAAGTTCTGCATGCCGCGTTGGACGGCCAACGTCCCCGCCAAGTTTTGTTGCGCAACCTCCTCAAATTGGCGCGGTTTTTCCACCGTTCCCCACTGGTCTTGCGGTAAGTAAATGAGCAATGGCGCTCTTTTGGCAAAGGCGACTTGCAGCAATCTCCCTTTGACGAACCGGATGCCGTTGATTTCGCTTATGCTGACTTCAAACCCCTCGCCGCCCCCTGTATCCACCGGGGCAACCAGATACTGCACTCCTCCCGGCGCAAACCGCCGAGCGGGGCTCACACTGCCTTTCCTCCACGAATCAACCACCGTGTAGGTAACGCCGGCCCGGGTCACATCGAGCCATCCGCAAGATATGGAGGATTCCCAGACCGAAACCGGATACCGCAAAGCAGGGTTGGAGTCGGCATTCAGCAATTGGGGCTTGGGTGCCTCACGGGCGTTCGGAGGAGCAGCCTGAACCACAGAGCCTTTTTGGGGCTTGGCCGCTCCGACGGCGCCCCATACACTTTGGATGGCCTCGACTTTCAGAAAAGGAAAGAGGAGAAAGATGACCAACAGCAAGCAAATACGGCGGAAACCTAAGCTGGGAAGCATAGGACACCCACTCCATGCGAGGAACCCGGGCGGAGTATAGCGTATTCGGCTTGGTGATGGCAAACGCAGTTAATGACATCGTGGTAAGTTTTCCGATTAGGCGGAGTGAATTCCAGAAAGGAGGGACCTTCGGGTCCGACAACGGCCAAAATTTCAAGCGCGGCCTTTCGGCCCCGAGGCCTCAGGGGACTTATAGAGCATGCGGGAAAAACCCTCTGCCGGGGTCCTTATGTGGCCTGATACGTCGATGCTAATGCTCCGACCGCTGGCCTTTGCAGGTCTGGTCTTACCGCCGGTGGAGCAAATTTGCGGGCGGGGCAGGCGGCGGGAGAAGCCGGGAAGATTCCCAGCCTTCCGGAATCGGTGTCCAATCGCGCGAGAAGAAATCGGTAGTGGTCAGACTAATCAGGATAGCAAGCCAGAGGAGGGCCGATAACAGCACCACGCGCATTAAGCGCGGGCTCCAGCGCAGGTGCATGAAGAAAAGAACCACCAGCGTCGCCTTGCAGCAGGCGATGATGAGCGCCACGATGGTGTTCCATTGGCCCAAGTCCACGTACGCCATGCCCGTGGTCAGGGCGGTCATCGCCAGGAGCGAGCCGAAAATGACGAAATAGATTTTCTTCGGAATAACGTGACCCTGCATTCAGTATCGCCCTCCAATTAAATACAGAAGCGGGAAGAGAAAAATCCATACGATATCTACGAAATGCCAATAGAGGCCGGCGGTCTCCACCGCATTAAAGCGCTCGGGTCCGAAGTGGCCCTTCCACGCCTGCACCAGCAACACGCTGAGGACTCCCACCCCCACCACCATGTGCAGCGCATGCACGCCCGTCATCATGAAGTAGAAACAGAAAAACAATTCCAGGGATTTGGCATTGGGTCCGGCAAACGTGAAATTCAGACCGGGCGCAAAGCCTTCCAAATAATCGTGCCGCCATTCGAGAGTCAGTTTGATCAGGATGAATGCCAAGCCCAACACGATCGTCAGGACCAGGAACGCCGCCAGGAAATTCCTTTTTCCCATCTGCGCGGCGCGCACTGCCAGCGCCATCGTCAAGCTGCTGCAAATCAACACCGCGGTGTTGATGGCGCCGATAGTGACATTCAGCATGTGGCTTCCCGCCGCGAATCCGGGCGGGTAGAGGTTGCGATAGATGGTATAGCCCGCGAAAAGCCCGCCGAAGAACATCACCTCGGTGGCGAGGAATATCCACATGCCGAGGCTGGCGGCCTCGTGCTGCTGCTCCAGGTCCTCGAATTGGTGCGCCAGGGCGCTGGCGGCGTGACTCTCAGCCAACTGAAGCCTCCTTCGCTCCGTACGCGTAAGCTTCTTCCGTCACCACGGGCGTCTGCTCAAAGTTTTCGGTGGGAGGCGGCGAGGGTGTCTCCCACTCCAGGCCCTTGGCGCCCCAGGGATTCGGTCCCGCCACCGGCCCGTATCGCATCGACCAAATCAAATAAACCAGGGGAATGGCATAGCCCACCGCCAGGACCGACGCCCCCGCTGACGACATGACATTCAACACCTGGAACTCCGGCGGATAGATCGCGTAACGCCGGGGCATGCCGAGATATCCCAGCATGTATTGCGGGAAAAATGTAAGGTTAAAGCCGATAAAGATGATCGCCGCGGCCAGGCGCGCCCAGCCGTCGGGATAAAGCCGCCCGGTGATTTTGGGCCACCAGAAGTGAATGCCGCCCAGATACCCCATCAGCGCACCGCCCACCATGATGTAGTGAAAGTGGCCGACCACGAAGTAGGTGTCATGGACGTGGGTGTCCACGGCGAGGGTCGCCAGGAAGAGGCCGGTCAACCCGCCCATGGTAAACAGGCCGATAAAGCCCAAGGCATAAAGCATGGGCGCCTGATAGGAAATGGAACCCTTGTAGAGGGTGGCCGTCCAGTTGAACACCTTGATGGCGGAAGGAATGGCCACCAGGAAGCTGAGCGCAGAAAATATGATGCCGGCGTAAATCGATTGGCCGCTTACAAACATGTGGTGGCCCCAGACGAGGAAGGAAACCACCGCAATCGCCATGCTGGAAAATGCAACGAAGCTGTAGCCGAAAATGCGCTTCTTCGCAAAACACGCGATCAACTCACTGACCACGCCTAGGGAGGGCAGAATCATGATATACACGGCCGGATGGGAGTAAAACCAGAAAAGATGCTGGAAGAGAATCGGGTCGCCACCCACGGAGGGATCGAAGATGCCGACGTGGAAGAGCCGCTCCACCGCGACCAGCGCCAGGGTGATGGCCAGCACCGGGGTTCCCAGAATCTGGATCAGGCTGGTGGCATAAATCGCCCAGAGGAACAACGGCATGCGGAACCAAGTCAAGCCGGGGGCGCGCATTTTGTGAATCGTCACCACAAAATTCAGGCCGGTAAGAATTGAAGAGAAACCGGCTACGAATACGCCCAGCGCTGCTGACATCACGTTGGAGTTAAGGTAACTCGTGCTCAGCGGTGTATAGAACGTCCAGCCCGTGTCCACGCCTCCCCAAATCACGGCATAGAGGGTCAAGATGCCGCCCACCATGAAGACGTACCAGCTCAGCAGGTTCAACCGGGGAAAAGCCAGGTCGCGGGCCCCAACCATCATGGGTACCAGAAAATTTCCCAGCACGGCGGGGATAGAAGGAATCAAGAAAAAGAACACCATGATAATGCCGTGCATGCTGAAGAGCTTGTCGTACGTGGCCGGTTCGAAGATTGCGCCATTGGGCTCAATCAGGTGGATCCGCATCAGCACCGCCGCGACGCCTCCCACCAGGAAGAAGAAGGTGACCGACACCAAGTAGAGAATCGCAATGCGCTTGTGGTCTGTCGTCAGCAGCCACGATTTGATGCCGTAATTGGCATTCAAATAGTGCACACGAGTATCAAGATCCGCTGCTGCCGTTGCCATTATTCCTTCCCTTCTTGCGGGTAGTAACGCCGGGCTTTTAGCCCGGCATTGCCTTGTTGCGGGCAGTGCCGCCCTAAAGGGCGGCGCTACCTTGCCCTTACTTCACCGCTTTGCCTTCTTGCGGACTTAAAGACTTGATGTACGCGATCAATTGCAGCAACTGTTCTTCCGTGACCTGTCCCTTATAAGTGGGCATGATGGGCCGGTAGCCCTCCACGATTTTCGCGGAGGGATAAAGAACCGATTCCCGCAGGTAAGCGTCATCCGCCACGACCGTCGCTCCGCCGGTTAGTTTTACCGGTTTGCCATAAATACCCGTCAGCGGAGGCCCCTTGCCGGTTCCGTGACAAGTGATGCACGCCAGTTGGTCGTAAAGCTTGGCGCCTGACTGGGCCATGGTTCCGCCGCGAATGCCCCCGCTCAACCATTGCTCGTATTCCGTGGGCTCCATCACGATCACTTCGCCCTTCATCAGCGAGTGGTTGGTGCCGCAATACTGGTCGCAAAAGAGATGGAACGTACCGGTCTTGGTCGCCTGAAACCACAGCGTCGTGTACATTCCGGGCACCACATCTTTCTTGACGCGGAACGCCGGTACGGAAAAGTCGTGGATGACGTCCTCAGACGTCATCGTCAGTTTGATGGGCTGGTTTACCGGGACGTGCAGCTCATTGATCTCCTCCACGCCTTCGGGATGCTGCAATTTCCACATCCACTGCTTGCCCACCACGAAGATTTCCGTGGAGGCGGCGGGCGGGCGGGAATTCCGGATGAACAGGCTGGTGCCCCACAGGAATACGACCGTGACGAGTCCCAGCGGGATCAAGGTCCAGGCAATTTCCAGAGGGAGGCTTCCCTCGATCTGTGCCGGCTGGTCCTGCTGCGAGCGGCGCCGGTAACGCAGCGCAAAGTAGAAAATGGTGAGGAAGATGACCGCCGTGAAGAAGAGATCAATCGCGGTGAGAAAGTAGTATAGATAATCCACTCCCTTCGCGATAGTGGAAGCTTGCTCAGGCCTGATGGAAAACCCTTGCCACATGCTATTCGGTCACCCTTACCATTTTAGATTTTGGATTTGGGCTTCAAGAATGCACTTGCCTGCCCTCATACATTCCCCAAAAATCGCAAATCCCAAATCTAAAATTTGCCCTGCCGGCCGCCCCACGAAAGGGCAATAATCAACGTCCCCATGGAAAGGAGGGTAATCAGTCCGGCAATTCGCAGGATCCGCGAAACGATTATGCTGTACTTGCCCGTCGCCGGATCATATTGGCAGCAATAAAGCAGAACGGCATCGACGGGATTCCCGATCTTCTCGTTGGAAGCCTCGACCAGCGCCAAACGGATATCCCTCGGCGGGTAAAGAATCCCGTAAAAGTAGCGCGAAACCTTTCCCTGCGGCGTCAGCACAATGATTCCGGTGGCGTGCGCGAACTGCTTTGTTTCCGGAATGTAGTTGTAGTGGAATCCCACCGCTTGGGTGAGGGCGCGAATCGAGGGTTCGTCACCCACTAGGAAATGCCACCCTTGCTTCGCGCCAGGCCGCCCGTACAGACCCACATAGACGGCTTTCTTGCCCATCGCCATCTCCGGTGTTTCAGTGGGATCAATACTTACGGTGACCACTTCATAATGTTCTCCGATGTTGAACTTCACATCCCGCAGCGCATTCAATAGGCCGTTTTCCGCCATCGTACACAGCATCGGGCAAGTGTAATAAACCAGCGAAAGGATCACCGGCTTCTTGCCGAAATACGAACCCAGCGTCACGGTCTGGCCAGTTTCATCTCGAAACTTCAAATCCAGCGGCACTTGGTTGTTCAAGCGCTGGTCAATCCCCACGCCGCGCAACTGCGGGGGCGTAACCGCGGCGTTGTCCTGTCCCACCGCCCCCACCGCCAGGCTGAAGAGGAAAAGGCTGAGTTGGACCGCCACGCGCACGCGGCGATCAAAATCCCTCAAGCCCGTCGGCGCCTTGACCCACTGCGTCTCACACTTGGTGACGAGTCGCATATTTACCGCTTCCCCTCCGTGCCCACGGGAGTGGGCGCATACTGTTGATTTGCCGGTGGAGCCGCAAGCCGGGGCGTTTTGGCCTGCCCGCCCTCCGCCGGAGAGCTGCCTCGGACCGGGTACCCTTTTTGCAGAAGCAAATCCATTGCACGGTCAACCGGAATCCTGACAATGCCGGCATGGGAGTCCACCCACCCGTAGCCTTCCAAAATTTTTTCTTGATCGGCGCGGTAGAGCTTCAAATCGAGTGGCGCCGTGGTTTGCAATCGCGGTTCGGGTGGAACCGTGCGGACGTTCTCAAAAGGTGAAGCCGGTGGCCCCAGGGGTTGGTGCCGGACAAAAAAGTGAAACACGGCGGCACTCCCCAGCACACCCAATCCCACCAATGCCACTACTCCCCCGGCAAAGGCAAACAGCCGCCCCACGCTCACATCGGAGTCTTCGTAGCCGCGCTGGGGATGTTCCGGTCCTTTAACAGGTTCAGACATGGTTCACGCTTTCCCTAACCCCTGCTTATGCATGCTGCATTATTTCCTTCAGGCGTGGATCGTGGAGCGGCAGGAGCGGCCGTCCCTTCAATTGCGACGTGAACCGCCACAGCCACAATCCGCCCATCCCAAGAATCGCCAGCCAATCCGTCAAGTGGAATTCCGGCCTCGTGCGCTCAAAAGCCGGCACCGTTAGCCAATAGATATCCACCAAGGTCATGACGAACAGGCCTGCCGCCACCCAGCCCAGCGGTCCAGCACGCCGCGTGACGAAACGCAAGAGGAGCAGCAGGAACGGTACCGCGAAGTGGAAGATGATGAGCACCAGCGCCACCCACGCCCAGCCCCCCCGCGCCCGAACCATATACCAGGGAATTTCATCCTGCAAATTTCCCGCCCAGATAATCAGGTATTGCGAGAACGAGAGGTACGCCCACAACATGGTGAAGGTCAGCAGCAGGTTAGCGTAATCGCCCAGCACGCGCGGCGAAATCAAGTTTCGGAGCGGCTCCTGTTTCGAAAGCAGTATGACCGTGACGGTCACGAACGCCATCGCCGCCAGTGCTTCCGTGACCATGAACATCATGCCGTAGATGGTGGAAAACCAGCTTGCCTCAAGGGACATCACCCAATCCACCGACATGTAGGTCACCGTCAGTCCGAAAATCAGCAGGCCCGGAGCACTCAGACTCTGGAGGCGAGAGGTCAGCCCGGCCTCGCCCGTTTCATCCTGCTGCCGCGACCACTTGTTGAGAAAGTGCGCCACCAGAATCCAGGCGGCGAAATAGATAATCGTGCGCACCACGAAAAACGGCACGTTGAGGTAAGGATGCTTGTATTGCAGCAAGGGATCGGACGCCACCTTACGTGGGTCAGCCCAGCTATACAGGACGGGCAGGCGGAAAAGAATCGGCAGAACCAGCACCGCCATTAGCAGGAACGTTTTCGTCCCCGACTCGAGCAGGCGGCGCAGGGGGAATCCCCACGTACCGCCCACCAGATGATGAAGCATGAGAATGGCAAAGCAACCTAATGGCAGCCCGATCCAGAAAACGAAGGCCAGGAGATAGGACCGGAAGAACTGCGTGGGGTCGCGAAAACCCAACGCCGCGCACAGGACCAGCGCTGCCAATCCTCCCACCAGCGCGGGCTTTTCCAGGCGTTCGACTTCGGGTAAAGATGTTTCCACCGTGTTCATTTTGCTCCGCTCGCGAGTTGCTGCCGCTCTTCCGCCGGCACGTCATCGAGCGTGGCGTGCTGGCTCAGTTGCAGGGCGCGGATGTATGCTACGATCGCCCAACGATCTTCCGGCGTAATCCTGCCCGCGTAGCTGTACATGGCGCCGTAGCCGAGAGTCATAACCTCAAAGAAATGTCCTGCCGGCGCCTGGCGCAAGCGCTCGATGTGATACGAGGGCGGAGGCGGGAATCCCCTTTGTACGACCATCCCCCGCCCGCTGCCCGTGTAATCGTGGCAGGGTGAACAATAGATGTTGAACCGGGCGCGCCCGCGCTCCAGCACTTCGCGCGTGACCGGAAAGGGAAACTGGTCCGCCAACTCGCCGTTTATCCGGCCCGCGTAGAGCAGTTCGTCAGTGCGCGTGTGCCCACGCGCCACGGTGTCAGGAATCACCGGGCGGTCGGCGCGTCCGTCTTGAAAAAAGGTACTGCCATCGTCAGGTTTCAGTTTGGGCTGCACGTGCATGTCAACCCGGCAACCCCCGGCGAACACCGCCGCCAGCGCCAGTAGCGCCCAGCGCACGCCCGCCTGACCGACTCGATTTTTCCCGCCCCTACGCTTCAATTTCCGATACCTCGCGGGGATTCAAGGTTTGTAGGAACTCCCGCGTCTTCTGCGCGTCGAATTTTGCGTCGCGTGCCTTAACGCAAAGAAAGAATTTATTGCGCGTGGCCAACTCGAAGCGCGGCGCGTTAAACACCGGGTGGTACGGCGTCGGCAATCCGTTCAACGCCAGCATTCCAAAGACCGTTGCCAGCCCCGCGCACAGGATGGTCAACTCAAAGGTAATAGGTATGAACGACGGCCAACTGTTGTAAGGCTTCCCGCCAATGTTCAGCGGATAACCGATCACGTTGGGCCACCATTGGAGAAAGAAGCCGCCGAAGCAGCCGATCAACCCGCCGATCAAGCAGATCAGGGGCACACGCGTATGGTGAAAGCCGATGGCCTCCGCTAACCCCTCCACCGGGAAGGGGGTGAACGCGTCCATCTGGCGGTAGCCCTCCGCGTAAATGCGATGGGCGGCGCTCAGCAGTTCGTCCGTCGTGTTGAATTCGGCCATCAAGCCGTAAAGCGGGTGTCGTTTCATCAAATTGAGCTGTTAGCTTTCAGCGGTCAGCTAAAGCTCTAGTTGAAAGCTGAGAGCTGATTGCTGATTGCTGATCGCAATCCCTAACCCTGCTTCTCTTTCAAGTCATGCGCCAACCCACGCATCTCAAAGATCGAGATCATGGGCAGATAGCGGATGAACAGGTAGAAGAGCGTCAGGAACAATCCGATCGAGCCCGTGAACGCCGCCCAATCCCACATTGTCGGATAGTACATGCCCCACGCTGAGGGCATGAAATCGCGGTGCAGGCTGGTAACGACGATCACGAATCGCTCGAGCCACATACCCGTCTGGACAATCAGAGAAATCACGAACAGCGCTAGAACATTTCGCCGGATCTTTGATGACCACAAAACCGTCATCGGGACCACAATGTTGCAGGTGATTAGCACCCAATAGACGGGCGCGTAGGGCCCGGTCATCCGATTTATAATCATGTAACGGTCGTAAGTGTTGCCGCTGTAAAATGCCATGAAGGTTTCCATCATGTAGCCGTAAGCCACAATCAGCCCGGTGGCCAGCAGAATCTTCGCCATGTTGTCGAGATGCCGCAGCGTGACGAAATCCTCCAAGCCGTAAAACTTGCGCAGCGGGATGGCCAGGGTCAAAACCATGGCGAAACCCGAATAGATGGCGCCGGCTACGAAGTAGGGTGGAAATATCGTGCTGTGCCAGCCCGGAACTACCCCCACCGTGAAATCAAAGCTCACCACGGTGTGCACGGAAACCACCAGGGGCGTGGCCAATCCGGCGAGCAGCAGGTAAGCCATCTCGTAACGATGCCAGTGCATCGCCGAACCGCGCCAGCCCATGGCCAGGAAGCCATAAACTACGCGCGGCAGGCGGTCCTTGGCGCGATCGCGTAACGTGGCCAGGTCGGGGATCAAGCCCACGAACCAGAACAGCAGGGAGATGGTGGCGTAGGTTGAAACGGCAAACACGTCCCACACCAGCGGACTGCGGAACTGCGGCCAGACTCCCATGGTGTCGGGATAAGGGAGCAACCAGAAGAACAGCCACGGCCGCCCCAAGTGCAGCAGGGGGAACAAGCCGGCGCATGATACTGCAAACAGTGTCATGGCTTCCGCAAAGCGGTTGATGGATTGCCGCCAAGCCTGCCGCATCAGCAACAGAAAAGCGGAAATCAGCGTGCCCGCGTGCCCGATTCCGATCCACCAAACAAAGTTGACAATGGCGAATCCCCAGGCAATGGGGATATTAATTCCCCAAAGGCCTACGCCGAAAACCAGCAGAGCGCCAATCGCCATATTCAGAATCATGAAAAAGGTGAAGGCAATGGCAAACCCGAACCACCACCCCCACCTGGTCTTTTGCAGCAGGACGATGGAGCTGATCTTATCGGTGATCGACGCGTAGGTGTGACCCGAGGCGAGAACCGGTGCGCTCTCGCCTACCGCCGGCGTGTTTTCGAGTCCATCAGAACCCACCAATTACTCCTTGATTTCCGAGTTGGGATTCCGCAGCTTGGCCAGATACGTGGTGCGGGGCCGCGTGTTCAATTCCGTCAGGAGGCCATAATTTCGCGATTGCGCTTTCAACTTGGCCACCCGGCTGTCACGGTCGTTGATGTTGCCGAAAACGATCGCCTGCGCCGGGCAGGTCTGCTGGCACGCGGTCAGAATTTCTCCGTCGCGCAGCTCACGGTTTTCTTTCTCGGCTGCGATCTTCACTCTGTTGATGCGCTGGATGCAGTAAGTACATTTTTCCATCACGCCCCGGCTGCGAACGGTCACATCCGGGTTGCGCAGCGGCTCCAGGCTCGCCGTGGTCCAGTCGGAGAAGAGTTCGAAGTTAAAGCGGCGGACCTTGTAGGGACAGTTGTTAGAGCAATAGCGCGTGCCGACGCAGCGGTTGTAAATCATTTCGTTCAGCCCTTCGGGGCTGTGCACGGTGGCCCCCACCGGGCAAACATACTCGCAGGGCGCGTTCTCGCAATGCATGCAGGGAACCGCCTGGTTGTATATCTCCGGATTGTCCAGGCCTCCCTGAAAGTACGTGTCCACCCGAATCCAATGCATTTCCCGGCCGCGCGAAACCTGGTCCTTTCCCACCACCGCGATGTTGTTCTCCGATTGGCACGCCACCACGCAGGCATTACAACCGATGCAACTATTCAAGTCGATGGACATGCCCCAGGCGTTGCCCTCGTACGGGTATGCGGGATAAATCGAAGGCCCGTTTTCCTCCCCTTCCTCACGAATCATATCGGGGGCATGGCGGAATTCCTCCAGCGTCGCTCCGCGCACCAGCTTGCGTTGCAGCGCCGCCACGCTCTCCTCCTCGCGTTCCGCGCCTTCCTTGCCCATGATGTGATGGTGTTGCGTGGTGACAAGCGGGTAAGTCCTCCCGGTCTTCTGCACTTCGGCGCTGCCGATCCAGGGGTTTTCCGCCGTCGAAAGCAGGTAGGCATTAAAACCTCTGCCCGTGCCCACATGCCCGGCCCGGCGCCGTCCGTACCCCAGGTGCAGAGTGAGAGAATCATGCGCGTGGCCCGGGGTAATCCAAATGGGCGCCTCCACTGTTTGCCCATGCCCGCTCAACTTCACCACGTCGCCGTTGGTCACGCCCAACTTCCGGGCGCTCGCGGGGCTGACCAGTGCGGCATTGTCCCAAGTCAGCTTGGTAAGAGGCTTGGGCAATTCCTGCAACCAGCCGTTGTTGGAGAAACTGCCATCCCCAATCGAGGGATCAGGGCGCATTACAATTTCGATGCCGCCCGCGCCCAGCGCGGCCGTTTTTGCCGCCGCGGCAAGCGACGGGTTGAGCTTGACCGGCTTGGGGGCGAAGGCCGAATCCGCGATCACGCCGTTATTCAGCGAGGTTTGCCAGAACTGTTCGAAATCGGCCCCCGGCTTCTGCCGCTGCCAATAACCGCGGACAATATCATGCCCGGTCGTCCCCGCCTCTCCTGCCAGCACTGCCAGGATTTCATGTGCTGACTTACCGTCGTACAAAGGCGAAATAAGAGGTTGGATAATGCTTAAGGTGCCGTCGTAGGCGCGCGCATCACCCCACGCTTCCAGGAAATGAGCCTCCGGAATGTGCCAGTGGCAGAGTTCGGCGGTCTCGTCCTCGTAAAGGCTGAGATGGATTCGCGTTCTTACCTTGAGAAGGTTTGGGCCGAAACGCAAATCCGCAGGGGTGTTGTAAACCGGGTTCACGCCTAGCATCAGGAGGGTGTCGACCCGCCCCTCCCGCATATCGGCCACCAGCTCCTTGAGCGATGCCAGGGCGTTCACCGGGTTCGCTTCCACGGGGGCGGTGTAGTGCACGGTTCTGCCCACGTTGCCCAAGACATCGTTCATGGCGTGGGCGAGGGCGTGGACCGCGGGCGGCTGCTGCTCGCCGGCTATTACGATACACGCGCCGCGATGCTTTTCCAGATCGCGAGCGAGAGCGGGAATCCAGTTGGCCGACGCGTGGGCGGAGGCGCCACTTCCGCTTTTGACTCCCAGCCTTCCCGCGAGGGCGCGGGCAAAATCCTCCACGTCGATCGCACGCAGCGGCAGGCGGTGATCCGCCATTGCCCCCGTAACGGAGGGCGTGCTTTCCACCACGTAGAGGCGGTTCATCGTGGACTCGGGACCTGTGACGCGCCGCTTATCCGCAAAGTCGCGCGCATATCGCACCGCGCCCGGTCCGGCGCTGAGGAAATCCGCATCCAGTGAAACCACTACATCCGCCAGATCGAGGTGGTATACGGTGTTGAGATATTCACCGAAGGCCAGCTTGGAGCCTTCGCGGACCGTGTCGCGGCTGCCCGGCTCATATTGATGCCACTTCGCCTGCGGGAACTGCGCGAGCACCGAGCGGATTTGGTCCGCCAGCGTGGGCGATGTCACCATCCCCGTCAGAATGCGCAATCCCGCACCTTTAAGGGCGAGGAGGTCGGCGCGATTTTGGTCCATCGAGGTGAGGAAAGTGCTCCAGTCCCCAATGCGGCCGCGGTAAACGACCACCTGGGCGCGATCGGGATCGTAAAGGCCCAGCACGGAAGCTTGCGCGAACACATTGGCGGCTCCCAGGCTGGCGGGGTGGCTGGGATTCCCTTCCACCTTTGTGGGCCTGCCCATGTGGCTTTCCACCAGCAACCCGGTGGCGTATCCCGCCACGGGCATGGCGGTGGCATAGAAGAGGGGTTTGCCGGGAACAAAATCCTCCGGCTGCTGCTGCGCGTAGGGAACGATTTTTTCCGTGGGCAGCTTGGTGCAGGCCGTCAGGCCCGCCAGCGCCGCGGATGCCCCCATCAGCTTCAGCGCGCTGCGGCGGCTAACGCCCATTGCATCCGCGCGCGGGTCGTGCGGAAACTCGCACTCGAGGAATTCCCGATATTCCGGCGTGCCCGCCAATTCCTCCAGGCCGCGCCAGACGCGCTTTTCCGGCGACTGTTCCAGCTTCGCCTGAATCTGCACGAGGTCGAGAGGCTTGCGCGCTTTTGATTCGCTTTGCATAAGAAAAACTATTGGAGCCAGGAACCAGAGCGGATCCGCCCTCTTCTGATTCTGTCTCCCGAATTCTTCAGTCCTGTCTCAGCTCCTTAACGATGACACGTGTAGCAATCAGTAATCTGTTTCGGCTCCTTGATTTTGTATTCCTTCACCAGCCGCCGGCCCAAAGCAAGTTGGTCGGGCGGTTCTACGTAGTCGGCCTTGAATACGTCTTCGCGGCGGCGCACGTGGCGCTCCGGGTGTTTGTGGCAATCGATGCACCAGCGCATATAGAGCGTATTGGCGCGATAGGTGAGCGGCATTTCCCCAATCGGCCCGTGGCAGGTGGTGCAGCCTATTCCTTTATTCACATGGATGCTGTGGTCGAAATAAACGAAATCCGGCACGGAGTTGACGCGCGTCCATTCCAGTGACACGTCCTTGGCGTAGCTGGCGCGTACCGGCTCCAGCATGGAACTGTTCAGCCACAATTTGGAGTGGCAGCTCATGCAGATTTGCGTAGTGGGAACACCCGCGTAGGAAGACTTTTCCACCGACGTGTGACAGTACCGGCAATCGATGCCGTCGTCGGTAACGTGATGCTTGTGGCTGAAGGGAACAGGTTGCTGCCGCGCCACATTGACGTCGGTATAGTAGGCGGATTGGTTGACGGCGAAAATGAGATACCCTAGTCCGCCCAAAATGAAGACCGCGCCAAAGATCGTCACCTTGGAGATCGTGTTCGTGCTGCGATGGAAGATCTGCGCCATCGAACGATTTTGCCTGACGCCCTTCACGAGAATGCCCCGGAAGCAACGTTTGCGCCGGTACAGCTTCCTATGGGGTAGTTACTTCCCCGGAAAGGCGATATTCGGATGTTTTCAGCCCTGCTTGATTCCACCCAGGTGTCCGGTCTAACCCCGGGTCGTGCCGTGCTTTACAACCATTGTCTTCCCCATCGCCTCATCCCGGCAGTCCACTGTCCTATGCCCACCGGAGGCCGCCAGGAAATAACTTTGGGGATAGGGAAGAGATCCGAGCCGGCACCAGCGCCAGCCATAGGAAAATTGCTGCCCAAAGCAGTGATTCGTACCTAATGCACAATGGGGGTTCAGAGACTTCCGGCTCAGCACCGTCATCTTCACTTTGCATAAAATCTGTCCCAGAAGATATGAATTATATTTGGCGCGGGATTTGTTTGTCAAAAGAAAATCGCGAGACCGCAGATAATGCGGCTTGCAGCCACTCGCGATCTTGATGCGCGTCAAGTGTATGTCGCAATGTGATGTTTGTTGACCCCACCGGATGGCTCCTCGCCGGGACTTCTCTCCAGCACCGATACTGCTCCTGAAACTTGCGCTCAATGGCCGTTAAGCATATGTTACCGGTCAGTAGGGAGACATCCCCGTGGAAATGATTTGGAGGGAGAAATGAATCGCAGGGATTTCATGGGTAGCATGGCGGCAGGAGTGACAGCGGCTCAGGTATTGAAAATGCCCCTACCGCTGGAGGGCAGCATTTCGTCGCCTCTTCCCCGAGTCGCGTGGCTGAGGAACGGCCTAATCGATGCCGGGGGGACACACGAACCCTATATCTTCGTTGTTCGGCGGGGCGGCGCCTCTCTGGATGCGCGCAAAGAATATGAGTGGAATCAGAGCGAAGAACTGATTCGCCAGCTTAAGGATCAGGGTATCGAGGTCTTCCACACTCATCTCTACAAGGGATTCGGCATGGCAGCCGAAATGCCGGATATGGAGGAGACCAAGCGCGCCACGGAAATCGCCCATCGTTACGGTATGAAGGTTGATACTTACATTCAATGGAATACCATGATGTATGAAACCTTCTTTGCCGAAGAGCCGCGTGCCCAGGACTGGATTCAGCGCGATGTGAGCGGATTGCCGATCCTGCTGACCTATGGCTATCAACAGTCCTTCCGCTATCGGCCGTGCTTCACTCACCAGGAGTATCTGGATTATCTGAAGAAAATCGTTCGTTACGCGGTGCAGGAGGTCAAGACGGACTTCATCCACTTTGACAACTTCGATCTGAATCCCGAGCCCGATTCCTGCCATTGTTCCGTCTGCCGGCAAGGCTTCAGGAACTTCCTAAAAACCAAGTACACGCCGGAGAAACGGCGCGAGAGGTTAGGATTTGAGAATGTTGATTACGTCAATCCACCGCAATGGAACCGCGAGAATCCCCCGCAACGCATGCAGATCATTTTTGATCCGGCCATCCAAGAGTGGGTGGATTTCCGGTGCCAGATTATGGCCGACGCGCTGCGCCAAATGGCGGAGTATGCAAGGTTGCTGAACCCCGAAGTGGCAATCGAGATCAACCCCCACGGGATTACCGGCGGAAATCGCGCCTGGGAAGGCGCCATCGACCATCCCCGCCTCCTGACCTCGACGGATGTTTTCTGGACGGAGGAGCCGAACCCTGCTCAGTACCTGCCGGATGGCCGGCTGGTCAGCAAGATTCGCAGCTACAAACTGGCTCGAGCCTTCAAGAACATTCTGCTGGCATACATCGCCGACAGTGAAGTGGCCATGGCGGAAGGCCTCGCCTTCAACCAAACCTTAGGCTTCGCCGGTATGCAAAATCCGATGGGGGCAACAATGGTCAAGCATGTTGCCTTTTATCGGAAGAATCGCGACCTTTATGTTGGTGCTGAGGATGTGGCGACGGTCGGCGTGCTCCGCTCCTATGCTTCAATTACCTATCACCAGGCGAAAGCGCAAATGAGTGCGATTTTGGTTGAACAGGCGCTAATCCAATCGCGCATTCCCTTTCACCTGATCTTCGACGAACCTCTGCCCGATCTGTCCAAGCTGAAGGTCCTGGTTCTGCCGGATTCCGAATGCGTTTCGGACGAGCAACTGGGCCGGATCCGCAGGTTTGTGGAAAACGGCGGCGCACTTGTTGCCACGGGGCAAGCGGGCCTTTATGACGAGTGGCGGCGCGCGCGCGTCGAGCCCGGTTTGAATGGGTTGGTCGAGGGGCAGCAGATTCCGAAGGCCTACGAGGAGCGCGTCGAGAGTGGCGCGGCCCCTTCGGGACTACCCCAGCGCAAACAATATGGACAGGGAAGAGTGGTCTATATCCCGCACGTGGAGTTTGACGGTCCTCTCCCCGCGCCCGAACCTTACTTTAACATCGGTAACAGTTTCTGGAAGCGCCCCAAGAACTGGGAGGAGATCACGGAAGCAATTCGCTGGGCTGCCAACGATGACATTCCCATGCAAATTGCCGGGCCTGACTTCCTGGTCGCTAATCTCGTCGAGCAGGCTGAAAAGCAGCGGAGGCTGATCCATCTGGTTAACTATAACGCTGCGGATGCGCCGGTAATTCCCTCTGTTGACGTCTCTTGCCGCGTGCCCAAAGGGACCATGGTTAAAGAGGTGAGCATGTACGAGGTTGATTCCGAGTCGCCCCGTACGATCAACTTCCGCGCCGGTTCGTCGGCGGTTGCATTCACCATTCCCCAGGTGAAGACTTATGCCATTGTTGCCATCCGTTGGTAGCCCCCGCACTCCGAAGAGGGCCGTGTCCCCACAAATTGTGCTGGCCGTCCCTATGCGCCGAACGTCTGCTACGCTTTCTCGATGACCACCGCTGTGCCGTAACAGAGAACCTCCGTTGCCGACCCTTTGCTGACCACTTCCGACGCGTCGTAGCGGAAGCCCACCACGGCATTGGCGCCCATTTCCGTGGCGTGCTGGAGGAGCAAATCGTAGGCCTGCTGGCGCGCCTGTTCGCACATCTCGGTATACGCGCCAATCCTGCCGCCAATGATGTTCTTCAGGCCGCCGATGATTCCTTGCACGATCGTCGGGGATCTCACAATAATTCCCCGCACGAGACCCTTGTATTCGCGAATTCGGTACCCTTCAAACGTAAACGTCGTCGTTACCGGCATTGACATGGAGTGCCTCCTTGGTTTGTCAAACGGTTGTCGAGACTGACCTGCCTAAAGGCCTTTCTGGTCGGCCAGCAAAAAGGGATAAATCCTTCACTTCAAGCGAAGTGTTCCGTAAAATGCCTTCAACAGAATAAGACCTCCGACTATCCCGATGCTGATGCTCAGGAGAGTTCCAATCAGAAAATACTCGGCGAAGCGTTTTGACTTAAATTCCGGGTACCGTGCTATGGATTTGGCGGTGAGGATCAATCCCACCGTGGCTGGCGATTGCAGCAGGATGACAATGCGT